>CBDCWP010000030.1:0-308859 GCA_965223505.1 Planctomycetota bacterium
CATCGCGATCGTGCGCGACGACATGGTGTCGCTGCGCGAGCGCTTCGGCGGCGCCCGACGCACCGCCATCGAGGACGTACAGGGCGACTACACCTCGCTCGACCTGGTCACGCCGGAGAACGTCGTCGTCACCGTCTCGCACGAGGGCTACATCAAGCGCACCGGACTCGACGCGTACCGCAAGCAGCGGCGCGGCGGCAAGGGCATCAAGGGCACGGAGTCCAAGGAAGGCGACTTCGTCGAGCACCTGCTCGTCGCCAACACGCACGACCTCATCCTGTGCTTCACCGATCGGGGCAAGGTCTACAAGGAGCACGTGTTCGGCCTGCCGGAGCTGGGCCGCTACGCCAAGGGCCGCCCGCTCGTCAACTACCTGAACGTGGGCACCGACGAGCGCCCGCATTCGATCCTCCCGATCCGGGATCTCAACGGCGACAAGTCGATCGTCTTCGCGACGCGCAACGGCATCGTCAAGCGCACGCGTCTGCGCGACTTCCAGAACATCCACAAGGGCGGCATCATCGCGACGCAGCTGCGCGACGACGACATGCTCATCGGCACGGCCCTCGCGTCGGACGACGACGACGTGGTGCTGGTGACGGCGCAGGGCATGGCAATCCGCTTCCCCGCGACCGACGTTCGCGCAATGGGCCGCCAGGCGACCGGCGTGCGCGGTATCAAGCTGCGCGCAGACGACCGGGTCGTGGGCATGGTCAAGGTCGCCGAGGGCGGCACGATGCTCACCGTCTGCGAGAAGGGCTACGCCAAGCGCACGGCGTTCGAGGACTACCGGCCGCAGACGCGAGGCGGGCTCGGCTTGCGCAACATCTCGCCGCAGGGCCTCGCGCGCAACGGCCTCGTCGTCGCCGCCCGCGACATCGAGGACGGCGATGAGATCATCCTCATCACCGAGGGCGGCAAGACGATTCGCATGTCGGTGTCCGAGTCGCAGTTCCGCGTGATGGGGCGCGCCACGGCCGGCGTGAAGGCGATCGAGGTGCCGGCCGGGGACCGGCTCGTCTCGATGGCGTGGGTCCGTCCCGAAGAAGAGCTCACGGCCGACGACGATGCGAGCGGCGCCTCGGCGGATGGCGACGGCGGCGCCCCCGAGACCAACGGACAAGACGAGGGTTCCGCGAACGAGTAACCTGCGACGGTGACGCGGCTCGCTCTCCTCATCGGACTCCTCCTGGTCTGCACGCCCGCGTGGGCGGGGGAGACGCGCACCTTCGAAGACGACAATCTCCGGTGGACGCTGCCGGAGGGCTGGTCGTTTCACAAGGTCTCGCGCATGCAGGCCAACGCGGGCTTCCTGGTCGCGGCAAGCCACGACGACGTCGCGGCCGACCTGTCGTGCGCTCGGTTCGAGGCGCAGGAGGGCGTCACGCTCGACAAGCTCCTGAAGGACCTGACGGACTGGGGCCGGAGCCGCTTGCGCAACGCGGAAACGTCGAAGTCGACGGCCGCCACGCTGTCCGGGCTCGCGGGCAAGGTCGCCTTCGTCCAGGGCGAGGTCGCCGACCGAGCCTCCGCGCATTTCCGCTACTACGCCGTGCGACACGAGCACCAGTTCTACGTGCTCGTCATGCAGACCTGGGACGGGACCCACCGCACGCAGCAGCGCGCGCTCGACGCGGCACGACGCGGGCTGAGACTGATCGAAGGCGCCGGACCGAGCGAGAAGCCGCTCGCCGGTTTCGGCGAGCTCGGTCCGGACCCGGAGATCGAGTCCCACCCCGCGGGCGGCCCGGTCTGGTCGGAAACGTCACCGCGCAGGGAGGGCGACACGATCGTCTTCCCCTCGCACGACCTACGGTGGACCGTACGGGAGACGCCCTTCGCCCTCACGTACGTCACGAACGACGAGCGCAAGACGGGGCAGATCTTCCTCGTCTACGAGGCCGCGCGCGAGCGACGCGTTCCGAAGGACGACGCGATGAACACCTGCAAGCTGCGCCTGACGATCGAGGACAAGCCCCGGGGCTTCGACGCGGTGAAACTCGTCCGCGACGAGGAATGGCAGGACGCGAAGGCGGCCGGCCTCGAGAAGCGACTTCCCAAGGGCGTCTCGTTCAAAGACGGTGTCGCGCTCGGGAACGCGACCGCGTCGTACGTGCAGATCCGCGGCATGGTCGGCGACGCGCATCGAACGCTCGCCTACTACGTCGTGGCGGTGCGCGACCGGATCTACACGTGGCATGCCATGGCGACCGGCGAAGAAGCGGTGTACACCCTGTTTCGCGGCGAGGTGGAGCGTCTGCTCGCCGGTGCGAGGTTCTCCGACACGCGTCCGGGTGTCGCGGGGCCCTGGCTGGCCGCCGTGTCGCCGCAGACGAAGCCGCGCGGCGCCGACGTCGAGCGCAAGGTCGGGTTCGAGCTCCCGGGAGCCCGGGTCGTCAAACCGCCGGGCCTGGGGGTCCTGACGCTCGGTGACGCCGCGACCGCGGCGCTGGCGCTCGAGGGCCGGACCGAGGCGGGGTACGCGTACGTCGAGGTCCGCGTCGCGGCGGCCGCCGCCCCGGTCGCCGCGCGGCAGTCGCAGGCGCTCGCCAAGGCCCGTGCGAAGGCGTGGACGGACACGTTCGGCGCCTCTGCGGTCGTCGCCGCGCCGGAGACCGACACCTGGGCCGGCGAGACGTGCCGGACGGCGCACCTGACCGGCATGCGTGACGGCGTTACCTACACGGAACGATCCTGGTGGATCGGGCATGCAGACCACCTCTATGTCGTTCGCGTACAATACGGAGGCGACGCGGAAACGGCACTCGGTGCGGCCTTTGCTGCGTTTCGCGAGTCCTGGACGTTCGAGAACTGAGGTCGAAAAGCATGGCTATGCGCACATCCGTTCTGCTGCTGCTCACCGTGTCGTTTTCCATCGCGCTGCTTGGCGGCGACGGCGCGTCGGAAGCCCGTGAGTGGGAAGACCCGAAGCTGAACTGCTGGCTCGAGGTTCCCGACACGTGGACGTGGATCAAGGACAAGCCGGACTGGGCCAAGACGGGCATCGTGCGCGCCGCGCGACGCTCCCTGAAGGAGCTCAAGGGCGGGAAGCCCGCCGACGGCGAGGGCGCCTTGCTGTACCTGGCGATCCGCGACGCGCCCGCGGAGACCTCGCTCAAGGACATCTCGCGCAGCGACGAGGTGAAGGAGTTCCTCACGGGGCGCTTCGACGGGAGTCCGAAGATCAAGTTCGACGACACGGGACTGACGCTCAAGGACGACCTGCCCGCCGTCGTGCTGGAGGCGGAAGGGACCGCAATCAACCTCAACGCCAAGAAGCGTCCGTGCCACGGCATCCTCGTCGTCACGGTCGCAAAGGGGAAGCTGTACCTCCTGCGCCTGTTCGCGTTCCCGACCGAGTTCGACGAAGAGGGCGTCAAGGTCGACATCGACTACACGGCGTACAGCGGCTTCGACATCCTCAACCCGAAGGAGGACGTCAAGCACAAGCCCGACCCGAGTGCCGCCGGAAACGCGCCGGACGAACCCGACATCGAGCGCGTCGAGGAGGAGCTCGACTTCGAAGACATCAAGCTGCGCATGGTCAAGCACGCGAAGCTCACGCGGGTGGACCCGCTGCCTTCGGAAGGCGAGGACGTCGTCGTCAAGTTCGAGGGCTCGGACCAATACGGCTCGTACACCGTGCGCGTGATCGCTATTCCGCTCAACCGGATCATCAACGGCCAGCAGGCGACGCCGCCGGCGATCAAGCCCGCCGTCACGACCGACTGGTGGAACCAGTTCATCAACGAGCATCCCAAGGGCGCCATCTACTCGTACAAGTGGCCCAAGAAGACCCGCCACAAGACCTTGCTCACCTTCCCGGAGATCGAGAACGAGAAGAACAAGATCACCGTCGTCAAGGAGGACGGCAAGCGCCCGATCGATCCGAAGTCGTCGGACATCATGAAGAAGATGAAGTTCGCCCAGAAGGTCAAGAGCAACAAGGTCGGCCCGAAGGTGAAGGTCTCGGAGGCCTACCGCGGCGTCCTGCACGGCAACTACCCCGGCCAGGGCCAGCACTACGTGGCGAAGTTCGGCTTCCGCACGGCGTTCCACACGTACCGCGTCTACGTCGGCATCTGGAAGGAAGGCTACAAGAACTGGGGCGAGGCCATTCGCTCCACGCTGGAGTCGATGGAGTTCTACAAGTAGCGGAGCCGGCTCCGGGGAGGCGCGCGTTTCCAGCGATCTGATCGCACGCCCCGCGAACGTGGGGCATCTCGAGGGGCTGGGCGCCGGGCTCGGCGGACGCATTCGTTCGCGGCCGGAGGACTTCCTGGTCGAGGAGATCCCGTTGCGCCCGCCGACCGGGCGCGGCGACGTCACGCGCGTTCAGATCGAGAAGCGCGCGACGCCGACGTTCGACGTGCTCCTGTTCTTGAGCAAGGCCGTGAAGGTGAGCGAACGCCGCATCGGCTACGCGGGGCTGAAGGACGCGCGCGCCGTCGCGCGGCAGTACGTGTCGGTGCCGAAGGTGGCGCCCGAGCGCTTCCACGGTCTCCGGCACCCCAAGTTCCGCGTGCTCTCGGCGGAGCGCGACGCGAAGGCGCTCAAGATCGGTCACCTGAAGGGCAACCGCTTCACGATTCGCGTCCGCGACCCGAACCTGGAGCGTGTCGACGCCGCCCGCACGACCCTGGAGCGGCTCGTGTCGCGCGGCATGCCGAACGGCTACGGCACGCAACGCTACGGCGTAAGGCAGGACGGGCACCTGCTGGGCCGGGCGATGGTGCGCGAGGACTGGGGCGGGTTCATGGACCTGTTGCTCGGCGACCCGGCGCCGTCCGAGATGAACCCGTCGGTGCGCGAAGCGCGCCGCTGCTACGACGCGGGCGATCTCGAGCAGGCGTACGCGCTGTTTCCGCTCAAGCACCGCTGGGAGAAGCGTGCGCTGAAGGTGCTGATGCGCGGCGGTTCGCCGCGCGACGCGTTCGAGATCATCGGATCGGGGCCGAAGCGCATCTGGTTGTCGGCGTGGCAGTCGTATCTGTTCAACTGCATCCTGCACCGGCGGGTGCAGGACGACACGTTCGACCGGCTGGAGCCCGGCGACCTGGGTTGGCTGCACGGCAGCGGCGCGCTGTTTCAGGCGGACGAACACGACGCGGACCTGGCCCGCCGGCACCGGGCGTCGCCGACGGGGCCGCTCCTGGGCTACGACCCGCGCGTTCCGACGGGGCGCCCCGGCGAGATCGAGCGCGAGGTGCTCGAAGCCGAGGGCGCCGACGCCGAAGCGTTCCGCACATCGCATTGCCGGGCGCGGGGCGGCCGCCGTCCGCTGCGCGTGCGGCTGCGCGAGGCGACGCTGGCCGTCGAAAGCGACGGGTCGGTCGTCGTGCGCTTCGTGCTGCCGCCCGGTGCGTTCGCGACGGTGGTGATGGAGCACTTGATGCTCGACGCGCCGGGTCCGGAGGGGCCGGTCCGCGACCGAGTGCTTTCGTATGTACCGAAGCCGGGTGAAGCCGACGGCGCGGCGGCCGGGTAGCCGACCGGCCGGAACGCCGTCGCAAGGTGCGGGTACGCTCAGGTCCGTGAGAATCATCGCAGTCCTGAACCAGAAGGGCGGTGTGGGCAAGACCACCACCGCGGTCAATCTCGGTGCCGCGCTGGCCCTGCGCGGCAAGCGCGTCCTGCTCATCGACAGCGACGCCCAGGGCAACCTCACCGACCACCTCGGCATCGACCCGGACGAGACGGACGCGACGCTCTACGAGGTCCTGGTCGAAGGGGCGCGCCTCGACGACGCGACGACGGAGACGACGACCGAGCGCCTCTTCGTGGTGCCGGCGCACGAAGACCTGGCCGCCGCGGAGACGGAGCTGGCCGCGAAGATCGGACGGGAGCTGCGCCTGCGCAAGGCGGTGCGCGAGATCCCCGCTGATCGGTACGACTGGGTGCTCATCGACTGTCCGCCCAGCCTCGGGCTGCTGTCGCTGAACGCGATGGCCGCCGCGCACGAGGTGCTCATCACCGTGCAGACCGAGTACTTCGCGCTGCGCGGGCTCGGACAGCTCGACCGCATCGTGGAGATGGTCAAGGAAGAGGTGAACCCTTCGCTCGAGCTGCTCGGCATCCTTCCCACGCTCGTGAACCCGGTGACGAACCTCGCGAAGGAGGTCATCGACGAGATTCGCAGGCACTACGGCGACCGCGTGTTCGCGACACGCATCCGCCAGAACATCCGGCTGGCGGAGGCGCCCAGTCACCAGACGCACATTTTCGCGTACGACGCGAACTCCGCCGGCGCCGAAGACTACACGAAGCTCGCCGACGAGGTCTTGCGTGTGCGCGACGTGAAGAGCGCCGCGCCGGTCGCGCCGCCGTCACCTGCGATCGAGATCCCACAAGAGAGTGAACCCGGCGAGAGAGAATCCGACGAGACCGAGGCTGAAGCCGAGATCGAGACGATGACGGAGCGGGAGCCCGTGCCGGAATCGACCGAGGCGCCGGCGGTCGGCGAGACCACCGAAGCGCCGAGCGACGCCGCGATCGACGAAACGCCCGAGCCCGAGCCGGTGAACGACGGACTGCCGGAGAGCTTCGACGAGCTGCCGACGGCGCCCCGCATTCGCGAGGCGACCGAGCGCCCTCCGCTGGTCTTCCCGATCATCCCGGCGCCGAACGGGGAAGACGAATCGCCCGGTGCGTAGCGGGCGCGAGGTCTCGTTCGTCTCCGGCGTGCATCGCATCGACGCGCGCCTGCACGAGCCCGACGGCGAGGTGCGCGGCGGGTTCGTCGTCGCGCACCCCCACCCCGCGCATCGCGGCGACATGGACCATCCCGCCGTCATCGCCGCCGCCGACCGCGCGGCGGCGCATGGACTCCTCGCCATGCGCTTCGATTTCGGCGGCGTGCGCGGCAGCGAAGGCGACGTCGACGACTTCGAGGCGCACCTCGAGGACTGGCGTCAGGCGATCAGGGACATGGACCGGCGCACGGGCGGCAAGCCGCTGTGGGCAGGTGGGTTCAGCTACGGCGCGCGCAGCCTGGCGTGGCTGCTGAACCCGCGGGTGGACCGGCGGCCCGCGCCGCGGGGCGTGCTGCTGCTCGCCCCGGCGACGCGCGTGCCGAGAACGAAGCGGGACTTCGGGAATCTGTTGTTGGGGCGGCCGATCACCGACGCCGCGAAGGACGAGGAGGTGCTGGCGAACCTGCGCGGGTTGCCGGTGCCGGCGCGCGTGCTCGTCGGTGAGTTCGACGTCGTGGCGCCGCCCGACGAGCTGCGCGAGAACCTCCCGCCCGGCGCGCACTTGGAGGTCTTGCCGCGGCTGAATCACTTCTTCAGCGAACGGCGCGGCGCGGGTTCGTTGGCGGAAGACGTGTTCCTGCCGGCGTTGGACGACGCGTTCAGGGCGTTGTTGCCGGATCGAACGCCGTGATTCGCGGGCGACCTCGAGAGTCGCCCCTACGGCCCAGGCGCGAACGAGACAACCGGCTGTAGGGGCGGGGCTTGACCCCGCCCGCGAACAACCGGGCGCCTACTCCGCGACCGCGGTCAGCACCTCGTCGAACACCCGCAGGAACTCGTCCACTTCGCGCGTCAGCGTGTCCGCCAACATCAAGATCCGGATCGGCGCCACCTCGCCGCTCCATCCACATCCGAGCAGCTTGAGACCCATCTCCCAACCCTTCCGGACGATGCGCGACCGCTCGCGCACCAATACCGCGTTCATCACGCCGATCCCGCGGTGTCCCGCCACCAGCTTCGGATGGCGCTCCGCCAGCTGATCCAGCCCTTCGCGCAGCCGCACACCCTTGACCACCTCGTTGTCGAAGTAGCTCATCCCGTCGAACACCGGGTCGCGGTAGTGCAACAACGTGTCGAGCGTGTGCCACGCGAAGTTGGTGTCGAACACCCGGCCGGCGCCCCACGTGTTGCTGTGCCAGCCCACGTGGCAGTGCTCCGCCAGATCCGCGCGCGCGATCGTGATCCCGATGACCATGCTCTTCGCCGTGCACACCACGTCGGGCCGAATGCCCAGGTGCTCGGTCATGAACAGCTTGCCGGTGCGAGCCACGCTCTGGACCTCGTCGACGACGAGCAAGCCGTCCGTCTCGTCGCACACGGCGCGCACCTTCGCGAAGAATGCCGGATCGCCGGGCACGTAGCCGCCCTCGCCCTGGAAGGGCTCCGCGACGAAACCCGCGAACAGGTCCTTGGGGATGCGGCCCTGCTCGTAGACCACACGCTTCAGCTCGCCGGGTGTCGCGAGGATCTCGGTGATGTCGCGCATGTCGACGAGCTCGCGGACCGGGTCGCCCTCCGCGTTGAACGGCACGTGGTGCACGGTGCGCGGCTTCGGATAGGAGAGCCGGTGCGCCTTCTTGCTCCACGTGAGCGACAGGGCGCCCAGCGTGCGCCCGTGAAACGCGCCTTCGCACGCGACGAGGTGGAACGGGTAGTCGTGGTACACGTCGTGTTCCGGCAGGCCCGGATCACGCTCGAAGTGCGCGGCGGTCGGGACGCCCAGCTCGTCCTGGAGCTTTCGAAACACGTCCATGCCGTGCGCGGTGACGAAGCGCTTGTAGGCCGCCTGGTAGCAGAGCTTGATCGCCGCCTCGACGGACTCGGCGCCGCTGCTGCTGAAGAACGTGCTGTAGCCGCCTTCGATCGGCCAGCGCGCACCCATCGCCTCGATCCAGATCGCGGCGAGATCCGCCGGCGTCTTGACCTTGCCGTCGGTGTCGCCGACGAGGTAGTCGTCCGTGACGATCTCGCGGCGCAGCAGCACGCCCTTCTCCATCAGGTCGTCCACCATGCGGCGCAGGTTCGGGTGGTTCTCGTCCAGCACCTTCTGCGCGACGGCCAGGTACGAGTCGAAGTGGGTGCCGTGGGGCGTGAGCACGAACGGCCCGTGCGTCGGCCAACCGAGATGCAGGACCGGGGCGTCGTCCACGAGCGTCGACGGCAGCAACGCGTGCGCCCAGCGCTTGCGCGTGGCGGCCGCCTCCGCGTCTTCGACGGGCGAGGTGATCTCGACCTGGGCCGTGCCGCGGTTGAGCCGGTGCTCGCCGACGATCACGTCCGGGTAGGCGATGCGCGACGCCTCCGCGAGCAAGTCGTAGTCGGCGGCCGTGCTTCCGTGCTCGGTGAACTTCATGCGTCCGAAGTAGCACGGAAGAAGGCGCTGTCCACCCGGGTCAGCGGCCCCAGGGAGACGGCTGTTCCTCACTGAGTTCGATCGTGGCGGCGCGGCCCGTCACGATGATCTGGACCCACGACTCGCCCTCGATCTCGACCGTCTCGCGGACCGTGACGGCGCCGCCGTTGAGCACCGCCGAGCACTCGACCTCGCCGACGCGGGCGTACACGGTGGGCAGATTGACGGTCGGGACGCCCGGCGGAAAGGTGACCGGGCCCTCGACGACCTTCAGCGCGCCCAGGTAGACGAGCGCGTCGATGGTGCCGCCCTCCGCGGCCATGCCAGGCGCGGTGATCCACACGTGCACCGGGGTCTCGCGGTTCTCGATGCCGTAGTCGTGGGCGCAGGCGCCGCTCGCGAGGAGCGCGAGCCCCGCGACGGCCACGCAGAGGATGCTTCGCTCGATAGCCATGTCGTCGGTCGTCGGCCTCCAGCCCGGCGCCATGCTAACAACGTGCGGGGCCGCGCACCCGGTTGGCGGGTGTCGGTCGCACACATACACTCCCTCGCGGTCAGGAGTGCCTTTGATGGCGGACGAATCGACGCGGGACGCGGCCGGCAGCTTTCGCGGCCGTAGCGTTGTTTCCGCCGACGACCTCAGCAAGGGCGACATCGTCACGGTCCTGGACGCGGCCACCGAGTTCGAGCGGTTCGCCGCGGACGGCGTCTGGACCCCCATCGAGCCGCTGCTTCCGGGCCGCGTACTGGGCGCGCTGTTCTTCGAGCCCTCCACGCGCACGCGGCTCTCGTTCGAGAGCGCCATGCTGCGGCTCGGGGGCTCGACGCTGGGTTTCGCGGAGCCCAAGAGCTCGTCCTTCAGCAAGGGCGAGACGCTGCGCGACACGATCCAGGTCGTCTCGGGCTACTGCGACGCCATCGTCCTGCGGCACCCGCAGGAGGGCGCGGCACGCTTGGCCGCCGAAGTGTCCAACATCCCGGTGATCAACGGCGGCGACGGCAGCAACCAGCATCCGACGCAGACGCTGCTCGACCTCTACACGATTCGCAAGGCCATGGGCCGTCTCGACGATCTCAAGGTCGGCTTCATGGGCGACCTGCGCTACGGGCGAACGGTGCACAGTCTCTCCGAGGCGCTGCTGCGGTTCGACGTGCAGCTGAAGTTCATCGGCCCTCCGAGCCTGCGTGTCCCGGACGACCTGCGGCGCGAGATCGACGAGGCCGGGCGGCTGGCGGCGGAGGTCGACACGCTCGAAGAGGCGGGCGACCTGGACGTGCTGTACATCACGCGCATCCAGAAGGAGCGCTTCCCGGACCCGATCGAGTACGACCGCGTCCGCCACGCGTACCGCGTCGATCGCGACGCGCTCCAGCAGTTCGGATCGGATCTGAAGATCCTGCATCCGTTGCCGCGGGTGAACGAGGTGGCGCCGGACGTGGACGACCTGCCCGGCGCGCTCTACTTCCAGCAGACGCGCAACGGCGTGATCGTGCGGATGGCGCTGCTGCATCTCATCCTGGGATCCGACGCATGACGGCGCCGCGCGACTTCAAGCTCACCCACGGGACCGTGATCGACCACATGCCGGTGGGGACGGCCATCCGCGCATTGGAGCTCTTGGGGCTGCCGCGCGAGGGACCGGTCACGGTGGGCATCAACGTCCCGAGCAAGCGGTCGGGAAACAAGGACATCGTGCGCATCGAGGGTATGGAGCTGGAGAAGTCGGAGCTGAACCGGCTGGCGTTGCTGGGGCCGGATCTGACGGTGAGCATCGTCAAGGACGGCGAGGTCGCGGGGAAGACGGAGCTGGAGGTGCCGCAGCGGTTGCTGGGCATCCTGACGTGCTCGAACTCGACGTGCATCACGCACAGCGAGGAGATCCAGACGGTCTTCCTGCGAATCGGGGACTTCCCGTACCGCTTCAAGTGCGGGTACTGCGAACGCATGCGGTCGGTTGACGGCTAGCGTTCACCGCCTCGCGGTCCGGGGTGTCGTGCACGATCACGTTCACGTGCACGTGACGATTCCCGGTAGGGGCAGCCCTTGTGGCTGCCCAACCCGGGACGCCAGGACACGCCCAATTGGGCGACCACGAGGTCGCCCCTACAAACGCGCGCCCTTCCGGTACGCCCCCACGCCCAGCACGACGAACGCGCCGAGGATCAACACCAGGACCGCGATCCGGCCCGGCACCGAGATCGACGCGTCGCTCGCCTCGATCGTGATCGGCGCGCCGGCGCGGACGCTGCGGAAGTAGTACACCTTGCCGATCTTCGGCAACGGCACGTCCACGCCCATGAGGCCGACCTTGCCCTTCACGTCGTCCGCGGTCGTGCTGTGCCCGGCACCGCCACCGCCCGCGGCGGTCACATCCCAAGCGGAGTGCATCTCGCGGGATCCTCCGTCACCGCCGCCGGCAACACCCTCTCCACCTCCGCCGCCGATGTCGACCGGGTCATACGCGATGCCGCGATCCGGCATGCCCATGGCCGTCAGACCCAAGTTCGCGAGGGGGTTGCCGCGCACCGTCGGCCCGCCCTCGAGCAAGCCCGCGAACGAGCTGTTGTACGTCGACGTGTAGTCGAGCAGCTGGTCCGCCAGCTGCTGATGCTTGACGTTCTCGCCTTCGGCGCCGAACAGCATCTGTCCCTGGCCGAGCGCCGGCCGCCCTTCCTGCGCCACCTTCAGCCGCTCCACGAGCTGCGCGTTCGAGTCCAATGAGCGCGTCATGGCCGCCAGGGCAGTCGTCGCCCGCGACAGCCGGTCTTCTTCGCGCTGCGCATCGGGCGCCGTGCCGCGCTGTCGCGCAAGCGCCTGGCCGGCGCCGAGCTGGCCGTTGCGGGCCTGCTCTTCCGCGAGACGGCGATTGAGCTCCTTGAAGTTGGCCGCGTCGTACCCCGCGGCATGTCGCTTCGCCGCCCGGATCTCGACGGCCTTCGTCTTGCCCACGTCGCCCTTCTGCTGCAGCTGCTTCGACTCCTGGTCCACACGAATCGACTGCTCCAGCTTGCGGGCTTCGGCCTGATAGCGCGTCTTGAGCTCGCTCTCGATCTCGTTCTTGAGCGACAGGATGTCCTTGTTCGCCTTGCCCTTCTCGGGCGCGGCGTCGTTGAAGCGCCAGGCCCCGGCGTTCTTCGAGCCTTCGAACACGTTCTCCAGCGACCCGCCGGGCTCCGGCAGGTCGTTCGACACTTCGTCGAGCTGGATGAGGTTCGCGGCGTTCCCCCCGAACTCCTCTTGCAGCGGATTCACGCGCGACACGTCCGTGTTCGCGGAGATGAAGTCGACCGCGCACCGGTTCTGCTCCTTGGCCCACTCCTGCTTGAGTTGGGCGATGTCGCGACCGAGTGTGATCGCCTCCTTGCCGTCGCCGGCCATCGCGTTCAGACGCTCCGCCTCCTGCAGCAGTACGTTCGCGTTCGTGCACGAGAAAAAGCGCTGCTCGAGCGTGCCCTTCTGTGCCACCTCGAGGAGCTTGCGCGTCTCGCGCAGCGCCACCTCGGCGAGGTCGGCGGCGACGTCGGCCTGCGCGGTGCGGCTCATCGTCGTGTCGAACTCGTACTCGTAGCCTTCCGGGACGTAGAGACGCACGACCGTGCGGTCCACCTCGACCTGCTCTTCGACCTCGGGCAGCAGGATCTCCAGCGAGTCCCCTTCGTCGAGGTCGGCGCCGGCGCGCACGCGATACGTCACCGAGACCTGGTAGCCCGTCCCGCCCAGCGGAACCTTCGGCACGGGAATCAGGACGGTTCCGCCCGCGCCCGCCAGCGGCTTGATCGCCTTCCCCGCGGCCGTCCCGCCGTACAGGCGCGCGCCCTCCGGCAGTTTCAAGCGCAGGAACTGTCGTGAGCGGTTGAAGATGCGGTAGCTGACACGCATGCGCGCGTAGCCGTCGAGCCCGAGCACGACATCGGCAACCGACGCGAGGACGACGGCGGCCGCCTGTTCCTCGATCGAGAGACGCTCCGCCGTCACGCTCAGCACGTACGGCTTGCGCCCGACGAACTGATCCACGACGGCCTCCTGGCTGAGGCCGCGCGGGACGAACGGCAGGTCCGCCCACTCGGCCTTCTCCAGATCGCCCGCGAGCGGACGCCGTACGACGCGTCCGTCGAGGAACGTCCGAACGAGCGAGAACCAGCGCGTCTCCCCCACCTGCTCGGGCTGCACGACACGTACCGCGCGGTCGGCCGCCCAGACCTGCGACACGGTGACCTCGATCAGGCCGTTGTGCCGCGACTGCAGCACGATGTCGTAGAGCGTGCCGGCCACGTCCTGGCCGTCGGCGCCGCGGCGCGTCACGACCTCCTCGCTGATCTCGCGCAGATCGCGAACGCGAATGACGTTGTTGACCTCGTGTCCCCCGTCCGGCAGGAAGAGCCGCAGCCGGTCGGTGGATCCGCGCGTGACGCGGAAGAGCACGAGGTGCTCGATGCGGTGCTCCTCGTCGCCGGGCGCGATCATCGAGACGACGACCGCCTCGCGCTCGAGGTCCGGCGTGCGCAGCACGACCGGCAGCGCGCCCGTCAGCGAGCGCTCCCAGGTGAACACGTGCGCGGCAGTGGCGCCGTCGACGTGCGGCGCGGCGCCGTTGTTGCGGCGAAGCGCCACCGACTTGAGGCCGGGCAGGGCGCCCGGTGACGGCTCGACGTCCGGCAGCGTGTAGAGCGTGAGCACGCCGCGGTCGCGCTGCGCGCCCACGAGCGACCAGCGCGGCACCGCGATCCCGTCGCGACGGCCGCCGAGGCGACGCTCCAGGAACACACGCACGGCGAGATCGCCGGCGCGCATATCGGTGTAGCGCACGAACAGGCGACGCTCGTCGCCTTCGCCCTGCAGCCACCATGTCGCCATGCCGCGGCTCTCGACGTCGCGCACCTCGTCGTCGCCGGGCAAGGCGAACTCGAGATGACCGATCTGGGTGCGATCCACGTGGACCGCGCCGTCCATGCGCGTGCGCACGCGGTCGTCGCCGAAGACGACCGCCAGCGTGGAGCTCAGCTCCATGCGCGGCTCGACGCGGCGAATCTGCAACGACAGGGACGCCGGACGCGCCGCGAAGGTCCACGCACCGACGACACGGCCGAGGCGGTCCGGGCCCGTCGACTGCTGATCGCGCGGACGGCCGGTGCGATGTACGCCGTTCTCGGCTTCGATGTCCACACGCGCCGTCGGCTCGGCGTTCACGACGACGATGCCCCGCTCCCCGGTGGCGCCGGTGAGCATGGGGCCGACCAGCGTCTCGGTCCGCTCCGCCGCTTCGGACGCGCGGAACGTGCGTACGACCAGCGGGACCGCACCCGTCGCGGGCTGCTGGAACACGAGCCGCAGCCGGTTCGGGTCGGCGACCGTCGTCTCCCAACGCACGACGTTGCGGCCTTTGGCCTCCAGCACCCGGACGTCGTCGGGCATGCGCAGGTCCACGAACGGGGCCTTTCCTTGCAGCACGTGGACGATCATCCGCGTCACCGTCTCGGTGCCGTCGTTGCGCAGGCTGTGGACCGTGCGCGACTCGGCGCGGGTCACGACCGACGTCGGCAGCTCGTCCGCGCGGGGGTCGCGCAGGAAGACGTTCACGCGGCTCGCGCGGCCGAGATAGGCACGCGCGACGTAGCCCGTGTCGTCGTCCGCCTCGCCGAGCGTGGCGATGCGCCCGGCGCCCGACACCGACAGGTCGCCCTCGAAGTCGGCGTCGAGCACGTCGAGCGTGGCGCCGCCGAAGGACGGTACCTGGAAGCTGAACGCGCGGCCGTTCGGCTGGCGGGCCACGGGGACGCGGCACGCGAGCTCGAGGGTGTGGTCGCCCTGCGCTTCGAGGGGGACGAGATACAGGCCGTTCTCGAGCAGCAGCCGCACGGGCTCGCCGTCCAGCGACGCGGACGTGATCGCGAACCCGCCGAGCAGCATTCGCGCCACCTTCAGTCCTTCACCGCGCTTGGCGAAGCGCATGACGACGGTGCCCGTGGCCATCTGCTCGTCGACGGTGAAGCGGTAGCGCGCGTCGACCAGCGTGATGTAGCGACCGAGCGCGACGACGTCGGGGTCCTTCTCCGGATGCGCGGCCTTGTGCAGGCGCAGGTACGCCTCGAGCGGCAGGAAGACGCGGTCTTGGTCGTCGATCTCGCCGGGCTTGGCGGGGTCGTACGGAATGTAGACCTTGTCGGGGCCCTTGGCGTTCGGCACCGGCGGGCGCGGCTCGTCGGCGGAGACACTCGACGCCGTCGCCGTCAGCAGCGCGACACAGAGCATCGCCGCCGCGGGCGCCTTCACGCGCGTCATCCACGTGGCGATGGCGCGCAACGCGTAGAACGCGAACAGCGCCGTCGCGGCGTCGGCGAGCGCGCACACCAGCGTCGAGCCGCTCGAACCGAACATGAGCTGCACGGCGACGGCAAGCGCGATCGCCGCGGTCAGGAACAACGCCTTGCGCGCGCGGCTGCCCATCCCGAAGGCGATGCCCCCCGCGATGAACAGCAACACGAGCGCGGCGTAGCCGTGATTCGTCGAGGAGCGCTCCTCGAGCTCGATCGTCATCGTCCCGCCGGTGCCCATGCGCTGCGCGACCACCGTGTTGGGCGACAGCAAGACGGGAACGTCGAGCGACAGCAGGCCCTTGCGCCGCGCGCCGGGGCTCTTCGGGCGGCCGGGCTGGGCGCCGAAGGGTGAGATGTCGCCTTCGCCGGACGGCCGTCCGCCCGCGCCCGCGCCCGCACGCATGGGGGCGCGCGGGTTCGGCAACGGCCCCTGGTTCGCCGCCGCCGCTTCGTCGCCGGGCGCCGGGTCGCCGGCGATCGGGGGACCGCCGCCGCCGTCTTCCCCGGCCGCCGCCGGGAAGTCCTCGCTCGGCATGTCCGACAAGCCCGGACTCGACTCGGGCTCCGGCGGCGCCACCGTGTTCGCCGGCGTCGTGGCGTCATCCATCTCCGGATGCGACTTCTTGCCGCCGATCACGCCGCGGATCTTGTCGCCGTCTTCGCCGGCCACGCGGCCCGAACTTCGACGTCGAATGTCCTGGTAGCCGTCGCTTTCGGCACCCGATCCGGCGTGCGGGGCCTTCATGTGAGTCCGGGCTTGAATGAGCGCGGCGTCTTCCATGATCACCGCCTCGACGTCGTAGTCGGCTCGAAACGATGCGCTCGGCGCCGACCACGTGTCAGGCTTGAAGACGCCCAGCAGGCTCGCCACCCACGGCGCGCGCGCGGGCGGCGCCTCGAGCGCGTGCTCGGTGAAATTGCCGCGCACGCCCTCGATCCGGAAGTTCGGCTCGAGCGCGACCTGCATGGACGTGTGCAGCACCTCGAGGTTCGGAAACGTCGGCCCCGGCACGTCCACGCTTCCGGAGATGGCCTCGCCGAGGTTCGTCTCGTACGTGAGCGACGCCAAGGTGCGCGCGTTCTTGCTGCGCGCCGTCGGGATCGGGATCATGAGCGTGCCGTCGCCGCGGGTCAGCGGCTTCACGGGCTTGCCGTCGACGACGGCGCCGATGAGATCGCTTTGCGGCGGCAGCCGCACGTCGAGGAACTGACGGTCGACGTTGAACAAGACGACGTTGGCGCGTGTACGCAGCACGCCCTCGGTCGCCACGGCGGTGTGCAGCTCCACGCTCGTCGCGATCGCGTTGAGCACCGCTGCGCCGTCGTGCTTGGCGACGGACAGTGACAGCCCGTCGGCGCCGTCGGCCAGACGCAGCACCTCGAGCACCTGGAGCGGGTCGAGCGCGGCCTCCGCGGGAAGATCGGTCACGTCGAGCGTGCGCAGTCCCGGCCCCTCGGTGTTCGCGCGCACCTCGAGCCCGTCGGCGCGACGCACCACGAGCATGCGCTCCGAGCGCTCGAGCGGAACGCGCACGCCGACGGGGTGGTCGGCCGCGATCGTCCAGTCGTCCTCGGTCTGGTCCTCGTAGTACAGGACGCGCATCGTGTGCCGCCCGATCACGCGCTGCTTGAGGTCGACCTGCCAGCGCGTGTAGCCGGCCGGGACGTCGGCGGGCGCGCGATCGCCGGAGAGCGGATGGCTGGCCCGCAGCAGCGGCGTGACGAACTGGACGTCGTCCTGGGTCCACGCCGGCACGTCGACCAGGAGGCTGCGCACGCCGGCGCGCCGGATCTGGTGCACGACGACCGCTTCGGCCTGCAGCCGGCGGGGCGTCGGCACGAGCGCGGTCACGACATCGGCCTCGAGCACGGGCGTGTGCCGCTTGACGTCGAGCGTCAACGCGGGCGACGCACCGTCGAGTCGGTAGCCGTACAGCAGACCCGCCGCCGAAATGCCGCGCGCGGTCAGCTCGCCCGCACCGACCGAGACGAGGTCGGCGTGCCCCTTCTCGACGACCTGGAACGCGGCGTCCGCGCCGATGGCGACCAGGCCCTCTTCCCGACCCGCGCCGGACGACGGCACGGGCAGCGAGACGGCGATGCTCGCGTCCTCGGGCACCCAGTCGGCGCGCGCCTGTTCGAACGTCGCCGCCAATGCGATCTCGCGCCCCGCGGGGACGCCGTTCGCGAGGCGGATCTCGAGCGTACCGTCGGCGCGCAGATCGTGGGCGAACCCGTCCTTGCGACCGTCGATCGTCAGGTCGCGAAGCTCGTAGCCCGTCGGGTACTTCGCGCTGAGCGAGAACACGGTGCCTTCCATGACACGATAGGTGGTGGTCGCGAGCAGCGTCTTCGCGGCTTCCGCGAGGTTGAGGTAGTAGGTGCTGACCGCGTCGAGGCGCAACGCGCCCGGCTCGAGGTTGAGCGCGAGCCGCGCGTCGGCGCCGGACAGCGCGTACCGGAAGATCGTCCCGTCGCGTTCGTCCTTCCGCGGCGCGACACGATGACCGCCTTCCACGACGACGTCGCGCGCGTTCACGTCCGGCGACACGCGCAGCGCGACCTGCGCGCGGTGCCGAACGGCGTCCTGCACCGTCACGCGCGGGATCTCGATGCCCGGTCCGGCGGCGTAGCGCCGTTCGCCTCGAAGCTTCAGCTCGAGCCGGCCCAAGCGCGGCTTGTCCAGATCGACGACGACGCGCTGCCGGTCGTCACTGCGCCGGAAGCCCGTCACGCTGTTGCCGCCGAGGTCGTGGACGTTGAAGTCCTCGGGCACGCGCAACGTGAGCGCGTCGACCGCCGTGCGGAACACGTCCACCTGCACGATGACGTCGGCGTGGAGGATGCCGTCCTTCGGGCCGAACACCCCGTGGGTCTGCGTATCGAGGATCGGCGGACCGTCCACACCCTTGGCCGCGGGCGCGAACGCGAGGCGCAGCCGTCCTTGGCGGCCCGGGCGAACGCGCACGACCTTCGGGCGGCTGCCTTCGGTCTGCACGGTCACCGGCGGCCCTTCGCCGGCGATGAACCCTTCGACGCCGGGCGGGAAGGTGACCGCCAACGCCATGGCCGAAGCCGGCGGCACGACGACGTCCAGGAAGCGGCCCTCGCCCTTGCGCGCGTACGTCGCGCTCGCCGTGACCGTGACGTCGCGCGATCCGGGACCGTCGAAGCGAATCCGCGGACGGCCCTTGAACTCCTCGTAGCGACCGCCCGAGGCGCCCTCGCGGCCGGCGATCTCGATGGACTCGAGCGCGATGCCCCGCAGCGGGAATCCGACGGAGCGCGGGCCGTCGGCCAACACGGTGGCGGCGTAGCGAAGCGAGAGGCGCGCGGCCTTCTCGGCGGTGAGGTCCATCGAACCTTCCGCCGAAACGAGGGCGCCGTCCACGGGCGGCTCGGCCGCGAGCCTCTTCGCGCGCGCTTGCGCGGCGTCGAGCAGGCGCCGGTACTCGGCGTAGTTGAGCACGACGCCCTTGCGATCGGCCTTGAGCAGGACGTCGAGCTCCCCCACCGGAACGTGGACGAGCTCGGACGGCTCGTTCTCCTCGTCGGCGAACGTCGGCGCGCCAAAGGCCGCGACGGCCGCGCACGCGAGCCATGCGAAGCGGCGGGCGATCACGCGGCACCTCCTTCGGGCGCCGGCGTCGCGTCGGGCGGCAGTCCGCCGTCGGGCGGCGTGTCCTGTGCGTCCGGTGTGCTGGGAGGCGCAGCGTCCTTCGCGGCGGCGCGCGCGGCGCGCTGCGCGGTGCGGCGCTTGTGCCACCAGAGCGCGGCATGAATCACCGCCGCGAGGATGACCGCATAGAGCATGGTGCTCAGCACCTGCGCCGTGCCGGGGCCGGCGGGAATCAGCAGCGCCAACAGCACCAACACGATCGCGATGAACGCGTAGCCCGGCGTGAAGCCGAACTTGGCGCCGGACTTCGCCAGCAGCCACGCGCCGACGAACGCGATGATGCACCACATGAACTTCCAGAACGCGAAGAACGTCGGCGACGCGCCGGTGATCTCGACCGTGCCGGTCCCTACGCGACCGTGGAACAGGAACTCGCGCCCGTCGTGACGCGTCTGGAACGGGCTCTGGTAGCCGTGCATGAGCCGGTTCAAGTCCGTGCGCTTCCCGGCAGGCCGGGTCGCGAACGCGCCGGACATCGTCGCGAGCAGGTCGCCCGCCCACGAGCGCGGCGCGTCGATGCGCGCGACGCTGCCGGCGAACGACGTGTACTCGCGGTCGATCGGCACGAAGACGCGCCAGGTGAGGATGTCGGACTTCGCGGCCATCGGCTCGGGGGACGCGATGGTCAGCGTCTCGAACATCGCGCCGCTGCGCTCGACCTCGTGGTCGAAGACCAGCTCGACGAGGAACGCCTCGTCCTTCCCGCGCCCGGTGTCGAGCCGGATCAGCACCGTGCCGTTCTCGCCCCGGCGCGGCGTCTCCGCCGTTCCGGCCACGCGTACGGCCCGCAGCTTGGCGTCGCGCGGTAGCGAGAGCTCCAGGAACTGCACGTTGTTGTTGCGCACGGTGAGGTAGGCGTCGGTGGTGGCGCGGCCCTCGATCGGCACCACGGTGTCGAGGTGCATGTGCGAGACGACGAGCGCGGCGACCTCCTCGTAGTCGTGCTTGGTCACGCGCACGCCGAGGCGGTACTCGGGGTCGTAGGAGCGGAACGCGAGGAACGTCTGCGGGTCGCGCAGGTGCGCCGGCAGCTCGCGCGCGTCGATCTCCTCGATCTTGTCGACGACGTCGGGGTCGGGATCGACCCGCAGCAGCGCCTCGCGCTGGATCGCCGCGAAGAAGACGGTGTTCGGCAGCGGCTCGGAGCCGACGTCGAGCGGTACGAACGACGGCAGCGCGACGGCGCGCGTCGCGCCGCTCTCGAGCGTGTCTTCCGGCAGGTCGTCGATCACCAGCGGGACGACGATCGTCCCCGTGCGCGGCGCCGGCAGCTTGACCGTCCAGATGCCGCGCGGCGTCCAGTCGTCGGGCGCGCCCTCGGGGCGGTCCTCTTCGACGGGATCGAGCAGCTGCATGCCGGTCGTGCCGAGATGCACGCGCTCACCGAGCGAGAGCGGCGCCGCGAACCGGAACGTGTCGACGCCGCGGAACGAGACGGTGTAGGTGATCGTCGCGCCGAGCTTCGTGCGGTCGGGCTCGAGCCGCGCGGTCGTCGCAACCGAGGCGGTGATCGTCGGGTCCTTGCGCTCGAGGCCGAGCGTGAGCGCGAGCGCGCCTTCGCGATGCTCGAACCGATAGACGAGCGGCAGCGGCCCTTCGCCCGTCGGCTGCAGCGGGGGCGGCTCGACGGCCGCCGCGGCGGCGCTGTCCAACGGCGTCAGCCCTTCCTTCTTGATCTCGCGCCGGTCGAGCGAGGACTCGATGTGCACGGCGACGTAGCCGCGCACGTGCGTCGCGCCGCGCAGCACGGGCAGCGGAATCTCCTGGTCGAGCCCCTTGCCCTCTTCTTCCGGAACGGCGATTCGCATGCGGCCGTCGATCGTGATCGTCGTGGCGCCGAGCAGCCGGTCGCGGAACGTGACGCGCAGCGTGCCGTCGACCTGCGCGTAGTCGTCGAGATCGACACCGTGCACCTTTAGATTGGTGATCTCGAGCCCGGCGGGCAGATCGAAGTCGACGCCGAAGATGCCGGCCCGTTCGACGCGCACGTTGGCGATCGTTCGCACTTCCAGCGACTCGGGACGAATGCCGACCCGGTTGCCGACCTGCGCGGTGATGCGCGGCTCGAGCGCGTCGACCTGCATGGTCATCTCGCCCGGTCGCGCGGGGAAGCGGTACGAGAACGCGCGGCCCGCAAGCTTGGCTTGCAGGTCCTTGGGCATTTCCTGCATGTCCACCTGGATGAGACCGGGCGTCGCGCGCGGCTCGACCTTCACCCCTTCGGCGGCCTGTACGCGCAGGAACCCGCTCTCGCGCTCCATGCCGTCGAGCGCCGCCAGGGGCGCGGTGATCGTGACCGGCGTCGGCGGCAGCGGCCGCTCCAGACCGATCTCGACCGTGTACTTCTCCTTCGCGGCCTCGCGCAGCTCGACCGTGATCTTGTCGTTGGCGGGGCTGCGCACCCACGTGCGAATGCCGTCGCCCTGCACGTAGAGCACCACCGCGTCGTCGGGGACGACGACGTCGAACGTCGCAAGCGGCGCGCGGAGAATCGACAGGTCGGCGCGGAACGTGGTCCGCACGACGCCGCGGTCCACGCGCACCATGACGCGCTCGCTCGCGAAGACGAGGGGATCGATGGTGGGTCCGTCGTCGGGCTTGCGCCGCCACTCGAGCTTGACGTTGCTCACCGGACCGAGAAATGCGAGCAGCTCCGTCTTGCCGGTCGCGGTCACGCGTGTCGAAGACGCAAGGCGCGGCGTGATGGACACCTCGGTGTCGCCGCCGGGCACCTCGACCGAGAGGCGCGCGAGCGGCACGGGCGGCAAGGAGAACTCGGCCGCGTGCGTGTCGCCCTTCGCGGGCGCGCCGGCGCGCAGCACGAGGTCGACCGTGCGTCGCCCGGGATTCTCGAGCAGGAGGTCGTAGCCCTCTTTCGTGGGCACGAGCAACGCGGGCTCGCCGTCGATGGTCGCGGCTTCGACGCCGATGCCCCGGAAGTTCAGCGGGACGCGCTGCCACCCCTTGGCCAGCACCTCGACGTCGACCTCGGCCTCGAATCGAATCATCTCGCCCGTCGCGACGCCGGTGTACTTCGCCGAGCGCACCGCGGCGGCGACCGGCGGCGTGCTGTTGTCGGGCACGACGCGGTACGCGCGGTCCCAGAGCTTGCGGAACTGGTCGTACGGCAGGAAGACGCCCTCGCCTTCCTTCTCGAAGACGTCCTTGAGGTCCTTGAAGGGCACGTAGAGCTTGTGGACCTTCGGCTTGCCGTCGCCCTCGGTTCCGGACTCGCCTTCGTCGCCCTCGTCCCCCTTGGGCTCTTCCGGCGCCGGCGCGGGCTCGTCGCCCTTTTCGTCTTCGTCGGCGAACGCGCTTGGAGCGAAGCCTGTCGTCGAGGAGATCGCGAATGCCGACAGACACAGCAGGGCGGCCACGACGCCGCACCAGTACGAGGTACGCATGAGATGCACTCCCGGGGGACCTACAATCAGACCCAACCAGTCCGAAGAGGTTCAACGGTGAGAGTAGGAGTGTGCTGCGTGGCAAATCGCAAAAGCTGTGCAAAGGGGACCGGCGGACGCCGGTTTGCTCGGATCTGCACGCTTTTGCTCCCGCTTTGCGTCGGCGTTCTCGGCGGCGGCTTCCACGACGTCGAAGCGGGTCCGCGAGAAGCGCGCGAGGCGATCATCAGCGCGCTCGAGCACCTCACCACCGAGGCCCGCAAGCGCCGAGATCGCCTCGCGGCGCAGTGCCTCGCGGAGATCAACTCGCTCGTCTCGGGAACGCCGCACGCGGACCTCGACGCGATCCGGCGCGAGCTGCGTAGCGGGTTCGACCCCGAGCGAGCGGACTCGCGGTGGCTCGATCCGGGTCTGAAGCCCGTGGTGGAGAACGCGCGCGTGCTCGCGGCCGGCGAGAGCGCGATGGACCGCTCCGACGGCGGCATGGCCGTGTCCATCGCCGAGACGCTGTCGGCCGTGCGGCGTCTGAACCAGGTTCGCTCGGCGTGCGGATTGAAGCCCGTACGCTTCGACGCGAAGCGTTCCGCCAAACGCGTGCTGCAAGCGCGCCGCCGGGATCCCGCGTGCCGCAAGGCGAGGCTCGATCGACACGTCGCGCTCCTGCTGCGAGACGTCTCGGCGCGCGCGGCGCTGCTCGATCCCGACGACAAGGGCGTCGCGATGGGCGTGTGGGAGCACGAGGACGACGTCGTGAGCTGCATCGCCATGAGCGGCAACAAGGTCGTGATTCCGGCCGAGCCGCGTACCGTGCTCTTCCCCTGGCGCGGCGCGACGAACGTGCCGCGCACGTGTCCCGCGGACGACGCGCTCAAGCAGGCGCTCGCGCCCGACGCCACGGCGGCGGGCCCCTGGATCACGTTGCTGTCGTATCGCGCCGGCGAGAAGCTCGCGGTCACCAGCGCGGTGCTGCGGATCCCGCCCGGTGAGGTCGTGCCGGTGCGGCACTTCGTCGAGAGCGCGGCCGGTCATGGCCTGCCGCGCACGACGGACGCCGTTCTGCTGCTCCCGCTTGCGAAGCTCGAACCCGGCGTCGAGTACGAGGTCGTGATCGAGGGCGCGTCGGGCGCGGCGCCGTTCGCGACCACGTGGACGTTCACGACCGGCCCGTGACCCCGCTCCCGCGTCCGTTGGTACGGTGATCGACATGGGAAGGCGTTGGTCGATCATCGGGCTCGGGGTCCTGCTCGCGCTGGGCCTGTGGGCCTACGTTGCGTGGGACGCGTCGACGAGGGGCTACGAAAGCGCGGGCGACGAAGCGGCGGACGAGAGGACGGCCGGCCCTCAGCTTGCCGCGAACGCACGACGCAAGCCCGACGACGACGCGCCGACGGCCCAAACGTTCGAGGACACGCCGGTAACCGTGACGCACGACACCGGGGAACGGTTCGGCATCGTGTTCACCGCGACCCGGAAGAAGCAGCGGCACCCGGTCGAGGAGATGTTCTCGAGCGTTCTCGAGCTCGACCCGCCGCCGCAGGAGGGCTACCCGGTTCGCGTGTACTGGCACGCGCCGGAACCGATCGGGGGCCAGGTGTTGGAGGGTGTGACGGGCGAGGACGGGACGTGCCGGCTCGCGCCGGTCACCTTCCCGAAGGTTCCGTATCACTTGAGCGGCGCAGTGCGGCTCGCGGTCGAAGGCGGCGGCGGCGCGTGGTCCGAGATCACGATGTTCCTCGATCCTGCGAGGGTCGTGCGCACGGCCGGCGCCGCCGAAGGCGACCCGCCGACGCGCTGGTTCCCGATCGGCTGGTCCGACTGGAAGGGCGCCCCGGTGTCCGGACGTGTCGTCGACACGAACGGCGAGCCGGTGCGCGGCTTGCGGGTCGGCGAGAGCCGTTTCGGGAGCACGGGGACGACGGACGCCGACGGGCGCTTCTCCATGCGCTGTCCCACGGGCGAGGTGACGCTCATGGGCGACGCCAGTGAGTCGTACTTCTACTTCCACGGCAGGCCCGCCGAAGACGTCGCGTTCCCGCCGGCGACGCTGGGGACGATCTTCGTACCCGAGGACGGCGTGGAGAACCTCCGCCTGGAGCTGCCGGAGCGCACGCGCGTCCGCGGGCACGTACGGCTCGCCGACGGCGCGCCGGCGTTTCAAACCAATGTCTCGCTTCGCGCGCCGGATGGAAGGACCACACGGACGACGACGGACGACCAAGGACGGTTTCACTTCATCGGACTGAAGCCCGCGCTTCGATACGACGTACTCATCGACGCTCTCGCGGAAGCGAAGGCCATGGTGTCCGCCGGGGACGAGGACGTGGAAATCGTGCTCGACCGGCACGTGCTGCACGTCGTGCTGATCGACGCGGCGTCCGAACGCGAAGTCCCCGGCGAGGTGCGCATCTTCGACGGCAACCGCACGCCCGGAACGAAACTGCAGGTCGTGGGGTGGGCGCGCGGATACGGCGTCGTCGAGCGCCCCTACGTGATGAAGAAGGAGCCTTTGCTGCAGACGCTGCGACTGACGCTACCCCGCACGGCCCCCGACGGCCTCGTGCGCGTGCGCTGTATCGGCGCCGACGGCGCACCGGTGGCGCGGCCGCCGCTCGAGGTGATCGTCCCGAAGACGGACTTCGTGCTGCAGCCGCGCTGGCACGCCGAGGACGGCTGGTACGTGACACGCGACCTCGGCCCCGGCAACGTGACGATCCGGACCGGCGGATCGGACCCGTACGAGCAGATCGTCCTCGGTGCGCCCGGAACGGGGAATGCACGCTTCGTGCTCCACACGGCCAAGACGGTGACCCTCCCGACGAGCGGCGGACTGGACGTCGAGCTTCGGCCCGACACCGGCGGGGCGATCGGGTTCCGCATCTCGACGCGTGGCAGACGCAGCTACCTCCGGACGTACCCGGAGCTGACCAACGAAGCCGGCGAGAAGGTCGACTATCAGAACTACCGCTACAGCGGCGGTCGTTGGTTTCCCCACAACCACTTCCATGGCGCGAGCGAGACGAGCGCCGTCCCCGCCGGCGTCTACCGGCTACAGCTCACGTTCGAAGGCGAGCAGGTCGATCGCGTCATCCGCATCGACAAAGGAAGGGTGACGCCGGTCGAGCTGGACCTGGACGCCGACTGATGCGCGCGCGCACGCTCGCCCTCGTCCCGCTCCTGGCCGTCGGCGCGCTGTTGTGGCTCTGGCAACCGTGGGTGAGCGAGGTCGAAGGCGAGAACTCGAACGTCGGGGACGTCGAGGAAGAACGCCGCGCGCAGCTGGCCGGCGCGGGATCGAAGCACGACGGCGAGGACGGCGATGCGGCGTCCGTAGTGAGCGACGATGGCGAGGAAGCGCGAACGCTGCCGCTGCAGGTCCCCTACCAGGGGCGCATCGGCCTCACTTGCAAAGCCGTCTACCAGGACCGCGACGATGTCGAGCGGCCCGCGTCGGCGGTCGAGTTCCGGGTCGGGCTCTGGTTTCCGAACGAGGAAAAGGAGACTCTCCACGCGGCGACGACCGACGAGAAGGGCATTGCGCGGATCGGCCCCTTCGACCTGCCGCGGCTACCGCGCCACGCCGCGTCCGAGACGTTTCTGATCTGCTGGGCGGGAGGCGGCGCCTGGTCCGAAACGGAGCTCTGGCTCGACGAGGAGTGGCTCAACGAGGACGTACTGAAGAAGGGCTCGGAGGACCTCGATGTCGCGCCGGCCGTCTTCGACGACAACGGCGTCGCGTGGCTGCCGGTTCACACCTGGCACACGCGGCGCGTACTCGTGACGGGGCGCGTCGTTACCGAACAAGGCGAGCCGTACCCTTTTCCCACGATCGACGTACTCGGACACGGCGATCTGGAAGGCGATGTGGACGCCTGGCAAGCGGACGGGTCGTTCACAGTCGCGCTGAGCGGCAGCGGCGAGGTGACGCTGCGCGTTCGCCACGGGGGGCTCGACCGCCGGTTCTTCGACCGGACGATCTACGTCCCCGAGACGGGGCTCGACGACGTGGAGATCGAGGTGCCGGCACCGCTCTCGATCGAAGGCACCGTGGCGTTGCCGGACGGCACCCCGTTGATCGAAACCGCCCTCATCCTGACGCGCGCGCAGGACGACCTGCTGGAGCTCGCCCCGAAGGTCCAAACGAACAAGCTCGACGAAAACGAGACGTGGGTGCGCGCGCTGTCGAGGGGCGGCACGTTCAGCTTTCGCGGATTGAAGACCGGTTCCGGCTACGCGATCTGGTGGTTCGACGATGCGGGGACGCCGCACCGGCTTCCGCAGGAGTATCACGCCGGAGACCGTGACGTTCGCATCGTCATCGACCGTCACCGCTTCACCGTGCATCTGATCGATGCCCGCACCGGAGCGCGGATTCAAGGAGAGGAGCTCTACGTAAGGCCCGCCGACGGCGCCGACCTTCGCGGCGCGTTGGGAAACGCGGCGCACCTGCGCATGGAGGGGTACGACGACTCGTACTGGATCGCGAACCCGGGGACGAAGTTCCGCATCACGGCTTTCGCGCGCGGCTATGTGCCGGTGGACGTGACGCACACGATCCGCAAGGCGTCCGGCACCGAGGTCGTGCATGTCCCGATGGAACCCACGACCGGACGTACGGTGCTGCGCGTTCAGGTGCTCGACCCCGCGGGCCGCGAGCTGCCCGACGTGACGCCCGACATTTCGGAACGGATCGGCGACGTCGTGCGCGAAGCCATCGTCCAGCTCGCGCGAAACGACGGTGCGTGGGAGACACGCGAGCTCGCGCCCGGAACGGTGGTCATCGAACCATACGGCGACTTCGGAAACCCGTCCTCGCCGCGAGCGCGTTTCGCGCTGCGCACGAGCGTCGAGGTCGAGCTGCCGAAACGCGGAACGAAGGAGGTTGCGCTACAGCTGCGCGAGGGCGGCGCGATTCGTCTCAATCTGGGCTTCCCGAGCGGCAACCTTCCGGCGAACCGGTTTCGGTTCCTGCTCGTCGGCGCCGATGACGAGGTCACGTTCGTTCGCTTCATGCAACACCATGCGTCGAACGACCACTGGACCGTCACGAACCGCGCCGGGACCGACCTGGAGTCCCACGCCGTCGAGCCCGGCCGCTATACGTTCCGCGTCGTGGGCGACACGGTGCCGGCATGGACGGGCGGGGAGTTCACGCCGAAGCCGTCACCGTGGCAGACCCTCGAGACACCGGTGACGATCGTCGCGGGCAAGGTCACGACCGTCGATCTGACGCTGGTCCGCCGGAACGATTAGCACGCAGCGAGCCCGGTGCTCGTCGCGCCGAGCGTATCGCCTGCGCAGTCGGGGGTCAGGCGCCGTGCTTCTTCAGCAGCAGCTTGTTCTCCTCGATCCAGGCCTTGAGCTCTTCGGCCTTCTTCATCTCGACACCGGTGATCTGCTTCACGGTGTTCATCATGGCCTCGAACGCCTTCGGCCTGGCCTTCTTCGCACGTGACCCGTACTTGGCCTTCCACTTGGCCTTCGCCGCGTTGGCGTCGCGGTTGCCGGCGGCGCCGGTGTCGACCTTCACGGTCCCGCCCGACCAGCTCAGGCCGTCGGGATAGAAGTGGAACCACTCGAGGATGATCTTCAGCGAGCGGTACTCCATGTGCTCGCCGCACAGCTTGATCGTCACGATCGCGACGTCGTCGTGGTTGTGATCGATGAAGTCCTTGACCTGATCCCAGGACTTCTTGAAGGCGAGCTTGCCGACCGCCTCGATGGCGCAAACGAGCACGGCCGCCTCGAGGTCGATCTCCGCGGCTTCCTCGGGCGTGCTCGGCGTCTTGTTGCCGTAGTTCTTGAAGTTCTTCAGCCCCTGCAGGAGCGTCTTGGTCGCCGCGCTCGCCTCCGAGAGCTGGTTGCCGAGCCCCTGCGCCGCCATGGCCTTGAGCTCGACGTTCTGCTCGTTCAGGTAGATCTTGCGCAGCTGGGACTGGACCTTCTTGTGGCGGTGCATGCCGAGCCACTTGAGGATGCGAAGACGCTTGTCCATGTCGTCTTCGGCGTAGTCCTTCTTGAAGCGCGCCAGCGCCTCCTTGACCGTCTTGTCGTCGTGCGGCTTGGGCTTGTCCTTCTTCGCGATCGCGTCGGGCGCCGCGGCGAAACAGACGATCAACAACAGGGCAACGGTCACGGTCCAGCGCATGCGGGCCTCCGCGTCGGGAGCTACGATGAATCCTTCAGGATAGATGCGGTCTGCACCGCTCTCAAGCCGGACCGCCCAGGGGTTGTGCCCCTGGCTGATCGCTCCGGCTTCTGCGCCGAATCGGCGGTGCCTACGACGCGCGCCGGCGGGGCTCTTCGGGCCGCATCAACGCGTCGACCACGCGACGGAACCAGGACCTGCGCTCGTCGGCGCGGACGCGCCCCGGGCACGGCACCGTGTCGAGCAGCGCCCGCACGATCTTGTCCGCGCCGACGTCGTCCGCCTCGGCCGCGTACGAGAGCACCAGACGGTGCCGGAAGATGGCGGGCGCCAGCGCCTGCATGTCCTCGAAGTCGGGCTGGCTGCGCCCGCGCAAGCAAGCGCGCGCCTTCGCCCCGTTGACCAACGCCTGCGCGGCGCGTGGTCCCACGCCCCACTCGAGATACTCACGCACGACGTCGGGCGCGGTCTCGCTGCCGGGACGCGATGCCTGCGCCAGCGCGACGGCGTAGTGGACGAGCTCGCGTCGCACCTCGGTGCGATAGACCGCGTCGGCGATCTCGAGGAACTCCTCGCGCGTGACGATCGGTTCGAGCTTCGTGTCGTCGCCCAACGCCGTCAGCCGGGCGATGCGCTTCTCGTCGTCCCACGACGGGTAGTCGAGGTGCACCTTGAACAGGAAACGGTCCATCTGCGCGGCGGGCAACGGATACGTGCCCTCCTGCTCGATGGGGTTCTGCGTCGCGAGAACGATGAACGGATCCTCGAGCTCGCGCGACACGCCGAGGCTGGTGACCTGGCGCTCTTCCATCGCCTCCATGAGCGCGGCCTGGGTCTTGGGCGGCGCGCGGTTGATCTCGTCGGCGAGGACGAGGTTCGCGAAGACCGGTCCTTTGGCGAACTTGAAGAGGCGCTCGCCCGTCGAGTGGTCCTCGAGCAGGTACTCACTGCCCGTGATGTCGGACGGCATGAGGTCGGGCGTGAACTGGATGCGCGAGAATTTCATGTCGAGCAGCTCGGACACGGTTGACAGGAGCAGGGTCTTGGCGAGACCGGGCACGCCCTCGAGCAACGCGTGACTGCGCGTGAGCACCGTGATGAGCACTTGCTCGACGACGTCGTCGAGCCCGACGATCCGGCGGGCCGTCTCCGCCCGAAGCCTCTCCCCCGTTCGGTACACACGCTCCACGGTGGCGCGTTCGCGGTCGATGGTGTTGGCCGGGGGCGTGCTCACAGGTGCCGGAGTCTACCCGCGGCTTCAGGCAGGGTCGGGGATTGTCCGCGAACCACCGTCACTCCCCGGGATGAACCCGCCATTCCCCGCGCGACTCGAGCTCCCCCGCCCCGAACGGCAACCGGCAGCGAACCACGACGCGGATCTCTTCGCCGATCCCCTTGCCGCCCAACGGCAGGGAGAAGGCGAGCGTCACGTCGTCGGCGAGGACGTCCATCTCGAATGTCGCCTCGCGATCTTCCGCGCTCGCGCGCCTCACGACCCGGATGAACGGCTCCTTCGCGTCCTCGGGCGTGAGGAAGCACGCGAACTCGAGGTGCGGCGTCGCCAGGCAGAGCCGATCGAACCAGTAGGTCAGCAGATAGGTGCCCGCAGGCAGCATCCCTTTCCGGACCCTGGGCGCGCGTCGAAGACCGCGCTTCCTGCCGGCGTCCTTCGTCTTGGCCCGCACCCAGACGTCGTCGAGCGGCGCGTCGAAGTGCACGGCCGCCAGGACGATGCGCGGCGCGTCCGTCTCACGGCTGCGACTGCGCAGCACCTTCGTCCGTCGCCAGCGCACCGTCTTCGTCCACTGATCGCCATCCTCGGAGAGCAGCGACGTTTTCGGAACCACCACGATGCTGCTCGCCCGCCCGAGCACGTACGCGTGATGCTCCTCCGTGGCGCCCGGGCGCACGAAGTCTTCGACGCAGGCGCCCATGTACGCCGCCCGGTCGAACCCCTGCGTCTCGACGTACCGCCCCACGACAGCCCGCGTGATCACGCTCTCCAGCTGGTTGCGTCCCGGCTGCTCGTACCAGGCACAGCGAAACCCGCAGAGGCCGAAGCGATTGCCCGGATACGGCCGCGCCACCGGTCCGCTGCCGAGGAAGTTGCGCGCCGCACAACGCAAGACGACCGCGTCCTGGGTGCCCGCGTGTCCGCCGCGAATCACCTTGATCGTGCCGTCGCGATAGGCGTCCCAGCGCGTCGCGCCTTCGAAGCCGGGGTACGCGTCGAACCAGGACGACGTCCACTCGGCGACGTTGCCGAGCATCTGCTCGCAACCGCACCACGACTTGCCCTCCGGCAACGCGTCGACCCGCAACGGAATCGGGAGATACGTCTCGGGGTCGACCGTGTACCCGTTCCAGTTCACGATCTTCTTGCGTTCGGCGTCGTCGTTCGGAAGCGCGTCGCCCCACGGGAAGATGCGGCCGTCCGGACCGCGCGCCGCGTACTCCCACTCCTGCTCCGTCGGAACGTGCTTGCCCGCCCACTGCGCGAAGCGCTCGGCGTCGAGATACGACACGCCGCGAACCGGATGGCGCCGTCGATCGTCGCGCGGCTCGATCCCCGGCCACGACGGCGGCGGACGCCGGTCGTAGAAGTGCAGCGTCAATCCGCGCGGCAACGGCTCGAACCGGAACGCCTTCGCGGTCGCATCCTCGTCGATCGACCCGTCCGCGCGCTTGACGACGAGCTTCTGCGTTCGCTCCCCGAACGCCTTCCAGATCGCGGCGCGATTCGCCTCGTACAGCTGCCGCCACGGCCGCGCATCCGGCGACTCGCGTTCCTTCGCCGAGAGCTTCAAGAGCTCGCCCGCGACCTCGTTGAGGTTGGCGAAGCTGCCCTTCGACGTGTCGTAGGTCGTTGCATGCGCGTCGCGCAGGAAGCGCAGATACTGCTGGTTCGTCACCTCGTAGCGGTCCATGAAGAACGCGCCGACCCGGACGCGATGCCGCGGCGCCTCGTAGCGGAACGCGGCAGCCTGGGTGGCGTCGCGTCCTTCGAGCAGCTGTACCAACCGCTTCGCGTCCGTTCCGATGACGGCGTCGCCCTCCTTCACGTACACCATCCCGCCCGGGCAGCGGTCCGACGTCGACGGGGCATCCCTCCTCGCCGGCGTCGGCGCGGGGACGGGTTCCGCGGGCGCGTGGCGCGGCGGCGCGCGCCTGGGTTGCGCCACCGGGGGCGGCGGCGCAGGCGCCTCGGACGGCTGCGGCTCGCTCGGCTGCGATTCGCTCGGTTCGCTCTCACGAACGATCACGACGGGTGTCTCCGGCGCGACGGGCTCGGACTTGGGCGGCGAATCGGGAACGGGCGCTTCCTGAGGCTTCGCGCCGATCGTCGTCGGTTCTTCGCCGGCGATCACGGCGGCCCGCGGTTGCGGCGCGGCATCGCGCCGGCCGTGACGGTCGACCGCCCAGGCCACGCCGAGGACGACGGCCGTCAGCGCGGCCGCGGCGCCGAGGGTCTTCACTCCGCCCGCGACGAGCTCGCCGGCCGGGACGGGCATGCGCTCGCCCGTCAGAATCGGAACGAGCGCCGCCAGCCACGCACGTCGCTGTCCGTAGCGGCGGTCCATCTCCGCGCGCAGTCGCTCGAGCCCGCGGCGCGTCTGCGTTCGTACGGTCTCGACGCGCGCGCCGGTCCGCCGCGCGACCTCACGCGGCGGGAGATCGTCGTAGAACCGCAACAGGAGCACGCTGCGATACGGCTCCTCCATCGCGAGCAGCGCGCCGACGACGCGCTGTCGAAGCTCCTCGCGTTGCAGCACGTCGGACGGATCGCGCCCGTGCGGCGCGTTCGCGACGAGCGCTCGCTTGCCCTCGACGCGCCGCCGGTCGGCGGCCTTGCGCGCGTAGCGCTTCCGCGCGAGGTTGCGGGCGACGGTCGCGAGCCAGGCGCGAGGTGAGCGCAGATCGCCGCGCGCCGGGTCGAGCGCCCGGATCCAGGTTTCCTGGACGACGTCGTCGACCTCGTTCGGATCGGGAAGCAACGCCGCTGCGACCCTGCGAACGAAGCCGTCGTGTTTGAGCAGCGCGTCGATGCGCTGCGCGGCTGCTGCGGGCATGGGTTCCATGGTAGAGGGACCCTGCAACCGTGCTTTTCGGTTCAGTTGAAAGGGAGGGCCTCCTTTACCGTTCAGGTGAGTTGGACGATCATCGGGATTCGGGCTCGCGGCGGAGGCGGGTCGCAGAGGAGGTACGGAATGAGAACCGCCACGCTTGCATGCTGCGTCCTGGCCGCGCTTTGTGTACTGCTGGGAGGCGCGCGAACGCCGCCGGCGCACGCGGACGACGCCGCGCTCGAGGCGGCGTCGGAGTGGCTCGCCTCCGTCGGTCAGACGCGCAGCGGCAAGCCTTGGCCGGTGGAGGACCTGCCCAAGCTCACGCGGATCTTCTTCGGCATGAGGGACGCCGAGAAGGTCACCGACGACGGGCTGAAGCACCTCGCCGCGCTTCCGAAGCTGTCGGAGCTCGGCATCGGGTCGGCGAAGGTGACGGACGCCGGCATGGCACGAATCGGGAAGATCGAGACGCTCACGAAGCTCGTCGTTCCGCGTGGCGTGGGCGACGCAGGCATCGCGCATCTGGTCGGTCTGCCGAAGCTGCGCTCGCTCGACGTCGGGAGCACTGCGATCACGGACGCGGCGCTCGCGTCGGTGGCGAAGATGCCGGCGTTGGAAGACCTGCGCGTCGTGGCGACCAAGGTCACCGATGCCGGCTTGGCGCATCTGCCGGCGGCGCCCAAGCTGCGCGTGCTGTGGCTGCAGAACGTGAAGGGCCTCACGGACGCGGGCATGGAACCGGTCGGCCGCGTCGCGGCGCTTGAGTTCCTCGACCTCACGCACTCGAAGATCGACGCGGGCGTGAAGCATCTCACCGGCCTGAAGAAGCTGCGCTACATCAACCTGCACGCGAACGGGACGACGGACGCAGGCGGTGTCCACCTCGGTGAGATCGAGTCCCTGGAAGAGATGACGCTCTCCGACACGAACGTCGGCGATGCCACGATGGCGTCGCTTGCGAAGCTCCCGAACCTGATCGGCATCGTCGCCTCGAAGTCGCAGGTCACCGACGCGGGCCTCGCCGCGCTCGGCAAGGCCCCCACGCTCAAGACGCTGAACGTGAACGACACACAGGTCGGAGACGCGGGCGTCTCGCATCTCGCGGCGCTGCCGGTGCTTCGGAGTCTCTCACTCAACGGCACCAAGCTCACGAACGCGGGCCTCGCACACGTCGCGAAGATGAAGTCGCTGGAGCAGCTCTACGTCAACAAGACCGGCGTGACGAACGAGGGCGTGATGGTGCTGGCCCCGCTTCCGAAGCTGCGGATCGTGTCGCTGCGCGACACCGAGGTCGACAAGGCCGGCGGCGAGGCGCTGAAGAACGCGCTGACGCACAAGCGCCCGAAGGTCTGGACCAACAAACCGTAGTCCGCGACGTCACGACGAGCGCGCCGAGATCTCCGGTGCGGGTGCGCCCTCGAGCTCGGCCAGCGCAGCATGCGCGACGTGTTCGGGCTCGAGCTGCTCCATGCACGGATGGCCGATCGGGCACGTCGTGAGGTGGCAGCCGAGGCAGGGCAGCGACTCGTTGCGCACGACGTGCGCTGTGCTGTGCTCGCTCCAGCGCGGATCCGTCGGCCCCATCCAGACGACCGTCGGGGTTCCCAGCGCCTCCGCGAGGTGCCGCGGTCCGGCGTCGGTCGTCAACAGGACGTCGCTACGCGCGAGCAACGCCTTGAGCTCGCCGATGTCGGCCACGCGGCTGTGCGTGGAGATGCAGTCCCCGATGCGCTCGGCGAGCTCCACCGCGAGCGCTTCCTCGCCGGGACCGCACAGGATGAGCGGCATGGCGTCGTGCGCGGCGCGAACGCGAGCGACGACGTCGACGATGTGTTTCACGGGATAACACTTCGTGTCGCCGAACGCGGCGCCGGCGTTCACGGCCAACAACGAGCGTGCGGCGAGACCCTCGAGCCGCGCGGCGGCGCGCTCTTCGTCGAACGCCGTCGTGCGGATCTCGATGCCCTGCCCGTCGTCCACCGCGCCGAACGGCGCCGCGAGGTCGAGGTACTGTTTCGTCATCGAGCGCGGTAGCAGCTCGTCCTTCTCCCCTCGCGGCAAACGGACCTTGCGCGTCAGCAACATGCCGCCTCCGCGCAGATCGCTCCCGACGCGAACCGGGATGCGCGCGAGCACCGTCGCAAGCCGCGCCGACCAGCTGTTGGGCAGCAACAACACGGCGTCGGCCCGGATCGCGCGCAGGAGTCGTCCCGCCCGAAGCGGCGCGCGCCAGCCGCGCGCGAGACGTCCCGCGATCGGCATGACGCCGTCGCGGTACGGCAGCCCCTCGAGCGCGGCCTGCGCGGCAGGGCTGCCGGCCCAGGTGATGCGCGACGACGGCAACGCGCTTCGAAGCGCGCGCAACGCGGGCGTGGCCATCACGGCGTCGCCGAGCGGATTCGGCAGCCGAACGACCAGGTGCTTCGGCGCGTCGAGCACACCCTCGCTCATGCGTTCCTCACCGCGTCGAGCGCCTGCGCCACGACGTTCACGAGCCGCGGCCCCCACGCCTCGACGGACCAATGCGAGCGGGCATCTTCCCAGGCCCGCAAGCCCATGGCACGGCGGTCCTCGGGGCGATCGAGCAGGCGCTGCAGGCCGTCGAGGAACGACGCGCCGCCGGGCGCGCCCGTCGAGAGGTAGCCCGTCTCGCCGTTTCGGACCTGATCGACCTGCACGCCCACGGCCGAGGCGACCACCGGACGGCCGACCGACATGATCTGCAGCACCCGTAGGCCGCACTTGCCGCGCGCCCACGGATCGTCCGAGAGCGGCGCCAGGCCGATGTGCGCCCCCAGCAGCGCGTCCCGCCAGGCGTCGAGCCGCCACGGCACGTGCTCGACGACGATCCCGGTGGGCATCGAAGGGGCGACGTCGCTGATGACGCGCAGCCGAAAGCGCCGGCCTGCCGTCACCAGCGCCGAGAAGACGGCGGCGCGATCCTGCAGGTACGGGACCGTCGCGCGCGACCCGATCCAGCCGAGGACCGGCTCGCCGTCGGGCTCGGGCGGCGGCGGCTCCGCAGGCACCTCGACGACGGTCGGAACGACGCGGGCGTCGGCGCCGAGATCGCGCACGAGCTCGCGCAGGTACGCGTTGCCGGCAATGACGAGATCGGCGGCGGCGACGACGAACGCGAAGCGCCGCGCACGGGTCCGCGAGCGCGTCGCGCCACGGCTGCTGTCGCGGTACGGAAGCGCGTCGTCGAAGTCGAAGATCAGTCGCCGCGCCGCGGCGCGCATCTTGCGCACGGTGTAGAGCGACATGAGGCGCGACGAGACGACGACCGCGTCCGCGCGGGCCGCTCGCTGAAGCGCCTCCCGACGGCCGGCGAACCCCTTCGGCCACGGCACGACCTCGAGCTCGATCCCGGCGTCACGCAGGTGCGTGTCGAACATGCGCCACCGATGCCGCACGACGGGACCGTCCGGATCCGACGAGATCACGACCAGGGTTCGCGTAGCCACGCCGAGAGCGTACACGCGCCGGCTACGACCGAGCGCGACGGAGTTGCGCCGTCCGTTCGCGGCAGACATCCAGCACACGGTCCAGGCGCGTGACCTCCTGGTTCTTGAGCGCGAGGTAGCGCGCATCGTCCGCGGTCGTCGCGCGCAGGTCGTCGTCGGCGAGCACGCGCAGTGCAACCGCCAGCGCTTCCGGATTCCCCGGCTCCTCGATCACGATGCCGCCGCGCTGTCCCATCACGTCGCGCACGCCGTTGATCGGCGTCGTGACGACGGGCGTGCCCATGGAGAGCGCTTCCAGACACACCAGCGAACACGGGTCGTACCACGTCGGGTGAACCAGCACGTCCGCCGCCGCGTACAGCGGACGCGGGTCGGCGGCATCTTCGACGATCGAGAGCCGGTCATCGACGCCCAGCTGCTTCGCGCGTTGCCGCAGCCGCCGGGACGGACGCGCCCCGGCGACGATCAGCCGGAACGAGGGCTCGAGCCCCGCGACCTCGGGCCGGGTCAACGCCTCGAGCGCCGTCTCGAGTCCTTTGAGCGCGAGATTGCGTGCGATGAGGAGGCCGACGTAGGCACCGTCCAGTCCCAGCTTCGCGCGTGCGTCGCGACCGGCCCGCGCGAACGGCTCGGGATCGAAGTGATCGGTGTCGACGCCGTTGATCACCGCGACGACGCGGTGGGCGCACGCCGGATACGCGCGTTGCATGCGTCTTGCCAGACTCTGCGACACGGCGATCACGACGGGCCCCCGCTCGTCTCCCAACAAGGCCCGCTCGGCCTTCAAGAAGAACTCGTGTTTGCGACTGAACGTGCGCGCGATCGTCTTGAGCACACCGGCGCCGCCGCGCGCGGCGTCCTTGGCGTCACGCGCTTCCTGCACCAGTCCGCCGTGCGGCAGGTAGACGTCGCAATCCGACGCGTGCCGAAAGGCGAGGACGACGTCGCATCCGGCGGCACGCAACGCGCGCGCGCCGTCGCCGGCGAACGCCTCGTCGCACTCCGGCCGCGGGCCGCCCGCCCGCACCTCGATGTGCGCGGCGCCCTCCGGCGGGGCGCCCCGCATCGACGCGAGCACCACGTCGTCGCCCTGCGCGAGCGCGCGCTTCATCAGCGCGTCCGTGTGCCGCTCCGCGCCGCCGTAGGGCGGCGTGAAGTCGTCCAACAAGACGCCGAGCTTCATGACACGCCGCCCGGCCGCGCGGCGTCACCGACGGGGGTGCGTGGTACATGCCGCTTGACGCGTCGCACCTTGCGCTGAACGCGGCGGACCAGGCCGGGCACGACACCGCGGCGCGGAAGCTTGTGCGCGCGCAAGTAGCGGATCAGGAACCGCGTCTGTTCGCTGTCCGAGACCGTGCCCTCGGGAATGGACGACGCGAGCGCGCCCAGGTCCTTCACGACCCAGCGGCCCAAGGCGCGGCGGTGCCGCGCCAGCCGCTCGAGATCGATGAGCGCGCACGTGTCGGACCGGTCTGGATCGACGTAGACGTGATTGAGATAGAGATCGCGATGGTGCAGCCCGGCGTTGTGAAGCGACGCGGTGGCGCGGGCCAGCGCGCGAAGCACGTGGCGCCGCTGCCGATCGTCGAGCCGGCCCTCGCGCAGCAGGTCGTCGAGCGGGCGCGCGGGCGCGAGATCGAACGTGCCGGTCACGGCGCCGAGCGTTGGATCGTGTCCCTGGAACGCGAGTCGCGCCGTCGGCACGCCCGCCTGTTCGCAGCGCCGAAGCGCGTGCGCTTCGCGCGGCAGCCCGTCGCGCAGGTTGCGGCCGCGGATCGACTTCGTCCGCTTCACGAAGATCCGGCGCGCGCCGACCGAGAGCACGTGATTCGAACGATCCGGCAGGTCGCGCACCGCCTCGGCGCGCTCGATCACGTCGCCGACCGACGCGATCCCCTCGGCGTCGAGCGCGGCGAGCGCTTCGCTCGGTCCGTCGAGGCGGCCCGCGGCGGCGCTCATCTCACCTCCGCTTGGCCGGCGATCTCGCGAAACGTGCTGCGGTCCTTGATGCGCTCGATCCGTCGGTCGATCGCGTCGATCCACGGCCGCGCGGCGGCGAGCGTGCCGCCCAGATAGCCGCGCAGCATGGCCATGCGAAAGCGCAACGGGACGATCGGACGCAAGGACAGCGCCAGCGCGGCCAGCCCGACGGCCGCGTCGCGTCGTCGCAGCCTGCGTCCCGCGCGCGAAACGCGCATGAGGTCGATGAACGCGAGCGAGAGACGGCCGGCCGCGAGCGGACCGCACACGTACAGGTGCCAGGCCTGCAGGTCCGGGTGCAAGAAGCGCGCGGTGTGCAGCGCGCGAATCGTCGCGCCGATGCCTTCGGCGACCGCGACGCGCTCGGCCGGGCGCCATGCGTCGTGACGCTCGCGCAGGTAGCGGTCGAGCGGAACCCCTTCGACGGCCCGCGTGATCAGGACGCCGGCGTGAAAGCCGTCTTTGCGTCCCTCCATGCACAACCACGGCTCCGGCGCGCGAAACCCCGCCGCACGCAGCGCGAGGTGGTTCTGGAACTCGAGCACGGGACTGCGCTTGCGCTCGTATGGCTTGGTCACCTTGAGATAGGCCGGCGTGCCCGAGATGAAGATCTGGCGCACCCAGCGGCGCTCCGTGCCTTCCACCAACGAACCGGCGTCGGACTTGACGCACTGCGCCAGATCGAGCCAGCCCCCGGCGCGCAAGGGCTCGCGCGCGGCGCGCAACACGAACCCCTTGACGTCGGGATCCTCCAGCGCCGCCACACGGTCGGACGGCGTGGTACGACGGGAGGCGCGTACCACGAGATCGGAAGACGAATGCTCCTTCTCGTCGCCGACGAACGCGACGTGAACGCCGATGCGCTCGGCGGTCTTGCGCTCGGGCAACGTCTCGAGCCGGTAGTCGCGGCCCTTCGCGTAGACGTCGGGACGCACGACGTCGAGCAGCACGTCCGCGGTGCGCTCGGCAAACGAGGTTACGTGATCGACGCACTGGAGCGCGGCGACGGTCTCGATGCGTTCGTCGAGTGGAATCAACGGTCGCCCCGGCCCCTTGGCGCGCTGTAGCGACGCGTCGTCGTTGAGCGCGACGACGAGCACGTCGCCGAGCGACTTCGCGGCCTCGAGCGCGCGAATGTGTCCGACGTGCAGCAGGTCGAAGCCGCCGTTGGTCAGCACGACGCGCCGCCCCGCCGCGCGATGTTCGTCGAGGCAGGCAACGAGGGCGTCGCGGTCGAGGATCTTGGTGGCGACGGTCACGGCGCCAACGCCTCGCCGGGCGCCGACGGCAGCGGCAGCCCTTCTTCACGCAGGATCCAGATGACGGCCTCGCGCATGTCGCGCGCGACGAAGTTCGCGTCGTACGGACCCTTGACGGGCAGGGGCCACTTGTCACGCCCGCCGGCCAGCAGGACCGCGCGTGTACCGGCGCGGCGGCCTGCGACCACGTCGCGCTCGCCGTCGCCGATCGAGATCGAGCGCGACAGGTCGATGTCGTGTTCGCTCGCGGCCCGCATCCACATCCCGGGGTTGGGCTTGCGGTCGTCGTGCTCCGCGTCGTAGGGAGCGACGGTGCCGTCCGGGTGGTACGGGCAGTAATAGGACGCCAGCAGGTCGATGCCGTGCTCCGCGAGCATGCCGTCGAGTCGCGCGGCGACGGACTCGTACGCGTCGACCGTGTACTTGCCGCGAGCGATGCCCGATTGGTTCGTGACGACGACCAGCGCGAACCCGGCGCTCTGCAAGGCACGCAGGCCGTCGGCGACGCCGGGCAGGAGCCGCACGCCGTCCGGGTTGGAGAGGTATCCGGGATCGTGGATCAGCGTCCCGTCGCGGTCGAGGAAGACGGCACGGACAGTGGGTTGCGCCGCGGGCATGGGCCCGGATTGTACGATCTGCGATGCGACCCCGCGTATCCTCTCAGCATGCGGATGGCATCTCGCAGCTGGATCGTCCTGCTCGCCGCCCTCCTGGCGTGGACCGCCCCCGCCGCGGCCGACGACGAGAAGAAGCCCAAGGACGACAAGCCGTTCCAGGTCGACAACGACCCCTATCCCGCCGACTTCCGCAAGCGGGTCGACGCCGCCGTCGACAGCGGGGTCGAGTACCTCATGGCGAAACAGACGTCGAACGGGCACTGGCCGGCCGACGGCGAACTGACCCGGTACCGCCAGGGCGTCACCGCGCTGAACACGCTCGCGGCGCTCGTCGGCGGCGTGAAGGGAGACGATCCGCGCATCGACGCCGCGTTCGACGCGATGCGGCCGATGAAGCTGACGAAGACGTACGACGTCGGCGTGCTGCTGATGGCGCTGCACGCGCGCTACTCGGTGTTGCAGGAGCTCGAAGCGCTGCGCATCGACAAGTACGGCAAGCGCGAGTTCAAGGATCCGTGCAAGAAGAAGATGTCGAAGGAGGACAAGGAGCTGATGCAGAAGTGCGTCGACTTCCTCGTGAAGCATCAGCACGGCGGGCATTGGCGCTACCCGGAGGACGGGCTGGACCTCTCGAACACGCAGTACGCGTTGCTCGGACTCTGGGCCGCGAGCCGCTGCGGCTTCAAGATCCCGAAGAACGTCTGGTTCGACTCATTGAAGTGGCTGCTCTCGATCCAGGAGCGCACGGGACGGTCGGTGAAGCTCTACGTCAACCAGGTGCGGGGCCGCTATCGCGTCGCGTGGACGGAGAAGGCGCGCGCGCGCGGCTTTCGGTACCGCCCCGAGAACCCAGTGACGGGTTCGATGACGACGGCCGGCATCGCCGGGTTGGCGATCTGCCAGGAAGAGCTGTGGGACTCGCGCAAGTACACGGCCGACATGCGCAAGAACACGCGCCGCGGCATTCGCGACGGGCTGGCATGGATGCAGGACAACTTCGACGTCACGAAGAACCCGGGCGAGCCGAGCGGAGGCTGGCACTTCTACTACCTCTACGGCGCAGAGCGCGCGGGCGTGCTGTCGCGCATGCGCTTCTTCGGCAAGTACGACTGGTATTGGGAGGGAGCGAACTACCTGTTGGACGCGCAACGTCATGACGGCGCGTGGATTCGCGAACATGCGCACCTGGACACGGCTTTCGCCATCCTGTTCCTGAAGCGCTCGACCCGCCGCACCCGCAATCCGGCGATCACGCCGCACCACTAGCAGGTTGTCGACGGACGTCCTCCACGAGCTCGAGCTACTCCTCAAGGCGCGCACGCGCCTCGTCGCCATCGACTCGTTCGACGAGCGGCACGTCGAGGGCATCGTGCGGCGCGTCGCGAAGCGCCTGGGCATGCCGTTCTACGAATGGACCGTGACCCAGGGGCTCGTTCCGCCCGGCGGAAGCCCGCTCTACGACTCGAAGGAGCCGCTGCGCGCGCTGGCGAACGTGCGCTCCTTGAAGCACGGCGGCGTGTACTTGCTCAAGGACCTGGCGCCGCACCTCGAGGACCCCAAGGTCGCACGCAAGCTCAAGGACCTGATCGACCGCAAGTCCCCGCAGCCGCGGTCCTTCATCCTCGTCGCGCCGCGCGTCGTGCTGCCCGACCTGCTCGTGAAGCACGCCGCGCGCATGGATCTCTCGATGCCGTCGGAGAAGGCGCTGGGCGAGATGGTCTGGCGCGTCGTCTCCGAGTTCGGCACGCGCCGGCAGATCGACGTGCGGTTGGACGACGAAGACTTCCGCTCGCTCACGAACAGCCTGCGCGGCTTGACGCTGGCGGAGGGTGAACGCGCGGTCGGCCGCGCGCTGGCCGACGACATGGCGTTGACGCCCGACGACCTGCCCGGCGTGCTCGACGCGAAACGCGAGATCCTCGAAGAGGGCGGCGCGATCGAGTTCGTTCCGAACCACGTCGACTTCGACGACATCGGAGGCCTCGCGCACCTGAAGGACTGGCTGATCAAGCGTCGTCGCGCGTTGACGCCCGAGGGCAAGGCGTTCGGGCTCGACCCGCCGAAGGGGGTCGTGCTGCTCGGCGTACAGGGATGCGGCAAGAGCCTCGCGGCGCGCGGCGTCGCGGCGGCGTGGAACCTGCCGCTCCTGCGCATGGAGCCGGGCCGCATCTACGACAAGTACATCGGGGAGAGCGACAAGCACCTCGAGCAGTCGTTGCGCGCCGCCGAGCACATGGCGCCGTGCGTGTTGTGGGTCGACGAGATCGAGAAGGGCTTCGCGTCGTTCGGCAACAGCGAAGCCGACGGTGGACTCTCACGACGCATCTTCGGCCGTCTGCTGGGCTGGCTGCAGGACCGCAAGCAGCCGGTGTTCGTCGTCGCGACGTGCAACGACGTCGAGAGCCTGCCGCCGGAGCTGATGCGCAAGGGCCGCTTCGACGAGGTCTTCTTCATCGACTTGCCGAACCCGACGGAGCGCGAAGCCGTGTTCCGAATCCATCTCCGGCAGCGCGGGCGCGATCCGGCGGCGTTCGACCTCGCGCGGCTCGTGGCCGCCAGCGAGGGTTTCAGCGGCGCCGAGATCGAACAGGCGATCGTCGCGGGGCTGTACACCGCGTTCGCCGACGAGGACGAGCTCGACACCGAGACGCTGCTCGCCGAGCTCGAAGGCACCCAGCCCCTGTCCGTGACGCGTGCGGAAGACATCGCCGCGCTTCGTAGCTGGGCGGAAGGGCGCACTGTCAGCGCCGGATAGGCGGCAGCCCCTCCCCGTGTTCGACGCGAGGCGATACCATGGGGCCATGATGTGCAGACAGTCCGTGCGGTGGGTCGGGTGGATGGCGGTGGCCGCGTGGGCCGTGCTCGCGAGCGCTCCGGTCGCGAAGGCGGACTGGAAGGACGACGACGCCTACAAGCAGCTCCTCAAGTACGAAGTCAAGACGCTCAAGGGCTTGATGCAGAGCGCGCTCAAGGAGGACTACCGCCGCCAGGCGTGGTACTTCGCCGACCGCATCCTCGCCGCGGATCCGAACCACACACAGGCGATCGAGGTCGTCGAGAAGTGGGAGGCCAAGGAGCTCGTCGCCGGCCAGGTGCCCAAGAAGGGTTGGCTGAAGAAGCGCGACCAGGCGCTGCGCAAGCTCGGCGACGACTACTTCCATTTCGGAGAGACGCTCGAGGCCGCCGGCATCGACCCGGTCGACTACTACCCGATCAACGTCCGCGCCTCGTCCTACGGCTCGCAGGCCGGACCGCTCGTCGCCGCCTACAAAGACAACGGCTACATGTGGATGCACACGTGGCTGGAGCGCGAGGTGAAGGAGGTGAGCGCGCTCCTCGGCCCGGACCTCCTCGGCGAGGTCACGTATCCGCCGGAGTTCGACGACGAGTTCTTGAAGTACCGGGCGCGGTGGCCGGAGGCGAAGGTCGCAACTTGGGGTCGCTGGCGGTTCGTCACCGACCTGGAGTACCTCGACGCGCTGCGGTTGGTCGCGCTGGTCGCCGACGCCGAACGCTGGCTCATCAAGAAGACCGGCATGCACGACAAGAAGGGCGACACGATCACCGACCTCTTGATCTTCAAGGACCTCGAGACGTACGACAAGATCGGGGTCGATCTGGTGCGCGACGAAGACCGCGAGGACTTCAGCGGGAGCTCGGGCTGGTATCGGCGGAGCGAGCGCGTCGCGATGGTTCCGGCCAAGCACCGTCACAACGCGTGGGTCGCGACCGACTCCGTCGTGCTGCGGCAGGCCATGCGCGTGCTGGTGCGCCGCCATCTCGCGGCGGGCCTCGGCGGCTGGGTTCGCGGTCGCGGCTTCTGGGTGATGGATGGGCTGGCGGGCTCGCTGGCGGACATCCAGCGCAGCGACGAGAAGAAGAGCGACGGTTTCGTGCTGAACGCGCAGGCTTGCTGGGAGCTCGCGGCGGCGCGATCGTTGCGCGACGGCGGCACGTTGATGAGCTGGAACGAGTTCTTCGACCTCAACTACGTGCAGGCCGAGAAGATCGAGAAACAGGATCTGACGATTCACGTCAACGGCGCGGCGCGCGAGGCGCTGTCGGTCGACGTCGTGAACGCCCAGGCCGTGGCGTTGGCGGCGGGGGTCTGGCTTTCGCATCCGAAGAAGGGCCCGAAGGCGATCGCGGCGCTGATTCAGGCGGTGGTGAAGCGCGACAGCCTGCCGGACGTCGACAAGACGATGAAGTTCAAGAAGGGCGGCGCCGTCAAGGAGGCCGACCGGGCGATGGACGCCGTCGTCAAGGAGTAGCGAGTCGACGACGGGTTCCGACACGCCTCGCAGAGCACCGAAGCCCCTCCGAATTTCGTGCTCGATGCCCTGACTTTGCGCGCTCCGTGATCGTTGAACCAAGGGTGGCGCACGGTCGTCGCCAAACGGAAGTCGCTCGGAAGAGCGTCACTCGTCCGTCCTCCGGGGCACACGGGCACGAGCACGAAAACGGTGTCGGGCACGACACGCCGGTGAGGTCGAGCGCTCTGTCGGGCTTCCGCTAGTCGCCGGAACCCCGAATCTTCTCGACGATCCCCGTCGTGCTGCGTCCCTCATGCAGATCGACGAGCACGACCTTACCGCCGCGCCCCTCGACGAACTCGCGGCCGACGACGCCCTTGTCCTTCCAGTCGACCCCCTTGACGAGCACGTCGGGCTCGACCTGCTCGATGACGTTCGCCGGGGTGTCCTCGTCGAACACCACCACGTAGTCGACCATCGAGAGCGCCGCCAACACCTCGATGCGATCCTGAACCGGGTTGACCGGCCGCTCTTCGCCCTTGATGCGCCGCACGCTGTCGTCGGCGTTCAGACCCACGACGAGCACGTCGCCCTCGGCCCGCGCGGCCTTGAGGAAGCGAATGTGACCCGCGTGCAGGATGTCGAAGCACCCGTTCGTGAACACGACACGGCGACGCGCCGCATGATGGCGGGCTACGACCGCGCCGATCTCCGCGCGATCGACGTGCTTGGTGCCCGCGCCGTCGCCGTCGGTGGCGAGCCGGGCACTGATCTCCTCGCGCGCGACGGGTACGGCCCCCACCCGTTCGACCGCGAGCCCCGCGGCGACGTTGGCGAGCGCCGACGCCTCGTGCGGCGTCGCGCCGGAGGCGAGCGCGCAGGCCAGGACCGACAGCACCATGTCGCCGGCGCCGGACACGTCGAACACCTCGCGCGGCGACGTCGGCAGATGCACGCCGTACCCGTCGCTTTGCTTGAGGTACATGCCTTCGCGGTCGAGCGTGATCAAGACGAACGACATCCCCAGGTCGTCCAGCAGCTTCGCGGCGGCCGCGTCGGCGTGCTCGAGCGTCTCGACGGCGATGCCGGTGACGCGCTGGGTCTCGGGACGGTTGGGCGTGATCGCGGTCGCGCCGCGAAAGCGCGCGTAGTCCGGCCGCTTCGAGTCCACCAGGACGGGCGTGCCGTTCTCTTTTGCGGCGGCGATCAGCGCGTCGAGCAGCCCGCGCGTCAGGCACCCCTTCACGTAGTCGCTGAGCAGAACGGCGTCGACGTCCGGCAGCAACGAGGTCGCGGTCGCGAGCAGTGCCGCTTCCGTCGCCTCGGAGATCGGCGCGGTGGTCTCTTCGTCCACACGCAGAACCTGTTGCGCGATGGTGTGGCTGTGCGCCATGTGCCGCGTCTTGACGCTCGTTCGCCGACCGGGCTCGGCGATCGCCTTCAGGTCGATGCCGAGGTCGGCGCAGACCTGGGCGACGCGTTCGCCGGACGCGTCGTCGCCGGTGACGCCCAGCAGCGTGGCGCGGGCGCCGAGCACCGTGACGCACTGCGCGACGAAGCCTGCGCCGCCCAGACCGGCGCGCGTCGACTCCACGCGCAGGACCGGGATCGGCGCCTCCGGACTGATGCGCTCGGCCGCACCTGTGAAGTAGCGATCGAGGATCAAGTCGCCGATGACGAGCAGGTTGGGTTGCCCGAGTGTCGACAGCACTTCCGGCAGCTCACGGGTCACGATGCGAGCTCCTTGGCCGCGGCGAGGATCGCCATGCGCAGGAGCGGCAACGTGTACTCGTGCTGGCCGGCGATGTCGAACCCTTCGACGGCCGGGCGCTCGATGACGTTCACACGCGGGCGATAGTGGCGGAGCATGTCGAGATTGCCGGTGGTGATGCGCACACGACGTTCGGGGTCGACGTTGTGGACGATGGCGACCGCTTTCATGAACACCTCAGGCAGCAAGACGGCGCTGCCGACGTTGACGTACACGCCTTCGTCGAGTCCGTCGACGAGCGACGTGAGGCGCAGGAAGTCGGCGTGCGTCGCGGCGCCCAGGTCCGCGCCGTCGCAGGCCGGGTGCATGTGCACGGTGTCGGTGCCGACCGCGACGTGAATCGTGAGCGGGATGCCGTGCTGCGCCGCGGCGCAAAGCAAGGAGAGCTGCGGGTGAGCCGGGTCCTTGGCGAGGAGCGCCGCACCCAGGGCGGCGCCGAATCCGATCTTCGAGGCGGCCGCGGACCGGGCGGCCTCGGCGAGCAGGGCGCCGGTCTCGTCCGCGTTGCCGTAGGTGCCTTCGAACAGCCCGCCGCCGACGTCTTCGGACGTACTGCCGCACAGCGCGATCTCGGCGTCGTGAATCGCCGAGGCGCCGTTGAAGACGAAGCCGTGAGCGAAGCCGCGGGCGTGCAGGTCGAGCAGGAGCGGCGCCAACCCGACCTTGATCACGTGTCCGCCCATCCCCCACAGGACTCGCTTGCCGCCGGCCGCGGCCTTGGCGATCGCGGCGGCGAGACCCTTCAGGCGGCGAACGCCCAGGTAGTCGGGCAGGGCGTCGAGAAAATCGGTCGTGGCGTCGCCGAGCTCCGTCGGCCGGGCGAAGCGCGCGGTCTCGACGAGATGGTCGCGCCCGCCGAGCGGCTGGGTGCGGAAGCGACTCACGTCGTAGGGCGGAACGGGATCTCGGGGGGCATCGCCTGACATTCGGACGGGGATGGTACCGGGACGGGGCCCGAAGCAGGTCGAGGCGCGCGGGCGGGTACGAACGCCTGTCAGCCCGCCGCGGCGCCGCCGGCAAGGGATGCAGATCCGCTACGACGGCCCTCTTGCAGGGCCCCCCAAACGAACATCGCGCGGGGACGCGGCGCGGTTACGCGCGAATCGCGAAAGAAACGACGCGGCGCCGGCTACGCGAGGAAGTCGTCGTTGCGCGAGATGCGCAGCTCGGACTCGCCATCACCCTTCTCGCCAGCCGGTTTCTCCGTCTTCGGACCCTCGTCGTCGGTGCCGAACAGCGCGTCCAACGCGGCAGCCGCGGGCGGCGGCGCCGCCGGAACGGCACCGGAGCCGTAGTCCACCTGGGGCGGCACGAACTCGTCTTCCGCCGGAACCTCCGGAACGAGCTCGGGCGTCGGGGGATGGTTGAGGAACGTCTCGGGCTCCTCCGGCTCTTCGGGTTTCAGGGAGAGCCTCGCTCCGGGCGCGGGCTCGGTGAACGTCGGCAGGCCGTCGAACGCGCGCGTCTCGTTCGTCTGTCCCGTGGAGGTGTCCGTCGCGCTGGCGCCCGGCACGGGGAACGTGTTGCTTCGAAGCGCTTGGTTTTGTCGCTTCGTGCTCGGCGTGTGCCAACGGCTCCACAGCACGAAGAAGACCAGCAGCACGACGAGGAGGCCGCCGGCAACCGAGCCGACGCCGATCCACTCGCGCCAGACCGGATCGGGCTCTCGCATCTCGATCGAACCCGCGGCGCGGTCGAACATGCCCCGGTAGTCCTTCGATCCGGACACCGGCGCGTCCATCGCGAGAATCACGCAGCTGCCCTCGCCGAATGCGAACACGAGCCTCAGCTCCCGCGCCATCCCATTGGACTTCGCGTATCCCAGACGGCCCATGATGCCGTGCGCGGTCGGGCTGATCTTGCTGCGGACGAACGTTCCCGGCTCGACGTCCGGCAGCTCGCGCGCCGTCATGCGCATGCCCATCTCGAACGCCTCGAACATGATGTCGTCGATCGTCTCCAGCCCGCGATCCCCGGGCACCGAATAGCGCAGGATGAACAAGCCGGCTTCCGGGGTGCCTTCGTTCAGCGCGACGAACGAACGCTCGTCCGCATCCCCACCGAACGGCAGCCCGGTCCCGGAGACCAACGTGCGCACGCGCTCGCGCTCTCTTCCGAAGAGCGATGCGGGGGCCGGCTTGAACTCGTCGGGGAGGCGCAGCCCATAGCCGCTTCCGCCGGTCTCACCGGCAACGGCGGTCGGCGCGCACGCGAGGCAGGCCCAAACGACGATGAGGATGAACAGCGAGCGTGCGGACACGGCAGGACCCCTGGGGCGCGACCTGCCGGGTGCGCAGGTCGCAACACCCCTCCATCGGCCTCGGGGCCGCTCCGGCGTTAGTCGATTCCGCGTCGATACTTACAGAGCGTCCGGTGCGCCCGCAGCCCCGAGATAGCGGGCGTAGAACGGCTGGTCGGGACCGGGTCCCTCGTCAGTGGGCCGCGCCTTCCAACGCCGGTGCGACCAGTTGTACTGATCCGGCGCCGCGCGGATCCAGTGTTCGAACGCCTCGTTCACCTCCGAGAGCACGCGGCGCACGCGCTCCTCGACGGGCAGAGCCGCCGACGGCTCTTCGATGCGGCGTACGTGCACGTCGAAGATCGACCCGCACCGGCGAACGCAGGCGCCGACGTACGTCGGCGCGCCCGTTCGCAGCATCACGCGCGCGGGTGTGGCGAAGGTGGACGCCTGACGGCCGAACAGCGGCACGAACACGCCCTTGCGGCCGGCGTTCTGATCCCCCAGGAACGCCACCCAGTCGCCGTGCTCGAGCGTGCGGATCATCTCGCGCACCGCGCCTCGCTTGCGAATGATCTTGCCCCCGCCGCGGCGGCGAGCCACGTAGGCGTCGAAGACCGGGTTGTCGAGCGACCGCATCACCGGGCGCAGCGTGCCTTGGCGGGCCTGCACCGACCAAGCCGCGCACTCCCAGTTGCCCAGGTGGAGCGACACGATCAGCCCACCGCGGCCGGCGTCGGCATCGGCCTGCAGCGCATCCCAGTCGCCGTGGAAGTGGAACTTCCCCCGCGCCGCGCTGACCGAGCCGAACAGCCGCTCCGCGGCGACGAACTCCATCAGCACGCGGCCCCAGTTGGCGAACGACCCCCGGGCGATCCGGCGCCGATCGCGCTCGGTCAGCTCGTCGCCGTACGCGATCCGCAGGTTCTCCAGCGCGATCCGACGCCGCCGGCGCGAGACGTAGAAGTAGAGCTCGCCGAGCAGCGCCGCCGTCTCGCGCGCGAAGCGCGGCGACAGGCAGCGCACGAACACGTCGGTGCCGCGCAACGCCAGGTCGAAAGCCGCGTTTCGGAGCCGTCTCATCGCCGCCAGGGTACGGCGGAGGCAAACGCGCCGCCGCTTGGGACTACACTGCGCGTGGTGGGGCCGGCCCGGGCGCCCGGGCTCCCGGAGGTGATCCGTTGCAGTACGTCGCTCGCTTGTTGCTCCTGTTGGGCGTGACCCTCGTGGCCCCTCTCGCCGCCGGCGCCGAGGAGGAGCTGTCCCCCGCGGAGCGCAAGAAGCGCATCGCCAAGGCCAGGAAGGCGATGGAGGCCGACCACCGGGACTTCGTCGCGCGGGTCAACAAGGCGATCGACAGGGGCCACGACTGGCTCAAGGCCCAGCAGAAGTCGGACGGCACGTTCCACTTCCACTGGCCCAACCGCGCCCAGAACCTCGGCCGACAGGCCTTCTACCTGTTCACGTTGGCGAAGTGCGGCTCCGGTCCCAAGAGCAAGGAGATCAAGGCCGGACTGAAGGGCCTCGCGCACTGGGAGGGCCGCGTCGCGCCCAAGGACATGAAGACCTACTCGGTGGCGGCGCTGATCCTGTTCTACGACGCGCTCTACAACCCGACGCCCAAGCCGAAGAAGGACACCCGCTACGCGGCGCCCAAGGTCAAGAAGTGCAAGTACCCGAAGCTGATCCGCCAGAAGCTGGAAGAGCTGGTCAAGTGGCTGGCGGACCACCAGGAGGAACAGGTCTGGCGCTACCCCGGCGGCAACGAAGGCAACCAGGACCTCTCGCACACGCAATACGTGTTGCTGGCGCTGCAAGCCGCCGCGCGCTGCGGCATCGAGGCGACGCCGGAGGTCTACAAGAAGGTGCTCCCGTACATCTTCGCCGAGCAGCAACAGGACGGCGACGAAGAGCGGCTCTGGATGGAGAACCCGGCGTGGGAGCCGGGCGTCGAGGATCGCTACGGGCGCTTCCTGCCCGGGGCGCGCGTGAAGGCGCGCGGCTGGGACTACCGTCCGGGCAATTTCGCGGTGACGGGCAGCATGACCACCGCCGGCATCGGCAGCCTGGCGATCATCAAGGAGCGGCTCGACGCGCTCGGCGCCCTCGACAAGGAAACGACGAAGAAGATCGACGCCTCGATGTTGAGCGGACTGGCGTGGCTCGGGGTCCGCTTCAACGTCGAGAAGAACCCCGGCCAGGGCGGCTGGCACTACTACTACCTCTACGGCCTGGAGCGCGTCGGCGCGCTCCTCGGCATGAAGTTCATCGGCAAGCACGACTGGTACCGCGAGGGCGCCGAGTACCTGCTCGCGAAGCAGACCGAGGCCGGCGGCTGGCCGGCAGGCCCGGCGGGCGCGTTCCAGAACTACGAGGACGAGCTCCTGCAGACCTGCTTCGCCCTGCTGTTCCTCAAGCGCGCGACGGTGCCCCCCGCGACGCCCATCGGACCGGTGGTGACGGGTGACTGAGCCGGACGACGAGCCGGATCTCGAGAAGGTGCGGAATTACAAGCGTCCGGTGCTGCCCTTCGAGCGCGGGCCCGACGCCGGCGGCGGAAAGTTCGCCATGGCCTCCGTAGGCATCGAATTCGGCCTGATCGTGGTCTTGTTCTTCCTTGGCGGGCGTTGGCTCGATGGGAAGTTTGGCACCGACCCGTGGCTGGCGGCGGCCGGAAGTCTTCTGGGCGTCGCACTCGGGATGTACCGCCTCATTCGCGGCGTGACGCGGCTCCAAGACGGCCCCTCGAAGGGATCCGGGAGCTAGCGATCGGGCCTCGCGGGGCGGATGGGGCCCCGTGAAGAAGCACCTCTTGCGCGCGCTGCTCGTGACCGTCGTCGTGGCGGCTGTGCTCGCGTGGCCCGCTTGGGCCTGGGGCGGGCGGACGGGCCTCGTCGCCATGGCCGTCGCGGGCGGCATCTGCCTGCTGGCCGCGTTCCTCGCCCTGCTGCCGCGGCTGTTCCTGGCGATCGCACCTCCGAACGACGCCAACGCCTCGAACGCGGTGCTGGCCTCCACCGGAATCCGCCTGCTGATCACGATGCTCGGGGCCCTGATCGTCGTGATGACCCGGCCGTTCGACACCTGGCAATTCACGGCCTGGTTGGGCGTGTTTTATTCCGCCCACTTGGTGTTGGAAGTTGTCGTGTCCCTCCGGGACCTGCGGCAAAATCACGCGCGATCGGGCAGCCAGGACCCGGAAACGGGCGCTGAAACCTCCGGTCGAGGGCGCTCCCAGTCGGGCGGCGCCGACGAAGCGAACGAAGAAGACGCGCAAGGAGCACACCAAGCATGACTCCGCTGCTGCCAGCCGCGATGCCCTCGTTCGCCGGCTGCGTGTTGGCCGCCGGCGACGATCCGCTGGGTCACGTGCTGCCGCACACGTTCTTCACGTTCGGCGAGTACACCGTCACGAACCACATCGTGATGCTGATCGTGTCCGCGTTGTTGCTGGCGATCTTCGTGCCGATCTTCGCCCGCAAGGACGCGCTGGTCCCCAAGGGCTTCCGCAACTTCCTCGAAGCGATCCTGATGTTCCTGCGGGAGGAGGTCGCGCGCCCCGCGCTCGGCAGCGCGACGGACAAGTTCATGCCGTTCCTCTGGACGATGTTCTTCCTCATCCTGACGGCGAACCTGCTCGGCATGATCCCGCTGGGCATGATGGCGGCGCCGATCGACGCGCACCTGCAGCACATCGGCGGCACCGCGACCGGTAACCTGGCCATCACCGCCGGACTCGCGCTATGCGCCTTCGTGGTGATCCACGGGTCGGGCATGCGCGCGCAGGGCGTGGGCAAGTATTGGAACAACTTCTTCTTCGGCCACGCCCCCATGGCGCTCGCGCCGCTGATGATCCCGCTCGAGATCATCGGCGCGCTCGTCAAGCCCTTCTCGCTGGCCGTTCGTCTGTTCGCGAACATGACCGCGGGACACATCGTTCTCGCGATGCTCGTGATCTTCGCCGTGAAGGGCGCCGCAATGGGTGGCGCCGGCTACGGCATCACGTTGACCGCGATCCTGGGTGGGGTTGCGATCGGTCTGCTGGAGCTCTTCGTGGCGTTCCTGCAGGCCTACATCTTCACCTTCTTGACGACGCTTTTCATCGGCGCCGCGATTCACCCGGAGCACTAGCCCGCGAGCGCAACGCCGAGAACGCCTTTTCTATTCAGGCGCTGAGGCGCCCCCAAACGGAGAACCCCAAAGATGGACATCATCGGAATGATGACCCCCCTCTTCCTCGCCGCTGCGGAGGAGACCAACGTTCTGAAGGGCCTCGCCGCCGTCGGCGCGGGTCTGGTCTGCATCGGCGCCGGCCTGGGCATCGGCAAGATCGGCGCGAACGCCGTCGAAGCCATCGCCCGTCAGCCGGAAGCCAAGGGCCCGATCCAGACGGCCATGATCATCTCGGCCGCTCTGATCGAAGGCTTCACGTTCTTCGCACTGATCATCTGCATGCAGGCGATTCCCTAGCGTCGCGAACGACGTTTGGGGGCGATCCGAGCCGCGGTGATCGCCGCGGCTCGGGCGCACGGCTCGAGTGAATTGAATGCAAGCGGAGTAGCGAAATGCGCCACATGATCTTCAGTGTCGCGGTGCTCGTGGCCCTGTCGCTGTTCGCCACCCCGGCGTGGGCGGCGGAGGGCGACCTGACGCACGTCGATCCGTGGGCGGTGATCACGTCGATCGCCGTCTTCGTGCTGTTGCTGGTGGTCCTCGGCAAGTTCGCGTGGAAGCCGATCCTCGACGGGCTGCAGAAACGCGAAGAGACCATCCAACAGGCGCTCGACGAGGCCAAGGAAGCGAACGAAGAGGCCAAGAAGGTCATCGCCATGTACGAGGCGAAGCTCGACCACGCCAAGGAAGAGGCCGCGGCGATCGCCGAGGAAGCCCGCAAGGACGGCGAAGACATCCGCGCTCGCATCCAGGAAGAGGCGCGGGCCGAACGCGAAGCGACGGTCGCCCGCGCGAAGCGCGAGATCGATCAGATGGCCGCGGCCGCCTGGGAGACGATCGTGAAGGACGCGGCCGCCATCGCCACGTCGACGGCGAGCCAGATCGTTCAGCGCGAGCTCGACCAGGCCGGCCACGCGGACATCGCGGCCAATGTCGTGAGCCAGTTCACGACGCGTCGGAGCGACGAGGACTGATGTCGGCAGCGCACGCCAGTCCCGGAGCCGCCGTCTACGCGAAGGCGTTGGCCGAAGCAGCGGAAGCCGCCGGCGGTCTCGACGAGATGCGCTCCATCGGCGAGGCGCTCGACGCGATCGGCGAAGCGTGGGAGAAGGACAAGGTCTTCCGCGCGTTCTTCCTGTCCGCCGAGATCGCTTCCACCGACAAGGGCGTGGCGATGGACAAGCTCACGTCGGCCGGCTTCCCCCGGCTCGTCGCGAACTTCCTGCGGCTGGCCTACCGGCGGGGCCGCCTGGCGCTCCTGCCCGAGATGGCCTACGCGTACCGCGAGCTGCTCGACGAGAAGCTCGGGCGCGTCCCGGTCACCATCACGACCGCCGCGTACGTCGACCCCGACCGGTTGGCCACGTGGAAAGAACAGATTCGCGCCGCTGTCAGCGGCGAACCCGTGGTCGAACACGTCGTTCGGCCCGAGATCATCGCGGGCGCGATCATTCGCGTCGGCGACCGCGTAATGGACGGGAGCGGCCGCCGCCATCTGGCGGAGCTCGAACAGCGGATTGTCCAAAGAGGAATGCAGACGAATGCGCTTCAATCCTGAAGAAATCACGGCCGTCATCCGGAAAGAGCTCGAAGAGTTCGATTCCAAGGTCGACGTCTCCGAGGTCGGCACGATCCTCGAGGTCGGTGACGGCATCGCGCGCATCTACGGCCTGGAGAAGGCCGCGGCCAACGAGATGCTCGAGTTCGAGAACGGCGTGCGCGCGCAGGTGTTCAACCTGGAAGAGGGTTCCATCGGCGCCGTCGTCCTGGGTGACGACAAGGACCTGCACGAGGGGATGAGCGTCAAGCGCACCGGGCAGCTGCTCGAGGTGCCGGTCGGCGAAGCCCTCATGGGCCGCGTCGTCGATCCGCTCGGCAACCCGCTCGACGGCAAGGGCCCGATCAACGCGACGCAGACGCGTCCCCTCGAGATGATCGCGCCCGGCATCGCCGACCGGCAGCCGGTGAAGGAGCCGCTGCAGACCGGCCTGAAGGCGATCGACTCGATGACGCCGATCGGCCGCGGACAGCGCGAGCTGATCATCGGCGACCGCAAGACCGGCAAGACGGCGATCGCGGTCGACACGATCATCAACCAGAAGGCCGAGAACGTGCAGTGCTTCTACGTCGCGGTGGGTCAGAAGGACTCGACCATCGCCGGCGTCGTCGAAGATCTGCGCCGCAACGGCGCGATGGACTACACGACCGTCGTCGTGGCGTCCGCCGCGGACCCGGCGCCGTTGCAGTACATCGCGCCCTACGCGGGCTGCGCGATGGCCGAGCACCTCATGTACGACGAGGGCAAGAGCACGCTGGTCGTCTACGACGACTTGAGCAAGCAGGCGGCCGCGTACCGCCAGCTCTCGTTGCTCCTGCGCCGTCCGCCGGGCCGCGAGGCGTACCCCGGTGACGTCTTCTACCTCCACTCCCGCCTGCTCGAGCGAGCGGTCAAGCTGTCCGACGACATGGGCGGCGGCTCGCTCACGGCGCTGCCGATCATCGAGACGCAGGAAGGCGAGGTGTCCGCGTACATCCCGACCAACGTGATCTCGATCACGGACGGACAGATCTACCTGCAGCCCGACCTGTTCCGCGCCAACGTGCGTCCCGCCATCGATGTCGGCATCTCCGTCAGTCGTGTGGGCGGCGCCGCGCAGGTGAAGGCGATGAAGCACAAGAAGGTGGCCGGCGGCTTGCGCCTGAACCTCGCGGCGTTCCGCGAGCTCGAGGCATTCGCCCAGCTCGGCACCGACCTGGACGCGGCGACGCAGGCGCAGCTCGACCGCGGCATGCGAATGGTCGAGATCCTCAAGCAGCCGCAGTTCCAGCCGCTGCACGTCGTGGATCAGGTCATCATCATCTACGCCGGCGCGAACGGCTTCCTCGACAAGGTGCCGCTCGACCAGGTGCGGCGCTACGAAGACGAGCTGCACGAGTACATGCGCGACAACCAAGGCCCGTTCCGCGACGCGATGATCGAGTCGGGCGCGCTGGACGAGGAGACCGAGGAGGAGCTCAAGCGCATCCTCGCCGAGTTCTCCGAAGCCTTCGTCGAGGGCCGCGCGGCGGACCCGCGCTAACGCGCAACACCCAACGAGGCCCCTAGGGAAGGAACCGGACTGAAGCGATGGCCAAACCCAGAGCCATTCTCAAGCGTCGTCAAGCGGTGCAGAACATCGCGAAGATCACGAAGACGATGCAGATGATCGCAACGGCGAAGTTCAAGAAGGCGAGCGATCGCGCGATCGCCGCGCGTCCCTACACGGACCGCCTGACGCGGCTGATCGCGGACCTCTCGGCGGCGGCGGGCGACTTCCGCCATCCGCTGCTCGAGGTGCGCGAGCCCAAGCGCGCGGCCGTCCTCGGCATGGCCAGCAACCGCGGCTTGTGCGGCGGCTACAACAGCAACATCGTTCGTTCGTCCAACGAGGCACGCCGGGCGATCGAGGCCCGCGGTCTCGAGGTCGAGATGCACGTCTCGGGCAAGCGGCTCGAGTCGGCGCTGCGCTACCAGAAGGTGGACCGCGCGTCGTTCATCTCGCACATCGAAGACCGGCCGGCCTTCGACGAGGTCGACGAGATCGCCTCGGAGTTCATGCGCCGGTACGAAACGGGCGAGATCGACGAACTTCACGTCGTGTACACCAAGTTCGAGTCGGCCGCGCGCCAGAGCGCGGTCGTCGAGCAGGTGCTGCCGCTGCAGCAGGTCGCCGACGACGACAACGAGACGTCGCGCGACTACATTTACCACCCGGACGCGGCGACGATCCTGTCGGACCTGCTTCCGCGCAGCGTGCGGCTGCACCTGTTCCAGGCGTTCCTGGATGCGGCCGTCAGCGAACAGACCGCTCGAATGGTGGCGATGAAGAGCGCCACCGACGCAGCCAACGAAATGATTCGAGATCTGACGATGCTCTACAACCGGAGCCGTCAGACGCAGATCACAACAGAGCTGAGCGAGATCATCGGGGGCACGGCAGCCCTCGAGTAACGCTCGGCGACCAGGAGAGCCCCATGGCTTCTGTCGGCAAGATCACCCAGGTCATCGGTTCAACGTTCGACGCGGAGTTCGCGGAAGCGGATCTTCCGAAGATCTACAACGCGATCGAGTGCACCATCGAGACGAAGGACGGACCCAAGCGCCTCGTGGGCGAGGTGCAGCAGCACCTCGGCGGCGGCCGCGTACGATGCGTCGCGCTCGGCGCGACGGACGGCCTCGTTCGCGGTCAAGACGCCACCGACACCGGCACCGCCGTCAGCGTGCCGACCGGCGACGTCACGCTCGGCCGCGTCTTCAACCTGCTCGGCGACGCCATCGACAAGCGCGGGGACCTGCCGGCGGACACGCCGCGCCGTCCGATCCACGCCGCGCCGCCGAAGTTCGAAGACCTCGAGCCGAAGACCGAGGTCTTCGAGACGGGCATCAAGGTCATCGACCTGCTGACGCCGTACGTGCGCGGCGGCAAGACCGGCCTCTTCGGAGGCGCGGGCGTCGGCAAGACCGTCATCATCCAGGAGCTGATCGCGCGTATCGCGCGCTTCCACTCCGGCTACTCGGTGTTCGCCGGCGTCGGCGAGCGCACGCGCGAGGGCAACGACCTCTGGCTCGAGATGCAGGAGGCGATGATCGGCGACACGGGCAAGTCCGTGCTCGACCAGACGGTCATGGTCTTCGGCCAGATGAACGAGCCGCCCGGCGCGCGCCTGCGGGTCGGGCTGTCGGCGCTGACGATGGCCGAGGCGTTCCGCGACACCAAGGGCACGGACGTGCTGCTCTTCGTGGACAACGTCTTCCGCTTCACGCAGGCGGGCAGCGAGGTGTCGGCGCTGCTGGGCCGCATGCCGTCGGCGGTGGGCTACCAGCCGACGCTGGCGACCGAGATGGGCGAGATGCAGGAGCGCATCACGTCGACCAAGAACGGCGCCATCACGTCGATTCAGGCCATCTACGTCCCGGCAGACGACCTCACCGACCCGGCGCCCGCGACGGCCTTCTCGCACTTGGACGCGTTCACCGTCCTCGAGCGCAAGATCGCCGAGAAGGGGATCTACCCGGCCGTGGACCCGCTGGAGTCGCGCTCGCGAATCCTCGACCCGCAGTACGTCGGCGAGGAGCACTACGCGGTCGCCCAGGAGGTCGTGCGGATCCTGCAGCGCTACAAGGAGCTGCAGGACATCATCGCCATCCTCGGTGTCGAAGAGCTCTCGGAGGACGACAAGGTCGTCGTCGCCCGCGCGCGGCGCATCGAGCGCTTCCTCTCGCAGCCGTTCTTCGTGGGCGAGGTGTTCACCGGCAAGCCGGGTTCGAACGTCCCGCTCAAGGAGACGATCCGTTCCTTCAAGGAGCTGACCGAGGGCAAGTGGGATCACCTTCCCGAGTCGGCGTTCATGTACGTCGGCGCGATCGAAGAGGCCGCAGAGGCGGCGGAAGCGATGAAGGTCGAGGCATGACCGAGGCCGCGCTCAACGTCGCCGTCATCACGCCGGAAGGCGCCGCGTACGAAGGGACCGCTTCGATGGTCGTCGTGCCGGCGTTCGACGGCGAGGTCGCCTTCCTCGCCGGGCACGCGCCGTTCGTCGGCGCGTTGGGCGCCGGCGAGATGCGCGTCGAGACGCCCGACGGCGAGAAGCAGTTCTATCTCGAGGGCGGCGTCGTACAGGTTCAGGACAACGACGTCGCCGTGCTCGCCGAAGCCGTGCGCTCGATCGAGCAGCTGGATCCGGAAGCCGAGCTCGAAGCGCTGAAGGAAGCGCTGGCCATTCCCGCGACGTCGGCGACCGCGCAAGTCGAGCGCCAGCGCAAGGCCGAGGCCGCGCGAGCGCGGCTGCGCCTGGCCCAACGCGGCAAGTAGCTACGCGAAGCCGACGTCGAGCGATCGCGCTTCGCGGACGAGCTCCAGATACTCGTCGCGCTCGATCTCCTCACAGCCGAACTGCTCGAGATGATCGGTGAGGAACTGCACGTCGAGCAGAACGAAACCGCGCGCACGCAAGTGCTCGACCAGGTGAACGAACGCGAGCTTCGACGCGTCACGAACGCGATGGAACATCGACTCGGCCGCGAACCCGCCGCCGAACGCGACGCCGTAGATCCCGCCGATGAGCCGATCGTCCTGGCGGATCTCGACGGAGTGCGCGTGACCGAGCGCGTGCAGCTCCGTGTAGCACGCCACCATCGCCTCGTGGATCCACGTTCCGTCGGGGCCGGTTCTCGTCGCACGCTCGCATGACGCCTTCGAAGTCGTGGTCGTGTCGAACCTCGTAGACATGCCGCCGGCGCGTGCGCCGCAGCCGGCGGGAGAACATGCCAGCGCGTCGAGCGGCAGCACGGCCCGCGGATCCGGCGACCACCAGAGAACCGGCGAACCCTCTTCGTACCAGGGGAATACACCGTGCCGGTACGCGTCGAGAACGAGGTGTGGTGAGAGTTCCGCACCGACGGCGACGAGGTCTTGGCCGGGCTCCATGTTCACGTCGTCGAACGGGCTGCGGCCTGCCTGCGCTGCTTCGTCCGGCCCTTGTGTCACAGTTTGGCTCCGCGTTCGACCCTCTCGGTCAGACGAACTGAAAACTACTCTAACGCGGTCGAAACGGACGCCCGCGGCGCCGCTGATCCGAGCTTGCGGGTGCTTCGCCTGCTACCTACGCTCTTTTGCCGGGCAGAAGGAGTCCACGGGATTCGGGTCCCCGTGCATTCCGGCGTGGGAGAGATCGGATGCGACAGCATGTTTCGCGGGGCTCGACCATCACGGTCGCGTGCGGGTTCCTCATCGCACTGTCGGCGTGTGCCGGTCAACCGTTGAGCAGTACGGCACGCGCCCCGTCGGCCTCCCTCGTGAACGCCGGCGGCGCCGGATGGACGACCGCACCGCTCGGGTCGCAAGCCAGCTTCTCGAGCACGACCGCGCCCTCGTTGCAGGCCGCGCCGCGGCCGCTGAGCACGAGCAACATCAACACGTCGACGCTCGATCGACCGCAAGCAACCGGCGTCGCCGACGCGACCCGTCCCCCGCCCCCCCCGCCGCTCGACGGCGAAGCGCCGCTGAGCATCGCCGACACCACCGCGCCGTGTCCGCCCGACCCGTGCGCCCCGCCGCCCGCGCCCGACCCGTGCGATCCGTGCGCGCCGCCGCCGGCGCCCATCGTGACCGGTTGCCAGTTGCCGTGCACCGCGGGTTTGAGCCAGTGGCACATCCGCGCCGTCGGCGGCATCGTCTTTTTCGAAGGCGACGACCCGGGCGAGGACTGCGGCTATCTCGGCCTCGACGTCGGCCGCACGTTCTGCGGCTGCTGGGGCCTCGACGCGTTCTACCGTTGGAACAGCGGCACGTTCGACACGTTTCGTCCCAGCCAAGCGCAGCCCGGCCAGGTCGTCTTCGGGAAGGACGGCGGTGACTGGCACCACTTCGGCGTGAAGCTGACGTACGAAAGCAGCTTCGGCAACAACTCGCGTCTGTACTGGTGGGCCGGCGCGGGACCGGAGTATTTCACGACGAGCGGCTACGACGACGACGACGACGGCTTCGGCGTCTTCGGCGAGCTGGGCCTCGGCTATTTGGTGAACCAGAACTGGCGCATTCGCGCCGGCGTCAACATTCACGGTGTGGACACGAAGGTGACGCGCAGGAACCCGACGATCGACGGCGGTAAGCGTCGATTCCTCTGGTTGATTGCGCCGGTGATCGAGGTCGAGGCGAGCTTCTAGCGGCACCGGCTTCGGCCGCGACACGGAAGGAGAAACAGCGCACGAATCGAGGCTGCTTCTGCCCCGTTTCGACATGTTCAGAATTCTCGACGCGCGATGAAGCGGATGAACGGCTCGGCGCCCTTTCAGGGGGCGTTGCCGGAGACCAGAAAACTACGGAAGACAGGTAAAGAAAAGGACTTGGAGCGATTTGCCGGCGAGGGGCCGCCTCCCCCGTCCCCGTTGGCCGGGCATGTGCCATGCAATGCCCAGGGATGACCCCCAAGTTCAGGTGAGACGGACCGTCGAGGGGCCGCCTCCATCGGGATCACAACCATGAAGAACCTCAGCATTGGCGTACTGCTACTGGTGATGTGCACGGGCACGTTCACGGGATGCGGTTGCGGCGACTCGTTTACCGACGTCCTGCCGGCATCGGAGACCGCCTCGTTCCGGATTCGCTCCGCGCAAAAGCCCTGCGAAATCCCCTTCACGCCCGTCGAAGAGAAATGCGAAGTGAAGATCGACGTCTTCTTCGTGATCGACGACAGCAACTTCATGTACGCGCCGGTCGTCGCCGGCGATCCGCGCACCAAGATGGAAATGACGAAGCGAATCTTCCTCGACATTCGCAAGCGGCTGCAGACGCAGCTCGACACCGCGGCCCAGAACGGCAACCTCGCGGCGGTGTGCGCCCAGTACGGACTCTCGAATCTGCCCGCCGACGTCGTCGCCAAGCTCGCCGCCGGCGACGTGCGTTTCGACATCGCGTTCGGCGTGGGCCGCTACGAGGACTACGGCAACTCAACCGTGAATTTCGACCTCAACGGCAACCTCCCGCCCGCCGCTCAAGCCGGTGTGATCGACGCCAACGCGCGGCCCTTCATCCTCAACATGCCGATCCTGCGCGAGCACTACTTGGAAGCGCACGACGGCGACGCGGCCAACCCCAACTTCGACCCGATCTTCGAGTCGGCGCTCGACGTCACGGGCGGCGCGACGCCCGACGCGGTCGGCCCGATCAGCACCGAGAATCGCCGAGCGTTCGGCGACGGCAGCGTCGGTTTCGCCAGCGCGGCCCAGTTCCGTCAGGACCCGCAGAGCGGGTTCGAGGCGCTCTATCAGGTGGCGACGGGCGCGGGCTTCGACGGCAACGCCGACGCGGACAACGAGGACAGCGGGCTGCCGTGCGGCAATCTCGCGCAGGGCCTCGCCCCCGCCGTGCTGAACCCCGGCGAGACGAACGACGTCCCGTCGGTCGGCTACCAGCCGCTTCCGAACGAGCCCCAGCAGCCGGGCGAGCCGGTGCGTGAGGTCTTCCTCGTCGGCGACGGCAACGGCAACTTCCCGCAGGGCGGCGCTGACGCCCCCGGCGCTTGCATCACGTCGGGCAACGAGGGCGGTGTCGGCTGGCGCAACGGCTCGGCGCGCTTCGTGCTCCTGGCGTCCGACGTCGCTGCGATCAGCGCGATCGATCCCGAACCGGCGTTCAACGCGACGCTGAGCGTTCCGAACAACACCCCCCTGCCGTGCGCGCTTCCGGGCCCGTTCGCAGGCAGCGTCCTCGCCTCGGCGTTCGACGGCACGACCGGTCGCTTCGGCGCGGACGCCGGCAAGGCGGGCATCGTGGCGCCGGCCGGCGCGGCGACGCCCCAGCAGGCGGTGAACGCGCTCGAGGGCGCATGCATCGAGGCCCTCTTCATCGGAGCGCCGGGCATCCTGCCCGGACCGGTGAAGCCCAACGCCACGACCACGCCGATCTTCGGCATTCCGGTGCCGTCGAGCCCGAGCTTCCTCCCGTACACGTGGATGAGCGGCGTTTCGAAGCTCACCGGAGTGCGCAATGTCGTGACGGCCGCCGAAGACGCCGCGAACGCGGGCGACTGGCCGAACGTCTTCGACATGGCGACGGTGATTCCGCACGCGCAGCCGGGCCCCTCCGACGACATGCTCAACGGCCTCTACGAGCGAGTCGCCGTGCACATGTGCGAGAACCCCGCGGCTGTCGTCTGCCCCATCTCGGACACGCTGCCGCCGAACTCGCCGGACATCGAGGTTTGTTTCGAGCTGATCGTGAACGGTTCGACGCCGGGCTTCACGGCGAGCTTCCCCTTCGTCGGCACGCAGCTTCGCGCGACGGCGCTCGTGCCCACCTACTACCGGGACACGATCACCAACGACGCGTTCCAGGTCATCGGCGGCAACCGGATCGACGTCGGGCAGCCCGGCGCGATCGCAAGCACCAACGAAGACACCGTGATCGCCTTCTTCGACCCGGCCTCGACGATCACCGAAGCGGTCTTCCAGTACGCGTCCGAGAACATCCCGCCGGACCAGCTGGCGACGACGTCCTTCACGCTGGAGCGTGTCAGCTACACGCTGCCCGGCGGACTGCCCCAGGAGCACGCGTCGATCCTGGACGAGTGCATGCTCGCGCAGGACGTGGAGGTCGCGGCCGACATCGACCTGATCGGCAACGCCAACCTCGTCGATCCGGTGGTCGCTACGCCGTCGATCAACATCAACGGCAACCCGGGCGGCTCTTGCGTCGAGCTCCTCGAGCCGAACTTCACGCCCTACCAGATCGGCAACTGCGATCCGCTCGGCGGTTCGTTCCCGCTCGGCTTGTTCTCGAAGGCGATCGACTCGTCCTTCAAGCCGGTCGCCGTGCCCTAGGAGGGCCCCAACTCGATCGGCCCGCCGCGGACATCCGCGGCGGGCCGTTTTCAATTGGGTCCGAGCCCCACCCGATCGACCGGACGGGGCCGCACCGCTGAGGGCTTTCGGAGTTCTCGCAAATCGGGGTTGCGGGGCGCTCAACCAGGGAGATCATGGAACCGAGCACCAGGGGGGTGCATAACTCGGCGACCGGAGGTGCGTTCATGTCCCCCCTGCGACTCACTCGACTTCGTTTTCTCGTTCTCACCGCGCTCGCGGCGCTCGCCGTCGGCGCCTGCGGCGGCGGCGGAGGAGGCGGCGGCGGCGGTGGCGGCGGCTCTCCGGGCATCCCGACGGGATTCTGGCTGACGCCCCAGCAAGGCGCGGCCGCCGTCGTCGGCACCCTGCTGAACGTGGTCTACACCGCGGACGACGACACCACCGCGCAGGTGCAGATCATCGCGGACGGCGACCAGAACCTGGCCACGACCGGCGACCAGGTCGTGCTGTTCGGCCCCGTCAACGATCCGAACGGCGCCAACCAGAACGCGATGCTCGACACCAGCCTGCTGCCCGGCGTGGGCGCGTACACCCTGTTCCTGGAGCTGGACGACAGCACGAACCCGGTCGTCCAGGTCACCCTGCCGCAGCCGCTGGTCGTATACCGCCCCATGGCCGGCGTCAGCAGCCCGCGCGCCAACCGCTACGGCGTGGTCGGACAGTTCGTCGTGTTCACACGCGGCGAAGCGGAGGACTCGAACGCGGGGCAGGTGCTGAACAGCGACGGTGACACCGGCGACGGGGTGATCTCGGTGTTCGACACCCAGTCGGGGATCGTGGTCAACAGCGGGATCTCCGCCGACGTGACGGCGGGCGCGGTCGCCGGTGAACCGCGCGTGATGGTCGCCCTCTCGGGCTTTCTTGCCTGGCTGACGCGCGAGGCCGACGAAGGCGAGATCAACAACGACGGCGACGGGATTCCCAACGACACGATGGTCTCGTACTTCGCGCCGTTCGTGCCCAGCACGCCCGTGACCAACGTGTTCGGCGGGGCACGCGCCATCGTGAGCGCCTCCACGAACCGGCTCGTCGTCGCGTTGAGCGAAGCGGACGAAGGACCGGCCGGCACCGACCAGAACGGCGACCTCGATCAGGCGGACACGGTCTTCGCCTACATCGACCTGCAATCGCCGGCGACGAACCAGGCACAGTACGTGATCATCCCGCGCGCATCGGTGCCAGGCAGCACCGTGTTCGCCGACGATCAGGGCCTGGCGTGCGCGATGCTCGACTCCGAGGCGGACAACGTCGGCGGCGCCAACGCCGATCCGAACGGGGACGGCGACATGGTCGACACCGAGCTGCTCGTCCTCGACCTCTCGTTCCCGGGCGGCGGCCCGCCGAACATCTTCGGCTGGGCAGGAACGCAGGCGGGACCGATGCCGCCCGCTCAGCCGCCGTCGCCCGTGGATCCGAACGCCGCGTTCGCGACGAGTGCGTCGGACACGCTCGTCGCGTACTACGTAGACGAGACGGCCGTCGGGGTGGGTCTCGATCAGAACGGCGACGGCGACGCGATCGACCTCGTGCCGGCGTACTGGAACTTCGCGATCCAGAACGAGGTGCGCCTGGCACTCGCCCCCGGTGTCCCTGCCGGCTCGCTCAGCGCGCGCCTCGGTGTCGGATCGCCGCAAGCGATGGTCACCGACGTGGGTCGGTTGTTCTTCACCGCGAACGAACAGGGACGCGCCGGCGTCGCGCTCGGGAGCAACAACGACGGCGACGGCGGTACGGACACGCAGATCCTCTACTGGGCCGACACGACGGTGCCCGCGCAGCCGTTCCTGCCCGCCACGCCGGTCGCGCCGGGACTGCCGGGCGCGGGCGGCGCGCTGACGGCGCTTGCGCTGGACGGCGGCGGTTCCGTGAGGGCGCTGACACCCGGCTGGCTGGCCGTGATCGTCAATGAGGGCGCCAACGGCAACCTCGACATCAACGGCAACGGCAACGTCGGCGACATGGCGTATCTGTTGATCGATACCGCCCAATCGCCCCCGGTCGTGCACGTCCCCGCGGTGGCCGGCGGCAACACCGGTCTCGCGCCGTCGGACTCGACGATTCTCGCGAGCGGCGGGAACATCCCGATCACCGGCGTCGCGAACAATCAGGGCGTCGTGCTGCGACTGACGGAAGCACAGAACGGCAACCTGGACGGAGACGGCAACGTCAACGAGATCCTGCTGGCGTTCGTCGACTTCAGCACGCCCGGCACGGCGACCGTGCTGGATGCCGGCGGCGACTACTGCACCATCCGCAACGTCGACATCGCCATCACCGCGAACGAGGCGTACACGAACTCGAACTACAACAACGACGGCGACCAAACGGACTTCCTGCTGCGGATCCTCACGACACAAGGTGTGGTCGTCGAGCCGGGCACGCCGTGCGCGCAACGGTCGATTCCCGCCGCCGACACGGGTGCGTTCTGGGCGTATCTGCGCGACGAGGTGCTGGAAGGTGTCTCGCTCAACGGCGACAGCGACACCCTCGACCTCGTGCTGGCGATCTGGATGCCCTAGACGTCGGGCGCCTTGCAGGCCGGCGCGGTGTAACCCCACCACGCGATCAGCGCGAGACCGGCGCAGCCGATCCAGAAGCCCGGTTCGAACTGCGCGAAGGCGTACTCGCAGAGCGCCCCGTTGGTCGGGAACGCGCCGTGCCACTCGCGCAGAACGCTCGCCGGTAGCGTCGCCGCGTGCATGAGCGCGAGGAGCGCCTGCGCACCGATCGTCGCTTCGAAGGCGTTCAGTCGACGTTGCGCCTTCCGCCGGTAGAGCAAGACGGCTACGACCACACCGTAGGTGAGCGCGGTCTCGATGCGCCCGCCCCAACCCGGCAGGAAGCTGCGATAGTCACTGCTCAGGTAGAACGCCTCGAGAACGGCCATGCCCAGCGTGACCAGGATCAGCAACACGTTTGCGAGCCTGGGACGCCGCCGGGCGATCAAGAGTCCGATCACCCAGATGGGCAGCAGCAGGTGCGTGTAGACCGGCCGGCGCGTCCACAACGCCTCGCGCGGCGTGAAGTCGTGCGACAGATCCTGGATCGCGCTGACGATCTCGCCGGCCGGCACGCGCATGGGACCGGGCGGACCGAAGAGGATCACGCGCTCGTTCTCGATGCGGTTGCCGTGCTCGTCGTAGGGCGCGCCTTCGCGGAACGCGTACGCCGGCAAGAACGTGTTCGCGGTGAACGCCAGAAGGCCGAGCACGAGCAGGATGCGGCGCCACGTCATGGGTGCGGGTGCTAGAACTCCATGAACGCGAACGCCGCGTGGATGGCGAGCACCAGGATCAGCGCCCGCAGCAGGGTGTGGTGAATGCCCTTGACGACCTCGTTGGGATAGCGCTTCGGCGCCGTCCCGATGCGATAGGCAACCAGTGCGACGCCCAGTGCGCAACAACTGACCTTGGCGAAGAGCCATCCCACGTCCGCACCGTGCAATTGGTCCCCATACGCCTCGTGGAAGTAGCGCGCCGAGTAGCCCGGATGGGTCCCGAGGAACACGACCATCGACGTCGCGTACGAGAGCACCTGTGCCAGGGCCGTCGCAGCCCACGTCGCGACCAGGAGTCCCGTCGCGGTCGGAAGCAGCAGGTGCCGTCGCAGCGGCACCCGCAGCAGGTGCAGCGCGTCCACCTGTCGCGTCAAGCTCATGTGGCCGAGGTGAGCGGCGACCGCCGCGCCCAGCTTCGCTGCGAGCAGGACCGAGACCATCAACGGCACACTGACGCGCGTGTAGATCAGACCGAGGGCGGCCACGATGTCCTCTTGGATCAGAGGTTCGGCGTACTGCCGCTGCGGCATGCGCTCGAAGATGAAGTACGTGCCGGTGAACGCGGCGAGCACCGCGCTGATTCCGATGAACGCGCCGACGGACGGCGCGACGTCGCGGCGCAGCGCCTTGCGGATGCGGGGCCCGTCCAGCGCATGGAACAGCCGCGCCCACGCCCAGGGCAAGAACACGAAGGCGCCGGCGTCGAGCAGGACGTCGACGGTCCCGGTCGCGAGAGCGCGCCAACCCCGGGCACAACGCGCGACGAACGACGGCCGAACCTGCGGCGCCGCTTCGTCCCCTTCGGCGGTCGACTCGAGCGCGTGGCGAAGCGTTTCGAAGGTCTCGACGCCGGGCGGCAACACCTGGATGCGCCGCTCGGAAGGATCGATGAACAGCACGACGTCGGCCCAGTCCGCGAACGACTCGTAGTCATGCGTGATGACGAGACTTCCGCGAGAGTGGTTCTCCTCGATGGCCTCGACGACCTGGGCGCGCGCTGCGGGATCCAGCCCCGTCGTGGGTTCGTCGTAGACGAGTACGCCGGCGCCGCGCAGCAGCGTTCGCGCGATGGCGACCCGCATCTGCTCGCCGCCGGAACACTCGGTGACGGGACGCTCGAGGTGTTGGAGCCGCAACCGCGCGGCCACGTCCTTGCGCCGCGCTTCGTTCTCGTCACCGAACATCAGGTTCTGATCGACGGTCAGGTCGTCGAACAGGCCGAGTGCGTTGAGCTGGAACACGGCGCCCATGCGTGCGTCGCGCGCCTCGGGGCCTGCGCCGAGAAGCTCGGCGCCGTCCAGCAGGATCGAGCCGGACACGTCGAGCTGCGGACTCGCAGGGCCCGCAAACCCGAGTAGCAGGCTGCAGAACAGGGACTTGCCCGAGCCGGACGTCCCCACGAGCAGCACGCGACGGCCCTCGGAGAGCTCGAAGCTCGTCGACTCGAGCAGCGTTCGACCACGCGCCTTGACCGCGAGGTCGACGACGCGCAAGAGCGTCGGGTCCGCCATCAGTTCGGGTCCGCCATGGGACGTTCGATCAGGACGAGCGCGGTCTTCTTGTCGAGCAGCGTCGCCCGCAGCATCGCGGCGAAACGGATGCGCAGTCCGCCGCTCGGTCCGCGGACGACCTCTTCGACGGCCATGCGCAGAAGCGACTCGCCTTCGTCCTCGATCGCGTCCTGCTTGCTTGCGTAGACCGGATCGAGCAGCTCGTCCTTGGCCGCGTCGAACAGCTCGGACTTCACCCACGCGCTGACCTCGGGCACGTGGCTCTTGAGCCCCCGCGCGATGGCCCGCAGAACGCGGGCCTGGTTGACGCTCCACCACGCCGTCGCCGCCTTCGTCGCCACCGGCATCACCTGCCGCTTGATGCCGCGCTCGTCCCCGCGCACGACCTTCCAGAGCAAGCCGACACGGTCGAGCAGATCGAAGTGCCGGTCCACGGCGCGCGCGACGGCGTCCGCGAGCTCGTTGAGCAGCGGCTCCACCTCCTGCATGACCGAAGACCCCATGGCCTTGACCAGCTTGCTCGACTCGGTGTCCTTGGTCGGATCGATGCGATCGAGGAACGCAGGGAGATTGCGCTCGACTTCGGGATAGAGCTCCTCGTCCCACAAGCGCTCGAGCCGCCGGACGAGCTCCCGCCCGACACGCTCGGCCGTCTCGGGCGGCACGGCGGTGTGAAACGCGTCCATCATCCCGCGCTTGGGCGGAACCACCCGCACCCGCCACGGCCCTGCCGGATCTTCGCCGGCGGCGAACCGAACGCGCAGGCGTCCGTCGTCCACCGCGACGACGTGCGCGACGGGCCGCGCCTCGCCGTCGGGCTCGACGAAGAAGACGGGCGCGCCGACGTCGACGCCCTTCGTCGTGTCGACCGGCGTGAGCAGATCGTCGTCGCGCTCGGCGCTCAGCCCGCTCAGGAGCTCCGCGGTGATCCGTTCGGCAGGCCGTGCGACGGAAGGAGACGCGAGGAGCAGGACGAGGGCGAGCATCGCGCCCGCGAGGATGCCGCTGCCGAGCCAAGCCTTGAGTTGCGGGTTGTTCACGGTGACCTCGGACGGCCGGGAGGCGCGATTCTACGGGACGTCCCGGCGGCGGGTCGGCGAGATCACGCGTACGGGGCGACGCCCTCGCGCAGAAGCGCCTGTAGCGCCGTTTCGTGCGTCTCGATCAGCGCGTTCGGCCGCCGGTCGAGCACGACCCGGCCGTCCAGATCCCGGACGACGAACCCCGTGACGCAGCGCCGGTCCACGTGCACGCTGAAGTCGGTCGCACCCTGGTCGAGCAGCGCCTCGTAGACGGCGAGCCGGTCGCGCTTGGCGGCGAAGACCTCCATCGGGCCGTCGACGGCGGCGGCCTCCCTCGCCCAGTGCCGCAGCGCGCCCACGTAGTCCTCGGTGTCGGGCAGGGACTGGATCGAGAGTGTGAGTCGCCGCGCGAAGCGGTCGTAGAGCTGCGTGAACGCTTCGGCACGCAGGGACGCGACCTCGCGCTCCGCCTCCAGGCGCGCGGCGTCCTTCGCCGCCTCGCCGCGCACGCGACCGAGGTTCTTTGCCGCCTCCGAGAGCTCGCGCACGTGGTCTTCCGCGTCGATCACGAGACGGCGCGCCTCGTTGACGGCCTGATCCTCGGCACGTCGGCTGCCGCGGTCGGCATCTTCGAGGATGATGTCGACGAGCGCATGGAACGCGGCGTCATGCAACATGGGTTCCCCTCTCCCGGCTCGGCCCGCGGCGCACGCGGCGCCGGAACGGCTCGAACGGCTGCGTGAGCTCGCGTCCCCCCAAAGACGTGTCGTAGGGCACGCCGATCGCCACGTGCGCCGCGTCAGCGACCACGGCGAGCACCCCCACGACGAGGGCGACCGGTACCACGAGCAGCGCGACGGCGCCGGCGTCGGCCCATGCGGCGAAGCCGTACTCGAACAACATCACCGACGCGCCCCCGACCGCCACGAGCCGCAGCACGCCGACGAGATCGAGGCAGAAGCGCGTCACGAACGCGCGCGCTCCCTCCAGAACGAACACCGCGACGGCGACGAGCGGCACGAGGATCCACGCCCACGCGACCGCCGGTACGGCCTCGCCCACGACCGCCGCCGCGAACCCCGCAATCACCGCGTAGCGCAACGTCGTCAGCAGCGCCGCGCGCGCACGCGCGGCCCGGCCGCCGCGCACCGCGCGAAGCGCGAGCACGGCGCCGTACAGCGCGAACGCGCCCGCGAGGAGGCCGATCACCGCGAGCACGCCGGCGAACGGCTGCAAGAGAGCCGGCAACGCGCCGGCGCCGAGGTCGAGCGTGTCCACGACGCCCCACCCCTCACCAAACCACGCCGCGCCGGCATCGCCGAGCGCGCGGCCGATCAGAAGCCCCGCCGCCAACGCGGCGAGGCCGCCGGCTTGCGCCATGATCGCGGTGTGCCGGCGGGGCGAGCCGCGCCGGGCACGGACGCCGAGCAACGCGCCCGCGATCATCAGCAGCAGGCCGCCGGCCGCGTCGGCCCAAGCCAGGCCGACGGCGACGGGCGCGAAGACGGCGAGCACGCTTGCGACGCCGACGTCGCCGAAGCGCGACGGCCGCAGCCCTTCGAGCGCGGCGAACGGAACGGCGGCGACGGTGCGCGGAAGCGTCGGGGCGTCGTCGGCCTCGGCCAGCGGCCGGATCACGATGTGCTTGCCGAACACCTTCGTCATGTGCTCGGCGAGCGGTTCGCCGTCTTCGCGTCGTACGAACACGCGCGCGGCAGCGACGTGTTCCGTTGCGGCCAGCCGTCCGCGCGCCTCGCGGCGCCCTTCGGCGTCTTCGAGCGAGTCGAGCAGCTGGCGCGCGCGCGCGCCGTCTTCGCGTACGCGCAGCGTCAAGGCGGCGCGAGCGGCGCCGACCTCGTGCTGCGCGCGGCTGCGCGCTTCGAGCGCTTCCCGCAGCGCGTCTTCGATCAGCGCGCCTTGCATCGTGGCGGGGAAATCGAACGCGCGCGCGCCGACCGCTTCGGCGATCTGTTCGACGCCGTCGCTCGTGACGGTCGCGTCCGCGGCGCGCAGCACGAAGACGTGGCTCTTGTCGCCGTCCCGCCGGAGCGGGTCGAGCCGGGCGCGGCGCAGACGCCGGCCCAGTTGCCGCGCCGCGCGTGGCTCGGTGGGCAGCGCGAGCGCGCGACCGTTGACGGTCGGCTCGTCGGCGGCCTGGAGGGCCTCGACGCCGGCCAGGACGGCGTCGGCGAACTCGTACGACGCATCGGCGCGCCGCAGCGCCTCGAGCTCGACGTGGATCCGACCGGCGAGCGTGACGGCCTCGTCGCGCAAGGCGAGCAGGTCGGCCTCCCCGATGCCGCCGGGGGCCATCGTCCAGTCGGGGCGCCGGCCGGGCGGCTCGTCGACGGCAGTCGGCGGCAGCACGCGCTCGACCGCCTGGAGTGACCGGCCGGCTTCGCTGCGAATCAGCTCGATGTCCTGCTCGTGCGCGTCGGGCCGCGGGCGTCCGATGCCCGCCTCGCCCTCGAGCCCGTGCAGCGCGTCGCCAAGATGGCAGGTGCCCAGATCCTGGAGGGCGGCGAGCCAGTCCTCGACGGACGCGCGCGGGCCGAGGATCTCGTAGTGCTGGAAGGGGGCATCGATCATTCCGCGACGACCTCCGGCGCCTCGGCGGGTGCGTCGCGCTCGCCGCACAGCAACGCCATGGCGGCGACGAGTAGCTCGTCCATGCGCGACTCCGCGTCGTCGATCCAACGTCGGACGGCGAGCCGGGCCTCGCTCACGGCGTCGACGCCGGCGGCCTCGACCTGGCGCAGAGCCTCGCGTTCGCCTTCGATGACGATGTCCCGCAGCTTCTGCTCACCCTCCTCGCGGATGCGCTTGGCCTCGGCGCGGGCCGCCGCCAGACGCGCCTGGGCGTCGCCCTGCGCCCCCTGCAGCCGCTCACGCGCCCAGGCTTCGACGGCGAGGAACGCAGGCAGGGCGGAGCGCCCCGGTGTGACGGGCGGGAGGTTGGGTCGCGTCATGGACGTGGAGCGTACCGGCGGAGCAGGACAGCGTCGGACCGTAGCGCGCGGCAGCCGACGAAGGCCCCTTGCTCACCGCGCACCCGCCACGACGGCGATCCGGCCAGGCGCCGTCGAGCGGGACGAGCCGCCGCTAGCCGCCGGTGGCGTTCTTCTTCAGCCAGTCGACGAGCTGCTCGCGGACGGACGCGAACTTGCCGTTGACCTTCACGTCGACAGCCTTCAGCAGCGCCTCGACCTCCTTGCGCTTGTCGGCCGTGGAGCTGTCGTCGTCCTCGACGGCGAACTCGAAGGCGTAGCCGACGTCCTCGCTGATCGACGCCATGTGCGCGTCGATGTAGGCCGTCAGGCCCTTGCCGGGCTTCTTCGCGATCTTCAGGACCTCCACGAACGCCTCGAGGGCCTTGCGCCACTCCTCGTCGTCGATCGCCGCGAGGGCGACCTCCATGTGCGGGAGCGCTTTTTCGAACTTCTTGAAGGTCAACGCTTCGCCCAGCTCCTTCTGAAGGGCTTCGGTCGCCTTCTGAATGCTCTTCGTGACGAACTGGTCCTTCTCCTCGATGCGGTGCACCTTGCCGTCGGGCGCGATCAGCCACGAGTTCGGGCAGAGCTCGACGAAGGGCACCACCGGCAGCGTCTCGTCACGAGAGGCATCGGTCTCGACCGCGATGTTGAGGTGGTCGCGGCACGTCAGACCGGGATAGAGCGGGCAGCGCTTGTTCTCGCCGGTCTGGTTCGCGACCTCGATCTCTTCGTGCCCGAGCTCGTTGTGCGCAATCAACACGATCACGCTCTCTTCCGCCCACTTGATGAACGACTTGTTGGTCAGCACCGACCGGTACTGGTTCGTGCAGCGGCCTCAGAAGTCCTTGTGACGGCTGAAGAAGATCGGCACGTTGCGAACGCGCGCCTCGACCATCGCCGCTTCGTAGCTCGTCATGTAGCGCAGGTGTGCGCCCTTCGGGTGCTCCTCCGCGAACGCGCCGCCGGCGAACAGGATCGCCGCCGCGATTCCGAGCCAGCAGACCGGCCCGGTCAGTCTTCGAATCCGCATGTGACCTCCCGAGACGCCGGCCGTCACTTGGCCTTCGCCTCCTTGATCCACTTCTTGATGTCGTCGACCACCGGTAGGTATCCGCGTTTGAGACGCTTGCCGACGGCGGACTTGAGCTGACCGGCGGCCTTGATCTTGGCCTCCGCGTCGCCCTCACCCTCCTTGAGCTCCTCGAACGCCTCGACGATCGCCTCGTTCAGATCGTCGAGCCGCTCCTTGACGATCTCCTTCATGCCGTCCGGCAGCTTCTTGGTGTCCTTCTCGACGTCCGCGTAGGCGGCCAATGCGGCCTTCCAGTCCATCGTCTCGATCGCCGCGTCGCCCGCGTCGAGCGATGCCACGTACGCCTTGTACTTCTTCATCGGAAGGTGCTTGAGCTTCAGCTTCTTCAGCCCGGCCTGGGCCATCTCGATCACCTTCTTCGGCTTCGTCTTGTAGGCGTTCGAGACGGTCTCGACCTCGCCGTTGGGCATGACGAACCAGCTCGTGGGCGTGCTGACCGGCTTCTTGATTTGCGGCAGGCCGGACGCAGACGTCAGCGCCGCGATCTCGTTGGCGATCCCGCGGTGGTCCTCGCACAGGAGACCGGGGTACTTCGGGCAGCCTTCGACCTTCTCACCGTTTTCGTCTTCGATCTGCGACGGGTGTTCTTCCGTCTCGTGGGCGATGGCCACGATCATGTTCTCGTTGGCCCACTCGACGAACCCGCCGTCTTGCAGCACCGAACTGTGCTGCGCCTCGCACGGGCCTCAGTTGTCCTTGTGCCAGACGACGTAGATCACGGCGTTGCGTGCCCGGGCTTCGTACACCGCGTCCTCGTAGGACTTCGCGTAGCGAAGGTGCGTCTCTTTCTCCTCCTTGGCGAGGCCGCTGCCGAGCGAACCGAACACGGCCGCCGCGGCGACGCAGAACAACGCGCAGGCGAAGCGGCGATGCCATGCAAGACGGTGGCTCATGAGCGGACTCCGGGCACGAGGATCGCCGATGGGCGGCGCGGGCGCCAGGGGGCAGCCCCCGCCGGCCCCCGGCAGATAGGACGGTTGTCGCCCGAAGGGGGTTCCATCGGCCGCGGGCGGCCCGCCGAGGCTCGGTTTCGAGCGCCTAGCGCAGCGGGACGTCCTTGAGCACGACTTCGAGCTCCCCGTCCGACTCGCGGTCGAACCAGGTCACCCAGATCGCCTCCGGCTTGCCGATGCCCGCGCCGTAGGCCCGGCCGGTGAGGTTCAAGGTGCCGTCGGCGCTGTGCGAGCGCCCCCCCATCACGTGCAGCCGCTGTTCACGGCCGCCTGCCCAGCGCACGAAGATCTGCGCCGTCGTTCGGGCGAGCTGCTTGGGGAGTACGGCCACCAGCTCGACGACCCAGGACCCGGTCTGGTTCTCCACCGGCTCGAAGGAGCGCAGCTCCACCGACCCTTCGGTGCCGGGCTCGACGTCCTTCCCGTCCTTGGTGCGGCAGCGCGGCAGCTTCTCGATGTCGTCGAACCGGACGGTGTGCGCCACATGGCGGATGCGCATCGGGAACTTCACGACGAGCTTCGCGAGCTTCTCGTGAAAGACGTCCGTCGTCGGTTGGAAGGTCACATTGACCGAGCGCGAGGATTGCATCGGTGAGACGCCGTACGTGACGCGCCCTTTGGTGGTCGCTCGAAACGCGTTTCCTGCGGTGTCCTCGGCCGCGGTCACCGTCGGCGTGCTGAGCTGCGAGACCGCGACGCTGGGAACCCACCAGACGTCGAGGGTCAACGAGTAGTGCGGCTTGGCCGTGCTGGTGAGCGCGCGCGTGCTGGTGACCTCGGTGACCCGCACGAGCACGGGTCCGGCCGCCGCCTGCGGCACGACGACGGCCTCCGCATCGCGGTGGACGAGACGCGCGTGCCCGGCGCCGTCGAACGGCCCTTTCATCGAGAGGTCCGCCCGCTTCAGCAACATGCGCAGCGCTTCGAAGTAGGGCTCGTTCTCGATCTCGCCCCCGCTCTCGGGCGGCGTCCAGTCGTCGGGCATCTCGAAGCGGCCACCGAACTGACGCCCCAGGTCCTTGAGCGTCGCGTCGGAAGCGGGCAGCGTCACGCGGCCGATCGCCGCCAGGTCGCCCGGCGCGACCGGCGCGGTCTTCGTCGGCTCGCCGCCGAGCAGCAGGCGCACCGTGCGACGCACCTCCGGGTCCTCGTCGTCGGCGACGGCTTCGAGGAGGTCGCGCGCCTTCGTGCCATAGCGCTGCAGTCCGTGACGGGCCGTCTGACGCGTCGCGAACGAATCGGAGCGCAGATCCTCGATCCACTGCTTGACGTGCGTGCGCAGTGCCTCGCCCTGGAGCGCGGGCGGGATCTGCGGCTCGTCGGCCCGCGCGTCCGGTATGCGAACCGGCGCCGAGAGGGCGCACGCCAGGAGAAACAGAAGTCCGGCGCGGCGGTTCATGGGTTCTTCGACGGTGCTAGACGGCGACCTGTTCCTTCTTGTGCCTCGCGATGATGTCGTTGGCCAGGTGCGACGGCACCGGGTCGTAGTGGGCGAGCTTGAAGCCGTAGTCGCCCTCACCGGCGGTGAGGGAGCGCAGCTCCGTGCTGTAGTTCATCATCTCGGCGAGCGGCACCTCGGCCTTGATCTGCGCCATGTCCTCTTCCTGGTTCATGCCCAGGATGCGGCCGCGGCGGCTGTTCAGGTCGCCGGAGATGTCGCCCATGAAGCGCGACGGCACCTCGATCTCGACCTCCATGATCGGCTCGAGCAGAACCGGCCGGGCGGTCTCCACGGCGGCGCGGAACGCCGCGGCCCCCGCGAGCTTGAACGAGAACTCGTCGCTATCGACGTCGTGGAACTTGCCGAAATGCACGATGGCGCACACGTCGACGAACGGGTAGCCCGCCAGGACCCCCTTCGAGCACTGCTCGACGACGCCCTTCTCGACCGCCGGAATGAACTGACGCGGAATCGCGCCGCCGACGACCTCGTCCTTGTACTCGAAGCCCTCGCCGCGTCCCTTGGGCTCGACCTTGAGGTGCACCTCGGCGAACTGGCCCCGGCCGCCCGACTGCTTCTTGTGCCGGTGCATGCCCTCACCCTTCGCGGTGATCGTCTCCAGGTACGGGATGCGCGGCTGGCGCGTGACGGTCTCGACCTTCTTGCGCGCGAGACGCTTCAGCATGATGTCGACGTGCAGCGCGCTCATGCCGCGCACGACCATCTCGCCGGTGGATTCCTCGCGCTCGGCGATGAAGGACGCGTCGCCGTCGGCGAGCTTGTGCAGCTCCGGTCCGAGCTTCGCCTCGTCGTTGCGGTTCTTCGGTTCGATGGCCAGGGTGACCTTCGGGTACGGCGCCGGGATCGCGGCGAACGTCCAGTCGGCGCTGCCGTCGGTGATCGTGTCGCCGATCTGGACGTCCTCGACCTTCGCGACCGCGACGAGATCGCCCGCCGACGCGTTGGGGACGGCCTGCATCTCCTTGCCCTGGGTGTCGAGCAGATCGCCGATGCGCTCGGTCTTGCCCGTGCGGGTCACCACGAACTGCGTCTTGCCCGGCAGGGAGCCGCTCCAAACCCGCAGGTACGACAGCTTGCCGACGTGCGGGTCGATCTGGATCTTCCAGACCTGCGCGGAGAACGGCCCGTCGGCCTTCACGGCGACGTCGTCGCCGGCCTTGTTGGTCGCCTTGCGCATGACCTCGCCGTGGCGGTTCGTGGCGTGCGGGCAGTCCTTCGTGATGAAGTCGAGCAGCTTGCGCATGCCCACGCCCTTCTCGGCGGACACGTGCAGGACCGGGACGATGTTGCCCTGGCGCAGCGCGCGCGGGAACGCGTCGGCGAGCTCCTGCTTGGAGACCTCGCCGGTCTCGAAGTAGCGCTCGAGCAGATCGTCGTCGCACTCGACCACGCGGTCGGTGGCCTGCTGCCGGTACTCCGCGGCCTGCATCTCGAGGTCGTCGCTCAGGCCTTCGGCAAAGATGTCGTAGACCTCCGAGGCGCTCGAGCCGAACGCGTCCGGCAGGTTCATCGGCACGGCGCGCTCGCCCATCGCCGACTGGATCGACGCGTAGAGCTCGTCCGGCACGATGTTCTCGCCCTCGATGCGCGTGATCAGCACCACGCACGCCAGGCCCTGGTCGCGCGCGTAGCGGAACAGCCGGCGCGTGGCGACGCCGACGCCGTCGTGGGCGTTGACGCAGATGATGGCCGTCTCCGAGGCCGCGAGGCCGCAGACCGCCTCGCCGACGAAGTCGAGCGCGCCGGGCGTGTCGACGATGTTGACCCGCTTGCCTTCCCACGTGAGGTGCATCGGCGTGGCGATGATCGACTGCTGGCGTTCCTTCTCGTCCTCGTCCCAGTCCGAAACCGTGTTCTTCTCCGGCACGCTGCCCTTGCGGGAGACGGCCTTCGCGAGGTGGAGCATCGTCTCGGCGAGCGTCGTCTTCCCCGCCCCACCGGCGCCGACAAGGGTCACATTGCGTACATCGTCAGGGCTCTTGGCCATAGCGCTCTCCAGCCGCGAATCAGGGGTCCTGGGGATACCGGCAACGTCGGGAGCGGTCAACCTGTGACAGCCCCGGGCCCCCGATCTTCTGGGGTTTTACGCCGTCTTGCGACCTTTGCGCCCGTCGGACGGAGGCCGATGTTGGGACGCCCCCGCGGCCCCCCTACACTCGCGCCCGCGGGCGGAGGGGACGCCCGCAGGAGTGTGATGGCCGCGACGAGCCCTCAGAGTCCGAACGACGCGCCGGAGGCGGACGGCGCGACGAAACGCGGCGGGTTCCGGCGCAACGTGCACGAGATCCTGCGGTTCGCCCGCCCGCACTGGAAGCCGATCGTGTTCTCGATCGTGCTGATGTCGGTCCAGTCGTTCATGAGCAGCGCGCGCATCATCCTGATGCTGCCGGTCTTCACGCGGGTGCTCGACGTCGAGACGACCTATCAGGCCGAGGAGGCGACGGCGGACGACAAGGAGGCCGGCGAGAAGGTCAAGATGGTCAAGGACAGCAGTCCGTGGCTCTTCCAGGCCATGGACGGGCTCGTCGCGCACGTCAACGGCATGACGAAGGAGTTCGTGCCGGACAGCTGGCTCAAGACCTCGTCCACCGACCCGCCCGAGGCGCGCGAGCAGGAGCGCGACAAATTCGCGACGCTGTTCACGATCGGGCTGCTGTTCGTGATCGTCATCGGGACGATGTGCGCTGCGACGTACGGAGAGACGTACCTCGCGCAGATGGCGCAGCTGCGGATCCTCATGGACGTTCGCGAGGGCGTGACGCGGCGGATCCTGGACCAGCCGGTGTCGTTCTTCGACGCGCGCAAGCGCGGCGAGCTCGTCCAGCGCGTGCTCGGCGACGTCGTCGGCTACGGCAGCGGGCTGGCGTTGCTCTTCAACCTCGTGCGCACGGTGATCAACCTGCTCGCGCCGCTCGTCGCCCTGTTCCTCATCTCGCCCAAGCTGATGCTCTTCGCCGTGATCGCGATCCCGTTTCTGGCGCCGATGCGTCGGCTCTCGGCCCGGACGCTGAAGCGCTCGCACAAGCGGCAGCAGGAGACGACGCGCCTGGTCGAGGTCCTGCTGCAGGTGTTCTCGGGCATCCGCATCGTGAAGGCGTTCGGCGCGGAGGAGCGGCGCGCGCAGGAGTTCCGCGCGACGGACGAAGACGTCACGCGGCGCGCGCTGAAGGTGCAGCGCGCGAAGTCCACCGCGAATTCGCTCATCACGCTGCTCAACAACCTGCTCGTGATGGTGATCATCGTCGGCGCCGGCTGGGCCAGCATGGCCGGCATCTGGGATGTCGGCACCGGCACGCTCATCGTGTTCATGATGCTGATGGCGACGATGTACCAACCCATCAAGCGCATCGTGAAGCAGTTCAACAACCTGATCGACGCGATGGCCAGCGTCGAACGCACGACCGAGTACCTGGAGATGCCGAGCGGAGCGACCGACGCGCCCGGCGCGATCGCGTATCCGGGCATGCAGGATGCGATCCGGTTCGAGAACGTCGACTTCGCGTACGTCGAGGGCGAGCCGGTGCTGCGGGACGTGTCGTTCGAGATCCCCAAGGGATCGACGGTGGCGCTGGTCGGGCCGTCGGGCGGCGGCAAGTCGACGATCTGCGACCTGTTGCTGCGCTTCCACGAGCCGACGAACGGCCGCGTCGCCATCGACGGCAAGGACACGCGCGAGTTCAAGCGCAGCACCTACCTCGCCCGCACCGCGGTGGTGACGCAGTCGCCGTTCCTGTTCCATACGAGCATTCGCGAGAACATCCGGCAGGGCAGTGACGGCGCCACGGACGCCGACGTCGAGAACGCCGCCAAGGCGGCCCAGATCCACGACGAGATCCTCAAGATTCCGCGCGGCTACGACGAGCTGGTCGGCGACCAGGGAGTCCGGCTGTCGGGCGGCCAGCGCCAGCGCATGACGATCGCGCGCGCGATCGTGCGCGACCCGGAGATCCTCGTCCTGGACGAGGCGACGTCGAGCCTGGACACGGCGAGCGAGAAGGCGGTGCAATCGGCGCTCGACGCGTTGCGGGAAGGACGCACGACACTGGTGGTCGCGCACCGGCTCTCGACGATCCGCAACGCGGACCGCATCATCGTGCTCGAAGACGGACGCGTCATCGATCAAGGCACGCACGAGGAGCTCATCGCCCGCGGCGGCCTCTACGCCGAGCTCGTCAAGCTGCAGGACGTCTCCGCGTGACCGCGCTGAAGCGCGGGCCGTAGCAGAGGCCGAAGGACGAAGGCAGGCCACCGGCGAGGCCCGTAAGGCGGCCTCGGCCGGGAACGGCTCCTCCTAGGACCGGAGTCCGCGCTCGCAGAACACGGGACGCTTCTGGCCGTAGTACGCCGCGTGCTTCTCGCGGCCGCCCGATCCGCGCACCTCGTGCCAGATGTGGAACACGTCGTTGCGGGTGTAGAGGTTGCGAACCACGCAGCGCGGCTCGTGGCGCATGGCGCGGTCGCGCATGTCGCTGTCCTCGCCCACGCCCCACGACTCGAAGCGCTCGTCGAAGCCGTTCAGGCCCTCGAGCAGCGCGCGGTCGAAGGCCATGTTGAGCCCGAGCACCTTTGGCCGGTTCTTGCGGCGCAGCCAGACGCCCCAGCGGCTCTTGCGGCGGCGCTTGCGCAGGTCGGCCATGTCGGCGGACGTGGCGAGCGTCTCGAACCGGCCGTTGTCGATGTCGTCGGCGGTCAGCGACGACGACGCCTCTTGGGAGAGCCGCACGGCGCCGCCGACGTGGAAGCTGAGCGGGGCGTGGGCGTCGAGGTGCCGCTGAACGAAGTGCGCCGGCGGGATGCAGTCGCCGTCGCTGAAGATCAGCAGGGGCTCGGTCGAGCGGCGCACGGCCTCGTTCAGGATGCGGTTCTTGCGGAAGCCCTCGTCGGCCTGCCGGACGTAGTCGACTTCCACGCCGGCCACGTCGCCGAACTTCGCGACGAACGCGTCGGTGCCGTCCGACGAACCGTCGTCGGCGATCGTCAGGGCGAAGTCGCCGGACGTCTGGCGCAGGTAGCCGCGCAGCGCCAGCCGCAGGAACGGCAGCTGGTTGTAGGCGGCGACGATGACGCGGGCCTTCGCTGTCATGGCATGAGCGTAACGCCGTTTGCTTGATCCCCACGTCCCTTCGGCGCCGGGCGCGGGAACGCATTCCTGTGGAGCCTCGATCCGGGCGCATATCCTCGCCGGGAACGGGCGGCCCCATGCTTTTCAGCTCTCACATCTTCATCTTGGCATTCCTGCCGCTCGCCTTGGGCGCGTACTACTTCCTCGCCGGTCGTCAGCGGGCGCGCCAGTGGCTGCTCGTCTTGGCGTCCCTGATGTTCTACGGGTGGTGGGACGTGCGGCTGCTGCCGTTGCTCGTGGGTTCGATCGCCGTCAACTGGCTGCTCGTGCAGGCGTTCGGGCGTAGTCGCCGGCGCGTCTTGATGACGCTCGGCGTCGTCCTCAACCTCACGCTCATCGGCATCTTCAAGTACGCCGACTTCTTCGCGGGGAGCCTGCTGCCGCTCGTCGGCCAGGAACATCGCTCCTTCGACATCATCCTTCCGCTGGGGATCAGCTTCTTCACGTTCCAGCAGATCAGCTACCTGGTCGACCTGAGCCGCGGCGAGAAGGCCGTGTACGACTTCCGGCGCTACTTGCTGTTCGTGACGTTCTTCCCGCAGCTCATCGCCGGGCCGATCGTGCGCCACGACGAGATCATCTCGCAGTTCGATCTCGATCCCCTGCGCGAGGGCCTGTGGGAGCGGCTGTCCAAGGGCGCGGTCTTCTTCGTCTTCGGGCTCGCGAAGAAGGTCTGGCTGGCGGACCAGATCGCGGCCATCGCCGATCCGCTGTACCAACGCTCGTTCCTCGGCGAGTCGCTCACGCTGGCGGAGAGCTGGCTGTGCGCGGCCGGTTTCGCGACGCAGGTCTACTTCGACTTCTCCGGCTACTCCGACATGGCCATCGGGCTCGGCCTGCTGTGCGGCTTCATGTTGCCGCTCAACTTCAACGCGCCGTTCCAGGCGACCGACATTCGCGACTTCTGGCGCCGCTGGCACATGACGCTCTCGCGCTTCTTGCGCGACTACCTCTACTTCCCGTTGGGCGGCGCGCGTTGCAGCAAGCCGCGGCAAGCGTTCAACGTGATGGTCACGATGCTCTTGTGCGGGCTCTGGCACGGCGCCGGCTGGGGCTACGTGCTCTGGGGCGGCTGCACCGGCGTCGGGCTCATCGTTCACAGCGTGTGGCGCCGGTACGCGTCGATGCCCGCGCTGCCCGGGTGGTTCCTCACCCTGATGTTCTTCTACGTCACGATGGTTCCGTTCCGTGCGCAGAGCGGTGAGTCGGGCGTGAGCCTCCTCGCGTCGATGTTCGGCGCGCACGGGCTCGGCACGCTGGACCTCGGCGACCTGTGGCCCCTCTGGATCGGGATGGTCGTGTCGGTCGTGGGACCGACGAGCCAGCAGCTCGTCCTGCAGCGACTGCGGCCGCGCAGGTGGATCCCGGTGGCCGTCGGCACGGCGCTCGCGCTCGTCGTCTTCTGGATCGGTGGAGCAGTTCAAAACGAGTTCGTCTATTTCCAGTTCTGATTCGCTCGCTTGGAAGCGGTTCTTCCGGCAAACGCTCCTTTGGACCGTCGGCGCGGGAGTCCTTCTGTACGCATGGATCGTCGTCGTCGATCCGTACGACACGCTGCACGTGTCGCCCGACCTCGACCGCGCGCCGCTGGCCATGGACGCCCGGCCCTGGTTCCACGCGCTCGCGCGCGACCCCGCCTTCGACAGTGCGGTCATCGGCACGTCGACGAGCCGCCTGCTCAAGCCCGACGAGCTCAATCAGGTGTTCGACGCGAGATTCGCGAACCTGTCGATGAACGAAGCGACCGAACACGAGCAAAGCCGCGTGTTCGACGTCTTCGTGCGGCACCACGACCAGATCAAGGTGGTGATCATCGGCGTCGGCCGCTACTGGTGCACCGAGGGCGATGCGCCGCCCAAGTACGCGCACTATGTGTTCCCCGAGCACATGTACGACGACGACCCGTGGAACGACTACGCTCCGATGCTCAGCTTCAAGGCGTTGCGCGCGTCGCTCAAGCAGTTCGCCACGATCGCGCTCGGCCGGCGCCGCCGGTGGGGTCCGGACGGCTACCAGCGCTTCGTCCCTGACGGCACGGCCTACGATCTCGACAAGGCACGGGCGTACATCTACGGGGACAGCGAATTCGACCCGTCGCCGGTCGCGGATCCCGTGGTTCTCGACGACGCCGAGCGCGAAACCCTGACGTTCCCGTCGCATCCGCTCCTGGCGCGCATGCTCGCCTCGCTTCCCGAGGCGACGCTGAAGATCGTCTACTTCGTGCCGTTCCACGTCGCGGAGCAGCCGCGGCCGGGATCGCGCGCGGCAGCCGTGCTCGACGTCGCCAAACAACGCATCGCTGACATCGCGCGCGAAACGCCCAACGCGCACTGCGTGGACTTCCTGATTCCAAGCGTCATCACGAAGACCGATACCAACTATTGGGACCCGGTGCACTACACGGTCGAGATCGCGTCCGCGCTCGCAACGATGCTCGGGGACGCGACGAGGGGCGTCGAAAACGACGACGCGTATCGAATCCTGCGCTAGCCGGACCAGGCGCGCTCGACGGGGAGCTTGCCGACCTCTTCGAACAGCCGCTCGTAGCCGCCGGTATTCGGCAGGGGGTACGTCGCGAACACGGGCTTGCCGAAGTCCTCGGTCGGCCGGAAGCCGTCGAGCGCACGGCAGACGCCGATGCGGCGGGCGCACAGCGGCTTGCCGAGCGCCACCGCATCGAGCATCGAGAAGCCGAGCGTCTCCGACTGCGAGAAGCAGACGTAGCCGGCGCAGGCGTGATACAGCCGATAGAGCTCGTCGCGCGACGGCGCCTCGACGAGCCGGAGCCGCGGGTGTTCGACCGACGCCACGTTCGCCAGGATGTTGCGCGCGTACTTCTTCTTGCGCCGCGCGAACGTGATGGGGTCGTAGCACCAGACGAGCTGTTTGTCCGTCGCGTCGAGGAACTCGACGATGTGCTGGTGGCCCTTGATCTCCCCGTACGGCGTGAACGCGGTGAGGTACACGTCTTCGGGCGGCACGTCGCCCTCGATCGCGGGCATCGTCGGGAACGGGTCGGGCAGTGCGACCACGTGCGGCCGCGGCAACGCCTCGTCGCGCGGCGTTTCGCAATGCAGGACGTCCGTGATCGACAGGTACTTGCGGCGGGGATCGAGATCGAGGACGACGCGCGGGCTGCCGACGCGCTCGAGCCGCGGCAGCCAGCGGCGACGGCCCAACCCCGAGGGCATGATGTAGGCGAAGTCGTAGTCCGCCGTCGCGACGGCATCGTTCCAGTCCTTGCTCTCGAGCACGCGCAGCGTCTCGGACGGTTCGACGTCGTAGGGCCCCGGCGGCATGTTGGTGTGCTCGAAGACCGCCGTGCAGGTGTAGCCCGAGTCGCGGACCCAATCCGCAAAGATCCGCGTCAACCGCTCGACGCCCCCGACACCCCCGAGAAACGGCGCGACGAACAGGATGCGCCCGCGCTCGCCGGGCGGCAGCGGTTCAGCCTTCGATCGGGACCACGGGAGCGGCGCCATGGCGCGGAGTCTACCGGCGCGGTTCGTCGGATTCGGCAGTTCGCCCCTAAGATGCGCGCCATGCAGTTCGAGGTCGCAGGTTCCGACGGTCGACCGGTCCGCGCCGTCGCGCATGGTCCCGACGACGCGCCCGCCGTTCTCGTCGCGCACGGCTTCAAGGGCTTCAAGGACTGGGGCATGTTTCCGTGGCTGTGCGACCGGCTGGCCGCCGCGGGACTACGGGCGATCCGGTTCGACTTCTCGCACAACGGCGTGGCGGTTTCGGACTTCGACCGGCTCGATCTGTTCGCGCTCGACACCGCGACCCGCCACCTGGAAGACCTGCGCGCGCTCGCGGGCGCGGTGAAGGGCCCGCTCGGGCTGCTGGGGCACAGCCGCGGTGGCGGTGACGTGCTCTGTTTCGCCGCCGAGGAGCCGCGCGTTCGTTGCGTGGCGACGCTGGCATCGATTGCGAGCCAGGACTTCGCGCCGCCCGACGCCGATGCGGTGCTGGCCGAGAAGGGCTACTACCCGTTCCCGAACGCGCGCACGAAGCAGCTGATGCCGGTCGCGCTGCCCGCGTTCGAAGACGGCCGGCGGCGCAGGAACTCGATCGAAAAGGCGGCGCGCGGGCTGACGTGCCCGGCGCTGTTCATCCACGGCACGTGCGACGAGTCGGTGCCGATCTCGGCGCTCGAGCGCCTCGCGAAGTGGCGGCCGGACGCGCGGGTTCTGCGTGTGGAGGGCGCCGGGCACACGCTCGGCGCCGTGCACCCGTTCCAGGGCGCGACCGACGCGCTCGACGAGGCGGCGGACGCGCTCGACGCGTTCTTCACGGAGCACCTCGGCTAGCGGACTCAGTCGGCGGCACGTTCGTCGAGGAACGCGGAGACGGCCGCCCAGTACCCGTCGTCCGGCGCATCCCACATGTCGTTGTGCCCCGTATCGGCGAGCTGCACCCAACGCTTCGGCTGGTGGGCCGCCTCATACAGCCGACGGCCGAACTTCATCGGGATGATGTCGTCGTCCTCACCGTGCAGGCACAGGAGCGGGCACTTCACGTCGCCGATCTTGTCGAGGTTGTCGAACCGGTCCTTGAGCAGGAGCCGCGTCGGTAGAAACGGATAGGCGGCGCCGCCGACGTCGGTCATCGATGTGTAGCCGGACTGCAGGACGAGAACGGGCGCTTCATGTCGACGGGCCATCTCGACGGCGACGCCGCAACCGAGCGACGAACCGAAAAGCACGGGTACCGGACGCCCGTTCTCTTTCAGCCACGCCATGCAAGCCTCGCCGTCCTGATACAGCCCCTCTTCGGACGGCGATCCCGTGCTGCCGCCGTAGCCGCGGTAGTCCGGCAGCATGACGCCGTAGCCCATCGAGCGGATGCGGCGCGCCCACACGAGGCGATGGCCGCGGTGTCCCGCGTTACCGTGGAACAGCAACACGTCCAGCGGTCGGGTTCCCTGCCAGTACCACGCCTCGATGGTCTCGCCGTCCGCGGTGCTCAACTGCAACGACTGTGCGCCCGACGGCGTGGCCGGCCGGCTCTCGTCCGGAAAGTAGATGAGCGAGCGCTGGATGAAGTAGACGAGAATGCAAAGCGCGAGGTACGCGCCCACGACCATGGCCAAGACGCGCCAGACGACCGGCGGGACCGACGCCAGCATCAGGCGTCTCGATCCGCCACGTCTGTCGTTCGGAGCCTCTCGGTGATCGATCCGACCGCGTGTCGCACGTCGTAGCGTTCATCGGCGCGACGCGCGGCGGCGGCGCCGAGCTGACGTGCTTCGTCGCGCGACGCGGCGAGGCGCTTCATGCCGGCCGCGAGCGCGTCCGCGGACTCGTCGCACAGCACGCCCGTCTCGCCTTCAGCGACGATCTCGGGCAACAGACCCCGGCGTGTCGTGACGCTCGGCACCCCGAGGGCCATGCCCTCGCGCAAGGCGCGGCAGGTCGGATCGGATCCGGGCACCAGGAACACTTGCGCGTCGAGCCCCGCGAGCGTGGACGCGTACTCGGCGCCTTCCAGGTAGCCGGTGAGCGTCACCGAATCACCGAGCCCGGCCGCCTCGATCGGCGCGCGCGCGACGCTCTCGGCGTGTGTGCCACGACCGATCACGAGCAGATGGAAGTCGATGCCCTCGCTCACGAGCTTCGCGGCCGCCTCCCAGAGAAGCTCGAACCGGCGGTGCGTCTGCAGCCGCGCGACGATGCCGAACAGGAACGCCCCGGCGGGCACCTCGAACCGCGACCGGACGTCGAACGCGCGGTCGACACGACGCTCGAGCCCCGCCACGTCGAGCGGCGGGTGAATTTGGAGCACGCGGCCCGCGTCGACGCCGGCGCGTAGCAGGCGTTGGTGCGCGTCGGCGCCCATCGCGACGACCAGCTCCGTGCCGCGCAGGGCGGCCGCCTCCCCCGCGGCGACGTCCGACGTGCCGTCACCGAACCACAGCCGCGCGACCGGCGGCCGACCGGCGGCGCGCGAGCGCAGCACGAGACGATGATCGTTGCGCAACGTCGAGACGGCGAGGTCGGGCGCCGACGCGGACAGGTAGCGCCGCATCTTCCCGGCGTCCCGGAAGTCCCGAATCGGGTGCCGGTGCTTGGCGAGGTAGGCGCCGGGGTCCTCGACGGGGAGCCCGCGCGCCTTCGCAGCGTCCGCAGCGAACGGCGACGCGCCGGCGGGCGGTCGCCCGAGGACGACACGCACGTCATGGCCGGCCGCCGCGAACGCGGCGGCCAGGTCGAGGCTGGGCTCGACCGGTCCGGTGCGTTTCCAGTTGCTGATCGTCCAGAGGATCTTCATTCGATGGGTTCGTCCACGACGATCCGCTTCTGCGCCAGCTGCTCGGCGACGCGGCGTGCGATCTCCTTCTCACGTCGAGCGACGACCGGGTTCTTCGCATAGCGGCGGAACCAACGCAAGCGATCCGTTCGCGTCACCACCAACGGGATCGACGCGGCGAGCTGTGCGAGGTTCTTGACTCGGCGACGCTCGTCCACGGGATCGTCGAAGAACCGGCAGCGGTCGGTGTCGATCAGATAGAAGACCCGCTTCGCGGGGTTCGCCGTGTCGACGCGCACGTTCACGCCCTTCAAGTCGCCGTGGTAGATGCCCCGCTCGTGCAGATCGCGAACCCAGTCGGCGCTCTGGGCGAGCAACGATCGCCGGGCGGCCGGCCTGCCGTCCCGAAACGTCTCGCGTGCCAGCGTGTCGAGGCGCGGAAAGGGCGAGACGTCCTGATACAGCGTGTACACACGCCCGGCCTCGCGCACGTACGCCAGCGGCCAGGGGCTGAAGATCTGGCGCATGCCCAGCCGATGCGCGTTCTCGTACCCCTGACGGTGGCGATCGGGCGCCACCAGGTTCTTGACCCGGCCCGACCACCCCGCCGGGATGGTCTCCTTCACGACGACGTCGCCGTGGCAGGTGACGGCGCTCTTGCGACCGCGCTTGGCGACGCGGTGGTCGTTGCGCGTCATCGCGTCGTCGTGCTCCATCAAGGCGCGCGCGAGCCGCTCGGTGGACAGGCTCCGGCGGCGGAACCCCCTGCCTTCGCCGACCTCGTTCGTGAAGTCCGAGCTTTGGCGCACGCACCGCTTCGATCGGCTGCGAATGTGCGCGCTGCGCGCGGCCCGGGCCGCGACAGGCGCCCGCGCCAACAGAGCGCGGGCAAGCGGCGTGTCGCCGCCGCCGTATGCGCGCAGAACGGCCTCCCAGCCGGCGTCGCCGTCGTCGGTGGTCAAGGAGTACAACCACGGGCCGAGCGCGCGGATCCGCCGGCGCGTGGACATCGGCCTTCCGGTCGCAGCACGGTGGAGGTCGATGATGTAGAGCGCGCAGCGATCCCCGGGACCGGGACCGACGAGGATGTTGCCGGCGTGCAGGTCGCGGTGGTCGCAGCCGCGATCGTGCATCGCGCGAATGAGCCGCGCCGAACGCTCGAGCAGCGCCGCCCGCTTGGCCCGCGGCTGGTCTTCCGTCAGCGCGTCGTTGAGCTCACGCACACCGTCGAGGAACGCGCCCACGAAAAATGAGCGCGACAGTCCGAGGCCCTTGCGCTCCTCTCCGTAGGCCCACGGTTCCGGAACCGGCAGACCGACGGCGTACATGTGCCGCGCGACGTCCCACTCCGCGCGCGCGCGACCGCGACGTACGCGCGACATGAGCTTCTCGAGCACGCCGCGCGCGTGATGCACCTTGAGCAATGCCGCTTTGCAGCCCGGCCACGCCACGCGACTGGTGACCCGATAGAGGTTCTCGCCGACGACGCGGCCCGCGCGGGCGGTCTTCTCCGGCGACGGCAACAGCTGCGTGTGGATCGCCTTGTGGACGCGCTTGAGACCCTCGCCGCGGAAGCCCACGAGCCGGAAGGACGACACGCCCGCGGTACTGGCAGCCGCCGTCCCTTTCAACCTTCTCGCTCCGAGCGCACGCGGTCCCACAGCTTTGCGTACTTGAGGAACCCCGCGTACGCATGCAAGACCGCGAGGGCGAACCCCGCGCGGCCGTCGAGGAACCCGAGTCGAACCACGTACATGTGGAAGAAACGGAAAGGCGGCCGTAGCAACATCGCCCAGAACGTCGCGCGGCGGCCGCGCTTGTAGAGCTCCTCGGCACCGACGTCGGTGAACCGGTTCATCTGGCGCAGGTGGTCGCTGATGGAGCGATAGGTGAAGTGCTCGAGGTTGCCTTGGCGAATGCGGCCGACGTCGCCCTTCGCCTCGACCCGGTCGTGAGGGTCGACACCGCCCCAGCGCGCCTGGGCGCGGTGGAAGAGCCGGATACGCCATTCGGGGTACCAGCCGCCGTGCTTGATCCAGCGGCCGAGATAGAAGACGCGGCGCGTGACCTCGTAGGCGACGGGTTCGCCGTCGCCGCCGCGTTCGAGCGCGGTGGACTGCACCTTCAGGATCGCCTCGCGCAGCGCGTCGTCGACCCGCTCGTCGGCGTCGAGCGACAGGATCCAGTCGTGGCTCGCGGCGTCGACCGCCCGGTTCTTCTGCGCGACCCATCCCGGCCAGTCCGTCTCGATGACTCTCGCGCCGGCCTCGCGGCAGATGTCCTGGGTGCCGTCGGTGCTGCCCGAATCGACGACGACGATCTCGTCACAGAACGCGAGACTCGCGAGACACGGACCGATGCGGTCCGCCTCGTCCTTGGCGATGATGCACGCGGAGATCGGCGCCGTCACTGTCGTGCCTCCGGCGCGCGCCACGGCCGCGCCTCGCCGATCAACCGCCACCAGATCGTTCGCAGCCACAGCCCCCTCCGCAGCCGGGCGCGCACGCGGTCGAGCCAGGCCGCCGCGGCCTCGCGGTTCCCCGCGTATCCCTCCAGGAAGCGCAGTGCCTCCCTGCGGCCGGTCTCCATGCCCTTCAGCCGGTGCTTTTCGATGGAGCGCCCCAAGCGCACCAGGTTGTTCAGCCTGTCTACGTCGTCGAGAGGCTGCTCGTTGGGATCGGCCTTGTCGAGGTCGATCGCGAGGACGGTGTCGTCGGGGGCGATCAAGAGGTTCTTGGGATGCAGGTCGGGATGCACCACGCCGGCGTCGTGCAGGCTGCGTACGGCGGCGCCCGCGTGCCGCAGGATGTCACGCGGGTCGCCATCGTCGCGGCCGACGCCGTAGAGCCAGGACTCGAGGTCCACCGCCCCGTCGATCTCCCGGGTGAGCAGGAAGCCGCGCCAGCCGAGCGCGCGTCGCAGCACGACGCACCCGACGGCTTCGAGGACCGGGACACCGACGGCCTTGAGCCGTCGGTGCATCACGAACTCGGACACGGGGCGCCAGGAGCCGCTGAAGAGCGTGCCCCGCACGTGCCGCAGCAGTCCGCCCTTGCGGTACGGACGCACCATCACGGGGCCGTGGTCGGTCTCGATGCGCGCCAGCGCGCCGCGCCCTCCCCGGCCGGAGGCGGGCAGGTCGTCGGGGCGGGCGGCGACCGCGCGGACCGCGACCTCGTAGCCCGGTAGGCAGACGAGGACCTCGGAGGCGTCGACACACAGCTCGACGCCGTCGGGGACGCCGTACCGGCGGCGTACGTCTTGGCTCGACGAGGACTCACCCATTGCAGGGGCCCATGGTGCCCCAGAGAGCGACCGGGGGCGAACCTGGAAGCCGGTGGGCCCTAACGGGCGGTCACCGCGGACCGGCGCGGACCAATCGATGCAGGAAGGGCACACCCGGGCTGGGCTGCACGACCAACGTGTCTCCGTCGATCTCGGCGGTGATGGGCGGAGGCTTGGGCGCCCGCGGCGCGCCGGGGGGGAGTTCGGGCTCGTCGGGCGTTTCCATTCCCTCGATCTCGACGGTATCGGTGTGCAGGGTCAGGCGCTTGCCCTCCCGACGCCACATGCCCCGGCCCAGGATCCGACGCTGGTCTTCACTCTCGATCTGAAGCTCGAACGAGCCGTCGGCGGCCAGGTCCAGGCGAATGCCCGTGTGCTCGGCCCTACGTCCGGCCTTCTCCCGCATTTCGGCGAGCAGCGTCTCGCGTGTTTCGGGCGTCCGATCGGCGGACTCCGATTGCGCCCACGCCTCGCCCTCGGCCAGGAGCCCCTTCAGGTAGCTCTGCCGGTCGAGCTCGTACGTACCGGCCAGCGAGAGCGGCTCCTCGTCGGCGCTGCAGCCGAGCGCTAGCAGCGCGAACGCCAGAATGATCGCGACGCCGATTCGCGAACGCAGGTCAGTCGTCTGCACGGGGTGTCTCCATGATCCAAAGGCGGTCCGAACGGATCTCCACCTCGTACCCCTTCTCACGCACCTGCATGAGCACGTCCTCGCCCAGGATTCCGGACACGTCGTCTCTCAGCGGGTCGAGCACGAAGCGAGTGGTGAGGAATCGCTCGCGGACCTTTGCCGACTCGAAGTCCACGCCCGCGTGGGGCGTGATCGCGTCCAACACCTCACGTCCCGTCACGACCCCTTCGACGACGAGGCGCGCCGCCAAGAAGCGACCCGCGAAGCCGTCGCTCGCCGCGTTGGTCGAATGTGTTGCATCGGGTTCGTCGGTGAGGTCGTGCACGAGCTCCTCCGGGCGAGCCGGAGCACGTGCATCGCCCGCATTCGCACTGTGGGAGTCCCCTCCCGGCTCGAGACTCGACGGCTGCGCTTCCATCAGCGCGACGAGCACGACGGCGGCGGCGCCGAGGAGAGTGAGTGCGATGAGCGCTGTTCGCATGGGGCGTACAGCCTAGACACACCGACGTGGCGGACGTTCGTCATGTCGCGGCCGACGCGGGTGTTTCTTCGTGGTCCCGTGGTTGGTAGAGTGCGGGTCGAGGGGGGCGTCCCCCCCTCGGACCCTGTCGCCCCACGAAGTTTCGAGGTTCCCTGGGTGCGAGTAGGTCGTCGTGCCGCGGCGACGAGGCGCCGCGGCACGTCTCTGTCGCCCTAGCGTCCCGCGAACAGGACGTTGAGGCGGGCCGAGATGGCCCCGTAGACGCTCTTGGTCGTCGAGCCGTCCGGCTCGACCTTGACCTTGACCATCTCGAGGCTGGTCTCGTTCCCGGCGCCGGACTTGTACGCGTAGTACATGTCCGTTCCGTTCGGAATGAGCGCCATCGACTCGCCGGCACGCCCGTTCGAGGATTCGACTCGCCGCGCGTCGTCGTTGAAGTCGAAGGCGCCGTGCAGCGAGCCGTTCGGCGTGTTGAACGAGATGTTCGAGATCAGCTGCACGCGCTCCGCGTCGTACTTCGAGTAGTAGTAGTACGCGGACGTCACGTAGGCGACCTTCGAGCCGTCGTCGCTGACCTCCAGGTAGTGCAGTCGTTCCTGCGTGCCCGTCGAGTCGGGCGCCCACGAGGGATCGTGGAGCGCGGCCACCGCACCGCCCAGGTCCGCGTTGAACCCGAAGACGGCCGTGCCGCCGTAGCCGTAACAGCCGAGCCCCCACGTCGCGTGCACCGGCCCACCGAAGGTGGTGCTCGTCGTGGTGTACGGCCCGGCGTACTGGTACTGCGCGCCCCAGAACACGTCGCCCGTATCCCTCGCCATCACCTGGCGTGAGCCGCCGGCATGACCCGCCGGCGCGTACCCGTACGAGTAGTTCAGGCAGTAGCCCGGATAGGCGTAGTTGCCGATGAACCCGCGGCGCGTGGGCCAGCCCGTGAGCCTGAATCCTTGTCCATTCGTGTGGCCGTTGATGGAACCCGCACCGAGCCTGCTGATGTTCCAGCCGACGAGCTGGCAGCCCGTGTTGGCCGAGGCCGTCACCGCCGACAGGTCACAGATGTAGAGGAAGTTCCGGTTGCGGGACAAGAACCCGCCGAACGGCTGAAGCGTCCCGTAGCGATCGTTCAGTCCCGACGTCGCCGAGGGGTTGAACGCGCCCGATCCGCTCGTGTAGGTCTGGATGTTCTCCGGAGAACCGCCGTTGGCCTGCGTGCAGGTCGAGCGCACCGACGACGTCGTGCTGTCCAAGTTCGAGCAGCTGTACATGGTCCCGGTGAAGTGCAACGACTGTTGGTAGACGTAGCTGTTGGTCAGCGTGTCCGTCGCGGGCGCACCGCCCCAGAAGAGCAACCCGTCGTTGTCGGCCGTGAAGACCAGCGCGCCGAAGCGCCACCGATGCGAGCCGCCGAAGGCGCTGGCCGTGACCTCCTTTTGCGTCGTGTTCGCCAACGTCGCCCAGCGATCCGCCGCAGTGGTCGAGCAGCATACGACGTCCTGCCGGCGCTGCATCAGCGTGTGGCTGCTGCTCGTGGCAGAAGCGCTCGCGTAGAAGCTGCCGGTGTAGTTCGTGTACGTGAACGCCACGCGCAGCCCGTCGTCGGAGATCTCCAGCCCCGTCGTCGGACCCGTGAAGCGCAGCCACATGCCGTACTCGTTCGGTCCCACGCCGAGCGAGTACCCGCGACCGCCTCCGGCCGTCGCGTGACGAAGCGTCGACGTCGCCTGCCGGACGCCGCTGCCGTCGTAGTCGACCCACAGGTAGCTGCGGTAGACCGTCGTCGACAGGCTCGACGTCGAGTTGGGACCGGCCAGGATGGCGCACGCCATCCCGTTGCGGCTCACGCGGAACGGCAAGGGTGCGAGTGCGTTCTCCCTGAAGTTGGCCCCGTCCTCCCACCAGTAGCGGTGGTAGGGCCAGCTGCCGTACGTCGTGACGCTCTCGCGGTACGGCGACAGGTACCAGTGTTGGAACACCGTCTGGATCGGCTGGTTGGGCGCCTGCCAATTCGTCGACGTCCCGTCGCTTTGCGGCAACAGATGCGCGGCCGCAGCGCCGCTGTTCACGCCGTAGCGCATGATGTAGTAGCTCGACCACGACTGTAGGTAGGTCGAGGTCTGCGTCGCCATCAGGAAGTACAGGTTCGAGTTGGTGAGCACCAGGCTGTTGGCGCACACGTACCGACCGCTGGTCGATCCCGTCGCCGCGCCGCCGGGATCGACGATCCGGTAGGTCTGCCCACCGAAGATCTTCTCGCCGGTCAGCGAGAACAGCAGGATGCGCGAGCTCCCCGACGACTCGAGCTGGTTCGTCGGCGTCTGCTTGAGCTTCATGGCCGCAATCCGGCCATCCGGGCTCACCGTCATCTGAACGGTGCGCATCAAGCCGTTTTGCTGGCCGTCGATCTTGGACTCGAAGATGCCATCGCCGAAGCCACCCTCGCCGGGCGCGTTCGACTTCTCCATCGCGAACGGCACGTAGATCGACGCGTTCGATCGAATGATGAAGACACCGAAGCGATTGTCGCTCTCGAAGTGATAGCAACGCCCGCCGTCCGCATAGATGCCCTGGTCCTTGTCCTCGACGACACCTTGCGCGTCGGGAAGGTCCACCGCCGAGCAGGACGGCTGCCAGTTGGCGTGACGATAGTAGTAGGGTCCATTTTGACCGTAGAGCGGATAGGACGAGTTCGGATCCGAATGCTGGAACGGGCGCGCGCCGTTCACGTTCAACCCGTTCGTGTCGTCCCACCATCCCGAGGGATTGATGGTGCAGCGCAGAAGGTCGAGGTCTGCGTCGCCTTCGGACGTACCCGACAGGAGCGCACCGAGCTCATTCGCGGCGCCGCCGACGCCCGCAGCCGCCGGCAGGGTCGTTCCGACCGTGAGATCGGTGTCATCGAGCGGCGACATGATCGGCGCGCTGGAGAGCGCCTGGAACTTGCGAATCCGCTGCTGGTTGTCGTTGGGCTCGTGTCGCTCGAAGTACGAGTAGTAGTTGTAGATGCCCGTCCAGCTCTGCTGGCTGTGCGTGACGATCACCACGTCCGGGCCGACGCTGATCGTCGCCGTCGCCGATGCGCTCTTCGACGGGATCTCGTAGTCCGTGACCTCGAAGTCGAGCGGCTTCGGACCTTGCCGCTGGAGCATCGACGGATCGAACGTGCGCAGTGCGCCGGTGGACGTCAGCTCGACGCCGGCGAGAGGCGTGGATCCGAAGTCGACGGTCCAGAGGAAGGAATCGGCCGTCGCCCCCGGATCAAGCACGCGCTGCGAGCTGTGCGGCGCGGGCATATATGCGTCTTGGGGGACGCCGCCGATCGCGCGCATCTGAAGGCCGGGCGCGCCGCCGTCCGGGTTGTACGGGATCCCGATCTCGAGCTCCGGCAACGAAGCGTACGGAGCGACCGCCGAGAACGCCCCTTCGTTCGTCACGATCGGGTCGACCTGGAGCGGGTCGGCCGGTGCGACGTTGAGCGTCACGGTGCCGAAGACGTGCTGACCCGGCGAGTTGGGCACGATGGTGCTGTACGCGTGTACGTACATGCGGAACGTCCCCGCCCGGCGCGGCACGCCGCTGAACGACGCGGACGCCTCGACCGGCGCGTCGTCCTGCAGGAAGACACCCTCGGGAGGCATCGGACCGAGCAGACCGACCGCGCCCACCGGCGGGTACACCTCCGTACTGCCCCCGGACGCGCCGCCGTCGGCGTTCAGTCGGTTCGACGCCGGTCCTGCGGCACTCACCGTGAAGCCCGTCGCCGACGTGAACGTCGGCGGCTGGCCGGCGGTGTAGACGAAGTCCTCGTTCGACTCGTTGGGAACGTCATCTACGAGCTCGAACTTGAACGGAGGCACGCCGGATGCGATCTGAACGAGCTCCGAGTAGATCTTGCCGGCTTGTGCCGGCGCGAGCACGTTCGTGACGAATTCGAGCGGCGGCGTGGTGATCGCCCACTGCAACTTGCGGACACCGACGTTGCCGATGCTGTCGGTCGCGATGAACGTGAAACGGAACGGACGGCCTGGAAGAATCTCGGTGGGTGTCCCGACCAAGCTTGCAGATCCGGGCGCGAGGATCACACCGAGCGGAAGCTGGCCGTCGTCCGGATCGAGAGGGTCGTCCGTGAGCGTGACCTCGTACGGCGGCACGCCGCCCGCGACGATGAGGTCGATCGCGACGAACTGACCGTAGACGGTCGACGGGATCGCATGAACGTCGGCGAAGCTACCCAGCTCGTTGTGATTCTCCGGTGCGACCAACGACGGCGTCGCTGCGACGATCGCAACCGAACCCACGCCGACGTTCCACACGAGGTCGACGAAGGCGAACTGGAATGGTAGACATCCTTTGTCGGTGACCTGTAGGCGGAATTCGAACGTACCTTCCTGCAGGCAGTAGCCGGTGATGTGGTGACGCGCGGGATTCCCGCCCGACGCAGGCGTCGCGTCGACGTTCAGTCCTCTCGGCAGAAAGCCGCTGACGACGTTCAGGTCGTACGGACCGCCGCAACCGCCCTGAACCGGGACCTCGAAGTCGACGAACTCGCCGGAAACGGTCGCAGGCGCGACGACGCCCGCAATCGAGAACGATCCAGCTGCAGACATCGGGCCACTTGATCCTCCGCAGGCAGGAAGAAGCAGTGCCAGAACGAGCGCGATGCAGCCAACCGCAAGCTGCGCGGACCACGTGGACTTCGACATGGGAACCTCCGAATCACGACAGACAACCCCCGCGTCGTCGATCGATGACGCAACGAGGGTAGGGCGCCGCATGTTGAGCTTTCGTGGATTCGGTAGCCCCGAACGGAAGCGCTCTTACCAGAGCCGAGAATCGGTGGGGATACACACGCGAAGGGTCGACCGGTAGTCGGGTTTCCACGCAGGCAGAGTGGGAACGTACGCACTCTCGAGGGGCACGGGATTAGCGCGATTCTCATCGAACATCGAAGCCGGCGGGGGCGTCACTGAGGTGGCCCTCGAGGCGAGGACGTGGGTATGCGCACTCGCATTTTGACCGTGACTTCCAGCGCGCAGGTTGCACGCAACCTCGCGGACGAACTTCAATGGGACTACGCGGTGACATGGTGCCGGTCGCCGGATGACATCGCCGTCGATGCAGCCGTTCAGTTCGACCTCGTCGTGCTGGACATGTCGAGGAACTCCGACGCCGGACTTCGATTCGTGAAGCAGGTGCGACTCGAGGGCGACATTCCGATCCTCGCCATGTGTCCCGCGATCGAGAGCGCGCTCAAGTCGGCGGTGTTACGTGCCGGCGCGGACGGCATCCTTGCCCCGACCGTCGGAAGCGAGGAGCTTCTGGCACGAATCGAAGCTCATCTTCGCCGGCCGGTCTTTCGAAGGTCCGGACCGCTCAGCAACGGGGGAATCGTGCTCGACCTCGACGCCCGCCGTTGCGAAGTGCAAGGTGAGGAGACGGCGCTGACGCGCATCGAATTCGATCTGCTCGCGGCAATGATCTCTCGTCGAGGCGCCACCCTCACCAGGGCGTGGTTGGCCAAGAACGTGTTACACGATCGTTCGAGGTCGGCGGAGCGCAATCTCGACACGCACGTCAGTCATCTTCGCCGCAAGCTGGGGACGGAAGGCGGCGAGATCGAGACGGTGCGTGGAACCGGCTTTCGACTCCGAGCCGCGCCTGAGCGCGCATCGCCGGACCGCTGATCCAGAGCCTAGGGCTCTCGAAGGACGATCAAGTCGTCGACGGCGATGTCGTCCGTGACGACCTGCTTCGAGCCCGACGGCCAGACTACCTCGATGCGATCCACGGACTCCGCGTCGCCCAATCCGAAGTAGAGCGGCTTCGAGCTCTGCGACAGATACCCGGACTGCCCGTCGTAGACCTGGGTGAGGGTACGTCCGGCGAACGTCACTCTAACTACTGCGCCGAGCCCGTCGCGGTTCGACTTGGTGCCCCGAAGGGCAACCTTGAGAAAGTGGATCTCGCGGCGATCCGACAGGTCGCTCACCAGCACGAGGGGCTCGCTGTTGCAGTCGTTGGTCACGACGTCTAGGTCCCCGTCGTCGTCGAGGTCGAAGATGACGGACGACCGGCTCCCGAGGGGAGCCCACGCGACCAGCTCCCCTTCTTTGTCCTTGCACAGAAAATGGTCACCGTCCGTCGAACAATCGAGGTCGAACCACGGCTTGAGCAACCGGCCGCGACGGGGCTCGACGCCGAGGACGAACTCGCTGTCCAGGAATCGCTTTCCGCCGTCATTGAGCAGGACCGAATTGACGCCGTAGCGGAACATGTAGTTCATGCTGGCGGCCACAAAGACGTCCTCGTACCCGTCGGCGTTGAGGTCGCCCACGCTGATCCCCCAGGGCCAGTAGGTCTCGGCGCCGATCGCGTCCGAGACCTCTTTGTAGCGCCCCCCGCCCTTGTTCTCGAAGAACGTATTGCCCCAAACGCTCTTGCCCTCGCTGCGCAGGATCGACTCGGGCCAGACCATGTCGGACTTCAACTTCTCCTGCGCCTGCTCGGGGTCGACGCCCTGGCTCATGTCCGAGTGCATGTCCGTGATGAAGAAGTCCAGATCTCCGTCGGTGTCGAAATCGAAGACCTTCATACACATCGCTCCCCACGACGTCTTGGGAAACACTGCCCGGCTCCTCTTCACGAAGCGTTTGCCGGCCACGTTTTCGTAGTACTCGTCGTGTCCCTGCATGCTCAGGACGTACAGGTCGACCCAGCCGTCGTCGTTCACGTCGATCGGGCTGGCCGCTCCGGTCCAGGTCTTGTCGTTCAGCCCGACGCGGTCGTTGACGAGTTCGAAGCGGTTCTCACCCAGGTTCCGATAGAGCAAGCTGACCTCGGAGCGTGCCGGTTTCAGGTGCCCACTGAACCCGTCCAACACGCCTTCGTAGTAGTAGAACGGTCCTGGAGGGAGCCCCGCCGTCGTCGAGTCGTCGATGACGCGCCGCAGCGTGTTCGTCGTGTAGACGCCCACGTTGCAGACGAAGATGTCCAGTCGACCATCTCGATCGAAGTCGAACAGGACGGCGGAGGACGAATGACCCTCGTATACGAGCCCGGCCGCCTCGGTCACGTCCTTGAACGCTCCCTCCCCGTCGTTCACGAACAAGAAGTTGCCGCCTCGCACAGTTGTGACGAACAGGTCCGGATCTCCGTCGTTGTCGAGGTCGCCGAACGATGCCGTCACCCCCACCGGATCAGTCACGGCGACGCCCGCTTCCTCGGTGATGTCCTCGAACGTGCCGTCCCCTCGATTTCGCCAGAGCTGATTGCTACCGACCTGATTCGAGAAGTAGATGTCGAGCAGGCCGTCTCCGTCGACGTCCGCGACCGCGACGCCGTTGCCGTGGTCGTAGTGAACGGCCTTGTAGCGCTTGCCGCAGTCGTCGACGACGCGATTGACGAAGCGGATGCCGCTCGACAGCCTTCGATCTCGAAAGCGAAAATCGTGGACCACCTTCCACGAGCGGGCCGCCGCGATCTGCTTCGCGGCCCGCGCCTCGAGCCAGCTCGTATCGAAGACGTCGGGGGGAACGCCGACGGCCTTCGGAGCAGGCTCGGCCAAGACCGTCTCGGTGGCCGCGACGAGCTCCTCGACGCCGGCATCCGTCTGGCTGTCGAAGTAGCCCCGGACCAGACCCCGACGGTCGACCAGAACAAAGCGGGCGCTGTGCGCAATTGGCATACGCGTGTTGGTCGGATCCGGCTCGACCGGCAGCTTGAATGCGTGCGAGCTCAGTGCCGAGGTCTCGCCGTCATCTCCAGTCAGAAATGACCAGTGTGCGAGGTCCGCGCCGTACGTTTCAGCGTACTTCTTCAGCGCTGTGGGCGTGTCGTTGCGTGGATCGATGCTCAGGCTGAGGAAATGGAGTTCGTCTCGGGGCCGGCGATCGGCCCAACGCGCCTGCAGTTGCGACAGTCGACCGGTCTGCACGGGGCACGTCGCAACGCATCGCGTGAAGAAGAAGTTCGCAATCCACACGCGTCCTGCGAGGACATCGCTCGCGAAGGCACGGCCGTCCTGGTCGATCAGCGTGAACGACGGCGCGCGTCCGAACACCCGCGGTCGCGAGCTTGCGGCCGGCTCGGTCCTCGAGTCGGAGTCCGAGCCCGGGCCCGGCGCAGGCGGGTCCTGCTCACCGCATCCGACAAACGCCAGGAGCGCCACCGTGAATGCGACCACGCGCGCGAGGCGGCGATTCCTGCGCGGCACCGAGCCCCCCCTTCACCCTTAGTGGGGCCCTACTCGCTCCATCGATGCCCAGAACGACCGCGGGGCATCGACGACGAGCCGGCCGAGCAACAGCGGGTGCGTCCACCCACACATCTGATCGCCACGCAACTCGAGTGTCCTCGGATCGCCGGTCTCGAACTCCAACGAGAACTCGAGGTCCGGCACGGCGGCCTCCTTCAATCCGAGCCGAGGCAACGCGAGGTTGTAGATGTAGTCGCGGCTTCGAAGGTGCAGCCGCGCTCGCGTGTGTGCGGGGACGTGCACGTCGCGGCGCGAGAAGACGTCGTCGCTCGTTCCGATCCGTCCGTCGACACCTGGGTAGCGCACATGCCACTCGAACGCCTTGCCTGTCACCTCGATCTCGAGCAACTCGGGTCGCACGACGTCCGTAGCTGGTGCTCGGTCGGACGCACCTGCCGTCGTGAGCAGTGGCGAGAGCAGGCAGAGAGCTAGCGTGAACGATCGAAGCACGTCAAACGCCCCATGACGTCGTCTCGAACCGATGCTATCAACGCGTTGTGCGCGGTTCTGTGCCAACACTCGTTTCGGGACCATCGCACCGGCACCGACGTTTCCGACGCGCTGCGTGGCAACAAAGATGCCGCATCACAGTGCGGAACAAGACGCGCGTCGTGCGTTTGATGTGCGAACGATTGCTCCAGGTCGAGATCTTGGGGGAACCCAGGTCGAGTCCGCGAGCGGGCCCGCCCCCTTTGAAGGAGAAAGAAAGTGCGAGCGCGTCGATGTCCGGCCGACAGGCCTGACACCGCTCCAGAGGACGGCGGCCTACTTCCCTAGCGGCCTACTTCTTCTTGTCCTCGAGCTCCTTCTTGATCTCTTCAATGATCTCAGGCACGGCCGGATCGTTGCCGCCGAGGCTGATGTACTGCTCGAACCACTTGAGCGCAGTCTCCAGGTCCTCGAGCTCGTTCATGTAGATGTCGCCGATGTCCAGCATCAAGTCGACGTCCTTCTCGTTCAGACCTGAGGCCTTCTCGAGCGCCTCGACGGCGTCCTCCCACTTCTTCTGGTGAATGAACGAGAAGCCGAGACCACGCCACGCGAAGTACGACTTGTCGTCCATCTCCGTCGCGCTCACGTACCACTTGACCGCTTCCTTGTACTTCTCCTGGAAGTAGTAGTTGTCGCCGATCCAGACCACGATGTTCGGGTCATTGGGCCGCAGTTCATGCGCCCGCTTCAGGAGCTTGAGCGCCTTGTTGAAGGTGCCGAGCGCCTCGTAGTCGAAGGCGCAGTTGATCATGGCGCGAAGGTTGTCCTTCTGCCCCTTCATCTTGAGCATCTTCTCGTACACGTCGATGGCCTCGCTGAACTTCGCTTGCGCGTCGTACGTCGCGCCGAGGTTGGCCATCGCAGTGAGATAGTCCTTTCGGATGTTGGACGCCTTCTTGAACTGAACCTGCGCCTCCGAGATCCGCCCCTGCTTGAACAAGCAGTAGCCGACCGAGTTGATGCCTTCCGCGGAGTCCGGCTTGAGCGCGACGTGCTCGCGGTACTGCTCCTCGGCCTCTTCCCACTTCTCCTGTCGCTCGAGAAGCCAGCCCAGACCGAAATACGCGCGGTGGTTCTCCTCGTCCGCCTCGATCACCTTGTCGTAGTAGGTCTTCGCCTCGGTGTAGGCCTGCTCCGTGTTCTGCTTCGCCACGAGGTCGGCCAACGCAAGCGTGATGTCCGGGTGCTCTTGGGTGATGCGATAGGCCTTCTTCATCGAGTCGATGGCCTCGTCGAGCTTGCCGTCGCGCGACAAGGCCTCGCTGCGGACCAAGAACGCCGCCAGGAACGAGGGACGCATCGTGAGCACGGTGTCCGCCCGCAACGTCGCCTTCGCGTAGTCGCCTTCGACCAGGTCGAAGCGCGCGAGCATCAGATGCCCCTCGAAGAACTCGTTCTTGGCCTGGACCGCGGACTGAACGCGCTGGCGCGCCTCCTTGGTCTTCCCGAGCGCGTACTCGGTCTCCGCCAGCAGCAGCGTGATGTCGCGCCGCTCCGCCGGCGCAAGGCCCGCCGCGACCTGCAGCGGCTTGAGCGCCTCCTTGAGGTTGCCGAGCGCCATGTGGGCGCGCCCGACCTCGAGGTGCGCGTCGTAGTTCTTCTTGTCGGCCTTGACCATGCCCTCGAGAACGAGAAGGCGTTCGGCCGGGGGCTTCATGCGCGCGATGTGAAGTTTCAAGCAGACGAGCTTCGGCCAGTCACTGAGGAACGACTGGAGATCCTCTGTCAACGTCTGGGGGTCGTCACCGACCTTCAGTGCCGCTTCCTGGTAGCGAACATGCGCACGGTAGTGATTGAGGTCCGCCGCGATGGCTTTCCAGTAGGCGTTCGCGGCCGCTTCCCAGCGACCTTCCTCGCGCGCCGCCTCGCCTTCGTCGTAGGCCTCCTGCGCCTGAATCGGCTTGCCCTTGTACTGTTCCCCCGCTTCCTCGGGCTTGGTCTCGTCGGCCCACGCGGCCGGTGCCATCAGAACGGCCCCGACAAGAAGCGCGGGGAGGAGGAACGACCCCAAGAGGGTCGAGACGTCACCGGCGAACGCCTTCGACATGCGGCGCGGCATGGCAGTCTCCACGAGTGTTACGTCGGCGCCGACCGTGGCTGTGCGGTGATCTCCGGCGAACCGTTCCGTTTAGCGAACGGTACCGGTCTTGCCTTCGTCGTCCGCGGCTTCGAGGCGGCGGTCGGCAAGCCACCCTTCTTGCTCCTTCGTGCGATCCGCTTCCATCAGGTTCTTGCGGCGCTCGTCGATCTGCTCCTTGCGCTCTTCTTGCTCCTGGAGCAGCTCCCATTCCTTCGCAGTCTTCCCGCTTCCGCCACGACCGCCGCGGTTGCCTCGTCCCTGACCGGTGCGGCCCATGCCGCCGCGTCCACCGCGTCCGCTGCGACCGCCGCCGCTGCGTCCTCCGCCGCTGCGTCCGCCGCCGCTGCGGCCTCCGCCGCCGCGACCTCCGCGCGCAAAGGCATCGGCACCGAGGAACCCAACGAAGGCTGCAACCAGCAGACACCAACTCAGAATGCGCTTCATGGCAGTTTGCTCCGGTCAGGTCGACAGATCGACCCGCCTATCTTACGGACTGCGCCCCTGCGGGGCGCGCCTCCGTACATGAAATTCCCACTCATCTGGTTACCCAGGAACCACGGGGGGATCGACTTTGGGCCCGAATCGGCTCCTGCATCAGCCTTCCAGCAGCTCGGGATTCTTGTCGAGCGCCTCGTTGAGCTTCTGAATCGCCTTGTCGCGGCCCTTCTGCGAGCCTTTCGGCTTGAAGCCGAAGTCCTTGCCCAACAGCGCCTTGACGATGTCCCTTCCGTCCTCACGCACGCTCTCGTGAGGTGAGTACAGCAGATCCTGGACGGCGCGCACCGCCTTCTTCGGACCGGTCATCAGCGCTTCTTTGGCGGCCACGCGAAGTTCGGGCTTCTCGTCCACATCGCCGACGAGCTTCACCAGACCACGCGTCGCCTTCGCCTTTCCGTTCTTGTGATCGTCGAGCAGCTGCTGCGTCTCTTCGTCGAAACCGCTTTCGGTGCCCGCCTCTTCGACACGCAGCTCCAGGCCCTGCTCCTTCATCCAGTCCTTCGACAAGACGCCGGTCACGACGACGTTGTCGAAGCGCGCCTGACCCTTGATGGCGTAGAAGCCGAAGTACATCTTCTTGAGCTTCTTGCCGCGATCCTTGTCGGCCATCTCCGCGCCCGGTGTATTGAAGAAGAGCTTCTTCTTCCGCAAGCCGAAGGAGACCTCGAACGACTTGCCGAGTTGGAGCTTCTCCTTGGGCGTTCGGCGCTGGCCGTATCGGAACCCGATGAAGTCCTTCGTGGCGCCGGACTCGCGCCACTGATCACCGAACTTGATGATGCTGTCCGTGCCGCCTTTGCTGTTGTCCCACGCGTGGAAGAACGTCTCCGTCAGCGTGAATGTGGCCCAGTCATTGCCGCCACCCGCTGGTTCGAGCCACCCACCGATGTCCTTCTCGGCGAACGGCGTCACACTCACGGTGACCGTGATCTCCTTGTCCCACTCGGCGATGTGCCGCGCGCCGGCGTTTCCGACGACCTCGAGCTTGCCGTCGAACCACTTGATGCACTGGTCTTTGCGGGCCTTGATGGGCCAGGGCACGGACTCCTGGAAGTCGGCCAGCTGCGACTTCTTGCGGAAGTCGTACTTGATCGTGACTTCCTTCGTCTTCTCGTCGATGGACACCTGCCCCTTGAAGAACTTGTCGAGTGGCCGGCCGCCCTCGGCGTGCGCCTGCGGCAGCGGGCCCAACCCCGCGGCCGGAAGGACCAGCAAGCCCAGAACGAACACGACCCATACCGCAGTCGGGATTCGCCCGGTTCGGGCGCGGCTCTTGCGATACACCAAGGACTCCCTTCCGTGAGAGCGGCCCAACGCTCCCGCAAACAACGGGGAACACCCCGTTAGATTGACGCACGATGAGCCGTGGAGGTTCGGTGATGGTACCCGGCAGGCCAAAAGGCCCGAAACCCTGGTTCCCACTGCCGGGGCGGCCCCCGCGCTTCCTGATCGTGCGCCTATCGGCGCTGGGGGACGTTCTCCACGCGCTGCCGGTGCTCAGCGGCCTGCGGGCGCGATTCCCGAAGGCGCGCATCGACTGGGTCGTGGAGGACCGCGCGGCCGATCTCTTGCGCCACCGAGCGGACGTCGACCGCGTCGTCGTCTATCCGCGCCGGTCGATTTCCGGGGCGCTCAAGGGGGTCCCCAACCCGATCCGATTCGGGATCGAGACCACGCGGTTCCTGAAGACGCTGCGGGCCGGTGAGTACGACGTCGCCATCGATCTGCAGGGCAACCTCAAGTCGGGCGTCATCACCCGGCTTTCCGGATCGCAGCTTCGATACGGCTTCGGCCGCGGCGCGTCGCGCGAGGCCAATCACCTGTTCACGACGCGTCGCTGGTCCCCGCCGCCTTCCCTTCGGCATCGCGTCGAGCGCAACCTGGGGCTCGTGTCGGCGCTCTTGGGCGAGTCGCTTCCCTACGTCTTGCCTGGATTTCCGGTGCCGCCGGAGGAAACCCGCTCTGCGCGTGAGCTCGTCGCGTCACTCGGTGTGAACGGCGACGGCTACGTCGTGCTGCACCCGGGTACGAGCGGCTTCGGCTCGTTCAAGCGCTGGCCGCCGGAGCGCTTCGGCGCGCTCGCACGCCGGCTTGCGGAGTCGGGCCTCGACGTGGTCGTCACGCACAGTCCCGCTGAAGATGACCTCGCGGCGCAGGTGGTGGACGCCTCGGACCGGGCGGCCAAGTCGCTTCGAACGCCGAGCCTCGCCGTGCTCGCGGAGGTAACGCGCGACGCACGTGCGTTCGTCGGCGCGGACACCGGGCCGCTTCATCTGGCGGGACTGGTCGGGACGCCGCTGTTGGGACTGTTCGGACCCAAGGATCCCGCCGTCTACGGGCCCTACGGCGTACGCGCCGACGGATCGACGGGCGTGCTGTCGACGCTCACGCGGAACGACGTGGCGTGCCGGCCGTGCACCTTGCGGCGCTGCGCGGATCCGCTGTGCATGCGAACGATGGCGCCGGACGACGTGGAAGAGGCGCTACGAGCGGTGCTCTCCGCAGAAACCTAGCTGGTCCCTCACACCGGAAGCGAGCCCGGCTGAAGTTCCAGCTCGACGCCCTTCGGCCCGAGCTTGATCACGTGGGTCTCGGCGTCGCAGTTCTTCAGAATGATCCGGTCGACCTTGTTGCCGTCCACGATCGTCCCGTTGGACGAGAGGTTCGTGAGCTCGACCATGTCGGGCGCCAGGTAGGAGATGCGGACGTGCTGACGGCTGACGGATCGAAACGCGAGGCTCTTGCGGATGCCGTCGCGTCGTTGCGGTGATCCGCCGAGGTACGCGGGCGCGCGCTTGAGCGACCAATCGCAGTGCCGGCTGCGGCCGCAGACGATCGTCTCTCCCATGCTGAGCTTGAGGTTCTCGCCGGCGCCGAGCTCCCCGATGCCCTTGAGCGACAGGAACCGCCGGCTGTCGTAACCGTTCTCTTGGGGTTTGACTTCGATCATCACTGACTCCGTCCGACGACGCGCAACCCCGTGCGCCGCGGCTCTTCGCGTACCCACAGTCTGCCAGATTGTTGGGCGCCTGCGGCCCGATCCGGACGAACTGAACGAACCAAGTGTTGGACGCCCCTGAACCTCATTTCTTCTCCCCAACCTCGCTTGTCTTCTCCTTGGCTTCCTGCGCCCGCCGCCAGGCGGGATGAATGGCGCCGGTCAGCCGCAGGTCGTCGATGATCATCGGGGTCCACGTCAGGATCTGCAGCAGGCCCGTGCCCTTGCTCATCCGGAGGCCCGCACGCTGCGTGCCGGAACCGACCTTCCGCCACTCGGACCGCTGGATGGTGTACACGTTTTGGAAGGTCGGTTCCGCCACGCCCTTCGGTTCGTTGGCGACCCAGAGCTCCAGCTTGTCCACGTTGCGCACGATGCGGATGCGCCCGCGGAACGCCGGCGGCAACGCGAACAGCTCGGGCTTGAGGCTGCCGTCGAGCGGGTCGGTCTGCCTGCTCCAGCGCTCGAAGTGCCGGCCTTGGTGCTTGTCTTGCCAGTGCCACTTGTCGCCGTTCCACAACTTGCCGAACCCCGGGCCGTCGTGATAGCCGATTCCGCGGCCGCGGCCGTAGTAGTCCACCAGCGTCTTGCCGTCCTTCCCGAGCTGCTCGAGCGAGAGCGGGATGCGCCAGGCGGGATGGAAGTTCGGGTCGGCCGAGACGATTGCGAGTTGCACGCCGTCGATGTCGAACGCGAGCACCACCGAGCCGCCGAGAAGGTTGACCGAAAACTCCAGGGAGATCTCGTAGCCCGGATCGAACATCGACTCGATCGACAACGGACGGCCTCGCCGAAGGCCCGGCTCGCCGGCGAGCAGGTGCAGGTAGCGCTCGGTCACCGGATCGGGCGACACGACCGCGCCGGCCTCGAGCTCGAGCCGCCCGAGCACGTGCTTGAAGTTCTTCATCTGCTCGGCGTCGTCGAAATTGACCAGGATCTCGACCCGCTTCTTGCCGTCGAGTGCCGGGGGTGCGGCCTTGGGAATGAAGCCCCGCAACCACAGCGCGAGCTTGTTGTTCTCCAGCTCCGCGTTGCATTGGCGCAGCAGCTGTTCTGCGCTCTCTCGGAACTTCTCCTTCGCTTCGGTCTCGAAGGGGTCGTCCAGGAACGCCTCGAACTTCCGCTTGGCGGTGTACCAGGAGTCTTCGCCGTGCAGCGCCTTTCCGGCGCGATAGTTGTCGAACGCCAGGCTCTCACGTTCGTCCTGAAGCCCGCGCAGCCTCTGGTAGTTGCGGTCGACGTACTTCGACCAGACGCCGAGATAGTCCGCTTTGGCCATCGCCGCCTGGATCCTGCCATAGTCCCGGAGCGCCGGGCGCAGGTCCTTCGCAGCGGCGTCGACCGGCTCGACCAGCGCGACGTCGATGATCAGGAGGGACTGTTTGTCGATGGGCCGCTTCGTCGCCCAGTTGCGCAGCTGTTGGAGCGGGAAGTCGCGTTCCAGCTCGAAGGTCTGGGTGCTCTTGGATGAGCCGCGTCCCCAGGTCGCGACGACGGTCCGGTCGTCGCCGCCGACGGACTGAACGCGAAACTTCTGGACCGTGATCACGCTGCCGTTCGGCAGCCGTCGCTTCACGTCGGACGGCTCCGCATCGACCTGCGTCTTGACGTACTCGAATGCGGCGGCGAACACCTGCTCGAGCGCGTCGGACGCGGTACTCAGCTGATCGATCAACGCGCGGCGCGGCCAGGCGTTGGGGTCGTCGCTCGCGCGCTGCACCGAACGCTCGATGCCATCGCGGTCCCCGGCTCGCAAGGCCTCCAAGACGTCACTCAACGTCCGCTCGAAGAGCGACTCCGCCGACTGAACGGCGATCTTGTGGCGGCTGAGCAGGCCGCTGAGCCGCACCTTCGCCTCGAACGCCTCCTCGGGATACATGCCCCAGCGCTCGAGGTCGCGGATGAACTTCTCGAGCATGTCGCGGGCCTCGCTCACCGCGTGGTCGGCATGCTTCTCCTCGAGCCGATCGATGTCCTGCTTGCGATCGCTCCACTGCGCTCGGAACTGGTCGTCGACGTCCCGCTCCAGCTTGTTCGTGATGCGCGTAACGTGGCCGGTGCGCTCGTCGCGCGCGTCGAGCGTCTCCAGCTTGCGCCAGTGAACGTGCGGTCCCCACAAGGCGCGGACCACCCTGCGCAGCGCCGTCACGTCGTCGAGAAGATCGGCGCGCAGCTTTCCGGCCTGATACGCGTCGAACGCGCGCTTGACGTGATCGGGCGTGTACGCCTCGAGGAGTCGCTCGACCTCTCGTTCGATGTCACGCGCGGCCTTGGCAAGGGCCCTGGCGGTGCGCCGGTGGGTATCGAGCTCCGCGCGGGGTTCGGGCAGCCTGGGCGTGATGAACTCGTCGTTCAAAATGCCATCATCTTTGCTGGCGAGGCTCGTCCAGATCGCGACGAACTCCGCGAGATTGGAGGCGCCCCGGCTCTCGGCGCGTCGTACGAGTCCGCGCCAGGTGATGATCGAGTTGTACCGGATCCGCTCCTCGAGCTTGGCACTCGCAGAGAGCACCGGCCCCTGGGGCCGGTGTTGGACTTGATGCTCCAGACAGCGCTTCAGTGCGGAGTTGAACTTGAACTTGCCGAGCAGGTCATTGCACTCCGCCTCGATCTTGGCAAAGAGCTGGAATTGCCGCTGTAGCCCTTCGAGCTCTTTGATGCGTTCCTCGAGCTGCTGCGTATCCGGGGCGGAGATGCCGTGCTCGCTCTTGATCTCCTGGATCCGACGAAGCGCCCGACGGGCGTCGTCAAGCTTGCGATCGATCTCGGCCGCCGAATCGTCGTTCTCCGCCTCCGCGAGCTCGGCGGCAGGCTCTTGTATGTCCTGCGCGGTCCGGTGAGCGTCCTGCTTCTCGAAGTGGTCTTGCAGCATCGCCGCTCCGAGGCCGGCAATCAGGAGCGTGACCGCCGTAATGCCCGCGATACGCATGCGCTTCTTGTTGCGCCGGCGCAGCAGAAACGCTTCCCAGTTCCCCTGGAACCCTTCGGGGATGATCGATCGTCCGCCGACGATCTCGTCCACGTCGTCGACGACCTGCGCAGGCGTTTGATACCGAAGCGTCGGGTCCTTGAGCATCATGCGCTCGACGAGATAGCCCGTCTCCGGGCTGATCCGCTGGTTGCGCGCCCGGACCGGGGTGGGCTGCTCGTACAAGACCTTCGTGAGAATCTCCGCGAGGGTCGCGCCCTTGAAGGGCGGCCGCCCGGTCAGCATCGCGTAGAGCGTGGCGCCCAGACTGTAGATGTCGCTGCGGGTGTCGGCCTTGCGTGGATCTTCCGCCTGCTCGGGCGAGATGAACTGCGGCGTTCCCACCGTCGCGCCATGCTGCGTCAGCTCGAGATCGACGGGCCCTTTCGCGAGTCCCAGGTCCATGAGCTTGGGCTCGCCGCCGCGCTTCGACATGAGCACGTTTCCGGGCTTGACGTCGCGGTGGACGACGCCCATGCGACGCGCGCGCTCGAGCGCGTCCGCGAGCGCGCGCGCGATGCGCAGCGCCTCGTTCTCTGAGAGCGGGCCTTCGCGGTTGATGCGGTCGCGCAGCGTCTCGCCCTCGACGTACTCCATGACGACGTACGGGAAGCCGTTGCTCTCGCCGGCATCCAGGGCACGAACGATGTTGGGGTGATCGAGGCTGGCGAGGATCGACGCCTCGCTCTTCAGACGCTCGACGTGCGTCTTCTCGGAGATCAGCTCACGACGCAAGATCTTGATCGCGACGACGCGATGCAGGTTGAGGTGAATCGCCTTGTAGACGGTTCCCATCGCGCCGCGTCCGATCTTCTCGACGAGGCGGTAGCCCGCAATCTGCGTTTGCCGGCCCTCGGGCTCGATCAGCGCGTAGACCTGCTTCGCCTGCTCCTCGGCGAGCCATCCGCGCTTCACGAGGATGACCGCGAGCCGCTCGTCGATCTTGAGGTCCTCTGTCATGCGCTTCTGCAGCATGAAGGCCTCTTCGATCTGGGCCTCCGTAACGAAGCCGCGGCTCTGCGCCTCCTGAGCAAACAGGAAGTCCTCGTTGCGCACGGTCATCGGTCGAACACCATCGCGTCGTCGGGGCTCGCGACGCTCTTGCGCCAGCCACGGTCATGGCGGAACTCGACGCGTGAGAAGTAGGGATAGCGGTCCAAGTACGACTTCAGATACAGCTGCGCCTGCTGGTCTTTCTTGGGATCGCCGGGCGAACCCTTGGTGAGGGTCTTCAGGCCCCAGAACTCGAGCATGAACTCGTTCACGCGATGCGCGCAGGCGTCGATCGGGTCCTTGGCAAGCAGTCCGTACTTGCAACGGAAGCTGTTCTCGACCGCTTCGAGGCCGGCCCTCGAGATGCGGTTGCTCGTGTTCGCCTTGATCTTCGGCGCCTCCTCTTCCAGAACGCGCTCGAGCGCGATCCGGCACGGCGCGTCCTTGGCCATCCCCGTCTTGACCGCATCTTCCAACGCCTCAACGGCTTGCTCGCGAAGCTCCTTGTCTTCGATGCGACCGAGGTGCAGCGCACGCAGGAGGCCGACGGCGGCATGAAAACGCACGTCCCAACCGCCGCCCTCGGCGCGCGGCCTCTCCGCCGGATCCCGGAGGTACTCGCGGACGGCTTCGATGCCCTGGCGCGTCCCGTGCTGCCCGGCGTGCAGCAGGCACATGGCGAGGACGGGCGGCGCGGCGCGGCGACCGCTGTTCCCGGCGGCAACGCGGATGGCCGCGTCGAGGAACCACCGTTCCTCGCAGAAGAGCAGCATCTGCGCGGCGGCGATCGCGATCTCCGTCTTGGTGCTCGGCGTCTCGGCGATGTGCCAGAGCCTCTTCCATTCGAGGATCTTCTGGAACTTCCAGATGCAGACCCCCATCGCGAACACGGCCTCGGGCCCCTGCTTCTGATGGGAGAGATCCGCGCGGGAGAGACGCTTGAGGATCAGGTCGCTGTTCCCGGTCCACTCCGGCGGTCGATCGATCAGCATCCCGACGGACAGCGCCAGTGCGGCCGCTCGCTTCATGTCGCTGCTGTCGTCGTCGAGCGCGTCGAAGAAGGGGTCGATGTGGGGTTCGCCGAGAAAGGCCAGCGTGAGCAAGTGCGCCCACGGCGTTACGGGATCCGCGACGACCTTCGGATTCCAGCGTTCGTTGAGACGCTGCAGGGTCACGTCGCCTCCGCGCTTGGCGAGCGCCATCAGGGCCATCGCGCGTACCTGCGCATTGTCGTCCAGCACGCGTCGCAGCAACACGCGATCCGCCTTCTGAAGGCTCCTCTGCATGGCGCCGCTTCGGTCGGGGTTCAGAATGTCCGGGACGCGACGATACCGATCGCGGTCGACCCCCTCTCGCCAGTGGAAGCAGCCGAGCGCAAGGCAACCGACGGCGCGTTGCCACGGATCCATGCTGTCGGCGTCCGCGATCTTGATGAGTGGGTTGAGGGTCTCCCACAGCTCCGGCGCGGGACCGCGGCGGTCACGCAGCGCGGCAACGGTGAGCGCACTGTTGATGATCGCCGTGTGGTTCCCACCGACCAGCTCGTCGATGAGCGCAGGAACGCTCCACACGTGGTACTGCCAGACCAACCGCTCGCGCGCGACCGGCGTCTTGTTCTGGTCAGCGAACGAGTTGGCGATGATCGCGCGGATGATCGGGTCGTGGTGCGCGTCGGGCTCGGGGAAGAAGATCTGGGGCGGCACAGGCTCGAAGTCGCGCTCGTCTTCGGCTGAGGCGGGCAGAGCGCAGAGGAAGATGATCGCGAGCGCGGCGAGTCCGCGGCCCGCGAGGCGTCGCGTCGGGAGCTGGCGACCGGTCGAAGCCCTCACAACACTCCAGTCTATCGGACCCGCGCACCGGCGGGTTCAGGGATGCTTGAGCCCGTTCTTGACGAAAGCCCGCCACTTCTCGTCGAGCTGCCGGAAGCTGACGCCGTAGGCCTCTTTCAGCGCGTCCTTCTCATCGACGGGCACGCCCTGGGCGTCGGTCTTCTTCGTTAGGTCGATGAACTGCTTGAACTTGGCCGCGTCCCACTTGATGAGGCAGTCGACGACGCTCCAGGCCTTGACGAGCTCGACGTACCCGAATTGGTCGGTGCCCATCTTTGCGAGGCGCTTCATGGGCGGGTCGTTGCCGGCGTTGACGAGCGCGAGCAGCCCGGCTTTCCACTTGCTGCTGTTCGCCCAGATCGGCCCCTCGGTTCCGCCGCCCGATGCCGTCCCGCCCTTGCCGAGCGTGAACGACTGGGTGTACCCGTACGTCTCGAGCTCGAGGTGATAGGCATACCCCTCGCGCAGCCAGACGCTCGGGTACTTGTAGTTGATTCTGTAGCGGGTCAGCAAGATGAGCGCCACGTTGTGCAGCACGACGCTCGCAAACGTCTTGTCGGTCTCCGGGAACTGATAGGCGACGGCCGCCTTGCGGGGGTGCGTCCACCAGTAGCTGTGCTGGCGAGTCACCGAGCGGGTCCACCCGGGCACGAGGTCCTCGCAGTTCTCGGTCTCGTCGAACCACTTCGCGAAGCGCGCATACGAGGGCGCTTTCTTGAAGATCACGATCTGGATGCGCTCGCCGATCTCCTCCGGGTAGTCGTTGCCCTGCGGCTTGAGCAATCGGCGTTGTAGTGCGTAGAACTCCTCGGCGGCCTTGGCGATGCGCTCGGTGATCTCCTTCGTCTGGTCACCGATGATGTCGAAGTGCGGCGTCCAGTGGTACTTGACCTTGAGGCGCGCGCCAGCCTTGATGTCCTGGACGTACTTCTTGCCTTCCTCGAACCCGACTTTTGTCCACTTGCCGTCGATGAGCTTCTCGCCGCGGCGCTTGTGGTACTCCTCCTCGGTGACCCAATCGTCACCGTCTTTCATGAGGCCCTTCTCGCGGGCGTCCCGCTCCTCCGGCGTAACCCAGCCGCCCTTGTAGAAGACGAGACCCTTGGCCTTCATCTCGGCCTCGTACTTCTCCTTGAGGTACTGCTCCTTCTCCGACGGGCTCATCCACTGATCGTCGACGAGCTCGTGGCCGAGCATCTTGCGCGCGCGCTTGTCCTTGGGTTTGAGCTCGATGATGCGTTCGAGGAACTGCGTGAGCTCATCTTCGAAGCCCTGCTTCTTCGCCCACTTGTGAAGCTCCCACATCTTCTTGGGGTCGTCCTTGGCGAGGCCGTATCGGAAGCTGAGCTGATTGCGGAGCGGGGGAACGGACGTGTTGACGAGCTTGACCTTGCTCCGCGGCAAGGTCTTGACACCGTCGAAGGTCGTCTTGATGACCACGGTCTCTTCGTCTTGGCTGACGACCTCGCCTTCGAGGACCTCACCGTCGGTCGTGGTGACCGTGTGGGCGAGCGCGAGCGACGGAACACCCATCACCAGGCCGAAGAGCCCTAGAATCAGGGGGCGGAAGCGCATCGTCGGGATTCCGGAGCCTCAAAGCTCCGAGTATATCGCCCCCGTGGCGGTCGACGTCGTTTGAGGGCCGCGTTCGCCGGTCGTGTACGGGCCTAGGACTCGCTGTCGTCGTCGGTGCCGGGGCACTTGCCCTTGCCCTTGCCCTTGCCCTTGCCTTTGCCCTTGCCCTTCCCCTTGCCTTTGCCCTTCCCCTTGCCTTTGCCCTTGCCCTTGCCCTTCCCCTTGCCTTTGCCCTTGCCCTTGCCACGGCGGCGGCGACGGCCTTCATCCTCGCCTTCCTCCGCGAAGACGGTATTGGCGGCAAGTACGGTCGCCGGAACGGCTACGGCGAGCGCGGCAAAGCGCTTGAAGAGGCTGCGACGGTCGATCTCGCTCGACGTGTCCTGCGGGCAGTTGTCCATTCGTGGCTCCTTTTCTCGGCGGGTGACGTTGGAAGACTAGGGCTGCCTCCCGGCGCTTCAAGTCGAAAGTACGACATGAGCGCCCTTCTCAGGCTCCTCTCATCTTCGGATAAGAAACGGCTGCGAACGCCGCTAGATTGCGCCTCGATCATGCACACCGAGACTCGACGACCGAAAGCGCCGCTCATGCAGTGGCTGGGCGAACACGGTGGACGCCTCGACGGCTGCCGGGCGGTCGCGGTGCCCGGAATGGGCACGGGGCTGGTCGCGTCGCGCGACCTGCGCGAGGACGAGACGATCTTGTTCGTCCCCCGCGCCTGCTGGTTGACACGCAAGACGAAACAAACGCGCTTCGAGCCTCTCCTGACATGGGCGCAGGACGAGGGACTGTTCTCTCACAGCATGTCGCGTCTCGCGTTGCTCGTGTTGCTCGAACGGTACAATCCGTCCTCGTTCTTCGCGCCCTATCTGAGCGCGCTCTCGCCCCCGACACTTCCGGTCTCACTCAGCGAGAGCGAGGAGGCGGAACTGCAGGACCCGCTGCTCGGGACGTGGATTCGAGAGCAAGGCAAGACCGTCGACGAAGAGTGGCGCCGATTGTCGAGCGCGCTTCCGCATCGGTTTCCGGATATCGTGACTCCGGGCGTCATCGACGCATCGAGCTGGCACTGGGCATACGGGCATGTCGTCCAACGCACGTTCACCGTCGACGTGGACGACGAAGAGGTGTGGGTGTTGGTCCCGGGCATGGATCTGTGCAATCACGACTCGACTTCGCGCAACGCCTACTTCGCCGAAGAGGACGGGTGGCACCTGGAGACGACGCGTGCGCTGGGCGCGGGCGAGCCGATCACGATCCACTACGGCAAGGAGAAGAACTCCGCCGACTTCTTCCTCTACTACGGATTCGTGCCACCCGACAACGTCAATGACCGGGTTTCCTTGCGTCTGGAACTCGACGCGACGGATCCCAACCGCGACGAGAAACGCGATGCGCTTGAGCTGCTTGGCCTCACGGACAAGTGCCGCGTCGGCGCCGACGGGGTGCTGCCGACGGCGTTCCTCAATGCGGCGCTGCTCTGGGGGCTAGCCGGCGACGAGTTCCGAGCGGAAGAGACCGACTGGCGGCAGCCGGGGTTCGAGAGCCGGACACTCGATCGGTTGGCGGCGGTACTCGAGGAGCGGTTGGCGAGATTTCCGACAACGCTCGACGAAGACGGGGCCTTGTCGTCGTCGGCACCGGCCGAGGAATGGTCGCGGGCGCTCGTGTCATACCGCATCGCGTACAAGCGTGTGCTTCACGGCGCAGCCGACGCGATCCGGACGCGGGCGGCAGGCATTCGCGACGGCACGATCGAGTCGTGCCTACACGTGCCGGTCGATCCCGAAGCGAGCTACGGACTCGTCGATGTCACGGTGCGGGTCGGTGGTCGCTGATCTCAGATCCTGAGAGCCCGGCACGCCGCGAAGAGCGCGAGGATCAGAAGCGTGGCAGCGGCCGCACGTAGATTGAACTGCGTGGGGTAGCTCATGGTGGTCTCCAAGGGGCCGTGCGGTCGGGCCCTACGTACGGAACTCCCGATTCGCGCCGGAATTGGACGCGCGTCCCGCCGGAAGAACCACGATGCGCTATGCTCCGCTCGTGACTGCACAGCGGGACGAGGATCTGGAAGCCCTGGAGGCCGCCGAGGATCGCTCGACAGCGCTGGCAACGCAGTTCGATCGGCACCGGCACCGGCTGCTGCGGATGATCGAGCTGCGCATGGACCCGGCGATGCGCCAGCGCGTAGGGGCATCGGACGTGTTGCAGGAAACATGGCTCGAGGTGTCGGGACGCATCGCTGACTGGCTTGCGGACCCGCGCATGCCCTTCTTTGTCTGGGTCCGTTTCATCGCCGCACAGCGCCTTCAGAAGCTGCGCCGGTACCACGTCGGCGCCAAGAAACGCTCGCTCGAGCAGCAGGTGGGACTCGGCGCGTTCGCACGCGCGACGTCGGTCGCGTTGACGGACCGCCTGATCGTCTCGGGAATCAGCCCCTCCGGCGCGGCGGTCCGCGCCGAGATGCGGCTTCAGCTGGAAGATGCGTTGGAGACCATGCCCCCCACCGACCGGGAGGTGCTCGTACTACGGCACTTCGAGCAGCTCTCGAACAACGAGGTCGCGACCGAGCTCGGGATCTCGGTCAGCGCGGCGAGCCGCCGCTATGTCCGCGCCCTCGATCGTCTCCGAACCGTTCTCGATGCGGACCGCGCTCCGTGACCGGCGCCGACGACTCGGTCGAGCAGATCCTGGAACGGCTCGCGGAGCAGATGCGCGGCGGCAAGCTCGTGAACCTCGATGAGATCGTCGCAGAGCACCCGGCGTACGAGGAACAGCTTCGCCGTCTGCTGCCGGTGCTCTTCCTGCTTGAAGGCGCAGGGGCGCAAGCGACGCCGGCGGGGCCGTCACACGTCGCACCCGAACAGATCGGCGCGTACCGCGTCGTTCGCGAAATCGGGCGCGGTGGTATGGGGCGCGTGTTCGAGTGCCGCGGCAAGAACGACGAGAGAGTCGCCATCAAGGTCATTCACCCGCACCTCGTGACCCATGAGCGCCATCGGGAGCGGTTCCTTCGCGAGGCCGACGTAGGGCGCGGTGTCTCACATCCTTCCATCGTCTCCACACTGGGCGCCGCGACAGCGGACCTCGACGGCGTCGAGACGCCGTACATCGTTCTCGAGTACGTCCAAGGGCAGACGTTGCGCCAGCTGCTCGACGAGGTCGGCGTCGTACCGGAACGTCTCGTGCGGTTCATCGGAGAGCGCGTCGCATCCGCCCTGGCAACGCTCCACGCCGAGGGAGTGACGCACCGTGATGTCAAGCCTGAGAACGTCGTCATCACGAGCGACGAAACCGTCAAGCTGATGGATCTCGGCGTCGCATTGCTCACGGAGCAGGCGCTTCGGCTGTCACGCACGGGCGAGTTCGTCGGCTCGCTGCTGTACGCGGCGCCGGAGCAGATCCACGGCGGCGCACAAGGACCGGCAACCGATCTCTACGCCCTCGGTCTACTGCTCTTCGAGCTGTCCGCCGGCGAACACCCATTCCGACGCAATCCGCAGGGTGCCGTCGAAGGCGCAGTTCCGAGCTTGTCCGCGATTCGCGCGAACGTCAGTGCATTCCTCTCTGCGATCGTCCAGGAACTGCTTGCGCCCGACGCCGGTCGACGTTTCGAGAGCGCCCAATTGCTCGCCGAGGTGCTACGGGACGGCGACGAGTCCGACTGGTGGAAGTCACGCGAGGTCACGCCGCGCTGGCATCCGACATGGCGCCGGGGCGACGACGACATTCGACTGCACGGACGTGACGACGAGCTCGCGCGGCTGGACGCGTTGCTCGAGCGCGCCGAGGCCGGCGACGGCGCGGCTTTGGTCGTCGAAGGCGAGGCGGGCGTCGGCAAGAGCCGCATGGTCATGGAATGGCTCACGCGGCTCGAACGGCGATCGCATCCCCCACGCGTGACGGTCGCCGCGTGCTCGAGCGACGCCTCCGTGGGCACCGCTCCGCTCGCAACCGCGATGCGGGTGTTGGTCGGGGCCATGGACATCGAGGAGCGAGTGAATCAGCTCCTGGATACGGATGCACCCCTGGTCCAAATCCTGTCAGAAGAGCTGCGGGACGGCAGCACGTCGATGACACCCACGGCTCGCGCCACGGCCTACCAGCGGCTGTTGTCCGCCCTCGCACGAGAGCAGCCGCTCGTGTTCGTCATCGAGGATCTGCAGTTCGGCGGCGAGGGCGTGTGGGAGTTGTTCATCGCGCTCGCCCGAACCGCTCCCGGTCAGCGCGTGTGCGTCGTCGGGACGACGCGGCCGGACGTCTCCGAGAAGATCCGGCGTTCGGCAACGTCCACGCCGGAAACGCAGTGGATGACGCTGAGCGGACTGGACGCGGCCAGCAGCCACGCGCTGCTGCGCGAAGTACTCGGGCGCCGCGCTGCCGGCTCGACCGGAGCAGCGGACCTCATCCGAGCTGCCGACGGCAACCCGTTCTGCTTGCTCGAGTTCGGCCGCGAGCAGCGCCGGCAACGCAAGCGCGTCGACACGTCCAAAGGCGCGGCGGCGGGGATCCGTGTCCCGGACTCGTTGCGGGCTCTCGTGGAAGATCGGCTCGCCGGGATCGACAGCGAGGCCCGTGAGCTCTTGTCTGTCGCGGCTTGTTGCGGCGCGCAGTACGACCCGGAGCTCATCTGCGACGTTCTCGAGATGCCTCGACTACGCGGTCTGCGGAGGTTCCTCTCGCTCGACCAGGAGAACGCCCTCGTCTCCGTGGACGGTGACCAGTATCGATTTCGCCATCACCTCGTACAGGAAATGCTCTACGAGGACATTCCGCCGGCGCTTCGACGTTCCTACCACACGTCGCTCGCTCGTGAGCTCGAGCGGCGCAGCACCACAGGGGACCGTCGGGTGTCTGACCGCACCGCCCGGTCGCTGTTGCGACACTTCCTCTACGGCGACGAAATCGAAGCGGCGGTGCCCTATCTGAGGCAGGGTCTGGAGGCGCTGCAGCGAAGCGGCGACACGTCTCGCATGATCAAGCTTGCGCGTTTGATCGACGAGCAACACGAACGAGTTCCGCGATCGCTCCACGTCAGCGCACTCGCGATCCTTGCGGACGGACTGCTTTCGTTGGACTCCGTCTCCGAAGCGCACGACGCATCTCGGCGAGCGTGGGCACTCTCCACGCACGAGGATCCAGCGGCGCGCGCCACCGTGGCCACCGGGTACGGGATCGCTCTGCGGCTGCTGGGACGGCAGAAGCAGTCGATCCAAATCGGAGAACAAGCGGTCACCCTTGCGCGCGAAGCAGACGATGCGGGGGTATTGAGCGACGCACTGGGGCGACTGGCGCTGGTCTACATGCTGACCGGTCGCACCGAACACGCGCGCACGTCGGCTGACGAGGCGCTGCAGTCGGCACTCTCCACGACCGACTTCGCACGGCAAAGCTCGGCCGCTCGCCACCTCGGCGTGATCGAGATGGAGTTGTCGAATCTCGAACGGGGACGCGAGCTGCTCGAGTTCGCCGAACGAGTCGCTCGCGCGCACGGTCACCGCGACCGCGAGGCGGACGCGACCCATGCACTGGGGCTGGTGGCCCGTATGGAGGGACGGATCGACGACGCCGTCGAGCTGACTCGACGCAACCGTGAGCAGGCGCGGTCTCTCGGGTTGTCGCGCATGGAAGCCGTCGCCTGGGCCAACTACGCCAATGCGCTGCTCGACGTCGGGCGGGCCGCCGAGGGCGAAGCCGAGGCGCGCGCTGCGCTGGCATTCGGCGCGACGCTCGACCACCCGTTCGTTGCGGTGCACGGAAACGCCGTGCTTTCGAACGCACTCGAGCGCGTAGGACGCCTGTCAGAGGCCGCGACGGCGATGGCCGGCTCACTGGAACGAGCGGAGCCCCTGAAGATCATCCCGATGGAAACGGCTTTCCGAAGCGTCTACGCGGGGCAACTCGCATGGCTCGGACGGTGCGAAGAAGCGGAGGTCCAGCTCGAACGCACGAAGGAGCGTGCCGGCGCGGGGGCCACCCCCTTGATGCGCGCTCACATGGTCATCGCCGAGGCGAAATTGCTGGAGTCTCGACAACGGCCCGCCGAGGCGCTGGAGATCCTGTCCGAGCGAATCGACGCCATCGGCACTCGGGAGCTCTTCTTCGAGATGCGGCTCCGGTTGTTGGCCGGGCGACTGGCTCTTGCGTGCGATGCCCCCGACGAGGCGCGCCGGCATCTCGATGACGTATTGGCAGATGCGCGCCGACTCGGACTGGAGGGCGTCACTGCCCACGCCTTGCTCCTTCGCGGAGGTCTGCCCGATGAGGAACTCCTGCCCGCGTACGTGTCACTCGAGGAGCAAGGCGAGGCGCTGCCGATCATGGAGCGGATGCTGTGCTCCTCTGTCGTGGGTCGTGCCCGCGCAGACCGAAAGTTGGTGGCGCAGGCACACTCGGACCTGGCGCTCGTGATCGAAAGGGTCGATGCATCCTCGCGTGCGGCTATGGAGGCGATGCCGTTCTATCGGGCGATTCGTGAGACGCCCTAGGCTCTGCTCTCGAGAGCAGAGCCCCACCCCTTTCGGCCAAATCGTAGTCGGGACGACGAATCTTCGCGTCGTTGGGAGTTCCCCCTTCATGGGCCCGGTTGGTCGGGTCCGTTGGAGACTCTCAATGGCCCCTTCCAAGAACCCTGTCGGCGCCCGGACGGGCGCCATTTTCAGCATCCTCTGCTTCCTCCTCGCGGCCTGTGGCGGCGGCGGTGGAGGAGGCAACGACAACGGCAACGGCGGTGTCGCCGTTCCGCCGGGCAGCACCCCCATCAACGATCTGGAGACACCGCGGATCATCGCCGTGGCTCCCGCTCCGAATTCGGTCGATCAGGACCGTGGTACGAGCGTCGTCATCCACTTCGAGGTTCCGGTGGACATCGCCAGCTTGCAAGGCGGTGTGTTCAGCGTCTCGACGGGCGACGGACCGCTCGACGGCAACCAGCTCCTGGCGGACGGCGGAACGACGCTGGTGTTCAACCCCGAGGGCGGCATGCCGCTGAGCGCGGAGCCGCGTGTACTACTCAAGGCGGGCGTCCGTGATCTGGCAGGCAACCAGCGTCAGAACGACTTCGAGTTCTCGTTCCGCACGCGCGAGACAGCGCCGCTTCCGCCTTCGCCGTTCGAAAATGAGAGTGATCAGACGTCGCTGCGTGACCTGCGTCTCGCGGATGACGGCACCGGCGTCGCGGTGTATGTCAAGCGCGGCGTGGTGAACAACGAGCTCATCGCACAACGCTTTGAAGGCGGCTTTCCCACCGGCCTGCCGGACACGCTGTTCACCACGAGTGGCAGCATCGACCTCGGGCCCCAGGGTGTCGCGGTTGCCCGCGGACGGCAGGCAACGGTTGCGTGGCGGGTCACGTCCGCAGGCGACCCGAACGCATTCGCGGCGTTCCTGAATCCCGCCACGCTCACGTGGGAGACCGAGGAGCTCGAAAACGAAAGCACGCGCGGCGCGGACCTGCCGCTGGCCGCTGTGATGGCCTCGGGTCGCAGTCTGGTGATCTGGCTCGAAGAGCCTCTGACCGGGACCGACCCGATCGTTCGCAATGCGATTCGCTTCAGCCCCTCTGGTTCGATGCTCATCGACAATCACGGTGCGGTTGCCCCCGCGTCAGGGCTGTCGATGGCGATGAACGAAGACGGCAACGGCGTCATCGCATACATCGAGGAGGTCTCCCCGACGACCTTCGACGTCAAGGTGAGCGGGATCCTCGGCGGACAGCCGCTGCTTCCCGTCGACGTCGAGACGCGCACGAACGGCTTCGAGCGCGAGACGACCTCGAGCGTCGATGCGAACGGCCGCGGTCTCGTGGCGTGGATCGAGCGCGATAGCGTCGCGACCGCGGAACGCGTTCTAGCGGTCTTCGGCGACCCAGGGCTCGGCAACTGGAGTGACGACATTGTGCTGCAGACGGCTTTGGAGATTCGCCAGCTGAAGGTGGCGGGCGCGGAGGAGACGGGAGTCGTCTTCTGGGGGGCGACGATCAGTGGCGCAAACCGCATCTTCGGCGTGCGACTCGATCCGAACAACGGCTTCGGGGACGCCGAAACGCTCTCGGGCGTGCTCTCCGACGTCGAGATCGGAACATCGGCGAGCAACGTTCGGGGCGACCTGCTTCTGGGCCTCGTGAACGCCCAGTTCCAGGTCCATGCCGTGTGTTGGCCGGTTGATGGCGCGCCTTCGGGCAACGTGCCCGTTTCGCTCGGTCCGCCCCACGAGCCGCAGGTCGCGCTCGAGCCCAGCGGCGCCGGGCTGATCGTGTACGCGGTCCACAACCTGCAGGCTGATCCTCAGCAAGGCAGCCACGCCGTGGTCCGACGGATTCGGGCTGACGGCACGTTGGAATCAGAGCAGCGGTTGCTACAGCCCAACATTCCGTCGGCTGTCAACCGGCTTCGCGTGGACGTCGACGGTCAGGGCCTTGGCACCGCCCTGGTCAACATGTTCACGCCGGGCGTCGGTGATCTCGACATCTTCGGCGTTCTCTTGCAGTAGTCGACCATCGCTGTCATCAAGAGAAGGGGGCGCGCCCGGGCGGGCGCGTCCCCTTACGTCGTCGTAGAGGCATCCGCTGAACGTCCGCGAAGTAGCACCCGGGCCGCTTCGGCGAACACGAGCACCTCCAGAGCGAGGAACAGCGCGCCGAAGGTGACGACCAACCAGTTCGTGGCTTGGATTTGCTTCTCGAGCCCCATCACCCCGGCAATCGTCGTCATCACGACCAGAAAGACCATCGGCAACGCGACCGGTAGCACCGGCTTCTTCGCGAACTTCAAGTACACGAAGAGCAGCAGCAGCGTGATCGCGCCGATCAGCTGGTTCGTCGTTCCGAACAGCGGCCACAAGATGAACCCGCCTGAGCCGGGTCCCTTGCCGCCCTCGGTGAAGATCGCCAGGCAACCTGCGGGAAGCACGGCAATTGCCGCGCCTATGAATCGATTGCCGATGACTCTCTGTACGCCAGGCTTGCCCGTCGACGCACCCAACTCGCCCAACACGAAACGTTGGATGCGGGCAGCAGTGTCGAGGGTCGTCGCCGCGAACGAGATGACGATGACTGCGACCACGGTCTCAGCGAAGTCCGGCTTGTTCGACCACGCAACGAGTGGTTCGAGAAACGTCCCTGCTCCCTCTACAAAGTTTCCGATCCCCGTGGTGCCGACGGTCTCCCACGACGCGTACTTCTCAGCCCACACGTCGGCCGACCCCAAGCCCGCGGAGACGGCGAGCACCGAGACCATCGCCAGTGTTCCCTCCCCAAGCATGCCGCCGTAGCCGATCGTTCGCGCATCACGCATGCAGTCGAGCTGTTTCGACGTCGTACCGCTGGCCACGAGGCTGTGGAACCCGCTGATCGCGCCACACGCGATCGTGATGAACAACAGCGGGAATATCGGAGGCGCCGCGGGGTCGACATTCTCGTTGAACGCGGGCGCCGACACCTCGGGATTGAGGATCAAGATGCCGACGATGAGCGCACCGAGACCCACGAAGAGTTGGTGGCTGTTGATGTAGTCCCGGGGTTGCAGGAGCACACGTACCGGGAGAATACATGCGACGAACGAGTAGATCAGAAGGAACACGATCCACGCGACGATCGAGTCGCCCTTGTCGAGATCGGCACCGAGGATGTTGCTGAGCGTCCCCCACTCCGGGTGATCGGCGCAGACGTAGACGACGACGTACAACGCGATGACGGCATAGATCGAGGGCCACAGCAGGGTGCCCTTGCGTTTGTAGATCCACCAACCGATCAACACAGCCACCAGGATCTCGAAATTCACCGGGATCACCGACTGGGGCTTCCACCAGAACAGGAACGCGATGATGTATCCAAACGCGGCGATCACGACCCACGTCAGCAAGATGATGATCAACAAGAAATAGACCCGCGCTCGCGGCCCGAGGATCTCGCCGGCGAGATCCCCCATCGTGCGACCGCCGCGCTTCGCAGAGAGCGCCAACGCGCCGAAATCGTGCACGGCGCCGATGAAGATCGTACCCAGCACGACCCAGATGAGCGCCGGCAGCCAGCCCCAGATCACTGCAATGGCCGGCCCGACAATGGGTGCGGCGCCTGCGATCGAGCAGAAGTGGTGCCCGAAAAGGACGTGCTTGTTGCACGCAACGAAGTCGATGCCGTCGGGCGTCGTGTGCGCCGGCGTCGGTTCGTCGTTGTCCGTCTCGTAGACGCGCCGCTCGATCCATCGCGCGTAGAACCGAAAGGCGAGGAAGAAGAGCGCCAACGAGATGACGGCAAGGACGGCGGCGTTCATGCGGGGAGAGGTTGCCGGAACCGATGCGAGGGCGCAAGGGGCGTTGTCACAACGCGTGCCAAGGTCGCGCGCGAGTTCGCAAGGGGTTCGCCGGCTCTCGTCGACTGCCTCGATACGGCGGCGCGCGCTCCCGAACGACGCCACCGCCGTTCGCGCGGGCATGTTTCAGGTCCTCCTCGTCCGTCGCTGCGCCGCGCTCGGCAGGAGCGATCGGCCACGGAATGCGCCCGGCGTCGTACAGAACGTGATGCCGCGTGCAGAGGCTTCCGATGTCGTCGACCTCCCGGCCGCCGCCATGGCGATGCGGCGTCCGGTGCGCGAACTGCAAACCGATCTTCCGATCGCAGCTCGGCACCTCGCACGCCCCACCGGAGCGATCGCGTACGGCACGCCTGACTTCCGCCGGGATGTAGCGGCTGCGCGGCATGGCACCGGTATCGCCCAGCCGGCGCGTGCCGCCCTTCTGGCGAAGCGGGTCGTTCTTCTGGAGATAGAAACCGACGACCCGTGTGAACGTCTGACCGTCGGTCAACGGCTTGCCCGCTTTCTGTGAGGCGACCTCACGTGCGCGGTCGAAGTCGTCCTTGACGCTTGCGGTGACGAAGACCGAGACCTCTTCCACGCCCAGCTCACCCTGCGCGTGCAGCTCGAAGCGCTCCCTGATCCGCCGACGCAACACGCGTAGTGGATCCGTCGCGGCGGCGGTGAGCCAGTCGTCGCCGGCGCGTCGTAGCTCCGGATGCGCCAGCACGCGCCCGATCAATGCCGCTGCTTCGACGGAGACTTCGCCGCTTCGCACGCGAGCTTCGGCCTCCGGCGCCGCGATCAGCGTCTTACCCAGATTCGTCAACATTCGCGCTTCCGGAGTGCTGAACCCGAGCTTCCGTGCGTACTCCACGACGGATGCGCAGCCTGAGAAGACGAAGTGGGCATCGGCGTCGACCCTCGCCAGATCGCGAGCGAGCCGGATCTGCAAGTCACGCAGCGTCCTCAGTCGGCGCGCGATCCGGTCATCTGCGGTCGGATGTCGCCGCGCCCTGATGCTCCGTTTGTCGGCTGTGATGCGCATGAGAACAAAATACTAACAACTGGCAGAGACAGCCGGTCGGAGCCAGAAAATGGAGCTCGGACGGCATCATGCACCGAACAGCTTGCGCGCCTCCGCGAGACCCGGCGCCTCGAAGCCGTAGCCGCTCGCCATGACGCGGGTCAGCGCCGTCAGATGTACCCAGCGATGCGCCGCCCGGCTTCGCGCGAACTCCTCGAGCGCGGTGAGGAAGTACTTTTCGTGGTGAAGCGCGCCATCGTGCGCGATCGCGGGCTCGATGAGCACGTCGATCAACCGCTTCGGATCGCCGCCCGCTTCGCCATAGCGCTCCGCCAGAGCCGCAGCGGCAGGTTGATCGCGCCCGCGCAGGGCCTCTTCGATCGCCCCGAGCAGCTCTTCAGGCTTCACGGCCGCCGCGTCCTTGCGCGCGGACGCGTGATGGGGCGCGTCCCCGTCCATGCCGCCCGACTGTCCCGCCGTATGCCAGGCCCCAGTGACGAGACTCGCGTTCGCGACGCCGGCGTCCGTCGCTTGACCGATCCCACGCCACGCGTGCGCGGAGTCCGCCGCGTGCAGGCCGATCGACGCGCCGTGAACGCTGCCGATGGGCTTGCCCGTCTCGGCTCGCTTCTTCCCCGGATCGTGCAGCAGCAGCCGCGCGGAGGCCAACGACAACGCCTCCCCCACGTCCTCGCACGAAACGCCCTCCGCGAGCAGCGCCGCGACGTGCGCTGCGGATGCGTCGCGGTCCTTTCTGAACACGAAGTCGGCAACCGCCTCAAGCTCCTTGTCGCTGAGCGACCTGGACGCGGCTGGTTTTCCATGGAGACCGTGTTCGTCGATCAACTTCGGCAGGAGCGCACGAATGGACGGCGCCGTTCGACCGCGCCGCTGCCGCCCCCGCTCGCGATCCATGCACTGCCGCAGGGACTGACGCAGCATGACGTCCGCCCGCTCCATGCCGACGAGCGTCAACATGTCCCACGAACGGAACGTGAGCACGACCTGGTGGACGTCGATGTTGTCGCGTGTGACGGGTTGCAGGGCCAAGTACCCGGCCTTGGGTTCCCCCGACATCAGCACGGCGAGCCGGCGCTCCGCCGCGTCGACGTCGGCGCCGCGGCTGTCCTCGAGCAACGCTTCGGCAGGCGCCGCCTCGGCGGGATCGTTCTCGGACTCCAGGCGCAGCGGCTTGAGCCGCTCGTTGCTTCGTCCACCCTTTTGTTGGATGCGCGTGGCGTTGCGATGCAAGACCTTGAACACGGGTATCGCCGCGCGCGCGGCCGGAAGCCGCTTCGACATCTCGAGCGCCGGAACCATCGCGAAGAAGCAGTGGTAGCCGACGTAATCGTGACCACCGAACGTGCGCACGTTGGCGAGGGTCGCAGCCGTCACGAGTGTTTGCAGCGAGGTGCCGGCGTCGAGTTCGGCCTTCAGCACCGGCATCAGGGCGTCGGCCTCGGTGCTCTGCATTCGGTCGACGAGCGGCTCGAGCTTCCCGAAGTGAAGCCGGTCATCGCCTTCCGCTCGCGCGTCCGCCAGCAGCCCGAGTTCGCGCACGGCGCCGACGCCGATTGCGCCTGCCAGGGCGCCGGCCCCGACTCTGCCAAGAAAGGTGCGGCGTGTGGTCTGCTCCATGGCGCCCTCCGATCGGGCTCATTGTCGCAGATGCGCGAGGGCCGTAGGTAACGAGGGAGGCGCTGAGGACGAAGCGTCGAATTCGGGCCGGGCGCAGCCAGTGGACCCCGACCGCAGCGGGACGGGGCTTCAGACCGCGCCTAGTCGTCGGCGTACTTGTCCAGCTTGCGCTGCAGCGTGAAGCGGCTGATCCCCAGCAGGTCGGCGGCGCGCGTCTTGTTCCCGTCGGCTGTCTTCAGCGCCTTCGCGATCTCGTGCCGCTCCACGTTCTCCACGAGCTCGATCAGGTTGCGCACCGGCTCCCCGTCGTCACCGCCCAGGCCGCCACGCGCGCCGCGCTGCACCTGCTCGGAGAGTACGTCCGCCGTGATGACGTCGTCCGACAGCGCGATCATTCGCTTCACCTCGTTCTCGAGCTCACGCACGTTGCCGGGCCAGTCGTAGGTCGCGAGGATGTCGAGCACGCCTTCATCGAGCCGCTTCACCGGCTTGGCGCCGGCGTGCAGCGCCAGGAAGTGCGACGCCAACATGCCGACGTCGCCCTTGCGTTCGCGCAGCGGCGGCAGGTCGATGTTCAACACCTTCAGGCGGTAGTACAGATCCTCGCGAAACTCGCCGGCGCGCACCAGCTTCTCGAGCTTCTTGTTGCTCGCGCTGACGATGCGCACGTCCACTTTCTTGACGCTCTTGCCGCCGACGGGCCGCACCTCGCCTTCCTGCAACGTGCGCAAGAGCTTCTTTTGCATGTCGGGACTCATGTCCGCGACCTCGTCCAGGAAGAGCGTGCCGTTGTCGGCGAGCTCGAACAGGCCCTTCTTGTCGCGATCGGCGCCGGTAAACGCGCCGCGCACGTGCCCGAACAGCTCGCTCTCGAGCAACGTGTCCGTCAGCGCCGCGCAGTTCTCCGACAGGAACGCCTTGCTGGCCCGCGCACCCTTCGAGTGAATCGCGCGGGCGATGAGCTCCTTACCCGTGCCGGACTCGCCCGTGATCAGGATCGGCTCGTCCGTCTGCACCAGCTTGTCGAGCAGCTTGAGCACGCTCTTCATCGCGGGCGAGTCGCCGATGATCTGCGGATAGACGCCCTCGGGCTGCCCGACGCTGCGCAAGCGGTCCTTCACCTCGGTCAGCTCGTGCGCCTGGGTCTCGACGCGCATCTCGAGACGCTTGTTGAGCTGCTCCAGCTCGCGCGCCTGCGCCTCGTTGTCCTCGTACAGCCGCGCGCGCTCGATCGCCGCCGCCGCGAGGTCGGCCAACGACGTCAGCGTATTGAGCTCCGCCTCGCCGAACGCGCCCTGCTGCAGCCGGTTGTCGACGTAGACCGCGCCCAGGATCTGGCCGCGCACCCGGAAGGGGAGGCACATCACCGAGCGGGCCCGGATGGCGTTGACGGACAGGGTGTCGGAGAATCGCACGTCCTCGACGGCGTTCGCGGTCACGACGGGCTCGCCGCTGTCCATCACCTTCGAGACGATCGAACCGGAGAACGCGACCTCCGGCGCCTCGACGTCCTCCTGTTCGAAGTTGCGCGCCACACGGGCGGCCGGCCGGCCGTCGCGGGCACTCAGCACCAGGAAGCCCCGCTCCGCCTGCGACACCTCGACCAGATGGTCGATGATGATCTTCAGCAGCGGGTCGAGGTGCAGCTCGCTGTTCAGCGCCTTCGCCACGCGGTGAAATCGCTCGAGGCGGTCCTGCCCGGACCCGACCTTCAGCGCCTCCATCGACGTGACCATCGTGTCGCGCGTGTCGACGGCGTCCGGCGGCGGCGCCTTCTCGTACCAGAGCCGCGCGCTGCCGACGCGAATCTCGTCGCCGGTCTTCAGCGCGGCCCGGTCGACGAGGTGGCCGTTGAGCCGCGTGCCGTTCTGGCTGCCGAGGTCCACGACGAGGTACTGCTGGCCGTGCTGCTCGATGCGGCAGTGCACCCGCGACGCGCGCAGATCCATGACTGCGACGTCGTTCTCGGTCGATCGGCCGACCAGGATCGTGTCCTGATCGAGCTCGAAGACCGTCCGGCTGTCCTTTTCGTCCAGGATGAACCGCGGCAAGCTCTGGTGACCTCTCTATCCGTACTGTGCGGGAACTCGGAACCTCGCACCAGCGGCTATCTTACGGCAACGCCGGCTGAGGGCCCGGCGTTGCCGGACCACCCGACGGGGACCTCCGCGGGCGATCCGCGCCTGGGGGTGAGGCTCGGTACAGTCCCCTCAACGTCCGATCTCACCGGATGGGCGCTGCGCCTGCCCTGGAAACGGCGCGGAAACGCGAATGCAGAAGACCTACACCATCGAAGAGCTGGCGGAGCTGGGCGGTGTCACGGTGCGCCAGGCCCGCGAGTGGAAGTCGAAGGGCTACCTCGGCAAGCCGGTGCTGGACGACTCGGGAAGGCGACTGTTCGGATTCGAGCAGGCCGAGCGCTGCGTGGAGCTGGGTGGACGCGGGCTGCAACGCCGGCTGTGCGTGGTCAACCAGAAGGGCGGCGTCGGCAAGACGACCACCGCGTTCACGCTCGCGGCGGCCCTGGCGGATCTCGGTCGTCGGGTCCTGGCGGTCGACCTCGACGCCCAGGCGAACCTGACGACGTCGTTCGGATTCGACCCCGATCTACTGGACCTGACGAGCTCGGACCTGCTGGTCGAGGAGCACGTGACCCCCGAGGACGTGATCCTCGAGACCGCGATCGAAGGCGTGCACGCCATTCCGGCCGACATCAAGCTTTGCGCCGTCGAGACGCGCATCCAGGACATGATCATGCGCGAGCGGATCCTGCACACGAAGCTGCAGCCGCTGTACGACCGCTATCACTACGTCATCTTCGACTGCCCGCCGAATCTGAGCCGCGTGACGATCAACGCACTTGTCGCGAGCGAAGAGGTCATCGTCCCCGTCGAGACGCAGTCCTACTCGATCAAGGCCATCAGCGACCTCACCAACACCTTCGCGCTGCTCAAGGCGAAGATGGGCCACGACCTCCACGTGTGGCTCCTGCCCACGAAGGTCGACCGCCGCATGCGGCTCGCCTGCGACATCCTCGACGCGCTCGACGAGGCGTTCCGCGGCCGGATCATGGATCCGATCCACGTGGACTCGAACCTGATCCGCGCGCCGCTGGTGTGCGAGCCGGTCACGCGCGCGTTCCCCACGACGCGCTCGTCGATCGAGTACTCGCGCATGGCGCGCTTCTTCACGCTGCCTGACGCCGACCGCACGCGCTGGATGAACCTGACGCTGGAGCAGCGGCGGCAGGTGCTCGACAAGGGCGCGTCCTCGGTCGTCGAATCGAGTGTCGGCTCGGAAAAGGGCGACGGGAAGAAGGCGACGGCGTAGCTACGCCGGCAGCATCTTCCGCACCTCGCGCAGCACGCGCGCCACGCCGATCTTCGACAGGCACGGATGCCCTTCCACCGGGCAGGTGCGCAGGAAGCACGGGCTGCACGGCTCCGGCTCGTAGATCACATGCCGCGGCCCTGGGCCGATCGGCGCGCTCACGACCGGATCGCTCGCGCCGAACAACGCGAGCACCGGCGCCCCCACCGCCGCTGCCACATGCATCGGTCCGGTGTCGTTCGACACGACCACGTCGGCCTTCGACAACAACCCGATCAGAACGTTCAGGTCGTCCGTGCGCCCGGCGCCGCGCAACAGGCCGGGCGCGCGTTGTGCGACGACACGCTCGATCGGACGCGTCGCATCCATGCCCACCGTCACGACGTCCGCGAGTCCGCCCTCGATCAGCGCGCGCGCAAGATCGCCGAAGTGCTCGGCCGGCCAACACTTCGCCGCGCCGTAGCTGGCCCCAGGCTCGAGCACCACCAGCGGCCGCTCGGTCTTGCGGCCGAGCGCCAGCAACAGCCGCTCGGCATCGTCCACCGCGGAACGAGGCGGCGTCAGCGACCAGTCGTCCTCGACCGTGGCGCCGAACGCCTCGGCAAGCGACGCGAAGTAGCGGCTTCGGTGCGCACTTCGAAGCGGCCGCCAGCCCGTCAAGGGATGCGTGAGAAACCGGCGCCGGCCGGGCGCGTCGTAGCCGACCCGTACCCGGATGCGCGCCAGCCAAGGGCCCAGCGCCGAGCGAAACGAACGCGGGAAGATCAACGCCGCGTCGGCCTCGAGCTCCCGCAACGCGCGGCGGCTTCGGAGCAGGTCGCGCAGGCCCTTGTCGCGCCCGGCGGGCACGACCTTCGAAACGCCCGGAAGCAGCGCCGCGAGCGGCATGAAAGGCCTCTTGACCTGGGCGACGAGCTCGACGTCGGGCCGCGCGCGATGAATCGCCGCTACCGTCGGCGCTGCCATGACGACGTCGCCGAGCCAGTTCGGCAGCCGTACGAGGAGGCGGCGAATGTCGCCGCTCACGCTGCCGACGTGGATCTGTTCGGCTTCCAAGAGCCCCGCGGGATTCAGATCACCGGGCCGTCGACGGCTGCGCGTCGATCATGTAGCGCGCGTAGAAGATGATCAGCGCGAGGAACAAGATACCGAAGCACAGCTTCAGCCATCCGGGGACCTTCGCGTGCCCCTCGACGATGCCGATGTCTTCGCTCGGGTCGTTCTCGTGGGTGTCACTCATGGCCGTCGATTCCCTCGCTATCGTGCCTTCTCGTCATCCTGCGCGCCGACGGTAACGGTCTCGTCGTCGCCGGACGGAGAATCGGCGCGCTCGTACTCCTGGTTGTCCCATTCGAGCATCTGCTCGGCGGTCTCCTCGGCGTCCCTGAACTGCCCGGAGCGGACCGCCCACATGAAGATCAGCCACGCCGCGAGCCCCATGAAGAGGCACATCAGGAAGAGGAACCAGGTGAGGGACATGCTGAAGGCGAGCACGCTGGAATGGTACCTACTGTGGAGGATTCCTGCCCCGTTTGCGGTCAGCCGGGCTCGGCCGCGTCGAGAATCCGGGCAAGCGTCATGCGCAGCCGCACCGAGTTGCCGATGACGAACAGGCTCGACGCCACCATCGCCAACGCCGCCAGCACCGGCGGAAGACCCCGCCACGCGGCCCAGGTGACGGCAGCCCCGTTGTAGGCGAAGGCCCAGAACAGGTTCCACGCGACCGTGCGGCGTGTTCGCCGCGACGCCTCGAGCAACGCGGGAATCCGCTGCAAGTCGTTGCCGAGCAGGCTCACGTCGGCGGACTCCTTGGCGAGCGCCGTTCCCGACCCGACCGCGATGCCGAGGTCGGCCGCGGCGAGCGCCGGCGCGTCGTTCAGCCCGTCGCCGACGAAGACGACCCCCCTGTCGCTCTGCGCTCGCAGCTCGCTGACGGCCTCCACCTTCTCCGTCGGCAGGAGCGCGCCGCGCACGTGCTCTGCATCGACGCCGACGCGCGCCGACACCGCCCGCGCGCGGTCGACGGCGTCGCCCGAGAGCACCCGCACGTCGAGGCCCTCGTCCCGTAGCGCGCGCACGGTCGGCCCTGCGCTGTCGCGCGGCGCGTCGTCGAGGTCGATGGCGCCGATCAAGTTGCCGTCGAGCTGTACCGAGACGGGCAGTCCGACGGTCGCGGCGCCGAGCCACCCGGCACTGCCGACGCACACCGTGCGCGTACGCCCGTTCACGGTGATCGTTCCCTCGATACCGAGCCCCGGATGCACCTTCGTCTCGACCGCTTCGAAGAGCTCGAGTTCGCGCGCCTGCGCCGCGTGGACGATGCCGCGCGCCCAGGCATGCTCGCTGTGGCGCTCGAGCGACGCCGCGTAGCGCAGCACGTCGTTCTCGTCGACGTCGACCGTCGGTACGACGCGTGACACCGCCGGTTCACCGCGCGTCAACGTGCCGGTCTTGTCGAAGACGACCGTGCCGACGTCGGGCAACTCGGAGAGCGCGCTACCGGACCGGACCAGCACACCGCGCGCGGCGAGTCGTCCGAGCGCCGCGGTGGTCGCGAGCGGGGTCGCGATCCCCAGGGCGCACGGGCACGCGACGACGAGGATCGACAGGCCGCGCATGACGGCATCCGCCACGTTGGCCCCGCCACGCAGCTGCAGCACGCACACCACGACGGCGAGCACGAGCACCGCCGGAACGAAGACGGCCGCGATGCGGTCGGCGAGCCGCTCCGCCGGCGCGCGCTCCGCACGGGCGTGGGAGAGCACCTTGCCGATCTGGGCGAGCAACGTCTCGCTGCCCACGCGCTCGACACGCACGACCAACGCGCCGTCGGCGGGGACGGTCGGGGACCGCACCTCGTCGCCCTCGCCGACAACGCGCGGCAGCGGCTCGCCCGTGAGCGCCGCCTCGTCGACGTGCGCCTTCCCCCACACGACGCGACCGTCGGCGGGAATCGCCTCCCCCGGAAGCACGCGTACGCGGTCGCCGACCTCCAAGGCGTCCGCGGCGACGTCGACCTCGATCTCTTCGCCGTTCCTGGTTTCGATGCGCCGGGCCGGACGGCCGGCGTCGCTCAGGAACGTGCGCAACCCCGCCGTTGCGCGCTCTTTCGCGGACGCCTCGAGCCAGCGGCCCACCGTGACCAGCGTCGCCAACCCGGCGACGGTGTCGAAGTAGAGCGGGTCGGCCTCGCCACGCGCCATCGTCGCGACCGACGCCGCGTAGCCGGCGAAGATGCCCAGCCCGATCAGCAGATCCGCTCCGATCCGCAGGCGGCGAAGCTGCGCCAGCGCGTTCCAAAGGTACGGAACGCCGAGTACGAGCAATACCGGCGTCGTCGCGACGAGCATCGCCCACGGCGCGAACGCCTCGTACGACGCTTCTTCCGCGGCTTCGGGCGTGACGTAGCGCACCCACTGGATGAGCATCACGATCATCGTCATGACGACGCCGAGGCCGATGCGCAGCAGGAACGCCGCGGCCTCGCTGCCGCCTTCCCCCTTGCCGCCGCCCGCGAAGCGCCATGCGATCGAACATCCGAGGCAGCAAAAAGCGCGCTCAGTCTCGTCGTAGACACGCTCCACGCCGCCGACGCCGACCGGCAGCGCGCAGTGGTCGCAAAACTGGGTCTCGTGCGTGCTCACAGGCCTAGTGGTGCGTGTGTCCGAAGTGCAACAAGTCGGGGAACATCCCGCGCAACAACGTGACGACGCCGAGCAACAACACGACGACGCCCGCGACGCGGATGAACTTCACCCGCGTCTGCGCGCGGATCTTCGCGCCCGTCAACGCGACGAGCAGCAACGCCGGCGCCGAGGTCAATCCGAGGATGGACATGGTCCCCATCGCGCCGAGCACCGACCCCACCTTGAGCGCGTACGCGAGAAACGCGTAGACGAGCGGGCACGGAAGAAACCCCGTGAGCGCGCCCATCGCGAGCGGTGCGACGGGCCCACGGATGTTGAGCGCGGCGTTCACTCCCTTGCCATAGAGCGAGTCGGGACCGAACCACGAACCGACGGGCAGCTCCTTGAGCAGGCCCATGATCTGCAGGCCCGCCAGGATCATGAGGCAGCCCGCGACCACGGACAGCACGATCTGCGCGGAATGAAACCAGGGCGCGCGCAGCAATGCCGCTCCCGCCAAGCCGGCGATGCCGCCCAGCAGGACGTACGTGGACGTCTTGCCTAGATGGAAGAGCGCCTGCGCGCCGACGCGTCGCCAGGGAAAGGCGCCCGGCCGATCCAGCGCGATGACGAAGCCGCCGCACATCCCGACACAGTGAAGGGAGCCCATCAGGCCGGTGGTGACCAGCTCCCACATGCGTGATCCCGCGCGGCGTTACTCGTCCTCTTCTTCGAGCATGTACGGCCAGCCCAGGCCGGACAGGTGGCGCACGTACAGCACGAGCGCCCAGTCGTCACCCATGAACAGCCGATTGCGTCTCTCGTAGGTACGGCGGAACGACTCGATGAACTCGGCGTCGGCGCCGTTCTCGTCCTTGCCCGAGACGACGCCGTCGATGCCCTCCTTGAGCGGATGGAACAGCTTCTGCCGCGCGACCATCGCCGCGGCGTCGATCTGGTCCTGGGGCGCGCCGTCCGCCTTCAGCTGCGCCAGCGCGTCCGCTTCGTCGAACTTCTTGTCCATCTCGGCGGGCGGCATGCCGGCGCCGGCCAGCCCCGTGTAGATCGTGCGGAACAGGTCCTCGGGCGTCGCGCCGCCGCGATAGCGAAGCGCGACGATGTCGCGTTCGTTGCGCGGCACGAAGTCGCGCGGACGGATCACGCCGCCGTTGTCCTTCGTCTGTGTGTTCCACCCGGGGCCGTCGCCACGGCCCTCGGTGCCGTGGCAGTTGTTGCAGTTCATCGCCATGTAGACCGCGCGTCCGCGCGCGACGAGATCGTCGTACTCCTCGGCCGCGATGCGCGGCACGGCGGGCACTGGAACGGTCTTCGCGACGTCGTTCCACGGCTTGCCGTAGTCGCCGCGCTTCGACTCGCGGAGAGACTTCACGTAGTCCACGACGAGCCACATCTGATCCTCGGTCAGCTTCTCACGCCAGGACGGCATGGAGCTCCCAGGTAGTCCGCGGTAGAGCGTGCGGAAGATGTCGCCGTCGAGCGGCATCGACGCGTACGTCGTGCTTCGATAGCGATAGACACCCAACGTGAAGTTGCGGGGCCGCACGAGCAGGAACGCCGACGCGTCGCCGTTGCCACGGCCCTCGTCGCCGTGGCAGACGGCGCAGTGCTGGTCGAACAGGGCCTTGCCCTGCGTCAGCCGCTTGTCCCACGCGGGATTGGCGTCGCGCCAAGCCGCCATGAGCGCGTCGTACTCGCGCGTGTAGTTGGCCGACTCGCGCAGCGCCTCGGGCGTTGCGTTGGTGCGGTGGTAGCCGTACCGGCGGGCGGCGTTGTCGCGCTGGGGCATCATGCCGTCGCCGATCTTCGCGGTCCGCGTCTCCCACTCGTTGTCGCCGACCGCGGCCTCGTACTCGACCTCGACGCCCTTCATGGGCGGCGGATCGGCGCGCACCGCATGCACCGGCGGGACGGGCTTGCGCCAGGGGCCGATCGAGACGCCGAGACGCTGCAAGTAGGTCACGAGGTCACGCCCGTCGCGGGTGATGCGCGGGCGGGAGTCGTAGTTCGACAGCAGCCCGTCCCCGCTGTCCTCGCCGGTGAAGACGTTCTCGTACGCTCGGTTGCCGTCGGCGTCGAGCCAGATGTCGGAGCCGTCGCCGGTCTGCTTGGCCTGCGGCTCCAACACGCCGCCGGTGTCGTACCGATCGCTCTTCATCATCTTGAGCAGGTCTTCGACCCGGTCGGCAGGCCAGAACTCGCGCGAGTCGAAGTCGCCCTTGGGCGATACGACGCCGTCGCCGTCCGAGTCGAGCTTCGCGATCAGGGCATCGACGTCGTCGTGCCACGGGTAGTCCTTGAAGAGCCAGGGAAACGCCGGCATGACGCTGGCCTTCACGGTGTAGCGCGGGTTGTAGAGGTGGGCGATGTGCCAGTCGTCGACGCGCCGCCAGCCCTCGCGCGCCAAGTCGGGGCCGATCCGGCGGGTCGAGTACAGGTGCGGCGTGTCGATCGCGCTCTCGCCGGGCTGCGAGACGGGGCCCCAGCGGTACTCTTCGTTGTTGACCGGGCGCACGAACTGGCTGTGACAGTGCCAGCACACCTGATTGATGTACACGTCGCGGCCGCTCGCTTCTTCCGCCGTGTACGGCGCCACGTCGACCTTGTTGCCGTGGATGTCGATCACCGTCGCCTCGTCGGCGTTGGTGAGCATCCACGGCGCCCAGACGATGATGGCGCCCGCGAAGAAGTAGCAGAAGAAGCCGGCCATGAGGGCGACGCCGCCGAAGCTCTCGAGAATCTTCATCGCTACCTCCTAGTTCCCAGCCGTGCCGACCGGCGAGGCGGTCAGCTCTTCGGTTTCGACCGGGTTCTGGCGGCCGTCGTGCTCCTCCTCCTCCTCGCTCAGCTTGCGACCGAGGACGAGCGTCATGACCATGTTGTAGGCGAAGAGCGCAAGACCGATGTCCATCAGCGTTCCGCCGAGCGTGCGTGCGATCCAGAGCGGCTTGATCGCGATGACGGTGTCGATCCATGGGATGTCGACCGACTGCTGCATCTCGCCCTGGACGAACCCGCTGAGGGTCAGCACGGAGAACATGAGCCCGAAGCCGACGACCTGCAGCCAGAAGTGCCAGTTGGCCAGGGCGGTCGACCACAAGCCGCGTCCGGTGACGCGCGGATAGACGAAGTACAGCGCGGCCATGATCCAGATCGAAAACGCGCCGTAGACCGCACTGTGCGCGTGGCCGACGTTGTAGTCACCGAAGTGCGTCAGCTCCTGCATCTCGCGAAACGCCTGCGTCGGCCCCTGAATGCAAGTGAGCAGGTACCAGAGCGCGCCGAGGATGCCGAACTTCACGGCGAAGTTGTAGCCGGTGAACTTGCGCCACTGGCCGATCATCGTGCCCCACATGTTCGCGGTGAACGCCAGCACGGGCAGAAGCAGCATGAGCGACGCGCCGATCGCGATCGTCTGCGCCCAGTCCGCGATCGGGCTGTAGATGTAGTGGTGCACGCCGTTGAAGGGGTAGAAGAACGCGAGCCCCCAGAACCCGATCAACGACAACGTGTGGCTCCACAGCTTGTTGCGCGCCGCGATCGGAAGGATGTAGTAGATGACGCCGATCCCCATGGGCGTGATCCACAGGCCGACGACGTTGTGCAGGTAGAAGCCGTGCAGCGCGGCGCTCGTCGCGCCGGTCGGGCCGCTCGGAAGCACCAGATTGCCGAGCGGGAGGTTGATGCCGGTCCACAGCAGGCCTGCGCTCCAATACCAGAGCGACACGTACATGCGCTTGATGCGCCGCTTCGCGATCGTCCCTAGGTAGACCGACATCAGCGTGATGAAGGCCGCCGTGAGGGTGAGATCGATCGCGGTCCCGTACTCGCCCGCCTCGATGGCCTGGATGTAGCCGCCGAGGAGAGCGCTCTCGCCGGCGAGCACGCCGACATTGAACACGACCATCCCGATCCACGCGGCACGGATGTTCACCAGCGGACGCCCGGTCAGCTTGGGCACCGCGTACGTCATGAAGCCGAAGATGCCGCTGCTGAAGAGCCCGAACACGACCCCGTTCACGTGCGCGATCCGCAGGCGCCCGAACTGCAACCACTCGACGTTGCGCAGGAACTCCGGGTCGTCGAGCTTCTGCGCCGCGATCAGACCGAAGACCGGCGCCACCACCATCCAGAACAGGGTGAAGCCGAACCACGCCCTGACGAGCTTCTTGTCGACCAGCGGCTGCCCGGTGGGTGTCGGCAGGTTCGCCGGCACCGCGGTTGCTGCGTCAGCCATGAGCCATGCTCCGATCCTCTCGCGTCACGCCCGGCGTCGTCGCCGGTGCGCGCGCTTCGAACTACCCTCGACGGCCGCCTCCGCGGCCGTCTCCCATTTCGTGCGCTACGGCGCGGGAATCGCGAAGTCGACCTCCGACGTTCCGCCTGCCGATACCGTGACCTTCTTCACGACCTCGATGTCGGGGCCGTAGTCGTAGCCGGAGATCTCCCCGGCCTTCATCTGCGGGACCTCCTGCATGCCCTCGTGCCAGCAGACGATCTCGTAGTCGCCCGGCGGCACGTCATCGAGGGTGTAGGCCCCGTCCATGTCCGTCACGAAGAAGTACGGATGCTTGATCACCATGACGTAGGCGTTCATCCACGGATGAACGTCGCACCCCATGATGTACTTCGCCGCCTTCTTCAGATACGCGTCGCCCGTGTCCATCTCGACCGAGTTCGCCTGCGTGAAGAAGTTGAACTGCGTCGTCTGCAGCGTCTCGCGGTAGCCATGGATGTTGTGAACGACCGCGTCCGAGTTCTTCACGTTGAGCTGTGTCTTGTCGCGCACCGGCAGGATGTGCGGAACGTACATGCACTCGACCTGGTCGAGCATCGCGGAGCGCTCGCTCTTCGCCATCTCGCCGGTCCACTTCTTCCCCTCGCCGATGTCGCGCAGGAACACGAAGCAGTTCTTCACGGTCAGCTTGCCGGCGTCGAAGACCATGCGCTCCGACGGGTGCTGCTCGTGCTTGCAAGGCGCGACATCCTTCGAGACGGGCACGGGCTTGAGCGGCGTCGGCGCCTTGTCGAACTTGCAGACTCCCTTGATCGTGCCGCCGTTCGCGACCTCGATCTCCTTGTACTTGCCGCGGCTCGGCTTGCGGGACGGCCCGGGCTTCTTGGGCGACGTGGACGGGCGAACGGGCTTCGTCGCGCCCGCAGCGGGCTTCACCGGCGCTGCGGACGCCATCCCGGGGCCGACCGAGCCGCCGCCGTACTCGGTGTTGTCGACGACGCCGTAGCGTCGAACGCCCTCGCTGTCCTCGCTGTACGAGCTGTCGTTCCCGCACGCCGTCAGCAGCACGATCGCGACCACCAGCGCAACGATGAATAGGAGTCTGTTGTTCATAGTCCTGCTCTCACTTCGGCGCAGCCGGCGTCGGGATCTCGAAGCTCACCTTGGCCGTGGCGCCCGGCTTCACGTCGACTTCGCGGTCCTCCTCGAAGTCGTCGCCGTAGTCGTATCCGCTGATCGCCCCCGCGCTGTAGAGCGCGACCTCCTGCATGCCCTCGTGCCAACACCGCAACGTGTACGTGCCCGGTGGCACGTTCTCGATACGGAATGTCCCGTCTTTGGCCGTGACCGAGAAGTACGGGTGCGAGAAGACCCAGACGTAGGCGTTCATCCACGGATGGATGTCGCAGCCGACGATGTACTTGTCCGGCTTCGTCAGGAAGGCGTCGCCGACGTCGGCCTCGAAGGAGTTGGGCTGCGTGAAGAAGTTCGACTGCGTCATCGCGAGCGAACCCTTGTAGACGTGGATGTTGTGCACGACGACGTCGGAGTTCCTGACGTTCACCTGCGTCTTCGCGCGCACCGAGAGGATGTGCGGAACGTACTTGCACTCCCGCTGGTCGATGACCGCGGTGCGGTCCTTCAGCGCGAGGTCGCCGGTCCAGTCCTTGCCTTCGCTGATGTCGACGAGCGAGATGACGCAATTCGCGACGCCCAGCGTCTGCGCGTCGAACACGACACGCTCCGAAGGATGCGACGTGTGCCGGCAGCCTTCTTCGTCCTTGCTCACCGGGACGCTCCAGACCGAAGGGGCCGACGCGAAGCGCACCGTACCCTCGATCGTTCCGCCTTCCTCCACCTCGATCACGGTGTAGCGACCGCCGCGAGCCGAACCGCTCCGGCGCCGCTTCGGCGACGTCGTCGCCGCACCGTCGATGGCCGCGCTCACGTCGCCGCCGGCGCCGTGCCCCACGAGCGGGACGAGGCCGTGCGGGTCCGCCGCCGCGCCGTCCGTCTCCGCATTCAGGAAGTGCGCGACGACGAAGGCCAGCAGGAACACGCCGGCCAGCACGAGCGATTGACGATTGCGTGCGAGGAACGAGCTCATGGGATCACTTCGGCGTGGAAGGCGGCGTGTAGTGGTAGAGGACGTAGTCGGTCAGCGCTTCCATCTGCACGTTGGCGAGAATGGCCTCGGCCTTGGCGCGCAACGCCGGGTCGCCGGAGTTGTACATGCCCTGCCACTCGGGATCGTCACGCAGGTGGAACTCGAACACCTGGTACTGCAGGTCGCACGAGCGGCCCCCGTCGCGCTTGAGGGGGTACACGTTCGGCATCTTCGTACCGTTGATCAGGTGCTGCGGGTTGTTCAACAGCATGCGCACCCAGGCGTGACGTAGCCGCTCGGCGGAGTGACCGAACGAGGGGGCGACGCCGCCGTCGTTGGGATCCGCGCCGGGCATGCCCTTCGGCAGGTGGCACTTGTTGCAGTTGATGACGTTGAAGAGCGTTCGCGCCTCTTCTACGGCGTTCGACACGACCCCGTGGACGTCGCCGACGTTCTTGCGGCACTCGAGCTTGACCGGCTGGTCGTACTCGACGCCCTCGAGACGGCTGCCCGGCTGCGGGATGACCATGCGCTGATCGCTTCCGGCCAGCCGCAGGAAGTAGTTCGCGAGCGCGATGGCCTCGTCGTCGTTCAGCCCGAACTTGGGCATGTGCACCTCGACGATGGGCCGCAGCGGGATCGGATGCTGCAGGAACCGCACGAGCCACTCCGACCGCGTTCGCCATCCCTGCGCGAAGAGGTTCGGCGGCAGCGTCGCCGGGTCCATGCCCTGCTCGACACGCTTGCCCCATAGGTAGCCCTGCTTGCCCTCGATCGTGTGGCAGTTGTTGCAACCGTAGCGTTTCACCACCTTGCGTCCGGCGATGATGTCGCGCTCGTAGTCGCCGGGCTGGTAGATCGCCCCCGGCTTGATCGGCTCTTCGACCAGCCCGAGCACGACGCCCGTCACGGCGCCACGGGTCGAGATCGCCTTCGTCTCGTTGCCGTCCGCGTCCGAGATCCAAAGATCGTCGTCCATGCGCAGGTTGAAACGCGGCATCCGCAGCTTGTCGACCCAGCGCAGCTGCTTGCCGTAGTCCCACACCCGCGGGTAGGTGATCTTCGTGCGGAAGAAGTCGTAGCGCGTGTGCGGCGCGAGCGGCACTGTCTTCTTGCGCGTCGTCTTGTTGCCGTCGGCGTCACGTTCGGCGACGTCGATGACGGCGTACTTCGGCACGCGCCCGAAGTCGAGCTGGTGGATGTCCTTGATGCCTTCCTTCGTGAGCTCGGTGCCGATGGGCATCTCGTGCTCGCGGCCGGCGACCTCGTGGCATCCGAAGCAGCCCTTCCGCGCCATCAGCCGTTCGCCGATGATCGCGAGGACCGTCTCGAGACGGTTCGGATCGCTCAGGTCGCCGATCTCGCCCTCGACCACGCCTGGCCGCTTCGACCGGCCGGATGCGTCCTTCGAGAAGAACTCCTCCCACATCTCGCGCACGATCTTTTCGTACGACTTCTTGAACGGCGACGTCGGGATCTCGTCGAACTCCGCGTCCTCGAACGAGATCAGGTAGTCGATGATGTCGGCGCGCTGTTGCTCGGCCGAGTACACGACGTTGCCGTCGAGGTCCTTGTCGTCCTCGATGCGCATGTTGGGCATGCGCGTGTGCGCCGTGTAGTGACGCGGGTCGGCCAGCCACGCGTTGAGCCAGCGGCGGTCCTTGAGCTTGCTTCCGAGGGACGTCAGCCGCGGCCCACGGTGGATCGGCGGCTCGTGGTCGAAGCGGGCGGAGCCGTCCTCTTCGTAGACGGCGTTGCCCTCCGCGTCGTAGCCCGTGCGGAACTCGGGCACGATGTGACAGGCGACGCAGCCCAGCCGGTTGACCAGATCACGCCCCTTGTCGGGGTCGCCCTTCGGCGGATCGATCGTGTAGAGCGGGTCGTAGCCGGGATCGGTCGGGTCGGAGCGCGAGCGCAGCCGGCCGGACGGCGCGCGTTGATTCAGCAGGTACGCGACGAGCGCGCGGATCTCGATGTCCGTCAGCGCCTCGTCGTGCGGCGTCGAGATGACGCCCAGCGCCTGGCTGAAGCGGCCGTCGCCGTAGAAGCTGTCCAGCAGGTGGGCGTCCTTGACCGGCAACGTGACGCGCTTGCCGTCCTTGTCGAGCGGGAAGTAGTTCCACTCGTGGTCCTTCAACGTGAACTCGTAGAAGGACGGCATCGGCGTGTCGACCCGGTACATGTCCGGATGCCGGATCCACTTGTCGATGAACGCGCGCGTCATCTTGTCGCGCACGTACGTCAGCGTGGGACCGACGCGCGGCGGCTGCTCGTAGCCGACCTGCTCGCCGAAGTCCTTGATCTTGTGGCAGCCGATGCAGCCGTACGACGTCATCGTGTCGTAGCCGCGCTCGAACGATGCCGCGCGCCAGCCATAGGTGGGAACGAACGCGTCGCGGTAGCGCCCGCCGTCCTCCTGCGCGCCCATGTGCTCCTTGAGCCAGAGACGTGTCTCGGCTGCGACCTTCTCGGGGTTGCCGTCCACCGGCGGCGGCGCGGTCGGCAGCGCGTAGTCGCCGAACACCTCGAGCGGCGTGAGCTTGCGATCCTCGGGGCCCAGGTAGCGCTCGTCGTCGGGCGAAAAGAGACGCTGCGCGACGGTGCCGGCGGGATCGTCGTCGACGAAGCCGTGATCGAGGCTCTCGTCGTAATGCGGCGGATAGAACAGGCCCGCCTTGTGGCACTTGAAGCACATGCCCTGGGTGTATTCCAGCGGCAACATCGGGTAGTCGATGTACTTCGCCTTGTACCAGCCGTGCGCCTCCTCCCAGTGCGCCTTCTGTTCGGCGGAGATCGGCGTGTGCGCGACGCGCGCGAAGTGCACGGCCCAGCCCACGCCGTGATGGCACACCGTGCAGCCGAACCGCTCGGTCGGGTGCGGGCTGCTGGTGCCGGCGATCAACGACGCGTGCGAGTGCTCGCGCATGTACGCGGGCACGTCGATCTCGTTCTCACCCGCTTCACGGCGGCGCGCGTTCAGCGCGTCGACGGCGTCGTCACTGAAGTCGGGAATGTCGATGCCGAGATGGCAGGTCATGCACCGGTCCACCTTCACGTTCGTCGCGAAGTTCCAGTTGTCGTGGATGTCGTTGAGCACGACCTGGCGGATCTTGATCGTCGGCGAGATGAAGTCGATGAAGGGCGCGTTGCGCCACTGGTTGCGCTGGTACTGCTGCTTGACGCCCTCGACCTTCGTCTGCTGCTTCGTGTACTCCTCTTTGGCCAGCTCGATCGCCTTGTCGGCCTCGACGAGCGGGCGCTCCATCGCCCTGATCTTGTCGTTGAGATCCTGGTAGTCCACGACGAGGTCCTTGTACTCGATCTCCGCCATGTACCAGTCGTGCGCGAGGCGGTTCAGCTCGTCCTTGCGGGCCTCCATCTCCTCCTTCGCGCTCTCGAGATCGCCCTGGGTGTACAGATCGCTCTGATCCTCCAGCGCTTCGGCGATCTCCTTGACGCGCAGCCGCGCCATCACGAACTCGTAGTTGGCGGGCGCGTGCAGGCCCTTGATCCCCTTGAACGTCCGGTCCGCAGCGATGCGGTCCTTCTTCAGCGCATGCAGCTCTTCCTTGAGCCGGTCGATCTCCGCCTGGTCGTAGGGGATGTCCGGGTGCTTGCCCGCGGCGATCGCATTGCGTGTCTTGCCGAGCGCCGTGATCTCGTCGTCCGGGAGCTCGCGCTTCAGGTGCGTGAGTCGCGCCTCCTCCATCTCGACCATCTTGTCGTAGAAGTCGGCCTGGTAGTCCTTCCACGGCCGGTCGTAGTCCTTCCAGAGCATCCACACCCACGAGATGACGAGGAAGACGCTGGTGACAGCCATCCAGAAGCTGAGCTTCCCGGGCTTGTACAGCGACTCCTTGTCGCGGTTCTTGCGAGAGGCAGGCTTGGTTTGCGCAGGCATGCGTCTCCCTTCCGCTAGATGTTCATGTCGATGCCTGGGATATCCAGGTTGACGATGTACTTCAGGTTGAACAGCCAACGCAGGATCATCTTGATCGGCACGGCGGCCATGATGAGACCGAGATTGATGACGATGCCGAAGCGGATCGCGCCGAGCTCGCGGAACAGCTTGCGCCCCACGGTCTTCGCGATGAACAACGGCAGGACCGTCAGATAGAGCACGACGAGCACGAGTCCCGGCGCCTCACGCAGCAGCACGCTGTCGGGCTCGTGGCCGCCGAGCATGTTGATGTAGAAGATTTCCGAGACGTCGATGTTCTGGAGTGGCTCGACCTTGTTGACGTCCCAATACTCGTAGACGCCGAAGAAGTTCCATCCGGGCCCGCGCAGGAACGTCCCCAGGAACACCTGCAGCACCCACAGGATGAGGAAGCCGAACAGGAACACGAAGATGGCGCCCTTGCGCTCGTGCAGCGTGTAGTAGCCGTTGCCCTTCGGGTTGCGATCCACGTACGGGATGATGATGAGGCCGATGACAATCGTGCCGGGAAGCAGCACGCCCGCCAACCAGGGGTCGAAGTAGACCAGCATCTCCTGCAGGCCGAGGAAGTACCACGGCGCCTTCGACGGGTTGGGCGTGCGCGCGATGTTCGCCGGTTCCTCGATCGGCGCCGCCACGATGATCGACCAGAAAATCAGGATCGTGGTGCATACGACCATGCAGATCATCTCGGTGTAGACGAGGTCGGGCCACACCAGCACCTTGCGACTCTTCTCGGCGGCCTCGAGCGGCGGCTTGCCCTCGCGAATGCGCTCGTCGTTGATGCTGGCCTTGCGCAGCGATAGCCAATACGTGACGTACAGCAGCGCGAGGATGATCACGATCGGGATGTTGTCCGCCTTCGTGATGCTCTCGCGGAACTGCCAGTGGCTCACCCCGGGCCAGTCCATGCAGCTGTACACCAACAGGAGCGTCATGAACCCGCCGATGCCGAGCGCGACCTTCGGCCGCGTCCAGACGTGGGCGTACTTCATGCTCAGGATGAGCAGCACCACCGAGATCGGGAACAGGATCGCCGGATTGGTGAGGTAGTTGAACGCGGCGTCAATGGTCTGGAACACCCTTGCTTCCTCCGTTCAACCGATCAAAGCGGCCCACTGATGCCGCCGTCCTTCCGCACGCGCCAGAAGTGAACCGCCATGAGCACCATGGCGATCACCGGAACGGCGATGCAGTGAAGGACGTAGAACCGCAACAGCGTTCCTTCGCCGACGAACCGTCCGGCGAGCAGCGCGTATCTGATGTCGCTGCCCGACGTGACGAACTCGATGTCCTCGAACTTGAGCAACCCGGCGCCCGGGCCTTCGTGGCCGATGACCGGGTGGGCGCGCGCCATGTTGGTGCCGACCGTGACCGCCCAGATCGCGAGCTGGTCCCACGGCAGCAGATAGCCCGTGAACGAGAGCAGGAGCGTGAGAACCAACAGCACCACGCCGATGGCCCAGTTGAACTCGCGCGGCGGCTTGTACGACCCCGTCATGAAGACGCGGAACATGTGCAGCCACACCGTGATGACCATCAAGTGCGCGGCCCAGCGGTGGATCTCGCGCATGATCCCGAGCGGCACGTCTTCGCGCAGCGCCATGATGTCCGTGTAAGCGCTGGCCGCGACCGGCCGGTAGTAGAACATCAACAAGATGCCGGTCACGGTCTCCACGAGGAACAGGAAGAACGTCAATCCGCCCATGCACCAGGTGAAGGAGAGGCGGATGCCGGACGAACGGGCACGCACCGGATGCAGGTGCAGGAACACGTTCGCGAGCATGACCATCGCGCGGTTTCGGGCGGTGGTGGGCGGTCCGTGCCGGAAGATGCTCTTCCAGAACTGCGAGCCGCGGATGTAGTCAGCGACCTTCTTCATGCCCTCCCTCTCGGCCCCTCGGACCTGCGGCGCCTATGCCATGTCGATGTAGAACTGATCTGCTTCGCAGGTCTCCAGCTCGACGCGGCACTTGGAGTTCTTGTCGACGACGACGTTGCCCGTGATGGCGTCCTCGTAGACCCGATAGCGCTCGAGCGGACGCGGAGTCGGTCCCTCGAAATTGACGCCGTTGATGTAGTAGCCCGACCCATGGCAGGGACACTTGAACTTCTGCTCACCGTTCAACCAGTTCGGCGTGCAACCCAGATGCGTGCAAACGGTGGAGATCGCGACGAGCCGGCCCTCGGTGTGCACCATCCACACGCCGTTGCTCTCCTTGTAGGTCTCGTCGACGGTCTCGGCGCCGAACGTGGACTTCGGCTTGGTCTGGAAGACCTGCGGGGGCTCGAAGTTGACGTTCGGGAACAGGAAGCGCACGCAAGCCAGCGTGCCGATGCCGCCGGCCGTCGCGAACGCGCCCCAGCCGATGAACGCGGAACCGAACAGACCGCGGCGTGTCACGGTGACCGGCGGACGTCCGTCCGTCACGACCAGGCGCTTGACCTTGTCGGCGGACGACTGCGCCTCGCCTTCCACCGGGAAGTCGTACGGCCACGGGCTCGGCCAGTGTTGAACCTTCGTCTTTTCGGCCATCAGTCGGTACTCCAGCGGGCCAGCGCCTCGCGCGCGATCTGGCGCACGTTGCCGTCCTGCTCGGTCTCGGTGCTCGAGAGTCGTGTCACGAGCACTTTCAGTTCGTCGTCTCCGAGATACGCAGCGCCCCGGATCGCGTTGCGCAGCGCTTGCGCGTGCAGATCCGGCGGGATGCCCATCTCCTGCAAGTCCTTGCGTGTGAGCGAGCGGCGCAGGAGCGGAACGCCGGCCGGATCGCCGCGAACGGCGAGCGCATAGGCGGCATTGACGCGCACCCCGGCCATCGGATCCTCCAACCCCTTGCGCAGCACGGGCATCACCTGCGGTCCGTCCGCCGCCTTGCCGCCGTGTTTCGGCAGCCCGAGGAGCGCGAGCGCGTTGTACGCGATGTCACGGACCTGCTCGTCGTCGTCGCCGGCGGCGCGCACGAGCGCACCCTCCGCAGCGCGGTCTTCCATGAACAAGAGACCGACGGCGGCCTCGCGCCGCACGGCCGCGTCGAAGGGCTCCTTGCCGTCGCCGGGATGCAGCACGCTCGACAGCAGCGCCACGGCGGCGGGGTCCTGCGTTCGGCCGAGCGCGCGCGCCAACGCGCCGCGACGCTCGTTCGTGCCGTCCGCGCCGAGCGACACGCGGAACGCCTCGTGCAGCTTCTTGCGGAACATCGGGTCCGCGTAGAACGGCGGCTCGTCCTCGTCTTCCCCGCGCTCGACGCGCCTGCGCTCGCGCGAGATCTCGATCGCGAGCTGCTGCGCCGCCTGCTGCTGCTCGTTGTCGCCGCCGGTCAGGACCTTGTCCAGGAGCTCGGCGGGCGTCGCTGCGGAGCCCGACACGGCGCCGAAGAGGACGAAGACACCGACGGCCGCGGCGACGATCAGGACCGGGAAGAGGAAGAACTGCCAGAGCAGGATCGTGCTCTTGTCGGCCCTGCGCTTCGGCTCTTCTTTCTGGAAAATGGGGTCAGCCGCGTCCCCGCCGGATCCCTGGGGATCGGCCCCAGCTGAACCGGGGGGGCGTCGTGCGTCGGACAAGGCGTCTCGCGTGGACTTCGAGGGGACACGGCGCGGCGGCAAGGATGGTGCTCAAAGCCGCTTCGCTAGGGGAGAAGGATAGGAATCGCCCCCCTTCTCCCCAACCCAAATCGCGGGGATTTCAGCAGCCGCCGGGCCGGTTCGGGGAAGGGTCCGCAGGCGCGACGCGAAGATCGGGAGCGGCGGATGCGCCGCGCTACTCGGGAGAGGCGACGTCGCGGCCGCGCACCTTCTCCAGCAGCCGCAGGTCCTCGCAGAGATCGCGGAATGCGGCGGGTTGCAGCGCCTGCTCCGCATCGGAGAGCGCCTGCTTCGGACGCGAGTGCACCTCCATGATCAGACCGTCGGCGCCGGCGGCGCAGGCGGCCTTGGCCAGGGACGGCACGTAGGCCGCGTTCCCGGTGGCGTGGCTCGGGTCGATGATGATCGGCAGGTGCGAGCGCTCGCGGATGACGGGAATGGCCGCCAGGTCGAGCAGATTGCGGGTCGCGGGGTCGAACCCGCGCACGCCGCGCTCGCAGAGAACGACGTTCGGGTCGCCCTGCGCCAGGATGTACTCCGCGGCGTTGAGCCAATCGGCGATGGTGGCGGAGCGGCCGCGCTTGAGCAGCACGGGGTGCCCGCTGCGTCCGACCTCGACCAGCAGGTCGAAGTTGCTCATGTTGCGGGTGCCGATTTGGAGCATGTCGAGATTGGTGACGCAGGCCTCGATGTGGCGGGGATCGCAGATCTCGCTCACGGTCGGCAGGCCGGTCTCCAGGCTGATGTCGCGCAGCATGCGCAGGCCGTCGAGCCCCAGGCCGCGGAACGCGTACGGGCTGGTGCGCGGCTTGTAGGCGCCGCCGCGCAGCATGTCCGCGCCGGCCGACTTGACGGCCTGGGCGATCTCGCGGAGCAGGGCCTCTTCCTCGACGGCGCACGGCCCGGCGATGACGGCGAGCGCGCCGCCGCCAAAGCGCACGTCGCCGACTTTGACGACGGTGGGCTCCCTTTGGTGTTCGAGGCTGGAGAGGGTGTAGGGCTTGGTGAGGTGAACGAAGTTGCGAACGGCCGCGAACATGGCGAGGGGAATGCGGCGGAGGCGATCGAGATCGCCTTCGATGGTGAGGACGTCGCCCTTGGGTGTGGCGGCCTCGGTCGCGGTGCATCCGGCGTCCTGGATGACGCCAAGCAGCTCCGCGCGCTGCTCCGGTGTGCTTCCGGGTTGGATGAGGATCAGCATGGGAGGAAGAGTCTATGCTTGATCCCGGGAAGGCGAGGGAATCCCTGGACGACGCCCCAACCCATCCCGAACGGACCCGTGCCCGTTGCCTGGCCCCGGCGCCCGTCCCCGATCCCGATCCCGACTGCCCGTCCCGGTCCCCCACCCGATCCCGACGAAGCGCCCTCTCCGTTTCGAGGGCGGCCACGCGGGCCGCCCCTACATCCGAGCCCCCATCGGGTTTAGGGTTTCGCCCATGAGCGCTCGCAGAACGATGGTTGCCGGCAACTGGAAGATGAACGGGTCCCGCGACGAGGCCGTCGCGTGGGCCCGGGCCGCAGTCGAGCACGCCGCGGCGACCGAGAACGAGATTGCCCTGTTCCCCCCCTACCCGTGGCTCGACGCGGTGGCCGCGATCACCGGCGACGCCGTCAGTCTCGGCGCCCAGGCCTGCCACCCCGAGGCCTCCGGCGCCTTCACCGGCGCGATCTCGGCGGCCATGGTGGTCGAGACCGGCTGCCGCTACGTGCTGTGTGGCCACAGCGAACGCCGGCACGTCTTCGGCGAGACCGACGCGTTCGTCGCCGCGAGCCTCGCTCGAGCGCTGTCCGCAGGGCTCGAGCCGGTGCTGTGCGTCGGCGAGACCCGTGAGGAGCGCGACGCCGGCCGGACCGAAGCCGTGCTCGAACGCCAGCTGTCGGCCGGCCTGGACGCCCTGAGCAGGCCGTCCGCTCCGCTGGTCATCGCGTACGAGCCCGTCTGGGCCATCGGCACGGGCACGCCCGCCACGCCCAAGGAAGCGGACGAGGCGCATACCTGGATCCGCGCGCGCGTGGCGCAGGACGACCCGGAGCGGGCCGCTTCGGTCCGAATCCTCTACGGCGGCAGCGTGAACGCCGACAACATAGAGAGCTTCCTCGCGGTTCCGGACGTCGACGGCGCGCTCGTAGGGGGTGCGGCGCTCGACCCGGTCGGCTTCGGGCGGATTGCCCGCGCCACGCCCCGGGGCGCGAGTCAGGATGCTTGAGCGGTCCCGCCGGGGGCCGGACTCGAGGAGGTTGGTGTGTTGATTCCGGATCTCTCCATCGGCGCGGTCATCGACATCGTGCGCGGTCTCGTCATGGCGCTCTTCGTCATTTCCGCGCTGCTGCTGATGCTGGTCATCCTCCTACAGGAGGGCAAGGGCGGCGGCCTGGCCGGCGCGTTCGGCGGCGCGGGCGCCGAGACGTTCGGCGTGAAGGCCGGCACGGTCAACAAGTTCACGGCGTACCTGGGCGCGGCCTTCCTGGGCCTGGCGCTCCTGCATGCCGGCCTGGCTTCCGCCAGCAACCCGATGCTCGGTGAGGACGAGGACGTCCTCGAAGAGGGCGACACCGTCGAGGATCCGGACACCGGCGATACGGGCGACGCGACCGGCGGCTCGGAAGACGGTGCGGGCGACGGCGCCGGTGCGGGCGGCGACCCCAAGGACGGGGGCGGCGCCGGCGACGCGAAGGACGACGCGGGCAGTGACCCGAAGGACGCCGATGACGAGCCGAAGAAGGACGACGCCGGTGACGAGCCGAAGAAGGACGACGCCGGCGACGATCCGAAGAAGGACGACGCCGGCGACGATCCGAAGAAGGACGAGCCGGGCGGCGACGACAAGTAGCTCGTGACGAACGCCGTTCGCTCGATGACCGGCTCGGGCGCCTTCGTCGTGGAGACGGAGATCGGCCGGATCGAGGTCGAGGCGCGCTCCGTCAACCATCGCTTCCTGAAGAGCACGACGCGCGGGCACGGTCCGCTGCCGCAGCTCGACGCGCGCGTCGACGCGAGAGTGAAGAAGTTCGTGAAGCGCGGCCACGTCAGCGTGCACGTGCGTTTCCAGCCCGCGGCCTCGGCCGGAGAGAGCCGCATCGACGAAGCGGCCTTCAACGAGACCGTCGCGCATCTCAAGGGGCTGGCGTCGGAGAACGAGCTCCCCCTGCCCACGATCGGCGACATCCTGGCGACCCCGGGCGTTCTGAGTGACGTGCGCGCTTCCCTCGACACGGAGAAGGTCGAGCTTTCGGTCGACGCGGCCCTCGAAGGTGCGCTGGCCGCGCTGACAACCGCGCGCGAGCGCGAGGGCGCGTCGATGCGCACCGAGCTCGAGCGCTTGCTCGAGGTCGTCAGCGAGCTCGTCGCGAAGATCGAAGAGCGAGCGGGCGAGGTGCCGGCGGCGGCGAAGGAACGCCTGAACACGCGGCTCGAGGAGCTGCTCGAAGGCACCGGAGCGTCCGTCGACCCGGCGCAGCTCGCGCGCGAGTGCGCGTTGCTGGCGGACCGCGCCGACGTGCGCGAGGAGATCGCCCGCATGCACGCGCACGTGGAGCACGCCGGCGAGATGTTGGCGAAGGGCGGGCCGGTCGGACGCCGTCTGGACTTCCTCGTACAGGAGATGCACCGCGAGACGAACACGATCGGCAGCAAGGCCAACGATCTCTCGCTGACGCGGTTCGTGATGGACCTCAAGTCGAACGTCGAGCGCATGCGCGAGCAGGTGCAGAACCTCGAATGACGCCCGCACCCGAAACACCCGGCGTGGACGAGGCGCGACTGATCGTCATCTCGGGTCCGAGCGGCGCCGGCAAGACCAGCGTGGCCCAGCGCCTCCTGGTAGACCCGCGCTTCGCCCGCGCCCTGACCGCGACGACGCGCGCGCCGCGTGGCGACGAGCGCGACGGCGTGGACTACCACTTCCTGCAGGAGAAGGACTTCCGCGACGGCATCGCGCGGGGGGACTTCCTCGAGTACGCCGTCGTCTACAACGGCAACCTCTACGGCACGCCGCGCAAGAACGTGATGTCGATTCTCTCGTCCGGCCGGCACTGCTTGCTCGTGATCGACGTGCAGGGCGTCGGCACGCTGCGCTCGATGAACGTGGACGGGCTGTTCGTGTTCGTGAAGCCGCCGAACATGGCCGAGCTGGAGCGGCGCCTGCGGGGCCGGGGCCAGGACGACGAGGAGGCCATCGCCGCCCGGTTGGCCGCCGCCGCGGACGAGATGCGCGAGGAACGGCACTTCGACGTCGCGATCGTCAACGACGAGGTCGAGGCGGCCGCCAGGCGGCTGGCCGCGCAGGTCGGCATCGACCTTTGAGGCCCGCCTATCCGTGAATTTCGAGGCGCTCGGGGCCCCCTGCGTAAACATGGTGCGTTCTGCCCGATCTTGGGCCGCTGCAGAGGAGACGACATGGAGGAGAAGATCCGCATTCTCGACGAGCTCGAGTCGAAGGTCGGCGGACGCTTCAAGCTGACCGCGCTGCTCCAGAAGCGGATCCGCGAGCTGGTGGCTGGCGCCCCGCGGCTCATCGAGTCGACCTCCGACGATCCCCTCGACATCGCGATCGAGGAGATTCGCGCGAACAAGATCGAGCTGGTCCCGGAGGACGCCGAGTAGCGCCGGCACCGAATGGCGCGCATCGTCGTCTGCGTCGGAGGAAGCATCGCGGCCTACAAGGCCTGCGACCTCGTTTCCAAGCTCGTGCAGGACGGCCATACGGTGGACGTCGTCATGACGCGCGAGGCCGGCTGGTTCGTTCGTCCGCTCGCCTTCTCCGCGCTCACACACCGCCAGGTCTTCACGGACGAGACGTGGGGTGAGGGCGACGCCCCGGCGGCGCACCTGACCGCGACGAACGACGCCGACCTGGTCGTGGTCGCGCCGTGCACCGCGAACCTGATCGGCAAGTTCGCGCACGGCATCGCCGACGACATCGTCACGTCGACGTATCTGGGCGTGGAGTGTCCCGTGCTGATCGCGCCCGCCATGAACGCCCGCATGTGGCGGCACAAACGCGTGCAGGCCAACGTCGAGACGTTGAAGGGCGACGGCGTCACCCTCGTCGGGCCCGACGAGGGCTACCTCGCGGAGGCCGAAGTGGGACCGGGCCGCATGGCGGAGCCCGGAGCCATCCGCGAAGCGATCGCGGCGCTGTCGGCGTAGCAGGAAGCCGAACGGCGCTCGTGCGTTCGGCCTACACTCCTGAACGATGCGAATCGGCGCCCTCGCCATCTTTTGCGGTGCGATCACACTCGGGCTCGCGCTGCAGTCGTGCGGGGACTCGGAGCCCGAAGGGCTGACCGACACCGCGCAGACGGCGCGCGAGGCAGCAAGCCGCTTTCCGGCGACGACGGGCAGCCGCATCCCCGCCGCGTTCGCGACCCAGCCGGGCACCCCTTGGGGCGACTACGTCGGGAGCGACGCGTGCAAGCAGTGTCACGAGGACGAGTATGCCAAGTGGCGCAGGTCGTTCCACAGCCGCACGCTCTTCGACGCGCTGCCGGAAACGGTCTTCGGCGCCTTCGACGGCAAGCAGCTCAAGGCCGGCAAGGGCGACAAGAAGTTCTTTTCCATCCGGCCGTACACGGAGACGGACGAACGCGGTCGTACACGCTTCTTCATGGAGATCCGCTGGCTCACGAAGTCGGAGGGCGGCGCCGGCAACATGTGGTTCGCGGAGACCTACGGGGCGCAGGAGCTGCCGGATCTCGCGCCTCGGCGGTTCGAGGTCGTCTACGCGTTCGGCAATCGCAATCACCAGCCGTACGTCGGTCGCTGGCCCGACGGCAAGCACTGGGTGATGCCGGTCATCTGGAACGACCTCGAGAAGGAGTGGAGCTTCGACGCGTTTCGGCCGTACGTGCGCGCTTGCGCGAATTGTCATACGACGGGCATCAAGAACTCGGAGACGCCCTACTACGAAGGACAGCCGCCGATCCCCCAGACCGAGCCGGCGCACTACAACCTGTCGCCGTCCGAAGAGGGCTGGGCCGAGGGCGCCGTCGGGTGCGAGAACTGTCACGGCCCCGGACGCAAGCACGTCGAGGCCGTGGAGCGCGAGGGCGTCGAGCGCTATCGGAAGCTGCGCGAGACCGACGCGAAGGGGCCGACGATCTGGGACGGTCTGACCGCGCGCAGTCCCGCGCACGTCGCGGACGCCTGCGGCCGGTGCCACAACTTCCACACCGAGAGCTCGTGCACGTGGCAGCCGACGCCCGACGGCTACGAACGCGATCCGAAGCGATGGCCGATGCACGAGCGGGCGGGGAATCGCCACCCGTTGCTCTTCTACCGCGACGGGACGGTGCGAAGCCCCTGCGTCGTGGTGGAGGTGTTCCGACGCACGAAGATGCACGCCGAAGGCGTGACGTGCTTCGACTGTCACGACCCGCACGGATCGAAACACTGGCCGAGCCTCACGATGCCGTCGCGCAACAACGAGCTGTGCGTCTCGTGCCACGAGGCGTTCGCGTCCATCGACGCGCAGACGGCGCATTCGCGCCACGCCGCCGGATCCTCGGGTAATCGCTGCGTCGACTGCCACATGCCTCGGATCCTCTCGTTCGCGGACGGCGTGCACACGATGACGCGCGAGATTCCCGAACATTCGTTCTCGATTCCCACGGCCGACCGCAGACCCGGCGGACCGCCGTCCGCGTGCAACGTGTGCCACCACGATCGCGATCAAGCGTGGACGCGCCGGATGCTCCAAGAAATGTGGCCGCCCGACGAGACGGGGGACAACGAGGAGAAATAGACCCGCTCGCCGGATCGTGATGCCGCGGTGACGGGGCACCCAGACCATCCCGCGCGTGCGGTGGAGACTCCCGGTTGCGCTGGCGGTCCTGGTGCTGTGCGCGGGCTGCGCGAACCGGCAGCCCAAGTTCGGCGAAGAGGCGACGCTCTTCCCCAAGCCCTATCGGCTCGAGCGCGCGCTGAAGAGCGCGGCCTGCGACCCGCACGTCTGGGCGCCGACGGCCGGCGCGCTCGTCTTCGGACTCACCGGGTGGGACGACGACGTGTCCGACTGGGCCGTGCGCGAGACGCCGATCTTCGGCTCGCCGAAGGACGCGCAGTCGATCGGCGGGGACATTCTCGACGTGACGACGTACGCCGTGCCCGTCACGGCCGTCGCGGCGAACAGCGGCACGCGACCCGGCGAGGTCGCGTGGAACAAGACGAAGGCGCTCGCGTTCCAGGCCGCCGCGTGGCAGATCAACAAGGAGATCTCCGACGAGCTGAAGACCCGTGTGAAGCGCGAGCGCCCGAGCCGCGCGAATCGCCGCAGCTTCCCCTCCGACCGCGCGTCGCGCACGTCCGTCGCGGCGGCGATGTCGCGCCGCAACCTCGACTTCGTGCGCATGGACCCGCGCTGGCGGCCCTGGGCCAAGGGCACGCTGACCGCGGCGGAGCTCGCGGTGGCCTGGTCGCGCATCGAGGCGGGCGCGCACTATCCGTCCGACGTCCTGGCCGGCATGGCCATCGGCAACTTCATCGGCGTGTTCGTCACGGACGCATTCGTGGGCCGGCCCGGCGACGCCTTCGTGCACGTCGGTCCGACGCAGGACGGTGACGGGATCCAGGCGGGCGTCAGCTTCGACCACTAGGCAGACTGCTGCTGCTGCGCCCGTTGCGAGCGAGCTCCGAGCTCGGACCGCGCGCAGCACGCCTGGCATCAGCGAACAACAGCCTTCGGGCTCGGCGTCAATGCACGGGGCAAACGGCCCGATCCAGGGGGCATGGCCCGTACCACCACTGCCGCTTCAGCCACACGCACAACGCCCGAACGCGTCCAGGAGCCGATGGGACTCGAGCTCATCGGGGTGGCCATGTGCCTCGGCGGCGTGCTCGTCTCGGCCGCGATGCTCACCCTCGGTCCGGAGGGCAGCGGGGGGAGCCTTCGCAACGTGATCGGGCCTTGGGGTCGCGGGACCGCCGACGCGCTGGCACGCGGCTTCGGACTCGGCGCGTGGATGCTGCCGATCTTCGCGGTGCTGTGGGGCGCGCGCTGCGTACGCGGCGACCAGCCGCGCAACTTCGCCCGGCGGCTGATCCTGCTGCCGGTGCTCATGGCGCTCGTCGCGACGGCCGCGGCCTTGTTCATGCGTTCGTGCCCGTTGCCGGGTCTGGAGCGCAGCGGACCCGGCGGCTATCTCGGCGTCGCGGCCGGGCACCTCATGTACCGGGCGCTCGGCGCCGGCTCCGGTCTCGTGGCGCTCTTCGGCATCTTCGCGGTGCTGCGCCTGATCACCGACGTGAACCTCGCCCCGCTCGGGGCGCGAATCCGCGAGGCGTTCGGCCTGCGTCCGTCGACGAAGCCCCGCGAGGCGGACGTCGAGTCCGACGACGACCAGGAGTGGGAGTACGAGGACGAAGACGAGTACGGGGACGCCGACTACGAGGAGGAGTACGAGTACGAAGAGGACGAGGGCGACGAGGAGTACGAATACGAGTACGAGGACGAAGCGGAGTACGAAGAGGAGGACGAAGCGCCGGCACCCAAGACGAAGCCGGCCAAGCGTCGCAAGCGCGCCGCGCCGTTGGTCACGCCGGCTGCGCGTAAGAAGAAGAAGTCACGTCCCAAGGACCGCGGCGAGTACGTCGTCCCGTCGATCGAGCTGCTGGCCGAAGGCAGCGCGGCCGACCCGGAGGCGATTCGCGAAGAGGTCGAAGCCAACGTGCAGATCCTCGAGGAGACGTTGGCGTCGTTCGGCGTCGAAGCGCGCGTGGTGTCCAGCGTACGTGGGCCGGTCATCACGTTCTGCGAGATCAAGGTGCCTTCGGGCATTCGATTGTCGCGCGTCACGGCCTTGGCGGACGACCTCGCCATCGCGCTCAAGGCGCCGAGCGTGCGCATCGTCGCCCCCATCCCGGGGCGTAGCACGGTCGGCATCGAGGTGCCGAACCTGCAGCGCGACACGGTGTGCATTCGCGACCTGCTCGAGCAGAGCGGCAATGCCCTCGAGCGCAAGGCGATTCCGATCCTGTTGGGCACCGACACGTCGGGACGGCCGATCATCGAGGACCTGGCCTCCATGCCGCACCTGATGATCGCGGGCGCGACGGGCTCGGGTAAGAGCGTCTGTATCAACAGCATTCTGCTGTCGATCCTGTTCACGCGTTCGCCTGACGAGGTGAACCTGATCCTGATCGACCCGAAGCAGGTCGAGCTCTCCTTCTTCGAGGGCATCCCCCACCTGATCACGCCGGTCGTGACCGACATGAAGCGCGCCTCGAAGATTCTCGAGTGGGCGGTGGAACGGATGGAGGAGCGCTACAGCTGGCTCCTGGCCTGCGGGGTGCGCAACATCGCCGGCTACAACAAGCTCCCGAAGGAGAAGCGGGCGGAGATTCGCGAGAAGCGGGCCCTGTCGGAAGACGACCTTCCGGACCACATGCCGTACTTGACGATCATCGTGGACGAGCTGGCCGACCTGATGCTGACGAACGGCAAGGACGTCGAGCTGGCGATCACGCGTCTGGCCCAGAAGAGCCGCGCAGTCGGCATTCACATCGTGTTGGCGACGCAGCGCCCGAGCACGAACGTGATCACGGGTCTGATCAAGGCGAACATGCCGACGCGCATCGCGTTCGTCGTGTCGAGCAAGATCGACAGCCGCGTGATCCTGGACGCGAACGGCGCAGACAAGCTGCTGGGCATGGGCGACATGCTGTACATGCACCCGCGCAGCCTGCACCTGCGGCGCGCGCAGGGGACGTTGGTGACGGACGACGAGGCGCGGTCGACGGTGGACTTCCTGAAGGGGCAGTATCCGGACGTCGAGTACGAGGACTTGCTGAAGAAGGACGCGGGCCAGCTGAACGATCCGATGGCGGAGGACGATCTGTACAACGACGCGGTGCGCGCGGTGCTCAGCTCGGGATTGGGCAGCGCGAGCATGTTGCAGCGTCGGATGGGGATCGGCTACACGCGTGCGTCACGGCTGATCGACATGATGTGCGACCGCGAGATCGTGGGTCCGCACGTGGGCAGCAAGGCGCGCGAGGTATTGGTGGATCTGGACGAGTGGGAAGCCATCCAGGCCGAGATGCAGGGCAAGGGACTGAAGGCCTCGCAGATGTACGACGAAGATGATCCGCCCTGTGTAGACGAGAGTTGGGACTAGCGGTGCGGCGCAGTGTGGCGCGCTGCGGTGTCGGCGTCGTTGCGTAGCAGACTCCGCGGCCTCCCAGCCTCCTTGCATCGCATCCACCCTGCGCAGCCCCGTTCGGGAAGAGAGAGGGCCGGCAAGGGTGCCCCGGCCCCCACCTGCGGCCGCAGCCGCACGAGGAGCGCTCACCCGCGGCTCCGCCCCTCAGCGTCGGGGTCCCCCACCCTTACGATCCCCCCCACATGAGCACGCGCCGCCTCATCCCGGGCTTCATCGCTCCCGGTCTGGTCCTGACGCTGATCGCCGTCCAGATCGCGTTCGGTGTGCGCGGCTTCGACAACCCCAAGGGCGGATTCGCCGCCGTACTCGAGCTCCCCGGCGTCATCGCAGGCTGGGGCGGCATTCTCTTCCTCTTCCCTGTGCTCGTCTGGCTCGTTCTCGACTGGTGGGGCTTCGCGCCCAGCAGCTTCGCCCTGCGCGCCCTCGGCGCCGGCGCCCTCGCACTCGCCGCCGGCTCGCTCTTCGCGCTCTTCGGCGGCGAAGCATTCGGCGGATCCGTCGGCGCCGGTCTCGCCGCGCTGCTCGAGGACACCGTCGGCTTCCCGATCGCGATCTGCGTGCTGGCCGCCATGGCGGTCCCCGGCCTCATCCTTGCCTTCGCCGGTTTCGGCGGGGCCGGCGGCGCGAAGCGTCCCGCTCCGAAGCCGGTGCTGCAACAGACGCCGGCACAGAGCGACGCCGTCGTGGAACGCAAGCCGCTCTTCGGGTTCATGCGGCCGAAGAAGAAGGTCTCCAACCTGGCCGACCTCGTGCGCGACGCCCCCAAGGCGAAACGCAAGCCGGGCGAGCCCTGGTACCCGTCGCAGCAATTCAGCGAAGAAGGCGACGAGGTGCCGATGGACTTCGACGGCGCCCGCGACGTCGGCGGCATTCGCTTCGTGGACGATCCCGAACCGGAAGACGTAGTCGAAGAAGCGGCGCCGGACAGCGAGACCGCCCTCGAGGACGAAGCCGACGCGATCGAGCCCGAAGAGGAACCGGAAGGTCGTCTGCACGTCGACGGCAACGGAGCCGAGGTCGTCGTCGCGGAGGTCGTCGGCGCGCCCGCGGTGGAACCCGAAACCGTCGGCGACGCGCCGGCCCCTTTCGATCTCGATCCGGTCGACGACGACGAGGAACCGGCGCCCGCGCCCAAGCGCAAGCCGGACGCTTCGTGGGACAAGCTCGAGGACGAAGCAGAGGACGAGCCGCTGCCGCCGGGCGTGCGCTACGCAGAGCCGGCGCCGGCCGCGCAAGCACCCGCCCCGGACACCTCGGACAACGGCGAGGGCGAGGAGTCGGTCGAGGCGCTCGACGACGAGGACGAAGCCCTGCACGAGCTGATGCGCGGCACGCCGCCGGCGGCGCAGCCGCCCATCCACACGAGCCGCGAGGTGCGGGAATCGATGCGCAACACCCTCTTGCCCGAGCAGATGCAGGAGGCCAGCCGGCGCTACCTCAAGAAGCTCGAGTCGTCGGGCATCTTCGACTTCCTGGAAGAGGACGAGGAACCGGCGGCCAAGAAGCCGGCCGCGAAACGCAAGAAGGCCGCCAAGAAGCCGGCGGCAAAGAAGAAGAAAGCCGCGAAGAAGAAGGCGGCACGAAAGCCCGCGGCCAAGCGGAGCGCCAAGAAGAGCGCGAAGAAGAAGGCCGCCAAGAAGAGCGCCAGGCGCAAGACGGCGGCGCGCCGTACGACGGCGCCGAAGAAGGCCCCGGACAAGGGCGCGCCGTCGAAACACCGCTTCCAGGCGACCGGCGAGAGCTCCGAGGAGATCGCCGCGTCGCTCGGGATCTCCGTGGACATGCACCGTCGTCTATCGCGCGAGAGCGTCGAGCCGCTGTTCGCACAGGCGGTCGAGATCGCACTCGAGCGCGGTGCGGCTTCTCCCGTGCTACTCACGCGCCGCATGGGCATCGGCTTCACGGGCGCCAAGAAGCTCGTGCAGCGTCTGGTCGAGGCCGGCGTGCTGGGCGACATGAACGTGAACGGCTCGCACCCGACACGACTCACACGCGAGGTCTGGGAGCACGTTACGTAGCGCTCATCCCCGCTAGGGCGGGTTGCCGGAGCTGTCGGGCGGCGGCGTAGCCGGCGGCTGCGCGGGCGGCGTAGGTGGTTGCGCCGGCGGTGCGGGCGAGGGTGGTTGCGCAGGCGGCGCGGCTGCCGGGGATTGACCGGGCGCGGCGGCGGCCGGGGGTTGCGCGGGTTGAGCCGGCGCAGCCGGCGGCGTGGGCTGCGGCGCGCGCGCGGCGAGCTGCGCTTCGACGGGCGCGATGATGTGTTGCTGCAACCCGGCGATCGCTTCCTCCGGCGCGTTGTACTGGAAGACCTCCAGCACCCACGGGTAGCGCTGCAGATGCTCGAACATCGCGTACTCGGAGTCGACGTTCGCCTGCAGGATCGGCTTGACCGGCACCGAGGGCAGCGCGGGGACGATCGCCATCAGCTCCTGCGGGATGCTGCGGGGTTCCGTCAGGTCCGCGATGATGAAGCGCGCCATGTGCGCGAGCGTCGAGATGGTCTCCGTGAGGTCCCGCTGCGTCGGCTTGTCGAAGTCGAAGATGATCGGGAGGTAGTCGTGCTTGCGCAGCTCCACCCGGAGCGCGTCCAGCACCGATTTTCGCGCCTCGGAGAAGCGGCCCAGGATCAGGACGACCTTCGAGGTGATGGTGTCGATGACGCCGCGAATGGCCTGGTTGTTGAGCAACAGGTAGATGAACTGGCCGATCTCGAGGTTGTCGACGTTGATCGTCGGCTGATCCTCGGGGGTGACGATCATGTTCGCCTGTTGGGTCCCGGTGAGGTTCACGTCCCAGACGGAGGCGCCGTACACCCGCGCCCCGGAAAGGACGGCGTTCTCGAAGTTCACGCGCGCTGCGCGCATGTACTGCAGGTCCGTCCGCGACAGATCCGTACCGACGAACAGCGTGTCCTTGAGCACGCACGCCTCGAGCTCCGCGCCGGAGAGCTTGGCGCCTGAGAGATCGGCCGAGTCGAAGTAGCAGCGCTCGAGGATGGCGCCCTCGAGATTGGCGTTCACCAGCGTCGCTTCCGTGAAGTCCGACTGGCTGAGATCCGCGCCGGCCAGATTCGCGCCGTCCAGCTTGGCACGCTCGAACTTCACCGCGTTGAGCTGCGCGCCGCGCATCACCGCTTGCGTGAGGTCCGCATCGATCAGCACCGCCTCACGCAGTACGGCCTGGGTCAGCAACGCCTCGCGCATGTCCGCGCCTTCGAGGACGGCCTCCACGAGCATTCCGCCTTCGAGATCGACCTTGGCGAGCTGCGCGTTGGTGAGATCCGCTCGATACAGGCTGGCGCCGTCCAGGTCGACGCCGGCGAGATCGGCGCCGCTCAGGCTGGCGTGACCGAGGTTGGCGTCGACCAGCGACGCGCCCGTGAAGTCGGCATCGCTGAAGTCCACCGTCAGCAGCGTTGCTTCGTTCAGGTTCGCGTTCGTGAGGTCGACACCGCCGGTGACGATGGCCTCGGTCATGATCGCATCCGACAGATCGGCGCCGGCGAGGACCGACTTGTGCAGGTTCGCGCGGCTCAGGTCCACGTTGCTCAGGTTCGCGCCGGAGAGGTCGACGCCCTCGAGCTGGGCGTCCGCGAGGCTCGGAACGTCGGCGCCCTTCTCACGCTCGGCGTTCCATTGCGCGATCGACTCTTTACCGCCGCGCAGGAGTTTTTCGGCGGCCTCGCGGTCCATCGGATGCGTCCTCGGGTCTCGTCGTCGAAGGGTACGCAACATCTTCACGGGATGCATCGCCTGGCGCTCCGACAAACCCGGATCGGGCGCGATGTCACCGCGAAGACACGGCGACTCGGGCCCCACCTACGCAAAACAGAACATCGTTGGATGATCGGGTCCCGGTTGCTTGTTTGTCCGCCGTTTCCGGCCTACCGTTCGTAAAGGTGTCACCGTCGTGAGGACGTCCCGAATGCGAGTGGATCGGTGGGCAAGGTGTCTGTGCGCCTTCACGCTCGCCTGGGCGCTCGCGGGCTGCGCGCAGAGTGTCGTATCGGCGCCGCAGCCGGCGGCAGGCGCCTGGACGACGCCGCCGACGGGCGCCGCGCTTCGCGCGCAGCCGCGCTTCGAGCTGGCGCGAACGCCGTCCGCGACGACGGCACGGCCTCCCTGTCCGCCCGATCCCTGTCCGCCGGATCCGTGCCCGCCGATCCAGCGACAGGTCGTGACGGCACCGACGCCGGCCGCGCCGCCGCGCATCGAAGACCCGTGTTCGCCGCCGTTGAGCTCGCGTGTCGAGCGGCAGCCGCCTTGTCCGCCGGATCCCGCGACGGTGCGGCTGCGCAATCCCGCACAGGCCGCGGCGCGGCGCTTCAACGGGTACGTCGCCTACGTCGCACCGGACTTCATCGACGCTGGCGTGTTCTACCGCGCGCTGGACCGCGTATCGGTGGGCGTCGTGGCGCGACAGGACTTCGAAACCGAACAGCTTCCCGAGCTCGGCTCGGCCAAGCGTCCGGCCGCGGACGCCGTCCTCGACTTCGACCGGTCGTCACAGTTTTCGTTCGGTCCCGCGCTCTACGTGAACCTCGTGCGCGAGACGCGTTCCCAGCCTTCGATCGGTCTCTTCGGAAGCGCGTACGAGTTCGGCACCGAGGACATCGAGAAGCTGCGTACGGTCGCGTTGACCGCCAGCAAGCGCTTCCCGGTCCGCAGCGGGCGCTCCGGGCTCGTTCGCAGCTTCGGCGTGAGCGGCGGGGGCGGCTACTGGTGGCGCAGCAAGCCGTCGGGGCTGGAGGACACGGACGGGTTCGTCGGCTGGCTGCGCGGTGACATCCAGCTCGCCCGCGGCTTCGGGGTGTTCGCCGAGATCTCGACGCAGCCGAACCACTGCGACGGCGCGTACGCGATCGGGCTTCAGTGGGTGAGCGACTTCGGGGTCACGTTCAGCATCAGCTACTACGACTGCTTCGCCGAGGACCGGGACGCGATCCAGCTCACGCCGGACGCGAAGGCCGGCAACTTCAAGCCGACGCGACGGCAACGAACGGACTTCACGAGCGGCGTCGACGCCTCGAGCGGCGCCTCGCCGCGGGCCTCGTCATGGGACGACGAAGACGAGTCGGGCCCGACGGCGGGCTTGATCCACGATGAGTAGCCTGGCGGTCGGCTAGCCGCTCGCCGGCGGGACGCCGGGCGATGCCAACTGCGCCTCGAGCTCTGCAACTCGCTCGAGCTGTCGCTCGCGTTTCATCAGCTCGAACTGCCCGCGTGCACGGGCAAGTTCCTGCTTCGCACCCACGGGATCATTCGCCGCCGCAAGTGCCTGAGCGAGCTCCAGTCGCGTCGCGGCGGAGCCTTCCTCCGCCTTCGCGTCCGCCAGCTTCTCGACTGCCTTTCGCAACCAATCGCAAGCGCTGCGGAAGTCCGACGCTTGAAGCGCAATTCGGCCGAGGCCGCGCCACGCGAAGCCGACGGCGTCGGGGTGCTTCTCCTCGGGAAAGGACTCGAGGAGACCTTCGTATGTCGCCTTCGCCGCGGCCGGATCACCCGCAACGAGTTGCGCGTCGCCCAGAACGGCGGTGATGTGCCCCGCCGCGGACTTGTGAATACCGCCTTCGAGGAGCTTCAGCGCCGCTTGCGCATACGCAACCGCGTCGGCTCCGTCGCCTTCCTCGATTGCCAGCTCGGCGAGATTGCACTTCGCGACGGCGGTGCTGTAGCGGTCTCCCGCTTTCTCCCAAGTGGCGGCCGCCTGCTCGAAATTCACCCGCGCCATCGCGAGGTCGCCCATCGATTGCAGCACGAGCCCCAGGTTCACCTTGATGCCGACGACGCGTCGCGAACCTGCCTTTTCTCCAACCTCGATCGCGCTCTCGTACGCGCGTTTGGCTCTCTCGAGATCACCTGCGAGGAGACGAGAGCTTCCGAGCCCCTTGGCAGCGCGGATCTGCTCGTCGACGATGCCGAGTTCGTCGGCACCCGCCTTCGCCTCCGAGAAGAGAGCGATTGCCTTCGAAAGTTCACCCTGACGACGGCAGATGCCTCCCTCGTAGATGTTCGCCAGGACGCCGATGCGGGTCGGCTCACCGCCGGCGCGGACAATACGTCGGGCCTCGCGAAATCGGTTTCTCGCGGCCTTGTTCTCGCCGCGGTCGCCATGGAGCTGCCCTTCGTCACAAAGCGCTTCCGCGAGCACCGCGCGACCCTCGGCGCCGGCGTCCCTCGCCATCTTGATGGCGTTCGCGAAGTGCGCTGCGGCGGCGGCGTGGTCGCCTTGCTTGTCGGCGATGACGCCCAGCCAGCGCGTCGCCTCGGCCTTCTCCACGTCACACGTCGACTCTGCCAGCATGGTGTCCGCCCACGCCTTCAGCGCCTCGTAGTTCGCGTTCTCATAGTGCACGTGCGCAACGCCCTTGTACGCCGTGGCGCGCGCCTCCAACGCCTGGTCGTCGTCACCTGTCGTGTTCGCAATGACCTGTTGAAAGATCGCAAGCGCTTCGTCGTGCTTGCCGCCGTAGAGCGCCTTCACCCCGTCGTCGACCGTCGCGTCCGGCGGAACCTCCACAAGCGTCTTCGGCTCGGCCTCCGGTCCCGCATCGCCCTCGACGGGCGTCTCCGACGCACCGGGCACGTCGTCGTCTGTCGGTTCTTCGGCCGCGGCCGGCTCTTCGCTCTCAGCGGCCGGCGCCGGCGTCTCTGTCTCCGCCGACTGCGTCTCCACCGCGTCAGGTGCCGCCTCCGTCGCAGCCTCCGGCCGTGACTCGGTCTCGGTCGCGGGCGTCTCGGTTGCGGGCGCCTCGCTATCGGGCGCCTTCTCTTCGACCATCGCCGGCTCGACGCCCAACAGGGCCTGGACTTCGGCGATCGCCTTGTCCGTCTTGAAACTCCTCGCGCGGTCGAGCTGCTCTCGGGCGCGATCGAGCGCCCGCGTGGCGCCCTCCGTGTCGCCCGCCGCGTAGAGCGCCCGCGCGAGATCGAGCCGCGCCTCTGCCGCGTCCGCGCCGGCTCTCGCGTCGCCAAGGACGTCGACGGCCTTCACGAGCAGGCGCTTCGCCGCCTCGGCGTCTTTCTGTTCCAAACAGATGCGCCCCAACCCGGCGGTCGCCAAGCCGTGCGCTCGCATGTGCGGCTTGCCGGTGAACGTCTCGGGGATGCTCTCGTACGTCGTCCTGGCGGCATCCAGGTCCCCGGACGCGAGCTGCGCGTTGCCGAGATCGACCGTGACGAGTGCCCGGAGGTTCTCGTTCGCACCGCCTTCGAGCAGCGTCAGTGACGCGTTCGCCTCTTCGATCGCCTTGTCGTACGCGCCCGTCTCCGCAGAGAGCTGGGAGAGATTCGCCGTTGCCAGCGCCATGCCCGCGACGTCACCCGCCTTCTCCCATTCGGCGAGCGCTTGCTCGTTGTAGGCGCGCGCGGCTTCGAAATCGCCGGTCTTCGTCGCGACGCTGGCGAGGCCGATCGACGGCCCGATGATGAACTCGGTCGAGCCCAGCTCCTCTCCGATCTCGAGCGCGTCCTCGAACGAGCGCTGGGCGCGGTCGTACGCACCGAGCTCGTGATGGACGTTGCCGAGCGCGTTCGCCGATCGCGCGGTCTCGAGGGCGTAGCCGAGGATCTCGGCCGTCGTATGCGCGCTCGTGAACAGCGCCGCCGCCTGGGACAGACGGCCTTCGCGACGCTCGATGCCGCCTTCGATGAGGTCCGCCAGGACCCCGATGCGCGTCCGCTTCTTCTTGGCACGGGCGACGCGGCGCGCTTCACGCAGCCGCTCCTTCGCCTCGTCCATCTCGCCGGCCTCGCGCAAGGCAAGCGCCTCGTCGCAGAGCGCCTCGGCCAAGACCTGACGACCCTCCGAGCCGACCTCGCGGGCCGCCTCGATGGCCTTGCGTCGGTGCCGCGCCGCGGACTCCTTGTCTCCGCGCCGCTCGAGCGACAACGCGGTCCAACGTTCGGCCTCGGCCTCGTGCGCCTTCGTCGCCGCGACCTGCGTCATCGTCTCGGCGTACGCCTGCACCTTGTCGTAGGCGGTGAGCTGCAGGTGAACGCGCGCCAGGCCGCACAGCGCCTGGAAGTGCGTCTCCTTGGACTCGTCGTCGTCGCCGTCCTTCGACGCCTCGACGAGTTTCTCGTATTCCGCGATCGCGTCCCGATTGCGGCCTTCGCGGTCCGCCGCGTACGCGACACCGAGCGGAGACGTGTCGGCCCGCGGCTTCTCGCCCACAGGTGTCTCGGGTTCGCGCGTTTCGGTCGCGGGCGCCGGCTCTGACGCAGCGGACGCTTCGGATGTCTCGGCGGCCTGCGCCGCGTCCGCCTCGATGGTCCCGTCGATCACCGATTGCATGCTCGCTTCGAGCGGCGACGCGACGTTGGGTGACGACGGACCCGCTGCGTCGGCTGTCGCGGCCGGTGGCGTACTGCTCGTCGCAGACGGAACCGGCGGCGCATCCGTGGGCGGCGGCGGCGTCGGCGGGGCGGCGGCAGGCGTCGCGGGTGTGGCAGCAGGAACCGATGGCGGCGCGGCAGGTGCCGGCGGCGGCGTTGCAGGCACAACGGCGACCGGCGGAGGCGGCGCAGCTGCCGGCGCGGGCGCCGCAGCGGTCGCCGTCAAGCCCACGCCGCATTGGGCACAGAACTTCGCGCCGGGTGCGCTGGGTGTCGCGCACTGCGGGCACGCCGTCGGCAGCTGCATCCCACACTGCGTGCAGTACTTCGTGCCGGCTGCGTAGGGGGAGGCGCACTGCACGCAGACCGGAAGCTTGCACCCGCATTGCGCGCAGAATTTGGCGCCCGCCTCACACGCGGACGAGCAGCTCGGACAGGCCATCCCGGACATTCAGCAGAGTCCCCGCCAACGACGAGCCAGAAAGATAAGGGACGCTGCAAAGCGACGCGACGTCCACGAAACGCAACATGGTTGCAACGGCCTAACGAGTGCGAACGGGTGTTTGTAGGCCCTCGCGCGCGTTGCCCCCGGCACGCCTGTTCCTCTATGGTCCACGGTCCGGACACGGGGAACGCAGCACATGGAGAAGGCGCCCAGGCTCGCTCGAACCGCGCTGCTCGCGCTGTTCGCGCTCCCGTTGTCGGCGTGCGCCGTGCCGATCTACACGGCGCCGGTCGAGCGGGCGCGTCCCGCGCCTCCGCTGTACGCACAGCATCGGCTCGCACCCGATTGGACGACGCCGGCACGCCCCACATCACCATCGCGCGATGTTCGCGACGCGCCGCGAGCCGACTGGGAAACGTCGACAGGGGCTTGGGACCTCACACGACCCGGCGCCGCCCCCGTTCGGTCGCCCGGCACGTCGCCCGGCCTGTTCGGTCTCGACATTCCCGTGCGCGGGAGCATCTCGTACTTGCACGAGGACATCGTCTCGGCCGGACTCTTCGTGAAGGCACTCGAAGGGCTCACCGTCGGCGCGGTCATGCAGAGCGCGGAGGACGGCACCGAGACGGCGGTCTACGAGGATCAACTCCGACCCGACTTCACCAGCGAGCCGACACTCGTCGGCGTCCTGGACAACCGGCGAACACGGACGTCGTTCGGACCGCTCATCCAAGCGCGGATCGTGCGGGAGGACGATGGCCGCCCCTACGTCGGGCTCGGGGGCTATGCGCTCCTGTGGGGCGACGACAAGGCGGAAGAGGTGTACTCCGTCTACGCCGTCGCGTCGAAAGGCGTGTCGCAGCCGCTCGGACGCGAGCTGCGCTTCGACGTCGGTGTCGGCTACATGTGGCGCAAGGCGTGGCGCCCCGTCAGCGCCAGCTTCGCGGGCACGCGCGCATTCGCAGCGGACGTGCGCTTCGATTACGTCGACGACGACGGCTGGCAAGGGTGGGCCGGCGTGAGCCTCGAGCTCGTCGAGGACGTTTCGATCTTCGCACAGGTCGCATCGGTACCTCGCTGCACGGCGAGCTTCGTGATCGGCGTGCGCTGGTCGACGCCACTGGGCATCGACATCAGCATCGGGCTGTACGAGTGCCTGGGCGAAGAGACGTCCGATCCGTTCTTCGCCATGCGGGACCCCTCGATTCCCACGCCGATGGCGCCCGGCGGCGCGTCCGGTGCGTCGTACTCGCCGAGTGCCGGTGCCGGCGGCGCACAGCTGAGCCACCTCTGGGGCGACTGACGCCTCGCACGCGGTAGTTCCGGGGCGCACGGGCGCCGCTTCGGGCATCATCGGCCCGTGCCCGAGACCCTCCCCACCACCGGCCGCGTCGCGCTCGTGTCGCTGGGCTGCGCCAAGAACCTCGTCGACAGTGAGCGGTTGGTGGGCGATCTGAACGCCGCGGGGTTCGAGCTCGCCGACACGCTCGACGGCGCCGACCTCGCGCTCGTCAACACGTGCGGCTTCATCGACCCCGCCAAGGAAGAGTCGATCGACACCATCCTGCGGGTCACGAACCACAAGGAGTTCGGGCGGCTGCGGGGCGTCATCGTCGCCGGTTGTCTCGTCGAGCGTTACGCGGAGCAGCTTCAGAACGACATCCCGGAGGTCGATCGCTGGTTGCCGTTCAACGACTACGGCCGCGTCGTCGAAGCCGCGCGCGACTTGATGGGCTTGCCGCAGGTGCGCGCACTCGCGCCGGAGCGCGTCCTGCTCACCCCCACCGCGTACGCGTACTTGAAGATCAGCGAAGGCTGCGATCAGAAGTGCACGTTCTGCGCGATCCCTTCGTTTCGGGGCCGGCTCGACAGCCGCTCGATCGAAGCCAACGTCGAGGACGCACGCCGCATCGCCGAGCGGGGCGTCGGCGAGATCAACATCGTCTCGCAAGACACGACCGCCTACGGCCGCGACCGCTACGGCAAGCCGCAGCTCGCGAAGCTGCTGCGGGAGCTGACGAAGATCGACGGGCCGAGCTGGTGGCGCGTGCTCTACCTCTACCCTTCGACGCTGCGCGACGACGTGCTCGACGAGATGGCCGAGAACGACCGCATCGCGAAGTACGTCGACATGCCGCTGCAGCACGTCAGCGACGACATGCTCCGTGCCATGCGCCGCGGCATCAACGGCGAGCGCCAGCGCGCCCTCCTCACGCGCATCCGTGAACGCATGCCCGACGCCGCCATTCGCACCACCCTGATCTCCGGTTTTCCCGGCGAGACGGATGCGGACCACCGCGAGCTGGTCGACTTCGTACGCGAGGGATGGTTCGACCGGCTGGGCGTGTTCACGTTCAGCCGCGAGGACGGAACCCCGTCGTACGACATGCCCGGGCAGGTGCCGCCCGAGGTCATGGAGGCGCGCCGCGCCGAGCTCATGGAAGCCCAGCGCGAGGTGCACTTCGCACACAACCGCACCAAGGTCGGCTCCGTGGTCGACGTGCTGCTCGATACGGTCCAGCCGCTCGCGAAGCGGGCCGAAGGCCGCACCCAGCACGATGCGCCGGACGTCGACGGTACCGTCCGCATTCGCGGCATCGAGGACGGGCGGCCGGGCGCCGTGATTCCGGTGCACATCGAAGAAGCGGACGGCTACGACTTGGTCGGAACGCCCGCGGGCGCGTAACGTGACCGCCATGGGCTGGGCCAATCGCGTCACGATCGGAAGGGGCATCGTCACGCTCGTCGTGTGGGTGCTCGTCGTGATCGGCACGTACAACCCGAGCAACACGCTTTGGTGGACGGCATTCGTGCTCTTCGTGCTCGCCGCCGCCACGGACAAGCTCGACGGCTACCTCGCGCGCCGACTGGGCGAGGTCACGGTCTTCGGCCGCATCGTCGACCCGCTCGTGGACAAGCTGCTCTCCATCGGCACGATGATTCTGCTGCTGGGCGTGCCTTCGGTGAGCGGCGTCCTGCCCGCGTGGGCCGTCACCTTGATGTTGGCGCGCGAGATGCTGGTCACCGTCCTGCGCGCCGCCGTCGAAGCCAAGGGCATGAATTTCCAGGCCATGGCGTGGGGCAAGTACAAATTCACGATCCAGTGCTTCGCCGCAGGCGCCGTGCTCATTCACCCGTCGGGATGGTGGCTCGCCCACCTCGAGGTCGCGCCGCTCGCAGAGGTGCCGACGCTTCCGGGTGCGACGTGGGACGTCACCCATCTGCTCGTTTGGTTCGCCACGGTGTTCACGGCGATGTCGGGCATCGTGTACACGCGCAAGGCGATCACGATGCTGCGGGGCGGCGGCGACGCGTGAGCGCGACGCCGCCGAACGACGCGCCCCTCGGCCGCGGCGCGCGGATGATGCTCTCCTTCTTCGGGCTCGGGCTCTCGCCGGTCATGCCGGGCACCGTGGCGTCGCTGGCGACCGCCGCGCTCATCTGGTTGGCGTCGCAGGCCGACGATCCGGGCGTGGGACCGTTCGTCGGGATCGTGTTCGTACTGTTCGGCGTCATCGCGACGATGAAGTGGGCCGATGCGGCCCGCGCCAAGGACGGCCGCAAGGACCCGGGCTGGGTCGTCTCGGACGAGGTCGCCGGACAGGCCCTGGCCAGCCTCGGCGCGTTCCCGCAAGCCGGCGGGACGCAGGGCGTGAGCGCAGCCGTGCTCGCTTTCGTCCTCTTCCGGGTCCTCGACATCACCAAGCCGCCGCCCATCCGTCAGATGGAACGCATTCCCGGCGCGGCGGGCGTCCTCTGGGACGACGTCATGGCCGGCCTGCTCGTGCTCGTCGTCACCTACCTGCTCAATTTCGCGGGCGTGCTGCCCTCCTTCTGACCGAGAACGTTGCGGGCCGCATAGTCGCAATCCGGCAGGGTCTCTATACTCGCGCGTTGCATCCCATTGAAAGGACGTCCCCATGGCGAAGGCACCCAGGCGACGCTCGGGCGGAGGCGGTCGCCGTCGAAGCCAACGACCTGCGAAGCCGGTCCGTCCGGCGAAGCCCTCCGTTGCGAAACCGCAACCGCCCGCCGCAGCGCCGGTCGCCAAGCCGGCCCCCGCCCCGGTCGCGCGTCCCGCGGCGGCGCCCGCCCGTCCGGCGGCCGCAGCACCTGCCCGTGGTGGCCGCGGACGCATGTCCGAGGAAGAGCTGCCGCGCGCACCGCGCGAACGCCGCGTCGCGTCGAGCGGCGGCATGAGCATCGGCGCCAAGGTCGGTCTGTTGTGCGGGCTCGCCACGCTGGTGATGGTCGCGATCGTCGTCTTCGGCATGGGCGCCGTCGGCGGCGGCGGCACGGAGGCCGACCCTGCCCGCAAGCTCGGCACCCGGACGGTGGCCGTGCTCGGCGCGTTCGAGCCGGGGCTTTGGACCGGCAAGTCCACCAGCTCGAAAGACGGCATGAAGGCGCTGCGTCGCGACTTCAAGCGACTGTTCGGCGAAGAAGGCTTGATGTGGTGGGACGACAAGGTCGCCGAGATCACGAACATGTCCGTCGTCGACCAGATGGACGCCGACGAGAAGCGTGAGCACATGGAGCGGCTCGACGAGTACAAGACCGCGGAAAAGACGATCAAGACCGGCGGCGCCTCCGGCAAGACCGACACGGGCTCGGCGACGATGCGCCTCAACAAGGTCGTGGAGAGCGCGGGCATCGGCGATCACCGCCTGCTCGGCGCCTGGGTGACGAAGGGCCGTCTGGGCGCGAAGGGCGAGTGGCTCGCCGGGTCGCTCGAGGAAGCGGCGGTCAGCTACGATCCGACGAGCTTCGTGCTGGACGGCCGCATCGGCGAAACGCGCGGCAGCGTGCAGCGCCAAGGCGATACGTACGACGTGCGCATCTTCGCGACGCAGTCGGGGCTCACGGGATCCGTGACCAATTACGTTGCGGTCTGGTCCGACCCCGCGGCGGCGGGCGGCTCGAGCGGCTCGAACCCGCTCGGCATCGCCATGCTGCTCTTGGCGCCGTTGGTCGTCGGTGGCCTGGCCTTCGGCCTCGCCAACGGCCACGCGCAGGGCGTTCGATCGCTGACGCGCGAGATCGACCGCCTGGGCACGCACGGCGATCCGACCCGCAACCTGCACGGCCACGGCGCGGAAGCGTCGGGCCTGGCGCGCGCCGTCGAGCGCATGGTGGCGAACCTCGAGTTCCGCTCCAAGCACGACGACGCCGACATGGACGAGGTCGTTTCCAAGGAGCAGAAGGTCGCGCAAGAGATCCATCACGCGCTGATGAGCAAGAACCCGCCGCGGCTCTCGAACTACGAGGTCGAGACGCTGTTCAAGCCGGGCTACGAGATCGGCGGTGATCACTTCGAGTACTTCGCCATCGACCAGAACCACCTGGGCGTGATCCTCCTGGACACGAACGTGCGCGGCATCCAGGCGGCGCTCGTGATGTCGGCTGCGAAGGCCTACGTGCGCGCCGCCGCGCCCGGCAACCTGTCGCCCGCGGAGGTGCTGCGGATCGTCAACCGCAACCTCGCAGGGGACCTGCCGCGCGGCCGGCACGTGACGGCGCTCTACGCGGTCATCGACATCGCCCAAGGCAAGTGCACGATCGCGAGCGCGGGCCACTTGCCGCTCATCGTGTACCGCCACAGCGAAGGCAAGGTGTTCAAGGTCAACCCCGAGGGCCTGGCCATGGGTCTCGACAAGGGGCCGGTGTTCGACAAGTCGCTCGACGAGGGTGACATCCCGTTGGGGGTCGGCGACCGCATCGTGCTCTACACGGACGGCGCACTGAAGATCCAGAACGCCGACGGCGAGGAGTACGGCGAGGCGCGGTTCCACCAGGCGGTGTCCCAGAAGGCGCCCATGAACTCGCAGGCGTTCGTCAACTTCGTCGGCAGCGGCATCGACCAGTTCCACTTGGACGCGCCGCAGAACGACGACATCACGATCTCGACGGTGAAGCGCCTCAAATAGGCGCCGTGACATCCACGAGACAAAACACCCGGCTTCGGGCCCACTTTGTGTCCCGGCGCAGGGACCGGAGCCCGCGATGAACGAAAGCGACGAGGTGCCGCCCCCCCACCACACGCTCGGCGGCTTCCAGCGGCTCATCGACGCGACCTACGGCGAGCGGGACGCGACGCGCGGCGTCGAGAGCACGTTCATGTGGTTCACCGAGGAGGTCGGCGAGCTCGCGCGGGCGCTGCGAGCCAACGACCCCGGCAATCTGCGCGAGGAGTTCGCGGACGTGCTGGCCTGGCTGACCACCCTGGCCTCCCTGTCGGGCGTCGAGATGGAGGACGCGGCGGCTCGCTACGCCGGGGGCTGCCCGCGCTGCGAACAGGTTCCGTGCCGCTGCAGCCGGGGGCCGACGAGATCTTGATCGTCGTAAAGACCTTAGAATAAATGTCTTACGGAATAGTGCCTTTTTTTGATGCTGATCCTGTGGCCATACTGTGCGTCACAAGGTAATGTACCGCTGTCTGCTTGAGGGTTAGGCATCTTTCCCCCCTGGATGCCTCGGGTTCTCGAGTCAGAGGAAAACGGGTGACGGCCCCCCGGCGGCGCGCCGGGGGGCCGGTTTTCTTTCCCCCGCGGGTGGCCGAGAACGGCCCCGGAGACGGCCTCGAACCGGCCTGCGAACCGGACCCGAAGATTCGGAAGCACTCTGCGTGCGTGCTACATTTCGCCGCACCAGGGCAGGGCTCGCTGGAACGGTGCCGGGGAGGCGCGGCGCGAGCCGGAGGCTCCGACCCCATCGAAGTCGTCGCGCGGGCAGCGAAACCGGCGGTCGTCCGTCCTCGCGTTTCGTGCCGGCGTGACCGATTCCATGGGGTGCGGGGCCCCTACCGGCCCTCGTCTGGGTACGTAGGAGACTCCGGGATGGAACTGCGTCGGATCATCGTAGCGCTCGCGCTCGTCTCAGCGGCCGCGGCTTGTCAGTCGACGCCGCTCGACAACATCTGGCCCGGCTGCCAGACCTGCCCGCCGGTCGCGGCGCCGGCCGCCTTGGTGCCGTGGGAGGTCCGGATCGACGAGCGAGTCTCCCCCGCCGTGGACTGCAACCCCCGTTCGCACGCAGCACACGCTCGTCGTCACGGTGCTGGACCAGTGCGGGAACCCGATGCCCGGCCAGCGCGTCGAGTGGATGCTCGCGCGCTATCCCGAAGCCGTCGGCGACATCGTCGCGGTGGACGATCAGTACGGCGTCGGCGCCATCGCGCCGATGTCCCACGCGTACCCCGGCAACAACGGCAACAAGATCGACAACCACTACGCCGTCTCGGTCACGAACTACGGCCCCGAATTGCTCGACGCCGGCAACAACCACCCGTACGCGGACGCCAACGGCAACCGCCTTCCGGACATCACCATCGGACGCGGCCAGTCGTGGCTGACGATCACGTCGACGCGCGAAGGCGTGACCGACATCATCGTGCTCGTGCCCGGCATCCGCGACGGCACGAAGCACAAGACCTGGGCCAAGAAGGTCTGGGCGGACTTCCGCGTGAACTTCCCCGAGAGCGCGACCAACGTGCTGCCGAACGACACGCACACGTTCCCGGTGCAGGTCACACGCTCGGACGGATCGGGCATCGAAGGCCAGGTCGTCGACGCCGAGATCCTCGACGGTCCCCGGCGGGATCTTCACGAGCTCGACGGCGAACACGGCGTCGAAGCAGACGGATGCCAACGGTGTGGTCGAGTTCGTGCTGCGCAACACGAGCGGTCAGCTCGGATCGAACCGCGTGCGGTTGACGGCGCGCGGGGCGTTCTATGGCGAGATCTGTCCACAGTCGACGATCGTCACCAAGGAATGGGTGAGCGCGAGCCTGGAGATCGTGTGTTCGTTCCCGACGCCGAGTGGCGTCGTCGGACGGCCGCTGGACAAGGTCATCACGGTCACGAACACCGGCACGGCCGCCGCGGAGAACGTGGTGCTCGAGGACGTGCCCGGACCGGGCCTGAACATCGCGGACGGCAGCAGCTTCCCGATGCAGCTCGGATCGATCGCGCCCGGCCAGAGCGTTAGCCAGACCGTGCAGTTCACGAGCAACGCGGAGGGCTCGTACACGAACACGGTTCGCGTACGTGACACCGGCAGCGCCGCCAGCGCCGAGTCGACGTGCAGCGTAGAGTTCGTGCAGGGCAAGCTGGAGCTGCGCAAGGTCTGCGAACCCACGAAGGCGAACGCGGGCAGTGAGGTGCGCTTCGTCGTCACGGTGGCGAACACGGGCCGCGGTCCGCTCGAGAACGTGATGATCGTCGACGAGTACCCGGCGGGCATCGAGCAGACCAGCCAGAACACCGCGTCGATCCCGGTGATTCCCGCGGGCGAGAGCCGCGAGATCGTGTTTACCGGCGTCGCGTCGGAGCCGGGCACGTACACCAACACGGTGCGCGCGTCCGCCGACGGCATCGGCGAGCAGCAAGCGTCCTGCAACCTGCAGGTCGTCGAGTGTCGTCTCGACATGCAGCTCATCGGTCCCGAGAACATCTACTACGGCGAAGAGGCCGCCTTCACCCTGAAGGTGACCAACAAGGGCGACGGCGACGCCGACGGATGCACGGTCCGCGTGACCTACGGCGGTTGCCTCGGCTCGAGCTTCCAGGACTTCAACATCGGGCCGCTCGCGCCCGGCCAGGAGTGGATGCACGACTTCAGCCAGAGGGCGACGACCGTCGGACAGTGCATCGTGACAGCGGAGTCCAACTGCGGTGCGCGCTGCGAGATCAAGCAGGACGCGACGATCACCGTGACGGGCCTGACGGCCTTGCAGGTCGAGATGACCGACAAGGCGCTCGACGGCTCGGAAGAGGGCATCTTCCGCGTCGGCGAGTCCTTCATCTACCGCTTACGCGTCGAGAACGACGTGGGCACCGAAGCGACCCCGGAGCTGATCGTCGAGTGGGCGCTCCCGCCCGAGCTCGAGTTCGTGACGGGACGCAGCCTGAGCGGTGACGCGACGGTCGCGGGTGAGGGCACGGACGCCAAGAGCTCCGCGTTCTCGCTCGGCGTCGGCGGCTACATCGACTTCGAGATCCAGGTGCGGGTCATCTCGGCGCCGGACTCGTCGCTCATCAAGGTCGAAGCGCTGGTCAACCGCGCCGCGGACGGCGTGGAGCTGGCGGCGGAGACCGAGAGCACGACCGTCAAGAACTAGACGCAGGCGCCGCCTACGAACGCAACCGGCACGAGGGGCCCGCCCTTCGGGTCCAGCTTGCGGCCCACCGCGAACCTGGGATGATCTGCCGGCCGTTGGGGCACCAGGAGGCGGCATGCGGTCGGACCTCGAAATCGCGCGGACAGCGACGCTGCGTCCGATCCAGGAGATCGGCGCGGAGATCGGACTGATCCCCGAGGAGATCGAACCCTACGGCCACCACATGGCCAAGGTGTCGCTCTCCGCGATCGAGCGCCTGGCCGACCGCAAGAGTGCCCGCTACGTCGTGGTCAGCGCGATCACGCCGACGCCGTTGGGCGAAGGCAAGACCGTCAACACGATCGGGCTCTCGCTCGGGCTCGCCAAGCTCGGACGCAAGGTCGTGACCTGCATCCGCCAGCCCTCGATGGGGCCGCTGTTCGGCATCAAGGGCGGCGCGGCGGGCGGCGGCTACAGCCAGGTCGTGCCGATGGAGGAATTCAACCTCCACCTCACCGGCGACATCCACGCGGTACAAGCCGCCCACAACCTCATGGCCGCGCACGTCGACACGTCGATCCTCCTGAAGAACCGGTTCGAGTTCGACGGCGAGCGCGTCGTCTGGCGGCGCGTGTCGGACGTCAACGACCGCGTGCTGCGCCAGATCATCCTCGGCCTCGGCGGCCGCAAGAACGGCATCCCGCGGCGTTCGGGATTCGACATCGCGGTCGCGAGCGAGCTCATGGCGATTCTGGGGCTGGCCGACGGGTTGCAGGACATGCGCCGCCGGATCGGCCGCATCATCCTGGGCTACAAGTCGGACGGCAGCGCCATCACCGCCGAGGACACGAAGTGCGCCGGCGCGGCGACCGTCGTCATGCGTGACAGCATCAAGCCGACGCTCATGCAGACGATGGAGGGCACGCCCTGCTTCGTGCACGCGGGGCCCTTCGCGAACATCGCCCACGGCAACTCGTCGATCGTCGCGGACCGGATCGCGGTGCGCCTGGGCGACTACGTCGTCACCGAGGCGGGCTTCGGCGCGGACATCGGCGCGGAGAAGTTCTTCAACATCAAGTGCCGCGCGTCGGGTCTGAAGCCGACGGCGGCGGTGCTGGTGTGCACCGTGCGCGCGCTCAAGATGCACAGCGGGCGCTTCAACATCGTCCCCGGCAAACCGCTGGACGAGGACCTCCTGCGCGAGGACCTCGACGCCTTGCGCGCCGGCATGCCGAACCTCGAGAAGCAGATCGAGAACCTCCACAAGCACGGCGTTCCCGTCGTCGTGGCCATGAACCGGTTCCCGACGGACACCGATGCCGAGTACGCGGTCATCAAGGAAGCGGCGCTCGCCGCGGGCGCGCACGGCTGCGAGGTGAGCGACGTGTTCGCCAGCGGTGGGGAGGGCGGCGTCGAGCTGGCGGAGGCCGTCGAACGTGCGTGCGAGGCCGGCAGCGACTTCACGCATCTGTACGACACCGAAGCGCCGATAGCGGAGAAGATCGAGACGATCGCGCGGGAGATGTACGGCGCGGCCGGCGTCGAGTTCGCCAACGAAGCGCAGGCCGACATCGAACGTTACGAGACGCTCGGCTACGGCAACCTCCCGATCTGCATGGCGAAGACGCACCTGAGCCTGTCCCACGACCCCCAGCAGAAGGGCCGCCCCGAGGGGTTCCAGCTGCCGGTGCGCAACATCCGGCTGGCCGCGGGCGCGGGCTTCCTGTACCCGCTGTGCGGCGAGATGCGCACGATGCCGGGCCTCGGCTCGCGCCCGGCGTTGGAGCAGGTCGACATCGACGACGACGGGCAGATCGTGGGCCTTTTCTAGCGATGGAGGCCGCCGCGACGACGTTGGACGGCGGCCGCTTCGGCATCGTGCGGGCGATCTGCTTCGGATATGTCGCGTTCCTCATCACGCTGATCACGTTCGTGGTCGCAACGGTCGCGCTGATCTTCGATCCGCGGCACGGACGCGTTTCGTACGTCGTCGTACGGCTGTGGTCCCGCTGCTTCCTCGGCATGTCGGGGTGCAGCGTCCGCGTCGAAGGGCTCGACAAGCTCGACGCGAGCGAGCCGCGGCTCCTGATCGCGAACCACGCATCGTGGTTCGACCCGCCGGCCATCTGGTTGGCGTTCCCGAGACAGGTGCGTTTCGTCCTCAAGCACGAGCTCGTCAAGGTGCCGTTCGTCGGTTGGTACGCGAAGATGGCCGGTCACTTCCTCCTCGATCGGTCCAACCCGCGCAAGGGCATGGCGCTGCTGAAGAAGGCGATCGCGCGCGTGCATCGCGACAAGGTGTCGCCGGTCGTCTTTCCCGAAGGGACGCGCAGCGTCGACGGCAAGCTCGGCCCCATTCGCCCGGGTGCCTTTCAGCTCGCCCTGCAAGCGGGAATCGACATCCAGCCCGTCGGCATCTTCGGTACGCACGAGATCATGCCGAAGGGCTTCGCGTACCCGCGCCGCTGCGGCGCGATCCTGGTCCGGTTCGGCGATCCGATCTCGACGGCGGGCCCGAAAGGCAGCGCGCGTCGCAAGGAGCTGGCTCGCGAAGCGCGCGACGCGCTCGTCGCCTTGGGCGTCGCGGCCTCGACCTAACGCGAACGGACCAGCACGGTCTCGGCAATGGACTCGTCGGCGATGATCGGCGCGGCGTCGCGCAGGAACCGCCGGCCGTCGGCGAAGTAGCCTGCCGTGGGTCGAAGCGCCGGGTTGCGCGCCGCGAACCACTCGTTGAAGCACCGCATGAAGAGCTCCCGCGTGAGCTTGGCCGCCATGCTCGCCCATCCGACCGCGAGCGACGCGCGGTCGCCCTTGGTCACGAAGCGGAACAACAGCTCGCGATCCGGCAGCCGCACCCGGTAGCGGCTCTCGTCACGCGGCGCGCGGCAGGCGTCGAGCTGCGCGAACGGGAAGAGACTCGAGAGGTACCCCGCGTAGTCCTTGCGCCCGCCGTGACGGTCCATGACGACGATCGCGTCCTCGCCGGGATGACGGTCGAGGATCGACGTGACGAGCGTGCCCGACAAGATGCCGAGGACGCCGGCCTTGTTGCCGATCTCGTGGAAGGCCGCGTTGAGCTCGATGGCGTCCACGGGCAACACGCGCAGGTCCAGGGCTTCGACGCTCACGGCGGCGAAGCGGTCGTGCAGCGGGCCGGTCCAAGGATAGGTCGGTAGCGTGGCGGACTCGAGCGACTGGAACCACGGCACGCGCGCGAACTCGTCCGGCTGGCGGTCGGAGAATCGAAAGACCAGGTCCGCGAGGTCGGCCGGCGGCGCCTGGTCCATCGCCGCCGCGAACGCGCCCACGCCTCGCGCCAGGCCCTGCAGTCCGCAGCGCTGCAACACCAGCTTCGAGTCGTCGATGGGCACCGGCAGCGGCTCGTCCCAGCCTTCCTTCGCGGTCGGCGTGTTCCGGACCAGCGAACGCAACTTCGAGCGCAGACCCGGCTGCCACCGTGAGCGCGGTTGCACCCGGAACGCAGTGGCGCCGATCGCGAGCGGTCCGAGCAACGGACCGTAGCCGGCCTCGTCCACGCCGATCGTGAGCACGCGTCCCTCCGCTGCCGCTTCCGTTGTTCGCATCTTCGCTCGGCCGGGGTCATGTCGAAGCGACTTCGCCGGCATTTTCGCCCTGCGCTACGACGGGTCTGCGTCCCGCCCGCGTGACCGTATCCGTGCGTATGATGTGCGCCGGCCGGGGCTTCACGACATGCGCATCCTCAGTTCCGCGTTGCTGGTCTGCGCCCTCGCGGCCTGTCAGTCGGCGCCCGGCCCGGCATCTCGCGACGCGTCCAAGGCGCCCGCCCTCTCCTCGCCCGCGGTCGTCACCGTGCTGCTCTGGAAGCCGGGCAAGGGGCGCGACCAGGGCACGGGCTTCTTCGTGGCCCGCGACCGCGTGGTCACCAACGAGCACGTGATGCTCGGCGCCACCCGCGCCACGATCCGCTTCGCGAACGGCCGCGAGGCGCCCGTGCTCGGCGTCGTCGCGTCGGACCCCGACGCCGATCTCGCTCTGCTGCACGTCGAGCCGGGATGCGCCGTCCAGCCGCTGACCTTGACGCAGGAGGTGCCGTCCGTCGGCGCCCTCGTCGCGACCATCGGCAGCCCCGGCGGCATCGCCCAGACCGTCCATCGGGGCACCGTGCTCAGTCACGTGATCACGACCCGCTATCTGGAAGACGCCGTGCACCTGAGCCTGCCGTCGGAGTCGGGCGCAAGCGGGAGTCCGATCCTCAACGGGAAGCGCGAGGTCGTGGGCGTGCTGGCGCAGAAATGGCAAGGGCGCGACGGAGCGCTCGCCGTGCCGTCCGAGCGCGTCGCCCGGCTGAGCGAGGGCCCCGTCCAGACCGTCTCGGAATGGTCGGAGCAGGCGTTGCACGATGCGCGGGTCGCAGGCCGCATGATGATGCCGTCGGCCTATCACAAGACGGACCTTCCGGAGCGACCGGAGGACGCGCTGTTCGGGCTGCAAGACGCGCGCGACCTCATGGGCAGCCTGCATCTGCGCGCGGTCGCCTCCTACTGGATCGGCGCGAGCCTCGCGAACCTCGGGCGCCCGGAAGAGAGCGCGCACGCGTACCGGTTGGCGATTCGCTGGAAACCGCGTTTCGTCGAGGCGCACGAGATGCTCGGTCGAACGCTCGAAACCCTCGGGCGACACGACGAGGCCCTGGCCGCGTTCGAGGCCGCGCGCAGATTGAGCCCCGGAAGTCGGGTCGGACGCGACGTCTCGGGCTCGCGCCTCGCAACGCGCACGAACGGAGGCGCGCTGCGACCGGCCGGCCGGCCGCGCGCCGCCCGCTAGCCCGTGACGCGGGCGCAGCTGACGGCGGCCTTCGCCGCGCTCGCCGTGATCGCCGTGCTGGGCTGCACGATGACGTGGGCGGCCCCGGTCGAAGGCGCCGGCATGCACGAGCGATTCCTGGAGAACGACGTTCCCGAAGCGGTCCGACGGATGCGCGCCGACATGCGCGAGCTCTACACGCAGCTGCCGGCGGAGGGGATCGACGGCCCGTTCCACGGCGGGATCACCATCGCGCTCGCCGTCTTGGGCGCACTCGCCGCGTCGTTGGGGGCGCGGCGAACCTGAACGTGCCTCCCCCGACCGCACGCGTGATCTCGAACACCGCGACGCTGCTTCTGGGAGCGGCGTTCGCGATCACGCTGTGGGACTGCGGACACTCCGTCTTCGAGGGGCGTGCGGAACGCGCGACAGGCATCTTCGTGACGCTCGGCGCGCTGGTGCTCGCGTGTCTCGCGTCGGCGTTCGCCGTAACGGCGCGCGTGCCGTCAAACGGAGGGCACGCGTCGGAGGACGTCGCATAGCACGTCGACGTAGTCCCTGCGGTCGAAGTGGGTCGCGTAGTCGAGCTCGACGAGCGTCATGAACGCGCCGACGAACCGAGCGCGCGCCGGCAGCCCGTCGTCGTCGCTCGCGTACGCCGCCAGCGTCGCCGCGAGCAAGTGCTCGCCGCCCCACGGATAGGGCGCCGAGACGTCCATCGCCGGATCGCCGAACGAGAGGTCACCCCAGTCGATGATGCCCGCCAGGGCGTGTGGCGGCTTGCGATCGAGCATCAGGTGCTCGGCGTGCGGGTCGCTGTGCACCAGCACGTCCGGTCCCGCGAACGCGTCCGGAAGGGCACGGCCGGCGTCGAAGAACGCCTCCATGCGCTCGCGCAGCGGCTGTTCGAGATGATGGAAGTACGACGGTGCGCGGTCGCGAAGCTCGGGCAAGCTGCGCCCGCGCCCCGGCACGTCGGCGCAAACCGCTTCGACGTCCTCGCGCGGAACCGCATGCAGCTTGCGAAGCTCACGGCCGAAGGACGTACCGAGCGCGTCCAGGTCGACATCGCCGGGTTGCTTCAGGTAAGCCTGCACACCGTCGAGCAGGTCGTAGAAGCCGAACACGAACGGAAACGCCTCGTCGCTGTGCAACGCGCCGTCGTAGCGCGGCACCGGAATCGCGAGGCGGCGTTCGATGATCGGCAGAAGCGCGTGCTCGCGTCGGAGCCGCGCCTGCTCGCGCGCGCGTTTCGGAAAGCGAGCCACGTGGCGTCGGTTCACGAGGTAGGCCCAGAAGTCCCACCCTTCGCCGAGCCGCTCGACCGCGAACGGCGCGAGATCCGGCCGCACACGCGACACGATCGCGCGTACGTCCTCGGTCTCGAGGGTGAGATCGGAGTCCCAGGGGTTGCGGTTCGTCGGCGACACGGCGGGGACTGTAGCGATTTGTGCCCCGCGCGTGGGCCCAAGCGGTACCTTTTGGGGCCCTTCGGGAGAATCGCCATGTCGAACCGAATCATCGCTCTCTCGGTGCTGCTGTTGTGCTGTGCGCCGCTCGCCGTCGCCGAAGACGAAGTGAAGATCCCCGGCTACAGCGTCAAGGACCTCGTCTTCACGCCCGAGGACATGAGCAAGGACTGGACCGAGGTCTCGGAAGAGAACGCGTCCAAGACGGCGCCGACGGCGGCGCGCCTGCGCGACCTGGGAACGGCGATCGGCGTCCCGAAGGAAGCCGTGCACGTCGAGTCGCGTACGTTGCGGCACGGACCGAGCAACGGCATCGTCGTACTCTCGTTGGTCGACATCGACGCCGATCCCAAGACCTTCACGGCGGGACTGAAGCTCAACGCCGGCGTGCTGGGCTGGCACGTGGAGGAGCTCGGCAGCCCCATGCGCCTGTTGATCGCCTCGGCAGGGGAGCTCTCGAAGGGCGCCGCCGGTTGGCAGAAGGGCATCGCCGTCTACAAGCTCGCCGCGCTGGGCTGGAGCCGGCTCACGCAGGCCGGTGATCGCGAGTCCTTCATGGCCGCGCGCGAGCTGCTGATGACGGGCTTGCGCATCGAGCCCGAGGCCGGCGTCGTACACGCGACGATCGGCCGCTTGCTGTGGGCGCAGCGCCAGCAGGACGCGGCGGCCGAGCGCTTCGCGCTGGCGCTGAAGAAGGGCGCGCCGTTGCCGCCGAAGGGACCGTTGGCCGCGGACGCCGCCGGCACGTACGGCCTCGCGCTGCTCCTGAAGGAGGACGACGCGGTGCTCGAGGAAGCGTTGCGCGTGCTCAAGATGTCGGTGGACATGGAGAAGCACGCCCGCATTCCGCAGGCGAAGTTCAACAACCGCTACAACCTGGCGTGCGCCTACGCGCGCCTGGGCAAGAAGGACGAGGCGTTCGCCGAGCTCGACCGCAGCCTGGCGCTCGGCAAGGAGGTCATGAACGCCGAGGGCTACGCGCAGGCGTACGAACACTGCAAGGAGAACGACCCGGACATGTCGACCTTGCGGGAGGACCCGCGCTTCGAAGAGCTCATGAAGAAGCACGCGCCCGGCGACGGCGCCTGAACCCCGCGCACCGATGACCACGTCGTATCGCGAGCTCCTGCGGGTCGAACCCGGAAGGACGCTGCGCCTGAGCGACCACGACCCCGCGGCCACGCCCGGCTGCGACGGAAAGAAGGACGCCAAGAGCCGGCTGAAGCCGCTCTTGAAGCAGCTGTACGACCTGCAGTACCTGATGCATGCCGAAGACAAGCGGCGGATGCTGATCGTGCTGCAGGGGATGGATGCCGCCGGCAAGAGCGGCGCCGTGCGCTGTGTCATGTCCGGGCTGAACCCGCTCGGTTGCGAAACGACGTCGTTCAAGAAGCCCTCGAAGGAGGAGCTCGACCACGGATACCTTTGGCGCATCCACAAGGCGATGCCGCGGCGTGGAAACATCGGCGTGTTCGACCGGTCGCACTACGAGGACGTCGTCGTCGTGCGCGTCCTCGAGCTCGTGCCGGAGGCCGTCTGGCGTCCGCGCTACGAGGAGATCAACCGCTTCGAGCAGATGCTGGCCGACAACGACACGCTGATCCTGAAGTTCTTCCTCCACATCGGCAAGGACGAGCAGAAAGACCGGTTGCAGGAGCGTCTCGACAACCCGCAGCGGCAGTGGAAGATCTCGCCCTACGACTTCGAAGCGCGCAAGCAGTGGGACGACTACATGGCCGCCTACGAAGAGGCTTTGTCGCGCTGCAGCACCGCGCACGGACCTTGGTTCGTGATTCCATCTGACAACAAGTGGTTCCGCAACCTGGCCGTCACCAGCATCGTGGTCGATACGCTCGCGGCGCAGTCGATGAAGTTTCCCGCCCCGTCCATCGACATCTCGAAGATCGTCTTGGAGTGACCGAAGGCCCGGTCGGCGGCGCCCACGGCGCCGGTAGCATGGCGGCGTGCTACGGCTGCTCCTGCCCGCAACGCTGATCCTCTCGACCGTGGTCTGCGCCGCCGACGAAACGACGACGGCGCCGACGATCGCCATCGGCGAGGCGGAGCTGCTGAAGGGGCCCAACGCTTTGGTGCGGTCGGTGAGGTACAGCCCCGACGGCACGCTGCTCGCGGCGGGCGAGTCCGACCGAACACTGTGGATCTTCGACAGCAAGACGCGCAAGAAGCTCGGCACGGCGACGTACCCCCCCGGCAAGGGCTGAGGCCCGTGAGTGGCGTCCGTCGCCTTCGGTCCGGAGGGCAAACAGATCGTCGCGGGCTGCACCGACGGACACCTGCGCCTTCACAGGGCGCCGAGCACCGCCGACGTGCGTGACATCGCCGCGCACAAGGCCGTCATCCACGCGGCGGCGTATCACCCCTCCGGAACCTACGTCGCGTCGGGTTGCGACAACGAGACGATCAAGGTCTTCCGCGTGAAGGACGGCAAGGAGGTCGTCACGTTGAAGGGGCTTCACAAGGGCAAGACGTGGGCGCTCCACTTCACGGCGACGCAGCTGTACGCAGCCGGCAACGACGGCGTCGTACGCATCTGGAACACCGAGTCGTGGAAGCTCGAGGCCGCGCTCGAAGAGCAACCGGACGGCATTCTCTCGTTGGCGTTCACCAAAGACGGAACGCGCATGGCCTCCGTCGGCACCGGCAAGTCGATTCGGATATGGGATCTGGAGACACGCAAGATCGTGCGCGAGATGGAGAACCCGGACGGCCAGCTCTACGGCGCCGCGTTCGATCCCGAAGGCCGCCATCTCGCGACGTGTGGCGTCGGCAAGCGTCTGCGTGTGTGGGACACCCGAACCGGCGCGACGATTCATGTCACCCCGGAAGGCAAGAACACGATGTACACGGTCGACTGGCACCCGGACGGGAGCTGGATCGCGACAGGCAGCTCCGGAGGGGCGCTCGCGCTGTACCCCGTCACGCCCGCCGCGAGACCGGACGACGACGAAGCATCGAAGTAGCGACACGGCACGCTTGGTAGCATGCGCGCCGTGCGCCGCATGCTCCTCTCGCTCCTTGCACTCCTGCTCGTCGTGGGCTGCTTCGTTCGAGAGATCCGCTGGAGGAGCTGCGCTTGAAGCCCGACGAGTTCGTCGCCCATCTCGGCGCGTGCAAGGCGTCCGCGATCCTGCGCACGGACATCGAAGACGCCGCCGCCCCGGCGATGGACGCCGCGATTCGCGGCGGCTTCGAGATCGTCGAGTTCACGCTGACGATCCCCGGCGTTCACGATCGAATCGCCGAGTTCGCCCGGCGTGACGATGTCGTCGTCGGCGCCGGCACGGTGCTCACCGTCGAAGACGCGCGCGCGGCGGTGAAGAGCGGCGCGCGCTTTCTCGTGTCGCCGGTCGTCAGCGACGCGGTGATCGAGGAGGCGCTGGCGCTCGACGTCGCGATCATGCCGGGCGTGCACACCCCCACCGAGATGCTCAACGCGTACGGCGCGGGCGCGCGGCTTCAGAAGCTATTCCCCGCACCGGGCCTCGGGCCGGCCTACGTCAAGGCGTGCCTGGGACCGATGCCGTTCCTCAACATCGTGCCCACCAACGGCGCCGACGCGGACAACGCCCGTGCGTGGCTGGACGCGGGCGCGCACGCGCTGGGATTCGTGGCGCCGTTGTTCGACACGCAGGAACTGGCCGACGGGCGCTTCGACCTCGTCGAGGCGCGCGCGCGACGCATCGTCACGGCGGTCAACGCGAGCGGTTGACGCTATCCTGCGCGGATGCCCATCCACATCGAGAGCCCTTCCGTGATCGAAGCCGCCGGCAACAAGCCGAAGCGCATCGAGGAGTACGTCGGTCGCGTGAACAGCGCCGACACCGCTGTGAGCATCGCGCGCATGCAATCCCCCGCGGGGTGGCGAGAGCCGGGACAGCGTCCGCAGTTCGACGAGTACACGCTCGTGCTGTCGGGAACGCTGCGCGTGGAGCACGAAGGCGGCGAGCTCGCCGTCGCGGCGGGACAGGCGGTCGTCACGCGGGCCGGCGAGTGGGTGCGATACGCGACACCCGACGGCGCGTGCGAGTACGTGGCCGTCTGCCTCCCGGCGTTCTCGCCCGAAACGGTGCACCGGGACGCCGACTGATCCCCATTTTCAGGGAGTCACACCGCCGTCATCGAGACCGCCGGGGATCCGGCAGCCGCCTCCCCTACCGATATACTCATGGCCAGCACAGCCGCATCCGGCCGGTTGTTCACTCTCTGAGAGGAACCGGGACGATGAAGAGAACGCACTTCACCCGTCTGGCTGTCATCGCGATCTTGCTGGTGGCGGCGGCGGGCATGACCACGGCCTGTGGCGGCGGCGGCGGCGCGGTCGCCGGCGCGCTCGTCGGCGGCATCGTAGGCGCGGGCATCGGCTCCGCGCTCGACGACTGCCACCACTACCACTGCGATCCGTACTACTACAAGCCGGGGGATCCGGGCTACGACGACACCTGGTAGTCGTTCGCCGGAGACGAACCTCGACGCCACTCGCCCCTCGCGGCGGGTGGCGTCTTGCGTTCCGGGCTCGGTCTCGAAGACCGGTCGGGCCGGCGCCGAGCGCGGAAGCGACGAGACGCTCGTAGACTCCGCGCGTGAGCGAACACGTCGACATCGCCGTCGTCGGAGCGGGCGCGGCCGGTCTGATGGCCGGGATCTTCGCCGGCCGCACGGCGCCGTCGGCACGCGTCGTCGTGGTCGACGGCGCCAAGACGATCGGCGCGAAGATCCTGGTCGCCGGCGGCGGCCGCTGCAACGTGACCCATGAGTCGGTCGACGCTTCGGCGTTCGCCGGCGCCTCCCGCAACGCGATCGGCAAGGTGCTGCGCCACTTCGACGTCCCGGACACGATCGCGTTCTTCCGCGATCTGGGCGTCGAGCTCAAACGCGAGGAGACGGGCAAGCTCTTCCCGACCACCGACAAAGCGCGCACCGTCTTGGACGCGTTGCTGGGTGCGTTGTCGGATGTGGGCGTGACGCTTCGGCACCCGTTCCGCGTGGAGACAGTCGAGCGAACGGACGCAGGCTTCGCCGTCGAGGGTCCCCAGGGGCGCCTCGAAGCGGGTTGCGTCGTGCTCGCCACCGGCGGCAAGAGCTTGCCCAAGTCGGGATCCGACGGCCACGGGTACGAGATCTCCCGTTCGCTCGGTCACACAGTGACGCCGCGCGTCTTTCCGGCGCTGGTGCCCTTGCTGCTACCGGAGGGTCACTTCGTACGCGAGTTGAGCGGCATCACGCTGCCGGCGCGACTCGCGGTCGTGGGGCCGACCGGCAGGGAGCTCGTGTCGTTCACGAACTCGACGTTGTGTACGCACTTCGGACTGTCCGGGCCGTCAGCGCTCGACATCAGCCGGTACCTGCTCGACGCGCAGGCCGACGATGCGGGAGCGCAGTTGCGCGTGAGCTGGCTGCCGGGCGAGGACGAGGGATCCATCGATTCGTGGCTGCGGGAGGCGCGCAGTGTGACGCTGGAGCAACATCTCTCGACGCGGCTCCCCCAGCGCATGGCGACGGCGCTCTGCGCGCAGGCCGGTCTCGAACCCGGCGCGACGGGCGATCAGCTCACGCGCCGGCGTCGCAAGGCGTTGGGCCGCGCGTTGGTGTCGATGGCGCTGCCCGTCGCGGGTCAACGTGGGTGGGCGTTCGCCGAGGTGACGGCCGGCGGCGTACCGCTCGACGAGCTCGACCTGCGCACGATGTCGTCGCGCGTGTGCCCGGGGTTGTATCTCTGCGGGGAGATCCTCGACGTGGACGGCCGCATCGGCGGCTTCAACTTCCAGTGGGCCTGGGCGAGCGGACATACGGTCGGGGTCGCGGTGGGACGCCGCCGGTTGGAGTGAGGCGACGGGATGAGTCCTGTGGGCGCGAGGACGTCGGAAGCGGAAGGCTCTTCCTTGCCCGCTGCAAGGCGCGGACGTAGCGTGCGCGCCCATGGCGCTGGTGCGGCTCGGACAGCTCAAGGACCTCTCCGTGCCCCTGGCGAACGGCCTGGTACGGGTCTCGCTCGCCGGTGGAGAAGAGCGGGCCGACGCGATGATCGACGGCCTGGCCGCGCTCGCGAAGCTGGCCCACCTGCTGCCGACCCGTCTTCGCAGCTCGCCGGCGAACCTGTGCCGGCTGGGTGCGAACGCGCCGTCGGCGAAGGCGCTGTTCGACGGCTTCATCGCGCGCGTGGCCCACGCGTTCAAGCAGTACGCGCGGCTGCATGCGCACGGCGTCGACGCGATCCTGCCCGACATTCGCTTCGAGGCGGGCGCCAAGGCGCTGCTGTCACAGACCTACGACCGGTACGGCGCAGCGGTGTGCGTCGTCCCCCACTGCGTCGGGTCCGTGCTGTCGGCCGCCCGGCTCGGCCGCGACTTCCCGGCGCGCTTCCTCGTGCGCGAACCGAAGTCGAAGCGCCGCCGCGCGATCCAGATGCCGCTGCTCGACAAGCTCGGCATGGACCTGGTACGCGTGCGCAGGCATTCGCGGGCGGAGCGCGGGCGTCAGATCCTGCGCGCGCTACGAGACGGCGCGATCCTGATCGGGACCACGGACCTGGCGCGTCCGACCCCCGAGCGGATTCGCGTGTCCGTGTTCGGACATCGCGCTTCGTTGCCGGGTTGGCCCGCCCGCTTCGCGACACGCCGCGGCATTCCCATCATCCCGAGCTACGTGCGCATCAGAGACGGCGCCGTCTGGATTCGTTTCGCGCAGCCCGTCGTGACCGAAGACGAGACCGAGGCGACGGCGCGCTGGGCAGCCGCATTCGAGCGGGAGATCCTCGCCAGTCCGAGTGACTGGGTGTTCCAGTTCGACAAGCAGTGGAAGCGCAATCTCGCCGCGGCGGTCGAGGCGCGACGACGACGCTAGCTCTGGTCGCTGCTGTTCCCGTCGCTCCAGCGCCCCGACGGCGGAAGCGTCGAGACCAGGCCCGGCCCCGCGCCGTCGTTGCCGACCGGAGACGGCGGCGGAGGCGGCGGCGCCGCCGCGGTCTGTTGCGCACCGGTTTCCGCATACGGCGACGTGTAGCCGACGTTCGAGGACGAGGCGCCGTAGGCGTCCATCTCGAACTGGTTGTACGACAACGGCTGGCGGGTCGACCCGCCGCCGCCGGCGACCTTCATCAGTACGATCAGGAGCAGTGTCACACCCAGCGCGATCGCGCCGTAGAGCACGACCTTCGGCAGCCCCTTGTCGATCTTCACCGACTCGACCATGCGGTTCCAGTCGGTCTGCGCCGCGGGGAACTCGCCATCGAGTGTCTGCATCATGACGACGACGATGAACTCGCCGCACGCGATCGAGAGGATGCGCACCGTGTGCTCCTCACCCGTCGCGTCGGCTTCCATCATGATCTCGACGGCGTCGTACTCACCCACCTTGCGCTTCTTGAACGAGAACCCCTCGCCCATCCGGCTCTGGAGCAGCTGGATCTGGTCCATGCCCAGATCCTCGACGCTCTCGATCTCGTGCCCGGACTTCACGTCGACGCGACTCACCATGATCGTGCCGCGCGGTTCCGTCTCCAGGCCGGCGATGAAGACCGTCACCTCGGGCATGCCGTCGATCGGAAGATTGCCCAGCTTGGACGTGATCTTCATGTCGCCGGATCCCGACAGGCTCATGGCTTCGACGAAGCCGCTCGGCACTTCGAGTACGTAGCCGTCTCCCTCGAGCTTCTCACCGGCGTAGGCCGGGGAAACCGCGACGGACAGAGCCAGGAGAACCGAACACGTCAGGAGGATGAAGCGCTTCACAGAGATCTCTAGGGGGGTCGGGATGAGTCGGAAAATCCCTATCGACCGACCCGCACGCCGGACTCAAGCCGCGCCCCAAGAGCCCTACCATCAGGGGTTTGCGCGGCGAACAGGCGACAAACGTCCTGTCCGATCGGCGCGTGCCGGGCTAACTTCTCGCGATGCCCGGAGCGCTGTTCGACATCGGCTACGTACTCATGGACGAGACCCCGCGGCTGCGCGCGAGCCTGCGTTGGCTCGCCGAGCGGCTGCCGGACCTCGATGAGGCGCGTCTGCACACCGCATACGTGAGCGCGTGCACGCATCCGGACCCGGAATTCGTCAGCCTCATCTCCCAAAGCCTGGTCGGGCTGGGCCTGGACCGCGAGACGGCGCAGTCGCTTCGCAAGGCGCTGCCGTGGGACGCGGTCCCGTTGGTGCCGTACGCGGACGTCGCGGATGCGCTGGACGTACTCGCCGACGCCGGCTTCCGTCTCGGCGTGCTCGCGAATCAGCCCGCCTCGGCGCTGGACGACCTGAGACGCGTGGGCCTCGCGGACCGCTTCGACGGCATCTGGCTCTCGGAGGCCGAAGGGCTCGCGAAGCCCGACCCGGCGTTCTTCCGCCTGGCGCTCGATGCGTGGACGCTCGCGCCCGCGACGATCGCGTACGTCGGCGACCGACCGGACAACGACGTCAAGCCTGCGAAGGCGCTGGGCATGTTCACCGCGCGCGTACGTACCGGATCGCATCGCGACCAACGGCCGGGCGACGCGGCGGAGGAACCGGACGTCGAGGCGGATACCCTGTTGGGCGCGGCGCGCGCGATCGTCGACGCGCTGAAGGGAGCGTAGGAATGGAACCGGAAATCGTCGAAAAAGGCGCGCTCAAAGTCGTCGGGATGCATACGAAGTTCATCCACGCGCTGTCGCCGGACGCGAACGGCCACGAGATCATCGGTCCGCTGTGGGGCGCGTTCGGGCCGCACATGCCGACGATTCCGAATCGCGTCGGCGCGGATGTTTCCCACGGTGTCATGTACGCCGAGGAAGAGAAGTCGCACCCCGACGAGCTGCACTACATCGCGGGCGTGCCCGTTTCGTCGTTCGACGACGTGCCCGAAGGGATGGTGACGCGCGAGATCCCGGCGGGCACCTACGCCGTCTTCACCCTGAAGGGACCGCTCACGCAGTTCGGACGTTGGTGCGAGCAGATGTACCGCGAGTGGTTGCCGGCTTCCGCGTACGAGCACGGCGGCGGCGAAGACCTCGAGCAGTACGACGAGCGCTTCTGCTTCGACGATCCCGAGGTGTCGGTGCAGGAGTACTGGATCTCGGTGCGGCCCAAGTGATCCGCGTCGTCCTCGCGGCCGCCGCGCTCGCCTGGCTCGCGACGCCGTTGCTGTCGGCGGACGAACCCACGGCGGTCGAGGCCCGGCGGGCGAGAGCGCGCAAAGCCGGCGAGGAGATCCGGGCGACGCACTTCTTCCACGGGGGCCGAGGCGTGCTCGCGCTGCCCGTCGTCGCGGACGTCTACGACCCGTCGCGGCGCTCGCCCTTCGACCGCATCCTGCGCCATCGGCTCGGGTTCGCCTACGAGGACTGCCGCCCGATCGGCCTGCACGTCGTTCGACACTGCGGCGAAGACGTGGCCGTGGCCGGTTGCGCCGCATGCCACGCGGGACGCGCCGCGGGCCGCACGATCGTGGGGTTGGGCAACAAGAACATCGACGTCGCCGCGATCGGCGAGCAGATGCTCGAGCTTCGCGCCGTATCGCGACTGCAGACACGGGTCTCGGGCAGCGTCGACCGGCGGATCGAGCGCCGCGCGCTGCGCTTTGCGCGAACGGCGGCGGACCGGCGGTACACGAATCCGACCCAGGGACTCGTCTCGGACTTCGTCGTGTGGCACTGGTTCTACGACGTCTCGAACGCGCCGCTCGAACCCCGGCACCACGTCGTCAAGGTGCCCCACCTCTGGGGACTCCCACAGAAGCACGAAGTCGGCTTCTTCGTCGACGGGCTCGGGCGGGGCCTCGGTTGGATGGCGATGCAGGAGGTGACCGCCGGCCAGACACCGGACGCCGTTCGCGCGTACCTGCCGCGATTGCGGGCGTTCCTGCGGCAGACCGGCGATCTGCTGCCGCCGCGCTATCCGTTCGCGATCGACGCCGAGCGCGCGCAGCGCGGCAGGGCGCTGTTCGAGACGCACTGCGCCGCGTGCCATGGCACCCACGAGCGCGATGCACACGGGTTTCCGGTCTTCGAGCCGCCGTCGCGCGTCGCGCTCGAGGAGGTGGGCACCGATCCGGACCGCTATCACCTGCCGCCGCGTCTCATGTCGCTGATCGCCGCCAGTCCGTTGGCGGATCAGCTCGCGTTCGAGCCCGATCGCCTCGGCTACCTCGCGCCGCGGCTGGACGGGATCTGGTCGCGCTTTCCGTATCTGCACAACGCGTCGGTGCCGACGCTACGCGCGCTCCTGACACCGCCCGACGAGCGTCCGGTCGCCTGGTCGTTGCGCGACGCCGGCGAGCGCCGGCGCTTCGACACCGGCGACGTGGGACTGACCATGCCGCGGCGCGGGACGCGGGCGGGCGCGCGGCTTCTCCGGGACGCGAAGCGCGGCGCCCGCCACGTCTACTTCACCCGTCGACCGGGTCACTCAAATCAGGGCCACGCGTTCGGGACCGAGCTCTCGGCGCCGGACAAGCGCGCCCTGATCGAGTACCTGAAGACGCTTTGACGCGCCTACTTGCGGACCGGGATCTGTAGCTCCCAGTACTGCTTCGAAGCGGGGACCATCGGGCTGTTGTAGCCGAGCACGCGCCAGTCGCCGGCGCTCTCCCAGCCGTCCATCTTCATGCGCGCCTCGATGATGCCCTTGGCGCGTTCGATGTCGCGGCTGTCGCGCCGCCCGCGGATGCCGATGCTCAACACCTGCATGGAGTCCAGGTCGAGGACCTCGACGCTGCCCTGGCGGCCGGCCTTGCCCTGTTCCGGCCCCTCGTAGAGGAACGCCATGTCGCGCATGCGCATGTCGGCGTCCATGGTCATCTCGACGGGCGCGGTCATCTCGACGTTGTTCTTCTTGATGTGGTTGAAGAGCGTCCAGAACGAGTTGCGCCCCTCCGCGCGCGCGGCGCGGTAGTTGGGGTAGCGCTTGAGCGACACGCGGCCGACGGGCCCCGGCTTGGGGAAGCCCTTCGGCAGGGACGCCTCGAGCAGCGGCTCGAACGCCTCGTTCGTGAGGATCTCGTCGAACGCCTCGCGCAGGTTCCAGGCGCGCTCCGATGCGTCGTTCGCGCGCTTCGTCATGGCGGAGCGCAGCTGCATGCGGTCCCACTCCGACAGCGAGTCCCCCGCGTTCATCAAGCGCTCGGCGGCCTCGTGATAGATCTCTGCGCAGCGCTCGGGGTGACCGTCGTTGTAGATCGGCGCGCCCTTGTTGATGGCGACCGTGAGCACCTCGCGAACGTCGAGGCGCGGCTGCATGGGCTCGAAGGCGAGCGGCATCTTCTTGTGAGCGGACGCGACCTTCGGCTTCGGCAGCAGCACGCGGTCGATCACGTGGATCACACCGTTGCTGCATTCGATGTCGGCCTCGATGACGTTCGCGTTGTCGACGCGCAGGCCGATCGCAAGCGGCGTGTCCGCAAGCGTGTCGGCGCTCGTTGCCTTCAACAGATCGCCCGCCATCACCTTGCCGGAGACGACGTGGTAGCCGAGCACCCGCTGCAACGAGCGCTTGTTGTCGCGCTTGAGCAGAAGCGCGAGCGTGCCCTCGGGCAGCGCGGCGAACGCGTCGTCCGTGGGCGCGAAGACGGTGAACGGCCCCTCGCCGCGCAGGGCGCCGACGAGGTCGGCCTTGGTGAGCGCCGTTGCGAGGGTCTGGAACCGGCCGTCGGCGACCGCGGTCGAGACGATGTCTCGCGAGGCAGACTTGGCGTGCGTCGTGTCCGCCGTGGCGGGTGCGCCGGCGGAGAGAAGGAGAGCGAGGAGAATGGCGAGGGGGGCTGTGGTCTTCATGCGCGGGATCTTGCCCTACGCCCCCGCGTTCGTCCAGATAAATATCTATACAAATCTACATTTGTGGAGGGCGGGGAATGTAAACCCGCCTTTGCAAGGCCGGCCATACACACCGCCGGGTTCCCGCTCCCGGCCCTGAAAATGGCCTTCGGCAGGGGCTTTGCACTCTCTGCACCGGCAACGGGTCGCGGCTGAACGCGGAGAAACGACGCGATGAGGTACTACATCCGACAACAGAAGAAGTACGTCTCGGGGCCCCACGAGATCGAGCACATCCGGCGGTGGATCAAGGAGGGCAAGGTCCGGCCGAACATGGAGTTCTCGGGCGACGAGATCGACTGGGCGATCGGCATCGAACTGCCCGACCTCTTCCCGAACGCCCTGAATCCGGCGCGCCGCGAGCGGACACGCGCCAATCGTCAGCGCCGGTTGCAGCGCTACCGGTAGACGTGCTGCCCGAAGAAGGCCGACATGTCGGCCCAGGCCTGCTTCGCCGCTTCTTCGTGGTACTTGACCGGCTCGAGTCCGTGCGCGTCGGCGTTCGGGTTCGTGAAGGCGTGAACGGCCCCTTCGTACGCCTTGAACTCCCACTCGATCTCCGTCTTGCCGAGCGTGTCCTTGAACTTCGCCACCGCCTCCGCAGGCACCAGCGGGTCGTCGGCGCCGTGGCAGACGAGCAGGGCGGCCTTCACGTTCGGGACGTCTTCTTCGCGGGGCGTGATCGGCTGCGCGTGAAACGCGACGACCGCTCTGAGATCGGCGCCCGCGTAGGCAAGCTCGAGCGCGACGGACCCGCCGTAGCAGAACCCGATCGCCGAGATGCGCTTCGGATCGACGGCATCCTGCTTGGCGAGCACGTCGTAGCCCGCCCGGATCCGGCGTCGTCCGAACCCGTGCGGGTCGTCGCGAAACTCGCTCGCCCATGCGCCGGCTTGTTTCGGGTCGTTCGTGAGCTTGCCCTTGCCGTACATGTCGGCGACGAACGCGACGTAGCCCATCTTGGCCAGCGCGCGCGCCCGCTCCTTGGGATGTTCGGCGATCCCCCACCACTCGTGAACGACGAGCACGCCGGGCCGGTTGTCGCGGCCGGCGGGAAACGCGAGGTAACCCTCGAGCTCCGTGTCGCCGTCGCGATAGGTCACGTTCTTCGTCTGCACCGTCCCTGGCGCGACGGTCTCCTCTTCGCCGCACGCTGCGACGAAGAAACAGAGGGACAGAAGGGGAAGCAGCCGGATACGCATCGAAGGGGCCTCTCGTCGGCCGCGGAGCCGGGCCGCGACGAGCGCAGAGTCTAGCCGATCGGTCGGCCGCACCGCAGAGCGAAGCGTCGGAGTAGGATGCGCGCTCATGCGCGCCGTGCTCACGATCGCCTGCTTCCTCGCCTGCGTGACGACGGCGTTCGCCGAACGCTTTCCGGAGCGGCCGGGAGAGCGCGAGTTCATCCTCGACGAAGCGGACCTGATCACGCCCGCGGACGAGGCTGTCATCCGCGAGATCTGCGACGCGGCCCGGACCGAGACGAAGGTGCCGATCCTCGTGGTGACCATCCGGTCGCTCAACGACTACCAAGCCGGACATCGGTCGATCGAGCGCTATGCCGCGAGCCTGTTCAACGAGTGGGGCGTCGGATTTCCGGACTGGAACCACGGGATCCTGCTGTTGATCTCGGAGGGCGACCGCAAGGCGCGCATCGAGCTGGGCTACGACTACGCCGGCACGCGCAATCGTGAAGCGAAACAGGTGATGGACGAGCTGATCATCCCCCGTTTCAAGGAGGGCAAGTTCTCGACCGGCATCGTGGACGGGGTTCGAGGTCTCGACGCCATCGCGCGTGGGATCGACATCCCGAGACCGCCGAAGCCTTGGTGGGTTTGGCTCGCCTGGGTCGGGTTCATCGCGCTCGCCGCCTTCACGGCGGCCTCGCTGATTCGAAAGGGTTCGTCGGGGTGGGCGTGGGTGCTATGGGCAGCGATCTTCACGGTGCTCTTCTTCATCTTGAAAGCGTTCCTCGAAGGCGCGGCGCGCGGCGGCGGCAGCGGCAGCGGCAGCAGCGGCGGTGGATGGAGCGGCGGTTCGTTCGGCGGGGGCTTCTCCGGCGGCGGCGGCGCGACGGGGTCGTGGTGATGCGCGCGCGCCGGCTGCTCAGCGACACGGAGCGCACGCGGATCGAGGACGCGATCGCTGCGTCGGAACGCGAGACGACCGGCGAGCTCGTCGTGTGCATCGCGACCCGCTCGGGGCGCTACGACCGCGGCGAGGACTTGTTCGGCGTGTTCACCGGCATGCTGGCTGTGACGGCTGCGTGGTTGCTGTTCCAGGACGTCAGCACGATCGGATGGCAACCATCGCCCTCGTTGAACCTCGTCGCGGTGCTCTTGCTGTTTCTGGGCGGCTTCACCATCGGGACGGCTGCCGCCGCGTGGCTGCCGGCGCTGGGGTTGTTCTTCACGTCGCGCCGGCAGATGCTCGAAGAGGTCAAGGAGCGCGCGGCGGTCGCCTTTCACCGGTTCGGCATGCGGGGGACGCGCGCCGCCACGGGCATCCTGATCTACGTCTCGTTGCTCGAGCGCATGGTGTGGGTCGTGGGCGACGACGCGGTCAGCGAGAAGATCCCGGCCGACGAGTGGAACGAGATGCGCGACATGCTCGTGAACAACCTGCGCGACGGCAGACCGGCGGAAGCGTTGTCGCAGGCCGTGGAGCGCGCCGGTGCGCTGCTGCGCGAGCACCTACCGGGCACGCACGACGACACCGACGAGATCAGGAACGAGATCCGCTTCCTGGACTGACCCCGACGGCCCTTGGTCGCCTGGACGTCGCAACGCTGGAAGCGACCAAGCTCGAGGATTCTGCGACCGCGGTATGCTGGCTGCAGACTAGGAGGACATCACGATGAAGTTGAATGGCAACGTACTGATTTTCGCGCTGGCCGTGGTCTTCGTACTTCCGCAGCTCGTGGACGCGCGCACGCGGACCGGCAGTGATCTCGGATCGCGCGTCGCTGCGCTCGAGACGACGATCAACACGCTTCAAGGCGACTTGAGCACCCTCCAGACCGACGTTGCGACGCTTCAAGCCGACGCCGTCATCGACTCGGGCCAGGACCTCCGCACGCTGTACGGCGTGTTCCAGGCGGACGGCACGGTCGCGAGCGGCACGGACTACAGCGTCGTACGCAACAGCACGGGCAACTACACGATCACGTTCGATACGCCGTTCCCGACGGCGCCGAGCGTCGTGTTCAACGGCGGCGGCGGCGGGCAGTCCTTTGTCGTGGGCCCCGCGAGCGTCACCCTCACCAACTTCGACAACAGCGCGATGCCGTTCGACAGCGCCATCATGTTCACGGTGACCGGGACGCAGTAGCTACTAGGTCGTCGCGACCTCTTCGTCGGGCAGCTCTTCGGGCTTGGGCTTGTCCCAGTCGACGCCGGCCCAGCAGTTGGGCGTCCAGATGTCCTTGTTGCCGGCCTGCTTCGCGTAGAGGAAGAGCTGCATGCGATAGCCGGTCATCCAGCGCAGCGGCAGCTGAAAGAGCGCTTGCTCGAGCGTCAGCTCTTCGCCAATCGGCGTGGTCGCCGTGCGCGTCTCCACCTCTTCCTGCGTGAGTCCGTCGAAGTATTCGGTGAGCTCCGCCTTCTGGCGCTCCATGGCGGCGGGGAACTCCTCCGGCTTCATCTGCTTGCCGCGCTCCGACACCTCCTGGTAGCCGTCCCAATTGCCCTCGGCCATGGCGCGCGTGCCGCCGATGCCGCAGTACGAGAGGTACTGCAGCAGCTCGTGCATGCTGCGCTGGTCCGGCGTCGGGCGGAAGTCGTAGGTGCCTTCCGGGATCTTGGTGAAGAGATGGGTGCAGATGTCGCACTCGTTGAGGATGCCCGCGAGAATTGCGTCCTTGCCCAGCATGTCGTTGTCTCCGTGTCGATGGACGGTGCAGCAGGACCGCGTAGCCTATCGGGATGCGAGGGATGAAGGCGACGGTCTGGTTGGGTTTGTGGAAGGCGCTCGTCGGCTGCGGGGAACGCCCGCAAGCCGTTCGGGCGACCGGGGACGTCGCGCGCATCCGGTCGGGCCGGGCGCAGCAAGAGGATCGCCGGGCACAGCAGCGGCAGTTTCGAACGGAGCCTAGTACCGTCGGCGTCGTCCGCGGCCGCCGCGCATTCTGCGCCCGCCCCGACCGGCTGCGCGCCTGCCGAAGAACGCATTGGCGTTGGGGCTCAAGAGCAGAAGGATGATGACGAGCGGAAGTGCGATCTGGAGGAACGAGGAGAACGACAGCCCCTGCGTCAGCTCCCGCAACCCGAACAGCAGTCCAAGGCAGGACAACATGATGTGGATGGTCCGAGCCACGCCGGATCCGCCCCTGATGGCGAGCCCCAGCACGATGTACCCGATGCAGAAGACCGTGAAGACGATGCCGGCAAGCAGGAAGAACGAACGCTCCGCATCCGGGTTCGTGAAGGGATCGTCGGGGTCGATGGCGGCGGTCGCGAGAAACGAGAGCCCGGCGAGCAGCCCGTAGAGCGCGCCGGTGATGAAATCCAGAAACACGACGGTCGTGACCTCGCCGGGCGGCCCCGAGGGACGCGCGTAGCGACCTCGCGGTCCGTCGTCGTAGTCGTCGTGATGACCGTACGACCTGCCGCCGCGGTATCCACGCCGACGGCGGCGTCCCCCGCCGCGCACGGACGCCGGGAGCGGCGCGTCCGCGACCGGGTAGGCGGGTTGGGCGGCGTACGGAACGGCCGGCTGCGCCTGGGGGACCTGTACGGGCGCGACACCCGGGGGCGGAAACAGCTCGGGGCACTGATGTCCCTGACGCCAGTCGCCGCCTTCGAGCGAGTACAGCATCTCGGGCCGCGCGCGCCCCGCCTGGATCCACTTCAGGACCCGGGACTTGTCGAACGGCCCCTGCACGTCTTGTCCCTGCGCAATGAAGTACTGCGGCTCGCGCATCGTCTACAGCCCACCCGCGGACAGGGTACATGGCGCGCGACTTCGGCGCAGCCACGACGGCGTGAAGGACGTCGATCGGGGCGATTGGCGTCGGTCGTGCCAGAATGAGAACGGGAGTGATGCGATGAATCGCGTTGGATGGACCCTGGGCGTGCTGCTGGTGGCCGCCGGCTGCGGGAGCAGCAGCGATCCGAACCCGAACCCCTTCGGCTTCGACTTCGATCGGTTCGCGTACCCGGGCATCGTCGTCGTGCCGCTCGACGCGTACCAGCAGGGGCGCGCGACGAACGCGACCGACAACACGAACGCGACGAGTCCGATCAACCAGCACGTGCGCGGCGCGGCTGACACCGCAGACGACGACCCGTTCATCGCCGACTGGGACACGCTGATCGGCCTCGCACAGAACGGACGCGACGACCGGAACGTGATGCGCTTCTATCTCGCGTACGAGATCTCGACGAACCCGACGTCGGGACAGTGCACGGTCACGATTCACGTGTTCGAGGGGTTGCCTTACGACTCGGCGCGCCCTTCGATCGCCACGTACATGGCGACGGTGATGTTCGGCGAGCCGCACCGCGACGGGTTCGTCATCACGACGCCGGGGGAGTGCGAGGACGAGGCCGGACACCGTGCGGCGGTGGCGCTGGCGGCGGGTCCGCACTTCGCGAACGGCTGGTCGACGGCGCGACCGTCGCACGTCCCGTAGGCGGATCAGCGGCGCAAGAGGGTCGACGGTATTAGCTCGAGTCCCTGTACGACCTGCGAGCGGGCTGGTTCGTCGCCGGTGGAGACCCGTCCGCCGTCGAAGTCCACGACCTCGATCGACTCGTCCTGCGCATCGACGAGCCAGACCTCCTTGACGCCCAGGCCGAGATAGCGGCGTGTCTTGACGTTGCGATCTCGATCGCGCGACCAAGGCGACAGGATCTCGAAGACGATCCGCGGCACGCCGACGTATTGCGCCTCGTCGTCCGGTAGCTCGTCGATGACGACGATGTCGGGCTCGAAGACGTTGAGCTCGTCGATGAGCACGCCGGCGGACGCCGCCTGGACGTTGTCGGGGCCGACAAGCGACATGAGGACCGAGAGGATGCGGCTCTGGATCCGCTGGTGTCCGAACGCGGGACGCGGTTCCTTGACCAGCACGCCGTCGAGCAGCTGCACGTGCAGGTCTTCGGGCAGGGCCTCGAAGTCCTTGCGTGTGAAGAGAACGGTCATGGTCATGAGAGTCTATCGCGCGAGCACCGTCTCCGGTTACGCACGGGGCGACGAGATCCGACTGCGGGCGCGCGGCCGGCGCCGAGGTAGACTCGGGACCATGGCACGACGGAAGTTCGTCCTGCGCGTCGTACTGGTGCTGATGGTGCTCGGCGCCGTGGTGAGGATGGCGTCACCTTCGCAGTCCGTGACGCCCAGCCGACCTGGAGCGCTGGCGCCGGTCGTGCTCGGCCACAGCGAGATCGCGCGCGCCTCGGGCCGCATGGCGTTCTGTTGTTTGTGGCACGAGCCGAGACGCCCGTACGCGGTCGCGGTGCCGGTGGCGCTGATGCTGGCCTCGATGGCGGCAATCGCATTCATCCAGATACGGCGCAGCCGGAGCGCCTCGCAGCCGCCGCGCGACTAGGAACCGTTCATGGCTTGGGGATTCCCCGCGAAGGTGACGCAGCGCATGCAATTCGATGCATCGTCGGCGGCTCTGCTCGTTGCAGCCCGTGCCGCGTTGGACGAGCTGGGTTCTGCACCTTGAAGGCGCATGAATGGAGCCCCGGGTCGGGTTCGAACCGACGACCCCCGCTTTACGAAAGCGGTGCCTGTCAACACCAGATGGGTCGCTTGAGTCAATGAGCACAGTCCACGACGTGTGGACTGGGACGATGACAACAGGAGGGTTTGGGGGGCGTCAAGGCGTCGCCCGAAGGCATGTGCCGCCCACACCTCGGTTGGCGTGCGCTACCCGCCGTCCGGCGGCCATTGCTGATCGAACAGAATACCGGCGTGGCGGCTCAGCACCGCCCTGACGACCGCGCCAATGCGCCACGCAGTCTCGTCGGCGTCTGGTTGGTGTGGCTCCGACCACAACTTCACCAAGGCGCTGCGCGCGCTCGAACGCGGCCTCTCGGACTCCTGCTGCGAAACTACGAATGCCCGCACGTCAGCCAAAGCGGACTTGCTCCGCAGCACGACTCTGGCTAGTGCTTCTGCTACCTCTTGCCGCTTCTCGTAGCTCTTAAACTTCGTCGGTGCCTCACGGACGATTTTGGCCAGCCCCTCTTGGAGCAGCCCACCCCGGAGGGCCCTATCCGTCATCACAACTGTGCTCGCAGCGCCTGGGGTCTTCAATGTGGCTCGTATCTTGGACAGCCACTTCTCTTGGGTGATGGACACCTTGCTCCGCCGCACCAGCGCCAACTCCGCTCCATTTCCTGCCTTGCGCGCCCGTGCCTCGACCAGAAGTCCTGTAGCAGGATCAATCGACATTCGGGCGCGTATTGAAGTGAGCACTACCTCGGGTCGAGTTGATGTAACTGTCTTGCGCTCGAAGAAGTCACGTTGGAGCCAGCTTGCCGACGAACGACCGCCGATGCCAAGCCCGGCGCGGAAACGAACCCGGTCACGTGCTATCTCGTCAATGACAATCCTCACAATCGTCTTCTTGGGAGAGATCGTGACCGTTGGAATCCCTGAGTCAGAGCAAATACGATCGACTTCCGACTGCAGCTTGTCGACAACTACGGCGACCAATCCCGGGCCAGGAAGAGCTGCTTTCAGTTCGCCGTTTGAGGCGACAACGATGCGAGATCGGTCAGCTGCGCACCACGTCTCTTGCTGAACGCCCTCCCGCTTGACCGAATAGAACAAGCCGAACGCTTCGTCCTTGCGGAACAACTCGACGATGCCGCTCAGCGCCTTCATGTTCGGGGGGTCGCCGGGCCTGAGTTCAAGGTCAAACGAGACGTGTATGTGCTTCTGCTCTTCGAATCTTGCTACCAGCTGCTCCCGAATCGACTTGGTTCCTTCACCGTCGTCTGCATGAGCGACAGAGCCACAGCACAGGAGCGCGATCAACGCACAGGTGACTCGCGCTCTCTTGAGAGGCCGCCTAGAAGTCAAACCCCACACCGGCGAACGCGCTGGCTTCATCAAGATCCCATGGGACTTCGACCACGATCGTCACGAGTTTGCCTGAGGGGAGCTTCTTGACAAAGCTCAATTGGAACGAATTGGAGTCTGCGTCGAAACCGAGGAAGCGACTAGCTCCTACTGTGATCCCCCAGCCAGCTGGGGATGGTGGACTGGGAACTCCGGGATAGCTCGGAGAAGAGATTGGATCGAAGTGCGGTTCCCAGTCCGCGAAGTCCCAGGGGCGAATCAACCTGATGAGTTCAATTATCAGTTGAACAATCCACCAATTCGAAGGCCGACTGCCGCCGGGACCAAAGCCATGAGGCCCGACGCTTGACGGCGCTCCCCCCCCACCCGCCCCCGCGTCAGGGGGATCGAACTCAGCCGGGCGCTTGAATGGAGGAGTCCATTCGGGAGGAACATCTCCATGCTCCAGGATGTACTCAAGAACCCACTTCAACTCCTCAAAGAAAGTCAGTCCTTGCGGGATGACAGAGGTGGGTTGTGATTTGACCACTGAAGGGGTGCCCGGTCGGATCGGAGTCGGTTGCACCAACGGGCTGCCACCGCCGAAAGCGCTCGGAGCGGACCCAGGGGGCCCTCGGAACGGATCATGTCCCCCCGGTGCGAATGGATCTAGGAGCGGGCCAAAGGGGTCGGCAGGCTGGCCTTGGGGATCCGCAGACGGGCCCCAGGGGTTCGCAGACGGACCGCGTGGGGGATCCCCGGACGGGCTGAAGGGGTCGCCGTCGTAGGGAGCATATGGATCTCGTAGCCCGAAGTCCGGATGCTTCGCCGGGTCAGTTCTCCCCCCAGGATACGTGGTATCACCGAGGTCAAAGCCCGGCGGTTGTCGTCTGATCGGGTCGCCCTGCGGATCGCCCATTGTTCACCTGCAATTCTAGTACGGGCGCCACGTGGGACGTTGCATCAGGAAGTGAACGCCGTCGGTGGAGTCGTCTGCCGCGTCGAACGAGTACTTGAAGCGGAGGATCTCCTTGCAGCCAGTGAGATCGACGTCGATCGTCGCCACTGAGCTTGCTCCTGAGAACGAGCCGAGAGCCGTGAACGACGTGTCTTCGGCATTCCGGTGCTCGACGGCAATCGTGAATGTCGGCGACCCCACCATCTGGGTGATGTCCGCAACGAAGGTTGCCGCGAGGCCACCACGCGCGAACTCCGGGCTGTAGTACGGCGTGCCGTCCATCTCGAATATTGATGTACCTACGATCATAGCTCTCTCCTCCAACGCACCCTGAGTGCGCAGCCGTGGCGTCGTTTATCAAATGGACACAGAGTGTCCGGTTGGCCGCTGGCGGAAGAAGCGCCGCGAAGAGAAGCCGAGTCCCCCTCGAACGTTCTGGCAGAGCAACGTTCTTTCTGTAAATCGCTGAGCGGTTGATCAAGCGTCGTCCCTCGGCAAGTACCTCCGTCCGGTTTCCCATTCCTCGCTGATCTCGATGAGCACCGCGCTTGCGAGCCGCAGCAAGGACGCTTCGTTCGGAAACAATCCGGCGACGCGAGTGCGGCGGCGGATCTGCTGATTCAGGTTCTCGAGGCTGTTGGTGGTGCGAAGGCGCTTGCGCTGCGCTTCGTTCAGGCCGAGATCGAACACGGTGAAGCCCTGCGGAATGTTCTCTTCGGCCCAGCGCGCCAGGTCGGGCGCGGGCTTGTCCCACTTCTTCACGAAGGCCTTGAGCTTCTCTTCGGCCTCGCGACGCGACGTCGCATTGAACGCGGCGCGAAGGTCAGCGGCAACGTCGCGTCGAAGCTTCTGGCGCGGAACGTAGCTCTGCGCGTTCTGCTGCAGGTGGAACTGGCAGCGCTGCCAGGCCACGCCGGCGAACCGCGCCGCCAGCGCGGCCGCAATGCCCTTGTGGCCGTCGCTGGTGATGAGCTCGACGCCGTGAAGGCCGCGATCCTGGAGAGAAGCGAGGAACTCGCGCCAATGGACCTCGGCCTCCGAGAGGCTCACGCTCGTTCCCAGCACGCTGCGCTTGCCGTGAGAATCGACGCCGATGGCGATCAGCACAGCGCAGTCGCGCACCGATCCGCCGTGGCGCACCTTCTCGTAGCGAGCGTCGAGTACGAGGTACTTGAACGCGCCGAGCGGACGTGTGCGCCAGCGCTCGAGCTCCTCGTCGAGCAGCGCAGCTGCTCGAGACACGCTCGTGGAGCTGATCTCCAGGCCGTTGCAAAGCACCTTCGTGATCGCCTCGACACGCCGCGTCGAGACGCCCTGGACGTACATCTCCGCCAGGGCCAGCGTGAGCGCTCTCTCGCTTCGCTGGCCGCGTTCGAGGCTGGAGGGGTAGAACGTGTCGCCGCCCTCGACGTCGCGAACCTGGGGCACCTGGACGTCGATCTCGCCCAAGCGGGTTCTGACGCGCTTGCGCTTGAAGCCGTTGGCGTAGCCGCGGCGCTGATCCGTGCGTTCGTGGGGCTCGGCGCCGAGGAAGGCACTGCGTTCGACCTTCATGGCCTCGTTCACCAGCACCCGCATCGCCTCAGCCATGCCGTCGAACCCGTTCTCGCTGAGCGCTTCCAGTGCGTCGCCCCAAGGCGTACGCTGTTCGTGGTGGGTCACGTCGTTCCTCCTTTGCGTGGTGTCGTTACCTGCAAAGGTACGGCGTTGATCCGCCACTCAGTTCGCCCCGGGAGATGGCGGCGCGCCCGCTTCGCTTGAATCAGCTAGCTGATTCAAGCGAAGCGAGCGCCTCTCCTCCGGGGAGCCATTTACAGAAAGAACGGTACACCCTCAACGTTCTTGCCTCCTGCGTACCAGTTGCTGCATCTATGACGGTAGCGCCTGCTGCGGGGTCGTCAACGGCCATTTGCGCGGCGGGACGAAAAACTAGTCAGAGCAAAGAGTGCGCCAGCAGCCATTTCTCCAAGAGAGTTTGCAACAACTGGTACTTGAGGAAGCTCGAACGAGTTCGAGAGACTACTGGCGCGACGGCACTGTAACGAACCAGGACGACGCACAAAGCGATTTGCGACCAAGGGGTAATCCGAAAGTACAGAGATGAGATGAGAAGGCCGGTCTCCCCTGTCCCGCAGTCGCGGTAAACCGCGCTGCAAATGAAACACGGGCTTGACGGCCCAAAGGGAGAACCGGCATGACGAATCGTATCACCGAGACAATCGGGGTGGATCTGGGGGACCGCTATTCGGCGTACTGCGTGATCGACGAGGGTTCGGGTGAGATGCAGGGCGAGGGGCGGATCCGTACGACGCCCAAGGGGTTTCGCGAGTTCTTCGCCAAGCGAGCGAGCTCGCGAGTGGTGCTCGAGGTCGGGACTCACTCGCCGTGGACGAGTCGCATCATTGCAGAGAGCTGCGAGCAGACGTTGGTGGCCAACCCGCGGCAATTGGGGTTCATCTTCAATAGCGCGCGCAAGTCGGATCGCGTGGACGCGCGATTGCTTGCGCGCGTGGGACGCCTGGACGCGTCGTTGTTGTGTCCGATCCGGCATCGCGGACTGAAGGCACAGCAGGACCTGGCGGTGGTTCGTGCTCGGGCTGCGTTGGTATCGGCACGCACGAAATTGGTGAACAGCTTGCGCGGATTGACCAAGAGCTTCGGCGCCCGTATTCCGAAACAAGCCGCCAAGTCGATCAGCACGGAGACGCGCTCGCGCGTACCCGAAGAGTTGCGGGATGCCGTACGACCGCTCCTCGTTTCGATCGAGGGTCTCACGGGCGAGATCAAGAAGTACGACAAGTTGATCGACGATCTAGCGACGACGCACTATCCCGAGATCGGGGCACTGACGCAGGTGGCCGGCGTGGGCAATCTGACGGCGTTGACATTCGTGCTGACGTTGGAGGACCCGGCCCACTTCGCCGAGAGCCGCGACGTGGGGGCGTTCCTGGGACTGACTCCCAAGCGCGACCAATCAGGTGAGACCGACAAACAGCTGCGCATCTCGAAAGCCGGCGACAAGGTGCTTCGCACGCTACTGGTTCAGTGTGCTCACTACATTCTTGGGCGCAACGGACCACCGAGTGACCTGAAGCGCTACGGCGAACGGGTTGCCTCACGGGGCGGAAAGATCGCGAAGCGCAAGGCGGCGATCGCCGTGGCACGCAAGTTGGCGGTGCTTCTGCACTCGCTATGGCGAAGCGGCGAAGCGTACGTGCCCGAGCGAAAGGCCGTTTCCGCGTAGCGGCTGCCTTGAATAGCCACGAACGCGGCGACAACACCAGATTTCACGCTTCATCCCGAGTCCGGGCGACTGCGGTGTACCTGGCGGACGCAATGCGACGTCGCTACTGAGATTGCAGCGCCCCGGCTCACTCGGATCTCCTCATGCACCGGACCTCAGATGCAGGTCCACCAAGAGTGCGTATAGAAGCCTGGGCAGGAGCGTGCCTCTGGAAACGTGGCCGCCGACGCGGCTCGACTTGACAAGATCGGCCTTCTCATAGAAGCCAGAGCATTTTCTCACCATTAGCGCTAGCCAAGACACTCACCATTAGCGCTAGCCAAGACACTTTGAGGCCACATTGGCGCAGCGACTCCGATACTCAGGATCGTGAACCATGAGGTAGCGGTGCTGTACTTGGCGTTTGGTGGCGGTCGACGCCGTGCAGTTGGTGTAGCGCGTTATCGCTGCGTAGGTGAGGCCGGCAAGCTCACGCAAGAGACCGACCGTAAGCACCGGCCATGCATCCCGCTTTCGCGTTCCGCTCACTGTGCACCGAAGCTCGAGGCCGCGAGACTCCTCCGCCACGACCGCCAGCACTCGCGATGCCGCCACGTACGGCAGGCCGGGCTTGGTTCCGTCCGCCAGACGCGCCTTACGCAGCATCCACGACATTACGCGCGAGGGTGCTGCGCCGACAAGCGAGTCCCAGCAGTCATCGCCGTGCGCCGCCGTCGACAGACGCAATTCGATGACTGCGCACTCCTCCGATGAGATATCCCGTCCGAACCGTCGTTGATACGCCAGCGCGCGTTCGGTGGGACGACATCGTCCTATGCGCGCGTCGATCCACTCGCCCCAGAGCCACGGGGGCCGACGCCGGCGCGTGAGATGGAACGCACTGCAGAATGGGTATTCTCGCGAGGCCGTGACCAGGCGCGCGTCGAGCGCATTCTGGTCGATGTATCGAACAAGGACTGTCGCGTATCTCTCCGAGCGCACCGGCTTTGACAGAAAGCGACTCCGGAACAGCGGCCCGTCTCTCCTACGAGTGCGGTTGAAGTACCTCACGTAGAGATTCTGGACACGCTGCATCACACCCGAGAGCTCGCCGGTCGTGCTTTCGAGGAGCAGATGGAAGTGCGTTGACAGAATGGCGTACGAGACGATCCGGATTCGGCCGCGCCGTACCTCCCGTGCGAGCAGCGACAGGAAGAACCGCGCGTCTTGCCTCGTCTCGAAGACGGTCCTACGCGCGAGCCCACGGTTCATCACGTGGTGCAGGAGCCCGGGGTGGTCGACTCGTTGACGTCTCGGCATGAGGTTCGCCGGGACATCGCGCGAACGTCGCTGCCGGTCACGCTATTGGTGAGAAATTGCTCTGGCTCGGTACGGGTGTGGAGCCCCGGGTCGGGTTCGAACCGACGACCCCCGCTTTACGAAAGCGGTGCCTGTCAACACCAGATGGGTCTCTTGAGTCAATGAGCACAGTCCACGACGTGCGGACTAGGACTACGGGAACATGAGGGTTTGGGGGGCGTCAAGACAGGGGCGTAGGGGCAAGCCGACGTACGACGCGAGGCTAGCCCTTCTTCCCGGCAGGCCAAGCTGCGTCAAAGTGCTTTCTGGCGTAGCGGCGTAACGCTGCTTCCACCTCGTCGCTCACGCTTCTCTCGATGTCGGAGTCGTCATGTCGGCTCTGCGATGCGACCCAAGTTCGAGTGACATGCTTGCGCACGTCAGCGCGCGATGGCGCAAGGACCCGGCGTTTCGCGATCATGGCACTCACGTCCAATCGACCAGACTCACCCCCCAAGATCACCGCTGCCAGTCTCTCTGCCGCGTCCGTCAGACGCTTCGGCTCCACTAGCGCGTCCGGCGATTGTCCCGCGATGGCCATCAATCCTTCGTATAGAAGATGCGAGCGAATCTCGCGCTCTCTCCGAGGGTCCAGCGCGGCGACACCACTCGTCGCCGACGCAATGACTCTTTGGATTCTCGACGGCCACGCACTGGCTTGTATCTCAACGGGACGACGCTTCATGCGGATCTCGTCCCCGGTCCCCGCCTTGCGCGCATGAGCCGAGAGTGGGAGTCCCGTAGCACGATCGATGCGCATGGCCGCTCGCGTCGAGCGCAGAATCACCTGGTTCGTCTTCTCGTCGACTACGACCTTCTTTCTCTTAAAGAGATCCTCGTCCAGCCATGTCGCGCCGACGCCAGAATCGACCCCCATCCCCACGAAGAGGCGTATCCGGTCGTTCTCCTTTTCGTCTACAAGGATCTTGAATGTGACGACCACTGGCGAGAGCTCAACTAGCGGGATCTTCCACTCTTTGCAGAGACTGCTAATCACGCCTTGCGCCCTCGCTGTCTCGGCACGAATCAATTTCCATGCGACTGAGAACGCGTATACGGGCTTACCACCTGCAACCGCAACCATACGGGTCCTATCGGCTACAAACCACGACACGAAGTTGGAGTCGCCATCGGCGACTCTGTGGGAAACGCCATGCAGATCGCCCTCGCGAAACACCTCGAACACGCTGTTCATTGCGGGCGTGGACGATGCGCTTCCCGGATTGACGCTGAGCGTGTACGCAACATGAATGCGCTCTTGCTGCTCAAAGCGATCTACGAGTTCCTTTCGGGCGGCGGCGGCGTCGGAGGCCTCGTCCGCACTGACGACGGCGACCGCGAGCAGAAGAACAGCCAGCGAACGAAGCACAATCATGGTCGTCAGTTTCACCCCGCGCGGTTTACCGAGTTTCGGTAGGAAGTCTTGGGTGGCCCTCGCGCCAGCAGCCCCCTAAACGTCAAAGTCGATGCCGACAAAGAACGGGATCTTCCCGTCTTCCGGCAGCTCGACTACAACGTAGACCTTCGCACCGTTCGCAAGTCTATAGACTATGCCGACGCTATTACTGGAAACTCCGAAGAAACCGATTGGACTCGCTCCCGGTGATATGGGGACTCCCCATTTTCCTACGTACGGCGGCTCCTCCGGGGGAGGAAAGCCAAAAGCAGTGGGCCCAAAGTAACCAGGTTTGCTTTTGCCACTCCAGCCGAACATTTCCCACAGGAGATCCGTTAACCATTCGATGAGCCACGCATTTGCTGGCAGAGCAACGTTCTTTCTGTAAATCGCTGAGCGGTTGATCAAGCGTCGTCCCTCGGCAAGTACCTCCGTCCGGTTTCCCATTCCTCGCTGATCTCGATGAGCACCGCGCTTGCGAGCCGCAGCAAGGACGCTTCGTTCGGAAACAATCCGGCGACGCGAGTGCGGCGGCGGATCTGCTGATTCAGGTTCTCGAGGCTGTTGGTGGTGCGAAGGCGCTTGCGCTGCGCTTCGTTCAGGCCGAGATCGAACACGGTGAAGCCCTGCGGAATGTTCTCTTCGGCCCAGCGCGCCAGGTCGGGCGCGGGCTTGTCCCACTTCTTCACGAAGGCCTTGAGCTTCTCTTCGGCCTCGCGACGCGACGTCGCATTGAACGCGGCGCGAAGGTCAGCGGCAACGTCGCGTCGAAGCTTCTGGCGCGGAACGTAGCTCTGCGCGTTCTGCTGCAGGTGGAACTGGCAGCGCTGCCAGGCCACGCCGGCGAACCGCGCCGCCAGCGCGGCCGCAATGCCCTTGTGGCCGTCGCTGGTGATGAGCTCGACGCCGTGAAGGCCGCGATCCTGGAGAGAAGCGAGGAACTCGCGCCAATGGACCTCGGCCTCCGAGAGGCTCACGCTCGTTCCCAGCACGCTGCGCTTGCCGTGAGAATCGACGCCGATGGCGATCAGCACAGCGCAGTCGCGCACCGATCCGCCGTGGCGCACCTTCTCGTAGCGAGCGTCGAGTACGAGGTACTTGAACGCGCCGAGCGGACGTGTGCGCCAGCGCTCGAGCTCCTCGTCGAGCAGCGCAGCTGCTCGAGACACGCTCGTGGAGCTGATCTCCAGGCCGTTGCAAAGCACCTTCGTGATCGCCTCGACACGCCGCGTCGAGACGCCCTGGACGTACATCTCCGCCAGGGCCAGCGTGAGCGCTCTCTCGCTTCGCTGGCCGCGTTCGAGGCTGGAGGGGTAGAACGTGTCGCCGCCCTCGACGTCGCGAACCTGGGGCACCTGGACGTCGATCTCGCCCAAGCGGGTTCTGACGCGCTTGCGCTTGAAGCCGTTGGCGTAGCCGCGGCGCTGATCCGTGCGTTCGTGGGGCTCGGCGCCGAGGAAGGCACTGCGTTCGACCTTCATGGCCTCGTTCACCAGCACCCGCATCGCCTCAGCCATGCCGTCGAACCCGTTCTCGCTGAGCGCTTCCAGTGCGTCGCCCCAAGGCGTACGCTGTTCGTGGTGGGTCACGTCGTTCCTCCTTTGCGTGGTGTCGTTACCTGCAAAGGTACGGCGTTGATCCGCCACTCAGTTCGCCCCGGGAGATGGCGGCGCGCCCGCTTCGCTTGAATCAGCTAGCTGATTCAAGCGAAGCGAGCGCCTCTCCTCCGGGGAGCCATTTACAGAAAGAACGGTACACCCTCGATGGGAGTGATGCGAGAGAGACTCGACCCGAACAACAGATTCGCTCAGGCCTGGTACAGGAAACACGGACCACCTCCATGCGGTGTCCCTCGCTGTGTCTGAGGAGCGCTATCAGATCCCCACGGCTGATGACCCTCGGTGCCGTTGCGGGGGCTCTTGGCGCCTTGTACGAACCAACGAAGTTCTGAACAGCCATCTTTCGCGACTGCGCCCACCTGATGAACTTGCGGCAGCAACAGCAGAACTTATGGCGAGTCCTCGGTGCCCAGTCCTGCGCGGCGATGAAGTCCTCGAACAACGGGTAGTCCCACTCCTCGATGGGGATGTCCTCCCAAGCCGCAAACAGCGGCCTGAGCTTCTCCCGGTAGGCCCGCTGGGTAGCGGGCGCTAGCCCGTGGGCGTTTACGAGGGCGTTGAGGAACTTCTGCAAGATGTCCTGGTTGATGGTGGCGGTTGTCATGGCGGGTCCTTTCGGACCGCACCCGGTGTTGACGCTGGTCATGTGGAACTCTCCGTTCCACGTTCAAATACGCAGCTGGCAATCCGCCGAGACGAGGTGTGCCATGAGCTGTGCCCATTGCACTTGCCGAGTCCACGGCAGGGGGAGCCGCAGCAACGATCGAAGCGGGGGTCAGGCGAGCCGTAGATCGGCTGCAAGCCGGAGTTCCGCCACGGGGGCGGCACACCCCACGTTACGACGTGGGGTTCTGCACCTTGAAGGCGCATGAATGGAGCCCCGGGTCGGGTTCGAACCGACGACCCCCGCTTTACGAAAGCGGTGCTCTACCACTGAGCTACCAGGGCGCGCTCTAGAGAGGCGTAAGCTAGTGCACCGCCCGCCGGAGTCCAGAGAAGTGCGCCCCTGGTTAATGGGTCACTTTGACAAGGGGGCGGATCGGCGGCGGCAGGAGCCGTCGCAGGAACTCTTCAGTCGTGGTCGGCTTGTCCGGGGCGAAGGCGCCGCAAAGCCGGCGAGGACGCCGCGTGGTAGCCCACGTAAGGACGAGAGCGGAGCGGTCGGCAAAGCGCCGTCGAGCAACCGGCAAGCCGCTTACCCGCGCGGATCGGAAAGCTAACGCACTCCCGCCCCTGCGACGGATCTCCGTCCTGAGCAGAGGCCGCACACGGAGATATACTCGGTCTAGGCTGGTTCTCACATGGCGATCGCTACGGCAATGACCACCCGGTGTCCCCGCTGTGAGGCCCCCATCACAGGGGACTTCAAGTACTGCCCCGAGTGCGCATTCCGACTCAAGGCCGGGCCCGCGCCCGAGCCGGAGCAGGCCGCACCCCGCTGGCCGCATCTGCTCGTGCTCACCGGATTCGTCGGCCTCATCGTGCTCTTCGTCGTCCTCGGCCTGTGGATCTTCGACATGCTCGGCACCGACGACCGCGATCCGCGCGGCACCGGCTTCCGGCGCATTCCCATGGCCGACATCCTCAGCCAGATGCAGCCGCTCGAAAGCCGCATTGCGGAGTGGGTCGAACCCAAGGATCCCAATGAAGAGCCGGAGCAGCCGGTCGACGAAGACGAGCCGCTCGACGAACCCGAGACCGAAGCAGCGGAAGATCCCGTGCCGCACTTCGACCCCGTTGCCGTGAGAACCCGCAGACTTCGCATGATGCGTTTCGAGGTCACCAACGGGCAATACGCCGAGTTCCTCAGCGCGCTCGACCAGGGATCGAAACTTCCGAAAAACGTGCAGGATTGGCTCACGACGCTCTTCGAGCCCGGTACGGAAGGCGAGCGAACCTACACCGCCGCGTACGTCGCCGCGTGGTGGGTGGCGCTCGTCAAGCATCTCGAGGAGAAGACCGGAAGCGCCCCCCCGATTCCGGGCGATCTTCCGATGACCGTCGAGGCGCTGGAGAGCAGCTCCATCCCGGCGAAGTACCGCACCCTGCTCTTCGCGCCGCCGCATTGGATCCACATCGAGAACGGCGCGTTCACCTGGCGGTTACCTGACGGCAAGGAGAACTACCCGGCAACGGGAATGGCGTTCACCGACGCGCAGACCTTCGCGTCGTGGGCCGGGGATCTGCTCGGCGTAGCGCTTCGCCTGCCGACCCTCGCCGAGTTCAAGCGGGCGGCCCACCAGGGACGTCCGTACCGCACGGCGCAGGACCCCGGTTGGAAGTGGCCCTGGGGCAACGAGTTCAACCCCTACTTCTGCAACAGCTTGAACTTCTATCCCGAGGGCGAGACGCCGGCCCTTCGGCGCGTCAATGAACGCTATGTCTGGGGCCGCGGCGTCACGGAAGAGGGCGTCTACGGGCTGGCCGGCAATGCGCGCGAGTGGGTGCGCAACGGCGCGTACGAGTGGGTACTGACCCCCGACCCGACCGAAGACGACCCGGACCGCAAGCGCGTCGAATACTACTGGTCCCACCCCGGCGACCCCGGCGAGCACTCCTGGGCCCCCACGGCGGGCGGTTCCTACCTCATGGGTCTCGACGAGTGCAAGGCCGAGGACTCCAAGGCGGAGCTCAAGACCTCGCGCCAGATCGACGTCGGATTCCGCCTGGTCTACGAGCCCATCATCTAGCCCGAGCGGCTCGTCGGCGGGTACAAGACACCCGTGCGCATCGTCCTTGCTCTCTTCGCCCTCCTCCTGCTCGCGGGCGTCGCCATTCTCGTCGTGGCGTACTTCGAGGAGTCGGAGCCGGCTGACGAACAAGCCGTCTACGACGAGGACGAGGAGCCGGAACCGAACGACGAACCCGCGGACGCCCCTCCCGTCGTCGACGACGATGACGATCCGCGGCGCGTACCGCGGGTGCTTCCTCCGGACGCGGCACTCGAAGACATCCGCGACGCCCTCGCTGCGAATGACGTCGATGCCCTTCAGGCGGCGTACGAACAGCTCGGACGACTCGCTGCGAGCAAGGGACGCGTACGTACGGCGCTACGCAACCAGATCGCATCGATGGCCGACGCCGACGTGCGCGCGATCGCCATCGCCGCGATCGGGCAATCGCGGGACGACGACAACGAGGAGTGGCTCGTCTCGGTATTGACCGACAGGCGTGCCGCTCTCACCGATCGTACGTCCGCATTGGTCGCACTCGCCACCGCGCTGGAGCCGTCCGACGAGAACTTCAAGATGCGCCACGGAGCGGTCGTCGTGCCGCTGACGGCGATCAACGAGTCCCACGCGTCGGCCATCCGATCGTTCCTCGATGAACCGGGCTCCTCGAGTCGTTCAGCGATGCTCGGCACGACGAGCGCGGAGTCCGTTGCCCTGGCGTTGATACGGAGCACGCTGGACTCGGCGGTCTACGCACGCATGATCGTTACGGACGACGGACGGCGGCGTGCGCATCTTCGCGAGCTGACTGACACGCATTGGAAGTTGCTGCGTGAAACCGCGGCCAGCTGCGAAGACCTCGACGATCAGACGAAAGACAAGATCGCGAAGGTCGAGTAACCGCTAGCGCGCGAGGAATTCCTTGCTGCGAACGCGCAAGCTACGAGAGGCACGCAACGGCGTTCCCGCGGATGCGTCTTCTTTGCGCGCCATGATGCGCCGCAGCTTCTTTTCCCAAACGACCTGCACGCACTCGCTCATGTACGGACAATTCTGCGTCCTGCACACGTAGGTCTCAGAACCGAAGCAGTCTTTTTTCTTCGCCATGAAACCTCACCGATCTGCGGGCCATCGTACGGGTCGCTCGAAGCGCGCACAAGGGGCCCCGCAGCCGCCCTGCCTCTGACCCTTGATCGGCAAACGCGCGCAGTTCCTCAAGCGAAGGAATGCCAAACAGTCCGGCCGGGCGATAGCACGATGTTACTGGGGCTCGTGGCGCGGCGCCGACGAGCGCCAGTGCGTCCCCGGCAGTGGTAGGCTGCGCGGCCCATGCACCCCCACACGCACCGCATCGGCCACGACCTCGTCGAGGTCGAACGCTTCCGCAGCACGCTCGAGAAGCACGCTGACGGGCTGCGCAGGCGCGTCTTCACAGAAGGCGAATGGGAAGCGGCGTCGAAACGCCCGGACAAGGTCGCCGTGCTCGCTGCGCGTTTCGCCGCGAAGGAAGCTGCATTCAAGGCGCTGGGCACCGGGTGGGGCAAGGGTGTCAAGTGGACGGACGTCGAGGTGATCGGCGGCGAGCGCACGGCGCCTGCGTTGGTGTTGCAGGGACACGCGCACCGCATTGCGCAAGAAGCCGGCGTGTCGCTCGAGGTGAGCATCTCGCACACCGACTCGATGGCATCGGCGGTCGTCATCGCCGCACCGCGCGCGTCGTAGTTCGAGTCGTCGCTCGCGTCCCCCACGAACAACCAGCCCCGTCGCGCGCACGCCGCGATCGTCTTCGCGGCGTGTCGCCTCCATCGAACAACCAGCCCCGCCGCGCGTGCGCCGCCACCGCTTTGGCGGCGCATCGCTCCTTCGATCGACAAGCCCGTCGCGCGCACGCCGCGATCGTCTTCGCGGCGTGTCGCCAGCAATTGAAAAGCGGGCGTCCGAAGGACGCCCGTTTCAGAGTCGTTGTCGTTGCGTTGTCGCGAACGGTCTAGTTCTTCGACGGCACCTGCAGGCGATGCGCGTGGAAGATCGCGCGACGCTGCTCGGGCGTGAGGTTGCTGACCGAACCCAACGCGGCGAGCGCCGCGGCGGCAACCGCACCGTCACCGTTCGCGGCCGCGATCAGCGCGTCGACTTGCTCCGGCGTCCCGTCCATCGCCGAGAGCACGTTGCCGAGCGCGGTCGCGGCGGCGGCACGAATGTCGTCGCCTTCACCCTCGGTGAGCACCTTGACCAGCGCGTCCGCGCCACCGACCCGGATGTTGCCCAACGCGCGCGTGGCGTTGATGCGAATCTCCGGCGTCGGCGCCGACGTCGCCGCGGTCGAAAGCGGCTCGATCGCGACGTTCAGGTCGAAGCTGCGGCAGCTGAAGTCCGTCTGCGCGAACGCATCGGCGGCCATCGCGGCAAGCGCGTTCGCCCGCTCGCGATCCGGGTTCAGATCGCCCGCTTCGGCAGCCGTCGAGATCTTCGACATCGCATCCGCCTCGACGATCGGCACCTCGATGAAGCCGGCGACCTTGTCGCCGTACTTGTCGGCGAAGAGGGACTGCACGGCGTCCTTCTTGCTCTCGGCCGTGTCCTGCAGGAGGACGACGATGCGCATGTCGCGCGTGCGGGCATCGGCGAGCAGCTCGTCGATGACCATGAGCGAGGAGAGGTGACGCTCGGCGGGGATCGTGTTGTCCTGGTCGCCGAGGTCGGCACGGACGACGATCACGTCGAGCGTGGGCGCGCCCTTGGCACGCATGACGCCCTCGGTGCCCGACGCCTCGCCGGCCGCCACGTACCCGCTGTGCGCGAGGGCCATGAGCAGCTGCGAGCGCGTCTCGTCGTCGTCGTCGATCACGAGGACCTGACGAATGGCGCTCTCGGACGCGGCCTGCGCGGCGAGCGCCGCGACCTTGTCGCTGTTGGCGACGCCGGCCTTCGGGCTCATGTGCAGGACGGCGATCGCCGCCATGTAGCGCACCCGCTTCTGCGGCGCGACGAGGGCGGAACCGATCGGGTGGTCGCCGAGCTCTTCGTCGCCGTACGTCGCGGCAACGAGCTGGCACGCGGCCGCGGCCACGTCCCAGTCACGGCGCTCGAGGCAGTTGGCGAGCGCGTCGCTGGCCGCCTGGAAGCCCTGGCTCTTGGCCAGATTGAACGCGCCGGCGAGCGCCTCGGGCGCCGAACCGCCGTTGGCGGTGATCACGTCCGACTCGACCTTCTGCGCGAGGAGCGAGGAGACGAGCAGCGCGCGGGCGGCGCCGTTGCCGGCGTCCAGGTCCAACGCGTCGGCCGCGCACTCTTCCGCCATCAGGTAGCGGTAGAGGTACGAGGGCGCCGAGTAGCTCGCGAGCGCGCCGTCTTCCCAGCGCCAGATGTTCTGCGAGTCGTCGAACGTGGCGACGACCGAGACATCGTTGCTGTAGAAGCGGCGGCCGAGGGCCACGTAGGCGTCCGCGGCGCGCATGGTCGGGCCGCCGATGTTGGCGACCGCACCCGCGGCCTTCTCCTTGACGCCGGCATCTTCGTCATTCTCGGCTGCCCGGCTCAGAGCCGGCAGTCCGCGCGGGTCCCCGATGTGACCGAGCGTCGCCGCGGCGTAGAACCGCACACGGCTGTTGTCGGACGACAGGGTCTCCGCCAGCGCCAGCGTGGCGTCGCCGCCCAGCTGGTGCAGGGTGCGCATGGCATTGACGATGGTTCCGGCGTCTTCACTCTCGAAGTACGGGTACAGGTAGGGAACCGCCAGCGCACCTGCTGGACGAAGCTGTACCTGCGCACTCCGACGACGATCAAGCGCGTCGTCCTCGACGGCTTGCTTGACCAAAGCTTGAATTGCATCCGCGTCCGACAGCTCGGTCTTGGCGGCGGGCTTGGCCTTGTCGATCAGGTAGTTGATGAGCCGCTCGTGCTCACCACCCTGAGCCATGGCGCGCAGAAGCACACGGTTGTCCGCGTCGCGAATGAGCGCGAGGACCTCGGCGTCCTCGGGGTTGCTCTTCACGTAGTTCTGCAACTTGCCCAACGCCTGCTCGTAACGGCCGGCGGCGTAGTCTTCGAGGGCCGACTTCAGCTCGTCGGGATCCGCGTGCGCGGCACCCATCGAGCAAAGGACGAGCGCTAGAAGCGCCAGCATTCCGGTTGCGACCCGAAGGCGTACTGCCTTCATGAAAGCCCTCCCTTCGACGGCGGTCCGCCCCGAAGCCTCAACCCTCCCGAGTAGCGCTTCGGACGCACCGGCATCATGCACCCTCAAAATGCGAGCAAGTCCCGGCAGAACCGGAACTTGCAGTCGCGGGAGTGTACGCCCGCCCAGATACGAGTGTCAAGAACGGCCTCACCACGGCGAGACGACCGTATCCGTCGCAAGACAAACACTTTACGCTGATTCGGTGTCGACTCGTGCGGCATCCGTACAACATTCGGGCGACTCCGATCCTGGCCGATCGTCGCGACCGGCCACGCGTTCCTTTTCCAACGCCCCGAACGCCGGGCGCGCGCGGACGGGACGCGACCATGGTCACGCCGCGCGCGTTCACGGAAACAGGCGCTCGCAGAGCGCGCGTTCGACCTGCGGTCCGGCGCCGGGAACATGCACGCCCCACGGGCCCGGCAGCGGTGTGATCCAGATCCACTGGCACTGCGGCGCTTCGGCCCGGATCCTCTCCGTGCGCTTGCGCAGCTCGTCGGAGATGCCGGCCGCGCCCTTCCAGGCGCGAACGGTCGAGATCACGACGCAGGTCCCCGGGATCACGTCCCGCGCCAGGTGATGCACGTCGGCGGTCGGAACGCCCTTGGCCCGCGCCCCGTCGATGAGGACTCGGCCGCGCTCCTCGAAGTCGTCGTCGTCCAGCACCCACAGACCGCGGGTTTCGGGCCGAATCCGGTCGCCGCCGGACAGCTGGAGCGCGCGCCGGCTGACCCGCAGCACGACCTCGTCCGCGTCGGCCGTGAGGGCGCCCTGCCCCGTCTGCGCGGCGCGGCCCGTGAAGTTGGAGACGCGCACGGCGGCCCGCATCCGGGCGTGGTCCAGCTCGTCGCTCGGCTCGTCGAGCAGTCGCTCGGCGACGTGCTCCGGATTCTCGGGATAGAGGATCACGTCGCAGCCGGCGATCAGCGCCCGGCGGGACGCTTCCACGGGCCCGCAGTCGCCCAGCACGCCGTCCATCATCATGCCGTCCGTGAACACGAGCGGCCGCGCGCCCATCGGGCCGAGCCGGTCGATGATCGGCCGGGACAGCGTCGCGACCGCCTCGCTCGGGTCCAGCGCCGGAAACGCCGCGTGCGCGGTCATGATGCCGTGGCAGGCCTCGACGACTCGCGGGTCGAGGAACGGAACGAGCTCGCGTGCTTCCAGGGCCGCCGCGTCGGCGACGACCTTGGGCACGGCGTCGTGACTGTCCTCCCGCGTCGCGCCGTGGCCGGGGAAGTGCTTGCCGACCGTCAGCACGCCGCCCCTGGCGGCGCCGCGCGCAAACGCCGCGCCCAGGGTCGCGACGCGACCCGCGTCCCAGCCGAAGGAACGGTTGCCGACGATGGGATTGAGCGGCTCGCTGCGCACGTCGAGCACGGGCGCGAAGAGCACGTCGATGCCGACCGAGCGCGCGTCGGCGGCGGTGATCTCGCCGAACACCTCGCATTCGTCGGGCGACGCGGCGAGACCCCAGATGCCCGCTTCCGGCAACCGCCGAAGTCCCCTGGACTTGCTGCCCGGCGCCGCGCTCCATGTCGCTGGCGACGAAGATCGGGCGACGCCCGGCCTTCTCTCGCAGCTGCTGCGTGAGCTTCGCAACCGTCTCGAGCTCGCCGCCGAACAGCAGGAAACCGGCGACCCATGGCTGCGACGCGCGGCGCAGGGCAACGCGCGCTTCGTGTTCTGCCTCTACGGGTTCGCGGTCGAGACGAATCGCGGGAGCGATGAGCGGCAGATCGAGTGTGGGCACGCCGGAAGCCTACGCGCGACGGACGACCCGAACGGCGAAATCGGCGAGCGCGCTCAGCGGCCGCCGTCGTCGCTCTCGTCGTCGTCGTCCCGCTCGTCCTCGAAGAGCCCGCCGCCGGGAGGCGCGTCATCGGGAAGCCGCACGGGACCGCGCGGGTTGGTGCGCGTGCTGCCCTCGTCCTGCGGCTCGAAGCCCGGCTCGGGCGGCGGCAGCTTGCCGGGCTGGCTCAGACCGCGGCCCGTCGCGCCGCCGAAGAGCTGGGTGAAGTAGGCATCCCAGCGACCGCAGCCCATCTCCGTCCAGCCACCGAGCATGTTGCGGTGGTGGCCGCTCGACCCGTACCACGCCCAGAACGCGCCGCGGCCGGTGTTGCGGCCCATGGCGATGTTCTCGCCGACGCCGCCTCCATAGCCCTGGCGCTTCGCGCGCGCGCCGGGCGTGACGTTCTGCGGCGTCTGGTTCTTGCCCGGCGGCACGTTGTGGGCGAAGTAGTTGTTCTCTTTCATGTGCCGGCTGTGACCGCGCGCCGCGCGCACCAGGCGCTCGTTGATCTTCACCGAGTAGAGGCCCATCATGAACCGGTACTCGTTGACGGCGCGCGTGTTGTCCTTCTCCTGCTCGGTCGCGGTGGTGTCGAGCTTCTCGTTGTACGCCATCACGCCCAGGTAGTTCTCGCGGCGGCTGGCGGACTTCCCGTCCGGCGTGTACGCCGGCATGTCGATCGCCAGGTTGATGCGGTCCTTGATCTCGTCCAGGTCGGGCCGGTAGCCGCTGTCCACGCGCGACAGCACCTCGTCGACCTCCGTGATGAGCTCGAGCTCCGCCTGCAGCTTCTTGTCCCACTGCGCGACGAGATCGAACGGGCGCTCCCAGATCTCGCGAACGAGCCCGACGCGGTGATCGACCTCCTTCTGGCCCTTCTTCGTGGGATTCGGATACGGATATGCGGACGCGTCGCGAATCAGCGCGAGCGCGTTGGCGCGGCGCTGCTTGAGCAGGCCGTACATCTTGCTCTTGTACCTGTTGCTCGTCGCCGACTTGGAGTTCGCGACCTGGTCGATCAGGTACGCGCGGCGAGAGGTCAGCGCGTTGTGGAACCGCTGCGCCGCGGGCTCGCCGATGGCGATCAGCGCTTCGTACGCGGCCTTGCGCACGTCGGCGTCCTTGTCGGACATGCGCTGCATCGCGTCGGCGATGGCGGCTTCGCGCAACAGGGTTTCGCGCCGCTCGGGCGTGACGTAGCGCTCTTCGTGAACGACGTAGCCGCCTTCGGGCAGCGGCTCGTTGCGCCAGCGCGCAATCACAGGGAACAGTGCGCTCGTGGCGACGCCGCTTTGACCGGCGTCGTACATCGCCTCGTCCGCGGCGTCGGTGGCGCCGACCAGGTGCAACAGCGCCGCGATCCGAAACGCCTGCTCGCCCTCGGCGTCGAAGCGGTCGACGATCGCCCCGATCTGCTTCGGACTCAGGCGATGCCAGCGATACATCGTGCTGCCGCCCTTGACGGCCGCGGCGACGGTCTCGGCGTCCGCGTCGATTAGCGACACGACGATGCGTTCCGACATGCGGATGCGGCGGTACTTCTGCTGGTTCGCCTTGATATCCGCGATCAGCGCGTCGAGCGCCTGATGCGCGCGCACGACGTCGGACTTCACCGCGGCGAGCTTCTCGTGCCACGGCCCGCTCGGACAGAGCGCCATGCCCTTGTCGAGCTCGGCCAACGCCTGCTCGAAGGCGAGCTCCGCGGCGTGCGGCGCGGCGGCCTCGAGCGCGGCCTGCGCGGCGTCCTCCGCGGCCGGTGTCGTCTTCGTCGGAACGGTCGGCTCGGGATCGCCGCCGCCGTCGGGTTGCTTGGACGGAGCGGTCTCGGGACGCGGGTCGAGCTGCGTCGGCGCCAACGCCTCGTACTCGGCGATGCGTTCCTTCAGCGTCGGCGCCGCCGGGGTGCCCGCGAACGGCGTCGTGCGTTCACGCAGGTAGCGCGCCGCCACGGCCGCGCCGCTCGACTTCAACAGGCCCGCCGCCGTGTCGAGCAGCTTCCGGGCGGCCTCGGCCGCGGCGTCGTTGACCTCGGTGCGACCGGCCGCGACCGCGTCGGACGCGTCGATGGCGACGGGTGCGCCCCGCCCGAGCGACTCCCAGCGCGCGACGGCCTTTCCGTACTTGCCATCTTCCAACAGCTTGGCGACGGCGGCGCGGGTCGTCTCGGACTCGGTGCGGATCCACTCGTCGTGCGACGAGAGGATGCGCGTCTTCATGTCGTCGAACCGCTGCACGTTCGCGTCGCCGAAGTCGGCGATGAACACGCGACGCTCGGTCGAGAGCGACGCCGCCGTGAAGTCGAGCCTGTCGTTCCAGATCTCGTTCAGGCGTCGATCGATGTCGCCTTCGACGCCCTTGAGGATCGACAGGTAGCGATCGGCCTGGTCGCGTACGGAGCCGGCGTCGGGATCGTTCGCGAGGTCGGCGAAGATCACGCGCGCTTCGGCGTACTTCTTGTCCTTGTACAGCTCGCGCGCCGCGTCGAACTGCTTCTCGGCCGCAACGCGTGTCTTCCCGCCGGTGTCGCCGATGACCTGCGCGATGGCGATGGCGATACCGGTGGCGACGAGCAATGCGACGATCGGAACGGCGAGCTTCTTCTTGCCCGCGGCGGCGCGCGCGCGTTCGCGGTTGCGCTCGACGGAATCATCGCTCTTCGGCGCCGTGTCGGCCTCGTCGTCCTTCGCCACGCCCGTCTTCGTCTCGGTGGACGCGGGCGCTTCGGTCTTGGGGTCCGAGGCGACGACATCGGTCGCGGGCTTCGGCGGGGCAGGAGGCGCGGCGGGCCGTGCGGGCGCGGCCGCCTTCGCGGGGACGGGCGTCGAAACGGCCGCGGCGGCCGTCGAGGGGATCACAGTGGTCTCGCCCAGCGAACCCACCATGTAGGTGATGCGCGCTTCGCCCACCTCGATCACGTCACCATCGTCGAGCGAGACCTGCTTGACGACGGCGCCGTTCACGCGCGTTTCGTACCCGGTGTTGCCGTCGCGGAGCCGGTAGCGGCCGTTCGCGATCGGATCGATGGTGCAGTGCTCGCCGGCGACGCCGTCGCACGTGAGCTGCAAATCCAGGCCTGGGTTGCGCCCGACGCGAACGACGGACCCGGAGAGGTCCGCTTCGAACGTCTGGCCTTGGACCTCGATCCGAATCCTGGGCATGGGGTGCATTCCGTCCGGGCGAACGACGACGCTGATGGGCTTGACCGGCCGGACCGAGTCTACCCGCCGCGGGCGCGGGACTCTCCTGCGGGAGCCGGTGGGAGGGCACATGGCCTCCCTTTCGACTCGACGAAGGGGAGAACCTGAGGGTTCCGGAGGGGGAGCGGGATCACGGGACCGCCGATTCGCGATGACGCCGGAGCGGGAGGGCGAGCGGGACCGGGGTCAGGAGCAGGGGCGGAAACGCGCGGCTCAGTCCGAGAGGTGCAAGAGGAAGTCCATCAGCTCGTGACCCCGCTCCACCTGGAAGCCCGCATCCCGCGCCGCGACCTCGGAGAAGCCCGTCTTGCGATGACTGCGAACGCCCGCGCCGTAGATCGCGAAGGGCACCGGATCCGGTAGGTACCGTCCGTTCTCCGCCGACGCCGCCTCGCCGCCGATCATCACCACCCGCGCGTCCAGGCCCGCCTCGAGCGCGCGCAACGCCACGCCCAGCACATACCCGTCGATCCGCTCCAACGCCTCGACCTTCGCCACGAAGTCCCGCGCGTGCGACGCCGCCGCCAACGCGTCCACGTGCACGATCGCCAAATCTCGCGTCTCCAACGCCTCCAACGCGGCGCGCGCCTTCGCCCGCAACCGCGTATCCGGCAATCCAGTCGTGCCCTCCGGCCGCACCGTCGGGATGCCCTGCAGCTTCGCCGCGCCGACGAACGTCGGGTTCACGCCCACGGCCGTCGCCTTCACGCCCGTCCGTTCCTCGAAGTTCGGCAACGGGATCGAGATGCCGCTGCCCCACGGCCATAGCATCGTCGCCGGGTTCTCACCGAGCTCGCCGCGCAGCTCGTTGACCTCGTGCTTGCGCAAGATCTCCGACGCGCGCTCCACCGAGGCCAGCAATCGACCGATGCCGGTGCCGCGCGGCAACGCCGTGGCAAGGCGCTTGCCCACGACCTCGTACGGCGGCACCGTCCGCACGCGCACGTCGCGCGCGCCCTTCCACAACAGGACGTTGCGCCAGCCCTCGCCCGGCTGAAACGCGAGGTCCGGATCCTCCAGCTCGTCGTTGACCGCGCGCAACAACATCGTCGCCTCGTCCTTGCCGATATGGCCCGCGGTCGGATCGAAGATCGTCTCGTCGTCGGCGGTGACGAGCGAGAGGCGAAACACCTGATCGAGCGATCCGACCGGCACGTCGTACGCCGCCGCGTCCAACGCCCCGCCGATGTCGCCGTAGGAAAGCGGGTCGATGCCGAACGACGCCAACGCGAACGCGCCCTCCTCCGGTCGAATGCCTGCGGGCGCCGGCACGAGACGCCCCATGCGTCCTTCGCGGGCCATGCGGTCCAGGTGCGGCGTCGCGGCGGCTTCCAACGGCGTGCGGCCGCCCAGCTCTTCCAGCGGACGATCCGCGGCGCCGGAGGCGATGACGATGAGCGTTTTCACTGAGGTCGACCGGCCACCGGGGACTGAGGAAGGGTCGCGCGTCCCGCGCGCGAGCGCAGCTTACCGGTGAGCCGCGACGGGCCCCAGATTCCCTTTGCCTACGACGACGGCTCTTCGGGCTCCGGCAGTTCCTCGCCCGGCATCACCAGCCAGGGGAACGCTTTGCCGGGCACGCTCACGCGCTCCAGCTTCACGTCGTACGTGTGCAGGATCACCTCCATGACCGCGCCGACGCGCAGCTCGTGGACGTGGCCGGAGTAGGCGATGAGCTCGCGCGGCGCGAGCACGGCGTGCAGATGGATGAACGGCCGTCCGTCGTCGCTCGCCACCGAGATGGTGCCGGTGAGATTCCCGACCTCCATGGGCTCGTCGAACTTGCGTTTCACGTACTCGTTGATGTCGGGATCGAGAAAGCTCAGGACCGCGTTGCTCACGGACCCGAGGCCGGTGATGAACCCGGCGGTGACCTTCTCTTCGCTCACGAACTGCCGCAGGCAACCGATCGCCTCTTCGCCCGGGTCCATGCGCATGAAATACCGCCCCTCACCGATGCGGTGGTACTGCATGGACGCTCCCCTGCCCGGCACAGCATCGTGCCGGTTCAAAACCCTAAGAGCCCCCTATCAGAGGGTCAAGGCGCGTGTGCGAACGGGACGTATCATGTCGCGCCCCGCCGGAATGTCGAACGCAACGCACTATCACTTCGTCGTGAACCCGGTCGCCGGACGCAAGGACCGGCGCCCGCTCGTGGACCGAATCGCGACGATTCTCGAGGCGCGCGGCGCCCGCGTCACGCAGTACGTCACGGCGGCCGCAGGCGACGCGGTGGCCCACGTGAAGACCCTCGAGCCCGGCGATGCCGACCGGCTCGTCGTGGTCGGCGGCGACGGCACGCTCAACGAGGTCGTCAACGCCCGGGCGGCGCCGCCGCCGTGGCCCGTCGCCGTGCTGCCGGTCGGGACCGCCAACCTCGTGGCGCGCGAGCTCGGGATGCCGCTGTCCCTTGACACGGAGGAAACCGCCGCCTGCCTCTTCGACGCGAAGCCGTGGCAGGTCGGCCTGATGGAGATGCGGCGCGGTGAGACGTCGAAGCTCGCGGTCGCGGCGGTCGGCGTGGGGCTGGACGGCGAGATCGTGCGCACGATCTCCGATCTGCGCGCCGAGGAGGGCTCGAGCGGGTACCGGCAATGGGTGCGGCCGATCTGGAAGACGCTTCGCGAATATCGGTTTCCGAAGGTCACCGTCACGGTCGACGACCACCGCACGTACGTCGCCTCGAGCTGCATCGTGCAGAACGCGCACAGCTACGGCGGCTTGTTCGAGATGTCGCCGAGCGCGCAGATGGGCTCGGACGTCTTCGACATCACGCTGATCCGCGCGCGCACGCACCGAGATCTGTTTCGGGTCCTCTTCGGCTCCTGGACGCGAACGGTGTCCGGCTACAAGGACGTCAAGATCCTGTCCGGAACGAACGTGCGGATCCACAGCCCGCGGCCGCTCGCGGTGCAGGCGGACGGCGACCCGGCAGGTGAAACCGACATCGAGCTGCGCTACCTGCCGGACGCGATGGAGATGCTGCGGGTCTCACAGGTCGACCGCAACTGACGTCGCGTCACGCGGCGTCCTGTCCGGTCGCGACGCGAATGCCCTTGATCGAGTGCAACAGCGGTTCGAGCTGATCGAGCACGATCATGTTCGGCCCGTCGGACTTCGCGTTGTCGGGGTCTTCGTGCACCTCCATGAAGAACCCGTCGACGCCCACCGCGGCCGCGGCGCGCACGAGACCGGGCACCTCGGTGCGGTCGCCGCCCGACTTGTCGCCGAGCGCGCTCGGACGCTGCACGCTGTGCGTGCCGTCGAAGACGACGGGATGTCCCATCGCGCGCATCATCGGAAGCGATCGGAAGTCGACGACGAGGTTGCCGTAGCCGAACGACGCGCCGCGCTCCGTCAGCAACACGTCCTTGCAGCCCGACTCCTCGAGCTTCTGCACGACGGGACGCATGTTCTCCGGCGCGAGGAACTGTCCCTTCTTCACGTTCACGGCCTTGCCGGTCTTCGCGGCCGCCACGAGCATGTCGGTCTGTCGGCACAGGAACGCGGGCACCTGCAGGATGTCCACGACCTCCCCCACCGCCGGCGCCTGGTCGGCGCTGTGGAAGTCGGTCAGGACGCGCACGCCGGTCTCGCGGCGCACCTGCGCGAGGACGTCGAGCCCCTCGTCGATGCCGGGCCCGCGAAACGAGTGGATGCTGGTGCGGTTGGCCTTGTCGAACGACGACTTGAAGCAGTACTGGAAGCCCGCGCCTTCGGCGATCGCGCGGATGCGTTCCGCGTGACGCAGCGCCATGTCGCGACCCTCGATCACGCACGGACCCGCGATCAACAAGGGGCGCTCGCCGGGCCCCACGTTCTCGGCGCCGACGCGGCAGGGCGTGATCTGGACTTCGGCGGTGGTGCTCACTTCGAACTCTCCACACCCAGTTTGCGGTACGGCGCGTCGGGACGCTCACATCGAACCAGATCTTCGTAGGTCTCGCGCACGCGAACCACAGCGAACTCGGCCCCGTCCACCAGGACCTCGGGCGGCCGGCGGCGCTCGTTGTAATTGCTGGCCATCACGAAGGCGTAGGCGCCCACGCTCATGACCGCGAGCACCTCGCCCGACGCAACCGGCGGCAGCGGCCGGTCTTGCGCCAGAAAGTCCCCGGTCTCGCAGACGGGCCCGACGATGTCGCACGGCGGCGCGTCGGCTTCTTCGCCCAGGGGCGGCGGCGCGTCGCCGGTGACCGGCCAGATGCGGTGGTAGCCCTCGTACAGGCTCGGACGAATGAGATCGTTCATGCCGGCGTCGACGATCACGAAGCGCCGGTCTCCCGACGCCTTGTTGAACAAGACGGTCGTCAGCAGCACGCCGGCGTTGCCGACGATCACGCGCCCGGGCTCCATGATGAGCTTCAGGCCGCTCGAGCGAACGTCGTCGCGAACGGCGTCGGCGTAGTCGGCGAGGGCGGGGACGTTCTGATCGCGGTAGTAGATGCCGTAGCCGCCGCCCATGTTGAGCCACTCGATGTCGGGGATGTCTCGTCGAAGGTCGGTGGCGAGCTTGGCCGTTCGGCGCACGGCGGCTTGATACGGCTCGACGGACGAGATCTGGCTCCCGATGTGACACTGGATGCCGACGAGCCGCAGGTGCGTCGACGCGGCGATGCGTTGCGCGAGCCGGCCCGCGCGCTCGATGTCGACGCCGAACTTGGTCTCCTTCTGCCCCGTCGAGATGTAGCGGTGCGTCTTCGGGTCGACGTCGGGGTTGACACGAATGGCGACGTCGCCGCGTGTTCCGAGGCGCTTGGCGACCCGTTCGATGAGATCGAGCTCGGCTTCGCTCTCGACGTTGAACATGAGCAGCTTGGCTTCGAGGCCCGCCATGACCTCGCTCTCGGTCTTGCCGACACCGGAGAAGACGATGCGACTCGGGTCGGCGCCGGCGGCGAGAACACGTTGCAGCTCCCCCTCCGAGACGATGTCGAACCCCGTGCCGGCTTCGCGCAGGACGTTGAGCAGCGCGAGGTTGCCGTTCGCCTTGGCGGCGAAGCAGATGAGCGGATCGAGATCGCCGAACGCCTTGCGAATGCCGTCCACGTGATCGCGCACGGTGCGGGTGGAGTAGACGTACGCAGGCGTGCCGACCTCCCGCGCCAGCGCGTCGAGGGGCACGTCTTCGCACCAGAGGCGGCCGTCGTGGTGGTGGAACCGGTCCATCGAACGAACGACTGTAGGGGCGGCCCTCGTGGCCGCCCACGAACTACTACAGTGTGAACGCCGCTCGCCGATCGCGGGCGGGCACAAGGCCCGCCCCTACACCTACACCCGGTGCCCGATCCTGGACGTCAACCGGTTCGTCGGCTGGACCGGCGCCTCGATCGAGCCGCCGTCGCTCATGCGGTCCAGGTACACCTTCAGCTTCTTCAGCGTCTTGGTGTGGATCTGGCACACGCGGCTCTCGGAGATGCCCATGACGCGGCCGATCTCCTTCATCGTGAGGCCTTCGTGATAGTAGAGCGCGATCACGGTGCGCTCGGGCTGGGTCAGCACCTCGACCAACGCGCCCGCCAGGTCCTGCGCGACGAGCTTGTCGAACGGAACCTCACTGTCCTTGTCCATCAACGCGTCGAGCTTGCGCAGCATGCGCGGGTCGTCGTCGCGCTCGTCCTGCTGGTTGAGCGTGTACACGTTGGTGAGGTTCGACTCGCGCCGCATCTTGACGGTCTCTTGATGCGACAGCTCCATGTACTGCGCCGTCTCGTGGTCGCTGGGCTCGCGGCCCAGGTCCTTGCGAAGCTCGGTCAGCGCCTTCTTGTAGGCGCTCGCGCGGTTGCGCACGAGGCGCGGGACCCAGTCCTGGGACCGCAGCTCGTCGAGGATCGCGCCGCGCACCCGCGTCGCGCAGTACGACTCGAACGGCGTGCCGCGCTCGAGATCGAAGTTCTCGATGGCCCGCATCAGGCCGAAGACGCCCGCGCTGCGCAGGTCCTGCACGTCGATCGACCGCGGCAGGCGCGCCGCGATGCGGTTGCCGATGACCTTGACGAGGTAGTGGTAGGCCTCGACCAGCTGGTTGCGAAGCACCGGATCGCCGTGCGCCTTGTACTTGCGCCAGACCTCCGTCATGTCCGGTCCCCGGCGCAGTCTGCGCTTCGGGGCGTTGCCGTTCTTCTGCGTCAGGGCCTGGCGAGCCTTCACGACGATCCCTCCCATGTCCTTCGGGCAGGGCATCGAAACCGGCGCGCCGTAGGTCGCGCCGAGAGGCCCCCTCCCCGAGGCCCCCCGGCGCACGGCACCGGATGTCTGGCGTACGAAAGACACCCGATCTCGATGTCGCTGCCCGTCGAACCGATCCTTGCGGTGCCCACCGCGCCCACCAAGGTCAAATCTCTTCATCCGGCGCCGATCGGAACCGACCCAATGAAGGGGGACGACCTACCAGACTTCGCGTTTTCGCCCGGCGAGAACGGTCCGCAACCTCAAGATGTTGTATTGAAACAGGATACGAACGCTACAGCTAGAGATTTGTCACGAAATGGTCACGGCCCCGTGATGCACCGGGGGCTCCCGCCGACAGCAGCGTTTGTAGCACCGGGGTCCCCCACTGTCGGGCGCTCTGCTCGCAGCATTCGCGGCGTCCCGATCTGTCGCGCGGGTACAAATCGCTCTCGAATCCCTGCGGAAGGCATTGAGACGTGAGCGAAACCATGGAACAGGTCGTGGCGCTGACCAAGCGCCGCGGATTCGTCTATCCCTCGTCGGAGATCTACGGCGGCCTGCAGGCCACGTACGACTACGGCCCGGTCGGGATCGAGCTCAAGCGCCTCATCAAGGACGACTGGTGGCGCGCGATGGTGTCCGAGCGCGAGGACGTCGTGGGCCTGGACGCCTCGATCCTCATGGCCGCTCGCGTCTGGGAGGTGTCCGGCCACGTGGGCGGGTTCAACGACCCCCTGGTGGACTGCAAGAAGTGCAAGGCGCGCTTCCGCGAGGACAAGCTCGATCAGTCGGTGTGCCCGAAGAAGCCGTCGAAGAAGCCGGGCGAGTGCGGCGGCGAGCTGACGGAGCCGCGCCTGTTCAACCTGATGTTCAAGACGAAGGTCGGGCCGGTGGACGACGACGCCGCCGTCACGTATCTGCGGCCGGAGACGGCGCAGGGCATCTTCGTCAACTTCAAGAACGTGATGGACACGACGCGCGTGAAGATCCCCTTCGGCATCGCGCAGATCGGAAAGGCGTTCCGCAACGAGATCGTGACGGGCAACCAGATCTTCCGGATGCGCGAGTTCGAGCAGATGGAGATGGAGTTCTTCTGCGAACCGGGCACGGACGCGGAGTGGCTCGCGTACTGGCAGAAGGAACGGCTCGAGTGGTGGCGTTCGCTGGGCGTGCGGTCGGAGAACCTGCGGATTCGCGACCACGAGGCCGACGAGCTGGCGCACTACGCGGCGGGCTGCGGCGACGTCGAGTACAAGTACCCGTGGGGTTGGGACGAGGTCGAAGGCGTCGCGAACCGCACCGACTACGACCTCAAGGCGCACACGGACGGCAGCGGGCGCAAGTTGACGTACCGCGACGAAGAGAAGAAGGAGTGGGTCACGCCGTACGTGATCGAGCCTTCCATGGGGGTCGATCGCTGCTTCTTGACGGTGCTGTGCGACGCCTACGAGGTCGAGGTGAAGCCCAACGGCGAGAAGCGCACCGTGCTGCACCTGCACCCGAAGCTGGCCCCGACGCAGGTGGGCGTGTTCCCGCTGGTCAAGCGCGACGGGATGCCGGAGAAGGCGCGCGCGATCTACGACGGCATCAAGCACACGTTCCGCGCGTTCTACGACGAGGGCGGCACGGTGGGGAAGCGCTACAGCCGTCTGGACGAGATCGGAACGCCGTTCGGCGTGACGGTCGACAGCCAGACGCTGGAGGACGGAACCGTCACGGTGCGCGACCGTGACTCGATGGCGCAGGACCGCGTCGCGTCCGATCAGGTCGCGAGCTTCATCGCGGAGCGCATCGGCGGCTGGACGCGCGAGACGGCCGGCAAGGCGGACGCATGATGCGTGCCGCCCTGTGCTTCGTGTTGTTGTTGGCGGCGTGCTCGTCGAACAGGGCGCCGGACGTCGATCCGAACGCGCCGGTGCCGGCGACGAACGTGCCGCCGCGGTTCGCGCGCATCAACCAGGTGCTCGAGCAGGCGCGCTTCCTGCTCTACAAGAACCGCGTCCCCGAGGTGCGTGCGTTGGACAACACGATCACCGACGAGGGACTCGCGTTGATTCGCGCGCGTTTGCCGAACGACCTGCGCCGGGCGGACGTGCCGCGTTACGAAGAGGGCCGCCGGGCATTCGGCGAAGCGCTGAAGGAGTACGCGGCGTCGGTGTCCGATCCGAACGACGCGCGGCTGCGTGCCGCGATCGAACGGCTCTACGACGCCCAGCGCGGTTGGGCCGACGCGTACGTGGGGCGACCCGTCGAATCGGCGATCTAGCGCCGACGGATTCGATACCCTCTCCCTTGCGGTACGCACGAGCTCGTGCATCGCCGACCCCAGTGACGAACATCGAAGAGAAGGAAGCGATGCAGCTCCTCGAACATCTATTTGTTTCCGGCGAGTTCCCCGAACGAGCCCGCCTGCTGTCCGGGCTGACGCTCGAGCAAGTCACGCTACGCCCCGATGGCGCGTCGCACTCGATCTACGAGGAGCTGTGGCACGTCGTGGCGTACCAGCACAGCGTCGTCGGCGGGGGCGACCCGGACGGCGCACGGTTTCCGACTGCGGCGCCGGAGCACGAGCACCAATGGCACGACCTGGTGCGGAAGTTCCTGGACGGCGCTCGCGCTGCAGCGGCGTTGGGGCAGGCGCCCGAGCAGTTGGCGCGCGAGCTCGAGCCGGGGCTGACGCTGGCCGACGAGCTGAAGTGTGTGGCCGAGCACAACGCCTTTCACCTTGGCAAGATCGTTGCGTTACGGCAGCGGATTGGTGCGTGGCCGACAGCGGACGCGCCTGCTTCCGATCCCAGCTTGTGAGTTCCGAGACGAGGTGGGAAAGGCCGGCACGCATTCCGTACGATCGGCGGCGATGGAGGCCCTGCGCGCGATTCGCGAGCTCTACGATCGTCACGAGCGGCGGCCTGTCGTCATCGACGGCATGGCGCGCGAAGAGACGAGCCGAACCCTGCGATTCGTCAACCTCGGCCGAGGTCCGGGCGTGGTGATCCACTCGAATCTCGACGAGGACAGCGCCGACGAGGCGATCGGTGCGGAGGTGGCTCGCTTCCGAGACGCCGGACAGGCGTTCGAGTGGAAGCTCCACGACTACGACGAGCCGTCTGATCTGCGACGGCGGCTGGGACGATTCGGCTTCGTTCCACAGCCGGAGGAAGTGCTCGTCGCGTTCGATCTCGACGGGCCCTTGCCGGCGACGCCGTCGGAGGTGGAAGTGCGATCCGTCGCTGACGTTGCGGGGTTGGACACAGTCCACGGCATCCGCAGCGCTGCGTTTGGTCGCGAGCAGGCGTGGCAAAGGGAGGCTCTGCGCGAGGAGTTCGCACGCGCACCGGAGGAGCTGCGCGTATTCGTCGCGTACGTCGACGGTGAGCCTGCCGCCGCCGGTTGGTCGCGTTTGCTTCCTGGCAGTCCGTTCGCCACCCTTTGGGGCGGCGGCACGGTGCCCGCTCGTCGTCGCCGGGGCGCCTACCGCGCCCTGGTGGCCCGGCGCCTTGCGGACGCGCGGCAGCGAGGGTACCGCCAGGCACTCGTCGATGCCGGGCCGGAGAGCCTGCCGATCTTGGAGCGACTGGGGTTCATGCGCGTCGCCCGGATGACGCCGATGATGTGGCATCCGCCGGAAGCCGACGCGCAAGAAACGTAACGCCGGTCATGTTCTCGCGATGCGCCGCGCACGTCGAGCCGACGCCGTCGTGGCGCATACATGACGTGCAGGACTGGGCGTAAAGCGGGATCTTGCGCTGCGGGCGACCTCCCGGTTGACTCCCTCGGTGATCGGCAGCCGCGTCAGCGCCTACGAGGTCCTCTCCGAACTGGGTTCGGGCGGCATGGGGGCGGTCTACCTCGCCCGGTGCGCCGAAGCGTCGGCCGGGCTGGACGTCAGCACGCAGGTCGCGCTGAAGGTCATCCATCCGAACCTGCTGAGCCAGCCGGGGTTCTTCAAGCGCTTCCTGCGCGAGGCCCAGATCGGCCAGGACGTGCAGCACGAGAACGTCGTGCGGACCTACGACTGCGACGCGACCGACGTCGATGGCGCGGCCGCGCACTTCCTGGTCATGGAGTACGTCGAGGGCCAGACGCTGCGCGATCTCCTCGACGAGTTGGAGCGCGTCCCCGAGGAACTCTGCCGCCACGTCGGGTGCGAGGTGGCCAAGGGCTTGGCGGCGATCCACGAGGTGGGGGTCGTCCACCGCGACATCAAGCCCGAGAACGTGCTCATCACCGAGGACCACGTCGTGAAGGTGATGGACCTGGGCGTGGCGCGGCTCCAGGACGAGGCGATCCGGCTCTCGCAAACCGGGGCATTCGTGGGATCGCTGGAGTACGCCGCGCCCGAGCAGTTCCGCTCGGCCGACGGTGAGCCGGACGGACGCGCCGACCTGCACTCCTTGGGCGTCGTGCTCTACGAGTTGGCGACGGGGCAGCATCCCTACCGCGACGAGGACGCCTCGAAGGTCCTGCGCAACATCCTCGACGTGGCGCCGAGGAAGGCGGGGGAGGTGAACCCGCAGCTATCGCCGTTCTTCGAGGAGGTCATCGGCACGCTGATCGCCAAGGACCGCGATGAACGGTTCGCCGATGCGGCCGCCCTCGCGGCCGTGCTGGAGGAGGGCGAGCAGGGCGAGTGGTGGAAGGATCGCGCGAAGGCGCTGCGCATCGAGACGAAACGACCGCTGCGCCGCATCCGCATCCCCCGCGAGACGGCGCTCTACGGTCGCGACGACGACCTTGCCAAGCTCCAGTCACTGTACGAGAAGGCCAGGGATGGCGATGGGCAGGTCCTGCTGATCGAGGGCGAGGCGGGCATCGGCAAGACGCGGCTGGTGGACGAGTTCGTGGGGCGGCTTCGTCAGGAGGGCGAAGACCTCAACTTCCTATTCGGCTCCTACCCTCCGGGCGGCGCGGCGACGGCTTCGGGAGCCTTCTCCGAAGCGTACCGGGCGCAGTTCGGGGCGGAGGGCCTGGAGGAGACGCTCCGAGACCACCTGACCGTCACGCCCCTGCTGGTCCCCGCATTCGCCGCTCTCCTCAAGGGCGACGCGCCTCCCAAGGACGCCGAGCCCTTGACGAAGGACTCGCTCCAGACGGTGTTCGTCCACGCGACGCGCAATCTCGCCGCCGAGCGGCCGACGATCGTCTTGATCGACGACCTGCACTTCGCGCCGGAAGACGCGCGGTCGTTGTTCATGACGCTGGCGCTCGCCGTGCCGGGGCATCCGATCTTGCTCGTCGGGACGATGCGGCCGGGGGTGGACGAGACATGGATCTCGAACTTGACGAGGCTGGACCACGCCTCGCAGGCCGCGCTGCCGCGTCTCGGGCCGAAGGACTTGTCAGCGCTCCTGGAAGATGCATTCCGGTCCGAGCGACTTGCCGACGAGTTGGGCTGGAAAATCGCCCAGAGGTCCGACGGCAACCCCTTCTTCGCCTTCGAGATCATACGGGGCCTGCGCGAGGGGCAGTTCATCACGCAGCAGTCGGACGGCACCTGGGTCAGCACGCAGGTGATCCAGGACATCCAGATCCCCTCGTCGGTGCTGGACCTCGTGAGGGCACGCATCTCCGACTTGAGCCAGGGGGAGCGAGACCTGCTCGACGTGGCGTCGTGCTGCGGCTTCGAGTTCGATCCCGGGCTGCTGGCCACGGCCCTTGGCCAAGGCCGGATCCCTGTGCTCAAGGGTCTGGCGCAGATCGAGCGCGCCCATCGGCTCGTCCGGTCACGAGGTCGCAGCTTCGTTTTCGACCACCATCAGGTGCAGGAGGCGATCTACGACAGCCTGCCCGAGATGCTGCGCGAGGAGTACCACGCAGCCATCGCCGACGCGCTGGAGACGCGCGAGCAGGCCGCAGACAAGGATCCGCAGGACCTGGATGGTGCGTTGTGCGTGGACCTGTGCGAGCACTTCCTTCGAGGGGCGCAGGGGGACAAGGCTCTTCGTTATCTCGGCCCCGCCTTGAATCACTTGGAGGGAGCATATGTAAACGATCAGGCGGTCTCGCTGGTGACGCACGTCTTGGACGTCCCCGGGTTGCTGGAGGGCAGCATGCGGAGCGACACTCTGCTGCGTTTGATCTCGGTGCTCATGCGCCTCTCGCGTTACGCAGAGGCTGGAGAGGCTTGCAAGGAGGTGCTGCGCATCAGCGAGGCCCCGCGTGACCCAGCGAGAGCCGCCCAGGCTAGCGGCGAGTTGGGTTGGGCTCTCTATCGGCAGGGGCAGTACCAGGAGGCAGCCTTTAAGTTCGAGTCGGTGTTGAAGCTCGCCCGGGATCTCGGTGATCGGTCGATGGAGGCAAGGGCCGCTCTGGGTCTTGGCGGTGTGTTCGACTCCCTCGGGCAGCACATCGAGGCGCGTGCGGCTTGGGAGCGGGCCCTGGCTCTTGCCAGAGAGACTGGAGACCGGCGGACGGAGTCCGCATGCGTGACGAACATCGGCAACGCCTTCGCCGCCGAGGGGCGCAGCGCCGATGCCATCGAGCACTACGAGATGTCGCACTCCCCGGACGATGGCCTCGAAGGCCGTTGGCGTCTCAATAGTCAGGCGATCACGCTTCACAATCGGGGAGTGGTCTTGGCGGCGCTGGGCGATCAAGAGGCGGCCGTGAGCTGTCAGGAGACGGCGATTCGAGTCAGTCGCGAGGCCGGATTCACGCACCTGACGGGCACGTCACTGATGGAGTTGGGACGCCTGCTGGAAGCCCGCGGCGAGCTAGAGGAGGCCGCCCGTACGCATGCTGATGGGATCCAGGTGCTCGCGGGGGTCGTGCGTGATGAGTTCGCCGCCTTGGGGCACCTCGCGTATGGGGTCCTTCTGGGACGCCTGGGCCACGAGGCCGAGGGGCGCGCCCACCTACGAGAATCGCTCGCTGTGGCTTCAGAGGCAGGAGCGCCAGGGGTGCGACTCCTCGCACTTCTCCAGCTGGAGCGTCTGGGTGAGTGTGAGGCCGAGCGTGTGCTAGCTGCCTTCGAAGAGGACAAGGACCGCCTTCACCACGACGTGAAGCGAGAGGTCCTGCTGCTCCTCTACGACATGACGGGTGAGCGCCGGTACCTAGAGGATGCCCATCGACATCTCATGTTCTTCGTCGAGCACGCGCCCGCGCAGTACCGCGAGACCACGCTCACCAACGTCAGACTGCACCGCGAGATCATGGAGGCGTGGGACGAGCAGCAATAGGCGGCCTCGCTGGCGCACCTGAATATTCTCTCGATGCGTTCGTCGGGACGCGGCTAGAGCACGCCGCATGGCGTGCCGAAGCGCCGCAACGCCCGAGTTCTTCGGCGTTGCGATGCACCCCCGTACGCGGGGGTGCAAGGGGGTGCATCGAACCCGCAGATCGCACTACTACCCGACGTTTCGGGCTCCGAGAGCATCACCTCGTCATCGTGGCGCATCCATGACGTGGGAGAGTGGGCGTGACTACTCGACGTCCTCACCGAGCGTACGAAGGTCGATGAGATCCTGCGGGCGTCCCGTGGCCCGCTTGTTGCGGATCAGGTCATGCCGGGAAATCACGTGGATGGGGCAGTCGCCGTACTGCGACTCGACACGCTCCGGCCACGATTCATGGAACTCGAGGCCTGTAACACCCATCAAGATGTCGATGCGGTTCGGGGGAACACCGATCTGGTACACCATTTCTTGGTTTGCGAGATCCTCAACCGTGACTTCGGAGACCGGCGCGCCGAACGAAGTCAGCGCCCGGTGCACTCGTGCGGCGTTCTCCGCCGATGCCTCGACCCAGATGTCGAGATCCTTGGTGAAGCGAGGCTGAGCGTGGAACGTGACCGCGTAGGCCCCGACCACGAGGTAGCGGACCTTAGCGGCGTTGAATGCGAGCAGTAGATCTCTGAAGTCGGGGTTGATCACCGTCGGCTCCCTGCCACACGCGGGCTTCCAGCACCATCTCCCACATGGCCTCCATGCGTCTCTCCGGAGCCACGCTACGCCAGAAGGCCGCGTCGAACGCCTGCTCGTCCTCTCCCTGGCGGACCAGACTCCCAGTTATGACGCGATCGCCAGACACCATGGGCGCATTGTACCGGCCACTGGGGCCGTCCACGCGTCGGAAGACGCTGTGTCTCCGCGTGTGCGGGCCGCTTGCGCTGACAGGCCGTTCCCGCTTCACTCGTTCCGTGATCGGCAGCCGCATCAGCGCCTACGAGGTCCTCTCCGAGCTGGGTTCGGGTGGCATGGGGTCCGTCTATCTGGCGAGGTGCGCCGAGGAGGCGGCGGCGCTGGACGCTGGCGTCCAGGTCGCCCTCAAGGTCATCCATCCGAACCTCCTGAGCCAGCCGGGCTTCTTCAAGCGCTTCCTGCGCGAGGCCCAGATCGGGCAGGAGGTGCAGCACGAGAACGTCGTGCGGACCTACGACTGCGACGCGACCGACGTCGATGGCGCGGCGGCGCACTTCCTCGTCATGGAGTACGTCGAGGGCCAGACGCTGCGCGATCTCCTCGACGAGTTGGAGCGCGTCCCGGAGGAGCTCTGCCGCCACATCGGTCGCGAGGTGGCCAAGGGCTTGGCGGCGATCCACGAAGCGGGCGTCGTCCACCGCGACATCAAGCCCGAGAACGTGCTGATCACCGAGGGGCACGTCGTCAAGGTGATGGACCTGGGCGTCGCCCGCCTCCAGGACGAGGCGATCCGGCTCTCCCAGGCGGGCGCGTTCGTGGGCTCGTTGGAGTACGCGGCGCCCGAACAATTCCGTTCCGCCGATGCCGAGCCCGATGGCCGCGCCGATCTGCACTCGCTCGGCGTCGTGCTCTACGAGTTGGCCACGGGGCAGCATCCCTACCGGGACGAGGACATCTCGAAGGTCATGCGGAACATCCTCGACGAGGAGCCGCGCAAGGCAGGGGAGATCAACCCGCAGCTATCGCCATTCTTCGAGGAAGTGATCGGCACCCTCATCGCCAAGGAGCGCGATGCTCGCTTCGCCGATGCGGCCACCCTCGCGGGCGTGCTGGAAGAGGGCGAGGGCGGCGAGTGGTGGAAGGCGCGCGCCAAGGCGCTGCGCGTCGAGACGAAGCGTCCGCTCCGGCGGATCCGCATCCCGCGCGAGACGGCGCTCTACGGCCGCGACGACGACCTCGCGAAGCTCCACGCACTGTTCGACAACGCGAAGGCGGGGAACGGTCAAGTGCTCTTGATCGAAGGCGAAGCGGGCATCGGCAAGACGCGCCTCGTGGACGAGTTCGTCGGGCGGCTGCGGCAAGAGGGCGAGGACATCAACTTCCTCTTCGGCAGCTACCCGCCGGGCGGAGCGGCGACGGCGGCGGGAGCCTTCTCCGAGGCGTACCGCGAGCAGTTCGGCGAGGAGGGCGCGGCACCCTGGCTTTCGCAGACGCCGATCCTGGTTCCCGCCTTCGACGCGCTGCTTCGCGGGGAGCCCGCGCCCAAGGACGCGGAGGCTCTCACGAAGGACTCGCTCGGGACGGTGTTCGTGCACGCGACGCGCAACCTCGCCGCCGAGCGGCCGACCATCGTGCTCATCGACGACCTCCACTTCGCGCCCGAGGATGCGCGGGCGTTGTTCTTGACGCTGGCCCTGGCTGCGCCCGGACATCCGATCCTGCTCGTGGGGACCATGCGCCCCGGTGTGGACGAAGAGTGGATCTCCCACGTGGCGCGGCTGGATCAGGCGTCGCACACGGGCCTGTTGCGATTGGGGCCGAAGGACCTGTTCAAGCTCCTCAAGGACTCGTTCCGTTCTGACCGCCTCGCTGAGGAACTGGGCATGCAGATCAGCGTGAAGTCCGACGGCAACCCGTTCTTCGCCTTCGAGATCATTCGGGGCCTGCGTGAGGGGCAGTTCATCACGCAGCAACTTGACGGAACCTGGGCTAGCACCCAGGTGGTCGAGGAGATCCAGATCCCGTCGTCGCTATTGGATCTCGTGAACGCGCGCGTTGCGGGCCTGTCCGAAGCAGAGCGCGATCTTCTCGATGTCGCCTGCTGCTGCGGGTTCGAGTTCGATCCTGGCCTGATCGGGGACGTGCTGGGCCTGCGGCGCATTCCGCTGCTCAAGCGGTTCGGGCAGATCGAACGGGCGCATCGCCTCGTGCGCTCATCGGGGCGCAACTACGTCTTTGATCACCATCAAGTGCAAGAGGCTCTCTACGGCAGTCTGCACGAGCAGATGCGCGAGGAGTACCACGCCGCCATCGCCGACGCCTTGGAGGCTCGCGCGAACGCCGACGACAAGGACCCGAAGGACTTGGATGGCGCGTTGTGCGTAGACCTGTGTGAGCACTTCCTGAAGGGAGCGCAGGGAAAGTCTGCCCTCCGCTATCTCGACGCGGCGCTCACGCATCTGGAGGTGAGCTACCTAAACGAAAGCGCCATCAAACTCGCCGAGCGCGCTCTCGCGTCTCCCAGTCTGTTGGAGGGCGACCGGCGCTTCGATGTACTTTACCGAGAGAACGGAGTACTGGGCCGCCTGGGGCGCCGGGATGCGCAAGCAGAGGTTCTTGCTGATGCGCTAGCTCTCGCCAACGGCTCGGGGAACCAGGGCGCTTCCGTGAAAGCGGAACAGGCCATGGCGTATCTGCTGGAGAGGACCGGCCGCTACGAGCTTGCGCTTCCGCACGCTCGACGGGCACTCGACATTGCCCGTGCCACCGATGATCGCAGGGGCGAGATAGGTGCGATCATCGTCGAGGGGTTAGTGCGGTACGCCCAGGGAATGTACTCGGAGGCCATCGCACAGTTCGAGCACGCACTATTGATCGCGCTGCAGATCGATGATCTCCTGGCCGAGGCCAGTGTGCGCCACAACCTGGGGAACCCCTTGGCGAGCCTCGGGCGCATCGACGAGGCATGGGTGCACTTTAGTCGTGCGGCAGAATTGTATGAGGAGGTGGGTGACCTGCTGGCCCGGGGCAACATCGCGAACAATCTCGGACTAGTTTTGGTACTCAGAGGCCGACTTCGAGAAGCGGAATCCTGCTACGAGCGCGCTCTTGCCTACAAGCAGGCAGCGGGCGATCGTGCTTCCGAGTCCGTGACCATCGGAAACTTGGGGCAGTTGCAGTTGATGTACGGGAGCACGGACCATGCGCGGGTCGCTTGTGAGCGTGCGCTGACACTCGCTGAGCAATCTGGTGCACTACATGCAAGATGCGAGAGCCTCCATGCGCTTGGCATGGTGGCAGCGCAGGCTGGTGAACTTGTGCAAGCACGTGGCTGGTACGAACAGGCGTCGTCCGTTCGAAACGACGCTGGCTCGCTTCAAGGCGAAGCGGAGACTCTCTTGGCGCTTGGAGAGTGCCTGCTTCAGGAGGGACACCGCGAGCGAAGTGACGCGCTGATGGAGGCAGCCTTGGCGTTGGCAAGGGAGACGGGTGCGCGAGGCGCGGAGGTCGAAGCGGCCTGCCACCTGGCGCTGCGACCCGGCGGGGACGTCGATGAGGCGTTGGCGTGTTTTGATGCGAGGCATGATGCGCTGGCACACCGTGAAAGGATGAGGGCGCGCTACCTGTTGTTCAAGGCGACAGGCAGGCGCGAACACCTTGCCGAGGCCCGGCGCCTCCTGAACTACTTCGTAGAGCACGCCCCTGCGGAGCATCGCGAGTCGATGTTGACCAACGTGCGCCTGCACCGCGAGATCATGGAGGCATGGGAGGCGCATCAGGCGGCCTCGTAGGCGCCCCGAACATTCGTGAGATGCCCTCGTCGAGCCGCGACAGTGAGATCGACCACATCTGCTTTGATCAGACAGGTGCGTACATTCCTCTGGGTGGCTAGCTCATGCGCAAGGCTTGATGGTTTGATCGCCGGGGGGCGGCGGCAGGATACGCTCGTCGGGACGCGGCAGGGGAATGCGGCTTGGCATGCGGAGGCGGCGTAGTGCCTCTAGTTCTTCGGCGTTGCGATGCACCCCGTGTCCCCGGGGGAGCAAGGGGGAGCATCGCAGACACAGGCCAACGAATTGCGCCACGATCTGGGCTCCACGGGCGCCACGTCGTCATCGCGGCGCATCCACGACGTCGAGGACGGGGCGTAGATCGGTGTCAGGACGACACCCGGCCCGCGCGCTTGAGTACGGGTCACTCCAAGGATGGCGACGCCGACCTCCAGCAACAGGTAGATCACGAGTGTCACGCTGGGTCGGCCGTCGACGACGAGGCTCAGTACGCGACCTGCCGCGAGACCCGTCATCAAGAAAACGACGGAGAGCACGGCGGCTCGCGCCCAAGGGGGGCCGAACGCGGCCATCAGCCAGTAGAGCGACAGGCTCCCCCCGCGAGCAGCAGGCAGAATCTGGTGAACGTCAAGTCAGTCCTCGTTCTTCCCGCGGGCGTCTTGGGTCGAGCACGCGCCGGAGACGTATCGCCTCACCACGCTCACGAACGTCAGGCTCCACCGTGAGATCACGGATGCGTGGATCGCGTTGCGCGACTGAGCGACGCGCGGCGTCCTAGTTCTCGACGACCTCTTCCATGCTCGGCATCGTCTCTTGATGCGCGAGCGCCGCCACGATGAACTCGCGGAACAACGGGTGCGGCCTCGTCGGCTTGCTCTTGAACTCGGGATGGAACTGCACACCCACGAAGTACGGATGCTCGGGTAGCTCCACGATCTCGACCAGATCGCGCTCCGGGTTCGTCCCGCCGATCAGCATGCCCGATTCGACCAATCGATCGCGGTACTCGTTGTTGAACTCGTACCGGTGACGATGGCGCTCCTGCACCGTCTCGTCGTCGTACGCCGCGCGTGACTTCGATCCGGCACGAAGCGCACAGACGTACGCACCCAGACGCATGGTGCCGCCCTTCTCGAGTCCCTTCTGATCCGGCATCAGGTCGATCACCGGATGCGGCGTGTGCTCGTCGAACTCCGTGCTGTGCGCACCTTCGAGCCCCGCCACGTTGCGCGCGTACTCGATCACGGCGCACTGCATGCCGAGACACAGCCCCAGGAACGGCACCCCGTTCTCGCGCGCCCAGCGGATGGCCTCGACCTTGCCCTCGATGCCGCGCTCGCCGAACCCGCCCGGCACCACGATGCCGTGCACCCCGCCCAGGCGCTGCGCCGCGTTCTCCGCCGTGATGTCCTCGGCCTGTACCCGCCGCACCCGCACCTTCGACTCCGCGTGGAAGCCCGAGTGCGCGATCGCCTCGTACACGCTCTTGTACGCGTCGGTCAGCTCGATGTACTTGCCGACCAGCGCGACCTCGACCTGTCGTTTGGGGTTGCGAATGCGCTCGAGCAACGCGTGATAGGCGTCGAGCTGCAGTTCACCCATCGGCAATCCCAGCCGCTCCGTGATCAGCCGGTCCAGGCCCTGCTCCGCCAACATCTGGGGCACCTCGTAGATGCTCGTCGGCACGTCTTGCTCTTCCACGACGCAGTCCACCGGCACGTTGCAGAACAACGAGAGCTTCGAACGAATCTCCTGTGTCAGCGGACGCTCCGTACGACAGATCAACACATCGGGCTGGATGCCGATCTCGCGCAGCTTCATCACCGAGTGCTGGCTCGGCTTCGACTTGAGCTCGCCACTGGCCCGCAGGTACGGGATCAACGTGAGGTGGCAGACCATCGCGTTTTCGCGGCCCACGTCGAGGATGAACTGACGAATCGCCTCGAGGAACGGCTGGCTCTCGATGTCACCCGCCGTGCCGCCGAGCTCGCAGATCAGCACCTCGGCGTCGCCGGCGCCGGCGCGGATGCCCTGCTTGATCTCGTTCGTGACGTGCGGGATGACCTGGACCGTCTTGCCCAGGTAGTCGCCGCGCCGCTCCTTCTGGATGATGCTCGCGTAGATCTTGCCGGTCGTGTAGTTGCTGTCCTTCGTCAGGACCGCGCCCTCGGTGAAGCGCTCGTAGTGGCCCAGGTCGAGATCGGTCTCGGCGCCGTCCTCGGTGACGTAGACCTCGCCGTGCTGATAGGGCGACATCGTCCCCGGATCGACGTTGAGGTACGGGTCCAGCTTCTGGTGCTGGACGCGGACGCCGCGGCCCTCGAGAAGGAGTCCGATCGACGCGCTCGTGAGTCCTTTGCCGAGGCTCGAGGCCACGCCCCCGGTCACGAAGATGTACTTCGTCACGTTGTGCTCTCCCGGGAAATGCAGATTCTATCCGGACCGCCTCCGGAGGCAGCCAATTGAGCGGGCCGCCGCATCTCTGCCTTCCGAGCCCGGTTCTACAGGACGTGGCGGACGCTCAGGCGCCGCCCTCCCGGGCGAGCGCCGTCAGGAACGCGTCGTAGTCGGCGCGCGTGTCGATCCCGAACGCCGCGCGCGACGAATCGAGCACCTGGACGCGCCAGCCGTTGTCGAGCGCTCGCAGCTGCTCGAGCCGCTCCTGCGTCTCGCGTTCCGTGGGTCCGAGCTGAGCGAACTCGAGCAATCGCTCGCGGCGAAACGCGTAGATGCCGACGTGATGCAGCACCTCGCCCGCGACGTCGTCGCCGGGCGGATCGCGCTGGAAGCCGAGCGCCCAGCCCTCCGCGTTCCGGATCGCCTTGACCGCGTTCGGGTCCGCGAGCTGCGCCTCGTCGGCGAAGGGGAAGCCCAGCGTGGCGATGTCCGCGCCCTCGTGCACCGCGGCCGCGAGTGCGGCCAGATCGGCCGGATCGAACAAGGGCTCGTCGCCCTGGACGTTGACGAAGACCTCCTCGTTGAGGTTCTCCGCCGCCTCGGCGCAGCGGTCGGTGCCGGAGGTGTGGTCGGCGCGGGTGCGGATGACGTCGCCGCCGAAGTCGCGAACCGCGTGCTCGACCCGGTCGTCGTCGGTCAGCACGAATACGCGGGTCACGCCGGTCGCGATGCGCGCCCGCTCGACCACGTGTTGGACGAGGTACTTCCCCGACTCGTCGAGCAGAACCTTCCCGGGCAGCCGCGTGCTGCCGAAGCGGGCGGGGATGAGGATGGCGTAGCGCGCCACGCGCTCACTCCTGTGGCTAGTTTCCGGAGGTCGTCACCGTAAGCGAAGGCGACCGATTCCGCAGCATCGCAATCGCTTGTTTCACCTGCGAGTAGATGGCGGGAATGTGCTTCGAGTGCTCCTGCATGCCCTGTCCGCGCATCGAGAGCAGCGTCCAGCTGCTCACGCCGTCGTCCACGGTGACCCGGCCACGGGCCTGGCTGTGGGTGAAGAGCTGAAACTGCGAGTCCGTCGGCTTCGCGGCCTCGAAGAACTTGATCTTCTTCAACCCCTCGACCAGATCGAGCATGTCCTGGTCGGGCACGACGCCGGTGCCCTCCTCGGCGTTCGTGGAGCCCTGGCGAATCTGCTCCGCCTCGGGGTGGCTCTCGTTGACGAGCACGATCTTCATCGGCGCCGAGCCGCTGCCGGGCCGGCGGCCGAAGCGCGGGTTCTCGTGCAGGTAGCGTTCGTGAGCGAGCGCCTCCCAGACGACCTTGACCGCCGGCTTGCGCCGTTCGGGTCCGTCCAGGCGGTCGGGCGTCGGCGCGTCGCCGCGATCGGCGACCGACGGCGCGGCCGGCCTGGGGGCTTCGGCCTTCGACGGCTGGCTGGAGGACGAGCAGCCGGATGTGACGAAGCTGACACAGAGCAGAAGGCCCAGCGCGGCGGCTACAAAAGAGGTGGATCGCATGGAAACCTCCGACAATGGGGCTATGGAGGCACCGTGCCTCTGGCGGCGTCCAACGTCAAGCCCATGCGCGCGCCTTGACCCCCGCATTTGCCCTTCATAGGCTCTTTTGTGACAAGGAGTTGTGACGATCCCGTGACGAATTCCCGCCGACCGTTTCTGTTGTTGCCGTTGCTCCTCGTGTGCTGTGTCGCGCCGTGCCTGCGCCCGACCGAGGCGGCCGATCCGCTGCCGGACGGCGCCGTCGCCGTCGTGGCCGGCAAGACGCTCACGTTCAAGGGCCTGTGCTACGCCGCGTACCAGCACGCGCTACCGAATCTGCGCTCCGCCGGCAGCATCGAGCGCCGCATCCTGCTGCAGGTGATCGACGAGCGCATCGTGGCCATGGAGGCCGAGGCGCTGAAGGTGGCCGTGACCAACGACGACCTCAAGCAGCGCTACCGGGAGTGGGACAAGGCGCTGCGCGACAAGAGCAACGGCATGCGCACGCTGGCGGACCTCATGCGCGAGAAGCGCACGTCCGTGCGGGAGTTCTGGCAGCAGATGCGCCACCAGCTCACGCTCGAGCGCGTCGCGAACCACAAGATCTACCTCAACGGCAAGCTGTCGAAGAGTCCCGCGAAGCGGCTCGGCGAGATCGCGCTGGTGCTGGAGCAGCTTCGCAAGCAGTCGGAGGTCGCGTTCGGCGTGACCATCGCCTCGCCCGTGCCGAAGCACTGGCGCCGCGAGGTGAAGCTGGAGAACGGAAACTGGCTCGCGACGGTCAAGAACCACGTGAAGTCGCCGCTCGCGCCGCGCCCCTTGACCAAGATCGACTACGGCGAGCAGCTGGTGCTGCGGCTGAGCTCGGGCGCCGTGCGCGAGATCCTCGATCAGGAGTGCAAGACCGCGCTCATGGCCTCGAACGACCTGTCGCTCACCGACGAGGAGTGGGACGAGGAGATCGGCGTCCAGAAGAAGCTGTGGCTGCTACAGCGCGAGCTCGCGAGCCAGGAAGCGTGGCGCAGCCTCTCCTACGACGAGTACGTGAAGGTCAAGTACAAGATCTCGCTCGAGGACATGCGCAAGAACCGCTACTGGCGCGGCTTCTTCGGGCTGCTGCGCCGATTCCGCAACTCGGACGAGGTCCGCGAGCGGGTCCCGGCGCGCTACGAAGAGCAGCGCGAGAACGTCTGGGGGCCGTACATCCTGATCTGGGACATCACGATCGGGTTCGCGCAGGAGAAGGGCTTCGGCGACCGCAGCGGCCGGACACGCCGTCAAGCGGTGCAGATCGCGCGCGAGGTGCCGAAACAGCTCGCGAAGGGCATCCCGTTCACGCAGGTCGTGAGCAAGATCAACGCGCAGAAGGACCCGACGTTCAAAGCCGAGCGCCGGCGCATCCGCAAGTCGCAGGAGGAGCACCTGCTGTGGGAGCGCGCGATCACCATGGAGGACGGGCAGCTGAGCGGCATCATCGAGACGCTCTCGGACCTGCATCTGATCCGGCGCGAGAAGAAGTACCCGGCGCCGGAGCGCGAGAAGGTGCTGCCGCTCGTGCTGGAGGGCATCGCCCGGCACGAGGCGCGTACCTGGCTCGGCAACAAGCTGCTCGACAACGAGGTCGTTCGGATCCGCTGGCCGCTCGAAGAGCGGACCGGCAAGCAAGACTGAGCGCGTCTCGCGGTTCTACGGCGTGCGGCGGGCGTGGAGCCAGCCGCGCTCGTAGCTGAAGAGGTCGGGCTCGTCGTAGCCGAGCGTCGCGAGCGCCTGCTCGGCGGCCTCGTCCTGGCCCTTGGCGGCGGCCGCCCAGAAGGCCTTGCGTGCGGCGATCGCCTTGGCCTTCGCGTCGTCGTTCAGCTTCAGCTCGCCGCACCACCACTCGAACCAGGCGTCGGCGATCTGATCGCGCGTCACGCCGTGCAGCTCGCCTTCGTCGAAGAGCTGATTGATGGCCTTGTTGAGCTCGGGCATGTCGTTGCTGCGCCCGAGGTACTTCGCCTCCTCGGGGAAGCCGACGAACTCCTTGCCTCGCTTCTTGAGCGTCTGCAGGGCGAATTGGAACCCGAGCCGGCTCTCGCTCTCGTCGCGCACGACGCCGATGAAGCAACCCTCGTAACGAGGCTCCAGTACGCCCGAGAGCTTGGTCACGACCGATGCGCGCACCGCCGAGAGCGGGTGGTGGAAGTAGCGGGCCAGGTCACCCATGACGTCGGGGTCTTCCGACGCGATGAGGGCCTGCACGGCCGTGCGGATCTCGGTCTCGGGCGCGTCGCTGTCGACGATGGCCTGGAGCTGGTCGAGGGAACGCCGGGACCATGCGGGCGTCTGCTCGAGGATCGTCATCGCGCCCATGCGAACGGCGTTGTCGGCGTCGTCGAGACGGCCGTGAACGAGCGCGAGCATGGCGTCTTCGGTGATCGCCTCGGCGCATTTCGGCGCGGGGCCGAACACGGTCTTGTGGATGGCCTGCATGCAGCGCAGCCGCACGAGACGGTCCGGATCCGATTCGACGAGCGCGGCGATGGTCGGGATGCTCTCGCAATCGCCGAAATGACAGAGCGCCGATGCGGCGGCGATGATCAACAGGCCCTCGTCCTTCTTGTTGGTCGTGGGGTTGTTCGACCGCATCAGGCACTTGCGCATGCCCGGCGCGAGGTCGGACCAGTCGAGCAGCTTGGCCACCTGGATCGCCCCCAGTCGGGTGACGTCGCCTTCGCGCGTCAGCCACTGTTCGACGGTCGCGCGCACCTCGAACGTCTGATCGGGCGCGAAGTGCTCGATGAAGTCCGGGTGGCTGGACATGCGCGAGAGGATGACGGTGCGCGTGTCGAACGGGCCTTCGCGCCAGGCCTTCTCGACCAGCGTGAGGCGGTTGCGCTCGAGCAGGATGCCGACGCAGCGGCCGCGAATGCTGAACGCCTTGTCGGGGTCCCTGATGACGTCGAGGATCATGTCGTCGACCCAAGGCTCGTTGGGAGACTCGACGAGGTCCTTGTGATGCCGCTTGCGCACGGACGGGTCGTCGGAGTGGAGCCCGTTGAGCGCCGACATCACCTTCAGGTTGGGCAGGAAGATGATGAAGAGGACGACGAGGACCACGAGCAGCGAGAGGAAGATCGCGGCGTAGCGCTTCCACGGCTTGGACGGCGCCGCGTCGGGCGCGCCGGCTGCTTGCTTCTTGGGTGCTTCCGTCATGGCCAAGGTCGCCTCCGCGGGTGCCAGGAGCCTATTCACGCATGAGCACGCGGCGCGCCAAGATTCGGGACGCGAGCCGTTCGCGAGCGGGTCCGGGCTATACAAAGACCTCTTCCGCGCCCGCCCCCGGGCTCTTCACGCGATCAACGGCAGAACGGAGCCGCCCATTCCCCCCGACCCCACACCGATCCGCCTGACGCTGGGCTCCGAGGCGGCCGGGCAGCGCCTGGATCGTGCGCTGGCGGACCGTCTGCCCGAGCACTCCCGCACGGTGCTCACGCAGTGGATTCGGGCCGGCCGGGTCCTCGTGGACGGCGAGCCGCTCCCGGCCAAACACAAGGTCGCGGGCGGCGAGGAGGTGGAGATCGACGTTCCGCCGCCGCGGCCGACGGAGCTGGTCGCCGAGGACCGGCCGCTGGACGTCCTGCACGAGGACGAGTGGTTGCTGCTCCTGAACAAGCCGGTCGACTGGACGGTTCATCCCGGCAGCGGCCGGCACACGGGCACCGTGGCCAATGCGCTCGTGCACCGGTTCCGGAACCTGCCCGTCTTGGGCGGCTCCGACCGCCCGGGCATCGTCCATCGGCTCGACAAGGACACGTCGGGGGTGATGGTCGTGGCGAAGACGGAGCAGGTGCAGCGCGCGCTGTCGGACGCGTTTGCGCAGCGGACGGTGGAGAAGTCGTACCTGGCGTGCGTGCACGGGGTGTTCGACGAGGAGAGTACGACCGTCGATCTGCCGATCGGCCGGTCGCCGACGCATCGAACGCGCATGACGATCATCGAGGGCGGGCGCGAGTCCGTCACGCACGTGAGCGTCGAGCGCCGGTTCACGCGACACACGCTGCTGCACTGCCGCCCGCGCACGGGACGCACGCACCAGATCCGGGTGCATCTGCGCGCGCTGCATCACCCGATCGTGGGGGATCCGTTCTACGGCTGGAAGAGCGCGCCGGGCGACGGGCTGCCCGGCCGATTGATGTTGCACGCATGGCGATTGGCGTTCGTGCATCCGGGTACCGGCGAGAAGGTGTCGTTCGAGGCGCCGCCGCCGGAGGACTTCGTGCGCGGGCTCGAGGCGCTGGAGGCGTTGCCGCCGCGCGAGCGAGGACGGCCGTAGCGCCGTTCGTGGTGACGGGGCGCTTCCCGCGAGCGCGGGCCCTCGTGGCAGCCCGAGCCCGACCCCTCGCACGTTTCTCTCGGGGCCCCCCAAACGCAACATCGCGCGAGCGCCCCCACGGGATACGCCGAGTAGCATTCGAGGTCGAATCGCGGAGGGTTCGATGGCCGACAACCTGAAGAGCTGGCGCGACGGCACCTACGCCAAGGCCGTCGCGAAACATCCGGAACGCAAGGAAGCGTTCCAGACCTCGTCCGGCATCGAGCTCGAGCCGTGCTACGAGCCCGACGCCCCCACCGACCGCTACCGCGCCGACGTCGGCGTACCCGGCGAGCCCCCCTACACGCGCGGCGTACAGCCGACCATGTACCGCGGCCGCCTCTGGACCATGCGTCAATACGCCGGCTTCGCGACCGCCGAAGAGAGCAACCGTCGCTACCGCGCGCTGCTCGAGAGAGGCACGACGGGCCTGAGCGTCGCGTTCGACCTTCCCACCCAGATCGGCTACGACCCCGATCACGCCCTCGCCGCCGGCGAGGTCGGCCGCGTCGGCGTCTCCATCGCGTCGATCGACGACATGGAGACGCTGCTGGACGGCATCCCGCTCGAGCGCATCTCCATCTCGATGACGATCAACTCGACCGCCATCGTGCTCGTGTCGTTCCTCATCGCCGTCGCGAAACGGCGCGGCATCGACCCCGCCCAGCTGCGCGGCACCGTGCAGAACGACATGTTCAAGGAGTTCATCGCACGCGGCACGCAGCGCCTGCCCGTACGACCGTCTCTGCGGCTCGTCACGGACATCATCGAGTACGCCGGTACACACCTGCCCAAGTTCAACCCCGTCAGCATCAGCGGCTATCACATCCGCGAAGCCGGCGCGACGGCGGTCGAGGAGGTCGCGTTCACGCTCGCCGACGGCGTCGGCTACGTCCAAGCCGCGCTCGACCGCGGACTCGACGTCGACGCGTTCGCACCGCGCCTGTCGTTCTTCTTCAACGCGCACAACAACTTCTTCGAAGAGATCGCCAAGTTCCGGGCCGCGCGCCGGCTGTGGGCGCGGCTCATGACCGAACGCTTCGACGCCGAGAATCCGAAGAGCCTGATGCTTCGATTCCATACGCAGACCGGCGGATCGACGCTGCAGGCGCGCCAGGTCGACGTCAACGTCGCGCGCGTCACCCTGCAGGCGCTGGCAGCCGTGCTCGGCGGCACGCAGTCATTGCACACCAACGGCCGCGACGAGGCGCTGTCGCTGCCGTCGGAGGAAGCCGCCGTGCTGGCGCTCCGTACGCAGCAGGTCATCGCGCACGAGAGCGGCGTCACCGACGTGGTCGATCCGCTGGGCGGGTGCCCGTACGTCGAAGAGCTGACCAACGCGATCGAGTCGAAGGCGCGGGCGTTGCTCGACGAGATCGATACGCTCGGCGGGACGCTCGCGGCCGTCGAGGACGGGTTCCCGCAGTCGCGAATCGAGCGCAGTGCCTACCTCGCGCAACGCAGGATCGAATCGGGCGAGGACATCGTGGTCGGCGTGAACGAGTTCGAGGTCGAAGACGAGGTCGCGCCGCCGATGTTCACGCTCGACCCGGCGGTCGAGGAGAACGCGCGGACGCGCATCGCGGCGTTCCGCGCGTCGCGCGACGAAGACGCGACGCAATCCGCGCTCGCGGCGCTCGCGGACGCCGTCGAGGGCGACGGGAACCTCCTGCCTGCGATGCTTGCCGCCGTCGAGGCGCGCGGCACGATCGGCGAGATCATGCAGGTGCTGGAAGATCGCTACGGAACATTCCAAATGCCGCGGTAGCCGCGGGTCGTTCGCGGGCGACCACGGGTCTCCCCGGATCCGACGTAGGGGCAGCCCTTGTGGCTGCCCAACCGTGGATGTGTCGGGACCTGATCGACGAACGGTTGGGCGGCCACGAGGGTCGCCCCTACATTGGGCGGCAACGAGGTCGCCCCTACATTGGGCGACCACGAGGGTCGCCCCTACTGGCGACCACGAGGGTCGGCCCTACTGCCCGATCGCGTCGATCTTCGCCTTCCATCGTTCGATGACGGCCTGGTTCTTCGCGGCAAGGGAGTCGCCGCCCGGCAAGTCGTCGAGCGCACGCTGCAACGCATCGCGCGTGCCGGAGAGCCGCTTGACGGCGGCCTCGGTACCCGGCTTCGCCTTCATCGACTCGATCTGCTTTTCGAGCATGGCGATGTTGCTCTCCATCTTCTCGCGCGCCGCGGGAGACACCTGCGGAGACCGGTGGCTGCTCACCTCGCGCACGATCGCGTTCCAACGCTCGGCGCTCCACCCGTGGCGCTCCAGGGCCTTCAACAGATCCGCTTGCCCTTCTTCACGAAGCCTCTTGATCTCGGTTGCGATCGCGACGTACTGCTCCATGACCTCGTCCGTCAGCACGAGCTCTTCCACCGTCATCTGCTCGCGCACCTCGTCGGCCGGGTTCGCGGCGCCGTCGCCGCCGGGATCGACGGCCGTGACGTCGGCCGGCTCCTCGTCACCGCACGCGGCGAGGCCGAGTCCGCAGGCAAGTACAAACGCGAGCGAAACGTAGCGCATGAATCCGTCTCCCAACCGGGGCGCGACATCGTACTCCCCTGCCGCGGCTCGCATTCAACGCGTCCGGCCCGGTACGATCTCGCGCCATGACCGACCCGCCCCCGAACCCGCTTCCGCGCCTCGGCCCCGTCGACCACATCGGCATCGCGGTTCGAAGCCTCGACGAAGGCAAGCAGCTCTACGGCGACGCATTCGGTCTGACGCTGCTGCACGAAGAAGAGGTCCCCACCGAGAAGGTCCGCGTCGCTTGCTACGACGGCGGCGGATTGCGGATCGAGCTGCTCGAGTCCACCGACCCAGAAGGCCCCATCGCCCGGTTCGTAGAACGGCGCGGCCCGGGCATCCACCACGTCTGCTACCGCGTCGACGACGCCGACGCGGCGCTCGCGCGCCTCAAGGAGGCCGGCCTGCAGACGCTCGACGACACGCCCCGGCCGGGCGCCGGCGGCTGCCGCGTCGCGTTCGTCCACCCCAAGTCGGCCGGCGGCGTCCTCGTCGAGATCTCCCAGCCCCCCGCCGATGGAGCCGCGCATGAGTGAGGACCCGCGCATCGAGGGCCTGCGCGAACGTCGCGAGGCCGCGCTCATGGGCGGCGGCGCCGCCGCCATCCAGCGCCAGCACGACAAGGGCAAGCTCACGGCGCGCGAGCGCATCGACCTGCTCGTCGACGAGGGCACGTTCGAAGAGATCGACCCCTTCAAGCTCCACCGCTGCCGCGAGTTCGGCATGGAGAGCAAGCAGTTTCCCGGTGACGGCGTCGTCACCGGACTCGGGCGCGTCGACGGGCGCGTCACGGCGGTCTTCGCGCAGGACTTCACCGTATTCGGCGGGTCCCTCTCGGGCGCCAACGCCGAGAAGGTCTGCAAGCTGATGGACACGGCGATGAAGATCGGCGTGCCGATCGTCGGCCTCAACGACTCCGGCGGCGCGCGCATCCAAGAGGGCGTCGTCTCGCTGGGCGGGTACGCCGACATCTTCCTGCGCAACACGCTCGCCTCCGGCGTCGTGCCGCAGCTCTCCGCGATCCTCGGCCCGTGCGCGGGCGGCGCGGTCTACTCCCCTGCCATCACCGATTTCGTCATCATGGTGGACGGCACGTCGTACATGTACGTGACCGGCCCCGGCGTCACCAAGACGGTCACGCACGAAGAGGTCACCCACGACGAGCTGGGCGGCGCGACGGCGCACTCGGAGAAGTCGGGCGTCGCGCACTTCCGCGTCGACGACGACGCGAGCGCGATCGCGGCCACGCGGCGGCTGCTGGCATTCTTGCCGCAGAACAACACCGAGGTCCCGCCCGCGGGGCGCGGCACCGACGATCCGAACCGCATGGAAGAGCGCCTCAACGCGCTCGTGCCGGAAGACCCGAACAAGCCGTACGACATGCGCGAGGTCATCCAGCTCGTCGTCGACGACGGCGACTTCATGGAGGTGCACGAGCACTTCGCCGGCAACATCGTCGTCGGGTTCGCGCATCTGGGCGGACGCACCGTCGGCGTGATCGGCAACCAGCCGCAGGTGCTCGCCGGCTGCCTCGACGTGGACGCCTCGGTCAAGGGCGCGCGATTCGTGCGCTTCTGCGACTGCTTCAACATTCCGCTCGTCACGTTCGAGGACGTCCCGGGGTTCCTGCCCGGCACCGACCAGGAGTGGAACGGCATCATCAAGCACGGCGCGAAGCTCCTGTACGCGTACTGCGAAGCGACCGTTCCGAAGCTCACCGTCATCACGCGCAAGGCCTACGGCGGCGCGTACGACGTCATGTCGAGCAAGCACATCCGCGGCGACTGGAACCTGGCCTGGCCGAGCGCCGAGGTCGCGGTCATGGGGCACAAGGGCGCGGTCGAGGTGATCTTCCGCAAGGAGATCGCGGCCGCCGACGACCCGGCCGCACTGCAGGCGAAGCTCGAACAGGAATACCGCGATCAGTTCGCCAACCCCTACGTGGCCGCGGAGCGCGGGTACCTCGACGACGTGATCGAGCCGAAGACGACGCGCCCGAAGCTCGTCGCGGCATTGGCGATGCTCGAGACCAAGCGCGACCAGAACCCGCCGAAGAAGCACGGGAACATCCCGCTCTGATGGCCGTGAAGAAACGCACGATCCGCAAGCTGCTCGTCGCGAATCGCGGTGAGATCGCGCTGCGCGTGATTCGCGCCGCGCACGAGGCGGGCATGCGTACGGTCGCGGTCTACTCCGATGCCGACCGCACGTCGATGCACGTTTGCGGCGCGCACGAAGCCGTGCGCCTCGGTCCGCCGGCGCCGGGCGAGTCCTACCTGCGCGCCGACGCGGTTCTGGCCGCGGCCGAACAGACCGGCGCGGACGCGGTTCACCCCGGCTACGGCTTCCTCGCCGAGAACGCGGCGTTCGCCGAAGCCGTCGAGGCGGCGGGACTCGTGTTCGTCGGCCCGTCGGGCGACGCCATGCGCGCCATGGGCGACAAGATCTCCGCGAGGCGCACCGTGAGCGGTTCCGGCGTGCCGGTCGTGCCGGGCGCCGAGCTGCCGAACGCGGACGACGACAGAGCCGTGCTCGAGGCGGCGCGCGGCGTCGGGTTCCCGCTGCTCGTGAAGGCGTCGGCGGGCGGCGGCGGCAAGGGCATGCGCCTCGTCGACGCCGAAGACGGCGTGCTCGAAGCCGTCCAACGCGCGTCGTCCGAAGCCGTGACGGCCTTCGGCGACGGAACGGTCTACCTCGAGCGATTCGTCGAGAAGCCGCGTCACGTCGAGATTCAGGTGCTCGCCGACGCTCACGGCAACACCGTGGCGTTGGGCGAGCGCGAGTGCTCGGTGCAACGCCGCCATCAGAAGGTGATCGAAGAGACGCCTTCGCCGATCGTCACGCCGGAGCTGCGAGCGGAGATGGAAGCGGCCGCGATCGCGACGGCGAAGAGCTGCGACTACCTCGGCGCGGGCACGGTGGAGTTCCTGGTCGGCGCGGACCGGTCGTTCTACTTCCTCGAGATGAACACGCGCATCCAGGTCGAGCACCCGATCACCGAGCTGCGCTACGGCGTCGACCTCGTCGCTGAGCAGCTGCGCGTCGCTCAAGGGCTGCCGATCTCGTTCGCCAGCGAGACGCTGGAGCCGCAGGGACACGCCATCGAAGCGCGCATCTGCGCGGAGGACGCCGACCAGGGCTTCATGCCGAGCACCGGAACGCTCGGCGCCATCCAGCTACCCGGCGGTCCGGGGGTTCGCTGCGACGGCCACGTGTACGTCGGGCAGGAAGTGACGCTGCACTACGACAACCTCCTGCTCAAGCTGATCGTGCATGCGGACGATCGCGACGAGGCCATCCGGCGCATGCGCCGCGCGCTTCACGAGACGCGCTTGCCGGGCGTGACGACGAACATCCCGTTGTGCCTGCGCACGCTCGACGACCCGGCGTTCGCCACCGGCGACTACGACACGTCGGTGCTCGACGGCAGCGCGCCGCCTGAACCGCAGGCCGGCGACCTGATTCCGGTGGTCGCCGCGGCGCTGGCCATGCACCGGCGCGTCAAGAAGACGGCAATTCCCGAAACCGTTCAGTCCGGCCCGAAACCGTCGGCATGGGTCGTCGCGGGAAGGCACTGGTGGCGCCGATGAAGTACTACGTCGAGTGGGCCGGCATGACGCACGTCGTCGAGATCCGTCAAAAGGGTGGCGAGACCACCGTGACGGTGGACGGCACCGCGTATCCCGCCGACGTCGCGTCGGTCGAAGGCGGCGACCTGCTCAACCTGCTCTTCGAAGGCAACAGCGCGACGTACGCGGCACGCTTCGAGAACGGCGCGGCGGTGCTGTCGTTTCACGACCGCGAGGTGCGCGTCCCGATCGAGGACGAACGCACCCGGTTGGCGCGCGAGGCCACGGGGGGCAAGCGCGGCGGCAAGGCCAGGTCCGACATCCAGAGCGTGATGCCGGGCGTGGTGAAGGAAATCCGCGTGGCAGAGGGCGATCCGGTCAAGAGCGGGCAACCGCTGCTGATCCTCGAAGCCATGAAGATGGAGAACGAGATCCGCGCGCCGATGTCCGGCATAGTGAAGAAAGTCCATGTTGCGCCCGGACAGGCGGTCGAAAAGGGCGCCGAGCTGATGGCTTTGGGCGCGGCCGGCGAATAGGGCCCAACAAAGCGGACCCGTGCGCCGTACAGTCGGACGGCAGAGATTCGTTGGAGCGTTCAAGATGGACAAGTTGGCACTCGTATTGGCCGTTGCGGCCGTCGCACTCGCGGGCTGGACCGCGTTCGGCGCCGGACATTCCGCCGGCACGGACGTGGAGCGTCTGGATTCGTTGGATGCGTCGGTTTCCGAGCTGACTGCGTCCATCGCGTCGCTCGAGAAGCGGATCGGAGAGATTCCCTCCGCGGCCATGGTCGGCAACGGCGGCATGACGGGCGATGACGCGGGCCTCGAAGGCAACGTACGCCCCGCGACGATGTCGGACCGCGTCGCCGAGCTCGAGAAAACCGTCAAGGATCAGAACGAGCGGCTCGCGTCGATGCAGGATCAGGTCGACAAGCAGCCGGGCGCCGGGCGCTTCATCAGCCCGCGGCATTCGATCTTCTTCCGCAGCGTCGACGACGCCGCCAAGCAGCTCGAGCTCGATCCCGGGCAGCGCGCCCAGATGGACCGCATCATCGAGTCCACGAAACGTGAGCTCGAGGACCTCTACAACACGCCCAACGACGAAGGCAAGACGTGGGCGGAGATGAAGAAGTTCAACCTCAAGAAGCTGACCAGCGGCGACGCGAGTGACGGCATCGTCGCGTTTACCTCGAACTTCGCCAAGATCGCCAAGTTCAAGAAAACGAAGATTCCCGGCAGCAACGAGACCTTCGGCGAAGCGGAGACGCGCATCAAGAACCTCGCCAAGGAGAACATCGGCGAGACGCTGAACCAGGAGCAGAAGGAGAAGTGGGACAACGCCCACACCGATCACCTCGTCGGCGGCGGCGGCTCCAGCATGACGTTCTCGTCGGTCGTGATGGAACGCGAGGCCGAAGACAAGTAGCAGACGCCGTTTTCGGCGAGCGACGGTCAGTCGCCCTTGATCGTCTCCAAAGCCTCGAGCGCTTCGTTCCGCGCCTCGGCGTGATCGACGATCGGATTCGGATACGTCTCGCCCAGCCGCACGTCCGCGTCGGCGAGCACGTCGTCCGACGCCTCCCAAGGCGCGTGGATGTGTTCGGTCGGTAGCGCCGCCAGCTCGGGCACCCAGCGCCGCACGTAGGCACCGTCGGGATCGAATTTCTTGCCCTGCAAGACCGGGTTGAACACACGGAAGTAGGGCGCCGCGTCCGCGCCGCAGCCCGCGACCCACTGCCAGCTCGCGCTGTTGTTCGCGAGATCGGCGTCGACCAGCGTGTCCCAGAACCAGGCCGCGCCGTCCTGCCACGGTAGGAGCAGGTCCTTCACGAGGAACGACGCCGCGATCATGCGGACGCGGTTGTGCATCCACCCCGTGTGCCAGAGCTCGCGCAGGCCGGCATCGACGATCGGATACCCCGTGCGCCCCTTCTGCCACGCGGACAGCTGGTCCGCGTCGTCGCGCCACGGGAAGTCCGCGAACTCGGGTCGGAAAGGCGCCTCCGGCAGGTCGGGCCAATGATGAAGCAGGTGATACGAGAACTCGCGCCAGCCCAGCTCGCGCAAGAACGCATCCGCGCCCTTGGCTTCGTTGCCGACGCGGTCCGCCGCCGCGGCCTCGTGGCGGCACTGGCGCGGGCCGATCTCGCCGAAGTGCAGATGGGGCGAGAGCCGTGAGGTGCCTTCGATGTCGGGGCGGTCACGTTGTGACGCATAGTCCGCGATCGGTCCGTCGAGGAACGCCCGCAGCCGCTCCTGCGCGCCGGCCTCGCCCGGCGTCCACGTCTCGCGCAAGCCGCCGGCCCAGTCGGGCCGCGTGGGCAACAGGCGCCAGCTGGCGAGGTCGTCGGACGCGGGCGCAGACGTGGGCGCGCGAAGGGTGTCGGGCGCGGCGACCGTCGGCTCGGGTTCCGGCCGCGCCAAGCAGGCTTTCCAGAAGGGCGTGAAGACGCGGTAGGGCTCCCCGGACTTGTTCGCGACGTCCTCGGGCTCGTAGAGCAACACGCCGCCGAAACGCTTGCAGGCGACACCGCGCTCCTCGAGGGCTTTGGCCAGCGCGGGCTCGGCCTCGGCGTCGTCGGGCTCGTACCCGCGTGTCCAGTGGACGGCGGTCGCACCCGTCTCCTCGATCAGCTCGTCGAGCACGTCTTCGATGCGGCCCTTGCGCAGCACGAGCATCGAACCGGCGTCCTCCAACGACGCCTGCAGCGACGCCAGGCTGTGGTGCAGCCACCAGCGGCTCGCCCCACCGAGAGACGCGCGCTCGTCGAACACGTAGAGCGGGATGACGGGGCGGCCCGTATCGACGGCCGCCTTCAGGGCCGGGTTGTCCGCGAGCCGAAGATCCCGACGAAACCAGTGGATGACCGGATCACGAGACGACATGGGCGGACGGCCTCACAAGCGTGCAACGAGGGCACGCGCCGCAGCGCGCTTCCCCGCGCCGGCGGACGCGGGTACGACCGAGATCGAAGCATCGACCTGCGCCCGCGTCGCACCCAAACGGACCGCAGCGCGCATGTGTCCAAGAAGCGGATCACGCAGCGTTCCGAGCGCGGTCAGGATCGAGACGGCCAGGAGCTCGCGCTCGAGCAGCGTCAGCACGTGGTCGCGCGCGAGCACGCGTCCGTACGCGAAGTCGAGGGTCCAATCCGCAAGCCGCTCGCTCAAGCCTCGCAGCCCGGCTTCGACCTGCGGCGCCGTGTCCCCGTACACCTGTGCAAAGGTCGCGGGTCCGTCGCCGCCGGCGCCGCCGGGATCCGGACCCGGCGCACCCAACGTCTCACGCGCGGCGGCGAACGCGGCGATCGCACGCGGAAAGCCCGCGTACGGAACGAGCTGCAGAAGCGTCTCACGAACGCGCTCGATCGACTCGCCGCTCTCCACGGCCGTGCGCACCTCGCGCTGCACGAGCGCCGCGTCCCCCACCGCGCCCGCCGCCGCGATGACGAGCAACGCTCGCGGGATCTCCGCGTCCGCTGCCCGCGGCTGCGGTTCGAGCCAGGTGAGCGTTCGATGGCGGCGCGGATCACCGTCCAGATAGGCGCGCAAGGGCTCGTGATACGGCGCCTCCAGCCGCTCGACGACCTCGTCTTCGGGCACCCACGCCGCCGCATCGATGCCGAGGCCCGGAACGGGCTCGCCCTCGCACCGAAGCTCGAAGAAGAACGCGCGCCAGGTGTAGTGCGCCGGGGCGCTCGGCGCGGCGCGTTTGACGCCGTCGACCACCAGGAACAGATCGCCCACCCGCGCCGGCAGCCCGGTCTCCTCGCGCCACTCTCGAACCAGGCCCTGTTCGAGGCGCTCGCCGGGCCTGACGGCGCCGCCGGGCAGGTCCCACCAGGAGACGGCCCGCCCCTGCGAGACACGCGGGTTTTGCACCATCAAGACGCGTCCGTTGCGGCGCGCGAGACCGAAGGCCGCGTCCCGGTGGCCCGACGGTTCAGGTAAGTGTTCGTTCGCCATCGCGTCGGGTTCTACCAGGGAAGGGGTGCCATGCTGTCAAACGCCTAAAGCTCGGCTTCTGCGGAGGTCGATAGACCCTCGGTGGCCCCGATTCGGGGGGCTCGAAGGTTTCGCTCCGCTCATGCTCAAGCCTGCATCGACCCGGCACACGTTGCTGCGCAGTATCGTGCTCTTGACCAGCGCAACCGCTGCGTACGGTCTCACGGGGTTCGAGGCGGAGCTCAGCGGCCTGAACGTGCTCATGCTCGCGCACTTCGTATCGGTGTACAGCGCCGCCGCGCTCAAGCCCGCGACCCTGACGATTCGAGCGCGCATTGCGTATCTCACCGGCGATCTGGTGGTGCTCGGATCGGTCGCCTACCTCGCATCGGTCCCGGCGCACGCGGAGCTCGGACATCACTCGGTATTCCTCGCCGCGTTCGTCATCTCGACGATGGCCGCCGTGATCGGGCGCGAGTCCGTCGCGGCACTGTTCGCGGTGCTGAGCGGCATGTTGGTCATCGGGCTCGGCGCCGCGCTGTTGAGCCGACAGGGCGCAGACGTCGAGTGGCTCGTGATCGCCGCGCAGATGCTCTGGATCGTGATCGCCGCGGCCGAAGCCGCGATCATCACGGACTGGGTAGACCGCAAGAACGCGTGGATGCAGCTCAACAACTCCGTCGATCGCGAGCTCAAGGCGCGCGAGGACGAAGCGGCGGAGCTCAAGGCCTTCTCGCACTCGCTCGCCGACGCCGTCGGTGTGCATGAGCTGGCCGACGCGGTGTTGCGCCACCTGCGATGCCATCTCGAGGTGCGCGCACGCGCGATCGTCATCGAGTCGGACAGCGACGAGGTCGCGGTGTGGGAGGAGTCGGGGCGACTCGAACACGACCACATCGAACGTCGGCGCGTCGCCGTTCAAAAGGCGCTGTCACGCAACGGCTCCAACTACGTCATCCACCGCCTGATGGGCCGCTCGATGAGCAGCCGCTCGCTGCCGGAGAAGCTCGATTTCCACACGTCCGTCGACGTGCCGATCCAAGCCGGCGGCCGCGTCGCCGGCCTGCTCTTGCTCGCCGACCCCGCGCGCGGCGCGCTGCCGCCCCACCGCATCGGCATCCTGGCGGACGTCGCGCGGCAGGCCGGTGAGGCGCTTCAGCGAATCGAACGCCGGCGCGATCTCGAGAACCGCCGTACGGCGCTGTTGCTGCGCCAGATGCGCGAAGGCGTGCTGCTCCTGGGGCCCGACGGCAACGTGCTTCTGGCCAATCCGGCGGCGAAGACAGCGCTGGCCGCCAGCGCCGACGAGACCGGCTCGGAGTCCATCGGCGGCGTGTCGCTGCGGGAGCTCGGCAAGACGCCGCCCGGCATCTCGCGCCGTTTCCGCGCGCACATCGCCGGCGCGACCGAGGGCGAGCGCGCAACCGAGCTGTCCTGCACCGCCGTCGGCGTCATGGACAACGGCAAGCGGGTCGGCACGCTGGTCACCATCACGGACATCACCGACGAGGAGCTCGCCCGCCGTCAGCTCATGCAGGCGGAGCGCAGCACCCTCGTCGGACAGACCCTCGCCGGCGTCGCGCACGAGCTCAACAACCCGCTCGCGGCTTTGATCGGATACGCCGACATCCTCGGCGCGCAGGAGGTGCCCGCCACGATCGAGAAGCCGGTGCGGCGCATGCGCGAGCAGGCGCAGCGCGCAACCCGCATCGTTCGCAACCTCTTGAACTTCGCGCGACGGCGGAATCCGACGCGCAGCGAAACCCATCTCGGCGAGCTCGTCGAGGCGACCGTGGAGCTCTTCGCGTACGAGGCGCGCATGATCGACGCGGAGCTCGACGTCGACATCCCCGACGACGCTCCGATCGTCCTCGCCGACAAGCACGCACTGCAACAGATCCTCGTCAACCTGGTGCAGAACGCGCTGCACGCGTTGGCGGCGTGGAACGGCGATCGAAAGCTCTCGATCTCGTTGCAGGCCGCAGGCGAGATGGTCGCACTCACCGTCGCCGATACCGGCGGCGGCGTACCGGACGAACTGCGGACGAGCATCTTCCAGCCGTTCTTCACCACGAAGGGCCCCGGCAAGGGAACGGGCCTGGGGCTCGCGCTCTCCGCATCGATCGCGCGTGAGCACGGCGGCGAGCTGATCCTCGAGCCCGACACGGGCGTCGGAGCGAGGTTCGTCTTGCGGCTGCCGGTGCGCGCGTCGGCCCCGGAGACGACGCCGGCCATCGACGACCCGTTGGAGGGCCTCATGCGCTCCGTCCCGGGTCACATCCTCGTGGTCGACGACGAGCCGTCGGTGCGCGAGTCGCTCGTGACGCAGCTCGGCAACCTGGGTTCGCGCGTGGACAGCGCGCGGGACTCGGCGGAGGCCGAGCGGATGATCAACGACGGCCACTACGACGCCGTCCTGCTCGACATCCGCATGCCGGGAGCGTCGGGCATCGAGCTGCATCGGACGATCGCGAAACGGAACCCGACGCTGGCGGACAAGGTCGTGTTCATGACGGGCGACTTCGTCAACGACGATGTCCTGGGCCGGGTCATGAAGACCGGCAATCAGCTGCTCGAGAAGCCGTTCACGATGGATGAGCTCACGAAGGCGCTCGGACATACGCCCAAGCCGCCCCCCTCGCACCCGTACACCATCACGTCGTAGCTCCCGTCGCGGGCAGAGGCAACCGCCGCTCGGTCGCGATCCGACTCAACGTTCCTTCGATCGCGAAACGCGCGCAAGCCGCGCCCCGACCCAACGCATGCCGGCGAAACCGCTCAACGCGCCGAACACGCCCGCGATGCCGAACAGAACGCGCGTTCCCGCCGCTTGTGCGATCCACCCGCACGCGAGCGCCGACAGCGACGTCATGCCGAGCACCGTCAGGTTGACGAGGGCGAACACCTTGCCGCGTCGCTCCTCGGGCACGTGCACCTGCAGCAGGCTCGTGCGGCCGACCACGATGAACGGGATGAAGACGCCGTGCGCCGTGATCAGCAGCAGCGCCGGGACGTAGTCGGCGATCCAGAGGAACGGGATGTACGTAAGCCCGTCCATCACCATGCCCCACAGCACGACCTTGCCCATCGGCCAGCGCCGGCCCATGCGGCTCAGCCACAGCGCCCCCAACAGCATGCCCACGGCCATGCAGCCCTCGAACCACGCCAGATGCTGGGGGCCGAGCTCGTACACGTTGCGAATCAACAGAACGGCGCCCACGATCGCGGGGCCCATGATGGCGAGGTTGTTGAGCGCCGTCAGCACCAGCAACCCGCCGACGACCTTGTCGCGCCTGGCGTACGCGAGCCCCTCGCCGACCTCGCGCCAGAAGCCGCCGCGCGCGCCCTTCGTCCGGCGCCGGCGTGGATGCACGATCAGCAGGAGCGCGATCGCCGAGACGACGAACGTCAACCCGTCGAGCTGCAGCACGTCGAGCACGCGCTCGGACTCGTCGCCGGATCCGCCCGCCAGGAGGAGCCCGCCCGCCGACAGTCCGACGATCAACGCCAGGTGTTGCGACGTCTGCAAGAACGCGTTCCAACGCGTCAAGGAGGCGCCGCCGACCAGCTCGGGCAGGAACGCGTCGCGCGCAGCCATGAAAGGCGCGGAGAACGCCGCCAGAAGGAACGCAACGCCGATGATCAGCGGATACGACACGCCGCCCACGGCCATCACGACGACGGGCAGCGCGATCAGCGTCGCGGCACGCACGACGTCGGAGACGATCATGAGCGTGCGGCGGTCGAGCCGGTCGGCGAACGTGCCCGCCATCGGACCGAACAGGAGATGCGGGACCGTGGCGATGAAAACGGCGAACCCTACGGGCGCTTCGTCGCCGGTGACGTCGCCGACCAGCCAGAGGATGCAAGGGAGGAAGAGCGAGTCGCCGACGGCCGAGATGAACTGCGCGGTCCAGAGCAGCCACGCGTTGCGCTGAACGCGATCGCTCACTTGTCTTCGGTGGGGTGCCACGGCACCACTTCGATCGGGCAGACTTGCGGCAGCGGCCCTGCGCCGGGCCCCGTCTTCGGCTTCAGCTCGCCGGCGGCGCGCGCGAGCCAGTAGGCGAAGAGCCAGTCGGCACGCGTGAGCGTCATGGTCGGGTGATCGGGCGAGCCCTTGACCGGCTTGCGTACGAGATTCAGCCGCGACTTCCAAGCCCAGTTGTGATGTCCCTCGCGCTCCCGGATGGTCGCGATGCGGCGCACCGTCCACTCCGCGATGTCGCGCTTGGGAATCTCACGTTCCGACATGATGTGAAGCACGGCGCGCAGCTCGGCGATGATGCCCGGCCGCCGGCCGCCCGCGATGCCGCCGAGCAGCTGGCACGCGCAGTAGCCCGCGTTCCACCAGCCACGCGTCGCTCGGTGCAGCGCTTCGAGGCCCTTGCGCGCGTGATGCTGCGCCTTGCCGTCGCGCGCCCACAGGCGAATGGCGAGCAACGCGACGTGGGTCATGTTCACGTTCGACGCGGTCAGCGCGGGCCTCACCCAGGTGTGTTGGTCGTCGAGCGCCTGCGGATAGCGCTTGCGAATGAGCTCCAGGTACTCGAGCTTCACGGGTTGATCGTCGGTCGCATTCGCGGCAACGGCGAAAGGCGCGAGCGCGATCGCGGCGTTCTGACCGTTGCCGACGCCGAGGACCTTCACGTCCCGGCGCAAGTCGCCGAACCGGGTCTTCTTGCCGGTGTGGTCGCGCAACCACATGCCGTCGTCCCACAGACGCCGCGCGACGTTCTTGATCTGCTCCTTGGCGAGCGCCTGGATCTCGGGATCGTCCACGTAGCGCAGGATGCACGCCCAGCCGAGCGTGAGTCCGGAGAGCTGATCGCGGCTCACGTCCGGTCGGAACGCCATGCCTTCGATCGCCGGCGACGCGATCACCTTCTCGAGCGGCGGCGAACCCGCGACCAGCCGGGACTTGTCCTGGACGATGCGGCCGGCATTGCGCGCGAAGCGCCCCGGCTGTCCGGTGACGTCCGAGAGCACCGCGAGGCCCTTTGCCAGATGGCGCACCTGTTCGAGCGCATCGGGGTCCTTGGTGACGTGCCAGCGGCAGGCCTGGCTGGCGGCGTAGCAACCGGTCCACATCGCGGCGTCGGAGAGCGTGAGCGCGTAGTGCGAGAGCACCTCTTCGCCGGCGCCCTGCTGGTGATAGTCGACGAGCAGGCCTTCCGGCGACAGGTGCCACCACATGCGCGCCTGGATGCGCATCGCCTTCGCGTAGAGCATCGCGTCGGTGTTGCCCGGCTTGGGAACGATCGGCTTGCCGGGACCGAATCCGCCGCCTTTGCGCGGGTGCGCCTCGACGGACGGCGTCCAGGCGAGGCACAGCGCGAACAGAAGGAGGGCGACGAGGCGGCGCATCGGGCGCGCAATGCTACAGGCAGCGTGCAGGGGCCGGTCCCTGTGTCCGCCAGGGTCACCTTGACCAGTTGGGCGACCACGAGGGTCGCCCCTACAGGACGCGCTCGAAGAAGGCCCGCGTCCGCTCGTCCTTCGGGTTCGTCAACACCTGCTCGGCGTCTCCGATCTCCAGAATGCGCCCTTCCTGCAGAAAGGCCACCCGGTCCGCCGCCTCGCGCGCGAACGCGTACTCGTGCGTCACCACCATCAGTGTGCGCTTGTGCTCGGCTGCGAGCGCCCGCATCACCTCCAACACCTCCGCCGTCATCTCCGGGTCGAGCGCCGACGTCGGCTCGTCGAACAAAAGGATCTCGGGATCCATCGCCAGCACGCGCGCGATCGCAACGCGCTGCTGCTGTCCGCCCGACAGCTGCCGCGGATAGTTGTTCGCCTTCTCCGCCAGGCCGACCCGCTCGAGCAGCGACGCCGCGCGCTTCGCCGCGGCCTCCGGCGCCACGCCGTTGACCTTCACGGGCGCCAGCGTGACGTTCTCCAGCGCCGTCTTGTGCGGATACAGATGAAACGCCTGGAACACGAACCCGATCTTGCGCCGCAGCGGGATCCAGAACGGATCGCTGATCGATCCGCCGCCGTCGGCCGCGGGCACGACCTTGCCGAGCACCGTCATCTCGCCCGCGTCGCGCACCTCCAGACCGTTGAGCAATCGCAACAACGTCGACTTGCCGCCGCCGCTCGGTCCCACCAGCGCGACGACCTCGCCCGCGTACACCTCGAGATCGACGCCCGATAGCACTTCGAGCGCCCCGAAGCGCTTCACCACGCCGTGCAGCTCGATCTGGGGCGCGCGTGCGTCCTGCTGGCCGGCGCCGGTCAGACGCGAAGCTCCATCACCTGGAACTGCGGATCACGTACGTGCCGATACGGAACCGACGGCAGGTCGCTCGCCGTGCGCACGTGTTTCGACATCTCGACGTACGCGTCACGGTCGGGCAGCACGTTGAGCTCCACGAGCCGGCCGGTCGGTCCCGTCGGGCCGACCTCCTCGTAGACCTCGTAGCGCGTCGACCCCTTGCCTTCCCAGTACGGCTTGAGCTCCTCCCTGGCGCGGCGCAGGAAGTCGTCCTTGTGGCAGGCTTCGATCGAGAACGTCACCAAGCTGATCACGTGGGCCATGGGTCAAGGATCCCGAGGACGTCCCCGCAGGCCTCCGATTTACCGACTGCCGCGCAGCGGGTGGTAGCCTCGTAGCCGTGCGCACGCTGCTGCTCATCCTCCTGCCCGCCGCCGCCGCCTTCGGAATCTGGCAGTACTTCGACGACGGAGCGCCGGAGGCGGAGCGCGAGGACCGCCCGCGCGTCGAGCGCGACAGCCCGAACGATCCCCGGGCCTATGCGCGCGGCCGCATCCGATACGGCACCCTGATCGTGTCCGTCCAGACCCGCGAAGGGACCATCCCCGAGGGCATCGAGGTCGGCTACTTCGAGCCCTACCGGGACGCACCGCGGTTGGTCTACGCCGACCGCAACGGCCGCCGCACCTTCACGGACGCGCCCTTGGGCGAGATCGAGGTCATCGCGCAAGCCCCCGGCTACAAGCGCGCCAAGCGCAAGGCCGTGCTCCAGGCGGGCATCCAGGAGAGCGTGAAGCTCTTTCTCCTCCCCGGCGACGGCGATCTCGACGCCAAGCTGCCGAGCGACGGCTAGCACCGCGCCGGACGACCGCCAGCCGCCGGCCGTGAAGACCGCCGGACCACCGGTCCGGATTCCGGGAAGGACGGCCGAGATGACGGCGTCGAAGCTGCGGGGGTAGAACCTTGGCCTCGTCGCGACTCGCACTCCCGTCCGCCCTCCTCGCGGTCGCGGTATGCCTGCTCCTGGCCGCCTGCGGCGGCGCCGCGCCGGTGCTGGGCGCCGGATCGGCCGGGACGCAAGCTCCCGACGCCTCGAGTCCGGATGCGATCGTCGTCGCCACCGATGCCGACGGAGACGGCCGCGCGGACGTCCTGCTGCTCGACCCGGACGGCGAGCTCGCGTCGTTGGCGTGGCGGGCAGACGACGCCGGCTTCGCGGAGCTGATCGCGCCGGACGAGGGCGTGACGACCGTCGAGCACGGCATCCTGGGCCGCCCGCCCTTCGTGCTGCGCTCTGGCGGCGGCGTACACCGGCTGGCCGGCAGCGTGTCGGGCGCCGCCGGCGCCCCGTTCGTCGTGCTGCACACCGGGCGCGCCGACGACATGCCGCTCGGCCCGCCCGAGGTGGACGAGGTCGTCCCGGCGGCCGGCGTGCCCGGCACCTGGGTCACGCTCCGCGGTCGCGGGCTGGCTGCGCGTGGCGAGGCCACCCGCGTGCTGTTCGACGACGTCGAGGCCGCCGTCCTCGTCGCCGTGCCGGAGTTCGTGGTCGCGGTCGTCCCGATGGACCTCGCGCCGGGCGGAACGATGCTGGTCGTCGAACGCGATGACGAGCGCAGCGTGGCACAGCCGTTCGAGATCACCGCCCAGACCGCGCCGCGCATCGACGCGGTGCATCCGCAGCCGGTCGTCGCGGGCGCGCTCGCGCTCCTCCGCGGCGCCGACCTCGGCACCCCGGGCAACGACGTCACCGTGGACTTCGACGGCGTGGCCGCGCGTCACGTCGTGCCGCTGGGCGACCGCCTGATCGTCGAGGTGCCGCACGGCGCCATGGCGGGCGCGGTCACTGTGCGCGTCGACGGCGTGCCGAGCGAACCGTTCAACGTCGAGATCACGCTGGAGCAACCCACGCCGGTCATCGAGCAGGTGACGCCGGCGGCCGCGTCGCCGGGCTCGCTCGTGCGCCTCGACGGATCCAACTTCTTCGTCCCCGGAGAGCGCGTGCGGGTCCACTTCGGCGGCGCCCCGGCCGCGGTGTTCGAAGCCGACACCGACTCGCTCACCGTCGTCGTTCCGCCGGACGCCGATTCCGGCTCCGTGTCCGTGCATGTGGGCGAGCGCGTGTCGGAGCCCGCGACGTTCGACCTCCTCGTTCGCTCGGCGCCGACACTCGTCGAGATCACCCCGAACGAAGGTGCGCCCCGCGACCGCATTCTCCTTCACGGCAGCGATCTCTTCGACCTCTCGCAGTGGCGTGCGGACCGTCCTCCGCCCGCACTGGACCCCTTCGGCGACGTGGACGTTCGCTTCGGCGACGTGCGCGCCTGGGCTTTCCTTCCGACGATCGAGGGTCTCTCGGTCATCGTTCCGTTCCGCGCTCAGAGCGGCGACGTCACGGTCTCGGTGAACGGCGTTCGCAGCAATGTCGTACAGGTCACCGTGCGCGAAACATCCGCCCCGTAGAGGACGTGCTACGCTCGATTGCATGTCCGACGGACCGACGGCAAAGAGCACCGCGCCCTTCGAGGAGCGCTACTTCCGCAAGGGTCTCGGTCTGCGCCAGGAGGTGCGCGGCGAGGTCAGCAACGAGTACTGCTCTGACCTCGTTCAGCACTTCAAGGACAGCGGCTACACCCTCGAGATGGGCGACACGACGTATCGTCTCGCCCAGGAGTTCGGCTTCTGCTACGGCGTCGAGCGCTCGGTGGACTACGCGTACGAGACGCTGAAGCGCTTTCCCGACAAGCGCATCGTCCTCACCGGCGAGATCATCCACAACCCGAAGGTGAACGGGCGGCTGCGTGAGCTCGGGATCCGTTTCTACGGCGACGAGGGCATGTCGGGCGCTGCCGACCTGACGCCGGACGACGTCGTCATCCTGCCGGCCTTCGGCGTTGCGACCGGCGAGATGGACGCCGTGCGCGACGCGGGCGCCGTGGTCGTCGACACCACGTGCGGATCGGTGCTGAACGTCTGGAAAAACGTCGAGCGCTACGCGAAGCACGACATGACGTCGCTCGTGCACGGCAAGCACGATCACGAGGAGACGCGCGCGACGGTGAGCCGCGTCACGATGCACGGCGGCCACTACGTCGTCGTGCTCGACATGGACGAGGCGCAGATCGTGGCCGACACGATCGCCGGCGCCGTCGACGCCGAGACGTTTCTGCGCACGTTCCCCGCGCCGAAGACGTCGCCGGGCTTCGACCCAGCGCGGCACCTCGAGCGCATCGGCGTCGCCAACCAGACCACGATGCTGGCCGGCGAGTCGCTGGCGATCGCACGCCGCATCGGCGAGGCGCTGGACGCACGCTACGGCGACGGCGCCGACACGGAGCGTTTCCGTTCCTTCGACACGATTTGCTCCGCGACGCAGGAACGGCAGGACGCGCTGCGCGACCTCATCGAAGAGCCGCTCGATCTGCTCGTGGTGGTCGGCGGCTACAACTCGTCCAACACCGGGCATCTGGTCGAGATGGCCGAGGGCGTCGTTCCCGTGTTCCACGTGAAGGGCGCCGAGTGCTTGGTGAGCGCGGACCGGATTCGCCACAAGCCCGTCGGCCGAACGGACGAATTCGAGGCGCGTGACTGGCTGCCGGCGAAGCCCGGCGCCGTGATCGGTCTCTCGTCCGGCGCGTCGACGCCGGACGCGGTGCTCGGCGCCGTCGTGCACCGCTTGCACGAGCTGCGGTCGGGCGCGACTGCGCCCGGGGCGTGAAGGTTCGCCGGCTTCATCCGTTCGACATGCCGCCGAAGGACGGCGTACGCCTGCAGCGCTGGCTGGCGTCGCAGGTGGAACCGCGGGGCCGCTTCCGCCGCAAGCTGCGCCACGTCGCGGCCGCCGACTGCTCGCCGTCGCCCGACGGCACCGTGCACGCGGCGGTCGTGTTGTGTGAAGCGCCCGACTGGGAGGTGGTCGAAGAAGCCCATGCGTCCGCCAAGCCGCTCATGCCGTACGTGCCGGGACTGCTCTCCTTCCGCGAGGCGCCGGTCGTGCTGGACGCGCTGCGCCGGCTGAAGACGACGCCGGACGTCCTGTTGGTCGACGGTCACGGACTCGCGCACCCGCGGCGAATGGGCATCGCGACCCACGTCGGGCTCCACATCGACGTGCCGACGATCGGTGTCGGGAAGAGCCGGCTCACCGGCGCCCACGACGAGCCCGGCCGCCGGTTCGGGCAGTGGGAGCCGCTCACGGACGACGGCGCGCGCATCGGCGCGGTCCTGCGCACGCGCGACGACGTGAAGCCGGTCTACGTGAGTGTCGGCAACCGGATCGGACTGCTCCCGGCCGTTCGCATCGTGCTGAGCACGGTTCGGCGCTACCGGATTCCCGAGCCGATTCGGCACGCGGATCGCCGCAGCCGCGCTCGTGCGCGAGGCCGGAACCGGGCGAAGGCGGATCGAATGTAGCGGACACGCGACAGGAGTGTGGCGGCACGGGCACACCCGCGGACGACAAAGGCGTCCGGTCGGCGACGGAGTACGCAACACTGACTGGCGGGCGACGGGGGTTTGTCGCACGCCGAATGACCTCATAGGTTGGTGGGCCATGGACATGCGCAACCGCTGGGTGGTCTTGCTGCTCCTGCCGCTTTGCTGCGTTGTGCAAACGGCCGGCGCCGAGCCCGAGAAGCGCGAGGGTGGGACGCTCCAGGTCGCGGTACCGAACAAGATCCAGAGCCTCGATCCGACCCAAGCCGAAGACGAGCCGAGCAAGCTTCTCGTCTGGAACCTCTTCGACCAGTTGTACGAATACCACTATCTGAAGCGGCCGTACGAGCTGGTCCCCTGTCTGGCCGCGGCCCTGCCCGCCGTGTCGGACGATCAGCTGACGTACACGATCCGATTGAAGAAAGGCGTTCGGTACGTGGACGACGCCTGCTTCCCGGGCGGGAAGGGACGCACGCTGAACGCGTCGGACGTCGTGTTCTGCTTCAAGCGGCTGATGGACGCGCGCGTCAAGAGCCCCGGCACGTGGGTGCTCAAGGGCCGCATCGCGGGGCTCGATGCGTTCGCCGAGAGCTCGAAGACGTGGAAGCCCAAGCCGGACGAGACGACGTACCCGGACGTGGAAGGCATCGTCGCGGTCGACGCGCACACGGTGCGCATCAAGCTCGTGAGGCCATACGCGCAGATTCGCTGGCTGCTGGCGTCGCAGTACCTGTCGATCTACCCGCCGGAGGCGGTTGCGGCGTACGGGGACAAGCTCGGCGAGCACGCGGTCTCGACGGGGCCCTATGTCGTGAGCGCCTACGAGCCGGCGACGAGCGTCCTGCTCAAACGCAATCCGAACTACCGCGAGGACCGGTACCCGTCGGAGGGCAAGGCGGGCGACGACGAGGCCGGCTTTCTCGCGGACGAGAGCCGCCTGCTTCCGCTGCATTCGATGGTCGTGGTCAAGGTCTTCGCGGGCAAGCCGCTGTCGGAGTGGCTGTACTTCCGCGAGGGACAGATCGACGTGACGATGCTGCCCGCAGGGGAGGCGTTCGACGCGGCGATCGACCGCAGCACCATGGATCTCGTGCCGGACCTGAAGAAGGTCGGGATGCGGCTGAACAAGGAGCCGCGGCTCGAGATCTGGTACGACGCGTTCAACATGGAGGACCCGATACTCGGGCATCCCAACGGTGAGAAAGGCAAGGCGATCCGGCGCGCCATCAGCCTGGTCACCGACGACGACTGGACGATGAACACGCTCTACCGCGGGCAGATGATCCCGCAGCACGGACCGATCCTGCGCGAGTTCCAGGAGTACGACGAGTACTTCATGAACGACGCCAAGCGCCAGCCCGGTGACACGCGGCAGCGGATGATCCGCGAGGCGCGCAAGGAGCTGGAGAGGGCCGGATATCCGGACGGCAAGGGGCTGCCGGTGTTCAAGAAGGACGTCACGGAGTACGGCCAGTCGATCTTCGAGCGGTTTCAGAAAGACGCGGCGCAGATCGGCATCAAGTTCGAGGGCAACCCGATCAAGTGGGGCGACTACAAGACGCGGCTCGCGAACAAGGAAGCGCAGATGTGGTCGATCTCGTGGACCGCGGACTATCCGGACGCGCAAAACTTCCTGCAGCTGTTCTACGGACCGAACAGCCCGGACCCGAACGCGAGCAACTACGACAACCCCGCGTTCAACGAGCTGTACGAGAAGGCGATGCAGCTCCCGCCGGGCGAAGAACGGACGGATCTGTACCGGGAGATGGCGGAGATCGTCGCGGAGGACTGCCCGTGGATCTTCCGGTACCGCCGGGTGCGTTACGGCGTGACGCAGCACTGGCTGCAGAACTACCGGTTCAACGCGATGGGCGAGCGTTTCTTCAAGTACTGCCGTGTCGACACGGCCGCGCGGATCCGGGGTTTGGTTCCGATCGATGATAAGTAGGGCAGCCGTTCAGGCTGCCTAACGCGGAGCGCGTACGTCTCTAGTGGGCCCTGGCCTTGCGGTACCTGTAGGGGCAGCCCTTGTGACTGCCCAAATGGCCGTCACAACCGTCTACGCGCTGCCTGAATCTCTGGTTCCGCTGCCGACTTCGTCGGCGGGCGTCTTAACTCCTGTGCTGTTTAAGGCTCCCCCGCTTCCACCCCCTCCTCCTCCCCCTCCCGGGTGGCCACCTCCCGTGTGGCCCCCTAGCACCTCGGTTTCCCTTGGCTGTTTCTGGCCATGCAAGTGCCGCCGACGCCTACCCTGCTCGAAGGCATGAACAGGCTCGTCGCAGAGCAGCTGGGAAAGCGCGAAGGTGAGAAGGTAGAGGCGAAGAAGAAGAGCTGGAAGCGCGCCGATCCTCTAAAGGAGTTCATTGGAAAGGTCGCGAATGTCCTGCGCACTGGGATCTCGACAGTCTCAGCTATCTTGGGGCCCGCGACACTTCGCGGCAGAGCAACGTTCTTTCTGTAAATCGCTGAGCGGGATCAAGCGCGTCCCTCAAGTTCCGTCCGGTTTCCCAACGATGAGCACCGCGCTCGCAAGCCGCAGCAAGGACGCTTCGTTTGGAAAGAGTCCGGCAACACGCGTGCGCCGCCGGATCTGTTGATTCAGGTTTTCGAGGCTGTTGGTGGTGCGCAGGCGCTTGCGTTGCGCCTCGTTGAGGCCATGGTCGAACACGGTGAATCCCTGCGAGATGTTCTCCTCGGCCCAACGCGCCAAGTCGGGCGCGGGCTTGTCCCACTTCTTTACGAAGGCCTCGAGCTTCTCTTGAGCCTCGCGCCGCGACGTCGCGTTGAACGCGGCGCGAAGATCAGCGGCGACGTCGCGTCGAAGCTTCTGACGCGGCACGTAAGCTTGTGCGTTCTGCTGCAGGTGGAACTGGCAGCGCTGCCAGGCGACGCCGGCGAAGCGGGCAGCGAGCGCGGCGGCCAAGCCCTTGTGGCCGTCGCTGGTGATGAGCTCGACGCCATGCAGTCCGCGGTCCTGGAGCGAGCTGAGGAACTCGCGCCAGTGAACCTCGGCTTCCGAAAGGCTCACGCTCGTTCCCAGCACGCTGCGCCTGCCGTCGTGGCCGATGCCGATGGCGATGAGCAGCGCGCAGTCGCGCACCGATCCGCCGTGGCGCACCTTCTCGTAGCGGGCATCGAGCACGAGGTACTTGAATGCCCCGAGCGGCCGTGTGCGCCAACGCGAAAGCTCCTCATCGAGCAGCGCAGCTGCTCGCGACACGCTCGTGGAGCTGATTTCAAGGCCGTTGCAAAGCACCTTCGTAATCTCCTCGACACGGCGCGTCGAAACACCCTGGACGTACATCTCCGCCAAAGCCAGCGTGAGCGCTCTCTCGCTTCGCTGGCCGCGTTCAAGGCTCGATGGGTAAAACGCATCGCCGCCCTCGACGTCGCGCACCTGAGGCACCTGTACGTCGATCTCGCCTAGGCGCGTGCGAACGCGCTTGGGCTTGAACCCGTTGGCGTACCCGCGACGCTGCTCGCTGCGCTCGTGCGGTTCAGCGCCGAGGAAGGCACTGCGTTCGATTCTCATGGACTCGTTGATCAGCACTCGCATCGCCTCGGCCATGCCGTCGAATCCGCTCTCGCTGAGCGCTTCCAGGGCGTCGGCCCACGGCGTACGCTGTTCGTGGTGGGTCACGTCGATCTCCAATGCAAGTTGTCGTAGACCTGCAAAGGTACGGCGTTGATCCGCCACTCAGTTGACCCCGGGAGATGGCGGCGCGCCCGCTTCGCTTGAATCAGCTAGCTGATTCAAGCGAAGCGAGCGCCTCTCTCTCGGGAGCCATTTACAGAAAGAACGGTACACCCTCCACTTCGCTGAGTGCAGTTGGAACTTCAAGAAGACGATGGAGCACATCCGCAGCATGGCAGAGACTCTGGTTGCCGCAGCCGCAGCGTGCGGTTCGGACGAGTGGGGCACCGCCCCGTCACAAGAAGGACTCCGTGAATTGCCGGAACTTGCCAACGCATTCGGTGAGGCCGCCGGGATCACTGCACCTGACATGATGCCCGGCAGGTAGTATGACGCTGAGTCGCATCTGGGCCGTCATGGCGATTGTACTCCTGTCCGCTTGCCGGACGAGTGTTCGTGATTCCAGCGTTTCGAGCACATGGACGGATCGCGATCGCCCACGGCAACTCAAGCAGATTCCGGGTTGCAGGCGTTTTCGTGAATACCTGACGCAATCACATGCGACTGCGAGCGTCAAGGGACGTGACTGGGTTGAGCGGCAGCTTGGAAGCCCCGAGCGACTTGGAAGACGCGACACTCTCGCACTGCTGGTCTGGACATACGACAACGCGCGATCTACCAACGAGCGCTGCTATCTTCTGACTGCCATCGTCCATAGATTTGATGAGGAAATCCTGTGCGTGTTGGATGCCGCCCTCGAAAGTCGCGACGTAGAGGTTAGGAGCACTGCTATCGACCTACTTGAGCAGGACGTGCTAGACATGCCCAAGTCAGAGCGCGGCAGCGCTGTGGATGATGAAGCGCGAGCAGGGCAACTTCGACTCTTGCTCCGGCGCGATTCCGAGACGATCAAGCGTCGGCTTCTTGAGAAGCGGGCGGCACAACAGCGCGCTGCCGATCGACTGCGTTAGTCAATGGTGGAACGGCCAGCCGACGTACGCATCGTTGGCCGCCGTATCGATTGCTTTTCGATTTCAGCCTCCTGGCATTACAGCCCGAAGGGTGTCACCAAGACCGACTCGAATTCGGCGGCCCGCCGCTAGTCGCCGACCTCGCTGCCTAGTGATGCTGACTGGCCGGGTCGTCTGTCCTGCTCCAATCGCTCGATGGAGGCCATCGTCATCACACTGGTAATGGCGGGCGTCGCCACAACAGCGTCAACCGCGTATGTGGGTCAGATCCGCAGCCGCGGATCCAGCGCGTCGCGAACCGCGTCCGTCAGCAGGTTCACGACCAACACCAATCCGAACAACGCCACGGTCGCCGCCGTCAGCTGCCACCACACCGTATCGGGGCGCAGCAGCTCCAGCTTCGCCTGGCTGATCATGCCGCCCCACGACCCCTCGCCGGGCTCGAGCCCCATGCCCAGGAACGACAGGATCACCTCGAACTTGATCGCCGAGACGAAGAGCAGCGAGAAGCTGATCAGCACGAGATGAAAGACGTTCGGCAGGATGTGACGGAAGATGATCCGGCGCGTCGGCACGCCGATGGCGCGAGCTGCGGTCACGTACTCGCGGTCGCGGTGCTTGATGTACTCGCTGCGCACGATCCGGCACACCCCCACCCAGCTCGTGATGCCGATCACGACGATGATCTGCGCGAGCCCGAGCGACACCTTGAGCGACGTCTTGAAGAAGGTGTCGTCGTACCACTCCCGAAGTCCCGGCGTGTTCTTGATCACGTACGCGAACGAGAGCAGCAGCAGCAGGTACGGGATCGAGTCCAGCGTGGTGTAGAACCACACGATCACGTCGTCGACCCAGCCGCCGAAGTACCCGGCGATCGAGCCGAGCGCGACGCCGATCACGCAGGAGATCAGCGCGGCGAACATGCCGATCCAGAGCGCGGTCGTGGTGCCGCGCAGGGTCATCTTGAAGACGTCCTTGCCCATGAAGTCCGTCCCCATGAGGAAGCCGCCCTCGCCCGGCGCCAGGTACTCGGCATCCTTGTGCGACGCGTCGAAGCCGGCGGCGATCCACCCCGTCTGGGCGGCGAAGCCGACGTACAGGTAGAGCACCAAGACGAGGGCGCTGGCCATCGCGACGTGGCTCTTGCTGAGCCTGCGTTTCGCGTCGTACCACGGGCCCGTGCTCTCACCTTCCTTGCGCACCCGCCCGTCGAGCGGCGGGAATTCGTCCGACCGAAACGTCAGATAGCGCAATCCCTGTTCGCAGAAGTCGCCCAACCGTGTCTGGGCGTCCGGGAATCCGCGCTCCGGGTTGCCCTGGTGCAACGCGGCCGCGACACCGAGGCCCAGGACGCGCCACAGGATGCCGATCAGGAACACCAGCACCGTCAGGGGCCAGCAGAACACGCGCACGGGCCACACGAGCCAGGACGGACGATAGACGTTTTCGGAGACCGTCGTCATTTGAGCCGCACCCGGGGATCGACGACGGCGTAGAGCACGTCCGCCAAGAGGCTGAAGAAGATGTAGGCGATCGAGCCGAAGACGACCATCGCCTTGATGACGGGGAAGTCGTCGGTCTGGAGGGCCTCGATGGACATCGCGCCGAGGCCGGGCACGCCGAAGAACGTCTCCAGCAACAAGCTGCCGACGAACAGGAACGGGATCGTGATCATCACGCGCGTGATGAGCGGAATCATGCCGTTCTTCAGGATGTGCTTGAACAGGATCGTCCGCGTGCTCAGCCCCTTGGCCGCCGCGGTGCGCACGTAGTCCTGCCGCATCTCGTCGAGCATCGTCGTGCGGAAGAACCGCGTCTCACCGCCGACGGACAGGAACACCCAGATCGTCCACGGCAGCAGCAAGAACACGATGCCCTGCCAGGACCACTCGTAGCCGAAGATCGGCAGCAGGTTCCAGCGGTAGGCGATGAAATACTGTCCGAACAGGATGTACGCGAGGCTCGAGATCGACATGCCCGCGACCGACGCGATCACGGTCGTTCGGTCCGCGAGCGAGTCCCGGTAGAACGCGCAGAACAGGCCGAGTGACACTGCGAACATCACCGCCATGAGGAACGCGGGGAACGTGATCGACATGCTGGGCCCCAGGCCCTCCAAGATCATGTCGTTGACGTCCCGGTTCGTCTTCCAGGACTCGCCGAAGTCGAGCGTGAAGGTCTGCCCCAGGAACTCGAGGTATTGCACGAGGAGGGGACGGTCGGTCCCCAGCTCCTTGCGGGTCTCTTCGATCTGCTTCGGGCTGGCTTTGAGTCCCGCCTGCGTAATGGCGGGGTCGGTGATCACGTTGAAGAGCAGGAACGTGATGATCGTGATCCCGATCAGCGTCGGAATGGCCAGCAACAGGCGACGAACGACGTAGGCCGTCAACTCACCACCCCCTCTTCGTTCGTCGCGCAGAGAACAACGTCGTCCCGATGAGCAAGGCGAAGAGGCCCAACACGACGAACACCGGCCACACCACCGGCTGGTTCATCTCCTCGACGCGCCTGTCACGCATGCCCTCGTCGACCCGGCAATACTGGAAGTACTTCTCACTGATGTCGTTGTAGTAGAAGCCGTGCAGCCACGGCTGCATGAGACTGAACGTGATGCGTCGGAACCGGAACACCCAAGGACACTGATCGACGACGATGCGCTGGATCTCGCGGTACAGCCGCGTCCGCTCCTGGCCGGGCGGCAGTCGAATCGCCTGGGCGTAGAGCTCGTTGAGCTTCGCGTCGTTGAAGTTCGACGAGTTCGGGCTGGGGCTGTTGGGCCCGTAGAACAGCTGCAGGAAGTTCTGCGCTTCGGGATAGTCGGCGCCCCACGACACGCCCCACATCGAGGCCTTCTTCTCCTTCGTGCGGCGGAGGAACTCGGGCCACGACGCGACATACGGCCGGAATTCGAGACCGATGTCGCTCATGTCGCGTTTGAACGCCTCGAAGTGCTGCCGTGACGTCTGGTCGTTGAGAATGTCCTTCTCGAGCACGGGAACGCCCTCGCCGCCCGGCATGCCGGCGTCGGCGAGCACCTTGCGCGCCCGCGCCAAGGCCTGCTCCCGGGTCTCGCCCGGCTGCCGCAGCCAGGGGTTCTTCAGAGCGGGGTCGTACTCCGGAAACTCCTCGATGATGGGGCCCTGCATCGGCGTCGCGCGCCCGTTGTAGAGGTGCTCGATCGCCCACTCGCGATCGTTGGCGAGCGAGATGGCGCGCCGAAGCGCCAGTCCCTTCTCGCCGGCCGGGTAGCCGAAGACCTCGTTCTCCATGTTGAAGGCGTCGTAGATCACCTCGAGCTTGGGATCGACGTGCAGGCGGATGCCGCGCGCCTTCATTTCGGGAAGGAGGTCCATCGTCGCCGCGTCGACGGCGCCGCCGAAGTTGTCCTTCGGGATGCGCCCGCGATCGAGATAGCCCCGCTGGAAGTAGAGCCAGAGCGGGGTGTCCTCGCGGAAGACCGTCGCGACGACGCGGTCGTTGAGCGGCAGCCGCTTGCCGGCCTCCTTCATGATGCCGCGCTCGTGCGCCTGCCGGCTGCCCTCGGTCGGAAAGTACGCCTCGCGGAAGTTCTCGTTCTTGACCAGGATCAGGTGCTTGGTGCCGTTGAACGACTCGAGTCGGTAGGGCCCGCTGCCCACGCCGTGCTGGCCGAACTCCTTGCCGTGGTACTTCACGGCTTCGGGCGGGTAGATCGACGTGTACGGCATCGCGAGCACCCAACGCAGCTCCGGGTAGGGCTCGACGAGCTTGATCATCAGGGTGTGGCGGTCGACGGCCTTCAGCCCGGCGACCTCCGGGTAGCCCTCTTCCTGGGTGTACTTGTCCCGCCCGGGGTTCTTGCGCACGCCGGCGGACTGCTCGGTGAACGCGTCGAGGCCTTCCACGCGGCCCGCGAGCACCCAGCGCCCGGGGCTCTTCGTGCGCGAGTCCATCAGGCGCTTCAGACAGAACACGACGTCGGAGGCCACGACCTCTCGGCCCTTGCCGTCTGGGAAGCACGGATCGTTCGCGTAGCGAACGCCCTGCTTGAGCCTGATCGTGTACGTCAGCGCGTCGTCCGACATCTCGGGCAGCGCGTCGGCGAGGCAGGGCTTCAGCTCGTAGGGCCGTTTCGTGTAGTGGTACTCGTACAGCTGGTCGTACAGGTTGAGCACGCTGAGGACGCCGAATTGCCCGTCCGCCAGCGCCGGGTCGAGGCTCTTGACCGCGTCACGCAGGTACGTGTGTAGGGTGCCCTTCGGCTCACTGGGGTACGGGTTCGATCCGCATGCGAGCAGCGACGCGAGCAGGACGACGCCGCACGCCTGACGGATGATTCGAATGCCCCGCACGACCGGGGACCATACGGATTGCCCGCGCGCGGAGCAACCGCGCGATCAGAACCGCTGGCGGGGATCCATGGCGTCGCGCAACGCGTCGCCGACGAGGTTGAAGCAGACGACGGCGAGCACGATCGCGAACCCGGGCAGCGTCGACACCCACCAGGCCGTCTCGAGAACGCCGCGGCCGTCGTTGACGATGTTGCCCCAGGTCGCCGTGGGCGGCGTGATCCCGAGACCGAGGAACGACAGGCTCGCCTCCACGAGGATGGTGTTCCCGAGCTGCAGCGTCGACGCCACGATCACCGGCGCCATCGCGTTCGGCACGAGGTGGCGGAAGATGATCCGGCGCTTGCCGAAGCCCATCGACTTCGCCGCCGCGGTGAAGTCGAGCTCCTTCAGCCGGAGCAACTCAGCCCGAATGAGTCGCGCCACCCCCATCCAACCGGTTGCGCCCAGGATCAACACGATCGTGAAGATGCCCGCCCCTTCATAGACGGTCACGATCAGCAACAGCAGCAGCAGTCGGGGGAACGCCAACAGGATGTCGACGAACCGCATGATCGCGCCGTCGATGAAACCACCGAAGTACCCGGCGAGCGCGCCGAACAAGACGCCGAGAGAGACCGCGACGCCGACCGCCAGGAAGCCGATGACCAAAGAAATGCGGCTGCCGTAGATGATGCGGCTCAGGAGATCGCGCCCCTTGTCGTCGGTGCCGAGCAGATAGGTCTCGGTGCGGAACGGCACCTCCTTGTCGCCGAGCATCATCGTCTGCTCGGTGTCCGCGCGGCGCTTCCAGCCGCGCTTGGGCTCGCCGATCCTGTTCAGCCGCACCTTCTTCTCGGGATGGTCGCCGCCGCGCTCCAGGATGAGCTTGTCGTCTTCGATGCGATAGCTCAGCCCGGCGACCTCGCCGCGCTTCGTGTCGCCGAAGATGGTGACGGTGTCGCCGGGCGCGCGGTAGGCGCTGGGCGCGGTGTCCTTGGGAATCTCGTTCGGCCCGTAGGGCGCGAGCACAGGACAGAGGAACCCGACGCCGTAGACCAGGCCGAGGATCGTGAGCCCCCACACGCCGCGCGGCTTCGTCTTGAACGCGCGGAAGGCGAGTTGCCACGTGCCCATGCCTTCCTTCGGCGGCGGCGTCACGAGGTTCTTGAGGCTCTTGTGCGCCCACCAGATCAGCGCGAACGGCGCGGCCGCCAGGAACCCGATGGCGACGACGTTCTCCGCCGACCAATCGCCGAAGATCTCCCCAATCCGGTCCCAGCGTCCGATGACGACAGCGCCGTAGGCGACGGTGTACAGCAGCGGCCGCCAGGCCTGACGCAAGTACCCGCGCCGAAGGTGCCCGACGCCGGGGATCAAGCTCTCGTAGACCTGCGCGGGCGTCGTCATCTGAGCCTCACGCGCGGGTCTGCGACCGCATAGAGAATGTCCGCGATCAGACTCCCGACGACGACCATCACCGTTCCGATCAGCGTGATGGCGGTCACCGTCGTCACATCGCGACCGTTGATGGCCGTGATCGCCTCGCGACCCATGCCGGGCCAGTTGAAGATGTACTCCGTGATGACGGCGCCCGACACGAGGAACGGCATCCAGAGACCGAACAGTGTGATGATCGGCAGCAGCGAGTTGCGCAGCGCGTGCTTGAAGATCACCTTGCGCTCACTCAGCCCCTTCGCACGCGCGGTGCGGATGTAGTCCTGTCCCATCACCTCGAGCATGGCGGAGCGCTGATAGCGTGCCGTGCCAGCAGCGCCCGCGATGCCGAGTACGAAGGCCGGGCCGATCATGTGCCATAACGTGTCGAGTAAGCCGTCCTCGCCGATGCTGTTCATGCCGGAAGTCGGGAGGACGTCGAACCGAACAGCGAACGTCAAGATAATCATCAGCCCGAGCCAGAAGCCGGGCATGGAGTAGACGAAGAGCGCGCCGACCGTGATGCCGTGATCGAGCGCAGTGTCCTGCTTCACGGCGGAGATCACACCGATGATGATGCCGACGATGAAATTCAGGATGATCGCGAGGGACGCGAGCTTGAGCGTGTTCCAGAGCGGCTCGCTCAGATGCTCAAGGACCGGCGTTCGGTTCAGGATCGACGTGCCCAAGCTGAAGCGTAGGCCCGTCTCGTCCAACGGATCGTCGGGAACGACGATACGCGTCGACGCGAACTCGTACTGATCCGGCTTGGCGGCAGCGGGACCGAACGTCCCGTCGTCGTTGCGCTTCAGCGTGAGCGGCGTCAGGTCCGTCGCCGTGAGCACCAGCTCGTGCGGCGGGGTCGCCAGCGTCTTCTCGACGATCACACGGCCGCCGTCACCGTTCCGGATCGTGAGGCCCTGCCAGAGGAGCGTGGACGTCGGGTCACCGGCGAGAAAGGTACGGCCGTCGACCTCGTAGTGCCCTTCCGCCAGCTCGAACGGTGAGAAAGCACCGTCGGCCCCGGCGCTCACCGTCACAGGAGGCGGCACCACGTCGCCAGGGTCCTCTCTGTAGTGCTCGAACGTGATCGAGGTGGCGGGCTCCTGTACGCGGGCCCGAATGTGTCCTCTCTTGTCGATGGAGAACACCTCGAAGTCGTATCCACCACCGTCGTACGAGTCGACCTCCTCCTTCCCCCAGAACATCGTCTTGATCTGGTGGATATAGCGCTTGAAGATCGGCTTGTCGTAGCCCCACTTCGCGCGCAAACGCTCGAAGTCCTTCTCCTTCATCTTCGGGTTCTCGGCAGCCGAGAACGCGTCACCCGGCGCCAGGTTGACCGCGAAGAACGTGAGCGTGTAGACGCCCCAGATGATGAAGAGGCCGAGCAGCAGGCGGCGAACGATGTATGCGTACAAGGGGGTTGCTCGCGGCTCTCGCTACTTCTGGATCCACCACTCGTGGACGTTGCGTAGGTACCGCAAGGAGGTCACCTTCACGTTCGTGAACTTCTTGTTGATGCCGACGAGCCCGCGGGACTCGTACAACATCGTGTAGGGCTGGTCTTTGTACAGGATGTCCTGGAACTCGTGCCAGAGCGGCCGCGCATCCTCGACGTTGGGCAATGCGCGCCCCTTCTCGATGAGCTCGTCGAGGCGCGGGTTCTTGTAGTCGCAGTAGTTGTAGCCTTTGTTGGCCGCCGACGAGTGCCACGTGGACTTCGGATCCACCTTCGTGGCGACGCCCCAGCCCGCGACCCAGCTCGTGTACCCGTGCCGCTTGAGCTGCGTCGACATCAGGTTGAAGTCCTTGATCTCGATGTTGACCTTGACGCCGATCTCGGCCAAGTCCGACTGCGCAAACTCGGCGATCTGCTTCCGCACGTTGTTGCCCACGTTGGTGACCATCGTGAAGATGAGCGGCTTCCCGTCCTTGGCGTAGATTCCGTCCGCGTTCTTCTTCCAGCCGGCCTCCTGAAGCAGCTCCTCGGCCTTGTCCGGATCGTACTCGTAGGGTTCGAGGTCCTTCTTCGACGCCCAGAACGAGCTGATGATGTTCGGACCCGCGACCTTGGCGTACCCGTAGAAGACCGTGTCGATGATATTCTCGCGGTCGATGGCGTAGGTCATCGCCTGCCGCACGCGGTAGTCGTCGAATGGGAAGGTCGTGCAGTTCCAGCCGATGTATCCGAAGACACGTGACATGTGGGTGTAGAGCTCCAGGTGCTCGGTCTTGCCGACGCGCGCGACGTCCTTCGGCAGGACGCTGTTCATCACGTCGACGTCGCCGCCGATCAGCGACGTGAACATGGCGCCCATGTCGCCGAAGATGCGGAAGACGACCTTGTCGAGATACGGCTTGGGCGCGTCCCAGTACCTCTCGTTGCGAACGAGGGTAATTTCCTGGTTGGGCTTGTACTCCCCGAGCTTGAAGGGGCCGCCTGCGGCGGACGTGGCCTGCTCCAACCAGCTGCCGTACGTCTGCCACTTCGAGAACGGCACCTTGCCGAAGCTGTGCTTCGGGATGACCATCGCGTCGTTGATGTCCATCAGCTGGTAGGGATAGTCCTCGGAGTAGCGCACGACGAAATTGCGCCCGTCTTCCGGGTCCACCTCGACGGCGACAATGCGGTCCACGATCGAACGCCCGGTCCAGGCGACGTCCTCGTTCTTGCCGGCCTCCACGGAGAAGGCGATGTCGTGTCCGGTGATCTGCGTGCCGTCGGCCCAGTAGCACTCGCGCAAGCGGAAATGGAGCGACTTCTTGTCGTCGCCACGCTTCGGCAACGCCTCGGCGATGTTGGGTGTGAACGTGGGCGGGCCGTTGTAGTAGTCGGCCTCTTCGACGTAGAGCCGCGGGAAGACGAGCTCCTGCACCTCCGATGCGGTCAACGAAGACGAGATGTAGGGGTTGATGGCGTCGATGTCCTGAAGGATCGCGACGATGACCGCGCCGCCCCGGACCGGCTTCACGCCCGCGGGGGGCTTCTTCCACGCCTCGGTGGGGGTCGCGTCGTCCGATCGAACCTCGTTGGCCAGCGGTTCCCTCTCGGCCGAGGAGACGGGCGCGATCGAGGCGACGACGGCCGCAAGAAGGAAGAGGTGCAAGGTGAACCGAAGTCGAATGGGCGTCATCGAGGCGTGCTCCGTGAGGTCGGGGCCGGTCGGCGCGGCCGGGCCGCTAGCCTAGCGGTTGGGGGCAGGGTGGAAAGGCCTGCCGGGCCGAAAGCCCGTGGCCCGAGTCAGTCGGCCCTCATCGGTACGCTGACGGCATGAGTGCGCTCTTCCTTGCCAACGTCACCCTCATGGGCGTCGCGGCCAGCGTCGCCCTGGGCCTTGCGATCATCCTGTTTTGGCGACTGAACCGCCGCAACGAGGCGCTGCGGGCCGACATGGACCGCTTGAAGCGCGAGCACGGCGAGGCGACGGCCGACCTGCGCTCGCGCATCAGCGAGATCGCGCGGCAGGTGGACTCGGTCCACGAGGAGGTGCCTCCGCTCGTGTCGCGCTTCAAGGAGCACATTCCGGCGCTCGAGACCCGGGTCGAGGGCGCCGAGAAGCAGCTCTCGGCGGTCGAGCGCCAGCTCAAGGCGGCGGCCGAGGGCGTTCAGACCGCGCGCAAGGAGACGGACAAGGTGCAGTCCATCGTGACGAAGCGCGAAGCGTCGCTTTCAGAGCTGCGGGAGGCGATCACGCTCCTGCGCGGGACGGTGGACGAGCATCTCGCGCGCCGGGGCGCCGACCTCGACGCGGAGGAGGCGCAAGCAGGCGCCGCGACGGCGGTCATCGCCAAACCCGCTGCGACGAAAAAGGCCAAGACGAAGGTCGTGAGCAAGCCGTCGCCCAAGGCCGCGAAGGCGCCGAAGCAGGCGTCCGCGAAAGGAGCGGCGGAGCCGAAGGCGAAGTCGGCGGCGGCGAGCGGCGAGGACGGCGCCGACATCTCGGGCGCGCGTTGGATCTTCGTCGTCATGGCGGCGTTGCTCGGCGCCGCGTTGCTGGCCCAGTGGATCCGGACCCAATAGCGCGGACGGCGAACACGGTAGGGGCAGCCCTTGTGGCTGCCCAACCCGGGACGCCAAGACACGCCGAATTGGGCGACCACAAGGGTCGCCGGTTTAGGGAATGGCAAGCCCTTTTCTGTCGGCCGTGCGTCCTTTCCGCGTCGCCAGGGTCGGATCCGTCCACTCGGGTTTTCGAGCTCGCCTATTCGGGCGGCGTCATGAGGGGGAGTCGGACGCGCCTCTCAATCGCCTACACGAGCTGATGCGCTCAGCGGCCCGCCGGAGTACGCGCCCGTTGGTGTCCGATTCCTGGTTTCGCTTCCTCTCTCTCAGTGCGTTCGCTCAGGCAGCCTGGCCTAGGCACCGACGCAGCGAGAACACCTCGCCACGCGAGAACATCACCCACACGCCCACCAGTAGCCGGCGTGCAAGCGCCATTCGAACCTTGTTGCGGTGCATGCGCCTGAGCATCGGCTGTGCCCACGCCTTCACCTCTGGGTCGAAGGCCAGCAACCGAACCGCCCATTGCCCCAGCACCCAACGCAACTCGGCGTTTCCGCGTTTGGTCATGCGGCCGTGGTGCGCTCGATCCGCCGAGGCCGAAACGCGTGGAACGACACCCCCATAGCTCGAGATCTGTCGAGCACCGCGGAAGCGGGTTGCGTCACCCAACTCAGCTTGAAGCGTCAGAGCCGTCTGGGCTCCCGCCTGTGGCAGATTCCGAACGATCCAGCCTGAGACTTCGTCCTGCTCGGCCAACTCGCGGATTCGAGCGGTGAGCTTCTCGATGCGCTCCTGCAGAGCCGCAACGACATCCACCAGCGACTGCAGCGCCAGATCCTGGTTCTCATCACCCAGTCGCTGCTCGCGAAGCCACTGGATCCCGCGCTTGGTGTACAGCTGCGTCACCGGCGCTCGCAGCAGGTACGCGTTGAGCATGCCGCGGATGTGCGCCAGCACGCTGGTTCGATGCTGAACGAGCTGATGCCGAACCCGCAACACCTTGCGCTGGCCGAACTCGGCTTCGGTGGCGAAGTAGGTCAGTGCGTAGCGGTCCAGGTCGCCAAGGTACAGCCGGCGCGAGATCTCCTGGGCGTCGCGTCGATCCGTCTTCTTGCCCTGCTTCTTCAGATCGAGCTTCGTGGCGTCCACCACAAGCATCTCCAAACCCGCTTCGCGGCAGGCCAGCACGAACCAGCGGTTGCAGCCCAACGCTTCCACCGCGAAGCGCCCGCCGCCGTAGGTGCCAAGAAACGCAACCAGCGCCGCGGCCGCCTTTCGATCCGGCAGGCGCCACCGCCGCTCCTCTTCGATCTCGCCCTTCGCATCACGGACGCAGATTTGGGCGACACTCTTGTGCAGGTCGATTCCGACGTGGTACGCAGTCATGGGGTGGCAGTTCCTTCCTCGGCTGATGCCGTAAACACACTTGGCACGACCGAGGATCAGGGCTGCCACCCCCTATCCCATCCCCTACCTCCGCACCCGCGTTCACCGCCTCGCGGTCCGGGGTGTCGTGCACGATCACGTTCACGTGCCGATTCCCCGTAGGGGCAGCCCTTGTGGCTGCCCAACCCGTGACGCCAAGACACACGCCATTGGGCGACCACGAGGGTCGCCCCTACAAACCCGTAGCCGACAGATCACCACCCGTGGGAGATGACGGCGCTAGTCGCCCTTCTTGCGTACCAACGTCACGAGGAACGCTGCGTTCTCGGTTCCGGGATTGCTCGGACCTGCCGGCTTCGAACCGTCATAGAACGCGAGATCGCCCTTGGTGACCTCCGCGTCGCCTTCGCCGGGCGTGACGCGCACGGCCCCTTCGAGGCAGTACAGGATTGCCTCGCGCCGGCGATGGGTGAACGGCGTGAGCCCTTGTCCGGGCTTCAGACACACCAGCGTCACGATCGACCGGTCGGTCTCGATGATCTTCTTCGTGAACGGACCGTCGTCGCGGAACTCCATCCACTGCTCTACGGAACGCGTGTCCATCGGCGCAGTGTACCGTCCTCGTCGCCTACCTACCCGGGTTCGTCATGTGGGTGACGTCGAGCACCTTCTCGAGCTTCGCGGGCGGCAGCAGCTTCTTCTCGGTCGCGATCTCGCGAATCGTACGGCCCGTCTGGTAGGCCTCCTTGGCGAGCGCGGCCGCCTGGTCGTACCCGATGTGCGGCGCCAACGCCGTTCCCAGCATCAGGCTCTCTTCGACGATCTTCTCGACGCGGTCGCGATCGACCTCGATGCCCTTGACGCAACGAAGGCGGAAGCCCTCAACGGCGCCGCTCAGCACCTGGATGCCGTCCAACAGCGTGTCGGCCATCAGCGGCAGCGTGACATTGAGCTCGAACACGCCGGAGGCGCCGGCGGCATTGACCGTCGTCACGTAGCCCTGCACCAGCTGACAGGCCATCAGCAGGCTCTCGCTGAGCACCGGGTTGACCTTGCCGGGCATGATCGACGAGCCGGGCTGGATCGCGGGCAGCTTCAGCTCGCCGAGGCCGCAGCGCGGACCCGAGCCGAGGTGGCGGATGTCGTTGGCGACCTTGGTGAGCGCCGCCGCGGCCGAGCCGAGCGCGCCCGCGAAGAACACGCAGGCCTCTCGCCCGCCGAGCTGTTCGAAGAAGTTCCGCGCGGGACGCAGCTGCATCCCGGTGCGCTTCGACAGGTGCGCGATCGCCTTGGTGTGGAACTTCGGATGGCGGCCGATGCCCGTCCCGACGGCGGTGCCGCCGAGCGCGACCTCCAGCAGTCCGTCGTACGCGAGCGCGACGCGCTGGCAGGAGTGCGCGACCTGGGCTGCGTAGCCCTGGAACACCTGCCCCATGCGCACCGGCGTGGCGTCCTGCAGGTGCGTGCGCCCGACCTTCACGACGTCGTCGAACTCCTTCGACTTCTCGAGCAGCGCCACCGCCAGCGAGCTCATCGCGGGAATGAGCTGTTCCTTCGCCGCGCGCGCGACCGATAGGTGCAAGGCCGTCGGGATGACGTCGTTGCTGGACTGCCCCAGGTTGACGTGGTCGTTCGGGTGGACCGGCGTCTTCGCGCCGGCCTTCGACCCCAGACCGATGTTGGCGATGTTGCTCAGCACCTCGTTCATGTTCATGTTCGAGGACGTGCCGGAACCCGTCTGGAAGACGTCGATCGGGAACTCCTCGTCGCGCTTGCCCTTGACGACCTCGTCTGCCGCCTTGCGAATGGCGCTGGCCATGCGCGGCTTGAGCAACTTGAGCTCCTGATTGGCCTTCGACGCGGCCCACTTGATGTCCGCGAGCGCGTAGAGGAACCGCTTCGGCATCGTGCGGCCCGACACCTTGAAGTTGTCCACCGCGCGCTGCGTTTGCGCGCCCCACATGCGCTTCGCCGGGACCTTCACGGCCCCCATCGAGTCCTTCTCGGTGCGCATCCGCTGAGCCATCGTCGACCTCCGATTTCGCTTTCGGTCCGGCTTCATGCCGGCAACCACGAAAGGTAGCTCCGCGCCAAACCGCGGGGTCGATTTACCCGAGCGCCCGCGACACGTCCGACCACAGGTCGTCGACGTCCTCCAGGCCGACCGAAAGGCGCACGAGATCGTCGGTGATGCCGGCCTGCTCTCGCTGCGCCGGTGTCAGTCCCGCGTGACTCGTCAACGCGGGCGAGCATGCGAGCGTTTCCACACCGCCGAGGCTGGGCGCGTTCGCGATCAAGCGCAGCCCGTCGATGAACGCGCGCGCGTCGCCGTCCGCGACGGCGAAAGCGAGGATCGATCCGGCTTCTTGCTCGAGCCGTTGCAACAGCGCGTGGTCCGGGTGGCTCTTCAGCCCCGGATAGAGCACGCGGCCGACGCGCTCGTCGCTCTCGAGCCGTCGCGCGAGCTCGGCGGTCGTCTCGTCCTGTCGTCGCACGCGCACGGCAAGCGTCTTGAGGCCGCGGTCGAGCAGCCAAGCCGTCTCGGGATCGCAGATGCCGCCATATACCTTGCGCATGCGGCGGACCTCGGCCGTCAAGGCCGCGCTCCCGGCCACGAAGCCCCCCAGCAGGTCACTGTGGCCGCCGAGCGACTTCGTCGCGCTCTCCACGACGAGGTCCACGCCGTGGGCGAGCGGCTGCAGCCGCAGCGGGCCCGCGAACGTCGCGTCGAGCACGAAGAGCGCGCCGTGCGCCTTGCAGCGTTCGGCGATCGCCGGCACGTCGAGCACCCTCAGCACGGGGTTGGTCGGGCTCTCGCCGATCAGGATCGCCGCCCCCTCCAGGGACTCGTCGACGGCGTCCGGTGTGCTGTCGGTCCAGACGACGTCGATCCCCTCGTGGGACGCGAGCCGCTCGAGCAGCTCGCGCGTGCCGCCGTATAGATCGCGTAGCGCGACGATGCGCGCCCCCGCGTTGCCGTGGGCGTGGAAGACGCCGGCCAATGCCGCCATCCCCGACGCGAACAGCACGGCTTCTTCGGCGCCGTGCAGCGCGGCGAACTTGCGCTCGGCGACCTCGAAGTTCGGATGGCCGTAGCGCGTGTAGAAGCCGCCGGCGCCCGCGGCGTTCTCGAGCAGTGCGTCTGTAGAGGCGAAGCGAAAGGTGCTCGTCCGATGGATCGGCGTGACGACCGGCCCGTCGCGCTCGTCGTCCGGCGGATCACCGTGGACCGAGCGGGTTCCGGGTCCGGGCATGTTCCTCCCCGGTGGCTACAGCTCGCAGACGATGGCGCCGAGCACCGACGGTGCGTCGAGCGGAAGGACGTAGCGGCGTGTCGGTCCGGTGACCGACTGATCGGTCTTCTCGGCTTCATCGCCGGCGCCGACACCGGTCATGATGATCGGGAGCTGGCGCGTCGCGCGATCGGCGCGCAGCTGCGAAGCGATGTGCCGTGCGCGGTCGTGCTGGTCCTGCATGTCGATGACGATGAGGTCCGGCCGGAACTCGCGCAGCGCAGGCGCGATCTCGCTGCCCGGTTCGGCCGAACGCGCTTCGTGGCCGGCGGCCTCGATCGCGGCAACCGCGCTGTCAAGACGCGCCGGGTCCAACCCCAGCACCCACACCCTACGCTTGATGACCGGTGTCTTGCGCATGCGCACGGTGCTCGGCTCCTCAGGTTCTTGCTTCTTCGACAACGTCAACATCCTCGCTGGTCCCCGTCCCGGTGGGGAAGCGGAAGAGTGTAGGTCCGCAGGCGGAAGGCCCGAAGCGACGTCGGGGGTGCGTCGAGCGCGCCTACTCGACCTCCCGGCGAATTCGGGCTTTCCATGCGTCCGGCACGACCGAAACCGGAATCGCGACGCCCAGCACCTCGTTGTTGCCCAACGTCGCCGCCGCGACGCCGATCAGACGGGCCTGCGCGTCGATGACGGACCCGCCGCTGTGGCCCATGCCGATCCAGGCGTCGGTCTTGATCCAGCGCAGCGCGCTGTTCTTGCGCTCCAGCCCGGCCACCGAGCCGCGCGTCAGGATGACCGGCGTGCGGCTGCGGTCGGAGCCCTCGGCCGGATACCCGAGCACCCACAACGGATCGCCGAGGTGCAGGCCCGCCGAGGCGCCCATGCGAACCCAGGGCAACGCAAGTCCCCGGGGGATCTTGCGTTCGAACACGTCAGTCGTCAGCTCGAGCAGCGCGAGGTCCTTGGCCTTGTCTTCCTCGACGACGCGGGCGAAGAAGGCCTGGGTCGGCGGCGCGTCGAGCCTCGTCGGAAACGCGACGAGAATGCGCCGGCGTTGGATCATGCCGTCACGCCGGCGGGGGTCGAGCACATGGCGGCACGTGAGGATCAAGCCGCGCGGCGAGACGCAGGCGCCACTCCCGCCGGCATCGCCCGCGACGGTGAGCTCGACCGTCGCCGCCGCGACGCGCTCGCGATCGTTGAGTCCTTCGAGCGACATGACCGGCGGCCACACCAGGTCCTTCGGCAACGCGGGCGGGCCGTTGAAGCTGAGTGCCAAGCGGTACCGCACCTCGTCGCGGTGCGCGCCGCGGTTCAGAACGCCCAGCACGAACCGGCGCGGCGTATCCGGCGGACGCGCGAAGGTGTGGTCGATGCGCTCGTCGACCCGCGGTGACAGGCCGCGGCGCATGACGCTGCCGTCCGTCCAGCGCGCGACGACGAGGTCGAGCGGCGCCGTCGCGTTCAGCAGCATGGCGTGCATCGACTTCGTCTTCGCCGGCACACGAATGCTGTACCAGGTGACGCCCACGAGCCCCGACTTGACCGTGCCCCGGACCCACGCACCGGGCGCCAGCAGCGGCGGCTCCTTCTCGCCCCACGTGCCGCGGCCCGGCTTCGCGGCGATCGTACGCATGCGCAGCGTGACGGCGACGGGGCCGCAACCGTCGACCAGGACGACCTCGCAGAAGTACGTGCCGCTCTTGAGGGGCATGGCGCCGCCGACGACGAGCCGTTCCCGCGGCGCGCTCGAGAGCGCGAAGTAGTCGGCGTCCTCGTCGCCTTTCTGGGGGCGTCCGCCGCGACGGATGTAGAGGTCGATGTCGGCGCCGGCGCTGTTCTCGGCCTGGATCTCGAAACCGCGCGTGCGCGGTGCGACCGGGACGCGAACGCGACGAATGACCGGGTTCGACTCGCCGCCGAGCGTGACGACGACCGGTGTCGACTCGCGCAGCACCGGTTCCGCTACCTGCGGGAGCGCGGCGCCGCGACCGTAGTCCCAGCTCGCGCGTACGCGGAGGCGCGACGGCAGCGCTGCGCCGTCCGTCGCCTTCACGCTGAGCGTGTACGTGCCCGGCGGGCTCTCGCCGCGCATCAACACGATGTGCTTCGGGCCGCGGCCGCGGCGCAGGTAGCCACCCGGACCCTCGAGCGCGTAGGCGAACCGCTCGTCCGTGATCTCGTCGATCTCGACGATCAACGATCGTGCGCGCTGCGGGAGAAACGACCGCAGCGCGATCGACTTCGCGTCGTCACGCGGCGCGACGACCGCCTCGTTGCCGGGGAACACGGAGACGGCGCCGTCCTCGGCGTCGAGCATCGCGACGATCTCGACGTTGGCCGATCGGGACGGTGTTCGATTCTGGACCGTGACGAACCACGCGCCGGGTTTGATCGGCACGGTCGAGGTCGGCGTCAAGCGCACGATCTCGCGAAACGAGTCGCCGCGGCTGACCGCGTCCGCCTCCGCGGCGAAGTCGTCCTTCACCGGCTCGCCGAAGCGCAGATACAGGTCGATGTCGGTGTCGGCGCACGCGCCGACGTGCAACGCCACCGTCCCCGCCGGCACGTCGATCCGCGCCGTCCAGGTGGTGCGACCCTCGAGCATGAGCGTCTGCATCGCGACGGCGTCTCTGAGCGTGCGCGTCTCCGGCTCTTCGGCGTGGCCGCGAGGGGCGAACGCGAAGAGCGCCGCGAGAAGGAGTCCCGTGCGCATGGCGTTCGCCGTCGACATCGGGCTCATGGTACGGAGGCGTTCCTCCATGCACGAACGCAGGCTGCGCGCAATCGCGGCTACCTTGGTGCCAGATGACGCGGCTCGTCCCGGCCTTCCTGCTGCTTCTCATGCTCCACGCGCCGGCGCTCGCCGAACCGGCGCCCGTCGTCGGCCGGGAGGCGCCCGCGTGGAGCGGGGTCACGTGGTTGAACCGCAAGGAGGGGCCCGACCCGAGCCGGCTGCGCGGCCGGATCGCATACCTGTTCCTCTTCGAGACCGTCGCGACGTTCGAGGCGCACCGAACGGGCCTCGAGCGAGTGCGGGCGCACTTCGCGCCCTCCCGGGACGTGTTCGTCGTCGCCGTGCACACGCCCCGCGCCGCGTCCGACGCCACCGATGCCTCGCGCGCGCGGTTGAAAGCGCTCGCCGGGGCGTTCCCGCTCGGGCAGGACGCCCGGGAGGGAGCCCCGCTTCGGACGGCCCACGGCGCGAGCGGCCTCGCGTGGGACGTGCTCATCGATCGCGGGGGCATCGTGCGCCGGTGCGCCGCTACGGACACCGACATCGTGCCGATCGTGACGCGGCTCTGGAAGACCGGCGGCTTCGCGTCGCCGCTCGTCGGCACGCGTTTCGGCGCGCTCGGCGGCATGCGCTGGCCCGGCGGCGAGGCGGTTCGATTCGCCGACCACGAGCTGACGATCTTGCGCTGGTGGACCAACGGGTGTCCGCACTGCACGGCCAGCGTGCCCGCGCTCGCGACGACGTGGCGCAGCCACCGTGATGCCGGACTGCACATGGTCGCGGTGTATCACCCGAAGGGACGGCGGCTTCGCGACGCGACCGTGCCGACCTACCTGGAGCGGCTGAACTACGACGGCGCGTACGCGTTCGACGATCGCTGGGCGAAGCTGCGCGACCTGATGCGGCGCGCGGGCTTCAAGCGCGCGACGAGCGTGAGCTTCGCCGTCGACCGTCGGGGCATCGTGCGGTGGGCGCATCCGGGCCCGCGCGTTCACCCCTCGCGGGAGCGGCGCTATCGCGACGTGGACCGCAGCTATCGCGAGCTCGACGCGTTCGTACGCGCGTGGTTGACGAAGAGCTAGCGACCGTCTTCTTGTAGCTGTCGCAGCATGGCCGAGATGATCCGCTTCGAGCCGCGCACCTCCATGCGCACCACCTGCGGCTTCTTCACCTTGAAGCGCATCGAGGGACCCATGCCGGACACCTGCCCGAGCGCGTAGCCGCTCGTCGGGCGCGAGCCGACGGTCTTGCCCTCGAGCGTGCGAACGCGCATGGCCATGCCCTGCAGCGGCGCGCCGATGCCGACGAACACGTAGGTCATGTTCGGAACGACGATGCCGAGTCCCACGACCTCCCACTTGCTCGTGCAGCGCGAACGCACGGTCGGATCGCTCGCGGTGCCCATGTGGACCGGCGCCTCGCCGAGGTCCGCGAGGGCATACAGCTCGATCCGCGCCTGATCGCCGCCGGGCACGCCGCGCCCGTGGCCGAAGCGATAGATGCCCGGTTGGAACGGACGGAACGACTGGAAGTTGCCGTAGCCGGGCGCGCGCCCGCGCGCGACGTCGCCGTAGCCGTTCTTCTCCGCGTCGATCCAGCGGTCGCGGATGATGGCCTGCACCGGTTGCTGGGCGCCGAGGTCCGGAACGCTGGGCGGGACCCAGAGCACGGCCATGTCGCCGGCATCCAGGCGAAACGTCGCCGGCTTGCCCGGAACGAGCGCGCGCTCGATCTTCGGCATGGGCTCGAGCTCGGTCGGAACGACGGCGGCGTCCGCGGGAAGCTCGTTGAGGCGCACGCCGTAGGTGCCGCCGCTGCTCCACACGCCCGTCACCTCGAGCTGGACACGGCCGAGCTTGCGCTGCGACAGGGGAATGACGTTTCCTTCGTCGTCGATCTCGGCGGGCTTCGGCACGCGGAAGCGGACGGGCGGAAACTTCATCCACGCCTGTTTCCACGCGTTCGAGTCGCCGAGAACCTGCTTGCCGCCGAGCAGCACCCGCAGGCGCACGCTGCCCGCGCTGCCCTTCGTCGTCGACACCTCGTACGGGACGCCCGGCTTCACGAAGAGATCCCATTCGTTGCTCTCGCGCAGCAGGAGCTCCCCCACCTTCGGGCTCGTCGCATCGGGCTCGAGGAACCGGAAGTGCGGCTTCGACTTCTCGCCGGCGGGACCGATCGTCTCGAACTTGATCTTGGCGCGGCCGACTTGCGCCGAGAAGCCCATGACGCGCACGGCCATGTTCATGTCGCGCTGCGCATCCCACTCGTGAACGGCGTCGACGCCGGACTGCCCCGCGTCGATGCGATGCTGAGCGATCGCGTCACCGACGGGCGCGATCTCCATGATGGGCCGTGCGAGCGAACCGGGCTGGGCCGTCAGGCGATAGCGACAGCCGGCGAAGACGTCGAAACGAAACGCCTGATAGCTGCCGGCGGCGGAGATCTTGAACGACCGCCAGCTGCCGTTCGCCTTCAGCACCTTGGGACGCGGGGCCCGACCAGGCAGGCGATACGGCGAGCAGCAGCGCGACGACGGCCGCAAGACGCGCGACACGGGCCAATTGCCGCGCCGCCGGGTACGGTGCGCGGCCATGGAATCCGACGTTGATCAGCCGATCGTGCATGCCTTGTTGATCTGTCGCGACGTCGCGACGGGCGAAGGGGGTGAGATCTCCCTTCAAAACGTCGTCGAGATCGTGCCGGTCGACTCCTTTCCGGGCGGAGATCGGCCCACTGAACTTCGTGGCTTTCGTCCGGAATCTGCCACCGGGCCCCGGCCAGGGCGCGTTCGTGCTTCGAACGCCGGGAAGCGAGGAATCGCTGGGACGGCTGCCGCTGGACGTGACCATCCCCCAAGGCTACGGCGGCCGCCAGGTCGCGCTCCAGGTCCGGGTCCCGGCGCTGCCGGTCAAGAGCGGCGGGTGGTTCCAGGTGATGTTCGAGTGGAACGGATCGATTCTGGCGGTCAATCAGTTCGCGGTCGGGGCGTCCGGAGCCTAGCGAACGGGGGGCCGCCCTACGCCGCCCCCGCCACGAAGCGTCCCTTCTCGTCCCGCGCGACCTTCGCCAGCGCCACCTCGGGGTCGTGCGTGAAGAACACCAGGCCGTCGCGGCCGAGCAGGTCCGTCAACAGCTCGCGCTTCTCGTCGATCAGCATCTCCGGAAAGCGGTCGTACCCCATCGTGATCGGCAGGTGCATCCACGGCCGGCCGGGAATGAGATCGCCCACGAACACGACGGGCCCTACGTCGGCATCGACCTCGGTCATCAGCAACCCCGGCGTGTGCCCCTGGCTGTAGTGGAAGCGGTAGCCCGCGCCGAGCACCTCGCTCGATGCGCCCGCGACGATCTCGAGTCGACCGGACGCCTCCAGAAGCTCCTGGATCTCGGGAATGAACGATGCGCGGTCGCGCGGATGGGGATTCACGGCGCGCTCCCAGGCCTGCTCGCCGACGACGAATCGCGCGTTCGGGAACAGCAACCTCGGCTCTTCGCCCTCTTGCCAGCGTGTCAACAGACCGCCCGCGTGATCGAAGTGCAGATGCGAAAGGACGACCACGTCGATCGCGCCGTCGTCGAGCCCATGCGCCGCGAGGCTCGCCAACAGCACGTGCTCGTCCTCGACGACGCCGTAGCGCGACCTGAGCTTCGGCTCGAAGAAGGCGCCGATGCCCGTCTCGAACAGCACGCGCCGATGGACGTCGCCGCCTTCGCGTTCCTCCACCAACATCGCCCGGCAGGCCAGCTCGATGCGGCCTTGATCGTCGGTGGGCGACCAGCGCTCCCACACGACACGAGGGCAGTTGCCGTACATGGAGCCGCCGTCGAGCTTCTGGCTGTTGCCGAGGACGGGCGTGATCGTGCGGTCCATATCGGCAGCATACGCAAAGGCGGGGGTGATTCCGAACAGGTGGCACGGGTAGGGTTTCGCCCCATGAGGGTGCGCCTCCACAGCTTGATCTTCATCTGCATGGCCGCGGGCATCGCCGTAGGCATCCCCCTGTCGCTCACGAACGGGCCGCACGACGCGGACGGCGACGGCTGGGTCACGGAGAAGGAGTGGATCGAAGCAGATCAGGATCCCGAAGCGTTCGCCGCGGAAGACGCGGACGGCGACGGCCGCATCGACGTCAACGGCTATGCGGACACGCTCACGTGGTTCGACTTCTTCGGGAAGATCGTCTTCATCGGCCTGCTGAAGATGATCATCGCGCCGCTGATCCTGGTCAGCATCGTCGCCGGCATCACGAGCATCCCCTCGTTCGGCGAGGCCGGGCGCATCGGCTGGAAGGCCGCGGCGTACTACGTCGGCACCACGACCGTGGCGGCTGCGATCGGCCTGATGCTCGTGCTCACCGTGCAACCCGGCAACCGCGGCGCGTCGCAGGACATGCGCGACAAGCGCGCGAAGAAGATCGCGAGCGTCAAGCTGGACTACGAGCAAGAGACCGGCAGGGATGCCGACGCCGACGAGAACTACAACGAGTGGATCGAGTATCTCACCAAGCGGGAAGGCGAAGCCGGCGGCGAGAAGTACCAGCGGGTGGCGTCGAAAAAGGACCGCGGCACTTACGACATGTTCGTCGACGACATCGTCAAGCCGATGATCGCCAACCCGTTTCACTCTCTGACGACGCGCAGCAGCCTCGGCATCATCTTCTTCGCGATCGTCCTGGCGTTGGCGTGCATGGCGGTCGGCGCGCCCGCGCGACCGCTGATCGACCTGTTCCAGGCGGCCAACCAGGTGGTGTTGCGCATCACGATGTGGCTGATGTCGATCTCCGCGTTCGCGATCTTCTGCTTGATGGGCGCCATCGTGGCTCGACATGGGCCGACGGTGTTCGAGACCCTGGGCTGGTATTGCGGCACCGTCATCGGCGGGATCCTGATCCACGTGTGCGTGTTGCTGCTGATCTGCCGGGTGTTCGGACGGATGTCGCCGATCAAGTTCCTGCGCGGCATGCGCGAAGCGTGGGCCATCGCGTTCGCCACGCGCTCGAGCGCCGCGACGCTGCCGGTCACGGTTCGCTGCGTGACGGACAAGCTCGGCGTGTCACCGAAGGTCGCGAACTTCACGTTGCCGGTGGGCGCGACCATGAACATGGACGGAACGGCGCTGTACGAAGGCGTCGCCGTGATCTTCCTGATCCAGATCTTCGGCGGGATGGAAGACGTGGGGATCACGTTGACCACCGCGGCGGTGCTGGTGATCTTCATCACGGCCGTGCTGGCGTCGGTCGGCGCGGCGGCCGTGCCGGACGCGGGATTGGTGACGATGGTGCTGGTGGCGACCGCGGTGCACCTGCCGGTCTACTACCTGCCCTTCATCTTCGCCGTGGACGCGTTCCTCGACATGTTCCGAACGTCCACCAACATCATGGGCGATGCCATCGGCGCGGTGGTTGTGGACCGTCTGGAGGGCAAGTCGGACGGACCGGGATGAGCCGGCCACCACGGCCGCCCACAGGCCGTTCGGCCCCGTCACATCGCCCCGATCCGGGCCCCTGATCCCCGTTTGGCCCGGCGTTCGCGCTAGGCTGGTCAGACTCCAGATCTGTCCGGCAGACGGATTGTGAGGTTTCGATGTCGGAAGATCCTGTCATTCAGCGTCGCCCTGCTCGGACTGATGCTCCTGGGGCCCGCCCTCGCCTCCGCCAACGAGGGCCGTCGCGTCGGCGGCGCCCGTCGCGCCCCGGTGCGCGCCGCCCCGCCGAGGGCCCGCGCGCCACGCCCCGCCCCCGTTCGCCGTGCGGCCCCGGTCCGACGCGCCGCGCCGCAGCCGGCCCGTCGCGCGCCCACGCCGGCGCGCACGCTCCGAACGCAACCCGTTGCCCGGCCTACGGTTCGGACGACGAAGCCTTCGACCTTCCGGCCCGCCGCCCCGGCGGCCTCGCGCCGTCGTGCGGCCCCCAACGTCCGCCGGGCTGCGCCCGCGCCTCGGCCGACCCCGAGCGTCACCACCCCGACTGCGCCCCGCCGCGCCCAGCCGCGCTCGGCCGCCGACATCGCTCGCCAACGCGCCTCGCTCGAGCGGCTGCGCGTCTTGAGCGGCGGATCGAAGGTGTCACGGACGACCCCCACGCCCCGAGCGACCGGCGTCCGCCGGGGGACAGCACCGTCCTCCTCTGGGGACACGCGCCGTCGCGGTCGCCCGTTCGCCAGCTACCCCGACCTGGGCAATCCGTCCCGGACGACCCCGGCGGTCACATCGGGCTCGCGCACGCTGACGCGCGCGCCCCGAACGGGCGTGAAGAGCGGCACCCCGCGGGCGAGCTCGCTCGAGGCCCTGGCGCTCCAGCGACAGGGCTCGCGACGCACCCGGACGACGGGCATCCGCAACCGCGCGACGGCACCCAACGCGCCGACGCCGCGTCGCGGCCGCGGCAACGTCTTCCAGCCGAACCCGGCCATCGGCGGCGGCGCGCAACCTGCCGTCGCGCCCGGCAATCGCACGTCCGGCGCCGGCATTCGCGGCAACGTCTTCCAGCCCAATCCCGCCGTCGGCGGCGGAACGCGCCGGGCGGGCCCCGGCGGCCGCGCCATGCGCGGCAACGCGTTCCAGCCCAACCCGGCCATCGGCAGCGCCGGAACGCGACGCGCCGGTCCGGGCGGCCGTGTCGTGCGCGGCAACGCCTTCCAGTCCAACCCGGCCATCCCGGTCGCCTCGTCGCGCATCGGCACGACGCGTGTCCGCCACCGTCATGGTCACCATCACGGCAAGCTGCACCACTACGCGCACTCGCGCCGCCGGCACCTGCACCACCACGGTCACCACCTGCACTTCACGCCGTACATCGACTGGCACTTCTGGTGGGCCCGTCATCACAACCACTACGTGACGTCGACCATCTATGTCGAGCCGTACCCGGTGGTCGAGTACTACGAGCCGTACGACCCGTTCCTGCCGCTCGTCGAGGAAGAGTACGTCGAGGAGTACATTCCTGCGGAGCCGCTCGAAGGCGAGTCTGAAGAGCTCGTGGTGCCCCCGGCGAAGCCCGAGGACCTGGGCATCCACCCCGAGTTCGAAGCCGGCCTCGACGACTTCCTGGTCGGGAAGTACGACGACGCGCGCAAGCACTTCAACCGGGTGCTCGCAGAGGAGCCGGAGAACGCCGAGGCGTGGCTGGCGTGGCTGCACGTCGGCTTCGCGCTCGGGCGCTTCGACGACGCGGCCAACGGCCTGGCGCACGCGGCCGAGCTCGGCGCCTTCCCGCGCGGCTACCGCTTCGATCCGAGCCCGCTCTACCCGGAGCTGAAGAACTTCGAGAAGGCGTACGAGCGCCTCGAGAAGCGCGTGAAGGACGCGCCGCGCGACATGGACGCGCGCCTGGTGCTCACGTACTTCCAGCTCTCGTTCGGCGACAAGGTCGCGGCCTACGCGAACATCGAGCGCGTCCTGCTGCTGCGCCCGAAGGATCCGACGGCGCCGGTGCTCGCGATGGCGCTGCTGCCGCCGGAGGAGCCGGAGGCGCAGGCACCCGCCAAGTAGCGACGCCCGAGAAACGAACGAGGGCCCGCGGCGCCGGACGCGCCGCGGGCCCTCTTCCAATTGCGGACGAAGCGCTCGCTACTGCGGGCGATGCGCGGTGTGACAGTCGTCACAGGTCTTCTGCACGGCCTGCAGCTCGGTGGCGCACTTGTCGAGCTTCTTGAAGGCGAGGGCCTTGCGCAGGTCCGCGGCCGCATCGCGGAACGCGGCGGACTTGGCCTTCCAGCTCGCCGCATCGCCCTGGGTGGGCTCCCAGCGCATGAGCAGATTGCCCATCTCGGCCATGACGATGGCGCGCGACTGGTTGATCTTCCAGCCGGCGTCGCCCTTCTCGGGGTTCGAGGCGACGAACTTCTTGATCATGCCGTAGAAGCCGTGCTCCTCGTGGTTGATGGCGTTCATGACGTCCTTGACGCGGGCGACCTGCTTCTCTTCGACGTCGGCGTCGGTGTTGACCGCGAACAGGGCGGCGCTCAGGCCGATGACCAGGGCGGCGAGGCCGAGGCGGTAGATCGTGGTGCGCATGGCTGATGGTTCTCCGTACTGAATGGGCTGGCGAATCCCCGGATCGCCGGATGTCCCTCGGGGGCGAGGCCAGATGCTCACGGCAGATGCAGGGGGAATCAAGTCCTGGGGTTCGGGGTGGGTCTCGTCCCCGATCCCACGCCCGTCCCAACCCCATTCCCCATCCGAATCTCCCCATCCCGAGCCCGACTCCGATCCCGGACCCGCACCCGATCCCGATCCCGATCCGGGAGCCCGGCCCCGGGCTCGCGTGCAAACGCTCCGAACGCAAGCGCAGCCCCGGTCTCGATCCCTGCCGAAGCCCCGCGCCAACCCGGCCGATTGCATGAGGTAGGTAGGCGGGCACTGTCCCCACGGCCGGGGAAGGTAGAGCACATGTCGAAGCGACGACGCAACAGACGCGGAAAGCGCCGAGGATCGGCCGCCGCGACCAAGGATCGGATCGTGCCCTGGCGCGAGCGCGTGCGGACTCTGCAGGCGCGGCTGCGCGCGTTCGGCCGCGAGCACCACGCGGAGATGATCGCCGCCCGGCTGGAAGCACGCTTCGGCAACCCGCCGGTCGCGGAGCACGAGGCCGACATCGAGCGCGCGATCGACGACCTGCTGGCGGAGCCGGCGTCGGCCGGCCCCGACCGCTCGATCGTGCGCGCGTTCAGCGAGGACGCGCCGGACCTGGACGTCCAGGATCGCAACGAGGTGCTGCGCTGGGAGTCCGAGCGGCGGCGCGGGGTGTTCCTGATGCAACGCTGCCACCGCGACCGCATGGAGGTGTGGGATCCGCTGGAGGGCGCGGGCTTGACGCTGCACCTGCTCGAACGAATGCCGGGCGCCCGTTCGTCGGAGGTTCGCCCCGGCACCGTCGTGACGACTGAATACTTGCCCTACATGGCCCGACTAATTGCAGTGGGCTTCATCGAGATGTATGGCGATGAGCGCGCACTGAAGCTTTACCGGGACGAGGTGCGCAACAGCGGCGCCACCTGGCACGCTCCGCCGCCCGTTGCCCCCGCGTCGGCTCCCCGATCCGCTGCGCCGGGACCGCGGCGGACCTAGATCCCGGATCCGGGCCCGCCGGGCGCCTCGATGCGCCTCGATGCACCGCGACGCCGTTCCAGTCGGAGGCGTCGGGATAATCACGGCAAGTCCGCGGAGGTCGACGGATGGTGCGTACGAACGCCGATGGCTGCTGGGAGGAGCTGGCACGCTTCCCTGCGCCGGTTGCGCGTTCGCTCCTGTGGCAGGCGCTGCTCGACAAGACCGAGCATCCCGAGCGCTACAACCCACGCTTTCGAAGCGCGCAGCTCATCGACCACGACCCGACGGTCGTCTTGCGGCGGCTGTACCCCCGCGAGGGCGCGCCGTTCACGGAGTTCGTCCATCACGAGCGCGGGGAGCTGCGCGTGGAGTGCGTGCGCCCCGGCGGGTGGCGCACGGCGCAGGCGGTGGTGGAGACGGACGAGGGGCGCTTTCTCGTGTACGAGGTGAGTGACGAGCGCGCGGCGCGCGCGACGGGGATCAACCGCCGTCGGGCGGAGCGCACGCTGCGACAGCTGCTGGCGGGCGCGGAGCTTCGCCGTCGCTCTCGCGAGGGCGCGGTCTGAGCTACGGCGTGGGCGGGATGGCGAAGGCGCCGGTACCGGTTCGTCCGATCGCGTTGTCGCCGCCGCAGTGGTTGGCGTAGACCTCGGTCTGCTCGCAGGGGGCTCCGCAGTCGGGGATCGAGTCGAGCTCGCTGTCGAGGCGATCGACGCCGGAGCAGACGGTGCGCTTCGCGCAGTTCCAGGAGCTCTCGACGGAGCCCGCGACGGATCTGGCGCCGGACGCGACGTTGTCGCGGACGCAGCACACCTGCTGGCAGCCGGTACAGACGAGGAGGGCGAGAGCCAGGAACGCGATGAGGGATGTACGCATATTGCGTTAGGTCGGCCGAAGGTGACCGGCTCCTGATCGGATCCCTGCGGGAGACGGTGAAAGCGGATGCGGGCCGCGGCCCGCTTTCGCCATCTCCCGATCCAGGTCTGGTGCAGGTTCACGTGCACGTTCACGTCGACGGGACGCAGGACCTGTAGGGGCAGCCCTGGTGGCTGCCCAATTGGGCGGATGGAGGAGCGACCGTGGTCGCGCTGGTGCGTCCGACGGCGGTAGACGAAAAACGGGCGGGCGCCTCGAGGCGCCCGCCCGCATGAATCGCAGTCGAGTTGAAGGGGTCCCCCCGCTATGCGGTCTTCTTCTCGGTCTTGGGCGTCAGCTTCCAGAGCTCACGCTGGGCCTTGGCGAGCTCGTCGAGCTCCGCACGCACGTCGGCACGCTCCTTCTTGACCTTCTCGAGCTTCTTCTCGTCGTCGGCCGCGCGCGCTTCCTTGTCGGCAAGCGTCTTCTCGGCGTTCGCGAGCTTGTCCTGCTCGGTCAGCATCTTCAGGTGGTCCTTGACGACCTTGTCGAGCTTCTCTTTCCAGAACTTGCCGGAGACCTTCTTCATCGCGCTGAAGAGGCCGCTCGCCTTGAGCTTGCTCTTCTCGACGACGGTCACCTTGGTCTTGACGGGATCGACGAGCAACATGCGCGGCACGTCTTTGCCGTGGCCGGTCAGGATCGCATCGGCTTCGACCTGCTCGGGATCCATCTTGACGGTGCGGAAGGCGCGCATGCCGAGCGCGATCTTCTCGTCCTTCAGGATGATATCGTTGATCTTGTCGATGCCTTCGCAGACCTCGGTCTCGTCGCAGACGAACACCAGGATCGGCTTGTCGGACCACTTGAGCTGCGCGTCGTCGGACGCCTCGTCTTCCGTCGCGTCCTCACCGGTGACGACGGCTACGGCCGGCTTGGTGATCGACTCGACGGTGTGCCACTGGATGGTGAGTGCGGCCATGCTGGCCGAGGAGCGACCGCTCCCCTTGCTTCCGCCTCCGCCGCATCACCCGGCTTCCGCGGGGATCGTCCCAAGGACGGCAAGTGCGGCCATCGAAAAGACGGCTACGAAGAATGATGCTCTGCGCATGAACAGCTCCTGATGCGGGGAGTTGAGATCGATCAGCGGTGTATACGTCCCAAGTGTAGCGGCTGCGCCCCCATTTCGGCCGGCAAAAGGCCATTGGGGGCCGTTTGACCGGGGTCCGATGTCCTGCTGCACAACCGCACACCGGCGCGCGAATTGAGAACGGGCGAGCGCCGAAGCGCCCGCCCGCAGGTGATGGGTAGGTCGAGAGCCCGAAAGGGGCCGCGCCCTTCTCGGACGGAGGACGGCTACGCGGTCTTCTTCGCCTTGGGCGTGAGCTTCCAGAGCTCGGCCTGGGCCTTCGCGAGCTTCTCGAGCTCGGCGCGGACCTCGGCGCGCTCCTTCTTGACCTTCTCGAGCTTCTTCTCGTCGTCGGCCGCGCGCGCTTCCTTGTCGGCAAGCGTCTTTTCGGCGTTCGCGAGCTGGTCCTGCTCGGTCAACATCGAAAGGTGCTCCTTGACGACCTTGTCGAGCTTTTCCTTCCAGAACTTGTTCGAAACCTTCTTCATCGCGCTGAAGAGGCCGCTCGCCTTGAGCTTGCCCTTCTCGACGACGGTGACCTTGAGCTTGACCGGATCCAAGAGGAGCATGCGCGGGACTTCCTTGCCGTTGCCCTCGAGGAACGGATCGGCGTCGACCTGGCTGGGGGTCATCTTCACGGTGCGGAACGCACGAACGCCCAGCGCGACCTTCTCGTCCTTCAGGATGATGTCGTTGACCTTGTCGAGACCTTCGCACGCCTCGGTGTCGTCGCAGACGAAGACGAGAATCGGCTTGTCGGTCCACTTGAGCTCGGCCTCGCCGGTCTCTTCGTCGGCTGCTTCCTCACCCGTGACGACGGCCTTGGAAGGCTTGGAGATCGTCTCGACGCTCTCCCACTTGATGTTGAGGGCGGCCAAACTGGCGCCCGAACGGCCGTTGCATCACCCGGCTTCCGCGGTGATGTTGCCGACGATGGCGATCCCGAGGCCGACGATCAATGCCGCGGCGACGTACATCGATGCTCTACGCATTCGATTCTCCTTCTGGAACTGCGGTTACGACGCCCCAAATGGGTAGCTGCGGGGTGCAGCGCCTCCCTTGATTCGTCGGGAAATCCAATGGTCTGACGTTGAATGTATCGGAAACGATCCCCAATCTGTGGGGCCTGACGCAGGTCGAAAGTCCCTGAGGGCCGTAGTGGCGGTCTTTCGGCCCTGGACCGGCGGCCTGCGAGGTCCCGTTAGGGTTCTCGAATGGCCGCGCCCGAACCCTGGAAGAAGCCCAGTCCGCTCCCCGATCCGGTCGCCACGACCGACCGGCTCGTGATCGGCTGGTACGGAGCGTCGGACGCCGAAGCGCTCCACCGGGTCGTGGCGTCGAACCGCGCCGCCCTGCTGCCCTGGTTGCCGTGGGCCGCGAAGGAGCACGGCGACGTGCGTACGAGCCGCGAGCAGATCGCCGACTTCGAGGCACAGCGCGCGTCTCCCAACTGCACCAACTTCGTCATGGCCATCTTCGATCGGGCCGGCGAGCTCGTCGGTGGAACGGGCTTCCACCTCGTCGATCGCGACGCCCACAAGGCCGACATCGGGTACTGGGTGCGCGCGGACCGGCGCCGGCAAGGACTGTGCACCGAGGCCGTCGCTGCGCTCATCACGGCGGGCTTTGACGCCTGGCACTTCCGACGCATTCGCATCCAGTGTGCGGCGGCCAACGCGTCGTCGGTGATGGTGATCGAGAAGCTCGGGCTTCGGCGCGAGGGGCGCGAGGTGCAGGCGCGCTACGTCGAAGGTCACGGTTGGACCGACCAGCTGACGTTCGGCGTGCTTCGTGACGAGTGGGACGCGGGCCGAGGTCCCGCCTGACCGGCACGGCGCGTTCCGCGACGCCTGCAATCGTTGCTACGGTGGGCGTGTTGGGGGCAGCCATGCACGAATCGCGAACGCGTCGCACCGGATGGAACGCACTTCGGACGATCGGCATCGCGTTGCCAGCGGTCGCGTTCGTCACGCTCACGCTGGGCGGGTTCGCGAACGCGGACCCCGCCGCGAAGGACCCCGCCGCGGAAGCGGCCAAGGTCGAGCTCGGCCGACGCCTGTTCTTCGATCCCAACGTGAGCCGCAGCGGCACCGTGTCGTGCGGCTCGTGCCACCTGCCGGACCACGGCTTCAGCCACCCGGACAAGACGAACCGCGACGACGACGGGACGATGACGAAGCGTCACTCGATGACGCTGATCGACACGAAGGGCGACGGATTCCACTGGGACGGCGAGTTCAAGCACCTCGTCGATCTCGTGACGGCTCGCGTCGGCAACGCGAACGAGGTCGTGCGCATCGGCGAGGGCCGGGACGATCCGCTCCGCACCGCAAATCGAGGCGGGTACGCGCAAGCAGCAATGCTCGCCCACCGCGAGGTGGCGCGCGCGCTCAACGAGGACGGCACCTATCGCAGCGCGTTCGAGGCGGCGTTCGGCACGTCGACCGCGTTCACCGAGCGGATCGCGATCGCCATGAGCGCGTACGTCGAGAGCCTGCGTCACACGCGCGCGCCGATCGATGCGTACCTCGACGGAGACCAGAGCGCGCTTTCGGCGCCCGCGCAGCGCGGCATGAAGCTCTTCCAGGGCGCGGCGGGCTGCAGCGAGTGCCACACCATCAAGGGCAAGAGCCCGGACTTCACGGACGGCGCCTTCCACAACACGGGGATCGCGTGGAAGGCTGGTCCGGTCGGGGATCCCGACATCAGCGTCAAGAGCGCCGACGAAGGCCGCTTCGCGTTCACCTCGAAGTCGAACGACATGCGCAGCTTCAAGACACCGAGCCTGCGCGACGTCGCCAAGCGTCCTCCGTACATGCACGACGGCTCGTTCCCGACGCTGGAAGAGGTCGTCCGGTACTACGCGTCGGTTCGCAAGACGAACCAGGACGGGCTCCTCGATGCGAAGCTGAAGTCCTTCGAGCCGACGGACCGCGACGTGGACGATCTCGTTGCGTTCCTCGAGTCGCTGTCCGGCAGCGAGCGCCCGGGCGTGGCGGACACGCCGTGGACGGCGCGTGCCGAGAACGCGGGGGTGCGCCTCGTCGATCGAACCGGCGCGCCGCTCCGCAACGTGACCGTGCGCGTGACCGGCGCCGGCGACGTCGCCTGGAAGGGCGCTTCGCCGGCCAGGGCGTTCTCTTGCACGACGGACGAGCGCGGCTGGATCGACCTGCCGGCGATCGATCACACGCACTGGCGTATCGAAATGCCGGTGGACCGCCCGGACGTGGACGGACCATCGGCGACGGTCAAGGAGACGCTGCAACTCGCGCAGCCCACTCCGGTCTTCGGGCACCCCAGCCACCGCCCGACGCCGCGGCCGGACCGGGTGCAGGACGTCTGGATTCCCGATACGTGCGCCGCACGAACCGTGCGGCTGCCGGTGGACGGCTTCGCGCGCTTCGACGTCGATCTGCCGCGCGAGACGGTGGCACCTGACGTGCTTGCGCTCGAATCGACGGTTGACGTCGGCAAGCCGTTCCCCGCGACGCGGCTTCACAGCGTCGAGACGAAGCAGGGCAAGCGCGTGACGTACGGCGTCTGGCTGCGCGGGCTGTACCAGGAGGCGCTGCCGTTCACGTTCCAGTTGCCGGGGGGCGCGGCCGGTCTCGAGCGGTGGATCCAGCTCGACCGCGACGAGACGAACGTGGCGCGCACGTCGGCCAACAGGAAGTAGTCAGGGCGCGGCGACCCAGCCGTCGCCGCGTTTGACGAACCGGTCCTCACGAAGCGTCTTCTGAGGCGCCCACGACAGCACGACCGCGCTCGCGGCGTCCAGCATGCGCGTGCCGACGTAGTGCCGTGCCGCGTTCTGGGCGTCTGCCGAGAGCCACGCGGCGCGCACCGTCCCTCCCGCGGGGCGCTCCCGCGTGACGCCGCGCGGCGCCGGTGACGGCCGGTCGGGAAACACCCCGCGATGAAGCGCGAGCACACGCGCGAGCTCTTCGATGGGTCGTGCATGGTCTTCGACGTGCAAGTCGATGTACCGGTCGTTCCATGCGGCGTACCCGCCGCCGCGCCGGACGACCAACAGCGCGGCGGACTGCCGTCCCCGTTTGTCGCCGCCGGCCGCTTGCCCCGCGGCCAGCGCCGCGACCAGGCGTTCGGGCAACTCCGCCTCGCTCTCTTCGAACGCTCGCGCCATGGCGTTCACGACCGTCTCACCGGCGAGGATGTTGCCTTGGCAACAGTACCCGTCCCCGATCTTGTGACCCGCCCATTCGTTGTTCCTCGATCCCGTGTAGGCGCAGGACACACCGCGCGCGTCGACGACACCGAGCTGACGACGATCGCGTCCCGCGTCCTCGCGTGTGAGCGTCGCGACGACGTCGGTGGCATCGACGCCCACGTCCAGCAGCGCCAATCCGCGCGGACCGTAGGTCGTGTTGGCGTACGCCTGCGTCGCAATCGCGCCCACGTCCGCGCGCGCGAAGGGCACGACGGCGCCGACGCCGAGGAACTTGCTCTGCACCGCCACACCCAGGTCGCCGGTGTCGGGATCGCGCGCCACGATCGAGAACGTCGCGACGGGACCGGCGTCTCGCGGCGGGCTCGCACGTTCGTCCCCGCCGCAGCCGGCTACGCACAACACCACGAGAACGAGCAACGAAGGGCGATGGACCATGGCGCGCTCCACAATCGGGGGGCACGAGATCGCCCCGCTGATTACCATTCTGCGCCCACATGGAGGTCGATCGCAATGCAGCCCGCCCGACTGTTCGCCCTGCTCGCACTCACTGTCGTCCCGATCCTCGGCGCGTCCGCCGCGTCGGCCGACCAGGCGTCGGAGACGTTGCTCCTGCAGTCGCCGACGATCTCGGAAGACCACATCGTCTTCGTCTATGCGCGCGATCTCTGGGTCGTCGGTCGGGAAGGCGGCGACGCGCGCCGCCTGACGAGCCACGTCGGCAGCGAGTCGAACCCGCACCTTAGCCCTGACGGCACGATGGTGGCGTTCAGCGGCGCCTACGACGGCAACACCGACGTCTACGTGATGCCGATCGACGGCGGCGTTCCGCAGCGACTCACCTGGCATCCGGCAAGCGACACGGTCCAGGGCTGGCATCCGGACGGCAAACGCGTGCTGTTCTCGAGCGCGCGGGGCGGTCGGCCGGGGCGAACCCTCTACCTCGTCTCGGACGAGGGCGGCATGCCGCGCGAGCTGAAGATCCCGCGCGTCGGGCACGCGTCCTACAACGACACGGGCGACCGCATCGCGTACACGCCGATGAACGACGCGTTTCGCTCGTGGAAGCGCTACCGCGGCGGCCTGACGCCGCCGGTGTGGATCTACGACCCGGCAACGCACGGGATCGAGCAGATCCCGCACGTGAACGCTTCGGACACGTTCCCGTGCTGGATCGGCGACGACGTCTACTTCGCGTCCGATCGCACGAACCGCATGGAGATCTGGAAGTTCACGCCGGGCAGCAAGGCGCCGGTGCAGATCACGAAGTCCAGGAGCTTCGACGTGCGCTCGATGTCGTCGGGCGCCGGTGTGCTGGCGTACGAGCAGGCGGGCGCGCTGCATGTCTACGACCCGGAGAGCGGCTCGAGCGAACGGCTGCGCATCACGGTCCGCTCGGACGGCCTGCACAGCATCCCGCGCTGGCAGACGGTTCGCGGCGGCGTGCGCAACGCCGCGATCTCGCCGAACGGAAAGCGAGCGGCGTTCGAAGCGCGCGGCGAGATCATCACCGTCCCGCGCGAGCACGGCGCGCCGCGCAACATCACCGACTCGCCCGGCGTCCACGACCGCGACCCGGTCTGGAGTCCCGACGGCGCCACGATCGCCTGGTTCAGTGACGCCGGCGGTGAGTACCGGCTGGCGGTGCGAGATCGCCGCGGACGAGAGCCGATCACGTACCACGCGCTCGGCGGGGCGGGCTTCTACCACGACCCCGTGTGGAGCCCGGACGGCAAGCACATCCTGTTCAGCGACAAGGGCAACCGCCTCGCGTACATCACGCTCGAGACCGGCAAGGTGACGCCGATCAGCCGGACGCAGGGGGCGCTCGGCGTGTGGCGTCCGTTCGGCGTGTGGTCGCCCGACAGCAAGTGGATCGCGTACGAGAAGAAGAACCCGAACACGGCCTACAACGGCGTCGATCTGTTCGAGGTCGCGACCGGCAATACGACGCCGCTGACCGACGCGTTCAGCAACGCCGACTCGCCCACGTTCTCCCGGGACGGCGAGCACCTGTTCTTCCGCGCGTCCGTCAACAGCGGTCCGCGCAGCTTCGGGCTGGACCTGTCCACGTCGACACTGCGCACGCCGAGCAGCAGTCTCTACTTCGTCGTGCTGAAGAAGGACGGCAAGAACCCGCTTGCGGCGCGCAGTGACGACGAGGAGCCCAAGCCGAAGAAGGACCAGAAGAAGGACGCGCCCAAGAAGGACGCGGACAAGAAGGACCCGGACAAGAAGAAAGAGAAGAAGGACGACGAGGACGCGCCCGGGAAGAAAGACGACGAGGGCGACGACGAGAAGGACGACGAGAAGAAGCAGCCCGAGGACGAGGCGAAGCCCGCCGCGAAGGAAGACGACGAGGGCGCGAAGGACGACGAAGCGGGCTCCAAGGAGGCCGCAGAGAAGCCCTCCATCGACGTCGAGGACATCGACCAGCGCATTCTCGCACTCCCGGCGGCCGGCTCCGGCACGTTCTACAACCTGCAGTGCTCGCACGGCAAGCTGCTCTATCTCCACCGCCCGACGAGCGGCGGCGGGTCGTCGATGAAGGGCTTCGACTTCAAGAGCCGCAAGGCCACGGACGTCATGAGCGGCGTGAGCGCATTCGAGGTCTCGGCGACGGGCAAGCACGTTCTCGTCCGTGTCGGCTCGCGTTGGTCGGTCGTGAACGAGTCCGGCAAGGGCAAGAAGGACTTCGGCATCGACAACGTCAAGGTGCGCGTGGTGCCGGAGCTCGAGTGGGCCGCAGATCCTGCGCGAGACCTGGCGCATCCAGCGCGACTACTTCTACGACTCGAACATGCACGGCGTCGATTGGAACGCCATGTGGGAGCGCTGGAGCCCCTTCCTGCCGCATGTCAGGCACCGCAGCGACCTCTCGGTGCTCCAGAGTGAGCTGATGGGCGAGCTGTGCTGCGGCCACGAGTACGTGAGCGGCGGAGACACGCCCCGCGCGCCGTCCGGCAACAATGTCGGGCTCCTGGGCGCGGACCTCGAGATCCACAACGGCCGCTTCCGCGTCGCGCGCATCTACAAGGGCCAGAACTGGAACACGCGGTTGCGCGCGCCGCTCACGGAGCCGGGGGTGGACGTCAACGTCGGCGACTACCTGATCGCGGTGAACGGCGAGGACATCACGTACAACGCGAACCTCTACCAGGCGTTCGAAGGCATGGCGAACCAACGCGTCGAGCTCACCCTGTCGGCGACGGCGGACGGCTCGGAACCGCGCACGACGACCGTCGTTCCGCTCTCGAACGACGGGACACTGCGGCGTCTCGCCTGGATCGAAGGCAACCGGCGCAAGGTCGACGAGCTCTCGAACGGCCGCTTGGCGTACGTGTACATGCCGAACACCGGGCGCGGCGGTCTCGCGGCGTTCGACCGCGACTACTTCAGCCAGCTCGACAAGGAAGGCCTGGTGCTCGACGAGCGCTACAACGGCGGCGGCAAGGTCGCCGACTACGTCGTGGAGATCCTCGACCGCGAGCCCATCTGCTACTGGATGAACCGCGAGGGCTGGCTCGGGCGGACGCCGTTCGGCACGATGACGGGCCCCAAGGTGATGATCATCAACGCGTACGCGGGCTCCGGCGGCGACGCGATGCCGTGGATGTTCCGCAAGCTCGGGCTCGGTAAGCTCGTCGGTACGCGCACATGGGGCGGGCTCGTCGGCATCTCGGGGTACCCGCCGCTGATGGACGGCGGCAGCGTGACGGCCGCGAACTTCGGCATCATGGACACGGACGGCAACTGGGTCGTTGAGAACGTGGGCGTCGCGCCCGACATCGAGGTGTTCCAGACGCCGAAGGGCATGCTCGACGGCGGCGATCCGCAGCTCGAGCGCGCGGTGCGGGAAGCACTGAAGATGCTCGAAACCCACGTACCCCCGAAGAAGCCGGAATACAAGCCGCCGAGCAAGCGGTAGGCAGGAGCCGGATGAGCGCGGGACGCTCCAGGAAGTGCAGAAGCTGCGGTGAGAAGCTGACGGCGGACGACCTGACGTGCCCTGCGTGCGGCGTGAAGGCGCCGCGCGAGGAGCGCACGAGCAACCCGTTCGAGCTCTCCGGCGAAACGCGGCCGTTGCCGGATCCGGCGCCGGCGCCCGAGCCCCTCCCCGTCACCGAGCCCGTCACCGAGGCCGAGGCCGAGCCGGGACGTAGCGCCCGGCGGGTCCTTCGCGCCGCCGGACGAGC
>CBDCWP010000031.1:0-154399 GCA_965223505.1 Planctomycetota bacterium
GCCCGATCGGACCGGGGTCGAGGTGATCGGGAGCTGCGGTCGCAGATGGAGACCGTGGCGTTGCCGATCCTGATGTTGACGGGGCTGCAGGACGAGGCGATGGAGTCGATCAGCCTCGACGCGGGCGCGGACGACAACATCACGAAGCCGGTCGTGCCGGAGCGGCTGCGAGCCCGGGTCGCTGCGTTGCTGCGGCAGCAACAGCGGATGCGCCGGCGCGCGTAGAGCGTGCCTTTGGCGAGCGTAGGAACACATTGGGCAGGTTCCTACGCCCGCCTCCGGCGTTTCTTTCGTTCTCATTCCAGGGCGCGGTGCGCCCAAGATTCCCACACCCTGTACGCGCGAGTTTGCGGGGGCTGACACGGAAAATGCGGAATGTGTTGACGTGTAGGGGCGGGGCGAGGCCCCGCCCGCCGCGTGCGCCGTCGGAGTGCGAGCCGTCGTTGGACCCGTGGTCGCCGGCGGAGGCGTTCCCTGCGATCGTGTCTGGTCGTTCGCGGGCGACCACGAGGGTCGCCCCTACATGGGTCGGCGGTTCATCGTCCGCCCGCAACGGACTCTTAACGCCGCACGCTTGCCGTGTGATTCAACGGCCGAAGAAGCCGTTGCAAGGAAATGGTAGCGGCGGGCGGACTCGAACCGCCTCGCCGGCGCGCTGGCACGCAGGAGGCTAGAACGTTCGAGGGGGACTCGGCTTCTCTTCGCGGCGTTTCTTCCGCCAGCGGCCAAACGGGCACTCTGTGTCCATTTGACGAACGACAACACGGCTGCGCACTCAGGGTGCGTTGGAGGAGAGAGCAATGCAGATTCCCATCAAGATCCGCGAGACGCTTACGGGCGCCACGACCGTCAAGTCACCTGGCATCGACGTGAGCGGGATGCCGTTGGCCGCGATCAATCTGACCGTCCACACAACGGGGGGGACCGTCTCGACCTTCACGGTTCAGTTCCAGACCAGCGGGAATCTGGAGGACTGGACCAACGTCGGACCGGCTGTATCGCAGACAACGGCGGGAGTCGCGCTCGACGAGATCAACGTCAAGGACGACAAGTACGGTCGATACGTGCGCGCCGTCGTCGCCATGACCGGGACGGACCCGCTGATTAACTACAGCCTCTGGCTGGACACCTATCCTTCGAGCTAGTTCGTTCCGACGAGATCATCTAGCTCTAGGGAAGGGGACCGCCATGCAGTTACTCGGACCTCAAGGGTCGTACGATATATCGCTGCCTCTGCCTCCGACGGGAACGCCCGGGGGACCGATGTACGCCACTCCTGTCTCCGTTCCAGTTCCCGGGGCGGTTGCGCCTTCGGGAGGTGGTGGTGGGTGAGGCCCCGGGGGATGTCCGCCAGGTGGCGGGCAACCGGGCTCCGGGTGAGGTCCGGGGGGATGCCCACCAGGTGGCGGGCCAGATTTTTCGCCCGGGTCGCCAATGACCCAAGACTCTGTTGGGCGGCAGGACCGTCTCGACAAGGTCGAAAGCGACCTGCTTTCAGTGTTCGAGTCGGAAGCGGGCTCTGTCGAAACGGCAGAGCAACGTTCTTTCTGTAAATCGCTGAGCGGTTGATCAAGCGTCGTCCCTCGGCAAGTACCTCCGTCCGGTTTCCCATTCCTCGCTGATCTCGATGAGCACCGCGCTCGCAAGCCGCAGCAAGGACGCTTCGTTTGGAAAGAGTCCGGCAACACGCGTGCGCCGCCGGATCTGTTGATTCAGGTTTTCGAGGCTGTTGGTGGTGCGCAGGCGCTTGCGTTGCGCCTCGTTGAGGCCATGGTCGAACACGGTGAATCCCTGCGAGATGTTCTCCTCGGCCCAACGCGCCAAGTCGGGCGCGGGCTTGTCCCACTTCTTTACGAAGGCCTCGAGCTTCTCTTGAGCCTCGCGCCGCGACGTCGCGTTGAACGCGGCGCGAAGATCAGCGGCGACGTCGCGTCGAAGCTTCTGACGCGGCACGTAAGCTTGTGCGTTCTGCTGCAGGTGGAACTGGCAGCGCTGCCAGGCGACGCCGGCGAAGCGGGCAGCGAGCGCGGCGGCCAAGCCCTTGTGGCCGTCGCTGGTGATGAGCTCGACGCCATGCAGTCCGCGGTCCTGGAGCGAGCTGAGGAACTCGCGCCAGTGAACCTCGGCTTCCGAAAGGCTCACGCTCGTTCCCAGCACGCTGCGCCTGCCGTCGTGGCCGATGCCGATGGCGATGAGCAGCGCGCAGTCGCGCACCGATCCGCCGTGGCGCACCTTCTCGTAGCGGGCATCGAGCACGAGGTACTTGAATGCCCCGAGCGGCCGTGTGCGCCAACGCGAAAGCTCCTCATCGAGCAGCGCAGCTGCTCGCGACACGCTCGTGGAGCTGATTTCAAGGCCGTTGCAAAGCACCTTCGTAATCTCCTCGACACGGCGCGTCGAAACACCCTGGACGTACATCTCCGCCAAAGCCAGCGTGAGCGCTCTCTCGCTTCGCTGGCCGCGTTCAAGGCTCGATGGGTAAAACGCATCGCCGCCCTCGACGTCGCGCACCTGAGGCACCTGTACGTCGATCTCGCCTAGGCGCGTGCGAACGCGCTTGGGCTTGAACCCGTTGGCGTACCCGCGACGCTGCTCGCTGCGCTCGTGCGGTTCAGCGCCGAGGAAGGCACTGCGTTCGATTCTCATGGACTCGTTGATCAGCACTCGCATCGCCTCGGCCATGCCGTCGAATCCGCTCTCGCTGAGCGCTTCCAGGGCGTCGGCCCACGGCGTACGCTGTTCGTGGTGGGTCACGTCGATCTCCAATGCAAGTTGTCGTAGACCTGCAAAGGTACGGCGTTGATCCGCCACTCAGTTGACCCCGGGAGATGGCGGCGCGCCCGCTTCGCTTGAATCAGCTAGCTGATTCAAGCGAAGCGAGCGCCTCTCTCTCGGGAGCCATTTACAGAAAGAACGGTACACCCTCGTCGAAACTCTCGATCAACATGGGGCGATTCCTGACGGCGGTCCGGTCGGAGCCACGCGCTTGGCCCTAGCAGCCTCACTCGACTCGAACGTGCCGTACTCCTTCGCGAATAGTCCCTTTCGCTTTGTCGACGGGCCGGATGGTAGACCAGTACCTACCGGCCCTGCTCCAGGCAAACCCGACCCGAATCCGTACACGGACTGGCCAGCGAGTATCCCTGCTCATGGCGCCCCGACCGGCAAGGGCAGAGTCTATCCAGGCACTCCAGCCCCCGGCACTGGTCCCCGCGGGAGGTGTGGGGCTTTCAAGTACAACGAGAACGAGATCAGGTACCACGGTAAGGGGGTCTGGTTCGATGTCGTCGACCGAGCGCCGGGTGCGACCTACTTTTGGATTCAGTATGTAAAGGAACTAATGGGATGGACAGATCCGACGGGCCAGGTGAAGAAGCCTAAGAAGATCCTCGGGAACAACGGAGAACGAGGGAAGTGGAATCTCGACGGTGCAACTCGGTCGAATCCCGGATACCCGCATCAGGATGGAGGGATAATGGTCGATGCTCCTGGCCCCGGCCGCCCGCGGGGAGCGAGGGAGGGCGACTCAAGGGCGCAGCTCTACCTCAATGCGCAGGGCCAGATGAACGCGTTTGGAGGTCACTCGAGCAACTGGCCGGGAAGTCCGCCCGTAACTGAGATGTGGGTCTTGACCGAGTTCCAAACGTATTTGATCGAGGTGACTGAGAGTGCAAGCCGCGTTGTGGGCTACTATGAGTGGATGAACTGGTTTCACTTTGACTTGAATGGGAAGCCGCCCTTCTACGAGGTCAAGGGAGGAGCGGGAGACGCAACTTGGCATTCGACGAGTTAGTATGAAAAGAGGCTCTGGCCTGAAGCTAGCTGTCACCGTTGTGGGGATCAGTCTCATGATCCTAGGGGCTGTCGCGATTTGGAAGCCCCCACGAACTGGTGGCCGGGTCGACTTCGTCAGTGTAGATGAGTCGACCAGGGGTGCGGCCGTGCCTCAGTTAGAGGGCCGAAGTGGCCACTCCGAACGACCTACTGAGGTTGGGTTATCCGCTAGGCTTCCTCTCGGTGATCTCATCGAGAGCCTATTCTCTTCGCCAGCAGACGACGGAAGTCGTCATCGTACGCTTGAGCGGCTGAAGAGTGAGCCGGGGATAACTCCCGAGTTGATCGATCAGTACTGCCCGCGCGAACTGATCGACATCGACGGCCTCATGCATCTTGCCTTGCTCCTTGATTGGATGTGGGCAGCGCGCCAGGAGACCATTTCCCATCCTAGTGATGCATGGTGCAAGTGTCTCATGCGCCTAGTTCTGCCGGGCCGTTCGCGAGCAAGAGCGATCGGGCTCCGACTCGCCGGGCGCTCACTTCGTGAGGGCATCGTTACGGCTGGAGGATCGAGACACGTGAAGCCCTGCGAGCTAATGAACTCTCTCAGGAAGGTCGACGAGGGTGTACCGTTCTTTCTGTAAATGGCTCCCCGGAGGAGAGGCGCTCGCTTCGCTTGAATCAGCTAGCTGATTCAAGCGAAGCGGGCGCGCCGCCATCTCCCGGGGCGAACTGAGTGGCGGATCAACGCCGTACCTTTGCAGGTAACGACACCACGCAAAGGAGGAACGACGTGACCCACCACGAACAGCGTACGCCTTGGGGCGACGCACTGGAAGCGCTCAGCGAGAACGGGTTCGACGGCATGGCTGAGGCGATGCGGGTGCTGGTGAACGAGGCCATGAAGGTCGAACGCAGTGCCTTCCTCGGCGCCGAGCCCCACGAACGCACGGATCAGCGCCGCGGCTACGCCAACGGCTTCAAGCGCAAGCGCGTCAGAACCCGCTTGCGCGAGATCGACGTCCAGGTGCCCCAGGTTCGCGACGTCGAGGGCGGCGACACGTTCTACCCCTCCAGCCTTGAACGCGGCCAGCGAAGCGAGAGAGCGCTCACGCTGGCCCTGGCGGAGATGTACGTCCAGGGCTGTCTCGACGCGGCGTGTCGAGGCGATCACGAAGGTGCTTTGCAACGGCCTTGGAGATCAGCTCCACGAGCGTGTCTCGAGCAGCTGCGCTGCTCGACGAGGAGCTCGAGCGCTGGCGCACACGTCCGCTCGGCGCGTTCAAGTACCTCGTACTCGACGCTCGCTACGAGAAGGTGCGCCACGGCGGATCGGTGCGCGACTGCGCTGTGCTGATCGCCATCGGCGTCGATTCTCACGGCAAGCGCAGCGTGCTGGGAACGAGCGTGAGCCTCTCGGAGGCCGAGGTCCACTGGCGCGAGTTCCTCGCTTCTCTCCAGGACCCGCGGCCTTCACATGGCGTCGAGCTCATCACCAGCGACGGCCACAAGGGCATTGCGGCCGCGCTGGCGTGCGCGGTTCGCCGGCGTGGCCTGGCAGCGCTGCCAGTTCCACCTGCAGCAGAACGCGCAGAGCTACGTTCCGCGCCAGAAGCTTCGACGCGACGTTGCCGCTGACCTTCGCGCCGCGTTCAATGCGACGTCGCGTCGCGAGGCCGAAGAGAAGCTCAAGGCCTTCGTGAAGAAGTGGGACAAGCCCGCGCCCGACCTGGCGCGCTGGGCCGAAGAGAACATTCCGCAGGGCTTCACCGTGTTCGATCTCGGCCTGAACGAAGCGCAGCGCAAGCGCGAGAACCTGAATCAGCAGATCCGCCGCCGCACCATTGTTTCCGAACAGCAGAGCGCGGTGCTCATGAGATACGCTGCCCGAACGACCTACTGAGGTTGGGTTATCGCCGCCTATTCTCTTCGCCGAGACGAGCGTCATCGTACGCTTGAGCGGCTGAGCCGGATAACTCGCGATCAGTACGCCCGGCGCTCATCGACGGCCTCATCATCTTGCCTTGCTCCTTGATTGGAGGAAGCGCGCCAGGAGACCATTTCCCATCCTCAGGAGCGACGCTGACTCGCCCGCTCACTTCGTGAGCGCATCGTTACGGCTGGAGAGCAGAACGTTAAGGAACTTCTCAGGAGTCCCACAAGTTCGCACTTTGAGAAAGCATCGTCGGCAGTTCTCCTGTCGTCGAGCGGGGATCTAGAAACGGCGGCCATGGTGAAACTTGTTGGTGTGGCGGTCTCGCAATGTGAGAACTGGGGGTACGCCCAGATTCCACTTCTACTGCGTGGCGACCGCAGCCTTCAAGATGATCTCGTCGATGAGATCCTCGCTGGCCTACATAGGGAGTGGCCGCGCAACGTTGCTTTCAATGGAGACCAACCGTCCTTGAGCGCGAGTGGACATCCACACTGGCACTCATATGCAGAGCTGATCGCGAGATCTGATCTTCTCACGAACCACTTGGAACATCAGTTGAGCACTGGGGTTGTTGAGAGTGCCGGTGCCGAAATTTCTCTTCGGAGTGCAACCTGCGTACTCCTTCAACGGCCCCACAGTTCGGTGGCGGCGTCGGTCTTCGCGAGGAGCTATCCGGATTCTGTGCGTGCTGCTCGCGAGGAGGCGGCAAGGTGCCTCTTGTCCAGCCGAGAGATGTCCGAAGATACTTGGTACTCCTTGTTGTCTCGATCTGAACAACTGTCGTCAAGTGTGCGGCAGCGCCTAGTAGCTCGACTCGCGCATGATGCCGACCTGCTCGTGCGGGTACTGGATCGAATTGTAGAGGAGGACTTGGAGCTGGCGGCACAACTGAGACGCCATGCTGAGGAGCACTTCGATGCCGTTCGAACCGCCGAGAAGAAGTAGCCCACCCTGCGTTCGCGCTCTCGCCTTGACGCCCCCCAAGCTGTCGTGTTTCCGTGGTGGTGCTCCTGCCGGGAGCTGTGCTCTTTGACTTCCGCGTTCGTGCACTCAGCTTTCGTAAAGCGGGGGTCATCCGTTCAACGGTAAGCGTCCGGCGAAACCCGCCTTGCGTTCGTCGGCGAGTCACGTAGGGGACGCTACGCGCGAGCGAAGAGCTTCTTCAGCGCGCTCTGGCGTCGCTGCTCGACGTCCGGCAGGAAGTGTTCCTTCCATCCGTGCGGCGTGAGCTTGGTCACATCCGAGCACGTGGCGATGCGCAGCAACACGTCCTGGAAGTACTCGCGCGGATTCACGCCCGCGGCCTTGCAGCTCTCCACCAGGCTGTACATTCCCGCGGCCGTCTCGCCGCCGGCCTGGTTGCCTACGAACATCCAGTTCTTGCGTCCCACCGCGACGCCTCTGAGCGCGCGCTCCGCGGCGTTGTTGTCGATCGGAAGCCGCCCGTCCTCGGTGTAGCGCACGAGCGCGTCCCAGTTGGATAGCGCGTAGTCGATGGCCTGGCCCATGGCGCCTTTGTCCAGAACCGTCGAGCGCGTTGCCGCGAACCACGTCCGCAGCGCGCCAAGTCGCGGCAGGGACTCACGTACGCGAAGCTCTCTTCGAGCTTTCGCGTCCAGGTCCTTGCCGAGCTTCTCGATTGCGTACAACTCGCCGATCTGGCGAATCGCTTCCTTGGCCAGCTTCGGCTCGCTCGACTCCGCCGCCACGAACTTCCGACGCGCGTGTGCCCAGCAGGCCACTTCCGTGGCCGTGCCGTGCGTGAAGAACTTGTCGTAGCCCGGAAACGCATCGGCCACGATGTAGCCGCCGAAGTCGCCGAAGATCTTCTGTGGCCCGTCCCGGCTGCGAGTCTGCGTGAAATCGAAGAAGCAACGGCCGTCGATGTCGCGATAGATCCACACCCGCGCCTGGCGCTTCACGCCCGTGCTGTCTTGAAGCATCGTCACCGGTGTGTCGTCGGTGTGCACGATGTCCGAACCCAGAATCTCGCGCCGCAGTTGATCCACGATGGGCTCCAGGAGCTGTGCGCAGCGGATCGAGGAAGAAGAGAGCACCGAGCGCGAGAGCGAAAGGCCTTCCGATCCGTACTTCTTCTCCTGCCGGTGATACGGCATGTGATTCAAGAACCGCTCCGTGAGCACGTGCGCCAAGAACCCCACACCCAGGATGCCCTTGTCGATCACCCGCTCAGGACCCGCCGCGGTCACCACGTTCTCTTGGCAACTTCGGCAGCTGTACTTCACCCGCTCGATCTCGTGCACCAGCGAGAACTCCACCCGCTCGAGCTCCTTGCTGGTTTGCTTGCCCATCGGCTCCAAATGGCCGCCGCAGGGGCATGAGCGCTCCGTCTCCGCAAGCTCGAACGTCGTCTTGAGCACCGGCAGGTGCTCGGGGAACTGGTTGCGGCGCCCCTTCTTCTTGCGCGTGTGCGCAGGAACCTGGATCTGGCTCGTGGCCACCGCACCCTTGGCCTCAGGCCCGCGCAGCGCTCGCTCGAGGATGCCGGCCAGGAACAACTGCGCGGATTCAAGCGGCGCAGCGTTGGTCGATTGCTTCTCCGAGCCGCCCCAGATCATGCGCTTGAGCGCATCCACGTTTTGTAGGAGTTGCGCGATCTTCGCATCGCGCGATTCGATCGCAGCGTCGCGCTCTCCGATCTTCGCGTCGCGCGCCGACACCTCGTTCTCGAGCTCATTGATACGTTCGAGAAGGGCCGTGCGTTCATCCATGCGCGCTGCGTTCATCTATACGCACACGTCGGACATGACGCGAATGAACTTTTGCCGAGAACGGCTCCAATCCGTCGAGCAACATCGCAAGCCACGAACGATCGACCTCGCGGCGCGATGCACGTCCGGGCAGCGAGAAGCGCGGGAACGTGCCGCGCTCCAATCGCTTGTACAGAAGCCACAGTCCGTTGCGGTCCCAGAAGAGCAGCTTGATACGATCACGACGCTTGTTGGTGAACACGAACAGATGCCCCGAGAGCGGGTCGTCGCCGAAGACGTCGCGAACGACCTGGCACAGCCCGTCGTGCGCCTTGCGAAAGTCCACCGGCTCGCGCGCTACGAACACGCGCACCGCGTCCGGCAGGCTCAGCACGACTCGAGCAGCGTCACGAGCTCCTCGAGCCCCACGAACGGTTTCGATGTCGGCAGGTAGATCGTGCGGCCTGAACACAGCACGACTTCGACGCGCTCCTCGCAAGATTCCGGCTGAACGGGTGCGAGCTCCACGAAGGGCTCGACCGCGCTCGCCGCCTCGCTTCGCAGTCGGCGAGCCCAGCGCTGAAGCGTCCCAACCGGGACACCGGAGCGCTCGGCGAGTTCAGAAAACGTCAGGCCCTCACGCGCGCGCTGCTCGAGCAACCGCTCGTACGTCGCTCTGCCGCGCCACCGTTTCTTCGCTGCCATCGGCCATCTCCGTTCAGAACGGAGAATCCTGACGGATCGAAACAACGCTGCAAGGCGCGGTTCACAGGACGCTTACGTTCAACGAGTCCTCATCTTGACAGGACCTAAGCCCCCGTGCTCCCGTCGTCCTAGGCCGCACGTCGTGGCCTGTGGTCATTGACATCAGGAGCTGCGTCTGAACGCCCCATTCACAGACGGGGGAGCCTGAGATCGGCTGTGGGTCGATAGGGCCCCTAACCCGGAGAAGCGTCCCCAGGCGCCGTACCCCACGCCGCAACGTGCTTCGTGGGACCTCCGGCTAGGAGAGATGGTAGCGGCGGGCGGACTCGAACCGCCGACCCCAGGCTTATGAAGCCTGTGCTCTAACCGACTGAGCTACACCGCCACGGTCAAGCGGGCCGCGACGGTACGCCTGAGGTTGGGCACGGTCAAGCCGACGAGCCAGTCCGTCCACCACCACACAGGAGAATCCCGCGCCCACCCCCCGCATCGCGCTCCGTGACCTCGGCTGGCTCAACGGCGTCCGCCTCCACGTCGTCGAAGCCGGCTTCGGCGGCCACCGACGCCCACCCCTCGACCAACTCCTCCGCAGCCTCCACCACCTCCGGCCCACCATCGACACGTTCATCGTCCCGCCGTCACCCACGCCCTCCCCGCACCGGGCCTGCGCGAAGCCCTCGGCGACCGTTCCACCCGCGTCCTCGTCGCCACCCCCGGCGCCGAAGCCCGCTGGACGCCCAGCCTCCACGACGACACCGTCCGCTCGTTCGCCGTCACCTACGACGGCGTCAACGGGTCATTCCGGCTCATGACGCAGATGGCCCTCGGGCGCGTCACCTATGCCGGCGCCGTCGCGCTCGCCGGTCTCTGGCAAGCCGACAAGGAGATCGGCCGCGACGTCATCGTCGTCCTCGGCGAGTTCTCGGCCCGACAGCAGGCCGTCGCCGCGTAGCTACTGCGTCGCCGACGTCACGCGCAGCACGAATGTGTCCGACGTGTCGATCTCGAACGGCTTGCCGGCAACGTCCATCACGATCAGCGACACCGTGTCGTTCGGCCGCCGCTGACGGTACTTCGTCAACGCGCCCAGGCCGCCGCGCACGTGAAACGCGCCCACGACGAACAACACCTTGTGATCCGGGTGCAGGTCGCGAAACCGGGCGATCGACTCCGCCATCGTGTCGTCCCAAAGCGACTGCGAACGGAAGAACGTCGGCGCGCGCTCGGGACCCATGACGTCGTAGAAACGCGTGCGGTACGCGTCGTCGGGCGTGCTCGTCTCGTCCGCGACGTAGCTCAGCTCCGTCTCGCTCAACGTGAGGCGGTACGCCGCGTAGTCGCCCTCGAACTTCCGGTACCCGCTCACCAGCGGCCGCGGCGCGTTGGCGGCGATTACCGGGATGCCGTGCTTCTTGCAATACTCGATCAGCGCACGGTGCCCCTTGGCATAGTCCGCGGACTGACGGGTGCGCTTCACGAACGCGGGCTCGTCGAGCTCGCCCGCGAGGTACGCGTCGAGATCGGCCTGCGTGTCCCGCTCGAAGAACTCCATGGCCAGCGCCATGCGCGGGTGCGCCGCGTGCACGGCTTTCAGCATGCGTAGCTCGGCTGCCGCGCCGACCGGGTGGCTGTGAAACTCTCCGAAGGCGATCACCGAGGCGTTCGGCGCCGCCGCGAAGACCGCGTCGGCGTCCATGGGTCGCCCGTCGCCCCGGAACCAGCCGGTGTCCCGGGGCTCGGGCGCCGGCGTCGGCGAGGGTGTGACGGACTCCGCCTTGGGGACGGCCGGCCGCTCGGGGCAGCAGCGGCGAGCCCGCCGGGGCGCGACACAGGCACTCAGGACGAACAGTGCGGCGAGCGCGATGACAACAGGCTTCATGGCGGCAGAGCATACGGCCCGCCCATGGGAAAAGGGCCACCCGACGTGAGAGACCGGCTACATTGCCGGGCTCGCAAGCGGATATCGAAGGAGGCACGCCGTGCCCAAAGCCAACAAGACGAGTCGGGGCGGCAGCAAGCGTGGCAAGCTCAAGAAGGGCAAGAGCCGCAAGGGCTGGACGCACAGTCACACACGCAACACCGTCAAGAAGAAGCTCAAGGTCAAGTAGCCGCCTGCGGAAAGACGCGCAGGACACACGCGGCTCGTCACGAGGGCCCAAGGGGCTGAAACGGCGGGGCGAATCGCGCGGACGGACCTACCCTACGGGGCGATGACGGACGGGGATCCCAGAGCCGATACCAAGGCCGCGAAGCGGCCCGCTTCCGGCGGCAACGCGCGCTCCGCCGATCTCTCACGGCTGCGGATCCGGCGCGGCAACGAGCCCGTCGGACACGTGCGCGGGTTCCCGTGGATCCGTGTCCTGTTCGTCGCCTTGCTCGCCGGGCTCGCGTTCCTGTTTCGCGAGCCGATCGCGAGCCTGTGGAGCGACGCCGGCGCGCCGACCGTGCGGACCGCGCGCCCGACGCGTGTCGTCCCCGGACAAGCCGCCGAGGGCGACGTCTCCGCCAACGGCTACATCGTCGCCGACCGATCCACCTCGGTGGCGTCGGTGCGCTCCGGCCGCCTGGTGGAGCTGAACGTGCGCGAGGGCGACATCGTCCAGGAGAAGGAGATCGTCGCCCGCATCCAGTACGACGATCTCGAGGCCGATCTCACGCACGCCGAGCTGCGTTCCAAGGCGGCGACGGCGCGGGTGAAGGAGATGGCCGCCGATGCCGAAGCGGCGCGGCTGCTGCTTCCGCGACTCGAAGCCGAGATCGAAACCCAGGAGCGCCTGATGGCGGAGGCCAAGGAGCGCGCCGACCGCCTCGAGCGCGACGTCGAACGCAACCGCCCGCTCGTCGAGTCGAAGCGCATCGGCAAAGGCGAATGGGACAAGATCCAGGCCGACGCGCGCGCGGCGCGCGAAGCCGTAGCCGCCATCGCGTCCCGCAAGCGCGTCAGCGAGGCCGCACGGACGGCGTGGCACGGGACCATCGAGAAACGCGAAGCCGCCGAGGCCGTGGCGCGCGCCGACCTCGCGACCGCCAAGCAGGCCGAGGCGCAGGCGCGCATCGAGCTCGAAAAGACGATCATTCGCGCGCCGTTCAAAGGGCTCGTCATCCGCAAGGACGCGGAGGTCGGCGAGGTCATTGCCCCGACCGGCGCGGGCAATTCTCGCGGGAGCGTCGCGACGATCGTGGATCCGACGTCGTTCGAGGTGCAGGTGGAGCTCTCCGAGCGGCGGATCCTGCGCGTGGCCGAGGGCGACAACGCCATCATCTTCCTCGACGCGGATCCCGACACGGGCTGGCCCGGCAGCGTTCGCAAGATCTGGCCGCGCGCCGACCGCTCGAAGGGGACGATCGAGCTGCGGGTCGTGTTCGACGAACGGCCCGAGGTGCTGCGCCCCGACATGGCGGCCCGCGTCGTCTTCAAGGGCAGGGAAGACGCCGCGCCCGACGCGGCCAAGCCCGCGTACATGACGATTCCCCGTAGTGCCGTGCGCACGCGGGGCGACCGTACGTTCGTCTTCGTCGTCGAAGACGGCATGGCCCACCGCCGCGACGTCGTTCTCGGCGAAGACAAGGGCACGGCCGTGGTCCTGGTGGAGGGCCTCGAGGCGACGGACGTCTTCGTCCTGGACCCCGCGTCGGATCTCGAGGACGGCAAGCGCGTGCGAACGGGGAAATAGCGTGAGCGGGCTCGCGATCGAACTGCGGGACGTCTACAAGGCGTATCACAAGGGCGGCGAGTCCCTCGTCGTCCTCGACGGCCTCTCGATGAACGTGACGGAAGGCGAGTTCCTGGCGTTGATGGGACCGTCGGGATCCGGAAAGTCGACGATCCTCAACCTCATCGGCGGGCTCGACACCGTGGACAGTGGTCAACTGTTCGTCGCCGGTGTCGATCTCACGAAGCTCGGCGCGGAGGCGCTCTCCGCGTTTCGTGCCCGGCACATCGCCTACGTGTTCCAGGCGTTCAACCTCATCCCCGTGCTGACCGCGGAAGAGAACGTCGAGCTGCCGCTCATGCTCACGCCGCTCGGCAAGAAGGAGCGCCGCGAGCAGGCGCGGTACGCGCTCGAGATCGTCGGCCTGGAAGACCGCATGGACCATCGCCCGAAGGCGCTGTCCGGCGGTCAGGAGCAGCGCGTCGCCATCGCGCGCGCCATCGCCATGGATCCCACGATCCTGCTCTGTGACGAGCCGACGGGCGACCTCGACCGCGACAGCGCCGACGAGGTGCTGGAGCTGCTCGGCCGCCTCGCCAAGGAACACGCGACGACCGTCGTCATGGTGACCCACGACGTGCAGGCCGGCGAGTGCGCCGACCGCATCGTGAAGCTCGACAAGGGCCTCCTGGTGAGCGACGCCGCCGTATGACCCTCGGTCGTCTCGCACGCCGCCATGCCGTCAGCCACCCCGTGCGCGTTTTGCTCACGGTGGGCGCGGTGATGGTGGCGATGTTCCTCTTCTGCTTCCTGCGCTCGATCGTGACGAGCCTGGACGCCGCGGTCGAGCAGTCGGCGTCGAACCGCGTCGTGACCGGCAGCGCGGTGAGCTTGTTCCAGTCGCTCCCGCGTTCCTACAAGAACACGATCGAAGAGATGGAGTCCGTCGAGTCGGTCTGCTTGTTCACGTGGTTCGGCGGCCTGTATCAGGGCCCCGAGGGCTTCTTCGGGCAGTTCGGGACGGATCCGCAAACGCTCCTGGAGCAGTATCCGGAGGTCCTCGTGCCGCCGGAGCAGACCCAGGCCTGGTTCGACGACAAGCAAGGGGCCATCATCGGCGTCGCGCTCGCGGAGAAGTACGGCTGGCAGGTCGGCGACCAGGTGCCGCTGATCGGCACGATCTACCCGCGCAACGACGGCGCGGAGTGGACGTTCAACATCCGTGGGATCTACCGCTCGACGAAGGCCAACGTCGACGAGATGACGATGTACTTCCACTGGACCTACCTCGACGAGGTGCTCGAGCGCGGCGATGCCGAAGGCCCCCGCGGCACCAGCGTGTACATCGTGAAGATCGCGGAGGGCCACTCGCCGCAGGAAGTCATCGATCAGATCGACCTGCGCTACCAGAACGGACCCCAGCGCACGCGCACCCAGACCGAGGCCGCGTTCCAGGCCGGGTTCGTCAGCATGCTCGGCAACCTGCCGACGTTCCTCGGCATGATCGGCGGCGCGGTGTTGTTCGCGATCATGTTCGGCGTGATCAACACCATGACCATCGCCGCGCGCGAGCGCACGCGCTCCATGGGGGTCATGCGCGCGCTGGGCTTCTCGCGGCGCATTCCCGCGCGCCTCTACATCATGGAGGCGACCGGCATCGTGCTCTTGGGCGGCAGCCTGGGCGTCGGCATCGCGCTGTGGACCCAGCCGGTGTTTCGGAAGCTCTTCGGCACGCAGATCCCCGTCTTCCACGTCGCAACCAACACGGTCGTCTGGGCGGGCATCATCTGCATCGTCATCGGTCTCTTGGCGGGCGCCGTGCCCGCGTGGCGCACGTCGCGACTCAAGGCCGTCGACGCCCTGCGCAGGGGCGCGTAGCGATGTTCCGCACGTTCATCCCCTGGTCGTATCCGTTCCGCAGCCTGCTGGTGCGCTGGCAGGCCGCGTCGTTCAGCGCGCTCGGCATCGCCATGACGGTCGCGGTGCTCTGCGGCGTCTTCGCGCTGCGCCAGGGGTTCCAGGTGCTCATGGACTCCACCGGCGCCGACGACGTCGTCGTGTACCTGCGGCCGGGCGCGACGAGCGAAGGCGAGAGCGGCATCACGGTCGGCAAGGTGCAGCAGTACAAGAAGGAGCGCCCCGAGGTCGCCCTCGACGAGAACGGTCGGCCGCTCGCCGCCGGCGAGTCGTACCTCGCCGTCTTCCTCGACAAGGTGGACGGCAGCGGGCGCGTCAACGTCCCGATTCGCGGCGTCGAGGAAGCCTCGTTCAAGATCCAGGGCGAGCAGCTGCGGATCCTGGAAGGCGGCCGCAACGTCACGTTCGGCGCGGACGAGATCATCGTCGGCAAGCCGATCGCGGGACGTATCGCCAACTGCGAGATCGGCGATACGCTCACCATCAACGTCACGCCGTTCGAGGTCGTCGGCCATTTCGAGCACGACGGCGCGTACCGCTCCGAGATCTGGGGGGACGTCGACCGCATGGCGGCGGCGCTGGAGCGGCCGGTGCGACAGCGCGTCGTGGCGCGGGTCGTACCGGGCACCGACATGGCGTCGCTCAAGGAAGAGCTCGAGAATCACAAGCAGCTCGCGAGCAAGGTGCAGACGGAGCGCGAGTACTTCTCGGCACAGACACGCGTGCTCGGCGACGTGCTGGGCATCCTCGGCTTCATGCTGACGACCATTCTCGGCATCGCCGCCGTTCTGGGTGCGGCGAACACCATGCTCGCGGCGGTGGGGGCGCGTACGCACGAGATCGGTGTGTTGCGTTCGCTCGGATTCGGCGGATTCGCGATCCTCGTGGCGTTTCTGATCGAAGCCGCGTTGATCGGCGCCGTCGGCGGCGTGATCGGATCGCTCATCGTGCTGCCGCTCGACGGTCTCGAGACCGGCACGATGAACTGGAACACGTTCACGGAGAGCGCGTTCGCGTTCCGCGTCGACGCCGGGTTGATGACGACCGCGATCGTGGTTTCGGTCGTGCTCGGTCTAGTGGGCGGGTTGCTTCCGGCGTGGAAGGCCGCGCGCATGAAGCCGGTCGACGCGATCCGGCGGGGATGACGATGAAGGCGTGGGTGCTCGAACGACCCGGACGCGTGGACGCGGGCGCGTTGACGCGAAAGGAGCTCGACGAACCGCGGCCGGGCCCCGGCGAGATCCTGATCGACGTGGACGTGTGCGGCCTGTGCCGCACCGACATTCACATCGTGCAGGGCGAGATCGCGTTGCCGACGCTACCGATCGTGCCCGGCCACCAGGTCGTCGGCCGCGTCGTGGGCGAGAGCAAGCGCTTCCAGCCCGGGCAGCGCGTTGGGGCGGCGTGGCTGCACGAGAGCTGCGGCGACTGCCATGACTGCGCGCGTCTCGACGAGAATCTCTGCCGCAACGCGCGCTTCACCGGCTATCACGCCCCTGGGGGGATGGCCGAGCGCATGGTCGTGCCCGAGGCGTTCGCGTACGCGTTGCCGCCGTTGGTATCGGACCTACAGGTCGCGCCTCTTCTGTGTGCGGGCATCATCGGCTACCGCGCCCTGCGGCAGGCCGACGTCGGGCCGAAGGAACGCGTCGGGCTGTACGGGTTCGGGTCGTCGGCGCACATCAGCCTGCAGGTGGCCCGGCACTGGGGGTGCGAGGTGTATGTCGTGACACGCGGCGAGACGCATCGGGAGCTCGCGCGCGAGATGGGTGCCGCGTGGGTGGGGGCGTCCGATGAGCGACCGCCGAAGCCCCTCGATCGCGCGGTCATCTTCGCGCCCGCCGGCGAGCTGATTCCCGACGCGCTCAAAGCCGTGCGCTGGGGCGGCACGGTTGCCTCGGCGGCGATCCACATGAGCCCGATTCCCGAGATGGACTACACCGAGTTCCTCTTCGGCGAGCGCACGCTGCGCTCGACGACGGCCAGCACGCGCGCGGACGGCGAGGAATTGCTCGCGATCGCGGAGGAGGCCGGGATCGAGACCCATGTGGAGGTGTTCGCGTTCGAGCACGCCAACGAAGGCCTCGCCGCGATCGCCGCCGACCGCGTTCGCGGGTCGGCGGTGCTAAACGTGCGCGGCTCGTAGGAACGTGTCCCGACGGCCTACTGGAACAACATCTGGTGGTAGGAGGGGAAGGGCCAGAGGGCTTCGTCGGTGCGGCGCTCGATCGTGTCGCACGCTTCGCGCAGCTTGCTCATGGCCGGAATCATCTCCGCCACCAGCCACTCGGCGTGCGCCGGCGCATCGCCGTGCGGCGCGCCCTTGAGCGCGGCGCGGACCGCGTTCACACCCTGGATCGTCTCCTGGATGACCGCGCAGTACGCCTCGAACTCCACCTTCTGCTCGGGGAGCTCGGCGCCGCACGCCGTGGCCGACTGGATCGCGTCCGCCATCTGCTTCTGCTGCTCGTAGGCGGCCGGCAGCACGCCGGTCTTCGCCATCCGCAGCATCTGGATCGCCTCGATCTCGAGCATGGTGTTGTACCGCTCGATGCGCACGTTGTACCGCGCCTTCAGCTCGTGCGCCTTCAGTACGCCGTACTTCTCGAACAGCGCCGCGGTGTCCTCGTCGACGAGCGCGGCGAGCGCCGCAGGCGTGTTCGTCAGGTTCGGCAGTCCGCGGCGAGCGGCCTCTTCGACCCACTCCTCGCCGTAGTTGTTGCCGTTGAAGACGATGTCCTTGACCGCGCCGTAGACCTCGCGAACGACGGCGAGAATCGCCTCGTTGCGGTCCTGGCCGGCGTCGCGGCGAGCCTTGAGCTTCTCCGCCATGAGGTCGAGCGACTCGGCGACGGCCAGGTTCAGGAACGACATCGGCATCGAGTTGGACTGGCTCGAGCCCACCGCACGGAACTCGAATTTGTTGCCCGTGAAGGCGAACGGCGAGGTGCGGTTGCGGTCCGTGTTGTCCTTGCGAACGTCCGGGAGGACGCCCAGGCCCGTCTGGATGAAGGCGTCGGCGTCGGCCGCGACCGACTTCTCCTCGAGCAGCATGTCGAGGATGTGCGTCAAGCGATCGCCCAGGAACGCCGAGATGATCGCCGGCGGAGCCTCGTTGGCGCCCAGACGGTGGTCGTTGCCCACGCTCGCGATGCTCGCGCGCAGCAGGCTCGCGCGGCGATGCACGGCCTGGAGCACGGCGGTCAGGAAGAAGAGGAACTCGACGTTCTGGTCCGGGTTGTCGCCCGGATCCAGGAGGTTCTTCCCCGTGTCGTCGGCCATCGACCAGTTGTTGTGCTTGCCCGAGCCGTTGACGCCGTCGAACGGCTTCTCGTGCAGCAGCACCGCGAGTCCGCGGCGACGCGCGACCTTGCGCATGATGTCCATGAGCATGTGGTTCTGGTCGGAGGCGACGTTGATCGGCTGATAGATGGGAGCCGCTTCGTACTGGTGCGGCGCGACCTCGTTGTGCCGCGTCTTGACCGGAATGCCGAGACGCCAAGCTTCGGCCTCGACCTCGCCCATGAAGTTGAGCGCGGTCTCGTCGATGGTGCCGAAGTAGTTGTCCTCCATCTGCTGGCCCTTCGGCGGCGCGGCGCCCAGCACCGTGCGGCCCGTCACCTCGAGGTCCGGGCGTCCGTCGAACCAGTTGCGGTCGATGAGGAAGTACTCCTGCTCGGCGCCGAGTGTCGAAGTGACGTTGCGGCAGTCGCGGTCCATGAGCCGCAAGACGGCCGACGCGGACTTGCTCAGCTCGCGCATGGAGCGCAGCAGCGGGGTTTTCTTGTCGAGCGCTTCGCCGGTGTACGAGACGAACACCGACGGGATGGTGAGCGTTCCGCCGTGTTCGTTGAAGATCAGGAACGCGGGCGACGTCGGATCCCACGCGGTGTAGCCGCGCGCTTCGAACGTGCTGCGCATGCCGCCGCTCGGAAACGACGACGCGTCGGGCTCGGCCTGGATCAGGTCGCGGCCGGCGAAGCTCTCGATGGGCGCATCCTCGTCCAGCGAGAGGAAGGCGTCGTGCTTCTCGGCGGTGGCGCCGGTGAGCGGCTGGAACCAATGCGTGTAGTGCGTCGCGCCGCGTTCGACCGCCCAGTCCTTCATGGCGCCGGCGACGTGATCGGCCAGGCCCGTGTCGAGCGGCTCACCGGTGCGGATCGTCGCCTGGATCGCCTCGAAGATGGGCCGGGGCAGGCGCTTGCGCATCTCGCCCAGGCTGAAGGTGTGGGAGCCGAATGACGCCGATGCGGGCGTCGACGGTCCGCTGGACGCGGACGCCTTGGACGGGTTCACGGAAGACATCTCCGGGGAGTGCGTGCGGATTCCTGCTGCCATCATTCATCCTCTCGTCAGGCCGCCGGGATTTTGCATCAACCGGGCGACAGCGGCTCCCCAGGTGTCGTTATCGCACCATGAGACCTGACGATGGCGGACGGCATGCCGGGGACGGCATCAGCCGTAGAGGTACATGGCGCGGAGCCCGGCCATGTACGCGGGCGCGACCTCGGAGAGCCTGCGGCTGTCCTGGAGGAGAACCTCCAGCTGTCGGAGGAATTGCAGGAGGTTCGCCAACGCGTCCGGACGCTTCTCGCGAAGCTCGTAGGCCAGCACCTGCGCCACGCCGAGCGGGTCGCCCTCCAGCTTCAGCCACGCGAGGATCTCCCCGACCGCTTCGACCTTCTCTTCCGTGTCTAGCGGCATGGGCTCTTCGCTCAGGAGCAGCTTCATCACGATGCGGGCGCGCAGCTCGGTGGACTTGCGGTTGATGAACATCTCCTTGAGCGCGGCGGGCGACTCGGGGTCGTCCGCCCGATAGCGGTCCAGGACGGCTTCCAGATACCAGGCCACGACGAACGGATCGAAGTCGTCCCCGAACACGCGGGCCTTGACCGCCGCTGCGCGACTCCAGTCGCCGGCCGCGATCCGTGCCGTGTAGAGCAGGGCCAGGTCGATCCGATCCTGGTTGCTCGTCGACCGCTCCAGCCGCTTCTCGTACTCGTCGAGCAGCTCGCGGCCGCGAGGGTCTTCCGAGCGGCCCAAGGCGACCGCCGCAGCCGCCCAGTTGGGGCGTTCCTCGCGCCGCTTCGACTGCAGCACCTCGTAGAGCACGGCCAGGTCCTGCTCGCGCTCCGGATAGGGCGCCGCCTGCATCGCCGTGTGCGCCGCCATCGCCTTGAACTGGGCGGCGCTGCGGGATCGGAACTCCTCCACCATGATCCGGACCGGGCGCTCGTTGGCCTGCCGGATGGCGTGGAAGAAGTAGGGCACCGCGGTCATGTCGGGTGTCCGGGCGATCTCGCGCAGCCGCGCATCCGCCCACGGATGCGGCCGCTCGGTCAGCGCCACCAGCGCCCGGTGTCCGGCCGGGCTCGGCTTTCCCCGTGACGCGTCCGTCCAGCCGAGCGTCGTCAGGGCCAGCTCTCCGAACCGGCGGGTGTCCGCCGACGTCATGGCGCCGGCGCGCTGCGGCCAGATGGCGTCCAGCGCACGACCCGGGCGCCGTAGCTGCAGGTAGACGCGCGCGGCGTACCAGCGGTCGTCGTCGTTGTCGAAGCTGGCCTGGTACGACTCGAGGCGCGCCAACACGCGCTTCTGTTGGGACGCGTCATGCACGAGCGCGTCGATCTGCTCCCGCATCTCTTCGCGGGCGGGGTCGGACAGCGCCCGCACGGCCACGAAGGCGAGGATGGCCAGGATCGCGAGGGGGGGCAGGATGCGGCGCACGGGCGTCTCTCTGGAGGACCGCCGGGAGAACGTCGGGCCTCGACGACCCATTCCTCGGGCGTTGAAGAACCCGTCGACCGAGTAGGCGGCCGTTCGGCGGCGCGACCCTACCATGTAGGCTGGTGGCGCGCGGTGTAGCCGCGCACCGATCCGGAACCGGAGAATTCCATGCGAGTCATCGTCTGCACGCTCTTGCTCATGCCCCTGGTCCTCGGCGTGGCCGTCCTAGCCGCCCGCGGGGACGACGGGGAGATCGACCGTTCGACGCTCGAGCTCAAGGACCGCGTCAAGGCCCTCGAGTTGGAGGTGCAGTACCTGCGTTCGCGCGACAAGGCGATCACGGCCTACGTCCTCGGCAACGAGGCGCGTGCCAAGGGCCTCGATGACATCGCGTCCAAGTGCCGCCGCGAGGGCTTCACACAGCGGGCCATTCCGGCCGACTCTCGCGAGACGTTGCTCCAGGGCATGAACGCGCTGGCGACGCACATGCGCAAGGACCTCCCGGCGATCACCAAGGAGGAGGCCGCGCTCCTCGAGCAGATGGAACGCCTCCTGAAGGGTTCCAAGGCGGCGGGCGAATAGCCGCTACCACTGCGCGCGACGATGCTCTCGTTGCGCCGCGCTCCGTCGCGGCACCCCGTTTCGTCTATCCGTCGCGGCGGGCGATCCGGCGGCGCAGGCGGTCCGCGCGGTGACGCAACGCGTCCTCCGCCCGCGAACCGGCGTCGACCTTCGTGAGCGCCTCCGTCGTCCAGCGTAGCGCCTCGTCGAAGTCGCCGAGACGATGCTCGTAGATCTTCGCGACGTGCTCGTACGCGTCGGGATCGAACATCGCGCCCGAGACCGCCACCGACGTCCAGTGCTTCAGCGCGCCGTCGACGTCGCCGGACTGGCGACAGAGGCGGCCGAGAAGGCGCGCGAGCGGCAACGCCTCCTCGCCGTCGGCGTCCCGAAGTCCCGCCTCGAGGCAGCGGCGTGCCCGATCCCGTTCGCCGAGGTCGAGCAGCAACCGCGCCGTGCCGAGCTGATCGCCGGGGCGTGCAACCCGCCCGAGGGGGTCCTGGAGCGTCTTTCCGATGCGCGCCATCAGCACGATCATGCTCACCACGTCGATCTCGTTGTGGCGGAACGCGAAGGCGATCGCCGACGAGTCGCCCGAACGGAGGAAGTCGAAGTACGCGGAGGGGATGCGCCACCCCGGCAGGTCGTCTCCGCGGCCCAGCTCCAGCACGTGGCGTTCGAGCGCGCCGAGCGAGTGCGAGTGCAGCGTGCGCGCCCAGATCCGTCGCGCGGCGGGCAGCAAGTCGAGGTGGGCGCGCGCGGCGGGGCGCATGCGGTGCATGCTCCACCGCGTCAGCAGCAGCGGCCAGTCGAAGCAGCGTCCGTTGAAGCTGACGAGCGGCGCGTCGCCGACGTCCTCCATCAGCGCGTGGAGCAGCGCGGCCTCCTCGGGGTAGTCGCGCATGCAGTACTGCCGCACGACGAACGCGCCCGACGCGCCGGCGTCATCCGACTCGACGGCGCCCGTGCCGACGAGGAACGCGACGGTGCCGGTGCCGCCCGAAAGCCCGGTCGTCTCCGTGTCGATGAACACCGCATCCTCAGCGCACAAGCGTGCAGGTTCCGCCGAGGTGTCCGTGCCTGGCTTGGCCTCGTGCGCACGGAGTGGAACGGGATGGTCGAGCGCGGCATGCAGCGGCGTGTTCCCGTGCAGCGCCGTCAACGGGTAGCGACGCTCGACGTACAAGAACGTGCCGAACGGCGTCTCGCGCTCGACGCCGCCGACGCGCTCCCGCAACGTGGCGTCCTGCGCCTCGACGGCGTGTGACTCGAACGGGCGCTCCGCGATCGCCGGCGGCTTGAGGTCGAGCCGCACCGGCTCCTTGTCGTCGGCGTCGACCTTCCGCGGCGCGCTCGACGCGGTATGGACGCCGAGGGCCTCGAGCCGCGCGCGAAGCTCGGGCGTCAGGCGACGTCCCTTCGACGGCTGTTCGCCGTCGTCGCCCGGCGTCGGCTCGACCTGACGCAGCATGGGGATGTTGCGCGGTGACGAAACGGGAGCGCCGTCCGAGAGGATGCGTCGAATGCGGTCGGAAGCTGAGCTCAACGATGAGGGAGTCCGGGTACCACGGTCGTCGCTCTACGAACGCTCAGCGTAGCCCGTCGGTTACGTGATGCACGGAATCTCGTTCGAACGAACGGCCTGAAAGGAGCGATCAAGCGCCGACTTCCAACGCAAGACACGAGGCGTCGTCTTCGAGGCCGCCGACGCCGCGCCATGCATGCACCGACTGCATCAGCTCCGGGAGCGATGCATCCAGTTCCTTGTCGCGTTGCCGCGACACACAGTCCACGAGGCGGTCGTACCCATAGTGCACGCCGTCGCCGTTGCGAGCCTCGGTGAGGCCGTCGGAGTACACGTAGAGCCGGTCGCCCGGGCGCAGCTTCAGTTTCGCCTGCTCGAACGACAGTCCTTCGAGGATGCCGATGGGGGGGCCGGTGGCCTCGAGCATGCGGGGTGGCTGGTCGTTCGAGATCAGCACGGGGCCGGGATGACCCGCGGTGACGTACTCGAGCTCCCGCGACTGGGTGTCGTACACGCCGTACATCAGGGTGAAGAACTGGCCCGTGCTGGCGCCGTGCGCAAATCGATGGTTCAGCCGCCGCGCCACCTCGACCGGATTGGTGACGAGCGTGGCGCCGTCCTCGGCTCCATGACGGGTCAACAGCGAGGACTGCTCCGGGGACGGGACCAGGACGCGGCTCAGCGTCACCGAGAGCAGGGCGGCCTGTACGCCGTGGCCGCTCACGTCGAGCAGATAGAATCCGGCGTGCCGGTCGTCCAGGGGAAACACGTTGAGAATGTCGCCCGCCAGCTCGTCGCACGGCTCGAAGCGCCACGCGAAGTCGATGCCCGGGAACACGGGCAGGATGCTCGGCAAGAGTGATTGCTGGATCCGTGCCGCCGCCGCCAAATCCTCGGTCATGCGTTGATGGGTGCGGGAGAGCTCCGCGTAGGCGTCCCCGAGCTCGGCGTTTCGCTGAGCGAGCGTGTGCTGGAGCTCCGTGACGCGAATGCCCGCGCGCAGGCGCACGCGCAGCTCGTCGCGATCGAACGGCTTGGTCAGGAAGTCGTCCGCGCCCGCGGACATGGCCTCGACGAGGTCCTGCTTCTCCTGCCGCGCGGTCAGGAGGATGACGTATGCGTAACGATCGCCCTTGCGCTCGCGGATGTGCTCGAGCAGCTCGACCCCGTCCATGCCGGGCATCATCCAGTCGCTGATGACGATCGGGAACGCGCCGGCTCGAAAGGCGTCCCATGCTTCATCGCCCGAGCTCGTCGCAGTGACCTCGTGGCCCCACTTCTCGAGCGTGCGTTTCAAGCTGTGCAGCGAGACCGGATCGTCTTCCGCGAGCAGGATCTTCACGCCGTCGGATCCGCCGCAAGCTCGTGCATGGCTTCGTCGAGCTTCGTCAACGCGGCCTCGAGCGATTCCAACGCCCGGCTGCATTCCGCAAGATCGCCCTTCTCACCGATCTGCTCGAGTCGATGGGCGGCTTCGAACGCGTCCTTCGCCATGAAGTTGCCGATCGAGCCCTTCAAGAGGTGCGCGTTGCGGCGCAGCGCTTCCGCGTCGCCCTCCTGCACCGATGCGCGCACGTTCTCCAACATCGCCGGGTAGCTCTGCAGGAAGATCGTGGCGAGCTCACCCAGCAGCTCCTCGTCGCCGTCGACCTTGGCCAGCGCTTCGGTCATGTCGATCACGGGCGTCTCGGACACGGGGTCGACGGCCGGCGGCGGCTGGACCGGATCGGCATCGGCGACGGCTTCGGCGACCGCCTCGGTGAGGCGCTTGGCGTCGATCGGCTTGGAGAGATAGCCGTCCATGCCCGCGTCGAGGCAGCGTTCGCGGTCGCCCTTCATGGCGTGCGCGGTCATCGCGACGATCGGGATGTGGCGGCCCGTGTCCTTTTCGTGCGCACGAATCGCGGCCGTCGCTTCGAGGCCGTCCATCTCCGGCATCTGCACGTCCATCAGGACCAGGTCGAAGTGCGGGTCTTCTGTCAGACGTTCCACGCATTCCCTGCCGTTGTCGACCACGTGCACGTCGTGTCCGCGCTTCTCGAGCAGCCGAACGGCCAGCTTCTGATTGATGAAGTTGTCTTCGGCGAGAAGGATGCGATGGGATCGAATGCGTTCTTCCACAGGAGGCTCCACCCTGGACCGGACCGAAGGCTCCGCGTCCGCCGGGGTCAGCGTGCCCACGATCGCATCGAACAGCTCCGATTGCTTGATCGGCTTCATCAGGGCCCGCATGCGCAGATCGTTCGCACGCGACGAGGTCTGCGCGCTCGCACCCGAGCTGAGGAGGAGCATCGACACCGACGCCAGGTCCGGATGCTCCCGGATACGCTGCGCCAGCTCGAGGCCGTCCATCTCCGGCATCTGGTAGTCGAGCAAGACGAGGCCGTAAGGCGAGCCGCCGTTCGCTGCACGCTCCATCGCCGCCAGCGCGCTCGAGGCACTCTCGACGGACGTCGGCCGCATCTGCCAACTCTCGAGCACGTCGTTGAGGATGCGCCGGTTGGTGGCGTTGTCGTCGACGATGAGCACGGCGAGGTCGCGTAGCGTCTCGTCGGACGTGGCCGTGGGCGAGCGACCGGCCCCGGGATCGAGTCCCAGGACGATCGGGAAGTGAAACGTGCTTCCGACCCCCGGCTCGCTCTCCACGTCGATGTGGCCGCCCATCAGCGCGACGAGCTGCGACGTGATGGCCAACCCCAGTCCCGTGCCGCCGAACTTGCGCGTCGTCGAGGCGTCGGCCTGAGAGAACGCTTCGAAGATCCTCTCGCGCGTGTCGGCGTCGATGCCGATGCCGGTGTCGCGAACGGAGAAACGGAGCCGGGCCTGCTCCTCGTCGATCGACGTCACGTCGACCCGCGTGACGACCTCGCCGATCTCCGTGAACTTGATCGCGTTGCCGACCAGGTTCACCAGGATCTGCCGCAGGCGTACGGGGTCGCCCACGACGCCGTCCGGCACCTCGGCATCGACCTCCCAGGCTAGCTCGATGCGTTTCTGATGCGCGCGGGCTGCCAGGCCGCGCAAGGTGTCGCCCAACGTCTCGCGCAAGCTGAATCCCGTTCGCTCGAGCTCGAGCTTGCCCGCCTCGATCTTCGAGAAGTCGAGGATGTCGTTGATGATCGTGAGCAGCGCGTCCGCGGACTGCTTCGCCGACTGCAGGTAGTCGCGTTGCTCTTTGGTGAGGTCGGTCTCGAGCGCGAGCTCCGTCATGCCGATCACGCCGTTCATCGGCGTGCGGATCTCGTGGCTCATGTTGGCGAGGAACTCGCTCTTCGCCCGCGTCGCGCTCTCCGCGCGCTCCTTCGCGACGCGCAGCGCTTCGTTCGCGCGGTTGCGCTCGAGCACGCGGCCCACCTGTTCCCCGACGGTGCCGACGATGTTGAGCAAGTCGTTGTCGGGCGCCATCTCCGCGCCCGAGAAGAACTCGAGCACGGCGACGACGTCGCCGTCGACCTTGATGGGGAAGCCGAACGCTCCGCGAACGCCGATGTCGTCGCACAGCGTGGCGCGTGGAAAGTTGTCGTCCTCTTGGACGTTCTCGATCCACGCGGGCGATCCCGACTGCCAAATCCTGCCGGGCAACCCGATGCCTTTCTCGAACTCGGTCTGCGCGGTGATGTCGGTGAACTGCTCGAATGCCTGCCCAGGGGCCCGATGCCAGATGCCCGTGCTTCGAAGGCGGCTCCCGGTCTTGTTGGGCGCGTACACGTGGCCCACCGGCCATCCCGCCATGGTGCAGACGGCGCTGACGCAGTTCTGGAGTGCATCGACGAACGACTTGGACTCCGCGGCGAACGACGTGACACGATTCACGAGGCGCGCTTCGAGTGCCCGCTTGGCACGGAGCCGGCGCGCGCGCTTGATGTCCGTGATGTCGCGGGCAGCCGTGTAGAGGATGCCGCGCTCGACGTCGGGGACGCCGGACCAGTCGAGCCAGACCCAGGAACCGTCCTTGCGACGATAGCGGTTCTCGAAGTGCGTCGTCTCTTCTCCTTCGACGAGCTTCTTGAACTGCGCGGCGGTCGCGGCGCGGTCGTCGGGGTGAACGAGCTCGAAAGGCGGCATCGCCTTGAGCTCGTCGATGGTGTAGCCGAGCACCCGCTCGTAGGCGGCATTCACGCGCAGGAATTCGCCGTTCGCTCGTCGCACGCTGAGCATGTCGAGCGAGAGGTTGAAGAACCGATCGCGATCCGCTTCTGCTTCCCTGCGGTCCGTGATGTCTCTCGTCACGGCGGTGAAGAGTCGCCGGGTGCCGCCCTGGACCTCGTTGAGGCCGAGCTCCATCGGGAACCGCGTGCCGTCGCGTCGAACGCCCTCGATCTCGTGCATCTCGGCGGCGGGTGGGTCGTCATCCGTGCGGAGGTACGCCGTGACGCGCGCGTCGTGAGCGGCGCGGTATTCCTCCGGCATCAGCAGTCGGAGGCTGTGCCCGACGAGCTCGTCTTCGCTGTAGCCGAACATGCTCTCGACGGCGGCGTTGAGCGACTGGATCGTTCCGTGCTCGTCGAACGTCAGGATGCCGTCGAGGGCGGCGTCGAGGATGTCCTTGTTGCGTGCCAATCCGAGTCCCTCTCGTAGGCGCGAGACAGTCAACCATAGCCCGCCGTTCGCTTCCAAAGCGACGGCGCGCGGGCCTTTATGTACGTAAAGACGCCTGAATCCAGCGGTGTGTGCTCAGGCGTGCCCGGCGTCGTCGGCACCGGTCGCGGCGAGCGCTTCGCTCGTCGGCAGATCGCCCGCGAGGATCAGATCCACGAGCTGCAGCGCGACCGCCTTCGAGCGCGCGCCGACCTCCTGCTCGGGGCCGACGCAACCCGGACAGCCCGACGGGCACTGGCACACGGCCAGGCGCTCGCGCGCGCCGCGGATCAGATCGCCGACGAGCGGATGCAGCGCCTCGGCCAGCCCGATGCCGCCCGAGTACTGGTCGTAGAGGAAGATCGACGGTTCGAACTCCTCGGGCGGCTGCTCGGCGGGCCGCCCCGGCCACGAGGGCTGCGCGAACCAATTGCGCGTGCGGTCGCCGATGACGACGCCCATGTCGCGGCGGTCGCACATCAAGAGCATCGACGCCAGGCCGTGGCACAGGTTCGCGAGGCCGTGCAGCGCGTCGATCAGGTCGCTCTGCGGGACGTCGAGCGCCTCGATCAACGCGCGCGGCAACGTGATCCACGTGGACTGCGTGTGATACACGTCCTCCGGTAGCAGGATGTCGCCCCAGCCCAGGTTCTCCTGCGTGTAGAACTTGATCTTCTTGTAGCCGATCGCCTTGCGGATGACCTCGACCTCGCCGTAGGCCGTGGGGGACGCGTTGACGTTGCCTTCGCGCAGCTCCTGCAGCACCTTGACCTTCGCGGAGCTCAGCGCGTCGGTGTAGTACTCCGAGTCCACCTTGCGCACGAACGCCTTGCGCCGGTCCCAGTCGAGCTTGTCCACGTGGTACTGCTCGGACTGCACCATGTAGATCGCGCCTTCGTGGATCGTCGTGAACGCCCACGTGTAGTCGACCTCGGCGATGACCTGGTTCTGCTTGCTCGTCGTATCTACGACGACGAAGTTGGTCGACGTGACGCTGCGCAGCGAGATGTCGTTGGCCGGGTAGGCGTCGAGACACCAGTGCCAGCGCCCGCCGGTGTGTCGCAGCACGCCGTGCTCTTCGAGGTACGCCTTGAGCTCGCTCTCCGTCTCGACGTCGTCGCCGAGCTTCTCGTCGTCCTCGATCGGCAGCTCGAACGCGGCGCACTTCAGATGGCTGACGAGGATCTGCAGGTTGTCCGCGTTGAGCTGTGCGCACTCGGGCGACGCGTCGAGCAGGAACTCGGGATGATCGGCGAGGTACTGATCGAGCGGCGAGGAGCGCAGCACGAGCACGGCGGCCGAGGCGCCCTGGCGCCGCCCGGCGCGGCCGGCCTGCTGGCGGGTGCTCGCGACGGTGCCCGGATAGCCGGCGATGACGCACGCGTCGAGCGAGCCGATGTCGATGCCGAGCTCGAGCGCGTTGGTCGAGACGACGCCGCGGATCGAGCCGTTGCGCAGCCCGCGCTCGATCGAGCGGCGCTGCCGGGGTAGGTAGCCGCCGCGGTAGCCGACGACCTGCGGGCGGCGATCGACCTTCGAGCGGATCAGGTCCTTGAGGTACTTGGTCATCACCTCGGTGATCGTGCGCGCGCCGCAGAACACGATGGTGTGGACGCGCTCGCGCAGGAAGCGGCTTGCGACCTCGCGCGCCAGCGACAGGTACGACGCGCGCAGGCCGAGCGCCGGATTCATGATGGGCGGGTTGAGCATCACGAAGTGCCGTTCGCCGAGCGGCGCGCCGTTCTCTTCGACGAGCTCGACGGGCGACTCGAGCAGGCGCGATGCGAACTCGCCGGCGTTGGCGATCGTCGCGCTGGCGGCGATGAACACCGGATCGGAGCCGTGAAAGCGGCAGACGCGCCTGAGCCGCCGTAGCACGTTGGCGAGGTGGCTGCCGAACACGCCCCGGTAGGTGTGGAGCTCGTCGATGACCACGTACTTCAGGTTCTCGAAGAGCCGCATCCACTTCGGGTGGTGGGGGAGGATGGCGGTGTGCAGCATGTCCGGGTTGGACATGACGACGTGGGCGCGGTCGCGCACGACACGGCGCTCGGCCGGCGGCGTGTCGCCGTCGTAGACCGACGTGCCGAGCTTCGGGTCCTTGCCGGTGTCCAGCGACGACATGAGCTCGAGCAGCTCGGCGGACTGGTCGCGGGAGAGCGCCTTGGTCGGGAAGAGGTACAGGGCGCGCGCGCCGGGGTCGGCGAGCATGGCGTTCACGACGGGCAGGTTGTAGCAGAGCGTCTTGCCGCTGGCGGTGGGGGTGACGACGACGGTGTGCTTGCCCGCGCGTACGTGGTCGTAGGCGGCCCGCTGGTGGGTGTAGAGCTTGCGGATGTCGCGCCGGGCCAGGGCCTCGGGCAGGCGCGGATCCAGGTCGTCCGGGAGGTCGGCGAACCTGGCGGGCTGCGCCGGGTTGACGCGGTGGGCGACGACCTCCGCGCGCAGGGACCGGCTGCCGACGAGTCGTCCGAGGACCTGGCGTACGTCTCCCGTCGGCTTGCCCACGCGGCGTGCCTCCCGTGCTGATGCGGTGTCAAGTGCCGCTCCATCGTATGAATTGGGGCCGACACGCCTGCTGGACGGCGGTCCGGGCCGCCGATGTGGTAGAAGCGTACGCCCCTGGTTGGAGACCCCGATGCCCCGCCGACGCACGCGCAGACCGACCGAGCCGGTCACCTTGTCGCCGGACGAGGTGGAGAAGATGCGTGTCGTGGGCCGGTTCGCGTCCAGCATCCTCGACCGCGTGGAGACCATGATCGAGCCCGGGCTGAGCACGGAGGACATCGACCGGGTGGTGGACGAGATGACGCGGGATCGCGGTGCGATCAGCGCCCCGTTCGGCTACCCCGCCGGCAGCTCGCATCCGTTCCCGAAGCACTGCTGCACGTCGGTGAACAACGTGGTGTGTCACGGGATTCCGAGCGCGAACCACGTCCTGCGCGACGGCGACATCATCAATGTGGACGTGACGCCGATCATCGACGGGTATCACGGCGACACGTCGCGGACGTTCCTCGTCGGCAACGTCGACCCGGAGGCGCGCCGCCTCGTGGAAGACACGTACGAGGCGATGCGCCGCGGCATCGCGGTCGTGCGTCCCGGTGGGCACGTGGGCGACATCGGCAACGCTATCCAGGAGTGGGCGGACGAGCGCGGTCACGGCGTGGTGACGGAGTTCGCGGGCCACGGCATCGGCCGGATCTTCCACGGGCCGCCCACGATCAATCACGGGCGCCAGAGCCGTCCGGGCTACGCGTTCGTGCCGGGCATGACGTTCACGGTCGAACCGATGCTGAACGCCGGGCGTTGGAAGTGCCTGGTGCTCTCGGATCGGTGGACGGCCGTGACGCAGGACGGTTCGTTGTCGGCGCAGTTCGAGCACACGGTGACGGTGACGGAGACCGGCGTCGAGGTGCTCACGCTCGGCGAGGACAAGACGATCGACTTGACGCCGGCGTAGCGCTCCCGCTCGGACGTCGCTCAACGCCAATCGGGCTCGATGTGCACGTCGAACTGTCCGGGAATCTCCGTCGGGGTCGAACCGTCGGCATTCATCACGAAGATCTTCTCGTTGGACTCGGCGGCGCCCTCGGGGACGCGCGTGAACGCGATCCGCATGCCGTCGGGCGACCACGTGGGCTCGTCGTCGGGCCCGTAGTTGCCCGAGGTGAGGCGCGTGGGATTCATCCCGTCGGCGTCCATGCGCCAGATGCGAGAGAAGCCGAACTCGTCGTCCTGCGGGCTCGAGTAGAGGATGCCGTTCGGTCCCCAGTCCGGGTTGAGCTCCTCGGTCAGCGGGGTGTTGGTGAGCTGCAAGAGGATCGTGCCGTCGGGCATCATGGTGTACAACTCGCCGTTGCGAACGAAGACGATCTGCATACCGCTGGGCGACCAACAGGGATGCCGGTCCAGCCCGTCGGACGTCAAGTCCGTCACGACGCCCGTCGCAACGGTCACGCGCCGGATGCCCGTGCCGACGTGCCAGAAGACGATGTCCTCACCGTCCGGCGACCAACAGAGGTCACGAAGCGTGGCCGTCGCGCCGAGGCTCGCGATCGTCTGGAGGTCGTCGCCCAGCCGCGTCATGGAGCGAATCCGTCCGTTCTCGACGAAGGCGACGCGCGTTCCGTCCGGCGACCAGGTCGGCGCACGATTGAGCTCGAAGTTGTCCGTCAGCATGGTTTGAGCGCCGGCCGGACTGTCGGGGTCGAGCGTCACGATGTCGTACCCCTCGCCGTCGGCGTGGACGTACGTGCAGACGATGAGCCCCTCGCCCTCAGGCTCGCCGAGCACGCACACCGGCACGGTGAACTCGCAGAACTTGGTGCCCACATCCCGGACGCGAATGCGCGCATGGTGGATCCCCCGATCGTGATACGTGAACGACCGCGCGTGGCTGCAGCGGCCTTCACAGGGCACGATTCCCGTCGAGGCGTCCAGGATCCCATCGTCATCGAAATCCCACTCGATGCGGATCGGGAACTCGCTGCTGACCGTCACTTCGAGCGCCACGCTCTGGCCGGACTCCGCGTATTTCATCTCGGAGAGCGCGACGCTCCGCCCCCGACCACTGCGGGCGCATCGGGACCGCTGAAGAGCCACTCACTTAGCGCGTACGGAGAACCGCTGACGCATTGCTCGTGCTGTAGAACCACCGCGGCCATCCCGTCATGCGCGACGGCGAGGTCCCAGCACTCCGGGAAGTAGGTACCACGATTCTTGCGAACGGAGCCGTCGTCGAGAATCCACACATTGGTGTCTCCTGAACGGAGGCGTGAGACCAGACGCTGTCTCGACACACAGAGCCACCATGCGTTGCCCGCAGCGTCCATTCCCACTCTTGCGCCATGGGCGAAACAAGGTGATGGCTCAACAGCGACCATGGACTCGTCAGGGCCGCTCCAGTAGTTGGCAATCCCCCGGGACCATGCCTGTGCTCCTCCTCCGGCGACGGCATCACGTACCCCGTCGAGCCTCCGATCCTCATCCGGCAGAGCGGCGAAGTCAGCGGTGGCCCATGGCCAGCGTGCTCGCTCGGGTCCCCGAGCGCCTTCGAAGTACACGTGCGGGGTTCCGAGATCGTCGAACAGTGCTGCGACATTCACGAAGTGCACGAGGCCCCTGTCGCCGAGAACCGTCGAATCGTGAGGCGCGACAAAGGTGCTGCTGATCTTGAACTCGTGGACGGAGATCTCCTCATCGGCAACGGCTACCACCGCACGGTCGGGGGCGCTGACGGCTACATCGAAGCCACCGCGAACGTACTGTCCGTATTCCGCAAACACCTGGGGCTGATGCCAATAGAACTTGCGGGTTGCCGGATCGAACCACCGAAAGCGAACCCGACGTTCGGCTGCGAGCTGCTCGTCCGGCCGTTGATCCCATACAACCGCCGCCAATCCGGAACTCGCGAGATCGACGGCGACGCGCACGTCCAGGGTGGCGTTGAGCTCTTGCTCGACGACGTGGACGCGTTCTACGAGGTGCTCCCCCAGGATCAATCGCCCGCCTGCGAACGGACCGCCGTCGGATGCGCCGTCCCACCCGCCGTCGACGTAGTCGTACACGCCGAGAAACTCAACGTGGTCCGAGGGCAAAGAGGACAGGTTGTCTTCGAGCCGGACCACCAACACGCCCGTAACCTCGGTGTCATTCCCGGCCATGACGAGATCCTCTAGCCGAACGATCGAAAGCGGGTCGCTCTCCTCCTTTCGACGGATCGGGCTCTGGTCGATCAGTACGGGCTCCGACCAGGTTTCGAGGTCCCTCCGATAGATCTTGTGCCAGACACTGCTGGTCTTGTCTTCGAAGGTCATCCAGACCGCGTGAAAGTTGCCGTCGCCGTCGGCGGCAACATGAGGCGAGGTAGGGCAGGATGGAAAGAAGTTGAAATTCTCCTCGCTAGGGGGGGGATCGGGGGGAACCGTACCGCACGCCAGGATCGCCGCGATCCCGAGGACATGGACCGCCGCCAACAGAAGCGATCGAGCTGAGCTGACATGCATCGTCATGGAGATCTCCGAATCACGAACCATGCGACGGCGGCGCCCAGGCACGCCGCGATCGCGTCGAGGGCATCGAACGAACCCCGCTCGAAGAAGGCCGCCCAGAAGCCGGGCGACGTGCCTGGCGTCGCTCTTGCGACCGGCACGGTTTCCCGCAGCTGACCGAGCTCGAAGCCGACCTCGATGAGCAGCCAGATGCCGCAGAGGACGAGCGCGCCTCGCGGCGCCGGCTGCGCCACGGCCACCGACATCAGGCAGAACGCCAGCGTGTGGAAGAACGTCGGCATCGGACCCAGCAGCGCCGCGACCTGCGCACAGGGCCGCACATCGAGGTCGAACGCTTCGGGCAAGAGCGCCAGGCTCCCCGCCGGACGACCCACTGCGTAGACGAGCACGCCGGCGATTAGCGTCGCCAAACCCCATGCGAACAGCCGCCAATCGACCAACTCGCCGAGGGCGCCCCGCGGGCGCAGCGGGCGCTTCTCCGCCCGCAACGGATTGCCTACACTGGACACACTGTCGAGTACGCAAAGTGAACGTCGAACGTGCCAACCTGCCGGAGATCGACCCCGCCCCAGGTGAGGTTACGGAAATCCTCGCCGCCGCTCGGCGCGGCGAGGCCGGCGCGAGCGACCAGCTCTACGAGGCGGTCTACGCGAAGCTGCGCCGCATGGCCAGGGGGATCATGCGGGGGCATCGCGCCGGCCCGACGATGCAGCCGACGGCATTGGTGCACGAGGCCTACTTGCGCCTGATGGGAACGGATGCGAACGGCTGGCAGGACCGCCGACACTTCTTCGGATGCGCCGCGAGTGCCATGCGTTCGATTCTCGTGGACGCCGCGCGTGCCCGCGGCGCGCTCAAGCGCGGCGGTGATCGAGGCCGCATCGCATTGCGGGACGACCTCGACAACGAGGTCTACGATCCCGACACGATCCTCTCGATTCACGAAGCACTCGAGAAACTCGACGTCCACGAGTCCGACGCGGCGCGTATCGTCGAGCTGCGGTTCTTCGCCGGGTTGGGCATCGATGAGACGGCCGAGGTGCTCGGCGTGTCCCGGCGAACCGCCTACCGCCGCTGGGACTACGCCCGGCTCTGGCTCTATCGCGAGATCGCCGTTTGAGCGGCGCGCCGTCCCGGCGCGTGTACGACCTACTCGCGGAGGCCCGCGCGAAGGACGGTCCCGCGCGCGACGCGTTCCTCGACGACGTGTGCGCAGGGAACGACGCGTTGCGAACCGAGATCGACGCACTGCTCGCCGTCGCCGAAGAGACCGGTCACCGTTTCCTCGAACGTCCGGCGATGGAGAGCCTCCAGGCATGGGAGGAAGAAAAGCCGCCCTTGGAGCCCGGCGCGCGCGTCGGGCCGTACCAGATCGAGCGCCTGCTGGGGCACGGCGGCGACGGTGTGGTCTACCAAGCACGCCAGAGACGGCCGCGCCGTCGGGTCGCGCTCAAGATCCCGCGCGCTCGGTTGGTCTCGGAGTCGACGCTTAGGCGCTTCGAAGCCGAGACCGATCACCTCGGCCGACTGCACCATCCCGGTATCGCCCAGATCTACGACGTGGGCGTGCACGAGGGCGAGGCGTACTTCGCGCTGGAGCTGATCGAAGACGCGCGCACGATCACGGCGTACGTCGAAGAACGCGACGCACCCGTTGCGGAGCGGATCGAGCTCGTGGCGCAGGTGTGTGACGCACTTCAGCACGCCCACGAACGAGGTCTGCTGCATCGGGACATCAAGCCCGCCAACGTGTTGGTCACGCCAGAGGGTCGCCCGAAAGTCGTCGACTTCGGCATCGCGGTCGTCCAGGACCTCGAGGACGAACCGGAGGCGGCGGCCGGAACGCGTCCCTACATGAGTCCGGAGCAGCTCAATCCGTCGCTCGACGTGCGCACCGACGTGTTCGGACTCGGCGTGTTGCTCTACGAAGTGCTCACGGGGCGGCTCCCGCCTCGCGAAGGGATGGGAACCGATCGAAACCCGGCGTTGGATGCGCTGCCGCGCCGCTGGCGGGGCGACCTGAGCGCCATCGTCGGCAAGGCGCTCCGTCGCGATCGCGAGCGCCGGTACGCGAGCGCCGCCGACCTGGCCGCAGATCTCCGGCGTTGCGTTCGGTCGGAGCCGGTCATGGCCCGTGATAACGGGATCGCATCTCGCGTGGTTTGTGCCGTGCGAAGGTACCGGACCGCGTGTGTCGCCGGGAGCGTCGTTCTGCTCGCGGTGTTGGCGGCGACGGCGTATGGCCTGGTTGCTGCCGCCCGGATCGACGACTTCCATCGCGTCAGGCAGCGGGTACGGAGCGAAGCGCGCTGGGTCGCATACCGCACGGCAATCGCGACGGCGCAAGCTGCACTTCTCAACCACCGCCGCGGCGACGCCGTGTGCGCGTTGGAGAGTGCCCCTACGGAGCACCGTTCTTGGGAATGGCGGTACCTTTGGCGCAAGGCGGGACAGCACACGCGCGTGTTGCGACCCGAGGGCTACACGCTGAGAGCAGGTGTCGTCAGCGACAGCGGTCGTCTAGCGGCTGCGGAGGCTCGTGGTTCGTCGGCGAACACGGTGCGCATTGCCATCTACGACCTCGAGTCGGCGTCACTTCTGCACTTGATTCCGACGAAGGGGAAGGTCACGGCGCTCGTGTTCAGTCCAGACGAGACGGTTGTCTGGAGCGGCGACCGCAGTGGATGGCTGCAGGCGCACCGGGTCGAGAGCGGAAAACTCGTTGCCCGACGGCAGCTTCACCAGGACTCACTCAACGACATCGAAGTCGATTCGATCTCGGGCCGCATCCTTACGGCATCGAGCGACGGCACGATTGGCGTCTGGAGCCTCGATGCACTCGCCCCCCTGGGGCACCTGTCACGCGGAACGGATCGCGTCATCTGCTTGGACATGGCGCCAGACGGTCGCCTTGCAGCGGGGAGCCGTGACGGCGTGATCGACATTTGGGACCTCGAAGCGCGCGAGGTCGTCAAACGGTTGGAGGGGCATACCAGCAGCGTCGAGTCGGTTGCGTGGAGTCCCGACGGGCGGCGGCTCTCGAGCGGGTCGAGGGATAAGACGGTGCGCCTATGGGACGCAGAGACGGGAGCGGGACTCTCCGTTCGGGATGATCACGGAGCAACGGTGCGCGTCGTTGCGTTTTCCCCCGACGGCGAGACGTTCGCCAGTGGCGGCTGGGATCGGACGATTCGTTTCTGGCGGACGAGCGACGGCCGCCTGATCGAGACTCATTCGGACTACCACACTCTCTTGATCAGCATGGCCTTTCTCGACTCCCAGGAGCTGCTGTCTTTCAACGGGGGGATGCGGCGGATCCGCGCTCCGCGAGCAGTGGACCCCTACAGCGCGCATGAAGACCTGGCCAGCCACCTCACATGGAGCCCGGATGGCCGATTTCTGGCGACGGCCGCCATCGACGGCAGCGTCGCGATCTGGGACGTCGCAGCGGACGAGCGGGTCGCCGTCGTCGGCGGCGACCATCGCTGTGTGGGCCTGGGATTCAACACCCGGGGTGTCCTTCGTCTTGCACAAGACAGCTTCGTTCTCGAGTTCGATGGGACGATGAGAAAGCAGGGACAGCTTGACCCTTCGAATCCGGGGGCGGCCTGGTTCGGCTCGGACACGATCGTTGCGTCGTACTATGCGGGCTTGGTCCGCACGTTCGACGCGGTCACACTCGAACGGCGGAGAACTTGGGTGCTACCGGGAACCAGGGCGCGAGTTCTCACCGTCGCGCCGGAGACGGATATCGTCGCGACCGGCCACGACGACGGAACCGTCTTTGTTTGGCGCCTCACGACAGGCGCGCGCTTGGCGCGATTCAACACGACCGGGTGGCGGGTATACGGACTCTCCATCTCCAGGGACGGTCGCTTGCTCGCAAGCGCATCTCGTGACGGCTGCTCTCTATTCAACGTTGGAGAGCTGAACGTGAGCCACGTCTTGGGGCGCAAGACGGACGGCTGGCAACACGACGTCGCGTTCAGCGGAGACAGCCGAAGGATCGCCTCGGCCGGGGGCGATGGGATGATTCGCATCTGGGACGTCGCGACCGGCGACCTGGTCTTGGCGATTCGCGGTCACGTCGAGTACGGCATCCGTCAGCTCGAGTTTTCCCCCGACGGCAACACGCTGGCCTACGTCTGTGGATACAACGAGGTGAAGCAGCTCGTTCGATTCCTGCGGGCCGTGCCCGAGAGCGAGGCGGACGGGGCGGCAAAGTAGTGCCCCCGAGACCGCCTACAGATGCTTGACGTAGGTCTTGAAGGCCGCGTCGTGCGTGCCGGCGCTCCAGGTGTTCACCATCGCCATCGGATTGCGAGAGAAGGCATTGCCGCCCGGATACGGGTCGGCCTCGGTCGGCCAGTCGTAGGCCGGTGCCGCCGGCGAGCCGGGCGCGCGCAGGCAGATGGCCAGCACCTGACCGGCCGTGACCTGGATGCCGAACGCCTCCAGATCGAAGCTCGTGAACGTCCCGCTCGTCGTCGGCAGCGTTCCCGTGGGAACGCTGATCGACGCGAGAACGTTGTTGTCGTCTTCGAGCGGGACGCCGGCCACCGTCTCCCGTACGTCGATGATCAGCGGCGTCTGGGCGTTCACCTCGTGCACCATGAGCTCGATCCGGCTGAGCAACCCCGTGATGCCGACCGTGAAGGTCGTGGCCTTGTCCACGGTGTCGTTGACGCCGCTCGACGACGGACTCGTCACGCCGGCATCCTGATCCAACGACTCGGTCACGAGCGCGAACGGATCCGTGCGGCCTCCACATCCGCACAACAACAACACGAGGCCGGCGAGTACGACATGTCGCATGGGCGCCTCCAGTCGAAGGCACTGTAGCAAATCGACCTATTGCGCCGCCACACGCTCCAAGACCGCGCGGATGGCCGGACGCTTCTCGCGCCCAAGCCGCTCGCGGGCGTACACAGCGGCGTTCGCCGGGGCCAGCCTCTCGAGTCCCTCGGCCGCCGCCAGGCGCGTGTCGTCGTCGCCGTGCTCGATGCCGCCGATGAGGCGGGCGGCCGTACCCTCCGCCGGCGCACGCGCGATGAATCGATAGGTGTCGGTCCAGACCACGCGGGTCGCCGCCTCGCGCTCGTTCGCGAAGTCCTGCAGCATCGTCGACAGCTGTTCCGACGCGAAGTCGAGCCCGCCGAACAGCCGCGAGACCGGCATGTCGCTGAAGGCCATCTTCAACACCAACCGGTGGAAGTCCTTCTGCTTGAAGCCCGCGTCCGGGCCGCCGTCGGCGACGGCGCGCGCGACGACGTTGCTGTCCAGGCAACACGCCTCGACGTGCGCCGAGATGTTCGTGCGTTGCGCCTCACCGAGCAGCGCGACGGTCGCGTCCGTGATCGGGCGCAACGCCAAGCTTCGCATGACGATCGTGCGCTCCTCCGTATCGCCGTGCCGGTACCAGTCCACGAGCGTGTCCTCGTCCGGCTTGGCGATGTCGATGATCACCGCGCCGGCGACGTCGCACGCCCGCCACACGCCGAGGTCGACGATCCGGCCGTGCTCCTCCAGTCGATCGCCGCCGATGGGATCGCGGCCGAGCTTGCGCGGGAGCTGGGGGAGCAGCACCGGTGCGTGATCCGGTCCCCTCTCGTCGAGTGTCGCGAGGGCGCTCTGCCACCAGGCGCGTGCGTCGTCGTCCAGCGCCGCGTCGAGGCGTGCCGCGAGATCCGCCATCACATGGCGTCCGGGTCTTGGCCGCGAAGCGGCGAGTTGCCTTCGAACGTCTCGCGCAGGTTGGCACTGGCGGGATGCTCGAGCGCCTCGACGACGAGCTTGCCGCTCTGGGCGAAGAACTCGACCGGGTTGGCCCAGACGAGCCTTTCGATGTCGGCCTCGGGATAGCGAGCCTGCTGCAGCTTGAGCACGGTCTTCGGAACCATCAGCGGGTCGCTGACGCCCCAGTCCGTCGCGCTGTTGATGATCATGCGCTCGACGCCGTACTCGAGCACGATCTTGACCATCCGGTTCACGTCCATCTTCGTGTTCGGGTAGATCGAAAAGCCCGAGTAGCAGCCGAGGTCGCGGGTGATCTTGATCGTCTGCTCGTTGCCGTGGTCGAGCAGCACGCGCTCCATCGGGATGCCGCTGTCCTTCACGATGTCGATGCAGCGCTCGAAGCCCTTTTCCTTGTCACGGTGGGGTGTGTGGATCAGGACGGGAAGATCGTGCTCCATCGCCAGCTCGATCTGCGCGAGAAAGAACTTCTCTTCCTTCTTCGTCTGGTCGTCGAGGCCGATCTCGCCGACGCCGAGCACGCTGTCCTTCACCACGTACCGCGGCAGCACGTCGAGCACGTCCTGGTTCACGCGGTCGTCGTTGGCTTCGCGCGGGTTGAGCGCCATCGTGCAGAAGTGATGGATGCCGAACTGCTCCGAGCGGAAGCGCTCCCAGCCGAGCAGAGTGTCGAAGTAGTCGATGAACGTGCCAACCGACGTGCGGTTCTGGCCGAGCCAGAAGGCCGGCTCGAGAATGGCCCGGACGCCGCAGAGCGCCATGCGCTCGTAGTCGTCGGTCACCCGGCTGAACATGTGGGCGTGCGGTTCGAAGATTCTCATGGGTGAGTGGTCGGACGCTCCTCGTGACTCGTCGGCAAACCGGCTCCAGATCGTATTCCAGGAAACGATCCTGACGAGTCTGGGTTCATCGTGGGGCGCTCCGAGGGCCCGGCATCGCGCGGAATGTTCCAGCCTGCGTGCTGGTGCGCTACCTTGCGGCACATGTCCGCCGAAAAACCGTCATCGCCGCCCGAGCAGCGCGAGGTCCGTCTCGAGAAGATCGAGCACCTCGAGCGCGCCGGGGTCTCGCCCTATGCCGAGCGCTTCGACCGCACGCACGCCCTGGCGCAGGCGCGGGAGTTGGCCGAGGCCCAGGAGAACGCAGAGCCCGACACGGGCGGCATCGTGCGCGTCGCGGGCCGCGTGATGACGCTGCGTCGCTTCGGCAAGCTGCAGTTCCTGCACCTGCAGGACGGCTCCGGCCAATGCCAGATCGCGCTGGACGAACGGACCGTCGGCGCGGAGTCGATGGACCTCTTCCGGCGCTGCGTGGACATGGGCGATCACATCGGTGTCGAAGGACGCACCGGCCGCACCAAGAAGAACGAGCCCACGGTCTGGGGGGAGAGCTGGACCTTCTTGAGCAAGGCCTTGCGGCCGCTGCCGGAGAAGTGGGCCGGGCTCTCGAACGTCGAGGCGCGCCAACGCGAGCGTTACCTCGATCTCATCTCGAACCCCGAGACGCGCGAGCGCTTCCGCTTTCGCACGCGCTTCCTGCGCGAGATGCGCCGCTACCTCGACGAGCACGGGTTCGAAGAGGTCGATACGCCGGTGCTACAGACCAAGGTGTCCGGCGCGTTGGCCAAGCCGTTCCACACGCACCACAACGCGATGGACATGCCGTGCGTGCTGCGCATTGCGCCCGAGACGTGGCTCAAGCAGTGCGTCGCCGGCGGCATCGACCGCGTCTACGAGGTCGCGCGTTGCTTCCGCAACGAGGGCATGGATCCGTCGCATTTACAGGACTTCACGATGGTGGAGTACTACGCGGCGTACTGGAACTACGAAGACAACATGAACTTCACCGAGGCGTTGATCCTGCATCTGCTGGACACGCTTCTGGGGACGCGCATCGTCGAGTGGGAAGACAAGCGGATCGACTTCTCTCCCCCGTGGCCGCGGGTCTCGTTCCGCGAGCTGATCCAACGCGACGCGGGGCTCGACTACGAGGATCATCCGGACGCCGACAGCCTGCGGGCGGCGATTCGCGAGAAGGGCATCGATCTCGAGCGCGACGACCTCGAAAACGTCGGCCGCGGCACGCTGATCGACCTGCTCTACAAGAAGGTGAGCCGGCCGAAGCTGATCAACCCGACCTTCCTCGTCGGGCATCCGATCGACCTCTCCCCGTTGGCGCGGCGCAACGACGAGAATCCCGGCATCACCGATCGCTTCCAGCTCGTGGTGAACACCTGGGAGGTCGTCAACGCGTACTCCGAGCTCGTCGATCCGGTGGACCAGCGCGGCCGCTTCGAGAGCCAGGCGGCGGCGAAGGCCGCGGGCGACGAAGAGGCGCTCGAGGTGGACGAAGAGTACCTGCGCGCCATGGAGCACGGCATGCCGCCCATGTCCGGGTGGGGGATGGGCGTCGAGCGCTTCCTCGCGCTGCTCACGGGCCAGGACAACCTGCGCGACGTGGTGCTGTTCCCGTTGCTCAAGCCGAAGAAGGATGGCGAGGTCGAGGACGCCCCCGTAGAGACCGGCGCGGACGGTGCGACCGACGAGGACATGCGGCCCGAGCACCGCAAGCTGCTCGGCTACCCCGCGGACGACGTCGACGACATCGGCATCACGATGGACCGCGCGCGCGAGCTGTTCGACGAGTGGGTCAAGACGCCGAGCCTGCGCCGCCAAATGGAGCAGTCGGAGGTCGTGATGGCGGCGCTCGCGCGCAAGCTCGGCAAGAACGAGGACGCGTGGCGTGTGCTCGGACTCCTGCACAATCTCGACTTCGACCAGGTGAAGGAGCCGGAGCGTCACTGTCTGGTGTCGGCGGAGGTCTTCGAGAAGGAAGGCATGCATCCGGCCGGCATCCACGCGATCGCGGCGCACAACGACAAGGGCCTGCACGCCACCGGCATCCGGTGCATCTCGGTCATGGATCACGCCGTGTCGGCGGCGGAGGCGGTCGTGGGGTTGATCCACGCGTCGAGCCAGGTGTTGCCGAGCAAGGACGTGAAGGACCTGAAGGTCAAGAGCGTCAAGAAGCGCTTCAAGAACGCGAAGTTCGCCGCCAACGTCGAGCGCGACCTGATCGCGCGCTGCGAGGGCGCCGGCGTTGCCCTGGACGACTTCCTCACGCTCGCCGTCGAGGCCCTGCAGGGCGAGCGCGCGTAGCGGGCCGTTTTCGTCTACTTGGTGGCTTCGGCACGGGACATCTCGACGATCTCATCGTCGGTCACGCACGCGGTGCGCAGGACGCCCGGTGCCACCTCGTGCCACCAACTCCAGTCGCCCTGCTTCTTCGACTCGCGAATCGCCAGCTCCCAGTCGCGCAGGAACGAGATGAGGAACAGCGGCTCCAACCCGCGCTCGAGGAACAGTCCGTGCAGGTTGCCGAAGCCGGGCTCGTGGTCCAGCAGGTGCGCGCTGCCGTAGAAGAGGATGACGATTCCTCGAGGGTCTTCCTTCAGCGCCTTCGCGACCGCGTCCGCGACGCGCCGGTTGCGCTCGAAGAACTCCATCTCCGGCTCCATCGGGTCATCGAGCGCCACGATCCCGGGACGACGCTCCGCGTCCGGCGTGTCCGCGGCCGGCAGTCCTTCCTTCGGCGACTCGAGCATGCCGACGCGGATCAGCGTCGCGCCGGCCGTGTGAACGCTCTCCGCGATGTTGACGTACCCGCTGACCGGCCACACCGTGCAGCTCCGCATCAGCTCGAGCAGGGCGGCGCCGTCGTCCACGATCGGCGCGGAGAAGAGCGGACGTGCCTTCTCGAATTTGTCATCGGGGATCATCTCGAGGCCGACGATCGCGTTGCGTTCCTGGTCGCGGTACATCGGCCCGATCTCGTTGAGGATTCGCGCGAACGCGCGCTGACACGGCTGCAAGTCGTGGCGGTCCGAGACCACGATGACGTCGGCGGCCTGCACGCGCGCCTGCACGTCCGTCATGTGCAAGCGCACGGCCTGGTCCGGGTCCTTCCGGATCTTGTCGCGAATGCGCACCAGCGGCGCGATGGCGGCCGCCAGCCACGGGAAGTCGGGACCGCCGATCGTGCTGTCGATCTCGCGCAGCGCCTTCAATGACGCCCGGGTGTGCAGCCCGCCGCAGCGCGAGTGCGGATCGCGTGCGCTGGACACGACGTCGGCCACGGTTACGGACTTGCCGCAGATCCACCCGCGCTCGACACGGGTGCACGCGGCGAGCTTCACCGAGACCTGCGTCGTCCCCGCGGTCACCGTGAAGAACACGTTGCCGCCCTCGATGCCCCAGTGCTCCTCGAAGGTCGTGTTGTGCGGTTCGAGCCCCTGGAAGCTCGCGATCGGCAGGTGGCACTCCGTCGCCAGGATCCTGCGGGTCTCGGCGAAGCTCTTGCGCAGCGCGTCACGGTGCCGGCGGCGCATGCCGTCGAATCCACCGGCATCACTCAGCTCCCGGCGGGCGTGCTCGAGATCGCGCGCAGTTCCTCGCGACTGGACGCGGTCGAAGACGTACTCGAGATCGCTCTTGGTGGGCCCCAGCGCCTCGAACGCGTCGACGTCGTCCGCCATCAACGCTTCGTACGCCCGCCACGCCAGCTCGCGAGCGCTCTGCGCTGCCGGGCGCGCGTCCCCGCTGTCGAGGGCGTACAAGAGCACCGCAATCACGGGCGCAGCGAGCAGCAGCACCCAGATCCAGCGCTTCACGTCTACTTCGCGGCGCCACCGACGCTGATCGCGCGGCCTGCCACGGCCTGGGCGCGGCGCTTGTGCTTCTTGCTGGAGAACAGTCCGAAGAACCACGGCATGATCTGGCTGAACACGCGCACGCGGCGCTCGATCCACTCGCTCACGGTGTAGATCAGCCACACCAACGGCGTCATCACCCACGCGATCGCGCGCGTCAGGTGCCTGAACCCGGGGATCCGTGCGATCAGCATCGGAAGGAAGAAGAGCACGTCGAGGATCTTCGTCTTGCCGATCCACGAGTGACGCGTCGCGCCCAGGATCGCCTTGCAGACGAGGTACAGCGGGTCGATCGTCAGCCCGCGGTGACGGTAGAGCTTCGTCATCGAGTTCAAGAAGCGCCACGGCGTGTACTGGCCGAACTTGATCTTGTTCTTGATCCGCTTGCGCTCGCGGCCGCGGATCATCTCCATCCCGGGCTTCACCTCGCCGTTCTCGTCGTAGATCATCGGGTAGAGATCGGACTTCTCCGGTACGCGCAGCCGGTTGGTGACCAGCGTGTCGACGCGGTGCCGGCCGCCGAACCAGAGGAACTCCATCATGTCCGCTTCGGTCTCGCCCGGCGACCCGAGGAGGAAGTTGCAGAAGAGCAGGATGTTCGTCTTGCTCATCATGCCCATGGCCTTCTCGGCCTGCGCGACCTTCTGCGCCTTGCGGTAGAAGCGCAGCATCTCGTCGTCGAGCGACTCGACGCCGAACGCGAGCGCCAGGAATCCCGCGCGCTCGAGCTTCTTCAGCACGGAGACGTCGCTCTTCACGACGTGGTCGACGCGGCCGGTGCCGATCAGGACCTTGCGCACGTCGCTCGCGATCAGCAGGTCCGCGAGCTTGTCGAGCTCCTCCATGTCCGTGGTCATGTCGTCGTCGACCCACAGCACGAAGGGCGCGTCGATCTCGGCCAGCTCGTTGAACTGGCTCTGCGCCGAGCGTCCGTTCCAGCGCAGGTACTGACCGTCGGTGTCCTTGCCGTACTGGTAGCAGAAGCGGCACTTGTAGTCGCACCCCATGGCCGCGCGCACCAGGTCGATCTTGATGCCCAGCACGTGGTACTCGTAGCGCGGATTGCGCAAGCTTCGCCGCGGATAGACGTCCTCGGAGAGGGGATGGCTGACCTTCTGGTTCCGAACGATTTCGTCGCCGCGACGCCAGGCGAGGTTGGGAATGTCTCGGGGCGAGCCCGCTTCCATCAGCGCCTTCGCGGGGATGTTCGCGACGCCCTCGATGACGACGTCGATGCGCGGGTACTTCTCGAGGGTCTCGACGGCGTTGCCGAACCCGGTGCCGCCCGCGGCGATCGGCGTGTCCGCCGGAATCTGCGCCATGACCTCGTCGATTACGTGCACGCCCCACTTGCCGAAGATCGCGCAGTCTTCGAAGAAGCCGTAGAGGCAGACCAGGTCCGCCTGCTCGATCTGTTCGCGCACGTCGTCTTCGAACCGCATGTCGAGCAGCGTCGCGTTGCAGCCGGCCTCGAGGACGCCCGCGTGCAGGTACTCGGCGGCGAGCGGGGGCAGGCACAAGTACGGGTTTTGATACGTGTACGGGTACACGATCAGCACATCGCGGACTCTTTCGCCGGCCTTCTGTTCGTACGTCGAGACCATGCCGCTCCTTCGGTGGATCGAGTATAGATCCGCAGCTTGCGAAGTCCTTGAAACTCGCGCCGATGGCAGGGCGAGAGCGCGCCGGGCGTGGAGTCTTGCCGAACCGCTGTGTCGCGCAGAGACCCGGTCGCAGCGGGGGCAACCGGCGGTATGCTTCCGTAGGGTATGGACGTACGCGCGTCCGCAGTTGCGGCCGCTCGGCCGAACATCGCCGGGCTCCGGCGGCGCGGTGCACGCACCCATTGCGCCCCTCGCACGTCCAATGGAGACCCCGTGATTCGACCGACTCATGCATCGCGCGTCGCCGCCATCGCCGCCGGCGGCATCGCACTTCTGATCGCGACTGCCTGCGGCGGCGGCGGCTCGCAGCCGACCCCGGAGCCCGCGCAGCTCGGTGATCCCATCGCGGGCCTGAGCGCGGACGAGCTCGCGGCGTTCGAGGCCGGCAAGCTGGTTTTCGAACGTCGCTTCAAGCCCAGTGAGGGCCTCGGGCCGCTCTACAACGCGACCTCGTGCGTCAGCTGCCACAGCTCGCCGGTGACCGGCGGCTCGTCGAAGCTGTATCGCAACTTCTACGTCGCGCGCTCGGGCGACCCGACGGTTCCTGGCGGACAGTCGGACCTCGCGGGTCTGCCGAGCCTCGTCATTCCGGCGTTCGGGAGCGGGCCGCACGCGACGACGACGTTCACGCTCCAAGGCGGCCGCAGGTTGATTCCCCACGACGGCCTCAACGGCGGCAGCGGGGATCCCGTCCAGGTCGCGCAGCGCAACGCGATCCCGATCTTCGGCGTCGGTCTCTTCCAGTCCGTGACCAACGCGACGATCATGTCGAACGCCGATCCCGAAGATGCCGACGCGGACGGCATCAGCGGGCGCTTCAACGTCGTCAACGGCATCGTCGGCCGCTTCGGCGTGAAGGCGCAGGCCGAGAGCATCGAGGCCTTCACGCGACCGCCGCTCCAGAACCAGATGGGCATCACGACCAACGCGTTCATCGCCAACGCGAAGATTCGCGAGCAGGGGACGATCGGAACGAACACGCCGACGACCGACAACGACGGCGTGCCGGACCCGGAGCTGTCGAACGCCGACCTCGGGAGCCTGATCGTGTTCACGCTCTTCCTCGGCCCGCCCCGCAAGAAGCCGTTCAATGCCGCCGCCACGCGCGGCGAAGAGGTGTTCGACGCCCTCGGCTGCGTGAAGTGCCACATCCCGTCGCTGCCGTCTTCGCGCGGACCCGTCGATGCGTACACCGACCTGCTGCTGCACGACATGGGATCGGACCTCGCCGACCACATCGCGATGGGGACGCCCCAGGCATCGACGATCGACGGTCCTACGACGGATACCGAGTTCCGGACCCAGCCGCTGTGGGGCGTGTCGCTGCACGGCCCGTGGCTGCACGACGGTCGTGCCGGGAGCTTGATGGAGGCGATCCTCCTTCACGGCGGCGAAGCCCAGGCCATTCGCGACGCGTTCGACGCGCTCACCGCCGGTGAGAAGGCGGACGTGATCGCCTTTCTGGAGCACCTGTGATGCGCGCCGTCCTGTTGTTCTCGGTACTCGTGTTCGCGCTCGCCTCGGCGTTGCTCGCCGCGCAGAGCGGGGCGCCGCCCGTCTCGAGTCGGATTGCGAGCGCGTTGCCTGGCGACGGCGCGTTCGATGCGCCCGTGCCGCCCGTCGGCGCGCCCGGTGGCCCCTCGCGCGTGCTGAACGCGGTGGAGCTGGACCGGTGGAAGCGCGGTCGCGCGTTGTTCGACCACGACTTTCACCGCGCGGACGGACTCGGCACGCCGGAGTTCAACGCCGACAGCTGCCGCGCCTGCCACCAGGATCCGCAGATCGGCGGCGCCGGCGGGCTCGAGCTCAACGTCTCGCGCTTCGGCCGCGACTTCGGATCGTCGACCACGTTCACGGATCTCCCGGGCGGGCAGGCAGCCAGCCGACTGCGCCCGCCGTACGTGCTCGCGCGCGAGGAGATCGACGCGACGGCCGACGTGTTCGAACAACGCCAGACACCGTCGCTCTTCGGCGCGGGCCTGATCGATTCGATCTCGGACGCGGAGATCCTCTCGAACGAAGACCCCACCGACACCGACAGCGACGGCGTGTTCGGTGTCGCGCGGATCGTCGACGCCGGCGGGTCGCTCGAGGTGGGTCGCTTCGGCTGGCGTGCACAGGTCCCCCGCGTCACGGACTTCGTACGCGACGCGATGGCGGGCGAGTGCGGCATCACCACGCCGGACGACGGGCGCGGTTTCGCGCTCGTGGCCGACGCCGACGCGGTGCCGGATCCGGAGCTGACGGTCGAGCAGGTCGACGACCTCGCGTTCTTTCTGTCGAATCTCGCGCCGCCTGCGCGCGGCGGCTCGCAGAGCGCCCTCGTCGTTCAAGGGGAGCAGCTCTTCGAGACGATCGGCTGCGCGACGTGCCACATCCCGACGTTGCAAGGCGCACAAGGGCCCGTGAACCTGTTCTCGGATCTGTTGTTGCACGACGTTTCGCCGGCCGGGTTCCGCGGCATGGCCGAGGCCGGTGCGCCGGTCGGTTTCTATCGAACACCGCCGCTCTGGGGCAACTGTGAAACTGCGCCGTACATGCACGACGGCGCCGCGGAGACGGTCGAAGCGGCGATCGAGATGCACTTCGGGGAGGCCGACGCAGCGCGCGTGGCGTTCGCCGGTTTGACGCAGCAGGAAAAGGAAGCCCTCCTGGCGTTTCTCGCGGATCTCTAGCGCATGCGACGACGTTTCGCCCTCCTGGTCGCGCTCGTCTTCGTCGCGGGGTGCGGCGCCAGCCCGTCCGCACCGCGCGTGCCGACCGCCAACCTCGACGCGCTGCCGACGACACGCATCCTGGTGGGGGGCGCCGAGGTCGAAGTCTGGCTCGCGACGACGCCGGCGCAGCAAGAGCAGGGACTCATGTTCGCAACACCGGAACAGCTGGCGCCGTTGCCCGACGGAACGCGCCGGGGCATGCTGTTCGTGTTCGACCCCGCAGCGTTCGTCAGCTTCTACATGCGGGATACGTTCGTGCCGCTCGACCTCGCCTACATCAGGTTCGACCGCTTCATCGTCGCCATCCACGATCTCGCGCCGCTCGACGAGACGATGGTCCTCTCGACGGAGCCGGTCGCGTTTGCGCTCGAGGTACCCGCAGGGACGCTCAGCGAGCTCGGCGTCGACGTCGGAGACGCCGTGTTGATACCCTGACCGGGTTCGGGGAGCGCGGTTCGCCGCGCCGAGAATCAGAGGTATGCTCCAAACGGCTTGGGCGCGGAGACAGACTCGGAGACCCGCCTGGTGACGCGTTCAGCGCGCTTGTATCGGGGCCTTTGCCTCCCCGCCATCGGCCTCGCCGCTGTTCTCACGCTCCTGGCGTGTGGCGGAGGGAGCAGCCCGGACCTGCAGGTGCCGCCGCCCCCGCAGGGTGGGGGCCCGTTCGGTCTGGACGCGCGAACGCCCCTGGCCCAGCTCGCATTTCCCACGTCGACGCCGAACCCGGGCGCCGTCCCGCTCGAGCCAGCGTTTCCCAATCTCGTCTTCGCACGCCCCGTGTACCTGACGGCGGCGCCCGACGGAACCGACTGGATCTACGTCGTCGAGCAGCGGGGACGCATCTGGGTGTTCCCAAACGACGACAGCGTGCAAACCGCCGACACGTTCCTGGACTTGCGGCCGGTCGTCGGCGGACCCGTCACCGGAACCCAGAACGAGGAAGGACTGCTCGGCCTTGCGTTCGATCCGGACTACGGCACCAACGGCGTGTTCTACGTCTACTACTCGTCCGTCTCGGGTCCGCAGGGCCGACGCTCGGTTATCTCTCGCTTCACGGCGACCTTTCCCCAGGGCCAGGCGCCCACGGCGAACGCCAACTCCGAAGAGATCATCCTGGAGGTGCCGCAGTTCCAGTGGAACCACAACGCCGGCATGATGGACTTCGGTCCGGACGGGTTCCTCTACGTCGCGTTCGGCGACGGGGGCGGGGCCGGCGATCCGCAGGACCACGGCCAGGACCCGAGCACGTTTCTCGGGTCCCTGATCCGGATCGATCCGCGCAACCCACCGGCCGGCCGGACCTACGGCATCCCGACCGACAACCCGTTCGTCGGCGAGGCGGGCATGCTCGAGGAGATCTGGGCCTACGGATTGCGCAACCCGTGGCGCTTCTCCTTCGACCGCAACACCGGCACGCTCTATCTCGGCGACGTCGGCCAGGGCGCGCGCGAGGAGGTCGACATCATCCGGCGCGGCGGCAACTACGCGTGGCCGATCTGGGAAGGCAACGCGGTCTTCGACGGAGGGATCCCGGCGAACCAGTTCGACATGCCGATCCTGGACTACGGGACCGGGCTCGGCCGCACCGTCATCGGCGGCTACGTCTATCGCGGCACCGCCGTGCCCAGCCTGAACGGCCTCTACGTCTACGGTGACAACGCGAGCGGCCGAATCTGGGCGATGAACTACGACGGCCAGCAGGTCGTCACGAACACCGAGATCAACACGCTGGGCAACGTGTGCAGCTTCGGCGAGGACGGCAACGCCGAGCTCTACGCCGTCTCGAACAGCGGGCCGATCCGGCGCTTCGTCGAGCCGAACGGCGTTCCGCCGCCCGCGTTCCCGGACACGTTGAGCGCGACGGGGATGTTCACGAACCTCGTCGATCTCACGCCGGCCGCGGGCCTGGTCGAGTACGACGTCAACGCGCCGCTGTGGTCGGACAACGCGGCGAAGCGCCGCTGGATCGGCGTGCCCGGCACCGCCCGGATCACGTTCTCCAACGGCGTGTACCAGTTCCCGGTCGACACGATCCTCGTCAAGCACTTCGAGCTCGAACTGACGGTGGGGGATCCGAGCACGCGGCGGCGGCTCGAGACGCGGGTGCTCATCAACCACGCCACCGGCTGGGCGGGCTACACGTACCGATGGAATGCCGCCCAGACCGATGCGACGCTGCTGGCCGACGCACTCGATGAGACGTTCGTCATCCAGGATCCGAGCGCGCCCGGTGGGCAGCGCGACCAGGTGTGGCGCTACCCGAGCCGCACCGACTGCCTGCAGTGCCACACGGCGACGGCGGGTCGGATCCTCGGTTTCCGCACCGAGCAGCTCAATCGCGACTTCGCGTACCCGAACGCGACGGACAATCAGCTGCGAACGCTCAATCACATCGGGCTGTTCACGTCCGACATCGGCGATCACGCGCAGTACTCCGCGTGGGCCGATCCGCGCGACGCCGGCGCATCCGTCACCGCGCGCGCCCGTGCCTACCTACAGGTCAACTGCGCGCAGTGTCACCTGCCGGGCGGGCCCGCGCCGAGCGACATCGACTTGCGGCACGACACGGCGGCGGCCGGCATGAACGCGATCGGGGTGCCCGCGCAGCTGGGCAACCTGGGCCTGCCGAACCCGGAGATCATCGACGCCTTCTCGAAGGAGAACAGCGTGCTGTGGCTGCGCCTGGGCACCACGGATCACACCCGCATGCCGAAGCTCGGCAGCAACCTCGTCGACGATCCCGGCATGGCGTTGGTCGGCCAGTGGATCGACCAGGGTCCGTAGGAGGACGCCGCCTTGCGCGCGGATGTCGCTACGGGCCGGGGATCCGTAGCACGATGCCCGTCGTGCCCGGCGTGACCGCCTCTTCCTTGTTCGACTTGTTCTCGCCGGTACCCGCCTGCAGGTCGTAGGGCTCGTCGATCAGACCGAGATGCTCGAAGTTGCCGTCGGCGTCGGTCTTGATCCAGCGGTACCACGTCTTGCTCTGCGCCTTCACCCAGAAGTTGGGCTTCGGGCTGCCGTCCGCCGTCTCGACACGACCCTTGATGGTCAAGCCCTCGACCAGCTCGACGGTGATGTTCTTGGCGTCGGCCGCGAACGGGCCCGCCAGCGCGTAACGGTTGTCGCCGCGTCTCATCGCGGCCACCATCCACTTCTCGTCCTTGCCGCCGATCGTGATCGTCCAGGAACCGTCCTCCGCAGCCTTTCCGTAGACCGCCTTCTGTGGATCGCCACCCTCGCGCCAGGCCCGGATCTGGAACTTGGGCGCGTCGCTGCCGGCGCCGAGCAGCTTGCCCCGCAGCTTGACGGCCGTCGGGACGACGATCTCGACGCCCTCCGCCGGCGCGTTGACCGTCGTCGCCGGCGGCGCCGGGCCCCCGTCCTGTCGGTTGATCATGATCTTGTAGCTGCCGCGCTGCAACCCGGCGAGCTCGAACGTCCCGTCGCTCGTCGGCTGATTCCAGCCGCCGGCGTGCGCGCCCTCCTCGGTCTGGGCGTATATCCAACACTGGGTAAACGGCTTGCCGTCCTCGCTGCGCACGACGCCCTTGACCGACACGCCTTGCTCGAACTGCAGCTCGAGGTTGTCGGTGCCGGGGCGCACGTCCTTCAGCATGATCGGCGCGAACATCTGCTTGCCGTCGACCCAATTGCTGTTGACGGTGAGGTTCACCATCACGTCGTCAGGAATGCCGGCGATCGTGAAGGTGCCGTCGTGCGCGACCTGCGTGTTGGCGTTGCCGTAGTGGCCGTCCGCCTTCTGCCAGCTTGCGTTGGCCCAGCCGCCGGTGCCGGCCTTGCCATCCGGGCCCGTCACGCGGCCCTTGATCGTCTGACCGATCGCCAGCGTCACCACGATGCCCTTCTCGCCCGATTTCACGCTGAGGTTCTTCGGTTTGATGAACTCCTGGGGCGGCGTGATGTTGAGCGAGATCTCGCCGTCCTTCAGACCGCCGAGCCGGAACAGCCCGTCGGCGGCCGTGCGAACGGTCATCGTTCCGTGCTGGACGTTGACGCCGGCGACCGGGTTTCCGTCGGGCCCCTTCACGATGCCGTCGATCTCGAGCCCGGTCTCGAGCCGGATCTCGACCGGCTCGCTCGGCACGGTCTCCAGCTTGACCGACTTCGTCTGGACGTTGAGCGGCAAGCCGTCGCGCCCCTTCGCGTTCGAGACCGTGATCGTGAAGGGCGGGTTGCCCTTGACCGTTCGCCGGAAGTGTCCGTTGACGACCTCGTTCGCATTGCTTCCCGGGTAGTACATCTGCTGGTTGTTGCCGGACTGGCCCTTGCCCTTGATCGCGACGTTGCACAACGGGACCGGCTCGCCCGCACTGTCGAACACGCGACCCTCGATCGTGACGGTCTGCGGCTTCTCGTAGACGAAGGTGAGCCCGATGGCGGGCGCTTCGAACTTCTCACCGATGTTGACCTGGCCCGTCTGCGTGTGCATCACGATCTGGACGGGTCCCTCCTTGGCGCCCTTGAACTCGAAGTGGCCGTCCTTGTCGGTCGAGGCGTGGACCCAGTTGCCGCCGCCGCCGCCCATCGGCTGCAAGTTCAGGCCGAGGTTCGGCACGCCTTTGCCGTCCTTGTCGACGATGCGCCCGCTGACCGAGACACCGGCCAGCAGCTCCACTTCGACGTCATCGCGCACTTCGCCGGCCTTCAGCGCGCCGATCGCCTGCTGTTGCTGCTTCGCGACGAAGGTCGAGGAATGGACCCAGAGGTTGTACGTGCCCGCGGGAAGGTCGACGAACTCGAACGTGTTCTCCGGACCGACCTGCTTGTAGGTCGCGTCGCCGGCGAGATGCGACTGCGGTCCCCAGACGTTGATGCTGACCGAGGAGGTGTCGCTCTCGTCGGGACGGATGACCTTGCCCCGAATCGTCGCGCCGTGCGCGAGCTTGAGCTCGAGATCGGCCGTCTCTTCGCCCTCCTTGTACGCCAACGGCGCGGACTCTCCGCCCGCGAAGCCCTTCTTCTTGGCGTAGAGAACCAGCCCATCCTTCGGTGGCAACGACCGGACGGTGAACGTCCCGTCACGGTCCGTGACAGCGAGCTCGTTGAGCTGGTTGCTGTACCAGTTCACACCCCACTGATAGGCGACCTGCGAGAAGTTGAAGTTCTTGCACAGGATCTTCGCGTCCGCCGCGGGCGCCCCGTCGGGATCGAACACGACACCCGAGACGACGCGTCCCGGGGCGAGCAGGATGTCGCGCTCGACCGTATCGCCCTTCTCCGGCATCACGATGGTGAGTTCGGCCGGCGCACCGGTGTTCGCGTTCGGATCGTAGGCCACGGGCTGGTTGGCTGTCGGCGCGAGCTGCGGCAGGTAGTACGCGTCGTGCATGGCCACGATCACCAAGCGCCCTTCGGCGACGCCCTCGAAGACGAAGCGTCCGTTGGCGTCCGCTTCGACGATCATCGGTGGGTAGTTGTCGACGCCCGTCGCGCTCCGGGCCTGGTAGAGCCGCACTTCCGCCTTCGCGATGCCCTCCTTGGTCTCGTTGTTCAAGACGCGGCCCGTCACGCGACCGCCGCGGACCATCGTGAGGTCGAGCTCGGTCTCGGCGCCTGCCTTGATCTCCGTCTCCTTCAGTCGCCCGTTCGCCTTGGTCAGCGTGCGTGCGAGATAGCCGTCCGCGAGAATGCGAGCGGAGGTGATCTTCCCCTCCGGGACGCCCTCGATGCGGTAGTCGCCTGCGCCGTCGCTCACGCCCGTCAAGGTCGCGTTGCGCGTCGTCGTCGTCTCGCCTTCCTCGATCTCCTGCATGACGGAGATGAGGACTTCGGCGCCGACGACCGGTGTCGCCGACGTATCGGCGACCTTCCCGAAGAGCGTGCCACCCTTCTCGCCGAGCCGGATCACGAGCTCGCCCTCGTGCGGCGTCGCCGCCTTGATGCCCGTCACCTTCACGCGTCCCGGCACCGTGACCGTAAAGGAGAGCGAGCCCGACGGGACGGCATCGAATTCGAACGCGCCCGTTGTCGTGTCGCTCATCTCCACCGGCATGGCGAACCAACGCTTCTTGAGCTCCTGCGAGTACCAGGAGACGGAGAGTGCGGCGCCGACGGGCTGGTCGCCGGCGTCGACCACGCGCCCGTTCAGGCGTGAGCCGGGCAGGATGTAGATCTCGCCGCCGCCGCCCAAATTCCATTGGTTCAGCGTCACGGTATGGACCGTCGACACCTTCGGCGCTTCGGGCCACGCGCGGAAGTGATATTTGCTCGCGGCGACGTCGTCGAAACGGTAGCGACCGTCTTCGTCGGTCGTCGTCTCGGCGACCCGTCTCCAGGTCTGCGCCGGGGTCCGCAGCTGTCGAAGGTCGCGCTCGAGCCGGTAACGAGGGTTGTTGCGTATCCACGTGCGCGGGTCGCTGTAGTCGATGTCGCCTTCGTCCTCGTGCATCGTGACGCGCATGCCCGCGACGGGCTTGCCGTCCTCGTCCTTCACGAAGCCCTGGACGTGGAAGTCGCCTCCCGGTAGCGCTGCTTCTTCGGGGCTGTTGATCGCTGCGCCGGTGCCCTTGAGCCCGGGCCCTTCCTGATCGACGATCGTTTCACCCTCGTCGCCGTAGTACGCCCCGCCGCCGCCGGTGTCGGCAAACGGGTCGAGGATGAGGACGACCGCGCCGACGGCCAGGCCGAGCCCCAGAACCAGAAAGACCACCTTGCCCATTCACACCTCCGCGCCACCCGGTCCGGAACGATGGCGGCTTCGGGGTGCGCCCAGGCGTCCTCCCCGCCGAGCGCGGCTCCAAACCGGGGGGCTTCAGCGTACGCCCAAACGAGGGCGCGGTTTGTCAGCTGCGGGTCAGGAAACGAAAGGCGGGTGCGCTGCATCCCGGGCTGCTACGCTCCTCAGGTGAGTGACGCAGAGAGCCAACCCGCGGCGGACGGCCCGTCGCCGAAGCGTGACGCCGATCCGGATTTGGTGCGACTCGCCGCCGGTTTCTACGGCGTGGTCCTGCTGTTCGCGGTCGGCTACGCGCTGTTCTCCGGCAACCACGAGATCAAGAAGATCCTCGGCACCCAGATGCCGACGATCCCCGCGTTGTTGGCAGGGATCGGCGTCGGCCTGGTCATCGTCTGCGTGGTGCGAATCGGCGCAGAGGTCCTGCCTGCGGTGGACAACGCGGCGACCGCGCTCGCCGAGCTCCTCGGACCGGTCTCCCGCAAGGACGCGCTGCTCCTGGCGCTGTTCTCGGCCGTTGCCGAAGAGGTGCTGTTTCGCGGTGCGTTGTGGCACCACCTCGGGCTCGCCGGGACGACGTGTCTGTTCGGCCTCGTTCACATCGTGCCGAGACGCAAGCTCTGGGCCTATCCGCTGTTCGCAGCGGCCGCGGGGTTGATTCTCGGTCTGTTGCGGCAAGGCACCGGCAGCGTGCTGCCGCCCATCCTCGTGCACTTCGTCGTCAACGCGCTCAACCTCGTGTGGATCGGCGCGAGGGCGTCCAAGTCCCCGGCGTCGGCGGGCGATGCCGCCTAGCACCGCGACGACCGGGACCGACGCGCCGAAGGTGCGCCTCGTCGATCACCTTCACGTGTGTTGGCTGGCGTTCATCACGATCTTCGGCGCGGTCCCGTATCTCGTCGCGTTCGTCCTCTCGCCGGTGCTCGCGCCCTGGATGCGGCGTCGCGGAAGGACCTATCTGTCGCAGCCGCCGTCGACGCCGGCGCCGATCCCGGACGTCGATGCGACCGCCTGGAACGGTCGGACGATCTTCGTCGTGGTGGGGGAGGCCTCGGCCGACCGGTTGGCAGCGCGCGTCGTTCGCCGCATCCTCGACCAATGCCCGGGAGTCCGCGTGCGCGGGTACGGCGGGCCGGAGTGCGCCAAAGCCGGCATGCTGGTCGACCGGGATCTCACGTCGCACGCCGTCATGGGCTTCTCCGCCGTTCTGGGCACCGTCGGCTTCTGGTGGCGGGTGTGCGCGCAAACGCTCGCGCGCTGGCGCGAGGAACGACCGGACTTGCTGCTCACCGTGGACTTCGCGGGCTTGAACGTGCGGTTGGCGCGATGGGGGCGGCAGCGCGGCGTTCGAACCGTGCATCTGGTCGCGCCGCAGCTGTGGGCGCACTCCCCGTGGCGTGCCGGCCGCTGGCGTCGCGCGGTGGACCACCTGCTGGCGATCTTTCCGTTCGAGCCGCGCTGGTTCGAGCGCTCGGGCATTCGTACGACGTACGTTGGGCATCCGCTGTTCGAAGAACCGCTCGACGAGCCGCGCACGCAACGCAGCTGGCCCGGCACCGACGCCGTGACGGTCGAGCTCTGGCCCGGCAGCCGGCGGCGGGAGATCAACGGCCACGCGCCGTTGGTGCTGCGCGCAGCGCGGCGCATCGAGGCGCGCCTGCCGCGGGTCGAGTTCGTGGTGCGCCTGGCGGAGGACGAACACCGGGTCTGGTTCGACGAGGCGTCGAGCGGCGTGGATCGGCCCGCGCGCATTCGCTTCGCGACCGAAGCGTCCGAACACGCGCTGCCGCTCGTCGGCGCGCTCTGCGCGTCGGGGACGGCGACCGCGGAGCTGGCCGTCGAGTTGGTGCCGCTGTCGGTCTTCTACCAGACACGCCGGCGCGCACGGATCGGCGCGTGGGTCGTGCTGACGACACCGTGGTTCTGCTTGGTGAACGTCGTCGCGGGGGAAACCGTCGTCCCCGAGCGGCTGACGACGGCCAGCCGCGACGCGAACCATGTCGCCGACGATCTCCTGTCTTCGATCGCCACGGCCGACGTCTGGCGAACCACGCGCGAACGTCTCGAACGTGTTCGCGATCGGCTTGCGTCGCGCGACGTCGCGCGGCGTGCCGCGGCGATCATCTTGAGCGAGCCGGTGGGGAGCCGCTAGCGCGAACCGCATCTAGGTCGCGCGCTTGCGCAGCCAGCCGCCCGTCGGCGTGTCGCTACGGGCCAGGTCGTGCGGCGTTCCCGAGAAGAGCAGCTTGCCGCCGCGCTCCGCAGGGCCGGGTCCGATCTCGAGCACGTGATCCGCGGCGCAGATCAGGTGCGCGTGATGCTCGACGGCCAACACGGCGTGGCCGTCGTCGACCAGGCGCCGCAGGACGTTGGCGAGGTGCCGCACGTCGTGGGGATGCAGTCCCGCGCACGGCTCGTCCAGCACGAAGAGCGTGCGCGCTCGCGACGCGCGCCCCAGCGCCGCGGCGAGTCGCAATCTCAGTGCTTCGCCTCCGGACACCTGAACCGTCGGCTCACCCAGCGCCAGATGACCCAGCCCCACGTCCGACGCGGCGCGCAGCGGTGCGGCGACGCGCGGGATGTCGTGGAAGACGGAAGCGGCGTCCTTGATCGGCAGACGCAGCGCCTGATGAATCGAGAATCCCTTTATGCGCACGCGCAGCGTCTCGCGGTCGAAGCCCGCGCCTTCGCACACGTCACAGGCCACACGCAGTCCGGGCAGATCTCGAACCGCGGCGCCGCGAACGCCGAGTCCCTTGCAGGCCTCGCACCGGCCGCCGCGGGTGTTGGCCGAGAAGCGCGACGCGCTCCATCCCTTGGCGCGCGCATCGAGTGTGGCGGCGTACAGCTCGCGCAGCGGCGCCAGCACGCCGAGCACGCTTCCCGCCGTCGCGCGCGCGTGACGCGCGGGCGCGCCGACGGCGGTCACGACGCGCTCGAATGCGCCGGCGTCGCGCGTCGTCGCACGCGGCGAAGCCGGCGCGGCGCCTCGGGCTCGCGCGGCGAGGTCGTGCGCGACGACGTCGACGGCGAGTGTCGTCTTGCCGGCGCCGCTCACGCCGGTCACGACCGTGAGGCCGCGACGTGGGAACGTGCAGGACAGATCGAGACTGCGGTAGCGAACGTCGTCGAACGCGACGTCGCCTTCGTCGTGCGAACGCGTCCTGCGGAGCGGCGGCAGCTGCGCGCCTCGAATCGGCGCGTCGGTCAGCGCCGCCGGCTCGGCTTGCGCGATGATGCGGCCACCGTCCTCGCCGGAGCCCGGTCCGAGCTCGATGACATGATCGGCGTGGTCCAGGGCTTCTTGATCGTGGTCGACCGAGATGACGGAGTTGCCTTCGTCGACGAGCGCACGCAGGCGGTCTCGCAGTGCTCCCCGGTCCAGCGGATGCAGTCCGACGGTGGGCTCGTCGAGCAGATAGAGCAGGCCGCTCATGCGCGCGGCGCAGGCGCTCACGAGCTGCGCGCGCCGCAGCTCGCCGCTCGAGAGCGTACCGGCCCGCCGTTCCAGGGTCAGGTATGGCAAGCCGACGTCGGCGAGGAAGCGCAACCGCAGGCGCGCGTCTTCGAGCGCCGGCGCGGCGAGCGCCGCCGCGGCGCCGTCGAGCTCGAGTGCGTTCAACCACGCGTTCAATGCCGTTGCCGACAGCGCGCACAGCTCCGGCAGGCTGCGGTCGGCGAGCGTGGCAGCACGCGCGTACGGCGACAGCCTGCTGCCTTCGCAGTCACCGCAGACGTCCCAGCGCGCGAGACGTGTCCAGCGGCCGTGCGCGCTGATGACGCTGAGGAGTCCGGCGCGCTTCGGACGTTTTGTTCCGTCGAGCCAGCGTCGCCGGGCGGCCGCCGGCAGGTCGCCGAGGAGATCGCGCCCCTCGAGCTCGTGCAAGGCGAGCAGCGAGTCGAGGTGTGCCTTCAGGTGTGCGCGTTCCCTGGCGGGCAGCGCCGTGCGCAGGTGACCGGGGATGCGGCGCAGTCGCAGAGACGTCGGGAGAACGCGGTCCGGATCGAGGACCGCGACGACGCCGCGTCCCGCGCAGGTTGCACACGCGCCGGCGGCGGATTGAAACGACAGGGCGGAGGTGGAGAGTGGTGGATAGGACGTGCCGCACGGAACGCAGTGCGGCCGGTCGGCAAAGTGCTCCACGAACGCGTCGGTGCCGGGTGGATCGATCGAGGCGGTGAAGCGGTGGTCGCCGATCTGCAGCGCCTGATCGACGGAGGCCGCAAACCGATCGCGTGCGTCGGGCTTCACGATCAGTCGATCGACCACGACGTCGACGGATGTTCCGGCGGCGACCGCATCGATGTCGAGGTCGTCGATGCGGTGAACGGTGTCATCGAGACGCACGCGGACGAAGCCTTCGCGTTCGGCTGCGTGAACCGCGTCCGGTCCGTCGCCGTAGGGCGCGCTGAGCACGATGCGCGTGCGTTCCGGCCGGGCGAGAAGGGCGGCGACGATCGTCGCGGCAGGCATGGCGGAGATGGGCCGGCGGCAGCGCGGACAGTGGGGTATCGCGGCGCGCATGAAGAGGGCGCGCAGCGCGTAGGTGATCTCGGTGACGGTACCCAGGGTCTGGCGTGCGTCCGGCGCGCGGTTGGCGAAGCCGGCGACGACGGCCGGCGGCAGGCCGTCGATGCGGTCGACGTCGGGTCGCGCGACGAGCTCGAGGTCGCGCAGCCCCCGCGCGAACGTGCCGATGAAGCGGCGGCGCGACTCGGCGCCGAGGGTGTCCATGACGAGCGAGGACTTGCCGGATCCCGAGATGCCGCAGACGACGGTCCAGGCATGGAGCGGGAAGTCGACGTCCAGGTCCTGCAGGTTGTGGGTGCGGGCGCCGCGGACGTGGATCTTCCGTTCGGACATGGCGCGCCACCGTAACCGCCGACGGGGTTCGGACGATGTTGGCTGGGGGGCCCAGAGCGAGAACACGCGAGGTCGGCGAGCGGGCCCACAGGGAGAGCACGCGAGGTCGGCCGCGGCCCGATCGCGAGACAGTGTCAGATCACCGGGTTCGCACGGCCCGCCAGTACGCTGGTTCGCCTCATGACGACGCCCGCAGAGACCCCGCCGACGCGACCGCCCGAGGTGCACCGGCGGCGGCTCTCCGCCGTCTTCGGAACGCTGTTCGGCGGCGTCCTCTTCGCGGCCTGCTTCGTCCCCTGGGTCAAGGTCGATCCGGCCCAGGCCGAGCGGGTGCAGAAAGCGGTCGCCGTCGAGATCGCAGGCGTCGCCGAACCGTCGCGGGCGACCCGTGACTTCGCGCAGGTCTTCGACACCCTCGGCAACACGTCGAGCCTGAGCGGCGTCGACCTGTTCCAGTGGTGCCGGGCGGCGCGCGGCTACCGCGACTCGATTCGAGCCGGCGAGGCAGGGCGCGCTCGCGACCTGACGCGCAAGATCGATCGCGCGCTCCTCCTCTTCGCCATCGCGCTCGCGGCCATTCCCATCGGCGGCATGCTGCTCGGGCTCTACTTCCTGATTCACCGGTTCCGCCGCAACCGCAGCCCCGTGCTGATCCTGGCCGCCATCATCGGCGCGATCGCGATCACGATCGCCGGCGCGTACGAACGCACGATCAATCCCATTCACGAGGCCGTGCAACCCGGGCTCGGATTCCCGCTGCTGCTCGTCGGCGGCGCTGGATTCCTGCTCGTCGCCACGTTCGGCGTGACCCGGCGCAACTGGTGGCGCGTGTATCTCGGCGTCGGCGTCACGGCCGCCGGGCTGGCGCTGATGGCGTACTCGTTCCTGCAGCGGGGAACGGTGCCTTGAGCGCAGCCGGACGCAACGTGAAGCACACGACGCACCGCGTCGGACTACTCGTGTTCTTCCTCACGCTGCTCGGGTTGATCGGCGTCGGCCGGCTCGCGATGGAAGCGTGGCTCAATCGTCCCGCGCCGCGCGAGCTGCCGGAGATCGGCGCGCGCACCGACCAAGCCGCGCCCTTCCTGCTCATCATCATCGACGGGTTGCGCGAGTCGGCGGCCTGGGCCGTCGAAGACCCGCCCATGCCCTGGCTGCAGTCGTTCGCGCGCGAGGGCGCGTCGGGTGTCGGCATCGCGGGCGAGCCGACGCTCACCGCGCCGTGCGTGCGCGCGCTGCTCACGGGACGCCGCCCCGATCTCCTGACCGGATTCCGCAACTTCAACGCGCGCCCCGTCGGCGGCAGCATCGTCGAGTACCTCGTCGACCGCGGCGGCCGCGCCGGTCACGGCGGCGACGCGGCGGCATACCAGTTCTGTCGTCCGTTCTACGTCGATGGCGACTTCCTGCAGTTCCCCGACGAGGGCCCGACCGACCAGGGCGAGAACGACGCGGAAGCCGTGCCCTTCGTGAAGGCGCTCATCGAGGACGGCTGCACGGTCGTCACGCTGCACCTCACCGGTCCCGACCATGCGGGCCACAAGTGGGGCGCGATCGGCCGCGAGTACTGGCAATCCTGTCGCGTGGTGGACGATCACATTCGCGGCGTCGTCGAGGCGTTTCGCGCCAAGCACCCCGACGCGACGGTGCTGATCGCCTCCGACCACGGCGTGTCCGCCATGGGCACCCACGGCGGCGGCGAAGTCTCGGCCAAGCGCGCCCCGTTCGCGCTCGTCGGGCCGAACATCACGCCCGGCGTCCGCAAGGAGCTCGATCAGTGTTCGCTCGCGCCGACCGTGGCGATGGCGCTCGGACTCCCGATGACGCCGCTGGCGGACGCGCCGCCCGACCCGGAGCTGACGTCGATCCACCAGGGCATCGAGCGCGACGCCATGGAGGCCTACGTGCGCGCGCGCCTGGTCGTCGCCGCCGACCTGCGCGGCGACGTCGTCGAGGTCGCGCGCGCGCGGCGCTCCGTCAAGGAGCTGGGCGGCAAGGACGCGCAGCAGCTGCTCGCGATGGCGGACGACATCAACGCGACCATCAATCCCTCTTCCGCGGGTCACGCGTCCATTGCGCTTCTCCTCGGCGCGTTTTGGTTGATGGTGCTCGTGAACCTCGTCTCTCGATCCACCGTCGAGATCGTTCTCGGCCGCGTGGCGTCGGCGTATTGCGTCGTCGCGATCCTCGCCACGTTCGACCCGCTGCCGGCGCTCTACACCACGACGCCGATGACCTCGGCGATCCTCGTTCTCGTCGGATGCGCGCTCACGCTGCGCGCGGTCGGTTCCCTGTCCCTGCGCGGCGGCGCGCTCACGCTCGCCTGCCTGGCGGCGGTGCCGGTGCTAACGGGGGCGGGGCTCACCTTGCAGTCGGCGTTCGAGTGGGCGGAGGACACGGGCCCCGCGTCGCTGCGAATGGCCTTCGCGCTGCTGGCCTTCTCCGCTGCTGCGTTGGCGTTCGTCCGTCCGCGGGCTGCGTCGCTGCGATTGGCGGGCCGGGCGGCCGCCTCCCCCGGTCTCGTCGCGGCCTTCGGTGGATCCGTCCTCGGTTTCCTGCTGACGTTGCGGCCGTTCATCGACCCGTTCCTGCATCTGATGATCGTCTACGCGGTGCTCGGCGTGATCATCGTGCTGCTCTTCGTGTTCACGCGGGCGAAGGGCTCGACGCCCGCGTTCGCGCGGTACGGGTTGCTCGCGACCGCGCTCGTGCTGTTCCTGGGCACGCGCATCGCCGAGGGCTTCACCGGCGACGTCTGGGTGAACGCCACCGACCTTCGCAGCCCGGTGTGGTGGGTCGTCGGGCTCAACCTCTCGCTCGCGGCGGTCGGTATCGTCCTCGCGCGCGGTCGCCCCGACGCGCGTGACGCTCCGGGCCTCGTCATCGCCGTCGTCGCCTGGATCCTCGCGTACGTGTCGCGCGCGTGGATGGACGCGCCGATGGTCGTCACGATCGGGGCCAACGTGCTCGGGCTCGCCGCGCTGTTGGCAGCGCTCCTCAGCGGCAGTCCGGACGGTCGCTGGTTGGTGCGCATGATCGCGGCGCTCGCGCTCGCGCGCCGGCTGTCGATGTCGGAGGCGGAGTTCTCGGCGTTCGCGCTGACGGCGGTCGGCGCCGCGTTCGCGTCGCACTGGCGCGGACCGGTGACGCGCTTGCGTGTCGCGTGGTGCGCCGTGGCGTTGTTGGCGCTTCGGACCGCGATCTTCCACGCGATGGGCTTCAACGAGAGCTTCTCGACGCTGGACGTCGGGCAGGCGTTCGCCGGATTGGAGGGCGGCGACACGCCTGCGCTCGACGCGGCCGGCGGCGCGGTGATCACGTGGCAGGTGATCGTGGCCGCGATCCAGGTCGCGCTGCGCATGTCGTTGCCCTGGGTGCTGATCCTGGGCGCGCTGGTGCGCGTGCTGCAGGCGACGCCCGGCGCCGGGCCGGGCATGTTTCGCTGCCTGCTGATGGACCTGGCCGTGACCTTCGCTGCGCGTGGCGCAGCCATCGTGACCGCGCTCTGGGCGTGGTGGCGCAGCTCCTGGTGGATGACGAAGGCCTACACGGTCTATGCGTTCGGGGCGGCGGACGTGATCCTGCTGCTGGTGTGCGCGACGTTGGTCGGGGCGTGGGGCCCGAAGCGGGCAGGCCGTCAACGCCCGGCCGACGAACCGGCTGCCGAGCCCTCGGCGAGCATCGCATAGGCGGCGCGTCCCCCCCGGCCCCGAAGATGACGCCATGAAGCGGCTCATCTCGGTCTTCGGCCCGGGTCATCCCACGCGCAAAGAGTACAACCTCGCCGCCGATGTGGGTCGTGAGCTCGCGCGTCGCGACTTCGGCGTCGTCTGCGGCGGACTCTTCGGCGTCATGGAAGCCGCGTGCATGGGAGCGAAGGAAGAAGGGGGTACGACCGTCGGCCTCCTGCGCACCTACAACCGCTTCGACGCCAACCCCTACGTCGACATCGTGATTCCCACCGGGCTCGGCGACGCGCGCAACATCCTCGTCGCCACGGCGGGCGAGGCCGCCATCGCCGTGGGCGGACGGCTGGGAACGCTGTCGGAGATCTCCATCGCGCTGAAGCACGGGATCCCGGTCGTCGGGCTCAACACCTGGAAGCTCGATCGCCACGCGCTGTTCGATCGCTATCTGCCCGCCGCGGCGTCGGCGCTGGAGGCCGTCGAGCTCGTGCTCGAGCTCGCGGACAAGCGGGAGGCGGAGCGCGCCGCGGGCGAGCCGGAGGTCAAGCCCGGAACCCTGCCGGACGAGGGCGATGACCCTGACCATCCGGAGCTGAGCCTGTAGGGAAGGGCGTCAACCCTCGGCGTCGTCGTCCCGGCCGACCGCGTCGATGCGTCCCGACGTGAGGTCGTACTCGGGGCCGATGAGATCCGGCACGTGCCGCAGCGGAAGAGCCTGTGCCTCGGAGGGCTGTCCCGACATGTACCGCAAGCGATGCTTGCCTACGCGCACCGCGAGCCCGTCGACCAGAAGGCGGCGGTCCTTCCCGCCGCTCTCGTCGTCGATCTCGAGGGAACCGCCGACACGCGTCGCAACGATCGTGGCAATCGGCTCGCCGTCGCCTTCCAGATGCAGCTTGCCGTGTTCGTCGCGCCGCACCGCGGTGGTCTTGCGTCCGACCGGCCGAAGATCCAGCCGCCCGACGACGCCGTCGACACCGTCGATCGTGTAGAGCAGCGTGCCCGCGATGAGCGGCGCGCGCAGCTGCACGAACGCGAAGACCCCGAGCAGGAGCGCGACGCCGGCCAATCCCAAGAGGACGTATGCCCACAACCCCCAGCGCGCCGGCGCCTCGACGAGCACCTCGTAGTCGTAGTTGACCTGCCGCAGCGCGTCTTCCGGCCAATGCACCCGGATCTTCACCCACGCCTGCGCGTCGTCGAAGATCGACGTCTCCATCATCGGCGCGCCGGCAGGCGTGATCCGCCAGCGGCCGCCTTCCATCGACTCGATGTTCCAGTCGGTGATCGACGTGCCTTCCAGGACCTCCACGGTGGGGGGCACGGCCTCGCGCGCCTTCTTCCAGACGCCGCCGCCGCCGTCGGCGTTCACGACGAGCTCGAGCGGCACCTGGACGTCGAACGCACCCTTCTTGACGAGCACGTGGGGGACGGCGGTGACGTCGACCGGCAGCAGCACCGGCCGGCGCGGCTCGAGCGCGATGCGGTGTTCGCCCGCGACCTCGACCCCGCCTTCCTTCAGACGGAACGTGATCATGCCCATCGACATGTCGCGCCAGCACTCAGGATCCTGCAGATCGAGGCGGAGCTCGAAGGGCCGTCCGACTTGGAGGGTGCGTGACTCCATGAGGTCCCAGACCCCGCCGTCGATCACGGCGTGCAGCAGCTCGCGAAGCTCCGGCGGAAAGCACTCCGCGACGAGCTGCAGTCGATCCGGCGCGTATTCGTTGTCGCCGCGCAACGTGAGTGTGACCGCCGAGTCGTCCGCGGCGCGGGGGAGGCGCAAGGACGTCGGCCCGTCGTACTGCAGCGTGGCCTTGCCCGGCGGTACCTTGATGTCGAACAGAATCTCGAGCTTGCCTGCCGTGCTGGAGAGCTCGATGGTGCCAATCGCCTCGACGGCGACCCCCTTGCGGGCGCGAACGGAGACGGTGACCGGCGCCTCGACGACGAATTCCGAGATCACCCGCTCTTCGCCGACCTCCACCTCGAGGTCGAACCATCGGCCGTTCTCCTCGGCGCCGACGATCTGCACGCTCCACTCGGGCTTGTGCTCGGTGTTCGTTCGACGCAAACGGAAGTGATGCTCTTCATGTCCCCCCACCGGTGGCCGGTGGGCATGGACGAGCAACGGCCGGCCGTCTTCCGTTTCGAGAACGGCGGCCTCGGCCAACGGCCACTCGAGGTGAACGGTTTGCGGAACAGGGCAGAGTGTGACGGTGTCATCCGTCCAGGGGTGAAACGAAACACGCGTCTTGTGGGGCTCGATCAGCGCCGGACGAGCGATGAAGACCTTTTGTTCGTCGTCGATGAATTCCAATCTGAGCTCGTCGTCCTGGGACCCCTTGACACCCACGAGTCCCGGCACGAAGCCTGTCGCAGTTCCCGCGGTCCAGACCTCGGCGCCGATCATGATGAAACCCCGCAGGCGCCAAGCCGGATCTGCGAAGGGCGACCATCCGCCGAACGTTGCTACGTGCGGTTTCTCGAACGCAAGGACCAACCACGCCTTCTCCACGGCGCCGCGCAGGTTGGCGGGCATCGGCGACGGGAACGGATGGTCGATCCAGTAGACCTTGACGTCCTCCGGCGCGGTGTCCTGCCAGTACTTGGCGTCGCGGTCCCACTCGCGTCGGGCCGCCTCGGACGGGGAACCCGTGCCGCCGAACGCGCCGATCAACGCGACCCGCAGCGGGTCCTTCTTCTGATGCACCTGTGCGGCGAGGCGCAGCGCCGTTCGAATGTCGGTCAGACCCGACAGCTCGTATCCGGTGACGCTCGCGTGCTCCTTCAACCGCGCGAGCCGCCGGGCCGGATCGGCCTCGTTCACGACGGCCTTCAGGTCACGCCCGCGACTCCGGCCCTCGGCGTCGGCGCCGAGCGCCACGAGCTTCACGCGGTCGCCCCGCAGCGCGAGGACCTCGATCAGACGCAGCGTCTTGGTCCGGTACGTCTCGATCTGCTCCTTCGACGCCATGCCGTGGTCGAGAACGACGACCCAGTCCTCCGCCCATGCGGGCTCGACGAAGCACGCAGCGGCGGCGAGGAGGATGACGAGGCGTCGAACGAGGAGCATCCACGGAGCGTACCTCGCGTTCGGGACGGCGTCGCCGCGCTCAGGGCCGTCCGCACAGGCGCCGGTAGACGCAGGCCTCGCACTTCACGCGGTCCTCGGTCATGGCGAAGTCCTCGCGCATGGCGACATTGCCCTGCTTGTCGCGCAGGCGCGTACGCATGGCCGCGATGCTGGCGCGCATGGTCCGACGCGTCTCCTTGATGTCCTCCTCGGTGGAGGGCAGCGTGAGCACCTGCATGTCGTCGCCGAGGAAGACCAGGTTGGTCGTCACGCGCTGTGACGGCACGCCGCGCGACGCCTCCATGTACATCGCGTAGACGCCGAGCTGGGACTTGTAGGCCTCCGCCTTCGGCTCGCCCGTCTTCCAGTCGTAGATCTCGATGCGGCCGTCCGGCATGGTGCGGGCGAAGTCGAGCACGGCCCAGACCGGTGTGCCCTCGAACTCGAACTGGTCCAGCTGCTCGATCGGCAGCCAGTCGCGCGGATTCGATTCGCGAATCGACGCCCAGAGGTCCGACGTGAGGAAGTCCCCGATGGCGCGCTTCGCCTTGGTATTGAGCGCCCGCCACTCGTCGCCGGAAACCTCGTCGCCGTACTCGTGCTCCGCGAGGCCGAACATCTTCTTGGGACGGTCCCGGTAGAAGCCGCGCTTGCTCTGCCGCCAGTCCTCGCGCATCCGCAGCGTCACGCCCTCGACCTCGTTCGCCGGCTCGACCTGCGGGCGTACGAACGCCAGCTCGTTCTTGAGCGCCGACTCCTGCAGGTCGCGGAGGATGCGCTCGATCGTCTCGTGAACGACGGTGCCGACCCACGCCCAGCGGTTGCTCAGGTTCTTCAGCGTGTACGCCTCGCGCACCTCGGCCGGGGCGTTGGGCTCCCAGCCGCCCCAGGAGCCGTAGTAGTTCCACCAATACTGCCGCTTGCAGTATGCGAAGGCCGCCGCACGGGAAGCCGACCAGGTGAACTCGTTCTCGAGCTTTTTCACCGGCTAAGGATAGGGGGAACGCCTCGGGTCCGGCCAGCCCGCTCTACGGGGCGCGCAGGGTGATACGGGCGCTCGCGTTGCCGCCCGGCGAGACGTAGACCCGCGGCGGATCGGTGACCTGGGTCCAGTCCTCGTACGTGATCTTGACCGTGTACGTGCCGGCCGCCAGGTCCGCGATCGACGCGCGGCCCTCTTCGTTCGTGACGCTGTTGTCGCTGTCGAACAGGTTGACGAGCGAGTACGTCTTGCGCACCGCCTGTCCGCGTTCGTCGTAGAGCCGAAGCTTCGCGCCCTGGACGGGATGACCGGACTCGTCCTCGACGAGGATGTCCACGGCGCCGCCGCGCGTGAGCGTGCCGTCGACCGTCGCGCCCTGGGTGTCCAGCGTGACCGCCTTCTCGTCGGGGCCGTATCCGGCCGCTTCGAACCGCACGGTGTACGAGCCGGGCTCCATCCCCTGCAGGTAGTACTTGCCGTCACTGCCGGACGTGCTGAGCGAGAACGTGAACACCGGGCGGCCGTTGGCGTCCTTCAAGGAGACCGTCGCGTCCTCGACCGGGACCCCCGCGTCGTCCTTGACGGTGCCGCTGAGCGTCGTGCCTTGCGGGAGCTTCAGGTCGCCCAGGTCGCGCGACTCGTTCTCCTGCAGCAAGAGGGGATCGCTCAGGTACTGCGCGTGTCCGGGCGAGTTGACACGTACACGATACGTCCCGGCGCTCAGGCCGCCGGCCTCGAACGTGCCGTCCTGGTTGACGCTCATCTGCGCCTTGATCGACGTCCAGATCTCGTCGCCCTCCTCGACCGACTCGACGTAGGCCCATGCGCCGCTGACGGGTTTCCCTTCGGCGTCGACCGCGCGGCCGCGCAGTGTGCCGCTGCCCATATCGATCCTCACGTCCAACGACGTCGTGCCCTCGGCGAACGTGGCGCTCTTGCTCGTCGAGAGACCGCCGCCCGTTTGCACCATGACGGTCACGCGTCCCGTGCGCAGACCGGACGCGCTGAAGCGGCCGTTCTCGTCCGTCACGGCCGACGCGATGAAGCGCATGCCGCGATCGTCCGTGACGCTGATCGTGGCGCCGGCGACGGGCTTCTCGTTCATGTACACCGCGCCGGTGACCGTGCCGCCGGCACCCTGGGTCTCGAAGTCGACGGTGACCGGGTCTTCGCCCGAAACGACGACGCCCGACTTCATGAGACCGGCGGCGCCGGGCTCGAACGGACCGGTCGACATCTGGTACGTGCCGGGGGAGATGGCGTCGAAGGCGTAGTAGCCCCTATCGTCACAGTAGGTGACGTAGGTGGATCGCGTCTCCCAGAACGTCTGGAACAGGTTGACCTGTTCGCCCGCGATCCCGTTTCCGTCCGGATCGTAGACGTGGCCTTCGATGCGCGCGCCCTTCGTCAGGCGGACCGTGACCTCCTCCGCCTGAGACGCGAGCTTGGCTTCCGTCTCGAGCACGGTGTCGCAGTGCTTCGGGTGGACGACGTGCAGCTTGACCGGACCCAGGCCGAGGCCGCTCACCTCGAAGGCACCGTCCGCGTCCGTGCGCGTGTAGTGCTCGCGGGACTTCGTCGGCGGGAAACCGCCCATCTTCACGTAGACCTCGGCGCCCGACACGTGTTCGCCGTCGCCGTGCGTGACGACGCCGCGGACGACGCCGGTTTCCGGCATGACGACCTCGAGCTTCGTCGTTTCGCCGACCTTGACTACCGCCTTGCCGTCTTCGGAGAGCGTTCCATCGTCGGCGAGGATGCGGAACTGCCACGTTCCCGTGGGGAGGTTCACGGCAAACGTGCCGTCGGCGTTCTCGATCTTCGTCGTGAAGCTGTAGACGTAGCCGTAGGGCTCGGCGCGGTAGGGCCGAACCTGCGCGTTCGTGACCGGGGTGCCGTCGGCCCAGGTCGCGACGCCCTCGACGCGGCCCGTACCGGCGAGCTTCAGAACGACGCCGGAGCCGGGACTCTTGGTGTTCGTCAGGACCGATCCGCCCTCTTCCTGCCACGCGATGACCATGTAATTGCCCCGCCGGAGTCCGTCCATCACGAACGAGCCGTCCTTGCCGGTCGTGGCGGGCAGGCTGGGCTGGAACGTCGGCATCGCGAAGCCCATGACGGCGGCGCCGGCGACAGGCGCGTTGTCCGAGTCCACGACCTTGCCGCTGATCGACTCCGCGAGCAGCATCTGAACGCTGAGGTGGCGCGTGCGCCCGGACGCGACGACGACCTGGTTCGTGCCGGTCGTCGCGAAACCCCTGGCGCTGACGGCGACGTTGTACTTGTCCGGGTGCAGCGGCCCGAGCCGTGCCTTGCCGAGCTCGTCCGTGACACCCGCCTTGTGGCGCACCGACTTCACACCCGCCATCTCCGGTCCCATGGAGAGGTGGATGTCCCACGGCATCGTCGTCGCCAAGACGTTGGCGCCCCGGATGGGACGCCCCATCGGATCGGTGACCTTGACCTCGATGGCGTCGGTCTGATCGGGTCGACGCCGGAGGTCGATCGTCGCGAGCGTGATGACGGCGGCCGCTTCGACCTTCTCCCCGTCGACCATCGTGAATCCGACGGGCTGCGCGAGAACCGTCTTCGCGAGAAAGCCGTCGGCCGCGGCGCGCAACGTGTGCTGTCCGTCCGGCAGCCCCTTCATCTCCCAAGTGCCGTCCTTGCGAGTACGGACACCCCGCTCGTTGCCGGGAAGCACGACCCGGACCCGCGCGAGATAGAGCGGCTGCTCCTCGCCGGTGATCATGCCCTTGATCGTGTTGGGGCCCAGGCCGAGGTCGAGGGCGCCTACGGGGTCGCCTTCGTACTCCGTGAGGTCGGCAAGCTCCGCCTCGCCTTTGCCGCGGCCCTTCAAGCCCGCGCCTTCGAGGTCGCCGGCTTCTCCGACCTCGCCATCGGACCCGTCGTCGCCGGATCCGAAGAAGCCCAGCGGATCCAAGGTGAAGAACAACGCGGCGACCGCGATCACCGCCAACAGTACAAACCACGCGGACCGATTCATTGCACGCCTCCGCGGCGGGGGAACAGCGGTACGGTACCCCTTGCGAGTGGGCCTGACGCGTCGTTCCCAAGTGGACGGGCAGCTCCGATTCGAAACGGGCTCAAGTGCGTGACCGTCCTAGGACGATAGGACGGTCGCCATGGAGATCCGTGTCGACCCCGCCCGCGCCACGCCGCCCTCGCGACAGATCGTCGAGGCCGTCCTGGAGCGCATTGCAGGCGGGCTCCTGGGGCCCGGCGACAAGCTTCCCAGCGTGCGCAAGCTCGCGGCGGCCGCGCTCGTCAACCCCAACACGGTCGGCAAGGCCTACCGCGACCTCGAGGCGATGGGCGCGGTTGCCGGGCGCAGCGGCGCCGGGGTCTTCGTCACCGACGCCGGACCCGCGACCGCGAAGGCGGACCGCCGCGCGGCGTCGCTCGACGCGGTCCAGACGGCGATCGAGACCGCCGTGCGCGTCGGCCTTCCGGCCGATCAGCTCGCCGGCCGGATCGAGAATTGGCTGCGCGGCGCCGTGAAGGCCAACGGAAACGGCGCCGCGAATGGAAACGGCAACAACGGGAGAAACGGACGATGACCCCTACGAACGTCGGCATCGACATTTGCGACGTGCATCAGCGCTACGGCCGCAGGCCCGTGCTGAAAGGAGTGACGCTGGCAGTGCCCGAAGGCGCCACGACGGTGCTTCTGGGCGCGAACGGCGAGGGCAAGACGACGCTGCTCAAGCTCTGCCTGGGCGTCTTGCGGCCGCGCGAAGGCGTCGTGCGCGTGCTCGACATGGATCCCATCAGCGACGCGTCGAAGCTGCGCGAGACCATCGGCTACGTTCCCGACAAGCCGGACGCGTACGGCTGGATGCGCATCGGCGACCTGTTTCGATACCTGCGCGCTCACTACCCGACGTGGGACGACGAGAGAGCCCGGGAGCTCGTCGACACGCTCGTCATCCCGACCCGTTCGAAGTTCAAGCAGATGAGCCGCGGCCAGGGCATGAAGGCCATGCTCGCCGCCGCGTTGTCGCACCATCCGGACGTGCTCTTGCTCGACGAGCCGTTCGGCGGCCTCGATCCCCTCGTTCGCGAAGACGTGCTGCGCAACGTGATCGAAGCGATGGGCGACCGCCCGCGCACCGTGTTGTTGACGACGCACGACCTCGACGTCGCGTCGCGCGTCGCCGACCGCATCGCCGTGATGGCCGACGGGGTCATCTCGGCAGAGGGGCCGGCAGCCGAGATCGCCGGCAACGACGAGGACAGTCCGACGCCCGAGAGCCTGCGCCGCGCGCTGGCCGAGGCCGTGCAAGGGAGCTACGCATGAAGCGCTTGACGATCGGTTTGTGGAAGGAGTGGCGCGATCATCGCGGCGTGCTGCTCGGGCTGCTCGGCGCGATTCCGCTGCTCACGTTCCTGGGCTTCTGGGCGTTCGCCGAGGAGTTCGAAGGCGCGCGCGTGTGGAGCGTGACGGGCTGGTTCCTGAGCGTGTCGCTCGTGCTGCTGCTCTTCAGCGTCGCGGCCGACCTCGTGGCCGGTGAGACGCGCCGCGGCACGATGGCCCTGGTGCGGCGGCTGCCGCGCTCGATGGTGTCGTCGTTCGTCGTGAAGCTCTCGTTTCTCGTCGTCTCCGTCGCCACCGTGACGGTCGTGCAGATGGGCTCGCTCGCGGCCGCGTGGGCGTTGTTCATCGGCGACGGACGCGGGCAGGCCGTGTTCGACAGCCTCGCGTCGTTCCCCGGAGGTCAGGTTTGGGCGCAGGCGCTCGGCGTCATGTTGCTCATGTCCTGGACGCTTGTGACGTCGACCTGGCTGGGGCGCAGCGGCGCGGCGGCGGTGGCTTCGATTCTCGTCTTGGCGTTGATCGCCCTGCCGTGGGCGCTCTTGCACTATTGGCATCCGTACTTCCTGCGCTTCGACGAGAGCTACATCCCGTCGGTCGTGGCGATCTTCGCCGTACTCGCGCTCGTGGTCGCCGCGGTCTCGTATCTACGCGGGCTGCGCTTCCATGCCGCGGCGTGGCGACCGGCGGCCTACGGCGCGGTCTGCCTGTTCGTCATCACCGGCGCGTCCTACGGCTACGCACAGGCCCGTCTCGACTCGTGGCTCGATCTCGATCCCGCGGACGAGGACTTCTTCATCCACGACGCCTACTACGGCGCCGGCGGCCACAAGCTCTACCTCAACGTGTATCGCAACCACCCGTGGTACGGCGGCGCGCCCGCCAAGCACCTGCCGCGCGGCGGCTCCATCGCGGACGAGCGCGGCACGCCGATGCAGGCCTGGGTCGTCGACCTCGAGAGCGGTTCGATCGACAAGCAGGCAATCGACGGTCTCACGACCTTCAATCTGCCGATGGACGCACAGTTCCAGAGCGCGCAGTGGGGTGGGTTTCACTCGGCGCGGATTCCCATTCCGTTGCTGGTCCGGTATCGGATCCACGACGACAAGCTGACTGCGGTCGATTGGGTCGATGCCCGAACGGGCGCGCTCGTCGACACGTTGCCGCCGCGTGTGCGCAACGAGAAGACCGAGGCGTTGCTGCGTGACGCACTGCGCGAGTCCGCCTACGTGCGCGACAGCAAGGGGCGGCGCGTGTGGCTGCGGGAGCTGGCGCTCGAGCGCGAGGGGGAGGAACGACCGATCGAGCCCGGCGTGCGCGCGATCCGGGGTGCCAGCGCGGTGCCCACGCCGGACGGCTGGCACGTCGTCGCCTTCGGCAGGAACAAGATCCAACGCACGCTCATCGACTACGAAACGGGCGAGGAGCACCAGCTGCCCATGCACTTCGGTGCGATCCTGTCGCGCGACTGGTCGCTCATGGGGAACCGAACGAAGAACTTCGAGCTGGTCCCGCTGCAGGGGCAGACCGGCGTGCCGCAGATCGTGAACCCGCCGCAGTTCACCGTGCAGTGCGTCGCGCGCGACGCCATGTTGGCGTTGCGAGGGCCGAAAGCGAAGTACCGGCTGGAGCTCTGGAACCCGCTGACCGGCGAGACGCAGCCGGTCGCGTGGCCCGGCGTCGATCACCTTCGCGGCAACGACGTGCTCGTGCGCGGACGGGACCGCCACGGTCGTCCGCTCTTGTCCGTGCGGCGGGGCGCGAACGTCCCGTTCCGATACGTCTGGGGCGTGTTGGACGTCGCGAGCGCGACCGTACGGCCGCTGCGCGAAGGTGGGCCCGGCGAGAGCGTATGGCCGCTCGTGTTGGACGACGACGGCTCGCTCGTCGCGGTCGAGGACTACAAGCGCGTCGTGCGCTACGGTCCGAACCCCGACGTGCGTGAGGTGCTCTTCCCGCGCTAACGACCGCGCCGTAGGTGAACGACGGGATAGGTCTGCAGAACCAGGTCGAGATTCGGGTGTCGTCCGAGGAGGTCACCCACCCGCTTGGGGTCGACCGCCGCCTGACGCGCTTCGATGCGCTGGATGTCGGGGTTGAGCTCGATCAGCCGCGTGAGTCCATCGTGTGTGATCAGCGTGCGGTCGATCTCGAGGTGACGCAGGCTCGACATCCGTCCGATCCACTCGATCGCGGTGTCGTCGACCGAGATGCCGTTGAGCTTCAGCGTCTGCAGGCGGTCCATGTGGGGGAGCCGGTCGAAGTCGCGCGGCGCGACCTTCGTGTCGGTCAGATGAAGCGATAGCAGATCCGAGCGGATGTGCGCCAGGCCCTTGCCGGTGACGTTCGTTGCGCGCAAGTCGAGATGGTCGAGGGGAATCTGCGCCAGGACGGCGAGGTCGTCGTCGGTGATGTTCGTGCCGTGAAGACTCAGGCTCTTCAGGTTCGGCAGCGAGGCGAGCAGCTCGAGGTCGGCCGGTGTGAGCGTGGCGCCCTTCAGGCTGATGTTGCGAAGCTCTTCGAGCTCGACGCGGCTGAAGGCGCGCATGCGCTCCAAGAGCGCCTGACCAGCGGGTGGTGCTTTTTCGTCGCTCGCAGAAGGCGATGCAGCCGGCTGCGGACCAGCGTCGGTAGCGGGCACGAGCCGAGCGAGCCGCGCCGTCTCCCGCCTGCTCTCTTCCAGCGCCTGCTCGAGCTCTTCGATGCGCCCGTGAAGCGCGTCCGGATCGTCGTCCCCGAGCTGGCGTCGCTCCGGTTCCAGCGTCGGCGCCACGGCGCGCGAATCGAGACCGTGGTCGGCGGACGAAGCCGGCAGCTGCGAATCCGGCGTGCGCTGCGATCGACCGAGCGCCCACCCGACCCCGACACAGATGACGACGACGACGCCGATAGCGATGACCTTGCCTGCGGTCATGCGTCCTCCGGCAAGATCATACGCCGTTCGCAAGGGTCGAACGACCCGGCAGGGGGGCGCGCTCGCGGCGCTCGCCGCTAGCCGAGCGCGAGCATGCGCTCGACGGGCTTCAGCGCGCGGATGCGGATGTCTTCCGGCACCGTGATCTCCGGCTGGAGGTCGCGCAGCGCCGTGTACAGCTTCTCGAGCGTGTTGAGGCGCATGTACGGACAGACCGCACAATTGCAGCCCGAGCTCGGCTCGGCGCAGATGATCTTCACGCCCGGGCGCTTCTGACGCATCTGATGCGTCACGCCCATCTCCGTGGCCACGATGAACTCGTCGCAGGACATGTCCGTCACGACGTGACTGATCAGCTGCGACGTGGACCCGATGAAGTCGGCCATGTTCAGCACGGCCTGCTCGCACTCCGGGTGCGCGACGAGCTGCGCGTTCGGATGTTCGTTCTTCATGCGCTGCATCTGACGCGCGGTGAACTGCTCGTGCACGACGCAGAAGCCGGGCCACAGCACCATCTCGCGACCGGAGTGCTTCTGTACCCAGCGGCCGAGGTGCCGGTCGGGCGCGAAGACGATCTTCTTGTCCTTCGGCAACGACTCGACGACACGAACGGCGTTCGACGACGTGCAGATGATGTCGCTCATCGCCTTGATTGCCGCGGACGTGTTGATGTAGCTGACGACCAGGTGGTCGGGATACTGCTCCATCCATTCCGCGAACAGGTCCGGCGGGCAACGGTCCGCCAGGCTGCAGCCGGCGTCCGAGTCCGGCATGACGACCGTCTTCTCGGGGTTGAGGATCTTGGCGGTCTCCGCCATGAAGTGCACACCGCAGAAGGCGATGACGTCCGCGTCGGTCTTGGCGGCCTGCTGTGAGAGTCCCAGGCTGTCGCCGACGTAATCGGCCAGATCCTGGATCTCGGTGTCCTGGTAGTAGTGCGCCAGGACGACCGCGTTGCGCTCTTTGCGTAGGCGCGCGATCTCCGCCTCGACGTCGAGGGCGGGGTCGAACGCTTCCCGGTCCGGAATGGCGGTGGGTAGCGGCATCTGCGGGACGGCTTGGGGACTCATGGCCCCCAAGGATACGGGGTCCGCGCGGCTCAGGGCTACCGATCCGCAGTGCGGTCCGCCTCGAGCTTCGGAAGCGCGCCCGTTTCGAACGGCCCGCCCGGCAGCAGGTCGTTGGCGTGCGCGAGGAGGCGCGGCAACACCTCGTCGATCGTGATCGGGCGCTGTAGCTGCCTCGCCATCGAGGTCATCACCTTGCCGTCGAGTCCGCAGGGGTTGAACGTCTCGAACGGTGCGAGGTCCGTCGCGACGTTGAGCGCGAGACCGTGCCAGGTGACCCAACGGCGTACGGCGATGCCGAGGCTCTGGATCTTTTGCAGGCCGATCCAGACGCCGGTGAGTCCGTCGCGCCGCCCGGCCTCGATCCCGAAGTCGGCCAGGGTGCGGATGCCGATCTCTTCGAGGTCGCGCTGGAACGCATGCAGGTCGCGGCGCGCCTGCGTGAGATGGATGATCGGGTACGCGACGAGCTGGCCGGGACCGTGATAGGTCGCTTCGCCGCCGCGCTCGACCTTGACGATCGGAAAGCGCTCGTCGTAGTCGGCCCCGTCGGGCGTCTTGCGGCCGAGCGTGATGACGTGCTCGTGCTCGCCCGTGAGCAGCAGGTTCGGGATCCGATCTTCCGCGCGCGCGACCACGAGTCGCTGCTGCAACGCGTGCAGCTCGGCGTACGGCGCCGTGCCCCAGTGATGGTGCAGGCCGCCCACCGGCTATGCCTTCGTCTTGGTGAAAGCCGCCTCTTCGACGAGATCGACGAACGCCTCGGGTTCGACGCGTGCGTTCGCGGCGCCGACACCCAGCTCTTCGATGAGGTAGCGCGTGCCGACCGCGTTGTCGGTCGCAGGACCGGCGATGACGTCGATCGCGAGATCGTGCTCCTGCAGCCACTTGACGCCGCCCCAAGCCGCGACGAGGTCGTTGGCCGTGAGCACGTGCGCCTGGATGAGGGAGCGGAACTCGGCGTCGCGCAGGATCGAGTCGACGCCGTACTGCCCGATGATGCCGTCGCCCATCTCGGCGACGATCACGTCGAGCTCGACGTCGGCTTGCGACGGCATGGAGCGCAGCACGCGCTTGGCGACGGGCGCGACGTCGTCGAGCCCGGCGGTCGTGGGATAGCCGCACTCGAGGAACGTCAGCACCGCGGCCGCGCCGTGGTCGACCATGTTCAGCGGATCGCGTACGGCGGCGATGCCGGTCAGCTTCGCGCCGCCGCACGCATAGCCGCGCTGCGACAGGCGCGAGATGATCTCGCAAGCCGCGACGGTCTTGCCGGAGTTCATGCAGGTCCCGGAGACGACGACGACCGGCGGGATGGGCGTGTCCGGGTCCGGTTCCGGCACGGCCGCGTCGGCGATGTTCAACCCCTTGCCTTCGTGCGTGACCATGCCGAGCACCTCGACGCGCAGCGGATGGCCGACGTCGCGGTTCTCGCTGACGGCTTCGCCGAGCACGCCGCCGAGGTTGAGCAGGTTGATGGTGTCGCCGGCCTTCAACGATTGCGGCACGCGCCCCACGAAGCCACGCAGCGCGTCGCGGCGACCCAGCGCGCCGACGAGAACGTCGCCCTTGCCCACGTGCGCCATCCGGCCGGTGTTGAGCTCCATCAGGTCGTAGACGCGCTTCTCTTCGAGCGCGCGCACGACGAGCACCTGTCCGCTGCGGCAGTCGATGCGGCGCGTGAACGTGACTTCGGGACCGAGGTCGAGCGTGTGCACGACACTGGCGATCTTGTGCGGGCGGATCTTCACGACGTTCCCTTCGCGCGTTCGGCCGCGCGCCGGGCGAGCGCCGACGGAATGCCGTAGAGCCGGGCGAAGCCCGCGGCCTCCTCTCCCGTCCAGCCGGTGGCCTCCTCGCCGTAGACGGCGATCTCGGGATCCATGAGCGAGTGCGGCGAGCGCGCGCCGACGATGGTGCACGACCCGCGGTGCAGCTTCACGCGTACGTCGCCCGTCACACGTTCGTTGGCGCTGTCGAGGAACGCCTCGAGATCGCGCATGACCGGGTCGTAGAACTGCGCTTCGTGCATGAGATTGCCGTAGAAGCTGCCGAGCGTCTCGCGCCAGTAGCTCTGCCAGCGTGTCTGCACGAGCTTCTCGAGGTCGCGATGCGCCTGGATGAGGATGAGCGGGCCGGGCGCTTCGAAGGCGAGCCGTCCCTTGACGCCGAGGATGGTGTCGCCGAGGTGGATGCCGCGCCCGACGCCGTGGGGGCGAGCGCGCTCGTTCAAGGCCGCGACGATGGCGACGCCGTCCATGGCGACGCCGTCGAGCGAGATCGGCAGGCCTTGCTCGAAGCCGATGACGAGTTCCTCGGGCTCGGCATCGGCGGACTCCGGCGCTTCGGTCATCGTGTAGGCGCGGTCGGGCGGAACCTGCCAGGTGTCGTGCGTCTCCTTGCCGCCGATGGTGGTGCCGAAGAGACCCTCGTTGATGGAGTACTCGACGGTCTTCGCATCGATGTCGAAGCCGCGCTCGGCCAGCCAGTCGCTCTCCTGCTGCCGGGACCAGTTGAGGTCGCGGATGGGGGCGTGGATGGTGAGCTTCGGATCGAGCGCGCGAATGGCGACGTCGAAGCGGATCTGATCGTTGCCGGCGCGGGTGGAGCCGTGGGCGACGGCATCGGCGCCGACGTCGTGGGCGACCTGGACGACGGCTTCGGCCTGGGCGGTGCGCTCGGCGCCGACGGAGACGGGGTAGACGCCGCCGCGCAGACAGTTGCCCTTGATGAGGTAGGCGACGAAGCGGTCGTAGACGTCTTGCTTGGCGTCGACGACGCGGTGCTCGGACACGCCGAGGGCTTTGGCGCGGTCGGCGATGTCGGCGAGCTCGCGGTCGGAGAAGCCGCCGGTGTCGACGGTGACGGTGACGATGTCGGCGCCGGTCTGTTCGCGCAGGTAGATCGCGCAGAAGGTGGTGTCGAGGCCACCGGAGAATGCGAGGACGATCTTCGACACGGGGGGGTGGGCTCCGAATTGCCCGGAAACGGGGGCGAACCCGAGATGGTAGTCCGGGGGCCGAATTGGCGCACGGAAATGGGGCGTGCTGACAGATTCGCCGTACGCCGGCACTCCGGCTTCGCCTGCGTGCCTTGCTACCCCCCAAACCCGGTTTGGGGCAACCCCGAATTGAGGACCGGGGCGATTCGACTCCAGCCTTCATCACCCGCGCGTAGGGACTCGAACCCCTCGACTTCCGCGCTTTGCGCTCCAGCCAAGGGAACCCCATCGCTTCTTCAGGGGGGAACTGTGTAGTTCCCCCCTACGCCGGCACTCCGGCTCCGCCTACGTGCCTTGCTACCCCCCAAACCCGGTTTGGGGTTCACCACCGAATTGTGAAGACGGAGGCCGGCTCGCTCTCCGGCCTCCGCCACGAATTTGGTACGCGCGTAGGGACTCGAACCCCAAACCTCCTGATCCGTAGTCAGGTGCTCTATCCAATTGAGCTACGCGCGCACGTGAACTCAGCGAGGGCGGACCTTACTGCCGCCCCACGAACCCGGCAAGGACGGCCCCGACCGCTCCACCGACCCCCCGGCAACGTCCCGCAATCAACCCCGGCTGGTAGAGGCACCCCGCCGACGCCATGCCGTTCCTTTCGGCCTCTCGCCGGCGGCGAAATGGATTCCAGCGGATTCGGCCATTGCTGTTGTTCAGCCCGTACTACTCGATCATGAGAACTGCATTTGTCTGCTACGACCGCTCGCAGCGCCACACGGTGGAAGCGCTGGCGAAAGACATCAGGTCCCTCGGTTGGGACCCCTGGTTCGACCGGGAAATCAAGCCGTCCGACAACTGGTGGCCACGGATCCTCGAGAAGAGTAGGACGTGCGACGTCTTCATCTATGCCTTCTCCGCCGAGTCGGCGTCATCCGAAGCCTGCGACGTCGAGTCGAGATGGGCAGCCGACTGCGACCGGATCCTCCTGCCGGTTCAACTCGAGTCGGGGTCGATCTCCGGACTGCCGGCCTTCGCCGCCAGTAGACAGGCCATCAAGTACGAGCCGGACTCGAGGACCTCGCTCAAGCAACTGGAAGATGCGCTCGCCGGCATCCCACCGACGCCGCCGCAACCCGAGCCGCTTCCGCCCGCGCCGGATCCACCGGGCTTCCTCGTGAACAGCATCAACGAGCTCGCAGGCAGCTCGACACCCGATCCGAAAGAGCAGCAAGGTCTGGTTGACAGCGCTGCCAAGCGCAACTGGCGTGAGGAGGAGATCGATGATGCGATCACGGCACTTCGCCGGTTACGGGGCAACCCCGTCGTCATCGGAACGGTGCGAGACAAGATCGATCGAGTTCTCGCCGACCTCACCGAACGGCGGTCCCCGGCCGATGCCGTCGAGTTTCAGGAGGTCACGCTACCGGATCCGCCCGAGCTCCCCGATGATGACGCACTCGTCGTCGTCGAGGAGAAGAAAGAGACGAGCGCGCTCGAGGTCATCGGCGGGATCGTCGTCGTCCTCTTCATCCTCGGCATGATGCAGAGTTGCTAACGGGACAAACGTCGCAGGACGTCCGCCGGGATCTTCGGGCGGCCCGCCGCGTCGCCCTTCGAGAGCTCGAGCACGTACTTCGCCCGGAAGAGCATCTCGTCCACCATCGGATTGTTCGTCATCGTCGTCACCTGGCTCGGCAGCTTGCGCTCGATGCTGATCGAGATCCGCACCACCAGGCCGGTCTCGGGGTTCACGTAGAACGTCCCAACGATCTGCTTGACGGCCAGTCGAATCGCGGCGGCCACGGTCATGCCGGTCGCCGGGTCCTGAATGAGCGAGTCGTCGAACGTCGTCCTGAATCCGTCGCAGCGAACGTCGCCGATCAGGCTCGGGTTGTCGGCCTCGACGCCGTCGCCGGACTCGATCGCCGCGGCGAGGTCCGTGAAGCCCAGAATGCCCTTCAGCTCGCGCGCGAAGCCGGCGACGGGGGGCGCGCTCGTGCCCTCCCACGTGTGGCGTTGGATGACCCGCTCGACCTTGCGGTACACGTCCAGCTTGCCGGCTTCGGTCTCGATCGATGCGCTCGTCACACCGTCGCGCGTGATCCACGCTTCGAAGGGCCCATCCGGACCGCTGCCGAAAGGGTTCATGCCGCCGGGGAACGGCGAGATCCGCGTCACGCGCGCGTCGATCGCGATGTCGTCCAACGCCGCGGTCTTGCGAAGCGCGGCAACGAGCTTCTGCTTGTGCTCCGGCGCCGGTCGCGGAGCGTCCGGCGTGGCTTCAGCCGACCCGTCGTCCTTCTTGGGGTCCTGCTGGACGCCCTTGAAGCGTGCCCACGCGTCGTCGAGGATGGCGAGCATGCGTTTGGGCGCCAATCCGACGGTGACCTCACCCTTGCCCTCGAACAGCAGGTTGCCGTCGTTGTCGATGAGCAGGAAGTTGCTGGCGACGGACGTGCGCTTGTCCGCGAGCTTCCAGGCGTCCTTTCCCGTGACGCTGTCGTCGATGTCGATGGCGACGGCGCGCTCGTTGATCTGCTTGACGACCGAGGCATCCGTGAACAGCCCACCGGGCTTCATCATCTCCTTGCCGGGTCAGGTCGCCGGTCCGGTGATGAAGACGAGCAGCAGCTTGCCGTCGGCCTTTGCTTGCGCCACGGCTTCGGGAACGTCCCGGCGCCACTTGACCTCGTCGGCTGCGTAGGCGGCGGTTCCAGCGAGCAGGATCAACATCGACAGGCAAGCGGCGCGCTTCATGGTGTTCTCCCGGACAGCTGCATGCACCGTCCTAGACGCATTTGACACGCCCGCTGTTGGTCCTGCCGCGCGGAGGTCGGCAGAAAGTCCCGGCTGTGCGGCGCCTCGTCCGACCCTGTACCCTCTGGGTCGCTCTGGCGGAGAGGTGCTCGATGCGGGGAATCAGCCGTTGCTGCATGGTGCTGGGGGTGCTGCTCGCCGGCGCCGCGGCGCCCGCTCCGGTCCGTGCGGACGAGCCGCCCGCCGACGCCGACGCGTGGCACGCCGCGGTCGCGCACGCCGCGGCCGCGTTCGACCGGGCGGCGCTCACCGGCCTGGCCCGTGCACCGCGCGGCGACGCCTGGATCGCGACCGACCGGATGGTCGCCCGCGGCTTCGTGCAGATGGCGGATCACTTCGCCTCGCAGGTGGCGGCGCCCGATGCGGAGGCGCTGCGTCGCTACTTCCGTGGCGAACCCGAACCCCGACGAGTCGAGCGCGCCGTGCTCGACCAGATCCGCCAGCGGCTCGAGGGCGGCGACGCGTTGGGGGCCGCGCGTGCGGCTGCGAAGCACGGCGACGGGTTGCCGGATCTCCTTCGCTATCGCTTCCGTTTCATCGAAGCGTGGGCCTGGCGCTTCGCGGGCGAGCTCGACGCGGCGCGCAGCGCCTTCGAGGCGGCGGAGACGATTGCGACGCGTCTGGGATGGCTCCAGGCGATGCTGGACAGCGTGACGGGACTGTTCGAGACCGTCGCGTACGCCGATCGTGCGGCCGCCGAAGCGGCGCTGGTGCGCCGCGGGCAAACCGCGGCGAAGCTCGGGGAGCCTGTGGTGGTTCTCGAGACGCAGGTTTGGCGCGGCGGCGTCGAGGCGGAGAGCGGACGGATCACGGCAGGCGTTCAGCGCCTTCGAGCCGCGCTCGCCGAGCTGACCGTGCACCAGAAGGACGAGTACACGGGCGAGGCGCACGCGACGCTGGCGCAAGCGCTCGTGATGGGGGGGCAGTACGGTCTCGCCTTGAATCACGGCGCGGAGGCCGCGCGGTGCTTCGAGCGGGCCGAGCACGTCGAGGGGGCGCTGTACGCGCGCGCATCGATCATCGCGGCGTACTCCGATATCGGCCTCGACGAGTCCGTCGCTCGGCTTTGCAAGGTCCAGGTGGCGCAGGCGCAGGGCGTCGACGCGCAGCTGCTCGCGGACGCGCGCCTTGCGTGGGCGATCTCCGCTGCCCGACTGGGCGATGCGGACCTGGCGGCGGCGAAATTCGCGGAAGCGCTGGCGTACTTCGACGCACACGACGACCATCGCCAGTCCGCCATCCTCCGCATCAACCGGGCGAGCGAGCTCCACATGCCGATTGAGGACTGGGAGGCCGCGGCACGGGATCTCGCCCACGTGCTGGAGAGCGAGGCGATGTCGCGTCGGCTCCAGGGTTATGCACATCTCTTCCTCGGAGACGTTCACGCCGCGCGCGGCGATGACGAAGCGTCGGGTGACGCGTACCAACGCGCGGAACGGGCGGCGACGGAGACCGGCGATCGCACGCTCAAAGCGATCGCGCTGGCGGGACTCAGCGAGCGGGCGTTCGATCGCGACGCGACCGAGGCGCTGGATCTCGCCGTTCGCGCGAGTGCCGAGATCCTCGCGGAAGCCGATCATCTCGCCGACACGGAGGCGGTTTCGTTTCTCGGGCAGGCGGCACCGGTTCGCGCCGCAGCCGCGCGGCTGCGCGCGGCGTTCGCGATCGGTGACCCCGCCATCGCGTTCGACACCATCGAAGCCGTGCGTGCGGTTGCCCTGCTGGACAGTCTCGGCGGTGTCGGACAGGTCTATCGCGCCGCCCTGCCGGACGAGCTCCGCATTGCGCTCGAGCAAGCGCAGCGGCGACTCCGCGATGCGGAAGCCGCTCACGACGCGGAGCTCGCAGGCGACGGGAACTTGAAGCGGCTCGCGCGCGTCCGCGCGGAGCGGCAGACCGCTCGAACGGTCTTGACGGAGACGCAATCCCGCCTGCAGAGGGAGGCGGCTCGCATTGCGCGCGTGTCTCGCCCTGCGTTCGTCTCCCACGACGCGCTCCGGGCATGGCTCGCACCGCACGAGGTCTTCGTTCACTACGCCGTCGTCGACGCGTCGCTGCACGCCGTCGTCGTCGATCGAGCGGGTGTGCGGTTGCTATCGATCGGCGCCGCCGCCGCCGCGCTCGCGTCGGTCTCGGTGCTCGACACGTACCGGCGTCCACGTCGGGCAGGTGAGAACGAGCGCAAGCCCGCGACCGTCTTCCGGTCCCTCGCGAACGAGTTGCTCGGCCCGCTCGAACTTGCGCCGACCGTCACCAACGTCATCGTTTCGCCGTCGGCAGAGATCGCGAATCTCCCGTGGCCCAAGATCGGACGGCACGCCGACGTGGCGTTGACGCTCGCTCCCTCCGCGTCGGTGCTGATGCTGTTGTCGAACGACCCCGTGCGCGTTACACGCAAGCGCCTCGTGCTCGCGGATCCCGACTACACCGGCAGGAGCAGGCTCTCACCGCTGCCTCGGTCCGGTGACGAGGGCCGTGCCGTTGCTCGCGAGACCGACGAGCTGCGATTGGGGGCCGAGGCGTCGGAGTCGACGCTGCGCGACGTGCTTCACGGCCGTGACGAGGCGTGGTCGGTGGTGCACTTCGCGTGCCACGGCATTGTGAACCGCGAGTGGCCGGCCCTCTCGTCGTTGGCCCTTGCGCAGGATGCCGGGCACGACGGGTTTCTGACCGGCGCCGAGATCCTGGCGTTGCCGCTCGACGCCGATCTGGTCGTTCTGTCGGCATGCGACACGGGCACGATGACCGCGGTCGCGGGCGAAGGCTATCTGGGCGTTCCGCGGGCGCTCCTCGCGGCGGGCGCGAGCCGGATCCTCGCCAATCTGTGGCGCGTCGACGACCGGGCCGGCATGGAGCTCATGCGACTCTTCTACGCTGCGCTCGAGGCCGGCGCGATGCCGATCGAAGCGCTGCGAAGCGCGCAGGAGGAGCTACCCGCGATCGATGCGAAGTGGGCGGACCCGTACTACTGGGCGGGATGGGTGTGCTGGGGGTCTCCGCGCTGATCGCGAAGCGGCCGACCGCTACGGCACGGCAGTGGTCTTCGACTTCTGCTTGAATTTCACCTCGAACGCGCCGTCCCGATACGGGTAGTAGCAATCGGCCGTGTACTCGCCGGGAGAGGGGCCGTTCTTCATCACGATGACGATGTCCTCGTGAAAGCTCTCTTCCGTGCCCACAGCCGGGTTGACCGTGACCGCGTCCACCGTCATCTCCTCCCATCCGGGCGTGGACCGTTCGATGAACATCTTGAGCTCGATCTTCCACGCGTAACCGGACCAAGGCATGTCGAGGTCGATCAGACGAAACGACGTATCCGTGTTGACCGCCGCGCACTCGAGGGGGCCGTTCGTCACGGACTGCTCGTTGTCGCCGTAGATCTCGTCGACCCCGCCCGGCGTCGGCCTGACGGTCATGACGACGCTTTGCGCGGCACCAAACTTCACCTTCCGGTCGGACTTGTTGAGGAAGCGTATGCGTGTCGGCGGCGGGTTCGGATCTCCCTCGAGGCCCACGAACTCCTCGAGGCTGGAGATTCGCATCTCCATGTCGTCGATGCGCGCATCCGGCGGCTCTTCACCTCGCTTCCTGACCTTCGGCGCGTCCTCGTCGCCTTCCTCGCATGCGCCGAGAAGCGCTCCGAGCGCGATGCACAAAACCACTGCGACATGTCTGGTCATCCGTCTCTCCTCGCTATTGAACGATGTTGATCCCGACCTGTGTGTCCTGGTGCGAAAGCCACGCGACGTCATTGTCGTCCGTCTGGTCGCGCCCGGGATGCGTCGCTCGCCATTCCAGGCGAAATCCGTTCCCGTGCATGTCGCGCGGGATGCGGATTTGGTAGGAAGCCGCGATCCAGGTGGCGATCGGATCCCGAAAGTGATAGCGGCCCACCACCCGCGGTGCGTGGCCTCGCTTCGTGAGTGTGAACGTGAGGAGGGCCTTGCGGATCGGGACCGTCCCGCGATTCTCGACCTGGATCCCGACGATCTTCAGCTTCTCGCCCGCGGTCACTCGGACTTGATTCGCGTTCCGGTGACCTTCGACATGTGCGCGGATGGGAAGGCACCTGGAACCCGGCCAGACGTGGCACCCTGCGACGGTCGCCAGGTCGCAGAACCTCCGGATTTTCCAATCGCCGCGCTCGGGCGGCTGCTCGGCCAGGAAGTGACGGATGCACGCATAGTCGGCGGCGCGCGCATAGTCGGCGCCGGTGTCGCCCGGGGGGACGTAGACCGACGTGCGCGCCACCATGATCGTCAGGGCGCCGCACTCGTGGCCGTGGAGCAGCGCGTGGCCCAGCTCGTGGGTGATCGTCCGTTCCCGATTCGACGGCCGAACGCGCCCCTTGATCAGAACGTCGGCCTCGACGAACCGTCCCGTCTCCGCGTCGACCCACAGATAGCACTTGCCCTCGTTCGAGCCCAATCGGTACGGCCCCGTGGTCACCTCCTGGCCCAGGATCACGATGCCCGACCGGCTGTCCTGCATGAACGCAGGATGCGTACCGTCCCCCGGCGACTCCGTCGAGAACGTGAGCGGCGGACTTCCACCCACCGTTGCGACGTGATTCCACGCACGGAACCCTGCGGCCACCTCCTCGCGCAGCCCGGCTTCCGTGTTCTTCAGATGGAACTCGATACCGCGGTCCAGCCAGGGGACGACGCCCTCTGACTCCGACTGGTCGATGCAAGAGCTGTTGCAGCTCATGCTCTGCGTCGCGAAGGGGTTGACGAACGAGCTCGTCGTCTCGCGCTGAATGCAGTTGCAGACGAGCGACGCCGACACCGTCGAGATGGCCGTCGGCTCGTGTTCGACCGGAGACGCGAAGAGTCCCTCCTCGCCGAAAGGCAGCTTCGACTGAGGGGGCGGCGGTTCGACGCACACGCGGCGCTTGCGATGCAGCGTCGGCTCCAACGCCGACAAGGCACGGTGAATTCGTCCGTCCGCGTCGAGGCCGAGCCGGAATCCCTCTTCGTCGCTCATGCGACCGGTTTCGGAGACCGCGTAGACGCCGTCGAGCACGTTCTGATTCTCGGCGGCGTTGGTGAGGACCACGTAGCGTCGCTTCGGCTCGAGGCGGACCGTGCCCTTGCTCGGGATCAGCTCGAGGCCGTTGGGCGCGCGGCCCCCTTCGACGTAGAACGTGAACGACGACGCGCCGGGCGTGTCCGGCTTCAGCCAGTGCGTTTCGTCCATCTCGTAGCGCGTCGCCGGAAGCCCCAGCGGGCTCTCGCTCTCGAACGTCACGCGCCGAACGCGGCCGCGGACCACGGCGTTCGCCGACCGAAACGCGGCTCGAATCTCGCGCTCGGCCGCGGTGAGGCGATCGGACGAGGACTTCTCGTCCGCCAGCGCCGTGCCGAAGCCGAGCAAGAGCAGCGCCACGAGCGCCGTCCGTGAGAACAAGTCACACCTCCCAATCATCCCGCCGTACGCCAATAGCCGGTCGGACAGGTTATCTGAGAGCGTGGATCGACCGCAAGTCGCCGAGTCCGCAGCGGTTCTCGCTACGGCACGTCCTCCAGGGTCGCCTGCTGGTAGTGCCACAACTCGTCCGGTTCGTCGTCGTCCTTGTCGTACGTGAAGTAGCAGCGCGCCGTGTAGTCGTCGCCGTCGTTCTCCAGGAAGATGAAGATGTCGCGCACGAAGCTCTCTTGTCCCACGTCGGATGCATCGCACTCGGCCGACGGCACGTCGAGAGGCACGAAGGTGTTCGCTGTGCTCGTCTCGATCCAGAGCTTGAGGGTGACCCGGCTGGTGTAGACGTTCTCCTCGGCGAAGTCGAGGGTGCAGTCGTTGTCGCACACGTAGGACCGATCGAGCGGGTAGTACGGTGAGTCGGGATCCGCTCTGGCGGCTCGCACCATCATCACGACGCTTCGCTCGCCGTCGACGTGACTGAATTTCACACGCCGATCCGACTTGTTGAGGAAGCGAATCCTCGTCGGCGCCGGTCGGTTACGACGCTCTGCGCTCTTCGCGCCGTCACCGGCGTCCTTTGCCTTCTCACCGCACCCCGCCAGGGGGAAGAGCGAACACAGGACGAAGCAAGCGAGTCGTAGCAGCATGCGCCTCCCGTCGTAGGGGGTGCCCCTTCAGGCGCAGTACCGCCCCCGACCTGTCTCGAAAAACACGTGCGCAGGATCCTATGCCCGCGGGTGCAAACGATGCAAGGCGCCCGATGCGGGCCGCGCCCGTCTGCTACGAATTGTCGGCCGCGGCGCGGATCGCGTCTCGAAGCGCCCGCTCGCTCTGCTGGCCCATCAGCCGGCGCCGGCCGATGTCGAACGTCGGCAGGCCCTTCAAACGCGCCTTGCGCGCGAGCTTGCGGTCACGCACGAGCTCCGCCGGCGGCGTCTTCTCGTTGACGAACTGCTGGAGCGCCCTCGCGTCCAGGCCCACGCGGCGGGCCGCGCGGAACACTTCGCTGCGCTTCTGCGACTTCGTCTCCATGAGCGCACGGAAGAGCTCCTCTTCCTTGCCGACCTGCCTCGCGTACATGCAAGCTCGCGCCCAGAGCGGATACTCGTCCGAAGACCAGGTGTAGATCCGCCGACGCTTGACCTCGACGTTCAGCTCCGCGAGCACCTTGTCGAGCCTTTGGTGCGACTTGCGGCAGTGCGGGCAGTACGCATTCAGGTACTCGACGATCAGCACCCGGGGTTGCGGCTTCGGCGCCGGCTCGGGGTCCGGTTTCGGCGCCGGCGTCGTTGCCGGAGCAGGCGTCGGCGGCGGCGGCGGCTCGGGCGTGATCTCGATCGCAACGACCGGCTCGTCGGGCTCCGGGTTGACGAGCAGCGCGGCGGCCGCCTCGCTGGTTTCAGGGTCGTCGTCGTCGAGCGCCGGCGGAGGCGGTGGAGGCGGCGGTGCAGGGAGCGAGGCCGTCGATGGCTCGACCACGGCGTTCGTCGGGGACTCGAGGGCCGCCGGCGCTTCCGCCAACTTGCGCTGCGGCGAGGCCGCGCGCACGAGGATCTCGAGCGGTTCGAGGTCCTCGTCGGCCAACGGGACCGCCTCCTCGTACGTGGGCACCTCCTCTTGCGGCATCGCGAACGGCGCGACGCACACCACGAAGCCCAGCATCGTCCAGGCGATCTTGCTGCCGATCGACTCGCGATCATGCCAGTCGTAGACCGGGCGCGACACGGCGTTCAGCACGATGATGCCGCCGCCGACGATGGCCGCCACGTCGACGACGACGCACAGCGGACAGAACGACTTCAGTACGAACGCCTGGTAGAGAAAGAGCGCCGTGCCGACGGCGACGCAAAGGCAGCCGCCTGCGGCGCGCAGCGTCCGTCCCAGTCCGCGGGACGGCAGCGTCAGCAACAGCAGGACCGCGAACGCGCTCGCCCCCAGGATCGATGTGGGGATGCCCGCTACCGATCCGAGCGGGCTCTCCGCCGCCTTGTCACACGCCTCTTCGAGTGGACAGAACGAGGGACCGGGCCGGAAGTGGTCGGCCACGAGGACCGCGCTGACGCCCAGCGCGACCAACACGGAGATTCGAGCGTAGACGATCAGCTGCGAAAGGGGGGATCGCATGGTGATTCCAGACTTCCACGGCTGGAGCGCCTGCCGCACGCCCCTCCCAGAGCCTCCCAGGCCCGCCTCATCATCGACCGGAGGCCGATCTGAACTTGAGCTTCATCACCGAGACGCTCTAGCGGGCGGCAGTCCGCTTCGCCTCCAGCGCCTCCCAACGCCCGTAGGACGCGGCGACCTCGCGTTCGAGCTGCTCCAGCCGGGACTTGGCCTCCGCGATCACCGCGCCGTCGCGGCGGAAGAAAGCCGGATCGGCCATCTCGTCGTGCAGCGCCGCCACCGCCGACTCCAGCGCCTCGATGCGGGCGGGCAGGTCGCGCAGCTCCCTCTTCTCGGATCGATCCAGCGGCGATACGGGCCGGGGGCTGCTCTTGCGTTCGCGCTTGCTGCGCCGCGGTCGCTCCGGGTCCGTCGATTTGCGTTGCGCGAGCCAGTCCGTGTACCCGCCAGCAAACTCGTTGACGACGCCGTCTCCCTCGAGCACCAGCGTGCTCGTCACGACGTGATCCAGAAGCTCGCGATCGTGGCTCACGACCAGTACCGTGCCCGCGTACTCGGCAAGCAGCGCCTCGAGCACCTCGAGGGTCTCGACATCCAAGTCGTTGGTCGGCTCGTCGAGCACCAGCACGTTGGACGGTCGCGCGAACAGACGGGCCAGCAAGAGCCGGTTGCGCTCGCCGCCCGAGAACAGCCGCACGGGGCTGCGCGCTTGATCCGCGGAGAAGAGGAAGTTGCGCAAGTACCCGATCACGTGGAGCTGGCGACCGTTGACCAAAACCGTCGACGCGCCGTCTCCCACGTTCTCGATGGCGGTTGCGTTCTCATCGAGCGTTCGGTGCAGCTGATCGAAGTAAGCGATCTTCAGATTCGTTCCATGGCGAATCGTGCCCGCGTCGGGCGCGAGCTCGCCGAGCAGGAGCCGCAAGAGCGTCGTCTTGCCGGAGCCGTTGGGGCCGATGACGCCCACGCGCTCACCGCGCATGATCGTCGTCGAGAGATCGCGCGCGATCGCCTGTCCTTCCCAGTCGAAGGAGACCCCTTTGGCCTGCAGGACGAGGCGGCCCGAGCGCTCGGCGCTCTGCGCCGTGATGCGGACGGTTCCTTCGACATCGCGGCGCGCGCTGCGTTCCGTACGCATCTCGCCGAGTCGCTTGACGCGGCCCTGGTTGCGCTTGCGGCGCTCCCGAACGCCGCGCCGAATCCACACCTCTTCCTCGGCCAACTTCTTGTCGAACTGTGCTTCGCTGCGCGACGCCGCCTCGAGGGCCGCCTGCTTGCGGTCCACGTACCGGTCGTAGTCCGCGTCGAAACGCGTCAGGTGTCCGCGATCGATGTCCAGGATGCCCGTGGCGAGCGCGCGCAAGAAGGCGCGATCGTGCGTGACGAACAGGAGCGTGGTCGCCTGTCGCCGCAGGAAGTCCTCGAGCCAGGCGATCGACGCGACGTCGAGATGGTTGGTCGGCTCGTCGAGCAGGAGCAGGTCCGGCTCCATCGCGACGGCTCGCGCCAGCAGCGTCCGTCGCCGCAAACCCGCCGAGAGGTCGCTGAAGTTGGCATCCGGGTCGAGACCGATGCGCGAGACGGCCGTGTGCGCGGCTCGTTCGTCGGCGCCGCCGGCGAGCACGACGTCCAGCACGCTCCCGGCCATGCCAGCGGGCACGTCCTGCTCGAGCGTGGCGACGCGCAAGCCGGACGATCGAACGACCTCGCCCTCGTCGGGCTCCGTCACGCCCTGGATGACCTTCAGCAGCGTCGTCTTGCCGCTGCCGTTGCGTCCGAGCAGGCAGAGCCGTTCCTTGCGCTCGATGACGAGATCGACGCCGGCGAGGACGGGCGGGCCGCCGAAGGCGACGACGACGTTGCTGAGCTGGAGAAGCGGCACCCGCGTAGCTTCGCAGACGAACCGCTCGAGACCGTCAGGCGTCCCAGAGCGACGACGCGGCGACGCGCCGCCGGTCGTCGAACACGACACCCTCGGCTTCGAGGATGAGGCGCTGGAGACGCTCGCCGGCGGGATCGCCTCTGTCGCTGATCCGGCGCTGGGCGTTCACGATGCGATGCCAAGGAACGCCGGAGTCCTCGGAGAGCCGTCGAAGCGCGGCGCCGACCATCCGTGCCGTACAGCCGTGCACCTGTGCGGCGATCTGACCGTAGGTCGCGACGCGTCCTTCAGGTACGGCGCAGACGGCCTCGTGGATGCGCGCATCGAGCCACGGAAGTCGCGACGAGCCCATCACCGCGGCGGATCGTGCCGGTACACGAAAAGGCGCGACTTCTGCGCGTCGCGCGTCGGCACCTCTCCTGCGGGGGCGACGAAGTCCCACTCGCCGACGTAGTTCCGGTCGCCGGTGGGCAGGAGATAGTAGATCGTCAAGGCCCGGGGATGCGCGTCGAGCGAGCTCTTGATCCGGTCCCGCACCGCGTCGATCACCGGCGGATAGAAGGGGTTGAACAGGAAGGCGATGGACATGTCGTCGGGCGGGTCGAACGTCATGGCGTTGCCGCCGACGACCTCGACGTCGTCGCACTTGCGGCCCTTGATGCGCGGGATGTTGTCCTGCGCCGTGGCGCTCAGCGCTTCGGAGAGCTCGATCCCCACGATGCGTCGAAACGGATGTTGCGCCGCCGCCGCGACGATGCGGCCCTTGCCCGATCCGTAGTCGACGAGAACGTCCTCCCCCGGGCGGATCGTCATGTGGGCGAGGGCACGGCGCACCAGCGGATAGGGGGTCGGCTCGTAGTGGGCCGAGGTGTCGTCCTGGCCGAGGTCGGCGCGATCGACATATCCCTTGGTGTGTACGCCGAGGCGCCACTCGTGAAACTCCTCGTTCAGGCGGAAGCGCGTCCAGCGCAGCGTGCTGCGAAGCCCCTGCTCCCGTGTGCGACGCACGACCTTGCCGACGAATCCGAGCACGAGCCCCTCCGAGGAGCGCGGCATTGTAGAGGGGGTGCGCTACACGGTCGCTCGCGGCCGCGACGGACGACCGGACACCGGACTGTTCGAAAGCGCGGCCCGCTCGAGCTCGAGCAGCCGCTGCTTGCGCCAGACGCCGCCGCCGTATCCGGACAGCGAACCGTCCGATCGAACGACGCGGTGGCACGGAATCACGATCGCGATGCGGTTCTGACCGTTCGCCGAGCCCACGGCGCGACTCGCGCCCGGACGACCGACGTGCTCCGCCACCTCTCCGTAGCTCTGGGTCGCGCCGTACGGAATCGTTCGAAGGTGCGTCCACACGGCTTGCTGAAACGGCGTCGGCCGCGTGTCGAGCGCAACGTCGAAGGCGGTGAGTCGGCCCGCGAAATACGCCGCCAGCTCCCGCTCGACCTGTGCGAGGTGTTCGTTGCTGCCGGGCACGACCGATCGGCGGAACCGAGTGCGCACCTGCTGCAGCTCCCGCTCCAACGCGCGCCGGTCGACGAACTCGAGCAGCACGAGACCGTGCTCGGAGGCGATGGCGATCATCGGTCCGAGCGGGCTCGAGATCCACGCTGCCGTCAGCGCCTCCTTCGAGCGCGACGCACCGGGCGGCATGCCGAACACCTTCGCGAACGCGTCCCGGAAGCCGCTTTCGGACTCGTAGCCCGCGTCGACGCCGGCTGCCGAGATCCCTGCGCCTCGCGAGAGCGCACGCATCGCGATACCCAGCCGCCAGGCGCGCTGAAATGCCTGAAAGGTCACCCCGAAGTGCCGCACAAAGTAGCGCCGCACCGTCGCCGGGTTCAGGCCCTCTTCGATGAGCTCGCGATCGCGGATGCGGCGGTTCGGCGCACTGCCGACGCTGCGGATGAGACGAGCCGCCCACGACGGGCGGTCCGGATCCCGGTCGAGCGGACGGCACACTTTGCACGGCCGATAGCCGGCATGGAGGGCGGCCGCCGCGGTCGAAACGAACTCGACGTTCTGCGGCTTCGGCTTTCGGGCACGGCAGACAGGACGACAGAAGATGCCGGTGGTCCGAACACACGCGAAGAACAGCCCGTCGTACGACGCGTCGCGCCGCACCAGCGCGTCGAACATCTCAGGGTCGGGCGGAAGCGTCTGCACGGCCGGAGTCTAGCGACCGGTCGAACGGCCTCCACCGCGCATCGGACGACCAATTCGGATTCCCACCGGTGTCATGCGCTGGAATGCTCCTCGACCCGCCGCGCCGCGGCGTTCGCCACGAGAAGTTGCCAGCGCGCGTCGTGTCGAAACAGCTTGTGTCGAATCGGCTCGCGGAAGAGCGGCAGCCACGCCCACATGAGCCGGACGAGCGAATACCCCACGCTCATTCCGAAGATGCCGAAGAGCACCGGAAATGCACTCATCCACTCGGGAAGGGGCCGGCCGATGTACCTCGTGGCCCCGACCGTCAAGCCGCCCACGAGCAGACACCCGACCAGCGCCATCAACGCGAGGTTGAGGGCGCGTACCGTGCGTTCGACCCTGGGACCGTCGATCACGGAGGCACGCACCTCGCCCTTCGGGAAGATGCGCGAGAGGATCCACGCGAAGGCGCCCAGCAGGATGTAGCTGTCAATCGCGAGCTCGGATCCCATCGCGTGCGCCATTACGACGTGCGTGCCGTGAATGAGCGCGTTGAACGGCGGGACCGAGATCAAGAGCGCCACGGGCAAGAGGAAGACGTTCCAGTGCTTGGACAGCGACAGGAAGCGCTTCGCGGCCCCGAAGGACGCGCCGAGGACCTTCGGCCGCCCGAGCTTGCCCACGATGTCTCGCAAGAGGCTCCAGAGGATGATGATCTCGAGCATGCTCACGACGAACGCGACCCACTTGACGAGATGCGACTGCGGTAGGTGGTAGGTGTGGTGCGTGTAGTTCGTGAACGAGTTCAGCAATCCCAGTCCGAACAGGGCGAATGCCGAACGTGACTGCGCCACGGAGCGGTCGCGTGAGAGGCGTTCGCCCACGTACAGCAGCGAGCCGTACACCATCTGGTTGAACGACGCGACCAGTGTCCCGCACGACTTCCACTGGATCTGGAGGTCGGCAACGGGCTGCGAGCTCACGAACGGCAGAAGGTGCGCATGGCCTTCCGCGAAGGTGTACACGAACAAGCAGGCGCCGGCGGTCCACATGTACACGTAGACGGGCCTGGACCAGAAGCCGCGCCGGACACGGCGCAGAAACGTCCAGAGGAACAAGACCCAACCGACCAAGATCGATACGGATATCAGCGGATGGAATCCGAGGTACTCCCGGCCCGAGGTGATTCCGAGCGGCAGCGTGACGATCGTCGCGATGCCTGCCAGACCCCAGCAGACCATGTGCGCCCGATACCGGCGCCGTTCGCCGCGATTCGGTTCGCCGAAGGTCTCGAAGAGGAACCAGTACATGCAAGCGACGCAGCCCAGGTAGATCCAGGCCGAGGCGAAGGTCGTGTGCAACGGTCGGATCTGGACGAGGCTGATGCCCGCGTTCGCCATCGGCCGTGAGAACGCGGGAACGTAGTACAGCGCACCGAGCGCGCCCATCAGGACGGACAGGAGCATGCAGGCGAACGCACAGGCCATCGCCACCAGCACCATGCGCTCGCCGGACTTGAAGACGGGGTCGTTCACTTGTACTCGAACCACGGAAGGCCGTCCGTGGTCTCCTGCGCCTTGGGGGCGGCATCGCGAAACGACGCATGAATGGACTCCGCGTTCGCGCCCAACCAAGTCAAGAAGTCCAGGAGGTCGTCACGCTCCTGCGGAGCGAGGGCGAACCGCGGCATGCCCTTCGACGGGATCCCGTTGGCCAGCATGGCGGCGACGCCTTCGCGTCCGAGCTTCGTGATCAGGTGCGTGAGATCGGTTCCCTTGTGCTCGGCCATGGGGTTGGGGAGATGGCAGCCGATGCACTTCTGCGCGAAGAGCACGTCGCGGCCGTGCGCCTGCGCCGGGGTCATGAACACGCCGTCTTCGACCGCTCGCGACACCGCCTCTGCCAGTACCTCCGCGCCGTCGAAACCGCGATACGGCGGCAGCTGGCCGCGGCCGGTCTCGTGGACCTCGGCCAGAAACGCCTCAATTGCCCGGCGGTCTGCGTCACTCAGGTCGAACGCCGGCATCTGGCCGGCGCCGATGGTGAGGACGGTGTCGACCCGTGCGCGGGTCAGGCGTTCCGTCGCGTTGGTGAGGTCGGGCCCGAGGAACCCGCCGAATCCGTAGATCTGATGGCAGCTCTGACAGTTGTGGCGGTGCCAGACATCGCGGCCCGCGGACGCCTGACCCGACAACGCCGCCGTCGCCCGGCCCGCGGGATCCGTGTACACCAGCCAACCTTGCAGAAAGAACACGGCCACCAGACTGACGAGGAGAACCTGGCGGGCGCGCGTGCTCATCTACGTTCGGTGAGCTCCGAGTTCGTGGCGACGTAGATCGTATCCGTTTGGTCGTCGTCGATCATCGGGTTGAACACGACGATCTCGTGCGTCGCGACGTCGGCGAACGCGGTCGAGAGCAGCCGGGTGAAGGCGTCGTTCGTCGCACCCGCCGACCACAGCGCGAACACGCCGCCCGGCGACAGCAACGCCGCCGCCGATGCCATCGCGCCGCGCTCGTAGAAGCGACCGTGCGCCGGACCCAGCCAGGCGTCGGGCGCATGGTCGATGTCCACGAGGATCGCGCCGTACCCGCCGGCGACCGCGATCTCGCTCTCCGCACCCCGGCCGACGAGCGCGAAAAAGTCGCCTTGACGCAGCGTGCAGCGTTCGTGCCCGCACAAGGACGCCCCGAGCGGAACGAGACCCGTTTGGTGCCACTCGATGACCTCCGGCAACAGATCGACGACCGTGACGCTGCGCGCGCGCTCGTCGCCGAGCGCGGCCCATGCCGTGTACCCGAGGCCGAGCCCGCCGACCAGCACGTCGAACGGTTCATCCGGCGCGTCAGCGAGCGCAAGCAGAGAGAGCTGCTGCTCCGACTCGTTGAGCCAGCTCGACATCAACAGGTCGTCATTGAGCTTGATCTCGTAGATGGGCTCGGGGCCGAGCCCCGGCACCGTCCTGCGACGCAGCACGAGCTCGCCCAACGCGCACTGACGGACGTCGAGCTCTTCGTAGGTGGTGCTCATGGAACGCGCATCGTCGATGCGTCGGGTCAATTCGAGCCAGGGAAATCGAAGCCGTCCGCGCGCTTGCCCGGCGACATCGGCTTTCCCACCGCCTCCGGCAACGTGTCATGGCGGACATAGCCGCCGGGCGCGCTTGCCGGCGTCGGCTGCCAGCGGCCGTCGACGTCGTTGTTGAGACTCACGCCCGGCACGGTGCTCTGCCCGGCATACGAAACGCGGAACAGCTCCAACGCGCCGATGCGTAGGACGACGTGGTCGCCGCCGTTGTTCAGACCCAGTGTTCCGGTCGAAGCCGTCTGCGCATGTCCGGTCGCGTGGCGCGGCGCGAAGCCCGTCGGCGTTCCGGCGCCGAAGACGACGATCGAGCCACCGATGGGCAGCGTCGTCGGATTCGGAAACGCGTGTCGCAGGGTCGAGGCGTCGTGGACCGTGAGGCCGCTCAGGTCGAGGGGCCGCCGACTCACGTTGACCAGCTCGACGAACTCGTCGGACGTGGCGCTCGCAACGCCGTCGTCGTTCGCATCGACGCCGCCGGGGTTCGCGAGCAACTCGTTGACGATCAGGTCCCCGGCATCGACGGCTTCGGAGTGGAAGAGCATCGCGGACGCAGACCGAGCGCCCTGTGAGAGCACGACGTGGACATCCTCATTCACGACGATGCCGGGGGGAACACGGGCGATGAGCGTCGTCTCGCCGACCACGTCGACGGACGATGCCTCCACGCCGCCGAACGCGACCACGGGACTCTCGAGCGAACCGAATCCGCTTGCCTCGATCGTGATGCGAGTCCCACCCGAGGTTGCGTGATGACTTCCGATCCCGGGTCGAATCGAGATCCGCGGTGGGGGCGGGTCGTACGCGAAGAGGTCCGGCGCGTGTGCGGCGCGTTGATCGAGGATCACGCTCACGTTCGCAGCGCCCTCGCTGCCGGCCGGAAGCACCACCTCGATCGCTTCGTCCGACACCACGCGGGCGGACACCCGGCGAACGCCGATGACCGCGAATGCCGTCGCCGGCGACCCGGCCGCAAGGAAGCCCTCGCCGCGAAGGACGAGCGGCGTGCCGCCGTGGACGGGGCCGGTCGAAGGTTCCACAGCGGCGAGCACCAACGGTGCGGACCCGATCGGAGGCGGTGTCGATCCACCGCACCCGGCCAGCCAGGGGATCACAAGCAGGAGACAGGCGTAGGAGCGCAGCGAGGCGTGCATGCCGTGACATCGCGCGGGTCGACGCGGGGGATACGCGTGCCGCGCGACCGGTGCGGCCGCGTCGAGAGGCCGATCTCCTCGGGCCTCGCGGATTTCCGCTGAAAACCTGCGGACCGCGTCCGCTGACCGCGCATTCCCCCGCAGACCTCGCCACCAAGGAGAATGACATGGGTACATCGATTCGACGCAAGAGCCGCGGCTTCCGGCTGGGTGCGCGCCTCCTGCAGAGCGCGCTCGTATGTGCCGCCCTACTCGTCGCCGGCTGCGGCGGCGGGGGCGGATCGTCCGGCGTCGGCGGCGCCACCGGCATCGGCTTCCTCCCGACCAGCCTCAACCAGGCGGCCTATCGCGGCGGGAACGTCTACGAGTACGGATACCGTTCCTTCGCGAACATCGACTTCACGGGCGCACCCGCGGACACCGACTACTCGCGCTGGGCAATGCTGCACGACGGATCCACGTACCGCCTGTTCTTCGGCCGCCTCAACCGCTCGTCGATCTACCAGTTCGGTTACAACCCCGCTTCGGGGGACTACGAGTACGGCTTCAACTCGATCGACGAGATCGCGGTCACCGGCTTCCCGGCCGACGCCGACCGTTCGTCCTTCAAGATGCTCCACGACGGGGCGCGCTACCGGATCTTCATGCGCAGCCTCTCGGACCCGCGAAACCTCTATCAAGGCGCCTTCAACTCGTCCACCGGATCGTACGTGTACGGCTTCGCTTCCATCGACCGGATCAGCACGACCGGACTGCCGGCCGACGCCGACCTCTCGCGCTGGGCGATGCTGTACGACGGGAGCGTGTACCGACAGTACGTGGGAAGGGTGGGCCGGCCGGATGCGATGTATCAGTGCGGGTTCGACGGCCGCACCTACGACTTCGGCCATCGCTCGATCTCGTCGTTGTCGATCTCCGGCATGCCGGCCAGCAGTGACACGCGCAGCGTCTCGATGCTCCACGACGGAACCGACTACCGCCTCTTCCACCTGTCCGACTAGCTCGTCATGCGAGCAGGATGGCCACCGAGGGCGGCGTCGGGATGGCGCCGCCCGTGCTGCGTTCCTCAGCGCGTCGAGCGCACTGCCATGGCGGGCCGAACGCCGATCCACGTGTCCGCAACGCCCCCTGGCACCGGATGGCGGTGTGAAACCCTGCACGTGGTGAGGCGCGAGCTGTAGGTTCCGCCGCGCGTCACGTACATGTCGCCTTCGTAGTACTCGAGTCGCAACCCGTCGCCCGCCCGCGCCGGCCCGCCGTACGGACCGAACGGATCCAGACACCACTCGCGCACGTTGCCGAGCGTCTCGTGGAAACCCCACGGGTTGGGCGCGTAGGTGCCCGCCGGCGCGTGTGCGACGTGTCCGTCGTCGAGCTCCCGCCAGGCCTTGGCGCCCCAGCGCGGACCGTCTTCGGACGCGGTCTTGTCCGCGATGTTCAGCTTGCCGTGAAGGGAAGCCGGGTCGTCGCCGCTCCACCAGCGCGTGGTCGTCGCGGCCCGGACCGCGTACTCCCACTGCGCTTCCGTCGGGAGCGTGAGCCCGATGCGTCGCAGCGCGCGCCGCGCGTCGGCCCACGACACCGTCTCGACGGGATTGCGCCTCGTGATGAACTGCGGTCCCGCCGGCTTCCCCGCCGTCATCGAGCTCGGGTTGACGCCCATGATCTCTTCGTACTGTGCCTGCGTCATCTCGAACTTGGAGAGGAAGAACGGGTTCAAGGCGAGCGTGCGAACGGGCTGTTCGCTGAACTCCGCCATCGGATCGACATGCGGGCCGGGCTCCATGCCCTTGACGAGCTTGTTCGCGCCCATGCGAAACGAGCCGCCGGGCACGAGCACCAGGATGATCGCCATGTCGTTCGTGAGGGTCAGTTGCCCGTCCGGGGCGCGCACCGGCACCGTCCCCGAACCGGTCACGGCGAACTCCTGCAGCCGGCTCGCCGGGTCCGCCCCGAGCGGCACCAGACCGACGTGCGGCACGAGCGCGACGCCCTCGAAGCGACCATCCGACCGAACCGCTTCGTCGGCGCGCTCCCAGGCAGCCTGCTTCGACGTGACCGTCTTCTCGAACACTTGTGTCGCGCGCTCGAGCCGTGCGTTCACGTCGGCGACGGGGCCGTGCTCGCCCGAGAACGCGCGCAAGCGCTCGACGAGGGACGCCAGGACGTCGCACTCCGCCTGCTCGGTCGCGTCGTCGAGCATGACGCGCGTTCGACGGGCCGCCTTCTCGGCGAGCGGACCGAGCTCCGCCTCGATGCGTGCCAGGTCCTTCGCGATGTGCTGCTTGCGGGCCTCGAATTGCGGGAAGTTGCCTCGATCCGCGTACAGTCCCACGGGTCCGGCGCCCGATGCCCAGGATGCGTCGTCGAACGCGACCGTGTTCCAGCCTGCGGGGAACGCCGCGTCGAAGACCACGTACCGCCAGGCCGCGTCGATCGGAACGATCGGCTCGCCCTCCGACGTCGTGAGATCGATGGTGAGCTGCATGCGCGGGCGACCGGCCTCGCGGACGTGGACCTGTGCCGCGAGCACGTTCCGGCCCAGGACCAGACACGACGGGGGCAGCGTGACGAGCGTGGTGCGATTCGGCGGCGGCCCCGTTGCCAACGTCGTCGGCGACAGCACGTCGTTCGGCATGTTGATGCGCACGGCCTCGGCGCCGTTGCAATACAAGACGACGCCGTCGAAGGCGTGGATGCGGACCGTCAGTCCATCGGTCGGTATCTCTTCGAGGGCGAACGTGTGCCTGAATCCGAACGCGATCCGCTGCTCGGCCGGCTCGTGAGGCACCTCTGTGTGCGGTCCCATGCGCGCCAGGTCGCGAAGCCGGGCGCCGCGTTCTGCTCGAAGTCGAGTCAGCCGTCGGATGGTCGCGTCGTCCGTGTCGCGCGGCGCCAGTCGGCCCTTCGTGCGCAGCGCCTCGAGGCGCGCGCGATACGCGGGAAGACGCGCCAACAGCTCGTCCGTCCGCCGCAACCAGTCGCGCATGTCCGCTTCGCGTTCCGGCAGCGCCGGCCATAGCGTCTCGGACTCCGCGCTCAGGTCGGCGAGCAGCTGCTTGTCGGCCATGCGCTGCACCTCGTTCAATCGGGACTCGGAGAGCGCGCGTGCCTCTTCCGCCTCGAAGTACAGATTGGTGCTCGTGAGCAGCCCGACGATCAGCATGGCCACGAGCAACGCGCCGGCGCCGACCGCGGTCCGGTGGCGCCGCACGAACTTCTGGATTCGGTACGCGCGGCTGGGGGGGCGCGCTTCGACCGGCTCGTTGCTCAGGTGCCGCAGGACATCCTTCGCGAGGGCGCCCGCGCTCGCGTAGCGGCGCGCGCGGTCCTTCTCGAGCGCCTTCATCGTGATCCAGTCCGGATCGCCGCGCAGGCGGCGCACGAGCGCCGGCGGGTCGATGTTGCGTCTCTCGGCGTTGACGGTCGACGTCGGGCCCAGTCGCTCGAAGCGAACGCTGGGACGCAGCGGCGTCTCCTCCCGAATGACGCGCTGCATCTCGACGTACCCCGCCTTGACGAGCTCTTTCGCGTCGAACGGCAGCGCGCCGACGAGCAGCTCGTACAGGATCGCACCGAGAGAGTAGATGTCGGTGCGCGTATCGATGTCGGATGCGTCCAGCGACGCCTGCTCCGGGCTCATGTACGCGGGCGTGCCCACGAACCGGCCGACCTCGGTCAAGAGCGTGCGGCCTTCGCCCTCGTTGTCCGCGCGCGCGATGCCGAAGTCGATCACCTTCGCGAGCGGCTTGCCTTCGCGCTCGGTGACCAGGATGTTCGAAGGCTTGAGGTCGCGATGAATGATGCCTTTCTGGTGCGCGTGTTCGATCGCTTCGCACACCTCGACGAACAACCGCATCCGTGCCTCGGGTTCGAGCCGGCGTTCGTCGCACCACGTGGTGATGGCGCGGCCTTCGACGTACTCCATCGCGAAGTACGGGCGCCCGTCGGGCAGCGTACCGGCGTCGTAGACCTGCGCGATGCCGGGGTGGCTGAGGCGCGCCAGGGACTGGCGCTCACGCTCGAACCGCGCCACCACCTCCCGGCTGTTCATCCCGAGTCGGATCACCTTCAGGGCGACCCGACGCTTCAGCGGAGCGTGTTGCTGCGCGAGGTACACGACGCCCATGCCGCCGGCGCCGATCTCTCGCACGATCTCGTAGGGACCGACGCGGTCGGGCACCTCGTCGTCGGCGAGCTCCGTGATCAGCGACCGCGCGGCGTCGCCGAGCAGGTCGAGGCGGTCGTCGCCCTTCTCGTGAATGGCGAGCAGCCGGTCGAGCTCCGCTCGCAGCGTCCCGTCGGTGCCCGCGGTGCGATCGAGGAACGGGGTGCGCTCGCCCGTCTCCAGGTGGCGGGCCGCCTCGAACAGCTCGCCCAGCCGCTGGAAGTCGTCCCCTTTCATGAAGTCAGCCTCGCAAGGAACGACGGGCGCGGCAAGCCGGTACACTCCCGGCGGGAGGCGTGTCTGAGCATCCAACCCGATCCCGGCGAGGTCACACGGTTGCTGCGCGCGATGCAGGCGGGCGACACGGGCGCCGCGGACGAGCTGCTTCCCGCCGTCTACGACGAGCTGCGCGGGCTGGCGCGCCGCTATTTCGCCGCCGAGCGCGCCGAGCACACGCTGCAACCCACCGCGCTCGTGCACGAGGTCTACATCCGCATCGCCGACCAGACCGCGAGCACCTGGAAGGACAAGGCGCACTTCCTCGGGATCGCCGCGCGCGTCATGCGGCAGATCCTCGTCGATCACGCGCGCCGCAAGAGCGCGAAGAAACGCAGCGGCAAGCGCGAGCTCGTGACGCTCGACGCGCAGCCCGACGACGAGGCGGCCTCGGCGGTGGACGTCGAAGCCGTCGACCTCGCCATCGAGAAACTGTCGTCGCTGGATGCGCGCAAGGCGCGCGTCGTCGAGCTGCGCATCTTTGCGGGCATGACGATGGAAGAGGTTGCCGAAGCCCTTGCGGTCTCCAAGCGCACCGTCGAGGGAGACTGGGCATTCGCCAGCGCGTGGTTGCGCGGCGAGCTCGAGCGCTCGAGCCAGTCCTAGGGCGTGTACGTGAACACCACGTCCTTCGCGCCGGACTCCGCTTCGATCTCTCCCACGGGTTCGCCCATGTAGCCCACGATCTTCCAGCGACCGGGCGGTAGGCCCTGAATCGTGAAGCGGCCGTCCTGCGTCGTGCGCGCACCGATGCGGAGCGACCCGCGCTCGGCGATCAGGAACGGTCCCTTCGTCGGCCCCTGGAAGTTCTCGATGAGCCCCGTGATCGTCGCGCCTTGCTTCGGATGCAGCTCGAACGGGCCGTCCGAGGGACGCACGTCGTCGGCCATCGCGTAGCGGCCGTCCGCGTGCCCCGCGTAGACGACGCCCACCACGTCCGAGACGTCGTCGATCCAGAAGCGATTCCCGTCTCCCTTGTTCGCCTGCCACGTGTGTCCGGGCTTGCTGAAGCGGATGTGCCATCCGTCCAGCCCCTTCTTGTCGTGCAGGGTGCCCTCGAGCTTCGCGACGTTCGGCAGGACGAACCGCAGCCCGCGCGCGGGTGCGTCGGACTCCTGCGGCTCGGCGCCGCCGAACCCGCCGCCTTCGGCGCGCACGGCGTAGCGCCCCGCAGCGACGGGACCGACCCGAAAGGCGCCCGCCGCGTCGGTGCGTCCGCGCGCGGACACCCCGCGGTTCGCTTTCGCCGCGCCGTAGGCGGCGACGCTCGCACCCGCGACCGGTTCGTTCGCCTCGTTCAAGACGACGCCTTCGATCCAGACCCCGGCGCCGAGTCGAATCACGAGGTCGCCGCCGAGCTCGAGCTCGCGAATCGCGTTCGGGTAGGGGGGCGTCGCCTTCACTGCGGTGACGCGTACCTTCGCGACGCCGCGCTCGGGAATTCCCTCCGCGACGAAGACACCGTCGTTGTTCGTCGCGCCGTAGCGGCTCCAGCGCGCGCCGCCGTGAACGCCCGACATCGAGACCTGCGCCTCGCGGACCGGCTCGTCGTCCGCGCCGACGACCCGAAGCTCGTGCCGGTGTCCGCGCGTGAGCGTGATGCGCACCTCGCTCTGGTCCGCGGGCACCTCGATCGCGGGGACCGGCAGGAACGCCGGCGGCGGCCGAATCGTGAGCTTCACGGTTTCGAGCGCCAACGCAGCCAGCACGAACACGCCCTCGTCGTTCGTCAGCGCGTACTTCTGTGCGATGAAGTCGCCCGCCTGCACGTTGACGTTGGCGACCGGCTGCCCCTCGGTGTCTCGTACGTGACCTTCGATGCGACGTCCCTCGCGCAACCGAATCTCGCGCTCCGACGTGCCACGGGCGATGTCGAGGGTCTGCGGCAGGTAGTCGAGCGACCGTCCGTCCGCGTCCCGCACGTCGGTGACCGTGAGCTTCAGCGACTCGCCTTCTTCCGGTTGCTGCATGACCAGCGTGCCGTCGGAAACCGTCTTGTCGCCGCGAAACGTGTGGTTGCCGCGCGCGCGCTCGAACGTGACCTTCGCGGTCGGCACCGGCGCACCGTCCGGCCCCAGGATGCGAAGCGTGACGTCGGTCGTGGACCCGCCGCTGCGGACGACCGCGTGGATGTCGTCGTCCGGCGTCCACGCGCCGTCCGCCCAGTCGCTGCGGACGCGCAGGCGGTAGCGCTTCGCGGCGCCGACCTCGACGTCGAACCGACCCTGCGCGTCCGTGATCGTGTTGCCCTCGCGGAAGTTGCGGTTGTCCGCGTTGAAGACCCAGACCGCAGACAGCGCGACGGGGGAGCCGTCCTCGCGCCGCAACACGCCGCGCAGACGCTTCTTCGACTCGACGCGCACCACGATGTCGTCGCGCTTCTCGCCCCACGCCACCTCGACATCGACCATGTGCGGGCGGATGCGGACCTTGTAGACCCCCGGCGCCAGTCCGTCGAACACGAACGAGCCGTCGGAGCCCGTCGTCATCGCGTAGTGGTAGGTCGTCATCAGCGCAGCGCCGACGCCTTCGACCGGTCGATCGTTCTCGTCGAGCACGCGCCCGGCGATGCGGGCGCCCTCGCGCAACGTCAGCGCGACTGCTTGCGGGGTTTCAATCGACGTGAGCTCGATGGGTTTCTCCGCGAGAGCGAGCTGCGTGCCCTTCCGCGCCTCGAGCGTCCATCGGAACCCGGGTGGGAGTCCGGAGAGACGACAAGTTCCGTCCGCGGCCGTACGCAGGCCGGCCGGCCGGCGTTCGAAGAAGGCACCGCGGCTGCGTGTGTCCTTGCGCACGACGGATGCGCTCACGACCGCATCGCCGACCGGCGTGCCGTCGGTGTCCGTCACGCGAACGTCGATGGCGGCGCCGCGCGCCGCGATCAGCTCGATCCGCGTCGTGCCACCCTCCGCGGGCGCATACACGGCAACCAGCCCGGGCGATGTGCTCTTGACGGCGCCGTCCTCCTGCTCGGGGACGTACCACCCCGCGCCGCGGCCGGTGAGCGCGTAACGCGCGCCCGGTGTCACCACGAATCGAAACGAGCCGTCCTCGGCGCTCAGCGCGCGCTGCGCGACGTAGCGCGGGCCGTGCGCGCCGATCTGGACGCCGGCGATGGGTTCACCGTCGGCGCTTCGAACGCTGCCTTCGATCGCCGCGCCGCGCTGAAGCGTGAGGTTCGCCTCGACGACGTCGCCCGCAGCGAGCGGCCGGTCGCCGCCGCCGTACGTGCCGGTCGAGAAGCCCTCGGCGTCGACGACGATCTCCCCGAGCTTCCCGGGCGGCAATCCGTCGGCGACGTAGGCGCCGTCGTCGTCGGTCAGCGCGAGACCGGCGGCGTACAAGCCGAGCTCGCCTTCCGCGATCGGGATGGTCACACGGGCGTTCGCAATCGGCCGGCGCTTCGCGTCGACGACCGCACCGCGTACGGTCACGCCCCGCGCTTCGAACGCCTGTAGCCGAACGTTGGCGCTCGGAACCGGGACGCGGAACTGCCGCCGAACGCGACCCCCGACGTGCACATCGAGCTCCGCGACGCCGACGGGAATCGCCGCGATACGGAAGCGTCCGTCGGCGTCGGTGCGGATGCCGCGCAGATGCGGGGCGCTGCCGATGTGCCGCTTCTGGAACGGCCCCGTCAGCATGTACGCCTCGAGCTCCGCGGCGATGCCGTTCCCCTGCGCGTCGACGACCTGCCCTTCGAGCGGCACGCCTTCGCCGACGGTCAGCACGAATTCCTGGCCGGAGAGGGTCAGCGCCTGTACGCGTCGCAGCGCGCCGACACGAGGTGCGGGCGGGCGCGCCTCGACCTCGAACACGCCGTCGACCGGCAGGTCGCGGAAGACGAAGCGACCCCGTGCGTCGGTGGTCGTGGTCCGGGCGGGGGGCGTGGACGGCGTGCTGCGCCAACGCCAGCGGGCAATCCTCAGCTTGTCGACGTTCGAGCGCTCGGGAACGCGCAACCAGACTTCGACGTCGCGCTGCGGCGCACCGCCTGCGTCGATGACCCGACCGGCCAACCGCTTGTCGCCGTGCGGCGCGGCGGCCGGCGCCGGCGTCTCCGGTTGCGGTTGCGGCCGCCCCTGAAGGACGGTCGGCGCCTCGTCGGACGCGTCGCCACCGTCCGCGACCAGTTCCTGCGCCGGCGCCGGCGACGGCGGCATCGCGTCGCTGTTCGATGCCACCTGCCACCAGACGACCGAGAGCGCCGACACCAACACCGCCGCGGCGATGCCCCACTTCGTCTTCGACACCATGACGCCTCCTCCGGCGAGCATCGGCAGCAGCGCGAGCTGCCACGTTCGTTCGTTGCCGCCATGTCGCGTCGTGAGCTCCGTGCGCAGCTGCTGCAGCGCGCGCTTGATGCGGGAGCGCACCGTCTCGACGGGTACGCCGAGCTCACCGGCGATCTTGCGGGGAGGCTGGTTGTCGAAGAAGCGCCGCAGGATCACCATGCGGTTCGGTTCCGAGAGCGTCAGCATCGCGTCGAGCAGCTGCTTCTGCGTCTCGACGCGTTGAATCGACTCGACGGTCGACGGCGCGTCGTCGCGCCGAAGTACGCCGTGCTCGTAGCGATCACGGCGCCGCGACGCGCGTGCGGACTCACGCGCCTTGTTGCGCACGATGCCCGACAGCCAAGGACCCCAGCCCTTGCGGCGCGTCGCGGCACGCTGCCAGCCCGTGATCAGCGCTTCCTGTGCGACGTCGTCCCCGCGGTGGGCGTCGCCCACCAGCGTGCGCGCGAGCCGGCGGCACCCGTCTACCTGCGCGAGCAGGCCTTCGAGATCGAGTCCATCGAGCTTCGGCACGTTCGACGCCATTTGCCTCCACCTTGATCGTGGCCGCTCGAGGCAAAAGCGGTTCGTCCAGACTATGCTCAACCCGATGCCGTAAGGGAGCCCGAAGCTGGACCTGTGTCGAATCGTCCTTCTGGTGCGGGACTTCGAGCGGTCACTCGCGTTCTATCGGGACGTGCTGGGCCTGGACGCTGACCCGGTTCATCCCGGGTGGGCGGTGTTTCGAACGAACGACATCTTGTTGTGCCTCCGCGGCCCATGGCCGGAGATGACGTTTCACGTAGACGACTTCGGTCGTTCGCCGGATGAGCTGCTCTTCCGGGTCGCCGATCTCGACGCCGCACGCGCGGCACTCGAGGCGCGGGGCGTCGTCGTGGCGCCGACACACGAGCCCGGACCCGGATTGCGCGTCGCCGAGCTGGCTGACCCCGACGGCCGACGCATCGCCCTGGAGGAGCGTACGGGCTAGGGTTCGTCTGCCAATCGTCCTGCTGCGGTCAGCGACCCTCTCGCTGCGACAGGCCCGAATTCGGAACCTCGCAAAGGGCCAGAGCCCGCCTGCGGCGAGAACCGGCTCGTCCGGCCGCGTCGGTCGCCCCACCCCGACGGAGAGTCGTCAGACAGCCCCTAGGGCTTCTCGAGCCTCAGCACGACGTCGCGCGCGCCATGGGCGACGTCCGCGAGGTCCGCCCGGTAGAGCACCGTCTCGACCATGGCCTGGGCGACCAGCGTCACCGTGTCCGAACGCTGCGGGTCGGTGATGAGGGTGAACGTGCCGTCCTCGCGCGTCGTGAACGAGTACAGGGGGCGGCCTGCGTCCACGCTCCGCACATACCCCTTGGCGAAGGGCGCGCCGTCGGGTCCGAACAGCGTGCCGGTCAAGACCGAACCCATGCGCAGCTTCACGACGATCTCCTGTCCGGCGGGTGTGACCTCCTGTCCCGGCGGCGCGACCCACGGCCGCTCGGCGTTGCCGGCGTACGAGATCGTGAGCGTGCGCTCGAGCGCCGGGATCTTCTCGATGGTGACGCGTCCGTCCGCGCCGGTCTGCAGGACGCCCGCACCCGGCAGAGCGGGGTTCAGGATGATGTACGCGGTCTTGACCGGGTTGCCGTCCGGGTCGAGGACGAGCACCGACAGGCTCTTGTCCTCGGCAAGGCGCTTCGTGACGACGCGTACGTCCTTGGTGCCGACGCGTACGCCTTCGAGGCGTCCGGCGAATGGGACGTTGACCGGCTGGGAGCCCATGTTCGTCTTCTGCCACGCCATGCCCTCGAAGACGAGGTCCACGACAGAGTCCGGCGGCAGCGCGAAGCTGAACTTGCCGAGCTCGTTCGAGGTCGCGTTCGCCAGCACGTCGTCCCCGCGACGGGCTTCCAGCATGGCGCCGGCGATCGGCGACCCACCGGGCTGCACGATGACGCCGGTGATGTACGCCGCTTTGCGCATCGTGATCGTCACCTCGTCCGTGTTCGGATCGACATCGACGCCCGACGCACGCTGATAGGGGTTGTCGCCCAGCATCAACACCCGCACCGTGACCGTCTCGGCCGGGAGCACGAGCTCCAGGCCCCCGTGTCCGTCCACCTGGCCGCTCACGTTCAATCGGCCGGTCGCGTCCGTCGCGATCACGAACGCGCCGGCGACCGGCTTTCCGTCCTCGTCCTTCACCCGGACGCTGACGCTGCGCCCGCCCTCGTACGTGAGGTCTTTCTCCGTCGTCTTGCCTTCGACGAGCTCGACGCGCGCCGAGGCGCCGGGGCGCGTGCCGGTGCGCGACGCGAGCTGGTACGCGCCCGGCGGCACGTCGACGAAGCGGAAGCGGCCGAGGTCGTCCGTCCGGCGTTCGACCGTCTGACCGTACGAGGTCTGCGCCGGCTCGCCCGAGCGGCGCATGGACGCGCGGTCCTCGTTGGCGCCCATGAGGCTGACGCCGACACGCGCCGCGGGCGTGCCGTCCGATTCGAGAACACGGCCGATGAGCTCGCACGGACGCGGCAGCTTCAGGTCGCCCAGGTCGATGACGTCCTCGGTCGAGGCGTCGAAGTCGAAGAGCATGCGGGCGTGTCCCCGCGCGCGCACGATGAGCGTGTGCGGCATGTCTCGCCGCAGGCCGTCGAGCTCGAAGCGGCCGTCCGCACCCGTTCGTGTCGAGTCGAGCGACGTCTGCTGGTCGTCGTTGTGGAACTGCGAGCCGATTGCCGCGACGCGCACGCGGTCCACGGGTGCGCCGTCGTGTCCGAGGATGCGGCCGACGACCCGGTTGCCGCGTTTCAGCTCGAAGTCGATCTCGGAGCGGCGTCCGACGTTCGCAAACGCGCGGCCGTAGCCCTCGGCGAGCACGTGGATGTCCATGACGTGCTTGCCGCTCCAACCCGGCAGGACGTACCGGCCGTTGGCATCCGTGCGCACCTCCGGCTCGAGCACCCAGTTGACGCCGACCCTGGCGTTCTCGATCGGCTTGCCGGTGTACGCGTCCGTCACTCGTCCCGTCAGCGTTCGGCCCTCGGGCAGCGTCAGCTCGAAGCTTCCCTTCGCGCTGCCGGGCGTGATGACCTCCACCCAGCCCGGGTTGCCCCAGCCTTCGCGGGTGACGTGCACGTCGAGCGTCGCGCTGATGCCGGGCGGCAGTCCGGTGAAGACGACGTCGCCGTCCGCGTCCGTCGTCCCGAGCCGGCGCAGCGCCGAGTCGCCCTTGTGGCCGCCCCGGAACAGCTCGACCGGAACGTCGTCCGCCGGCGAGCCGTCCGGTGCCCTGACCGTGACCGTCAGCTCGACGCCCGCGTGCAAGCGCACGCGCAAGCGCTCGCCTGCCTGGACTTGCGCCATCTCCGTTTGCGCAAACCCTTCGGCGGTCACGCGCAGGTGGACGAAGTCGCCGCGCGCGAGCCGGATGGAGAACGTCCCGTCGGAGGCGCTCCATCCGAGCTCGCCGGTCTCCTCCTCGTTGTGCCCGCCATCGGTGATCAGGTCCGCGTAGCGCCAGGGGAAGCGAACGACCTGAAGTCGCGCGCCGGCAACGGGCGTCCCGTCGGGGCCCACCACGATGCCGTGCAGGTCACGGTCACGGTCGACCGTCGCGAGGTCGACCGGTGCGGGGATGCGCACCGCCGACGCCGGCTCGTGCTCGAGCGCGGAACCGTCGCCGCGACCGGTCAGACCGGTTTCGCCGGCGGCGTCGTCGCCTTCGAGCATCGCCCGCTCGTCGACGGCGTCGTGCGCATCGGACGCACTGCCGTCGAACACGCCGAACCACCAGCACGTCGTCAACGCCACGAGCACGATTGCCGCGCCCGCGATCCACTGTGTCTTTGCGCTCATCACCGCACCTCCGATCGTGGCGGGAAGCCACGGCGCCGGACGCAGCGCCGGCACCGGAAGCAAGGCGACCTGCCATGCTCTCCGGTTGCCGTCGTGCTTCTCGTCCAGCGCCAGCCGCAGCTGATGGAGGGCGCGCTTGAGCCGCGTTCGCACCGTCTCGACGGGAACCTCCAGCTCGCGCGCGATGACGCGCGGCGGTTGGTTCTCGAAGAAACGTCGCCAGACGACGGTCCGGTACGCATCGGGCAGCGTCATCACGGCGTCGAGCAACCGTTTCTGCGCTTCGACGCGGACGGCGAGCTCGGCGGTCGACGGGGCCGCGTCCGGGCGCAGCGCCGCCTGCTCGTGCCGCACGCGCCGCACGGCGGCACGCTTCGACTCGCGCGCCTTGTTACGCACGATGCCCGCGAGCCAGCCCCGCCATCCGCGGCTATCGGGCGGCGGACGCTGCATACCGGTCAGGAGCGCATCCTGCGTGACGTCGTCGGCGCCCTGCGGATCGCGTACGAGCTTCTCGGCCAGCCGGCGCGAACCGTCCACGTGCGACAGCAGCGCATCGAGGTCGGGTTCGTTCGGCGTCATCGACCCTCCACTCTAGTTGGCCGGCCGAGGCCGATTCGGTTCGGGAAAAGCCAGATGTGCGCCGCACACGGCGATCTGCTACGACTTGGGGCGGATAGAAGGGAGTTCATGATGATGATGACATGGTTTGGTGCGGCGTCCCCGTTGTCGGTCGTCGCTATTGTCCTTGCTACCGTGCTCGTGATGCTGTTCCTGCGCAGCTACAAGGAGGGCCGCTTCAAGATCGGCCTCATCGAGATCGGCGCCGCACTCGCCGTCGCCGCGTTCTACATGTTCTTCAGCGGCGAGATCAAGGAGCTCTCCGTCGGTGACGTCAAGCTCACCCGCAACCTCGAGCGAGCGGCTCGTCGACCTGCCCTCGCTGCGTCGAGCGCTGTCGAGTTCAAGGAGCTGCCCGCAGACCCCAAGCTGGGAACGTCACAGATTCCGAGGTACCGGCGAAGCGGACTTGAAGCGCTGAGTTTCACCATCGGAGGGCAACAATACGATTCGTCGGTGATCCGCGAGTATCTGACGCAGCTCACGACCAAAGGCAAGCTCAAGTACCTGGTGTTCAACGACACCGACGGAGCGACAGTGTGCATCGCAGACGCGGTACGGCTGGCGCAAGCTGTGAGGACCGACTCGTTTGCGAACGAGTTGACCGAGTGGATCAGGGGTGGGGAGCTCGACGCGCTGACGTCGCTGCCCGGCTACGTCTACAAGGACGACTTCATCCGCATGGACATGACCAAGGCCGAAGCGCTCGATACGCTCGTCACGGCGGCGCTCGTAGAGGCGCCGGTGGTAGACGACAAGGGCCGCTTCATCGGCGTGGCCCGACGCGACGACATCGTCGCCGCGCTCACGCTCGCGCTTGCCGAGGGCGCGAAGTAGCGCCTACGTACCCTGCGTGTACTGGATCCAGACCGCTGCGGTCTGCACCTCGTCGCCCTGATGGCCCGTAACGATGGCCTTGCCGATCGGCAACAGCCAGCGGCCCTCGCGCAGCTCCGTGTTCTTGTCGATCAACCGCAGCTCCGGCAGCTCGATCGTCACTGTCGGACCGGCGCCGAGGTCCGTCTCGAAGTCCGGCATCGTGTACGGCCAGGCCCAGCGTACGTGCAGCGTCGTGCCGTCTTCGCCCCGTTCGAGCCGGGCGTCGCGTCCCGACAGGATCGTCCCGATGACCGGGTCGGCCACGGTTGGCCAGCCCTTCGGAAGCGGCGCGTCGCGCTCGTGACCGTCGGGAACGATCACGTCGTAGTCCTGGACGTACGACGTCTGGAGCAGCGACGCGATACGCGCGCCGCTCACCGCGGCCGAGGTGAGCTCCAGGCGACCGAAGTGGCGCGCGCGTCGACGGATGAGCTCGCGGGCCGCCTGCTCGGTCATCAGCGTGCTCGGCAACGCGGCGTCCACCATCACGAAGTCCAGGACGACCGCCGCGTTGCCGCTCGTCGCGTTCGCGGCCTCGGCGACCATCGCGCGCAGGTCGACGTCGGTGGTATCCAGACCCCAAGCCCTTTCGGCGTCGACGGAGAGAGGTTCGGGCGCGGCGGGGGCCCGCTCGGCCGTGACCCCGGGCAGCGCCACCTGCGTCACGTCGCCGACGGCCGTCACCGACGCCGTGAGCTCGATGCGTCCGGAGCCGTCGGGCGCGGGGAGCCTTGCAAGTGTCAGCGTCGAGCCGATCTCGACCTTGCGAACACCACTGGATCGTCCCAGGTCCAGCTTGGGTAGCTGGACCTTCCCGGGTGCGCCGCCGCGCGTGAAGCGCACGGTCTTCTTGCGAATGGGCGTTCGCAGGTCGGCCGCGGTCGCGTCGAACCCGACCCACGCGGAGGACGCATCGCCTTCGACGGGGACGACCAGCAGGTCGAGCGTCACGCCGTCCTGGAGGATGCCGATGATCGGGTCCACGACCCACGAACCTTCGCTGACCTCCGCGTCGTAGTCCTGCACGAAGGAGAGTTGATTCAGCACCGTGACCTGCGAGAGCTGCCCCGGCTGTACGCCGATCTTCGGCGCGGTGAGCACGCGGGGCCGGCCGCTGCGCACGACGCGAAAGCGCGTCTCGACGACGTAGTGGGGCCCGTCCATCCCGTCGAGCTGCACAGCGGGAACGCGGACCTCGTTGTCGAGGAGATTCGGCGCACGGCGGCGCGGGCTGCGCGCGCACGCGATCAAGGCGACGGAGAGAACGGCTAGACAAGTGGTCAATCGCATGGCCCCAGCTTGGCCGGCGGCCGCCATGCAGCGGTCACTCCACCGTCATTCGGTCGTAACCTCCCTCAGGACCTTGGGCTGCGCGGCGCGAGCGAGTTCGATCACGGCGCCGCGTTGCGGCGTGGACGAACTTGCACTCGGGTCGGCCCCGGAAGTCTGGTACGACGGGGGCCCCCGGCCGGATCGGAGAGGTCCTTGTCCGCCGTCCTCATCGCCCTCGCCATCGCCGCGCTGCTCGTCGGGTTCCTCGGTTGCATCGTTCCCGTGCTGCCGGGGCCGCCCATCAGCTTCGTGGCCGTGCTGCTCGTCTGGGGGGCGCAAGGCTGGGACGCCGAGACGTTCGGTGCCGCGACCGTGGTCGTGCTCGCGGCCGCGACGATCATCGTGACCATCCTGGATTTCGTCGTGCCCATCTGGGGCGCGAAGAAATACGGGGCGTCGAGCGCGGGCATCTGGATGTCGGTGCTCGGCATGCTCCTCGGCATCTTCTTCTTCCCGCCGTTCGGCATGGTGCTCGGCGCGTTCTTCGGCGCGCTCGCCGGCGAGTACATGGCGGGCAAGGGCGACGGCGACGCGTGGAGAGCCGCGTGGGGCGTCTTCGTCGGAACGATGCTGGGCGTCTTCCTGAAGCTCGTCGTCTCCGGCGTCATCACCTTCTACACGGTCCGGGAGCTCTTTGCATAGCGGGTACGCGAGCGGGGCTACACTTCGCTCGTTGCCGCGGAGGTGTTTCGTGCCGCGATTCGTCGCCTATCCGATCATCGCGACGCTGCTTGCGTTCGCGTGCCCGATGCTCGCGCTGGACACGAGCGCGGAAGAGTCGCAGCGCATCACGTCGAAGGAACGCAAGCAGCGTCTCTCGAAGCTGCGCACGGTCTCCAACAAGTGGTACTTCGAGCGCAAGCGCTTTCCGATCGAGTGCCCGCGCTGCAAAGGCACCGGCACCGAGACGATCGTCGGTCGCGGCGTGCGGCGGATCAAATGCCGTCAGTGCGACGGCCGGAAGCTGTGGATCGGGAACAAGTCGTATCGCAAGGTCTACTACGAGATGAAGTCTCCCGCGTTTCAGGCCTTGCCCGGCATCAAAGACACGCTCACGAAGCAGTTCATCGCCGCGCGCCGGGGCCGGCCGTGGCCGAGCCGATTCAAGCGCTACCGCTTCAAGGGCACGGAGCTGGTGGACGACACGCACGGCATCGCGCGTTGGGTGCTCGGACACAACAAGCGTCCCACCGAGAGCAAGTGGATCTGGGTGCCGAACGAGCCGGGCGGCAAGAAGGGCCAGTGGTACCTCTACGACCCGCGCGCCGACGGCCCCTGGCCCGAGCGGTCCCTCGCGCCCGAGCCGCTGCCCGTGTGGCAAGACGTGTCGCAGGACGAGCACAAGGTGCTGCGCGCGGCGATCGGCAACGCGCGGCTCACCTTCACGTCGTTCGAGTACGCGAGACAGGGCGGCCGCATCCTCGTGCGCTTGAGCGCGACCGAGGACGCCGACGGACGCCCTCCGGTCGAGCGCGTCGGACCCGACGCCATTCGCCTCGCGCGCTGGGTGCTGACGGCCGACACGCAGTGGCAGGCGCTGCGCTGCGAGTGGCACATTCCGTGGAAGAACATGAGCGGTCTGATCGAGCTGAAGCCAGCCTGGATCTCGGAGATCACCCGCGAGCGGTTCGAAGAGACGAACTGGCACGCGCTCGACCGCCGCGCACAGATCGAGCGGTTCCAGTGGCAGAACATTCGTCACGAAGGCTGGGCGCCGTGTCTCGCGGATCCCGAACCGAAGCCCGAGCCCGAGCCCGAGCCGCAACCGGAAGCCCGACCCGAGCCCGAGCAACGACCCGAGCCGGAGCCGCGACCCGAGCCCGAGTCGCAGCCCTTCGTCGCGCCCCCGCCGATCGAACCGGAGAGCGGCGGCGCGGTGCCCGAGCTCTCGAGGTCGCAGCGCAAGAACGCGGAGCAAGCGATCGCGCGGATGCGGGCGCTGTTTCAGGAGGCCACGGACCTCTACAACGAGAGCGTGCAGGCCAAGCAGGCCGGTGTCCTCGACCTGTGGCAGGAGAAGATGGCCGAGGCACGCTCGCGGATGGGGGAGCTCACCGACGTCTGGAACGACGAGATCGTCCTGAAGATGCCCCACAACTGGGACTGGGACGAGGACCAGGTCGCCGACCACTACTTCGGCGAGATCTGGAACGACGTCAACAAGCTCAAGGCGATTCTGCGCAAGACCGGGCACGCCCGGTAGACGAGGGCGCCGAGGGCCACGGGCCAATCTGGCGGGGCGGCCGAATGCCCGTATTCTGATCTTGAGAATCGTTCTCGATTTGGACGCGGCATGAGCGAGCCCAACGGCACCCCCCTCGACGGCGAACGGACCATCGACGACCTCGGCGCGGGCGATGCCTGCCACGTCGTCTCCATCCAGCGCGGCACGGGCATGCGCCGGCGGCTGATGGAGCTGGGGTTCATTCCCGGCACGCCGTTGCGCCTCGTGCGCCGGGCGCCGCTCGGCGACCCGATCGAAGTGGAACTGCACGGCGCCCACGTCTCCATGCGTCGCGCAGAAGCGCGCACGGTGATCGTCCGTGGCGCCTGAGATCGCGGCACACACCCTCAACGTCGCGCTGGCGGGCAATCCCAACAGCGGGAAGACGTCCGTCTTCAACGCGTTGACCGGTCTGCGGCACAAGGTCGGCAACTATCCAGGCGTCACGGTCGAGCACGTCGTCGGGTCGTTCCAGCTCGACGGGCGGGACGCGCTCGTCACGGACCTGCCCGGCGCGTACAGCCTCTCGGCGCGCTCGGAGGACGAGCGCATCGCGCGGGACGTCTTGCTCGGTCACGAGCCCGGCGTCGCGCGGCCGGACATCCTCGTGATCGTCGTCGACGCGTCCACGCTCGTCCGCAACCTCTACTTCACGACGCAGCTCTTGGAGACCGGTGTTCCGACGGTCGTCGCGTTGAACATGATCGACGTCGCGGAGAAGGCCGGCCGGCCGGTCGACGCGCCCGCGCTGGAAGCCGCGCTCGGCGTTCCCGTCGTGCCGGTCATCGCGCGGACCGGGGAGGGCATCGACGACCTGCGCGCCGCGCTGCCGAACGCGCGCGTCGCGTCGCAGCACATGCAGCTTCCCGACGCGGCGGACGCGGCGATGGACGCCGTCGTCACCGTGCTCGCGTCGGCGGCCATCGTTCCCGGCGGATCGGAGCGCAGCGAAGCGCTGCGACTCCTGACCGACGCCGACCTCGACGACCCGATCATCGAGCAGGGCGGCGCGCCGCTTCGCGACGCGGTCGTCGCGGGCCGCGACGCAATGGAAGCGGCCGGCCTCGATCGGGAGGCGCTGGAGGCCGAGCACCGCTATGCGTTCTGCATGGCGGCGGCCAAGGACGTGCTCACCAAGCCGGTGCAGGAAGGGCCCGGCGCGTCGGAGCGCGCCGACCGCGTTCTCACGCATCCCGTGCTCGGTCCGGTCATCTTCCTCGTGCTCATGGCGCTGATCTTCCAGGCGGTCTACGAGTGGGCAGGTCCGTTCATGGACCTCATCGAAGAGGGTGTGGGATTGGTCAGCGGCTGGGTCGCCGGCGCGCTCGGCCCCGGCATGCTCACCGACCTGCTGGTGGGCGGCGTCATCACGGGCATCGGCAACGTCATCATCTTCCTGCCGCAGATCTGCATCCTCTTCCTGCTGTTGACGATTCTCGAAGACCTCGGGTACCTGGCGCGCGCCGCGTTCCTCATCGATCGTCTGATGAAGGGGTTCGGCTTGCAGGGCAAGGCCTTCGTGCCGCTGATGTCGTCGTTCGCCTGTGCGATCCCCGGCATCATGGCGGCGCGAACGATCGAGAGTCGGCGCGACCGCATGGTCACGATCCTCGTCGCGCCGTTGATGTCGTGTAGCGCGCGGTTGCCGGTCTACGCCTTGATGATCGGCGCGTTCATTCCGCCCGCGTATCAGGGTCTGACGCTGCTGGGCATGTACTTGCTCTCGATCGGCGTGGCGCTCGTCGCCGCGTGGGTCCTACGGAAGACGATGTTCCGCGGCGAGTCGTCGTCGTTCCTGCTCGAGCTGCCGAGCTACAAGCTGCCGACGATCGGTAGCGTCCTGCGCACCGTCTGGATGCGCGGCAAGGTCTTCGTCAAGGAAGCGGGGACGATCATCCTCGCCATCTCGATCATCCTGTGGGTGCTCGCCTACTTCCCGCGCAACGAGGCGATCGCCGTCCAGGCCGACATGCGGATCGCGGCCGGAGAGCCGGAGGAAGAAGTCGAGCTCTGGCGGCAGGCCGCACAGAGCGAACAGAGCTACGCCGGGCGGATGGGCAAGGCGATCGAGCCCGTGATCGAGCCGCTCGGCTTCGACTGGAAGATCGGTGTCGGCCTCGTCGCGTCCTTCGCCGCGCGGGAGGTGCTCGTCTCGAGCCTCGGCATCGTCTACGGCGTAGGCGAAGCCGACGAGGAGTCGATCCCGCTGCGCGAGCGATTACAGGCCGACACGAAGCCGGACGGGAGTCCGTCGTTCACGTGGCTCACGGCTTTGTCGTTGATGGTCTTCTTCGTGCTCGCGAGCCAGTGCATGTCGACGCTGGCGATCGTCAAGCGCGAGACCAACTCGTGGAGGTGGCCGATCTTCATGTTCACGTACATGACGATCCTGGCCTACGTCGGGAGTCTCATCGTATATCAGGGCGGCCGTGCCCTAGGATGGGGCTAGGGCGTGATCTCGATGATCCCACGAGGGGAACGAGCGTGACCATCCAGGAAGTCCTCGTGTTCGGACTCGTCGCCGCGGCGGTGCTGTACGTCGGCTACCGTTTCTGGCGTCGGCGCACGAACTGCTGCGGCGAGAAGGAGTGCCCGGCAGCCAAGCGCATGGTGGACAACATCTCACGCTCCTGATTTCCCGCGGACGCCCGCGTAGAATCCCGCCCTCTCTCTCTCCCGGGGGGTGTATTCGGATGCGACGTTCGATGCGAAGTGCCGTTGGTCTCCTCTGCCTGGCCGTCCTGTGCGCGATGGGCGCCGCGCCCGTCCATGCGGAAGAGGTGGATCCCGCCTTCGGTTGGCCGCTCGCGGCATGGAAGCAGCAGCGCAAGCTGGAGGAATCGCTGCTGTCCGGCCCGCCGGCCGCCGCGCTGCGAACGTGGCACGACCGGTTCTGCGCGCGCCCGCATCCCGCCGGCACCAAGCAGGACCAGTGGATGATCAACGAGCTCGAAGGGGCGTTCGAAGACATCGGCGTGAAGGTCGAGCGGCACGACTTCTGGCCGTACCTGCCGCAGTTCGTCAGCGCCGAGGCGCTGGCCGTCGACGACGGCACGCCGATCGCGCTGCGCATCAAGGAAGCGCCGCTACCGGAGGACGAGTACACGACCCACCCGGAGCTGTTGCCCGGCTGGAACGGCTACAGCGGCTCCGGAGACGTGATGGGTGAGGTCGTCTACGCCAACTACGGAACGAAGGCGGACTTCGAGCAGCTCGCGAAGCTCGGTGTCTCTTGCGCCGGCAAGGTCGTCATCGCGCGCTACGGCAAGAACTACCGCGGCTACAAGGCCAAGTTCGCGGAAGCCGCAGGCGCGATCGGCCTCGTCATGTACACGGACCCGGCCGACAGCGGGTGGGGGCGCGGGATCATGTATCCCGAGGGCGGCTGGGCGCACGAGTCGTCGATTCAGCGCGGCTCGATCAAGACGCTCGCGTATCCCGGCGACCCGCTCACCCCGTTCGAGCCGGCCACCAAGGACGCGAAGCGGCTCGATCCGGACGGCGTGCCGCTGCCCCGGATTCCCGTGCAGCCGATGGGGTGGCGCGCCGCGCAGGAAATCATCGGGCGCATGCGCGGCGAGGCGGTGCCGAAGGGCTGGCAAGGTGGACTGCCCTACGCCTATCGACTGACCGGCGGTTCGAAGCTGCAGGTGCGGTTGCGAATCGAGCAGAAGCGCGCCGTGACGCAGACATCGAACGTGCTCGGTGTCATTCGTGGCGCGAAGCACCCCGCGCAGAAGATCATCGTGGGCTGCCACTTCGACGCGTGGACGTTCGGCGCCGGTGATCCGCACGCCGGGACCATCGTGCTCTACGCGGTTGCCCAGGCGTTCGCGCAGGCGGCTCGCAGCGGGTCACCGCCCGACCGGACGTTGGTGTTCGCCAACTGGGGCGCGGAGGAGATGGGGATCATCGGCTCGACCGAGTGGTGCGAGGCGAACCGTGACGACCTGCTGGCGAACGGCGTCGCCTACATCAACCTCGACATGGCGGCGATGGGGACGAAGTTTCGTTGCAGCGCCGATCCGTTGCTTCAGGAGGTCGTGACCGCGGCGACGATGCTCGTGACGCAGGCCGGCGCCGACAAGAGCGTTCACGCGGCGTGGACCGCGGACACGGGCGGCAAACCGAAGTTCGGGGTGCTCGGCGGCGGCTCCGACCACGTCGGCTTCGTTTGCCATCTCGGCATTCCGTCGATGGCCTTGGGCGCCGGCGGTTCGCAGGGGGTGTCGTACCACTCCGGACACGACAACCTCACGTGGTACCGCAAGGTCGTCGGCGACGACTACGCCGGCGCGCAGATGCTCGCGCAGGTGTGCAAGATCGTCGTCGCGCGCCTGGCCAACGCGCCGTTGATTCCCTACGGCCTCGGCGCCTACGGCGGCGCAGCCAACGAACACCTCGACGCGCTCGAGGCGCGCGCGAAGGAGCTCGAGTTCGCTGCGACGTTCCAGGACCTGCGTGAGGCGTTCGCGACCCACGCGTCATCGGGCGAGCGGGTGAAGACACTCTTGCGCGGCGCGGCGGGCCGGGGGGGATCTGACCGACGAACAGCTGCAGGCCGTGAACAAGGAGCTCGTCTCGGTTCCGCGAGCGTGGCTCGACCGCAGCGGCCTGCCCGGCCGACCCTGGTATCGCAGTCTGTTTGCGGCGACCGACCCGAACTCCGGCTACGCGGCGTGGATGCTGCCACTGCTGCGGGAATGCGTCGAGCTGAAGCGCAACGCCATGTTGACGCACAGCCGTGACCGCTACGGGACGGCGCTCTACCGACTCCAGAAGTCGATCGACGCGTTGTCCGCGCTGGTTCCCGCCGAGAACCGCTAGCGCGCGGTCGCCGTCTCCTCACCGCCGAATCGTCCTGCCAGCTCGCGCGTTCGCAGGATCGGTGACGTACAGATTCGCCATCGGCGGGCTCGCGTTCGCTCGCTCGATGGCGCCGAGCACGAAGGCGAGGTCCAGCTGCACGCCGTCGGAGCGAACCGACTCGTCGAAGACGTGTTCGAGCGCCTGGCGCGTCAGCACGCGCGCGGCGTCGAGCTCCGCCGGCTGGGGTTCGGCGTACGGGTCATGGCGGGTCCAGTCGGCGACCTGCGCGAGCCGGTTCGTCAGCGCTCCAACCCGTTCGTCCAGTCGCGCGCTCATGACGCTTCCATCTCCCCGCCAAAAGAGCGGTCTTACGAAGTGGGACGGATCGCCAGGGGGCGCGGCGTTTCCCGGATCCTCACGCCGACGGGCCGACGACGCTGCGAATCGCGTCGACGAGGTTGTCAGGCCGAAACGGCTTCATGAGGAACGCGGTCGGATGCGCGTCCGGTAGGCGAGCGCGCGTCTCCTGTTCGTTCCACCCCGTCGTCAGGATCACTCGCACGCCCCGGTCCATGTCCCGCAGCTTGCGCAGAACGACGTCGCCCGACATCTCCGGCATCGTGACGTCGAGCAGCACCGCGCCGATGCGATCGCCGCTCTCGCGGAAGATGTCCAACGCGCTGGGACCGTCGGGCGCCGCCAGCACCTGATACCCCGCGTTTTCCAGCATCATCGTCACGACGGTGCGCACCGACGCGTTGTCATCGACAACGAGCACCGTGTCTTCAACGTGTCCTTTCGACGCAGCCACCGCATACCCCCCCCCGATGCACGACGACCTTGCGTAGTCTAGTTCAACCGAAGACAGGGCGACGTCATTGCGGAATCTCGAAATTCAATCGTCGAGGGGCAGCGGTGCGGGCGTGAATCCGTCGTCGTAATGAATGAGCGGCGGCGCACCCGGGGCGTCCGCGGTCAGGTCGGCGCCGTTCGCGACGCGTCGTCCGTGCTCGATCCAGGGCTGAAGCTCCGACCAGAGCCGGTCCCAACGGACGTGGTCGGTATCGCCGTCGTAGTCGCGCACCTTCTCCGTGGCCTGGGCCATGAGCTTGGCGAACCCGCTCGCGTGAAACCCGCGCGAGAGATGCACGAACGCGGCCGCGTACTGGATGAGCCCCTGGATCCAGAGCCGGTTCGCGCCCTCGCTTTCGTGCCAGATCTCCTCCCAGTCCTCGTGGGCTTCGTAGAACCGCCGGGCGTTGAAGTACGCCACGGCACGATCGAACCGCCCCCGCCGTTCCTCCGCGCTCATGAAGTCGTCGTCGGTGACCACGACGGGAGTGTGCCACACCCGGGCGTCCGTCACCCGAACCGAACCCTCGTTGCTATCCTGCGTTGCATTCCCCGGACCCCACCTCAGGAGTCGATCCATGCGGCACGCACTGCTGTTCCTTGCGCTGACGGCCTGTTTGCTTCCGGCCTGCGGCGACGACACGACCAACGAACCTGCGAACAAGGGCAACGCCGGCGCGAGCGCGAACAAGGCGCCCGCCGAAGGCGACGGTGCGACGACGGACGCGGTCACCGCAGCGATGAAGAAGGGCCGCGCGTTCCTGCTCTCCCAAATGAACGACAAGGGGGCGGTCGGCGACAGCGCGGCGAAGGTTCCGCCGAATCCCGGCTTCACGGCGCTGGCCGCGGGCGCGATCATCGGCGCCACGCCCCGTGACGCCGTACGCAACGACGAGGACATCGAGCGGGCGCTGTCGTTCCTGATCGGCTTCCAGCAGGAGAACGGTGCGATCGTCGATGGGTCGGGCAAGGACAACTACGTCACGAGCGTCGTCATCGCGGCTCTCGCCGCGTCGCGGATTCCGGACTACGCCAAGCCCATGGCGGCCGCGCGCGACTACATCGTCGGCTCGCAGATCACCGGCGACGAAAACGATCTCTCTTTCGGCGGCGTTCCGTACAAGCAGGACGACGGGCAGCCCTCCGACCTGTCGAACCTTCAGTACGCGGCCGAAGCGGCCAAGGCGGCCGGCCTACCGAAGGATCACGTGTTCTGGAAGAACACGTTGAAGCTGCTCGAGCGCTCGCAGAACAACTCGGAGTACAACACGGTCACGCACGAGGTGGAGCACGACGGAGAGACGATCGTCGTCGTGTCGGGCAACGACGGCGGCGCCGGCTACGGCCCGGGCATGACCAAGGCCGATCCGCCCTACGTGAAGCGTGCCGACGGCAAGTGGGAGGTCAAGAGCTACGGCTCGATGACCTACGCGCTGTTGAAGTGCTACCTGTTCGCGGGTCTCGGCGCCGACGATCCGCGCGTGAAGGCGGCCGTCAGCTGGATCTCGAACAACTTCACCGTGGATCGCAATCCCGGCTTCGAAGGCGCCGAGGATCCGGCCAAGGCCGGTTGGTCGGGCTTCTACTACTACCTGCACGCCGCGGCGCGCGCGCTCGGCGAGTACGAGGCGGTCACCGGAAAGCCACTGGTCGTGACGGACGCCAACGGCGTCAAGCACGACTGGCGCAAGGAGATCGGCGAGAAGCTCGTCTCGCTGCAGAACGACGACGGCAGCTGGCAAAACGAGAACCCACGCTGGTACGAGGGCATGAAGGTCATCTCGACGAGCTACGCCCTGCAGACGCTGGCGTTCGTGCAGAACCGCCTCCCCTGACCGTCGAGCTCCACCTGAGGATGCGGTGGCTCTGCACCGCGCTCGTCCCGCCCTGTGTCGCGCTTGCGATCGCCGGCGGTGCGCCGGACGACGCGCGCGGGCTCTTCCAGGCGCATCTCGGCGCGCTCGTGGCCGTCGCCGCGACGTGCGCCTTCGCGGTGCGCGCACGCATCGGGGACGCGGTCGCGCTCGTCGTCGGCGCCGGGCTGTGCGCGGTCGTGCATCTCGCGTGGCGCGGAACCGACGGTGCGTTCGCCCTCGCCGTGCTGGTCGCCGGGTCCGGAGCGGCGTCGTCGGGCCTGGCCGCGGTCGGGCGCGCGATCGGTGCGTCCGCGTTGCCGTGCGGCGCGCTCGGCGCGGCCGTCGTGTGGGCCGCGATGTCGGGCGTCTTCTGGGCGGACGACGTCGCCGCGTCCCTGCCCTACGGCAAGCAGCACGCGTTTCGGCAGGCCGTGTTGCACGCCGACGCCGCGACCGCCTGTGCGTACGGCGTGGCGCACTTCGACCGCCTGCACGACCCGGTCGTGTACGCCCGTGCCCGCCTCGCGGAGACGCTCTTGACGCGGCCGGATCCGCTGCCGACGGGTGCGCTTTGGCTCTGTCTTGGCCTGCTCGCGTGGACCGTGGCAGTCTGGCGCGGCGCGGACCGCGAGGCCGCCGCCACCGACGATGACGAACCAAGCTGATCCCACGCCGCAACACGTGCTCGTCGTCGGAGCGGGCGGGATCGGATGTCCGGCGGCCTGGGGGCTGCGGGAGCGCGGCACGCCGCGCGTGACGCTGATCGACCCGGACGTCGTCGAGGCGTCGAACCTGCCGCGCCAGGTGCTCTACACACCGGACGACGTGGCGCGTCCGAAGGCCGAGGTGGCTGCCGAGCGGTTGGGGGGCGCGGCGCGCGGCGTCTTCGGCGTGCACGCCCGCCTGGACGATGCGAACGCCGACCGCTTCCTCGACGGCGTCGACGTCGTCATCGACGCGACGGACGGCGCGCGCGTCAAGGACTGGGTCAACCAGCTGGCGGTCCGCACGCGCCTGCCTCTGGTTCACGCGGCGGGCTTGCGCGCGGAGGCGCGGCTGCTGCCGGTGCCGGCGGGCGGCCGGCCCTGCCTGGCCTGCCTGTTCGGGCGGCTCGAGGACGAGACCGGTTCCTGCGCCGACCTCGGCGTCTGGAACGCGGCGGTGGGGACGGTCGGCTTCCTTGCTGCGCAGTGCGCGCACGAGCTCGCGGCGCGCCGGGCACGGGCGGCGTATCACGTGCTCGATTTCGAGACGCTTCGTCGCACCGATCTGGACGTGCGGCCTGACGACGCGTGTCCGGTTTGCGTGACGGAGGGCGCGCCGGTCGAGGCGTACCCCGATGACGCCGCGTGCGCGCCGACCGAGCCGGCGCAGGCCGCGATGCCGTCCGGCGACGTGCTGGATCTGGTCGAGGAACGCTGTCCGATGAACCTCCTGCGCGCTCGCCGCGCGCTCGAAGCGTGCCCGGTGGGCGACGTGCTCGAGATCCATCTCGGCGCGGAAGGCGCGGAGACCGTGCCGAGCGGGGTGCAGGCGCTCGGCCACGACGTGATCCTGCGCGAACCGCTCGGCGCGGGACTGCGGCTCGAGGTGCGGGCGGGCGACACGGCCGACCGGGCCGTTCTCGATCCGGGCGCCCTGAAGCGCTTCGCGCGGCAGGTCGTGTTGCCCGAGATCGGCGAGGCGGGGCAGGCACGACTACGGGACGCGACGGTGTCGGTGCGCGGCACGGGCGCCGCGCTTGCGTCCTGCGCGCTCTATCTCGCTGCGAGCGGCGTCGGCATGCTCTACGTGCAGGGCGACGTCGCGCCGTTCGGCGCCGCCTCAATCGTCGACGTCTGTGCGCGCCGGTCGATCGGCACCGTGACCGCCTGCGACCACGAGCCGCGCGTCGACGTCGTCTGCGACACGGACACCGTCGACGGCGTCGTCGCGTCCATCGCGGGGGACGACGCCCTCGCGCGCGGGGCCGTCTTCGCGCATCGCGTCCAGCGGGAGATCGTGAGCGCCTACGACGGCAAGTGACGGTAGAGATTCAAGTAGAAGCTCAGGACGCGCGCGGCGATCACGCCGCCGATGACCAACATCATCACGACCGGCAGGATGGCCGTGGTCTTCTTGCGGCGCAGCTCCACGTCGAGCTCGAGCTCGGAGGCGATTCCGCGCGCGGCCTGCGCCGTCTCGCCGGCGCGCTCGGCGGCGATGAGTCGGTCGGCGAACGAATGCGGGATCGTCTTCCAGGCGCCCCCCAGATCGAGGCCCTCGCGCACACGGCTGCGCGCGTTGTAGAGATCCACGGCGGCGCGCCCGCCCGCGCCCGCGACGACGGCCAGCTCCAGCGTTTCGTTCAGCGGCACCCCCGCCTGCTCGCACGCGGCCAGCACGGTGAACGCGCGCGCGTCGGCCTCTTCGACGCGGTTGCGTGTGAGCAGGTTGTTCGACGGCGGCCGCGGGGCGACGATCTCGTTGGGCACCGCTTCGGGCACGCTCGCGCGCCTCGAGAGGATGACGTAGAGGAGGACCGGGACGAGTGTCGCGGCGCTCCACTTGAGTCCGGCAAAGAACTCGCCCTTGACCCAGTCGGGGCCCGCGAGCAGGACGGCGCCGAGGCAGGCGAGGAACATGGGGTAGGCGAGCGCGGCCTTGCGCTGCTTCGTGCGGCGCGCCTCCTCTTCGTGGGCGTCGGCGATCTGCGCCAGGGTCTGCTCGAGGGTGCCGCTCTTCTCGCCGGCGTGCAGCAGGGCCCGGTCCACGGGCGTCACGAATCGTTGAAGCGCGGACGCCAGGCTCTCCCCGCCCGCGAGGGCGTCCCGCGCTTCGTGCAACCGGCCGTCGCGGCCGCCGGCGGACTCGACGATCTCGGGCCAGGACAGGCCCGCCCGGTAGAGCGTCGCCATGCTGCGAAATTGTGCCGCTTTCAATGCCATGCGGCCCCCAAGCTACCTCGCCCGTCACCACAGGTCCGAGCGGGTCGCGAACTGCGGCCGATCCGGCTCGTTCCATCGAACGGCGCCGCCCTCCAACCGCTATGATGGCGGACTGCCCGGTTGCGTTCCCCCAACCGGGTCCCCTGCGGAAAAGAGCTCCTCATGTCACAAGTCATCGAATGCCCTAGCTGTTCCAAGAAGTTCAAGTTGCCGCCGCAGCCGCCGGCCATCTTCACCTGCACCGGATGTCAGACGCCGATGGACCTCTCCGACTTCGGCGGCGCCGAGGCGCCTCCGCCTCCGCCCGCCGGCCGTCGCGCCGTGCGCCGCGGCGGCGGTCGCAGCGCGCCGCGACGGGGCGGGCGTCCCTCCGCCCGCCGGGGGCGCGGCCGCGGCGCGCGCGGCGGGCACGACGACTACGACGACGAAGACGGCGGGTACCGCGGGCGCGGTCGCCGCGAGCAGAACAACACCGGTCTGGTCATCGGCGCCGGCGTCGCGGTGATCATCGCGGTGATCGCGGTCATTGCGATCACGAAGGACGATGACCCGGCCCCGGACGAGGGCACCAACGTCGCGGACAACGAAGCGGGCGGCACCGGCGCGACCGACACCACCGGCATGATGACGACGCCCAACCCGATGAACCCCGGCGGGGTGCCGGGAACGCCGACACCGGTTCCGTCGGGCACCAACCCGTCGGGCGCGAACCCGGACGCGAACCCGGGTGCGAATCCCGCGGGGGCGGACCCGGCGGCAGGCAGCGAGGATCCGCAGGCCGGTCGCCTGCCCCGGCGTCGAAGCGGTTCACTCAGGCTCAAGAACATCAATCTCAAGGTGTTCGACTGGCCGGACGAGGTCCCGGCGGAGACCCGCGGCAAGGTCGAGGAGGCGATCGAGAACCTGTACCTCGGTGGCCGCGACGGCATCGACGCCGAGGCGTACCTGGTGAAGGAGGGCCACAAGATCTGTGGTCGCATCATCAGTGAGTTCAAGACCGTCACCGACGAGTTCGGTCTGGATAGTCGCGAGGGGATGTCGCGTTTGATGGTGCTCGACCGAACCTTGCGCAAGATCGACGGTTATCAGGAACGCCGCTGGCGCCGCTACGAGCCGATCAAGCACGCGTCGGCCGAGAGCTATGCGATGAGCGGCATGAAGATCTGGGTGCACTGGTGGGACTCGGGTGAGTGGAAGGAAGAGCCTCGCAAGCCCTGGGATCCGCGGATCGACAGCAAGGACGACGAAGAAGAAGAGAAGAAGGACTCGTAACGGCGCGCCCGTGTCCGACGCTTCGGGACCGACCCTGACCCGCGACGGCATCGCGCGCTCGGACGCACCGTTTCGTCTGACGAGCCGGTTTCGACCCGCCGGTGACCAGGCGGACGCGATTCGCGCGTTGGTCGAGGGCGACCGCAGCGGCGCCAAACAGCAGGTTCTGCTCGGCGTGACCGGCTCGGGCAAGACGTTCACGATCGCGAACGTGATCGCCGCGCTGAACCGGCCGACGCTGATCCTCGCGCCCAACAAGACGCTCGCCTCGCAGCTATTCGAGGAATTCCGCGTCTTGTTCCCTGAGAACGCGGTCGAGTACTTCGTCTCGTTCTACGACTACTACCAGCCCGAGGCGTACGTGCCCGCACGGGATCTCTACATCGAGAAGGACGCGTCGATCAACGACCGCATCGATCGCATGCGTCACGCCGCGACGAAGGCCGCGCTGACGCGCCGCGACGTGATCGTCGTGGCCAGCGTCTCGTGCATCTACGGCCTCGGCTCGCCGGAGGAGTACCGCAACTTCCACGTCTGGATCCAGGAGGGCGACGAGGTCGACCGCGACGTGGTCCTGCGGCGTCTGGCGCGCATCCGCTATCAGCGCAACGACGTCTCGCCCGGCCGCGGCTGCTTTCGCGTGCGCGGCGACGTCGTGGAGATCGGACCGGCGGACTCGTCCGACCGTCTCCTGCGCGTCGAGTGGTTCGGCGACACGGTCGAACGCATCGAAGAGATCGATCTGCTGACGGGCGAGGTCCTGGGCAAGCGCGACTCGGCGTCGTTCTTCCCGTCGAGCCACTACATGCAGAGCGACCAGGCCCTGAAACGGGCGATCCGCGAGATCGCGCAGGAGTTGGAAGAGCGCGTCGAGTTCTTCAAGGCGAACGGGAAGCTGGTCGAAGCGGACCGGTTGCTGCGCCGCACGAAGTACGACCTCGCCTTGATGCGCGAAACGGGCTTCTGCCCCGGCATCGAGAACTACTCGCGGCATCTGGACGGACGGCAGGTGGGGGAGCCGCCGGCGACGTTGCTCGACTATCTCGACGAGGACTTCCTGTTGGTCGTGGACGAGAGCCACGTCGCCGTGCCGCAGGTCGGCGGCATGTTCCACGCCGACCGTCGGCGCAAGGAGAACCTGGTCGAGTACGGCTTCCGGCTGCCGTGCGCGCTGGACAACCGGCCGCTCACGTTCGAGGAGTTCGAGGCGCGCATCGACCGGACGCTCTACTCGTCGGCGACGCCGGGACCGTACGAGCGCAAGCGCGCCGAGGGGCACGTCGTCGAGCAGGTCATCCGTCCTACCGGGCTGATCGACCCCGCGGTCGAGGTGCGGCCGGCCCGCGGGCAGGTGGACGACCTGCTGTCGGAGGTGCGCGCGCGGGCGGAGCGCGACGAGCGCGTCCTGGTCACCACGCTGACGAAGCGCATGGCGGAGGATCTGACGGAGCACTTCACGGACATCGGCGTGAAGGCGCGCTACATGCACTCGGACATCAACACGTTGGAGCGCGCGGAGATCCTGAAGGAGCTGCGTCTGGGCACCTTCGACGTGCTGGTGGGCATCAATCTGCTGCGTGAGGGGCTGGATCTGCCCGAGGTGACGTTGGTCGCGGTGCTGGACGCGGACAAGGAGGGCTTCCTGCGTTCGGAGACGTCGCTGATCCAGGTGAGCGGCCGCGCCGCGCGCAACGTCGACGGGCGCGTGATTCTGTACGCCGACGACAGCACGGGCTCCATGGAGCGCGCGCTGGGGGAGATGGAGCGGCGGCGCGCGAAGCAGACGGCGTACAACGAGGAACACGGCGTGGTGCCGCAGACCGTGAGGCGGGGCATTCGCGACACGGTGAGCGAGGTGTATGCGGAGCGGGACTACGTCGACTTGACGGGGATGGACGAGATGGGCGAGGTGACGGACGCGACGCGTTCGTTGCTGGAGCAGCGCGACGAGCTGGAGACGCAGATGCGCGCCGCGGCGGAGGCGCTGCGGTTCGAGGACGCGGCGAAGCTGCGCGATCGGATGAGGCGGATCGAGAAGCTCATTCTGATGGGCGGGGACTCGTAAGGGCGGCGCACGTTGCCACCAGCGGCCGGACGAGCATCTCCGGCGTTCGCACCGGGCGATTCGCGGGCGCGGGCAAGCCCCGCCCCTACATTCTCTGTCGTGACGGACGAGGACCCGCGCCGAGCCAAGCTGTTGGAACGCGTGAAGCGCGTGCCGACAGGACCCGGTGTCTATCGCTGGCGGGACGCCAACTGCCGTGTCCTCTACGTCGGCAAGGCAGCCAACCTGCGCTCGCGCGTGCGGCAGTACCTCGGCGCCCGCGGCGACGGTCGGCCGCTCGTGCACCTGCTCATGCGCCGCGCCGTCGACGTCGACGTCATCACGACCGAGACGCCCGAGGCGGCGCTGCTGCTCGAGAACACGCTCATCAAGCAGGAACGCCCTCCCTACAACCTGCGCCTCAAAGACGACAAGTCGTATCTGCTGGTGCGCGTCGACCGCGAGCATCCGTTCCCGCGCTTGCGGCTCGTTCGCAAGATCAAGAAGGACGGGGCGCAGTACATCGGCCCCTTCGCCAGCGCCAAGGGCCTGCGGCGTACGCTGCGTTTCCTGCGAACCCTCTATCCCCTGCGTAGCTGCAGCGACCGCGAGTTGAACGAACGTGAGCGGCCGTGTCTGTATCACCAGATCGGTCGCTGCTCGGCGCCGTGCGTCGACGCCATCACACCCGAGCGCTACGCGACGCACGTCGAAGGATCGTTGGCCATCCTGCGCGGACGGGATGAAGGCCTGCTCGCCCGCCTGAAGGCCGACATGGCGAGCGCCTCCGCGGATCTCGAGTACGAACGCGCGGCGATGTTGCGCGACCGCGCCCAGGCCATCGAGGCCGCGCTCGCCCGGCAAGAGGCCGTGAGCCCCGACGGCAAGGACCGCGACGTCGTCGCGGTCGCGTCCGCGGGCGGCATGGCCATGGTCGGCATCGTGTACGTGCGCGAGGGGTCGGTCGTCGCCACGCGCTCGCTGCCCCAGCAGACGTCGCTCAGCAAGCGCGACGTGCTGACGGCGTTCGTGTCGCAGTTCTACCTGCGCGGCAAGGTCGTCCCGCCCGAGGTGCTCGTCGAGACGCTGCCCGAAGACGTCGAAGGCCTGGAGGAGGTGCTGCGGGGCGTTCGCGGCGGCAACGTCTCCATTCGCCAACCCAAGCGCGGCGCCGGACGCGACCTGGTCGGGATGGCCGTCCGCAACGCCGAGCTCGCGCTGGAGGAACACTCGGCGCGCGCGCGCTCGTCCCGAGAGGCGTTGGAGTCGCTGGCGAAGGTGGTCGAGCTCGACGCGGCGCCGTACCGCATCGAGGGCTACGACCTGTCGCATCTGCGCGGCGCCGACCCGGTCGCGGGCATGTCCGTCCTGCTCGGTGGCGTCGCGGACAGCTCGTCCTACCGGCATTTCGCCATTCGCGAAGCGGAGGGCGGTGACGACTACGGCGGCATGCAGGAGGTGATTCGCCGCCGCTTCAAGGCCGGCGTGAAGCTGGGCGAGCTCCCGGATCTCGTGCTCGTCGACGGCGGCCGTGGTCAGCTGAACGCCGCTCGGGAGGCGTTGAAGGGCCTGGGCATGGACACGGTACCCGTCGTGTCGCTGGCGAAGGCGCGCAGGGGCGAAGGGGAACAGGCGCACGAGCGCATCATCGTGCCGCATCGACGGGGCGCGATCATCCTGCCGCCCACGGACCCGGCATTGCGGCTGTTGGTGCGCGCGCGCGACGAAGCGCATCGGTTTGCCGGGCGGTATCAGCGCAAGCGGCGCGCGGAGGCGTTCGGGTCCGGAGAGCTCGACGGCATTCCGGGCGTCGGTCCGGCGCGGCGCCGGCGCCTGTTGCAGCACTTCGGCTCCGTGAAGGACCTGAAGGTCGCGCCCTTCGAGGACCTCGCCGCGGTACCCGGCATCGGCGAGCGGCTCGCGCGGTTGATCCGCGATCGGTTGGGCGTGTAGGGGCGACCCCCGTGGTCGCCCGATGGGACTAAGGGCGACCCTCGTGGTCGCCCAATTCGTCGATCAGGTCCCACCGAATCAACGATTGGGCGCCGCGAGGGCTGCCCCTACAGCAACGCGTGCAACGACGACACGATGTAGCGCGGTTGCGGACCGCCGGGTTCGAGCGGGCGCTCCTCGTTCTCGATCCACACGCTCGCCATGCCCGCCGCGTTGGCGCCGCCGACGTCCGCGCGCGGGTTGTCGCCGACGTACACCATTCGCTCCGGTGACATGCCGAAGTGATCGATCGCGCGGCGAAACAGGGCCTGCGCCGGTTTGATGCACCCGTGGTCCGACGACCAGACGCGGACGTCGAACACGTCCAGCACGCCCGCGCGCCGAAGCTCCGCTTCGAACAGGTCCTTCGGCGACCAGATGTTCGAGATCAGCCCGAGCGGGTGCGAGTGGTGCAGGGAACGCACGGCCTCGGCGTGTCCGATGGGGACGCGTCCGCACTCGTGCCGCGCGACGACCGCCTCGACGCGGTGCCGCTCGCTCGCTGCGAGGTCGCCGTGGCGTTCGTCGAGATGCGCCCTGACGAGCTGGAAGCGTTCGTAGGACGCCGGATCACGGTTCTGCGCGTACATGACGTCGAGCACGTCGCCGATGCGCGTTGCCAGCTCGACCGCGTCGAGACGCGTGCCGCCGAGGTCGCAGTACGTCCGGTAGAGCTCGGCCGGATCGAAGAACCGGTCGCAATCGAACATGAACGTGTTGCCCATGTCGAGCAAGACGACGTCGAAGTCGTCGATGAGGCGCGGCATGTCTAGCCGGCGGGCGCTTCGCTCTGCGTGCGCGACGCCCAGTCGGCGAGGAAGGCGGCGAGCCCCTTGTCGGTCAGGTCGTGCGAGATCATCTTGTCCATGATCTTCGGCGGGATCGTCGAGATGTCGGCGCCGAGCAGCGCGGCCTGCCGGACGTGGTCCGCGTTGCGAATGCTGGCGACGAGCACCTCGGTCTTGAACTGCGGGTAGTTGCGGAACGTGCGCACGATGTCTTCGATGAGCGCCATGCCGCGCTCGCCGCGGTCGTCCAGACGGCCGATGAACGGGCTCACCATGGTGGCGCCGGCCTTCGCGGCGAGCAGTGCCTGATTGGCCGAGAAGCAGAGCGTGACGTTGACCTTGATACCCTTGTCCGCGAACACGCGCGTGGCCTTGAGGCCCTCGGGGATGAGCGGCACCTTGATGGTGACGTTGTCGTGAATGGCGGCCAGCGGCAGGCCCTGTTCGACCATGCCTTCGGCGTCCATCGCCGTGACCTCGGCGGAGATGGGACCGTCGACGATGCCGCAGATCTCCTCGATGACCTCTTCGAAGACTCGGCCGGACTTGGCCACGAGACTCGGGTTCGTCGTGACGCCGTCGATCACGCCCCAGGCGGCGTACTTGCGGATGTCGTCGACCTCGGCGGTATCCAGGAAGATCTTCATGGAGGGAGCGTACTGGATGGGGAAGACGACGGAAAGACGTCGGAAGCGCGAGGCGAGCTCGCGCATCGCGCTCTCCGGGACGCCTACCCCCTCGGGTGGAACTTCCTGTGCACTTCCTTCAGCTTCTCTCGATCCACATGCGTGTACACCTGCGTCGTCTGCACGTTCGCATGCCCCAACAGCTCCTGGACGGCCCGCAGATCGGCGCCGCCCGACAACAGGTGCGTCGCGAACGAATGCCGCAGCGTGTGCGGCGAGAGCCGCATCTTCGTCCCCGCCTGTTTCGCTCGCTCCTGCACGATGCGATACACCCGGTGCCGGTCCAGCGGCCGCCCCGAGCGCGAGACGAACAGCACGTCGGCGTCCGCGCCGTGCAGCCGGGTTCGTCCGTCCTCGACGTACCGCACGACCGCCTCCGCGGCGTGCTCGCCGAGCGGCACCCAGCGCTCCTTGCGGCCCTTGCCCAGGCACCGCACGACCCGGTCGTCCAGCCGAACGTCGTCCACCGCCCAGTCGCACGCTTCCTGCACGCGCGCCCCGGTCGCGTACAGCATCTCCAACAAGGCGCGGTCGCGTTGGTCGAGCGGCCGCTCGACGGGGATCGAGGACAGGAACGACACGACCGCCTCGCGGCCCAGCACCTTCGGCAGACGGTCCCACGCGCGGCCCATCGGCAGGCCGGCCGTGGGATCCTCGTCGATGCGCCCCAGGGACAGCGCGAATCGCACGAACCCGCGGAACGCGGCGAGTCGCCGCGCGGTGGAAGACGCCGCGCGGTCGCTTCCGCGCTCGCCGCGCAACCAGCGCAGGAGCGCGTGCGGCGTGAGACGGGCCAATGCGCCGGCCGTCCGCATCCGCTTGCCCGTCACGCCCGCCGACGCAAGCACGGCGCGCACGTCGCCCTCGTAGGCCGACATGGTGTGCGGTGACAGTCCCCGCTCCACGTGCAGATGGTCGAGCCACGCCTGCAAGAGGCCTTCGGGGTCCCGGGGGGCGGACGCTTGCACCGTTCCGTTCAACGGTACGAAAACGGCGCGGCTTGAGTCTCCGGTCGCATTGACCGCCCTTGGGGGCACGGGTATCCTCCCGCGCCCCGAAGATCCGGGACGTCGGAGTTCCCATGGCCGTAGGCAAGTCCAAGCGCCGCTGGCCCCGCGGCGGCCCCACGAGAGCCGAACAAAAGAAGCTCCAGGGGGCGCTCGCCTCGATGCGGACCTCGATCCTCCGCAGCAACCAGGACCTTGCCGACGAGGCGCTCAAGAAGTCGGGCCAGGACCACTCGGTCGACCACATGGCCGACCACGGCTCCGACAACTTCGAGCAGGACTTCACCCTGGCCCTGCTCGAGGGCGAGGCCGAGATCCTCAAGGACATCGACGATGCGCTCGCGAAGCTGAACGGCGCGGGCGAGCTTCCGTTCGGGCTCTGCGAGGCGTGCGCGGAGGAGGACGAGTGGGATCCGGAGCGGGGGGCGCCCTGGATTCCCAACGGTCGGCTCGAGGTCGTGCCGTACGCTCGGCTCTGCGTCGCACACCAAGAAGCGGAAGAAGAGGATTGAGCGAAGAACCGCAACCGAAGGATCTCTCGAGCTCCCGGCTGATGCCGCTCAAGATCACCTGCCTCGTCGTGCTGGTGCTGCTGCTGGCCGCTGACCTGTGGTCGAAGGCCTACATGCAGGAAGCGCTCGGGATGACGACCGACAAGCCCGGGGGCGAAGTCGAGATCGACGTCATCGACGGCTTCGTGAAATGGCAGGGGGCGTGGAACCCGGGGGTCACGTTCGGCCTCGCCGGCAATCGCACGACCGAAATCCTGGCGCTCACGATCATTGCGACCATCGCGCTGTTCGCCTGGTTCCTCGGAACCCGGTCTCGCAGCACGCTGCTGCACGTCGGGTTGGCGATGATCCTCTCCGGCGCCCTGGGAAATCTCTGGGACCGGGTCAACTGGCACAAGGTGCGCGATTTCATCCTCGTGTACTACGAGCCCTGGGACTTCACCTGGCCCAACTTCAACATCGCCGACTCGGCGATCGTCGTCGGCGTGATCTTCGTGATCTGGGATTCTCTCTTCGGTGTCGGCGCCAAGGAAGCGCACGCGAAGGCGGAGCTGCGCACCGCCGAGAAGAAGCGGCGCCAGGCCGAGAAACAGCGCGTGCGGGACAAAGAACGCGCCGAAGAGGGCGTATGAGCGGCCCGGCGACCTCCGACCCGAAGACGGGCGCGGTCGACCTGTCGATCGAGATCGGCACCTTGAAGCTCGCCAACCCCGTCGGCACCGGATCCGGCACCTACGGCAAGGGGCTCGAGTTCCAGTCCTTCTACGACGTCTCGCGGTTGGGCTGCATCGTCGTGAAGACGATCACGAGCGAGATGCGGCCCGGGAACCCGCCGCCGCGGCTCGTCGAGTCGCCCGGGGGGCTGCTCAACTCGATCGGCTTGCCGAATCCGGGCGCCGACCGCTACATCGCGGAGGTGCTGCCGAAGCTGCGCACGCTCGGCGCGCCGTTGGTGATCAACATCGCCGGCCACAGCGTGGAGGACTTCGGAGCGCTTGCCGCCAAGTTCGCGGCCGAGGAAGGCATCGCGGCCTTCGAGCTGAACATGTCCTGCCCGAACGTCGCGAACGGACTCGACTTCTCGACGAAGCCGACGGTCGCACGCCGGGTGCTCGAGACCGTACGCGACACGACGGACCTGCCGCTGATCGCGAAGCTGTCGCCGAACGTGACGGACATCCGGCCCATCGGCGAAGCGGTCGCGGAGGCGGGCGCCGACGCGATCAGCGCGATCAACACGTACGTCGGCATGGTGATCGACTGGCGCACGCGCAAGCCGGTGTTGGGGCGCGGCATCGGAGGCTTGAGCGGACCGTGCATCAAGCCGCTGGCGCTGAAGATCGTGCGGGATCTCTACAAGACGGTCGACATTCCGATCATCGGCATCGGCGGCATCGAGTCGGCGGACGACGCGATGGAGTACTTCCTCGCCGGCGCGACGGGCATCCAGGTGGGGACGGCCAACTTCTACCGTCCCGGCGCGGTGATCGACGTGATCGACGGGTTGCCGGAGCGCATCCGCGAGCTCGGGGCGACGTCGGTGAGGGAGATCGTGGGGACGCTGCAGGAGCCGGCGTAGTGGGGGATCCCGGGACACGGGAAGCGGGAGACGGGACTTCGATCCATCAGCCGGTGGCTGAGGACCCGAAGCGTTCGATCAATCGATGGAGCATCATCGAGACGCGCGCAGCACGCTCCATCGCCACTGCGACGTCCTGGGCTCCATCCAGCGCGGCGGCGAGCCTCAGACAGGCAGCGGCCTCCTGGCACTCCGACAGCGCGATCGTGTATTTGTGCGCCTTGTCCTTCGCGGTTCGCCGGCTCGCGCCGTCAACGATGTTGAGCGTCGTGGAGACCGCCGCCCGGCAGCGTTGGTCGCCCAGATACGCTCTTCGCTTCCCCGATCCCTTCAAGACGCGGTCGACCTCGACGACGAGCTCTTCGGCGACGCGATGCACGTCCAGGCGTAGAAACGGAATTGCGGCTTCCAGAGCGGGGTCCGTCAACACTCATCGCGCGAGCCCATGGGGGCGTTTCGGAAGTCCCGTTTCCCGTCTCCCGTTTCCCGCATCCCGCCTCCCGGGAGGGTCGGCCGTCTTTCGGAGCCTTTCGGGAAACGGCCGGGGCCGTGCATCCTGATCCGGCCTCTTCGCACGCCTCCCACCCCAATCTGGCGCCACCCCTCCCCGGTGCTACCCTCACCGAATTCCCGGCCCAACGCAGGCTCCGGCCAACGGAAGCGCCCCTCCATGTTCGGCAACGTCGTCAAATCGCTGTTCGGCACCCGCAACGAGCGGGTCATCAAGTCGGTCCTGCCGATCGTCGAGCGCATCAACGCCCTCGAGCCCGAATTCCAACAGCTCAGCGACGCCCAGCTGCGCGCCAAGACCGACGAGTTCCGCCGACGCCACGCCGACGGGGAGCGCCTCGACGATCTGCTGCCCGAAGCGTTCGCCGCCGTCCGCGAGGCGAGCAAGCGCGCCATGGGCATGCGCCCCTTCGACGTCCAGCTCATCGGCGGCTGGTGCCTGCACAACGGCTCGATCGCCGAGATGGTCACCGGTGAAGGCAAGACGCTCGTCGCCACGCTCGCCGTCTACCTCAACGCCCTGCCCGGCAAGGGCGCACACCTGGTCACCGTCAACGACTACCTCGCCCGGCGCGACGCTGCGTGGATGTCGCCGCTGTACGAAGCCCTCGGCATGACCGTCGGCGTCATCCAGTCGCGGATGCAGGCGGACCAGCGCATCCCCGCCTACCGCTGCGACGTCACGTACGGCACCAACAGCGAGTTCGGATTCGACTATCTGCGCGACAACATGAAGGTCTCGCGCGACCTCCAGGCGCAGCGCGGCCTCACGTTCGCCGTCATCGACGAGGTGGACTCGATCCTCATCGACGAGGCGCGCACCCCGCTGATCATCAGCGGTCCGGCGGAAGATCTGCGCGCCAAGTACGAGGACGCGGACAAGGTCGCGCGCCGCCTGAAGCCGGGCGAGGACTTCGAGGTGAAGGAGAAGGAGCACCAGTGCGTGCTCAGCGACGAGGGCCTCGAGCGGGCGGAAGAGTACGCCGGCGTGAAGTTCTTCGAGACCGGCGAGACCGAGTGGCTGCACCTGCTGGAGCAGTCGCTGCGCGCGCATCACATCTACCAGAAGGACAAGGACTACGTCGTCAAGAACGGCGAAGTCGTGATCGTCGACGAGTTCACGGGCCGCATGATGGAAGGCCGCCGCTGGTCGGACGGGCTGCACCAGGCGGTCGAAGCGAAGGAACGCTTGCGCCCCCGTCCCGAGAACCAGACGCTCGCGACGATCACGTACCAGAACTTCTTCAAGCTCTACGACAAGATCTCCGGCATGACCGGCACGGCGCTCACCGAGGCCGCCGAGTTCTGGGCCATCTACAAGCTCGACGTCGTGAGCATCCCGACCAACCGTCCCTTGGCGCGCATCGAGCAGGACGATCTCATCTACGCCGACGAGAAGGACAAGTACCGCGCCGTGGTCGAGGAGATCGTGAAGGTCCAGAGCGAGGGCCGGCCGATCCTCGTCGGCACCACGAGCATCGAGAAGTCCGAGCGCCTCTCCGGCATGCTCGAGCGACGCGGCGTCGAGCACGTGGTGCTGAACGCGAAGCAGCACGCGCGGGAGGCCTCGATCATCGAGGACGCGGGCAACCCCGGCACCGTCACGATCGCGACCAACATGGCGGGGCGCGGTACGGACATCCAGCTCGGTGAAGGCGTCAAGGAGATGGGCGGGCTGCACATCATCGGCACGGAGCGGCACGAGTCGCGGCGCATCGACAACCAGCTGCGCGGCCGCGCGGGACGCCAGGGCGACCCCGGCTCCAGCCAGTTCTTCCTCAGCCTCGAAGACGACCTCATGCGCATCTTCGCGCCCGATTGGGTCGCGAACATCCTCGGCAAGCTCGGCCTGAAGGACGGCGAGGCCATCGCGCATCCGATGGTCACGAAGGCCATCACGCGCGCGCAGAAGAAGGTCGAGAGCCGCAACTACGAGATCCGCAAGAACCTGCTCGAGTACGACGAGGTCATGGACCTGCAGCGCAAGGAGGTGTACAGCCTGCGCAACGCGCTGCTGGACAACGATCACGACCGCCAGAAGCAGGTGCTCGGCGAGTTCATCGAGGACGTCGTCGACGCCCATGTGAACGAGGCGTTCGGCAACCACGTGCCGATCGACGAGCGCGACCCGAAGGAGCTCGCCCGCTGGTTGCGGCGTCACTTCGGCGTCGAGATGAGCCCGACCCAGCTCGATCCGCAGGACGCCGACGGCACGGCGGACGAGATCATCGAGCGCGTGAAGGCGGAGTGGCGGCGGCGCGAGGAGGAGGTCGGCCCCGACGACATGCGCCAGCTCGAGCGCTACATCCTGCTCGACAGCATCGATGCGAAGTGGAAGGACCACCTGCACGGCATGGACGGGCTGAAGACCGGCATCGGGCTGCGCGGCTACGGCCAGGTCGACCCGAAGGTCGAGTACAAGGTCGAAGGCCACAAGGCGTTCTCCGAGATGCTGCGCACGATTCGCGAGGAGGTGACGGACCACCTGCTGAAGGTGCGCTTCTCCCAGCGAAGCGGCCGAGGAAGAGCTGCAGTCGCGCTGGGGACGGCGCGCAGGCGATCGACATGCCGGAGCTCACGACCGGCGTCAGCGGCGGACAGGGTGGCCCCACCGGCACGCAAGCCGGTCGCACCGACGGCACGCCCATCGGCTCGGAGTCCGCCGAGCCGGCGAAGCCGATCCGACGCGACGCTCCCAAGGTCGGCCGCAACGAGCCGTGCCCCTGCGGGTCGGGCAAGAAGTACAAGAAGTGCCACGGAGCCGTCGCGTAGTGACGCCGGCGTCATCCAACGGTTCGGATGTCGCCCGAAGCTCGCGCGCGACCGCCGTCCTCCGCTCGCTGCCGACCCGTCTGATGCAGTGGGGCATGGACGCGGTCTATGGCGGCCTGATCGTCGCGCTGCCGCTCTATGCGCTCACCCGCGTCGTCGTGGACGCGAAGACGCGCTCGCGCTGGGGCGCGTACGTGAAAGACATGCCGGCGCGCTTCGGCAAGCGCGCGGCGCGCGCGGGCCGGCGGCCCTGTATCTGGGTGCACGGCGTGTCGGTCGGCGAAGTGAAGGCGGCCGCGCGGCTCATCGAGGTGATCGAGGAGTCGGTCCCGGGCGTCGAGGTGATCATCTCGGTCACGACCGATACGGGCAACCGCGTCGCGCGCAAGCGCTATCCCCATCATCGTGTCGAGTTCTACCCGCCCGATCTCTCGTGGATCGTGGCCGACGCGCTCGACGCGCTGCGTCCCGATCTGATGATCCTCGTCGAGAGCGAGTTCTGGCCGAATTTCCTGATCGCCGCGCACGACCGCGACCTGCCCGTCGCGTTGGTCAACGGCCGCATGAGCCCGCGCTCGGCCAATCGGTTCCGCATGTTCAGTCCCATTGCGCGCCCGCTGCTGCAGTCGTTGGAGAGCGTCTGCGTGCAGCTGCCCGTCTACGCGGCGCGCTTCGCGGCGCTCGGGGTCGACGCCGACCGCATTCACGTGACCGGCAACATGAAGTTCGACAACATCCCCATCAAGCAGGAGGGCGCGCGGCGGGAGCGCTTCGCGAAGCTCATGGGCGCCGGGGACGGCGTGCCGGTGATCGTCGCGGGAAGCACCCATCCGGGCGAAGAACGGGCCATCGCCGGCATCGCGCAGCGCTTCGCGCAGAGCGGCGTCGAAGCACGCTTCATCATCGCGCCGCGCCACCCGCCGCGCGCCGACGGCGTCGAGGCGGAGATCCGCCGCATGGGGCTCGACGTCGTGCGTCGCAAGAAGCTCGACGGACGCGAGCCGCCGCCGAAGGGCGCCATCGTGCTGCTCGACACGGTAGGGGAGCTCGAGCTCGCGTACGGACTGGCCGACGCGGTGTTCGTGGGCGGCACGCTCGTTCGGCACGGCGGGCAGAACATGATGGAACCCGCCAGCCTGGGCCGCGCGGTCGTCGTCGGCCCGCACATCGAGAACTTTCGCGGCGAGGTCGACATGCTGCTCGACGCCGACGGGCTCGTCCTCGCGCAGGACGCCGAGGGGGTCGAGGCGATCCTGCGGGAGTGGATCGTCGATCCCGCGACCGCCGCAGCGTGCGGCGCCCGGGCGCAGAAGGTGATCGACGACAGCAAGGGCGCCACCGATCTGACGCTCGACGTCCTGCGTCCGCTGCTGGAGAAGGTCCGCGCCCGCTCAGCCGCCCGTTGAGCGCACGACGATCTCGACCTCCTGCGTGCGCCCCTTGATCACGTGCGCCCGCCCGTACCCGCGCAGGTCGCCTGCGCGCGCACTGATCTCGACCTCGCCTTCGGGCAGGTTGCTTCGCAGCGCGACGCCGTCCCGCCCCGTGCGGTCCGGCGGCGACACGGGCAGCGCGCCGAGCTCGTTGCGAAACAGCAGCACGGCGCCGCGCTGACGGCGCCCGTCCTCGTCGACGATCGTCACGCGCACCGAGCCGCCCTCGGGCAACGTCACGTCGATGGTCGTGTTCTTGCCCGCGTTCAGCGTCACGCGCTCCTCGATCGGCGCGCCCTTGCGTGCGGTGGCACGCAGGCGGTAGTCGCCCGGCTCCAACCCGGTGAAGCGGAACGTGCCGTCCGTGCGGCCGGTCGCGACGTGGCGCGATCCCCTGTCTTGCACGAGCACCAGTCGTGCGCCTTCGACGGGGGCGCCGTCGCCGGTCAGCACGCGTCCCGACACGGTCGCGCTCTTCACGAGCGCGATGCCGGTCGTGGCGCGGTCGCCCGGGCCGATGGAAAGCTCGCTGCTGCTGCCTTGCAGGTCGCCCGCCTGGACCCGGACCCGCCACACCCCCTCGGCGACGTCGTCGATCTCGACCCCGCCCTGGATCACGCGCAGCGAGCGCGGTGTCGCCGCCGACGACGATCCGACCCGCTCCAGCATCACGCGCGCCGACCCACCGCGGTACGGTTCACCGTCCATCGTGAGCGACACGTCGATGCGTCCGGCGAACGCGAGCGCGACGTCTTCGAAGCGGTGCTTCGTCAGCTCGAACGACACCGTCCCGTTCGTGTAGCCGGGCAGGCTCGCAACGAGGCGGTACGACCCGGGCGCGAGGTCTTCGACGAGATACGCGCCGCGCGCGTCGGTCGTGACCGAGATCGAGCGCACGCGCGCGCCGCTCTGCAGGACTCTCACCGTCGCCCCGGCGACGGGTTCACCGTGCGGGTCCGTTACGACGCCTTCGACGCGCAGACCCGTGCCGAGCTCGACGACGCCCAGGTCCACGTTCGAACCGTTCACATCGAAGCGAAGGTCCGGCCGCCGGTCCTGTCCGCGCACGCGAACGACGATCTCGAACGGTCCGTCGGGCACGTTGCGAAGCGCGAACGCGCCTTGTTCGTTCGTGCCCGTCGAGAGTCCGACGAAGCCGCGCTCGTTGGCGGCGTAGAGCTTCGAGGCGGCGGGCGTCGGCGCGTGGCGCGACGAGACGCGGTCCCATGCCGGTACGGCGCGCACCACGGCACCCGCGACCGCGTCGCCCTCGGCGTCCACGACACGGCCCGTGACGACGAACCCACGCGAGAGCTGCAGCACGAGCGGCTGCGGCTGCGGCTGGTGCGGGCGAAGCGCGAGCGCGGCGCTGCCTTGTTCGCTCTCGGCCATGAGGATCACGCGTCGGCCCGGCGCGGGCGGCGGCGGCGGTGCGATGCGGAACTGGCCCGCCGCGTCGGTCTCGGTGCGCTCGGCCGCGCGGCCCGCGATCCCGTCGGCGCCGTAGAACACCCGCGCGCCTTCGACGGGACGGCCGTTCGACGCGACGACCTGGCCGGTCCAATCGACGGAGGGCCGCAACGCGACTTGCACGGTCTGGTGTTCGTCGTCGGCGTCGTCGAGCACGACCGGCGCGAGGGCGGGCGCGTACCCCGCGGCGCGCACCGCCACGAAGACGCGCTGTCCGACGCCGCCGGCGTGAATGGGATCGAACCAGCCCTTCGCGTTCGTCACGCCGGCGTCGCTGCTCTCGCCCGGACGCGCGACGTGCACCTCGGCGTTCGCGATCGGCGCATCGGTCTCCGCGTCGACGACGATGCCCGCCAGTGCGCGGCCCCGCGGGATCTCGACGGCGACGATGGTCTCGGCCTTCGTCGTCAGCGCGACCGGACCCGCGCGCACGATGCCGCGGGAGGTCGCCCCCGCGCGAATCGACGCGGCGCGGGCGGGAGGGGTGAACACGGCGGCGCCGTCCCGGCGCAGGGTATCGACGCGGACGCGTGTCTGACCGACCTGCGCTTCGACCCATGCGGCGTTCACAGGACGCATCCCTTCGCCCGCCACGTAGACGACGAGCGTCGCGGCGCGCGGCAGCACGATGCGCACGAACGCGCCCGTGGATGCGACGCGCTCGGAGACCGTGGCGCGGCCGTCGGCCGACGCCGTCACGCGCAGCCACCCCTCGAACGGCGCTTCCATCTCGAAGTCCCCGTTGCGGTCGGTCGTCGTACCGTTCAGCGCGGGACCGTCCGGGAACGGCGCGCCGCGCAGGCTCTGCGCGTCGATCCGGCGCACCGTCACGCGCGCGCCGCCGACAGGGCGGCCGTCTTCGTCGAGGACCTCGCCGCGCAGCTTCGGCTCGACCACGGGGAGCGTGCCCGGGTCGAGGGGCGACCTACCGGAGACGGCGCCCGCGTCGTTCGCGGGCTCGCCGTCGTCCGTGAGAAGTCGCGGGTCCGGGTCCGGCGTCACCGCGCCAACCATTGACGCGGTGTCCGGCACGCCGGGCTCCTCCCGGGACCCGCGGAGCAGGAAGAACAGCAACAGACCGCCCACCACCAGTCCCGCGATCAACGCCAGCAGGGAACGGGGGCTCAACATCGAGGATCGATCCTCCGGGGCGACGGTACGTGCTGTCCATGGGTGCCCCCGTCAGGGGGCGGAAACGGGGTGAGGCAACCGTGACAAACCGTGTCCGAGACCTGGATTGCAGCGCGGCAGCCATCGAAATCAGAACACCTCGAACGTGGTGATGGTGTCACCCTCGATGAAGGTGTCGGGGAACCAGACCGAGGTCTCCGGGAACGTGTCGAGGAAGGCCTCGCCGTCGTAGTAGTCCTCGAGGAACGTGCCGACGTACTGGACCTCGCCCGGGAACACGTCCTCGTAGAGCAGGTCGCCGCCCGGAGGCGCGCCGGCGGGGACGAGATCGAAGTAGTAGATGACGTCGAAGGCGGTCAGGTTCGCGACCTCGACGTCGCCCTCGTAGTAGTAGTCGCCGCCATAGCCGCCGCCGCAGCCGGCCGCGACGATCAGCGCGGCGCCCAGGCACAGCGTGGTGGCGAACGCTCTTGCGCGGTTCCGAAACATGGCAACTCTCCGTTGCGTGACTGACTTCCGCGGGCTGGTTTCGCAAAGCCAGGGCCAAAATGGAGAAATCCCGTAAGCGCCCGAGCAACAGCCGTTTGCAACCGGCGTGCGGGTCCGCACGGCGCCGACTGTCCTGTCTTGGGGACGCCGGATGTGCCCAGACGGGGGTGGGCGGCGGCGCGCTAGGGCGGGACGACGAAGGTCGTGGGCAGGCCGTTGAACACGTCCTGCTTGAAATTGAGGTTCACCGCGTCGTCCAGCACGGCCGTCGCGTCGTAGGTCCCCGTGGCGAACGGTCCCAGGATCACGACCGCGCCGGGGAGCAACGGCTCGTTGAGCAGCTCACCCGTCGGCGCCCCGCCTTCGGGCTGCATGATGAAGCTGGTGACCGTCTTCGGCGCCATGCCCTGATCGGTCTGGTTGAACAGACTGACGATGCCCGTCTCGGGTTGGTCGTTGCCGGGGCCGCCGCCGCAGCCGGACAGTGTGCAGACGGCGACCGCGACGACGCAGGCCATCCAGCTGGAGCGGTCGCGCAGGCGCATTGCGTACCGTCTTCCCGGAGCGGACGCTCCATCCCCGACCTTCCGTCAACCCGGCCCAGAGCCTACACGCAACTGCACGGGTTCGCCGCGCTCGAGCGCCTACAGAACGACGAAGAAGGTCGTATCGCCGTGTCCGACGAACTCGTCGAACCACTCGATGATCTGGCCGAGCTCGAGGTCGCCTTCGGCGTCGTAGTAGTCCGGTCCGAACTCGCCGATGAAGCGCGCACCGCCCGGGTCGATCGGCATGCCGTTCAGCAGGTCGCCCGTGAACGGCAGCTGGAACGGCGCCACCCGGAACGTCAGCAGCATCTCGTTGGTCGTCGTCTGCGTCTGGTTGTCCACGACGACGAGACCGTTGTCATGGTGATGGTCGTGGCCGCAGGCCGTCAGCGTCGCGGCGGCGAGCGCCAGGCCAAGGACGGCGGCGAAGGCGCTGCGCGTTGCGTGTCGAGCGGGTCCGACGTTCATGATCTCTCCCTGAGGTGGCGCCCGCCGGAAGGCGCGCGCCGATTATCCCCGGAATGGCGGCGGCTGCAGCCCGGATTTCACAGTCGACAGGAAACGACGCCGGGAACGGTGCATGTCAGACTTGATCGTCCGCGACTGCGCGGTGTCGGGCGGCCTCCGTACGATCCGGCTCCGCGACACCGGCCTACGGGGTCGGTCGTGCGACGCCGCCCAACTGACGTAGCAGGAGAGTTCCATGTCGTTCTTGTTCACCTCGGAGTGCGTGAGCTGCGGGCATCCCGACAAGTTGGCGGATGCGATCAGCGACGGTGTCCTCGACGCCTACCTGGCGAAGGACGCCGGTGCGCGCGTGGCGGTCGAGACGTTCGTCACGGACCAGCTGTGCATCGTGGGCGGCGAGGTCGGCTCCGCCGAGCACGTCGACGTCGAGTCCATCGCCCGCCAGACGATTCGCGACATCGGATACGGCGATCCGCGGGCCAGCTATCCGGTCGACGACGTGAAGGTCATGGTCACGATCGGCAAGCAGTCCGCCGAGATCGCGGCGGGTGTCGTCAAGGACAAGCCCGAGGAACAGGGCGCCGGCGACCAGGGACTCATGTTCGGCTACGCGTGCAACGACACCGACGAGCTCATGCCGCTTCCCATCCATCTCGCGCGCGTGCTGATCGAGGGTCTCACCAAGCTGCGCGAGGAGAAGACGCTGGACTACCTCCTGCCGGACGCGAAGAGCCAGGTGACCGTCGAGTACGGTGACGACGACCGGCCGAAGCGCATTCACACCATCGTCGTCTCCACGCAGCACGCGGCGGACGTCGATCAGGCGACGATCCAGGCCGACGTCCGGGAGCATCTCTATCCGCTCATGCCGTCGGCGCTGCTGGACGACGACACGATCCTGCACGTCAACCCGTCCGGGTCGTTCGTGCTGGGTGGCCCGAAGGGCGATACGGGCCTGACCGGCCGCAAGATCATCGTCGACACCTACGGCGGCTGGGCGCCGCACGGCGGCGGCGCGTTCAGCGGCAAGGACCCGAGCAAGGTCGACCGCTCGGCGACCTACATGGCGCGCTACGTCGCCAAGAACATCGTGGCCGCGGGTCTCGCGGACGCGTGCGAGGTGCAGCTGGCCTACGCGATCGGCGTCGCCGAGCCGGTGTCGTTGCGTGTGCGCGCCAGCGGGTGGGGCCGGGACGCGGCGCCCGACGCCGTCCTCGAACAGGCGGTCCGGAAGGTCTTCCGGCTGACGCCGCACGGCATCATCGAGGACCTCGGGCTGCGCCGTCCGATCTACCGGGACACGGCCATGCACGGTCACTTCGGCCGGCCCAGCCTGCCGTGGGAGGCCACCGATCGCGCGCAGGCGCTGAAGGCCGAGGTCGAGGCCTCCGCACGCTCGTAGCGGCGGGCCGAGCCGATAACGGACTTTCCGGTGCGGTGGGCGCTCGGTTCACGGCAGGTGTTAACGCCGTTGCCGCGCTGTGCGTTGCGCCGGTTACGAGGGTATCACCTCGAACGGCCCGTCGAGTTGCGTAAGTCCGTTGGCAACGCGCAATTGCGACGCGGTCTCCCCCTGGGGCGTCAACGGGCACGCGGATTGATATAGTGCAGGTTCGGTGCTCCCGACGCGGGTCGCACCACTGGACCCGCAGAAGCCCGAGAGAGAAGGAGCCGCAGCAATGAACCGAGCGCAGCGAGGATTCTCGTTCATCGAGATTCTGGTCGTCATGGCCATCATTTCCGTGTTGGCGACGATGGTCGTGGTGGTCATCCCGCGCATCACCGAGACGTCGAAGCAGACGAAGTCGCAGGACAACGTCAAGAACATCTGCACGTTCCTCATGCTCCGTGCGCAGAAGAAGGGCTGGAAGGCGCTGCCGTACAACGGCAAGAACTTCACGCTCGCGGTCGTCGCCCACGGCGACATCGACCTGCGCCAGAAGGCGAACCTGGAGACGCTCTTCAGCCCCGGCGACGTCGAGTACGGCCTCGAGTTCGCCGAGTTCAAGCGGTTCGAGGAGATCACGAAGGAGGCCTTGAAGGCCGACACCGACTTCCACGAGCTGACGTCCTACGCCGGACGCCGCAACGCCGAGAAGGACTTCCGCATCACGCCGAGCCAAGAGCAGGCGGGGACGATGATCATCTGCGACGACGACGACGGTCCGCTCCACCACAAGGACGGGATCATCGCCGGCTACAGCAACGCCGCGGCCCGGTTCATCGAGTGGGAGGACCTGGGGATGAGCCGCCCGGACAACCCGGACGCCCCGGACGAGTTCCTGGGGGACGCGGCGACGGGCGACAACGAGCTCCAGAAGCTCTACGGGCGGTAGCACGCGACTCTTCCCGCCCGGCGGAGTTTCAGTGACGTGCGGTCCTGCCTTCCTGCAGAGGCAAGACGGCACGCAGGCAAGGGGCGGCTCTCGGGCCGCCCCTTCCTCTTTTTCCTCTTTGGCGCGTGGCGCAAGGCCCAACACGACCCCAACAGCGGCGCCCTCGCCCGACGAGCCGACCACGACCGGGCAGCCCCTGCGACGGCACTCGCCGCCGCCGATCGGCCCTTCGTCGAAGTGACCCATCACGTCGCGCCCCGTAACCTTGCCGGATCACACACCTTGCGGGTATCTTCCGCCCGGCATGCCTGCGCCCGGCGGGAGCGTCGGTTTGCCGAGCCGGTCCGCGTCTCGAAATCTGGCCCGTCACGAAGTGGAAGCGATATGCGTCGGAATCTGATCTTCGTTTCGGTTTCTCTCCTGGCACTCGTCGTGCTCGCCGCGCCCGCAGGCGCCGAGAGCAAGGCGGGCCGCTGGATGCTCGACATGGAGCACGGCCCGCTGCGCACGGTCGTGCTCGAGCGCGCAGGCAGCCGACCGGCCGCATACCACTACATGACGATCAAGGTGACGAACGACACCGGCTTCGCGCGGCCGTGGCATCCGATGGTGAAGGCCATCACGGACACCAAGGACCCGAAGACGAACGCCGACCGGGTCTACATCGCCGGTGGATTCCCCGAGGCCATGAAGGCCATCCGCAGCGCCGAGGGCAACAGCAAGCTCGTCGCTCTCGGAACGACGGCGGGCAAGATCGCCAACGGCACCACGATCGAGGGCGTGGCGGTCTTCGGTCCGCTCGACGCGCTGTACGACCACATTCGCGTCGAGATCCACGGCCTCGTCGAGGGCACGACCACCTACAAGGTGTCGAACTACGGCGAGGACAAGGAGCCGGGCGCGGACGACTACTGGAGCGAGCGCGTCATCGTCGACTCGGCGTACTGGGATCACAACCAGGCCGTGCTCAAGCGTCTGCGCAAGGCGGCGCAGGACGCGGGCAGCGACGACCTTCCGCAGCCGAAGACGGCGTACCACGTCGTGTCGGAGCGCCGTTTCTTCGAAATGCGCTACGAGCGGCTGGGCGACGAGTTCCGCGCGGAAGACGACCTGATCACCTTCAAGGAAGAGGGTTGGAAGGTCGACGGCACGCCGCGGCAGCTGCGCATCGTCAACGCCAAGAAGTAGCGCGCAGGCGCTACTTCCGTGCGGGGCGGGCCCGAGGAACCGCCTGATCCGTGGATGGCGAAGCCCGCGGCCGAGCCCTGCTCCCACCTACGGCGCGCGCGCCAGGAACTCCGCGCCTGCCACCTCGGGAACGCCGGCGAGACGCTCGAGCAGATCCTCCGTGGGTTGCACCGACCACGCCGGCCCCGCCTTCACGCGCGCGACGGTCTCCGGCTCCGGCTGGAACTCGAGCACGACCGGCAGCGGCCCGTTCGCGTCGCTCAACGTTCGGCGCAGCGTCGACAGCACGTCGTCGCGCACCGTCTGGAGCCGCACGAGCAGGCCTTGCGCCAACAGCCGCGGCGCCTCGTCGACCGAGATGATGCGATCGAGGTGGATGCTGGGTTCGTCGCGCGTGCGGTCCACCTTGCCTTCGATCAGCACGATCCGGTCCGACACGATCTGCTCACCCTGCTCGGCGAAGGTGCGCGCGAAGCACACGCACTCCACCGTGCCGTGGAAGTCCTCGAGCGTGAAGAAGCCCATGCGCCGGCCCTCGTTGCGGCCGCTGCGCACGATGGAGGTGCGCGGTGCGCGGATCATCCCGCCGAGGCGGACGGCGGCGCGGTCGTTGAGATCGGCCAGGTCGCGGGTGCGCGTGCTCGCGAGCAGACGCAGGACCCGCTCGTGCTCGGCCAGCGGGTGGTTCGTCGCGTAGTAGCCGATCGCTTCACGCTCCCACGCGAGCAGCTCGGCATCCGGCCATTCGGGCACGTCGGGGTAGTCGGGCGCCGCGTCGGGCGCCGGCGCGGCGTCACCGAACAAGCCGAGCTGACCGGCCGCCCGGTCGGCCGACGCCGACGACGCGAGCGCCAGGGCGCGGTCGAGCACGGCGCTCACCTGCGACCGCCGCGCGCCGGTCGCGTCGAACGCGCCTGCCTTGATCAGCGCTTCCAGCGTCGATCGGTTGACGCGCGTCAGGTCGACCTGCTCGCACAGGTCGAAGATGCTCGGGAAGCCGCCCGGTTTGCCGTCATTCGAAGCCGGCCGGCCCGCGACGATGCCTTCCGCCGCCGCGCGGCCGACTCCCTTGATGGCCGCCAACCCGTAGCGCACGTTCTCGCCCTCGACCGTGAACTCCCAGTCGGAGCGGGAGACGTCGGGCGGCAAGACGTCGATGCCCATCCGGCGCGACTCTTCGATGTACTCGGAGAGCTTGTCCATGTCCGCCATCTCGCACGTGAGCAGCGCGGCCATGAACTCGCGCGGGTAGTGCCGCTTCAAGTACGCGGTCTGATACGTGATCATCCCGTAGGCGATCGTGTGGCTCTTGTTGAAGCCGTACCCGGCGAAGTGCTCGAGCTGGTTCCAGATCTCCTCGGCCTGGGCCGGCGCGAGCCCGGACGTTTCCACGCAGCCGGTGACGAACTTCTCCCGGAACTTGGCCAGGATCTCGGGCTTCTTCTTGCCCATCGCCTTGCGCAGGTTGTCGGCTTCGGGGAGGTCGAACCCGGCGAGCACGTTCGTGATGCGCATCACCTGTTCCTGGTAGACCACGACGCCCCAGGTCTCCTCGAGCAGCGGCTCCAGCGACGGATGCGGGTACGTGACCTCCTCGCGCCCGTTCTTGCGCTCGATGTACATGTCCATCATGCCCGATCCCATCGGCCCCGGACGGTACAACGCGACGATGATGGCGAGGTCGTCGAAGCAGTCCGGGCCGATCTTGCGCAGCACCTCGCGCATGCCGGAGCCTTCGACCTGGAACACGCCCAACGCGTCACCCGCGGCGAGCATCTCGAACGTCGCCTCGTCGTCCATCGGCATCGCCGCCAGCTCCGGCGGCTCGCGGCCGTCACGCCGGATGTTCTCGAGCGTCTTCTCGATGATGGTCAGGGTGCGCAGGCCGAGGAAGTCCATCTTGAGCAGCCCGATGTCCTCGAGCATGTCCATCGTGAACTGGGTGGCGAACTCCTCGCCGACCTTGTAGAGCGGGACGTACTGCTCGAGCGGGCCGTCGCCGACGACGACGCCGGCCGCGTGCTTGCTCGCGTTGCGGTTCATGCCCTCGAGGCGGAGCGCGATCTCCATCAAGCGGCTGTAGTCGGGACTGTCCTTGATCTCCTTGCGCAGATCGGGGTCGGCGTCGAGCGCCTGTCCGAGTGTCGCGCCCGGCCCCGTAGGGATCTTCTTCGCCAGGATGTCCACGTCCCGCAGCGGCACGTCCAGCACGCGTCCGACGTCGCGGATGACCGCGCGCGCGTTCATCCGGCCGAACGTGATGATCTGGCTGACGCACTCCTTGCCGCCGTACTTCTCCTGGACGTAGCGGATGACCTGCTCCCGGCCGTCCTTGCAGAAGTCGATGTCGATGTCGGGCATCGAGATGCGGGCCGGGTTGAGGAATCGCTCGAACAGCAGGTCGTACTCGAGCGGGTCCACCGCGGTGATCCCGAGCGCGTACGCGACGATCGATCCCGCTGCGCTTCCGCGCCCCGGACCGACGGGGATGCCCTGCTGCTTCGCGTAGCGCACGAAGTCCCAGGTGATGAGGAAGTAGGCGACGAAGCCCATCTCTTCGATGACCTGCTGCTCGTACGCGAGCCGTTCCTCGACGTTTTGCGGCACGGGGGTGCCGTACAGCTCCTCGACGCCCTTGCGACACAAGTGCTTGAAGTACGTCGTCTCGTCGTAGCCGGGCGGCGGTGCGAAGCGCGGGAGATGGAGCTTGTCGAGCTCGAGCCGCAGGTCGCAGCGATCGGCGATCTCCATCGTGTTACGCGCGGCGAACTCGACGTCGGCGAACTTCTCGTACATCGCGGCCGAGTCGCGGAAACACAGCACGGCGTTCTGACGGAGCCGGTTGTCGCGCAGCGTGCGGCCCATGCCGATGCACATGTGCACCTCGTGTGCGGGCGCGTCTTCCTCGTGGACGTAGTGCACGTCCTGCGTCGCGACGATGGGAATGCCGTTGTCTCGGCCGATCGACAGCAGATGCTGGTTGACCTCCTCTTGCCCGTCCGCCCCGTTGCGTTGGATCTCGAGGTAGTAGCGGTCGCCGAAGATGTCGCGCATCTCCATCGCCGCCTTGGTGGCGCGGGCGATGTCGCCGTGCTTCGCGTAGTACGACGGCTCCCCGGACAGGCACGCGCTCTGCGCGATGATGCCTTCGTTGAACTCGGCGAGCAGGGCCTTGTCCATGCGCGGCACGTAGTAGAAGCCCTCCGTGAACGAGCGCGTGGAGAGCCGGATGAGGTTGCGGTAGCCCGTCTCGTTCTGCGCGAGGAGGATGACGTGATGGGCGGCGACCGGGTTGCGTTCCCGGTCCTTGTGCGAGCGCGGCGCGAAATAGGCCTCGATCCCGACGATGGGCTTGATGCCGGCCTTGCGCGCGGTCTTGTAGAACTCGATGGCGCCGCACAGGTTGCCGTGATCGGTCAGGGCGAGGGCAGGCTGCTCCGCGCGCACGGCCGCGTCGACGAGGGCGGGGATCTTGGCCGCGCCGTCGAGCAGGCTGTAGTCGCTGTGGACGTGGGTATGGATGAAGGGCGTGGGCATGCGGACTGCAGTGTGTGTGCGCCAGGGGACAACGAACGGGAGCAGGAGCGGGAGCGGGGAGGGGTAGCGGGAGCGGGAGCGCGACCGGCGGCCGCGCGGACGACGCCGGACGTCCGAATTGACCGTTCAATGACCGACCCGCCGCTATCCTGCTCCGCGACATGCGCACCACCGTTCTCACCCTCCTGATCGCCACCGTCGCGGCCGGCTGCAGCAGCCCGTCCGGCAACCCCTCCCCGTCCGACACCGGGACCGCGAAGACCCCCGACGCCGGCCGGTCAACCGGACTCGACCGCGGGCCCGACGTCGTCGACGAGCGCGAGATCAAGGTGGGAGAGCTGACCCCCGCCGAGATCGCCCAGTTCCGGATGGCGTGGAACCAGTTCGTGACCCGTCAGCCGATCTGGCGGTTCAGCCGCGACGAGTGGCTGTCGAAGGGCGGCGCCGCGCCGTACGTCCTGTCGGAGAATCTGTTCCGGTACTTCTGGAGCGCGTCGCTCGTGCGCAAGGAGAACGAGATCGACCGCGTGGCCGAGAACGCCGCCGTGATCGGCGAGCCGGCCGTCGCGTACTTCGCGAAGTGTCTCGTCCTGGACAAGTGGCCGCTCAAGTCGGGGTCGTTCACGACGGAGATCACCGATCCGGACGACCTGAACAACAAGATCAAGAAGACCTTCACGCACTTCGAGATGGACGACGAGACCCGCCGGTTCGCGGCGCGCGTGCTCGCGGCGATCGGCGAGCCCGCGGTGCCGACGCTGTCGTCCGACAAGGTGTTGAAGGAGGCGCGGCCCACGTCGAAGCGCTATGCGGCGTACGCACTGGGGCGCATCGGCACGCCGACGGCAGTGGCGCGGCTCCAGGTGATGATGCGCAGTGACCCGGGCTGGCAGGAGCGCGCGGCGGCGGCGACGGCGCTGGGGGAGGCCCTTCGCAACGGCGCGGACACGCGCGTCGCGCTCGAGGAGGCGGCGACGTCGGATCCGGACGAGTTCGTGCGCAAGAAGGCCCGCGAGGCCCTGCTCGGCACGCAGCGGATGAAGTTCTAGCTTCCCACCGCCTCCCGCCTCCCGCCTCCCGCCTCCCGCCTCGCGTTTCCCGTCTCCCGTCTCCCGAATCCCTCCCCCCGGGGTCCCTCCCTGGGATACTGGGGCCTCGTCGAGGAGAACGCCCCGTGGCCGTCTGGAAAGTCCAAGCTCTCACGCGCGTCTCGGCCGTCACCGGGGAACCGCTGCCGCCGGACACGGACGTCGTCACCGCGCTCTTCGGCGAGGACGAAGAGGTCGGCGAGGACCGCGTCCGCGGCACGCACTTCGTGCGCAAGGACTTCCTGAAGGACGAGGCCACCGAGGACGCGCTCGCAGGCGCCTTCTGCATCTGGCAGACGCGCACGCCCCCGGAGAAGCCCCAGAACGAGCGCAGGCTCGATCTCGGTATGGCCCGCGAGTTCCTGGAGCGCCTGCTGGACGAGGGCAACCGCGACCGCGACGCGGTGTGCATGACCCTCGCGCTCCTGCTGATCCGCAAGCGCAAGCTGAACCTCGTCGAGCAGCGCGAGGGCGCGTTCCGGGTGCGTTGGCCGCGCGACGACAAGGCCTTCGAGGTGCCGGCGCCCGAGGTGACCGAGGCGGACGCGGAGGTCCTCCAGCAGGAGCTGACCCGCCTGTTCGACGTCGCGTAGCGCGCGAGCGCGTCGCGGTTCCAGATCCCGCCGCCCGTTTGCCGGGGCATCGAGCCGGCAGGCGGAACCCGGGACACGCGAACCGGCCGGGGTCCCCGGCTCGTATCATTGCACGCGTGTCACACCAGGTACTGTCCCGCAAGTACCGGCCACTTCGCTTCGACGACATGGTCGGCCAAGAGCACGTTGCGCGCATTCTGAGGAACGCGCTGCGCACGGGCCGCGTCGGGCACGCCTACCTGCTCGTCGGTCCGCGCGGGGTCGGCAAGACCACCACGGCGCGCATCTTCGCGAAGGCCCTGAACTGCTCCGGACACGCGAACGGTGCCGCCGGGGACGCCGCCGCCGCGGACGATGACAGTCGGGACATCGAGCCGTGCGGCGCGTGTGCCTCGTGTCGTGACATCACCGCGGGGGTCGACCTCGACGTCGTCGAGCTCGACGCCGCGTCGAACAACCACGTCGAAGACGTGCGCAACCTGCGCGAGCAGGTCGGGTACGCGACGGTGCGCGCGCCGCATCGCATCTGGATCGTCGACGAGGTCCACATGCTCTCCCTCCCGGCGTTCAACGCGTTCCTGAAGACGCTGGAAGAGCCGCCGGAGAGCGTGAAGTTCATCTTCTGCACCACCGAAGAGCACAAGCTCCCCGACACGTTCAAGAGCCGCTGCCAGCGCGTCGAATTCCGCCCGATCACCGTCGCGTTGATGGCGGAGCGGTTGCGCGAGCTCGCGGGCAAGGAAGGCATCGAGCTCGACGATGACGTCGCGAACGCCATCGCGAGCGGCGCGGCGGGGGGGCTGCGCGATGCGGAGTCGCTGCTCGAACAGCTGATCGCCGCGTGCCCGGACGGCGTCGTCCGGCTGCAGGATCTGGACGCGCTCGCAGGCCGCGCACCCGCCGAGCTGTTGGAGACCCTCCTGCGGGCGGTCGCAGACGGCGACGCCTCCGCGTCCCTCGACGCGGTCGACGGTTGCCTCGCCGCCGGCTGCAAGCCGGGCGTGCTCCTGGACCAGTGGCTCGAACGACTGCGCGCGCAGATGGTGGACGCTGCGCGGACCCCGTCGGGCGAGGGCGCCGGCGTTGCGCGCATCGCACGCTCCATCGACGTGCTGTTGGCGAAGCGCGCCCACCTGCGCGCCGGCGCCGACGGCAATCTGATCGCGCAGGTCACCGCCATCGAGCTCGCGCGTCTGCCCGATGCGCGTGATCTCGACGCGCTGATCCAAGCGATGTCCGGTGCACCGCGACAGCGACACCGGGCCCCGCGGCGGCGCCGTCCGCGGGCCGGCCGGCCGCGCGTCCGACGTCCGGCCCGCCTGCGTCGTCGCGTCCCCCGTCCGCAACCCGACGGTCCAAGGGCCTGGGGTCCAAGGGCCTGGGGTCGACGGGCCGGGGGTCGAAGGACAAGCCCTCGAGGACGAGCAGCCGCCGCAGGCGCGCGCGGCGGATCGACGTGCCGGCGGCGCCGCGGTCGCGACCCTCGACGAGAGCGCGGTGCGCACCGACTGGAAGCGCTTCCTCGCCGCGGTCCGTGTTCGCGACGCCCGGCTGGCGGCGCTGTTGGAGCGGCTCGACATCCGCAGCGTGAAGCGCGGCGTTCTGACGTTCGAGATGCCCGTCGAGATCGACGGCGCACGGGCGACGTTCGCCCGACGCGAGATCCAGATCGCGTTCTCGCAGATCGCGCGCGAGGTGTTCGGCGAGCCCCTGCGTCCGCGCGTGCGCGCATCGGCCGCGGTGAAGGATCCG
>CBDCWP010000032.1:0-44315 GCA_965223505.1 Planctomycetota bacterium
TCGGTTCCTTGAGTGAGCGCGTTCTTGCGGGCCCCGCCCGCGGCTTGGCCAACAGCCTGGAGCGCCGAGAGTCGATCCAACGGGACCTTGCCCACACGTGCCATTCGCTCGATCTCGAGCGCGGCCTCCCTCGCAGCCTTCTTCCACTGACGGAACGTGCGCTCGACCTCCTTTGCCCCTTTCCCGGCGAACGCATCCTCGAGCGACTTCATAGCCTTGCCGGCGCGCTCGTCCAGATCACTCTGGATCTTGTTGATCTCGTCATTGACCGTGCTCAGCGCGCCCTTGATCCCGAGACGCTCGCCGACCATGTGAAGCGACGGATTCATGAACTCGTTCACGTCATGCGCGAGACCTGCGAGCTTCACCAGGCCCTCGGCGATATTCGCCAGCACCTTGACGATGCCCGCCCCCATGAGCGTGAACCCGGCCCCGAGACCATCGACAACGTCCTTCGCGGTCGCGACCGCCTTCGCAACCTCCTCGACGGCGTCCACGACCATCTCACCCATGTTGCCGCCTTCAGTCGCGGTCTCGATGAAGCTGTCCGCGATCCCCTTGATGAACGGCGCGAGCTCGACCGACACCTTCTGAATGAGCGCCTCGAGGACGATCCCGGTCTCGGTCAGAGAGTTGTTAGCAGCCTCGACTTGAGCCGCGTCGAGGCGAGACAGACTCAGGCCGAGCCTCTTCATTCGCTCCTCGACGCGCTCGATTTGCTCGGCACCGCCGCGTAGTGTGTTGACGAGCGCGACGCCCTCTGAATCGAAGAGCTTGAACGCGAGCCGGACACGGTCACCCTGGCTCGTCACGTTCTCCATTGCGTCCGCGATGGTCTTGAACTGCTCGTCGACAGAGAGTCGGGAGAGCTTCTCCGCGTCGAGACCGAGTTCCTTGATCGCACCCCGCGCCTCGCCCGTTCCCTTCGCGGCCTCCGCAACACGACGCGTCATGCGCTGCAGGCCGAGTCGCATCTGGTTGACCTGCACTCCCGTCAGCTTGCCGGCGGCCTCGAGCGCCTGCATCTTCTCGGTCGCGATACCAAGACGATCAGACCACTTCGCAGTGGCGTCGATCGACTCCATCGTGCGCTTGATCCAGATCGTCAGACCGGCCGCGCCTAGAGCCGCGGTGAACCGGTTCAGAACGAGACTGGCGCCAGGAATCGACTTCACGAACCTGTTGAGATCGCGACGCGCGCTCTTGATCTTGCCCGTGAACTTGCGCGTTCGCGCCCGCAGAGCAACGTCAAGGGTCCCGATGTTCGCCATCTACTTGACTTCCTTCGCAACGCCCGCCTTCATCATCGTCTTGACCCACAGATTGAACTTCTCGCCAACACTCATCGGCTTCTCTTCCTTGCGTAGGCGGGCTCGCTCCGGGTCCAGCTCCGGGAAGAAGTCAGACGGCTTGAATCTCCTCGCGCTCTGTTTCAAGTACGGGTTCGAGTTGAGCATCAGGGACGCGATCAGCCCGAACCGCGTGTCCTCGCGAAGAGAACCGGACGGCTCGAGCCTCTCGAAGCCCATCATCAACTTGAGTTCTTCGGGACTGCATCGTTTGCGCGCCTCCCGCGGAGTCGCCTTGAGCCAGTCGCGCGCAATGCGCAGAAAGGCCCTTAGTCGGGGGCGCCTTCGGATTTTTCCGCTTCGGCCTCGATCTCGGCGTCCGCATCGATCGCGTTGAGCTTCAGACCCTCGGTGAAGACCGGCATCAACTCTTCGGGGTCCTGGTTCCTCAGCGCGTCGATGTGCTCCTGATCCTCGTAGTCGAGGATCGGCTCGCCCTGCTCGTCGCACATGATCAACGCGACCATCTGTGCCATGAATTCGGACGAGGTGATCTCCTCGGCGTCACGCTTCGCGACGAGGTCCTCGAACATGTCACGAAGCCGCAGCGGTAGCCGGCGAACCCAGACAGGGGCGCCCTTCACAGGGACGGACACCTTCTCCGTCTTTACTTCGCACGGCTGCAGGAACAGATCTCGGGTGTTGCTCATTTCTGACCCTTCTCAGGAAAGAGGCGCGGCCTACGAGCCGGCCGTAAACGTGAGGATGCCGGACCACTGCACCTGGAACGAACCGGTCTTCTTGCCCTTGTGAGGGACGTTCTGCGACTGCGTGTGACAGATGCCAGTCCCCGTCACCGACGCGGGGTTCGTGTCGTTCGGGTGCGTCTTGTACGTGACCGTCACAGCCTGCTTCGTCCCGAGCGGGGGCAGCACGCTCGGGTTCAGGTTGTGCTCGAACGTCATGTTGCCGCCGTTCTCGATCACGTCGGCAATGAACTCGATTCCACCGCGTTCGTTCGAGGCGTTCGGAAGCGTCGAGCCGTGATGCGACGACTCGTGCAGGTCGACGGTCGGGCCGTCCCACGAGAAGTCCGTGATCTCGAAAGTCTCACCGCTCGCGAAGACGAGCGTCAGGCCAGTGCCTACGTCAGTTCCACCAGGCATGTTGCCTCCTTCTCGCTACGGCCTCTGATGCCAGACCGTGAACGACCAAATGAACTTGAATTCCTTCTTGTCCGTGCCGTCGTCCGGTTCATCCGGAGGCGCCGGCAGCGGTTCGATGTCGGTGATGGCGCACTTCTTCAGCGTGCCGATGTCGCCCTGGTGCCCGTGAAGTCGAACGCGAAGCGCGTTCTTCAGGGCGCGACGTCGCGCGTTCGTGGGAGACCAGCCCGTGATCTGGAATTGCGTGTGCGCAAGTGCCGACGCGCCTCCGTGGTGCGTGTCGAACGGATCCGTGATGATCTCGTACTTGCAGTAGTCGCCGGATGCGGAGCTCGGGACCTGGTCGGGGTAGAGACTCGTCCCCAGGATCCCGGCGACCGTCGCGTCCGCGAGGATGAACGTGCGCAGCTCGCCTTCGATGTCGTAGCTCATGCCGCCCGCACCTCCGACAAGATGAGGCGCCACGTGCGGACGCGCATGATCCGAATGACGCGCCCCTTCATCGACTCGAGTGGGTTGCGGAGGTACGGCCGCGCCTTCACCTTCTTCGTCCCGAGCTCGATGTGCGCCGGCGAGTACCAGCGGCTCTTCGGCGGGATTCCCATCTCGGCACGCGTCGGCGTGACAACCCGGACGCCGAAGGACCCACGGCGAGCCTTCGCAGCTCGAAGCTTCAGCCCGCGCGAGATCTTCAGCGCCGTCTCGGTGGCGTTCGCCGGATTCGTGATCGAAGCCGCGTAGCGCTTCGCCGCCTGGTGCACGGGCTTGAACGCTGCCCGCATCGCTTTCCTGACGATCTTGCGCTGCACCTTGGTCTCGAGACGCTTCAGCTTCTTCTGGAGCGCCTGGTCTCCCAGAACGGAGATGTCGATGAAGTTCGCCACTACGTGAGGACCTCCACCGCCATGACGACCATCTCGTGGTTGCGCTCCATCACGTCGACGGCGCTCACGATGTCGAAGATCCTCGTACCGAACTTGATGCGCTTGTCGGGCGTCAGGCCGTCGCGAGAACGCAGCCGGATCTTGTGCGTCATGCGCGCTTCAATTTTGCCGGCGTCCATCGCCTCCTTGCCGACGAACGGCTCGATCGCGGCCCAGACCGTCGCCTCCGTCGACCACGTCTTCGAGGGCTCACCACTCGAGTCCTGCGACTCGGTGAAGCTCTGAATCTCGACGCGGTGACGAAGTCGACCAGCCCTGACGCGCGACGTTGCCACTACGGAACCTGGACCCCGGAAACGTGGATGTTCAGGTCCAGGACGCTCGCCGTCTTCCCGACGCCGAGGACCGTGACGTAGTCGCTCGATGCGAGATCGCCCTCCGGCGCGATCTTGCCGGGCGTGCCAGACTGCACGTAGATCTCGCCCACTGTCAGTGCCGCGCCTGCCCCGACCGTGCAGGGACCATCCGTTTGGCCCTCGACGGCCTGGCCGGCGGCCCCGGTGTTCAGTGCGATCGCCTTCACCGCAGCCTTCGCCTCGGTGTCGTCGGCGTCGCCCAAGTACCACTTGTCGTCCGTGGCGTTCAGGTACATCGTCTCGCCGGCGTCGATGTCCTCGCCCGCAATGCGGGTCATGGTCGGCTGGCCGTCAGTCGGCTGCACCTGCGCCGGGGTCACTGCAATGTCCACCATGGTTCTTGCCTCCTATGCGGCCTCGGGGACCTTCTCGCCCGAGAGCAGTGACTCCACCGCCATGGGCAACACAACGGCGGACGCGTCCAATGCGACCGCCTCGCGGTTCTCGTACAGGTGGCCGACCAACAGCTTGATCGCCGCCTTGATCGTGTGAGGAACGGCGGATGCACCCCCGTATCCCGCAATAAACTTCACCGTCACAGCGTGCGGCTGCGAGCGGATGGTGGGCCACGACTGGTCGTAGGCCAGGTAGACACGCCCGGGCGTCGAGTCCGTGTCGACTGTGTACACGCTCGAGGAGAGCGTCTGCTCGACGCCATCCGTGTCGATATAGCGGATCTCCACGACGGAACTCAGCGGCGGGTAGGGAAGGAAGATCTCGTCCGGGAAACAGTCGAGCTTCACTTCCCACGTCTGCGTCACGAACCGACGCTCGGTGAACGTCTCCGCGTGCTCGGTGGCAGCCTTGACCAGAGACGAAAGCAGCGCGTCATCGTGCACACCGGTCACCCGGCAGTGCGTGCGCGCGTCGAGAACCGAAACCGGATCCTCGGTCGGCGCAGTGATGAGCGTGCGTGCGGTCGTCATGCTGATTCCAGGAGAACGGGGGCGCGATCGAACGACCGCGCCCCCGGTGATTGGCTACGCGATCGTGGAAGCCGGCGTGAGCGAGTCGTACTGGTGCGTCGGCTCCTGACCGATGTACGCCACCACGGCCTCGTCGGTCGCGGTGCCCATCGTGATGCGCAGCGCGACGTAGCGCAGCGCGAAGCCGGCGTCCTCGGCCTCCTGGCGGAGTTCCTCCGCGGTGACCTCCAGAACGCCCCAGTCGCCGACCGCGTCGGCCGCGAGCGCACCACTGTCCTTGAGGACGGTCAGGTTGCTCCCGGCCTGGTCCGTCGCGCCGACGATCTCGAGCTTCGTGATGCCGCTCGTGGCGATGGTCGCCATGGCCGCGCCGACAAAGCGGCCGAAGTCGCGCATGTCGAACCAGCGCTCGGTGGTGCCTCCGTCCGGCGTCGTGACGGCCGCGGCCGTACCACCCGGATCGTGGTCCCACATCTCCATCTTGTTGCGGGACCGGAAGTGCTGACTTGCCTGGGGGGATGCCATCTAGTGGTTCTCCTTCTGGGGACGCCCGGCTACTCGCCGTCGTCCTCTCGATGCGCCTGGATGGCCTCGGTCAAGGTCGCAACCGTGACCTTGCCCAGGTCGTCCTTCGTGGGCTCCTTGCCGAGTTCCTCGGTGTAGAGCGCGACCAGCTCGGCCTTCTTCGTGGGAAGGCTGTCGCCGGCGTCATCGCTCTTGTCCTCGAGCTCCCCGACCCAATGTTCCTTGAGCCAACGAGCTGCGCGCTCGTCGCTCACTTCGATGACCTCGCCCTCCGGCGCACCGCACCGGGAGGCGTTGAGGACTCGTACCTTCTTCATGGGTTCACCCTTCGTTTCGGACTGCGTCCGCTAGGCGCGGGCGTCGAGCGTGACGAACGGGCTCAGCGTGTTCGCGCCGTTCTTGGGCGTGAGCGCCGTGCGCCACCACGGAGCACCGGCGTTCTCCATCCAGAACTTGAAGGCCCGCTCGTGGTTCACGAACCGAACGTGCATGGACTCGGCGCGCTCGACGTTCTGGAGCGTCCCCTCGAGAAACTCCGACCAGGTCCCAAGGACCAAGTCGCCCTGATCGCCGAGCGTCTTCGCGTACTCCGTGAAGAAGATCGGGCGGCCCAGGAGCGTGTCCGGAACGTCCGTCCCGTTGCCGGGGTGGAACAGGAACACGTCACCGTTCGTGCCGGCGATGTGGACGCTCGACAGCTCGACGTAGGTGTCCGGGTTCGCGAGCCAGACGGCATCGTTGTACCGCCAGCACCGCTGACGCATCTTCAGGATGTTGAGGCCCTGAATCGTGTCCGCGGCCTGTCCGCCTTCCTTCGGAACCGAGATCAGGCACGGGGAGTTCATCACGCCGGTGAACTCGCCACCACCCACGCCGTTCAGGCGCTCGTTGATCAGGCGCCCCGCGAACTCGTCGCGGAAGCCGGCCTCGAGCAGGCCGACGATCGAGATCGGGGACCGCGCGATGATCTCCTCGGTGGCGTACGTCAGCCCCATCAGAGCCATCGCCTTGAGCTCGATCATTTCGAACTTCATGCGGCTCGACTGGACCTCGTCCGCCTCGGCGCGGCGGTAGACGCGGAGACCGCCCGAGACGCTGCTCGTGTGGTCCTTGTCGACCCGGGCCGGGATGTCCAGCACCTGCGTCTCCATCGGGACGTTCGTGACGCGGCCCGCGAGCGGGTCGGCCTCCGCACGGACCTGCAGGAGATTCGGAGAGAACGCCTTCGGCGTCAGGAACCCGCCGTCGGGGTCCGAGAACGTGCTCTGCTCGTCGCTGCCGACCGCTGCGAGCGGCTTCAGCCGGTCGTCGACCAGGCCACCAGCGCCGGCGCGGTGCACGGCGATGTAGAACTGTCGGGCATCTTTGAAGCCCGCCTTCGGGTCCTCCCGAGCGCCTTCCTTGGCGACGATCGGGTCCTCGCGACCCGTCTTGCGCTTCGGAATGCTCGAGAGCGTCTCGCGATCGCCGTCGATGTCGGCGCGCATCTCGCGGATCTGCTCCTTGCGGTCGTGCTGCGCCTGGAAGTCGTCGGCCTCGCCCCTCAGGGCCTTGACCTGCTCGAGCTGCTCGTCGGTGACGTCATCGCCTGCGTCGGCGAGGATCTTCGACGCCTCGTCGAGCTTGGCCTTCTTCTTCTCCAAAAGGGTGGGCATGGGTGCGCTCCTTCGGCGCACACGCGCATTTCCTGGGCCCGTACTGACCCGCGCGACGTGCGCAATCTGGTTGCTTGCCTTGGAGCGTCAGCACCGGGGCAGTCTCAGCACCCCGGGGCGCTCTCTACGGCGAGAGAAAATCGGTGGGCATCACACCGCTTGAACTCAGCAATACGGGGTGCCCTATTAAGTCCCCATTCAACACCAAGGGGGGGACAGCGTCGTTTCCCAGGGAATCGCGGCTAGGTAGCATGACCGGGAGGCGCCATGGATACGGGGACGATTGCCGGCTGGCTGCTGGGTGGACGAGAGTTCTGGGAGAACGCAGATACGCACGAGTTCCCGGAGTTTGGAGCCGACGACGTGCGGCTCTCTGCCGTGAAGTTCCCAGCCGGAACACTCAACATCACGGTTGTGGGCCCGTTCGGCAGGGCGGTTGAGTTCAATCGCCCGGCACCGGCGGTGACGCAGGACCGGCACGGCCGCCCTGGGATCCACGTCGCTGTTCGTTGGGGCGGGAAACTGGGTCGCCAAGCCGACCTGCTGTTGAACGGCGAACTGGCGCAAAGTCGAGAGATTCCCCCCGAATCAGACGCTTGATCTCTCGATCGCTCAGGGCCCGGTCGTAGACACGTACGTCCCTCCATGACTACGAGCCGAGGATATCGCGGCCGAGAGCCGCTCGCGCGCGCCCCGCACGACGCTTTCGGTCAGAGCGCGCGAGCTGCTCGCTGATGGCATCGATCGCCTCGTCCGAGGTCTGGATGGCGTCGATCAGGCCGAGGTCCTGAGCCCGCGACGCGAGCCAGGTCTTCCCCGTCGCGATGTCCGAACGCAGGGTCTTCATCTTGATCCCGCGGCCCTTCGACACCGCCGTCAGGAAGTGGCGGTTCATGTCGTCGATGATCTCCTGGGCGGCCGCGATCTCGTCCTCGGTCACCGGAGTGCCGGGGACGCCGCCGCCCTTGAACTTGCCCGTGCTGATCACGTGGACCTTGATCCCCATGTCCTCAGCTCGCTTCGAGTCGTCGATCAGGATTCCGAACGTGCCGATGCTGCCGATCTCCGCCGTGTGGTTGGCCGAGATGAATCGGGTCTGGGAGGCGATCCAGTAGGCGGCAGAGGCGCCCATGTCCGAGATGTGGGAGAAGACGGGCTTCTGGGCGTCGGCCTGCTTGATCGTGCGGGCCAGATCGTCCGTGCCGGCCACGGTCCCGCCGGGCGAGTCGATGTGCAACATGATGGCGTCGACGTCCGGGTCCGCCAGCGCAAGCCGGATCGAGCGCTTCACGCGGATCGTGGAGGTCCCACCGAGGCTCGATTCCCCCTTCATCATCTGCCCGACGATCGGAACGATCGCGACTCCACCGACGACCGAGTACATGAGCCGGCCGCGCTCCGTGACGATCGCGTCACCCTTCGCCGCGGCGGGACCGTCGTCGTCCTCGGACTGGCTGCGCATCTGCGCGACGATGATCTCGGTGTCGCCGGCAAGCCACGCAGACGCCGCGGACCGGAACCGGTCCGGGTGCATTAGCCAGAGACCCATGTGAGCCGAGAAGCACTCAGGCGTGTGCGGGGTGTCCATTCTTCTTCTCCTTGCGCGTGAGCCGTAGGTGCGCGAACGAAGCCAGCGCCTTGGCCTGCTTCTCCTCGTCTTCCGCAAGCCCCATCTCGATGTAGTGCTCGGCCAGAGACTCAAGGTCCGGGGCGAACCCAAGCGAGCGAGCTGTTTGCGCGGACGAGCTGAAGGCGGACGTCACGTCCACGCAGAGGCGCTTCTTGAACGACGCCTCCCACTTCTCGTAGGCCGCGGCGTTCGTGCTGTGCTTCTTCATCGCGGCGCGAATCGCCCTGTACTGCTTTCGAACGACGCGCTCCGCAGCGTCCGCGAGAACGGGCTCAAGGGACGCCGCGAACCGCCGCGCCTGCTCGTCCTCGTCGCCGTCTTCTTCTTCGTCGTCGTCTTCGGGCGGGTCGTCCGGCTCGTCGTCGTCGTCTTCGTCGAGAACCTTCATGGCGCCCTGAATGTGCAGCTTGCTCGCGCCCTCCTGGTCCGAGGGATTCATGTCCTCAAGCGCTCGGACCTCGTTCGGCGTCATCCAGCCCGACACGATCGCGCTCTGGTAGCCTGCAAAGCGCGTCTGGTTGTCGCCCCGGAGAAGGCCGGCGAAGAGGTGCTTCGCGAAGTGGTCGAGCTGCTCCTCCTCCGTGAGCAGCTTCATCCAGATCTCCGACTCGATGAAGATCGCGCCGGGCATGAGGGCGTCGTTCGCGTAGTCCGTGTTCAGGGCCTCGAGCGTCGACCAGCCCTTCGCGCGCTTGTCGTGCTGCAGCTTCGCGAGAGCCATGCGGCCGAGCCGCGCGATGTCCTCGGTGCTGTACTCCATGATCTCGATGAACTGGGCATCACGGGGGCTCACGCCCATGTTGTGGAGCTCGATGTCACCTTCGAGAATCGGGATCTTCCGTGCGAGCGTGCCGCTCCGCTCTTCGTCGCCCATGATGCGCTTCCGGAGGCCCTCTCGGCCCTCCTTCTTCATCACCTGCTTCATGATCGCGACGGTTCGAAGCGGAAGGCCCTCGCCGAAGTACGACGAGCTGAACCGCTGCGCAGCCTTGCCGCGGCCGATCGCCTCGGCGCCGATGCGCGCAAGCGACCAGCCCTCGATCCCGTCCCCCAGGATGTGCATGTGGAAGATGTCGCGGGAGTCCATCTCGAGCATCTTCGTCTTGCCGTCCGGACGCCACTCGTAGATCAGCGTCTCGCCGTCCTCCTGCAGCTTCGGCTTGATGCGAGCGGGGTGGATCGGCCAGAGACGAACCGGGCGACCAGTGCCGTCGCGGATGATCTCAGCGTAGGCGTTGCCCCAGCCAAACATCCGGCAGCACATGGTTCGCCAGAACGTGTACGCGTGCATGATCGGGTTCGGACGGAAGTGGATCAGGCGGTGCGCGGGGTGATCACGGACGACCTCTCGTCCGTCGTCGCCCATGCGCCGGTACAGGTTGAGCGGGAGCTTCGCGATGTCCTCGCTCAGGTTGCGGATCATCGCGTAGTACGCCGGCAGGCCCATCGCCGACGTCTCGCTCACACGCTCGCCGGACGCCGTCTTCCGTCCGCCCCAGAGGTTCTGCAGCCAGAGCGCCGGGTTCGACAGATCCGTCACCGAGCCGGTCGGGCCGCTCGCGAACTTCTTCGGATTGAAGACCCAGCCGAAGAGGCTCATCGGGCACTCTCAGCAGGCGCCGGCGCGCGACGAAGGCGCTCGGCCTCTAGCCACAGGAGAGCGCCGAGTGTGATCCAGCCCGCCGGCTCGTAGATCTGCCACGTGCCGTACGAGATGAGGACCACAGGAGAGAAGGCGACAACAGCCCGCCCCAGGAACGAGAGTAGAGCGGTGGCGCGGATCTTCATGCTTCGAGGATCTCACCCGACGAATAGAGCTCGTTCAGGTCTTGCGCCAGAGGTGCAATCATAGCACCGCCCAGCCCCATCACCAACGCGCTGATGGCGTCAATCTTGTCCGCCGACTTCTTCTTCGAGGGCTTGATCCGGCCCTCGTGCATATCGAGCATGACGTTGCGCGCGCACCACTGAAGGACCGGGTGGCCACCGTGAACGAGCTTGCGCGACTTGACGAGCCGCTCCAGCTCCTTCGACGGCGCGTTGAGCTGTGAATACTGCTGCGCCCACTTCACCATCGTGATCCCCTCGCCCTCGAGGAGCTGAGCGGTTTCCGTGGCCTCCCAGCCGTCGTATCCGATCTCGCGGATCTTGTAGCGCTTCCCAAGCACGTCCGTGATGAACCGGCGGATCTCGGAGTACCGGTACGTGTCGCCCTCGTGGAGGCTGACCAGGTGGCCGGCCTTCGCCCATCTCGTGTACGAGGGCGCCTTCTGTTTGATGTCCCGGAGGCGCGCAGACTCCTCGGTCGCCCACGCGTAGGTCAGGGCCGCGTACGATCCCTCCGTCGGGAAGTCGCGGAAGACCAGCACGAACGCGATCAGGTCGGAGACGCTCGCGAGGTCCATGCCGCCGAAGCACTCGCGGCCCTCGAGAGCTGCCTCGAGCTTCCGGAACGCGAGCTCGCCTTTGCAGGCGTCCCACTTCTTCGCGACGAACCAGGCAACCGCAGAGTCCGTGATGATGTTGCAGTGCAGCCGCGTGAAGTCGGCCAGCATGGACGCCGACTCCATCGCCTCTCGCGCCTTCTGGGCCAGGTCGTCGTAGTTCGCGGTCACGCCCAGGCCTGGGTTTGCTGCCTCCCAGGTCTTCGGGTCCTCGATGTCGTGCTCTTTCGTCGGATCTGGCTCCCAGATGCACGGCATGAAGCTCGGGTTCCAGCCCACGGCGCCGGGGGAGCTGTCGCCCGGGTTGTCGCGCACCTTGAGCGCGTAGTCGCGCATGTCGTTGCAGGGGCTCTCGCGATTCGTGTCCGCCGTCGTGGTGATGAAGTCGATCGCCTCAGGCTGCTCCGCGCTCGAGGTACGCAGCACGTTCGCCAGCTCCGGCGACTTGTGCCGGTGGTACTCGTCGATCGCGTTGAAAACTGGGTTCACGCCGTCGACGGCGTCAGCGTCGGCCGCCAGAACGCGGTAGACGGAGTTCATCTCCTCGTACTCGATCGCCTTGTTCTGCGATCCGGCCTTCGCCCCGTAGATGGTCAGGCATCCGCCCTTCTTGCTCCAGAGGCGCGGGTTCTTCTTCACCATGATCATCGCAGCCTCAAAGACGAGCCGCGCCTGCTTCACGCCGGAGGCGGCCGAGTAGAGCTCCGCGCCCAGGCCCGACTTCCCGAAGACGTACAGCATCACCCCGGACTCGAAGGCCGTCTTGCCGTTCTTCTTCCCCACGTACAGGAAGACGGTCTTGAAGCGGCGATAGCCGTCAGCGCCGATCCAGCCGAACAGATTGGCGACGACCGCGCCCTCCCAAACCATCAGCAGGAACGGCTTGCCGGCCTTCGGCCCCTTCGGGTAGCAGAGCTGCTCCGGGAAGAACAGCAGGGCCTCGCGAGCCTTGTCGTAGTCGAAGCCGTAGCCCTCGGACTGCAGATCGGGATCGAACCCCGGGATCTGCTCGATCAGCCAGTCGATGTACTTGTCGGTGAGCTCTTCACGCGTACTGGGAACAATCTGGGCTGAAACGAGCGGCTTACGACGAACCGCTGAGACCAAAGGCTCCGTCCCCCTTTCCCGTACTCGAGCGTGGGCCCGCGGGCTTGGCGATGCCGGCGCGATCGGCGGCGCTCATGCCCATCTTCCCCTGCATCGAAAGCAGCTTGCCAAGGAGTGTCTCGGCGAGCCGCGCCTTGGGGTGGATGCGCGGAACCTCGTTTCCCTGGGCGTCGATCATCCAGTAGATGTCGCCGTGCTTCTTGACGTAGAACTCAGCGTCTCGCCACCTTGAGTACGTGACGCAGTATTCCTCGATCAGCTTGTCGTCGATCCGATCCAGAATCCCAAGAGCGAAGAGCCGCGGGGTCAACCACTTCCAACAGGTCTTGGCCTTCGGCGGCATCCAAGCGGGAACGGCCGGCTCCTTCTGAGCAGGCGTCCGGGGCTCGGTCTTGTCGCGCTTCTTCCCGCGCCAACTGCCGCGGTCCTTCAGCGTCTTCGTCGGAGTCTTGGGGGGGCCGCGCTTTCCCATCTCGCCTCTCTGTCATGCCTCCAACAAAAAAGTCCCAAAACCCGTGAAAAAAAACGCTTGCTTACGCCCCCGGTCTACGTGTCTCCATTCGGTGAGAAAGACGCCCCCCCCACCTCGTCACCGAACTGCAGTCGCCCGGCTTGAGCTGCAACGCAAGCGTCGTTCATCCACAGAACCTCGGTACGTTTGCGAGCGCCGTCCGCGAGCGTCTCGCGTTTGACGCTGTGCCACCCCGAGTAGAGCTCTACTTCGTACAGCTCGCACTCGTATCCGGACAAGACGACCATCCCAGACACGGACTGCAAGAGAGCAGCTAGTTCCCGATGATCATCGTCGGTCATCTCGTGTCGGTACGCCCGCTCGTTGTCGCTCCGGAAGCGCATCGCCGAACGCGTTGCCAGCGGGTAGGGCGGATCCACGTAGAACAACGTCTCGGGCGCGTCCTGCTGCTTGATGATCTCCACTGCGGGCCGGCAGTCGATGCATACCCCGCGCAACCGGTCGATGAATGATGCGATTGAACCTGGGTACGACCGCCAGTCCTGCGTTCCGTTCGACCCGCCGGAGCGCCATGGAGTCGCCCGGAAGCCGGTCCGGTTACGCTTGCCAGCTGTGGTCCCGAACGCCATCCCCGACCGCACGACGCGTCGGCGCGCTCTCTCGACCGGGTCGACCGCGTCTTCGTACGATCGGAAGAACTCCGTTCTCGAATAGGGAGTCAGCTCGAGCTGGCGGACTAGCTGCTCCGCCGTTTCAGGCTCACGAAGGACCTCAAACAGGTTGACGATCTCGTCGTCCAGGTCGTTGATGACCTCGGCATAGCTGCGCGTCTTGCGCATGAGCACCGAGCCGGCGCCGGCGTACGGTTCCACGTAGACTCGGTGCTCCGGGAAGTGGGAGATGATCCACGGAGCGAGGAGCCACTTGCCTCCGTGGTAGCGCAGCACGGGTCGAGAGGGCGCTCCTCTGGTCACTGTCGTCGCTCCTTCGCACTCTTCGCCGCGTGGCACCCGGTGCACAGGCTCATCAGGTTGCTCTCGTCGAAGGCGCCAGCAGGCGTCGCGTTCGCCACCTCTTCGACGGAGTACCTCGATAGTAGCGTGAACAGCGACACGATGTGATCGACCTGGTCCGCGGCAACCACGTCGCCGTTCTTCTCATGCTCCTCACAGAGCGGGTTCCTCTTGAGCTTTCGATCTCGAGCCTTCTGCCAGCGGGCCGAGCTCCTGATCTGCTTGGCTCTCCGTGTGTACGGGTTCGCCATGCGGCGACGGTCGTAGCCTCGGTCCGACTGAGTTCGGCCGTGCACCTGGCGCATGCGCTGGGCGTGAGTGATCGGCTTACGGGGCACCCTGAATAACTCCTGTGGGATGCTCAGAGCACGCTTTGAGCAACGTCGCAAGCTTGGCGGCCTGAAACCGCGCGAAGGTCAGCTCCGCCCGCTCGTCGTTGCTAGGAGGCATTGCGTTTCTCCCGTTTGGCACATGCGGACCAGTACGACGCCAGATCGCGCACTTGCCGCCATGTGAGGTGAGACAAGTCTAGCTGCCTAAATCACCGCCCTCACTATTTGAGGATGGGCCTTGAAACCAAAGGTACTGGCCACGTCATCGCCCCACGTTGACCTGACCCGGCCCGCTGTGGCTGGTCGCATTGGTTCAAAACTCACTGGATCCATCTCAGGGGGGCCTCTCTCCACTGCTGCCGGAGCCGTCGCCGGAGCCGTCGCCGGAGCTTGTAGCTTTTCAGTCTCCGCCGTAACGGCGTCCAGCGTGGCGCGTGTGCCTGCTTCTCGGTAGAACTCGCGGGCCAGTTCAAGGTCAACGGGATCGCCGTCAAAGTCACTCGGCGCTCCACCAGTCAGCGCAATGCAGATTTGGTCGAAAGGGCTACTGCTCGGCTTGGGCATCAATCGCCTCCTATGCCGCACTCGAACGGACGTGGTTCACGAAGGAGCGCTTGATCTGACACGCACGCGACTCAGTGACCCCGAGCACTGCGCCGATGTCCTTAAGCGTGACGCCGAATCGGTAGTACAGGCGAACGAGAACGCGCTCTGAATCTGTCCGCGCAAGCGAACGCAGGTGTTTCATCTCGTCCGCGCGCTCAAGCGGCGAGCATTCTCTCGACGCGTAAACCTGACGCAGGTTGCTCCATGACGGAGCGTCGTCCATCGACACTTCGACGAGTCGCTCTGTGGCTGCCTGCGTTCGACTCATCGGCAAACACCTCCGAACGTGATCCAGTATCTCCCCTGTCACACGTACCGACGCGTAGGCCGTGAACGGAACACCGCAATCCGGGTCGAACGCGTCGGCGGCCTTGACGAGCCCCAACAACGCTGCGCTGACCAAGTCGTCGGTGTCGTAGTGCTTGGAACGTCGGAGCTTGCTCGCGGCGGCGTACGCCTTCATGCGGGCGAACCTGACATGGCTTGTCACCAGTTCGTCGCGATCCACGGCCTACCTCCTCCCCGCCTTCGCTCGGACCGACTTGTCGGAGAGCTCGCCCAGGTACTCATTCAGGTGCTGTGCGATCGCCGTACGCATCAGCGCCTCAGGTGGGTTACGGCGCCACTCGGATCGCTGTTTCCACACCGACTTGACCGCCCGCTCTGCCCGGGCTTCGTCGCACCGGAGAAGCACGGCCATGGGGTACTCGAGCCGCGGGATCGAGAGCTTGAGCTTCGACGCAAGCGGTCGGTCGTGAGCGTCGACCCGCTTCAGGTAGTACGCTCCGTGACGAAGCCAACGGTCCTCGCCGTTCGGTCCGGGTCCGGGGTCTTTCCGATTCGGCCGGCAGGACGCGAACGCCGTTGCGAGCTGACTGATCGTCCTGACCGGATCCCCAGATCCCCGAGCGGCAGCTTCGGGAGGATCCCCGTTCCGCCCCCAAGCCGCACGGCCCTCGTTCGAAGTAGGTAGATCTTCCCTATCAGGGGGATCCCCAGATCCCCTAAAGGACTGGGGACTGGGGACTCTCGTGCCTTGGCTACGTGTTTCGCTACACGTTTCGCTACTACTTTGGCTTCCGTTGACGTGATTCCGTTTCGCTTGGGATTCAGGTGTCACCCCAGACACCACAGATTCGGGCGTTCGTTTCTCCACATTCTGTCCACACTCAGCCCGACCGCGGTCGTCACCTGCGTCGCCGCATTGCGTCTCGCTATGCGTCTGGCTACTGCCTTCGCTACACGTTTCGCTACCGCGTTGGCTCACCCGTTGACTCTCGGGGAGACGGTAGCGACTCGGACTCACTGTCGGTTTGGTCGGCTTGCCGGACTTGTCCGCCTTGCCGTTCCAGTAGCTCGTGATGGCCTTCGCGTTGAACGCCTTGTAGTCGTGCCACGCAAGCACGCCAGGCTCGTACTCGTCGATGAACCCGCACTCGACAAGCGCCTCCCAGAACAGACCAGGCTTGCCTTTCCAGACCGCCTTGCGCTCAAGCGTGCGCGGAGTCATGTTTCCCGGGAAGCGCCCCCACGGGTCTTTGCGGCTATCGAGCCACACCCAGAGACGAATGACGCAGTCGAGCGCGGAGAACGGCTCTCGCTCTCTCAGCTCCCACACGTGGCCGGCGTCCTGCAGGTAGAACTCGAGATCGAACCGGCGTTCGCCCAGCACTCCTCCGTCGTGTACGCGCGCAACGCTCACAGCATGCTCTCCGGGACGATCGAGCCATGGGTGATTCGGTGGCGGCGCTCACCGCTTCCCGCGCTCTGACGACGACTGAGCCGCTCCAGCATCGCGCTGAGCTCACGGTCGTCGTCGGCGCGCTCGCCGCATCGGCACGGACGGCAAGAGCATCGAGAGCAGAGGTCGAACGCGGGCGCAACCATCAGGCCGCCCCCAGGAGAGACGGACCGGCACCCGAGTCCAGGGCTTCTTGTCTGCACGGAGAGAGTCCACCGCCCCGAGCCACCGGTCCGCCTGAGAAATGACTACGCACGATGAAGGATGTCCTCGTACTTCGACTTGAGATCCGGGTGACGACGTGCGTTGGCGATCGCGTTGCGAAGGTCACCTAGGGCCGTGTAGCGCATCCGCGACTCGTACGAGCACCCGGAGTACGAACGCGACGAGTCGTCGCACACGCGCACGTAGATCAGCGCCTTCTCGATGATCTCTCGCTCCAGTTCTTCAGCGGAGGGAGCGAGAGCCTTGGTTTTCGTCGCCTGCATGTTCAGCTCCGTCCCATCGACGCTAGGAAGTACGTGAAGCCCGCGCCGTCGAGCATGAGGATCTGCTTGTCCATGCAGCGCAGCTCAACCTCGGCGTCGGACGGCAGTGCGCGCAAGGCGGCGCCAAACATGGCGGCGCTCAGGCCGGTCGGCTTCACGCTGCCTTCGACAGACGCCTCAACGCGTACGGTCGAGTCGCCGTTCTCAGAACTGCCCTCGAGGACGACCTCGTGCGCAGACCCGTTGGCAATCGTGAAGGAGAGCTCGTCCTTGGACAGGAGCATCGACGCCCTGCGAACGCCTTCGGAGAGGTCTCCGGCCGGCGCTCGAATCGTCGCGATCGGCTTTGCCTTCGTGTACGTCGAAATCAGATCCTCCCAGCCAGTCTGGAAGGTTCCTTCGATCAGCCTGGTATTCACCAGCAGCCCCGGTGCCTCAAAGCGACCTAGGCGCCCGCTGAGGTCAATGGAGACTGTCTCGTGCTCCTCGAACGTGCTCTTGATGATCTTCAGCGACTTCGGTGAGAGAAGGACGCCAGGCGCAACGGCATGAACGGGGACCCGAAAGTGCGCGAGCTGGTTGCAGTTCGTCGCAACGCACTCAAGGCTCCCCTCCTCGGCCTGCGTGAAGAACACGCCGTGATTCGCATACTTCCCGTAATGGCCGACCGCGAACGTCGTGCGACGGATGATCGAAACGAGTGCCGCGTAGTCGATCGACCAGCGGTACTCCTTGCCGGGACGCTCAGGCGCCGCAGGGAACCGCTCGATGTCCAGCGTGCGTAGGTCGTAGCTACCTGCGGGGCAATCGACGTGCACCTTGCCGTCCGACTCTGAAAGCGTGGCGTCGTCGCCGTCAAGCTCTTTCGAGACGCTCAGCAGATGTCGCGCATTGAGAACCATGGCGCCGTCTTCTGTCGCGGAGGCGCCTTCGACCTCCATCTGAACAGACTCGTCGAGGTTGGACGCACGGATCGTCACAAGGCCGTCCTTCGACTCGATGAGCGCGCCGGCAATCGAAAGATGCGGCGAGTTCTGGGACGAGAACGCGGATGCGACCTGAGCCGCCTTGCGTAGAGATCCTGTCGGTGCCGTGATCTTCATGCTTCCTCCGCGTAGACCTTCATCCACTTGCCCTGGCCCGTGCGACGAACGCCTCTGATCACGCCCTTGCGGATGAAGCCGGCAAGCGCCTTCACGGCGACCTCGTCGCTGAAGTAGTGGTGGTCGATCCCGCTCACGATCTCCTGGACCGTCACGGGCTCCTCCGCTTCACGTACGAACTGGACGACCTTGCGCGCGGTCACCTGGAACTTCGTCATGTGGCCGTTCGAGGAGCCGGCGTCGGCGCCCCACTGCTGGTGAACACCTGTCAGAAGGCTGGGAAGCGTTGCGCCGTGAGGGATCTTCCTCGTCGGGCGCCAGATGACCTGATCGGCTCCGCCCTCGTCGACGTAGATCATGCCCAAGTCGAGTCTCTCGACGAGCGTTCGACGATGCGGAGCCGCGGGCCGCGGAACTGCGATACTGACCCGACTGCACTGAGGGCGCCAGTAGAGCGCCTGCTCGAGCACCCCGACGCCGTACTTCAACTTCGTCTCGATCACCCAGATCACGGGGCCGCGCACCGCGACGATGTCCGCAACCGGACCACCCTCTTCAATCTGCACCTCAGGTGAGATCTCGAAGCCCTGGCCCTCGAGCCATTCCGTCACGACCCTCGCGAGGTCGACCTCTGTGGCGAAGGCAACCATCAGGCGGGCACCTCCGCGGGATACGCACCGCGCCAAGCTGACAGCGCATCCTCGATCGAGGGATGTCGGTTGCTGAAGCTGTCACCATCCCGAGTCCTGGGGTGAAGGCGAATCGTGAAGTAGCGGTTCGCGCGGGGAGAGATCTCGACGCGGATGCAGTAGTCGTGAGCGAGGAACACCAGCCGCGTCAAGTCATTGAAATCGAAGGTAGACAGCGAGCCGCCGAATCGGATCTCGACCATCCAGTCACTCCACTTCCCTTTCTCGACTTCGTCGGAGATGTGATAGATCCCGCGTGCCAGCTCGCCCAGCAGGTCGGCGACGCGCTTCTCGAAGTCGCTGAGCTCATCGCGCCCCACGTATTCAGGCTTCAGCCAGTCCGACCCTGCGTAGTGACGGTTCACGACACTGCCTCCCCGGGAAGCTTCTCCCCCCGCTCATAGACAGGGATCCGCGCTCCGTTGCGGCCCTTGAACCTGCTCGCCTCACGATCGTTCGTGAAACGATCTGCGTTCTCGACGAACTGCTTCTCTCGCTTCATCCAGTCCCGCAGGTTGTTCGCACTGACTCGGTCGTACGCCTGCATCCACTTGATCAGCCACTCGTCCGCCGCTTCGGCCCAACGTCGGCGGACGTGAGAGTCGAAAAGACCCAGCTGCTTGAGCTCCGTGCGCGCGACCATCACACCCCCGCAATCCACTTGACGAGGGACCAGCCGGCGAACCCCAGTGCGCCGATGAGCGCAAAGGCACCGAGCGCGATTGACAGGGCCATCCCGTTGAACTCGATCGATTCACTGGATCGACCCTGCCCACCCTTGAAGAGATCCCCGGCCCGGTCGCGTCTATCGGAGGGATCGTTGCCAGTGCTGGAGGCTTCTCCTTTCGCAGGAGTCCGGAGTTTGTGCGACCGGGCCGAGGGAAGAGATGAACCGGACCGACGACGACCGTGACGGATCTCAGAAGAGCCCGCTTCCTCCACCATCGGCCGACCCGGTTCGAACTGGTCGTGACTCATCGCGCGCTCCGAATCTGCTCGACCATCACGTCACCGTGCGAGTGGCGAAGCGCGTTGATCGTGCGAAGTACGAAGCCGATGTCTCCGTCGACATGGATCCAGCGATCCGTGTCCACCAGATCGACAACGGCCCACGTGAACTCAGAGCCCGGAAGTAGCGAGAAGACGAACTCGCCGTACTGGTACGCGCCGTCGGCGAGCTCCTGAAGGCGCGGCGGGACGAGGAACTTCTGGTCGCTCATGCCGCGCGCTCCAGATCGCGGATCGCCGTCCAGCCGCTCCACGACCGAGACGGAACCGGCATGGCCTTCGAGCTATGAAGCCGGTACGACAGCCACCACAGGAAGCGACGGAGGCGGGTGTGGCCGGGATTTCGGATCACCTCGAAGTAGGCGAGATCGCTGTTTTCCTTGATCGCCAGATTGCCGTGGCGAAGGCTGCTTCGGAGTTTCACGCGGTACCACATCACGCCGCACGCTCCTTCTCGTGCTTGGCGAACTCAATCGACTCGTCGAGGAACTGAAGGACCTTCTCGTGATCCGTTGCCGGGGAGTCGTTGAAGTGGTGAAGGCTTCCGCAGCGGTGATCCAGAACGTTGGCGGCTCCGTAGAGCAGCTCGTCGACGCCTCCGGCGGCGATGCGAAGCGCAGCCTCCATGCTCCAGCTGCATGCTGCGGGGGAGCGAATCGCAACGAGGTCCCCGACGCGATCGCGAGCCATCGCGCCCTTGCACCACGATTCCGGGTCCTCTAGCCGGTCACGCATGCGGAGCAGGACCTCGACGATCGACTTCGGAGGAAGCTCCGCAATGGGTCGAAGCTGCGTAGAGATCTGACACCGACAGGACGGACAGATGAGCTTCGGCTGATACACCGGATCCATCACGACGATGCGCCGCGACGTCGCCTTGCTGAACTCGATCGCGCCTTTCCGAAGCAGCGCTAGAACGTGCTGGTGCGCGGGTCGACTCCCGGACGCGCAGCACCTCGGCGATCTCTCTGATCGTAGGAGAGACGCCTTCCTTGGTGACGCCGGTCACGGACGTACGCCATGACCTGACGTTGGCGCGGCGTGTACGTGAACGAGGGCGTGCTCATGCGGCCCTCCGCTCACGCGCCTTGCGGGCCTCGCGCACGACGCAGTACGGGAGAAGCACCCGCGGGACCACGGGGCCGAAGTAGCCTGTCGACATTGCGTGGTCGACAGCGCTGTTCGTCTTCATCTGCTCACCCAGGGCGAAGCCGATCGAACCGGGCCTGTACGGACGAGCCGTCACGCCGCACCCCCGGAGATCTCTCGAGCAAGCGCTCGCACGTCGGGAATCTGCGGATTGCGCAGGAGCTTCAGCGCGTACTCGCCTTCCTCGCGGAGTTCGTCGGGGATCTCGATCTCGCCGGCCATCACGCGGTTGACGAACTCGAGCAGGCTGCTGATGCGAGTCGCGAGAACGGAGCGTCGACCTTCGAGCGCGAAGGCCTCGACCTCCGTGCACACGAATCGGAACTCACCCGATCCGGTCCAGTGTGGTTTGGCCGCGGCGAGGAGCTCGCCGGCGTTCGTCCAGTTGCGCGAGAACTCGTCCGGATTGGAGCCGAGGATCGCCGCTGCTTCGGAACGACGCAGCATGCGGAACGGAGTGGCGCCGCAGTGCGGACACGACTTCAGCTTCTTCTTGACCCGGCTCTTCTTCACGGAGGTCATGCCGCCCTCCGTGTGTCGCCCACATCGGCTACATTTGTCGGCCTAGCGCACGTTTCAAACGAGACAGACTGGACCGCGCCGTGGTGACACCCACGACGCGGCCCCAAGAACGGAGCCCCGTGCGCAGAAACCCCGCCCCTGAGTTCCAGTCTGGAAAGATCTCCCCGCAGTTCTTCGAGCGCCGCCTCGCCCACCACATGCGGATGGTGATCAAGCTGCTTCGTCGCGCAGATCGAGAAGGCTGGAATCTGCATCTCGACAGGGGGAGATGAGAGGTCGCAGCGGCGCCCGTTCGTCGCCCGGTTGGGTAGGCCGCGGACGTTCCGCGGTACCCGACGGCAAACAGGTTCCAAGCCGGCGGGATTCGAACCCGCAACAGCAGGGGTTCCAGCCCTGCATGCCGCCGTTGCATCTCGGCCTGGAGCACGCTGAGCGCTCAAGCGCCCTGGCTTTCGCCGCGCCGCGTGTCCGTCCACGCCGCGCCGCTGCGTATCGAAGGAAGCCGCCCGCGATCAACTGACCTGTGCGGGCTCTCCGCGGATTGCGGAGCACGGGGCGGCTCGACGTGGGCTCGGGGAATGTTCCCCAGAATTCCCGAGAAACGATGTCAGGTCGAATCGGCCTAGTTCGTACTCACGGTGGGAATACGAAGTGTGTGGACGAGAAGGTGCAACCGCTGAGGGAGCGGGCGCAGGGACCGAACGGGTAGCTTCCCGGGCATCTCCGTCTCTGTGCTCGTCCCCAGCCTTCATGGGGAGGTGACCGTGGAAGGTCTCGACACTGACGTCTCGCTGGTCGACTGAGGGACTCATGAGGTGGTCCCCTGCGCACGCGCCTTGGCGCGGACCAGCGCCGTAACCTCAGCCCGGCGCACGTATGTGCCGGCGAACGGGCCCGACGGAATCGCCCAACTCTCGGTGAGCCGTCCGGCCTTCAACTCGCGCCATACGGCCTGTTTGCGGGAACGGAGCTTGATCCCCTCGCGATCGGCCGTGAGTCGGCGGGCCGCGCTATCGATCCTCTCCCAAACCTGGGGATTGGGTTGGTCCAGCGCCTGTCGCTGTCGCGTAGCGGTCGTGTCGCTGTCGTGTCGCGGCTTGCCCATCGGGGTCGAATATAGTTTTACCTCTATGCGATTCAAGTAAAAACTTCATGAGAGGTCTCGAGTTGGGATGGGGGTTGACGGGGCGATGCGTGTAGTGCGACAAGTGCGCCGAATGGCCTCCAAACAGCACGACGACGCGCCGGGCGTAGGGCTCAAGTTCCACGAACGCCTCGCGGATTGGATCTCAGGGGACCCGACAAGCAGGACGGTCGCGTCGATAGCGCGGGTCGCGGGCGTCACATGGCCGAGCGCGAATGCGTGGGTGAGCGGAGACGCCCTCCCGAAGGGGCGAAGCGCGGTGCTTCTCGCCGCCTACATCGGATGCGGCGTGGACGACCTGCTCGACGCAGGTCGTCCCTGGCCCCCTCGCGAGGATGATCCCATCGGCCTGATCCGGAGACTCGTTCCGGGTCTCTCGTCAGACGAGGTTGCAGAACTAGCCCGCCTGGCGGGCAAGCCCGACGAGCTCCGAGACTTCCTTCGCTATTCCCGCAGTCGCCGGAAGAAGGATGGCCAGTCATGACCCCGAGAGAGCGCGCGGAACTGGTTGCTGCTCTGCTTGAGATCAAGGATGACGGGCTGTCACTGACTCGTCCGTTGATCGAGCGGCGAACCAAGTCTGTTCCGCATGGGGCGCTCAGTGCTCAGGTGCGCGTTGATTCTCGCGCTACTGTCGCTAGCGCTCTGCTCCGCCGCAGGATACGAGTGCTACCGGGCGGCGACCGGAGCGCGGCAGGACGCACGCCTGAACACGTCAGAGGAGCGCGACTGGGTCAAGTCCCTAGAGAAAGACCGGTCGCACTTCAGGCGCATTCTCCTCTCAGATGGGTACATTCCTCCGGAGCGACTCCGGGTCTTCTTGGTTGAGCAGCGCGCAGGCCTACCGCGCACCCTCCAGATTGCGGAACCGCCTACGGCGGAGTCCATGGAGCTAGAGCTTGAGCGGGGCGGAAACGGTCGGTGCCGCGCTCGCCAACGTCATCAAGGCAGGCGCGTATGAGCCTGCCAAACGTGGGCGCAGAAGAGCTGGTGCCGTTTCTCCGGCACTGGAGCCCACGAGTCCGGTCGACGGTCCTCCAGGCGCTAGTTGCGATGCAGTGGTATCGCTTGTCCCCCGATACAATCGACTTCCTCGACGGCGACCCGGACGAGACCGTTCAGCAGGTCTGGCGCGTACTGAAGCGCAAGATGCGGGCGCCCAAATAGGAGAGGAGAGTCAACATTGCCCGCCTTCAACGCAACCGCAAACCCCCCGAACCCGCACAGCCCTGGAGCCTCGACAATCACGCTCACGGGGGGCAGTGAGCATGGGTACCAGTGCGCCCAGATTCCTCCGCCGACGCCCGGAGTCACAGTCACGCGGCAGCAGCCTCCGAACGAGAACAAGTTCGATGTGGTGATCCCAGAGGGACTCGATCCGGACACGGTTCTCAGCTTCTACTGCAACGATAGCGAGCAGAACAACGAGACCGTGCCGCTGACAATCCAGTAGATGAAGGAGTGCCCCGCGTGCCTCGTTTCTGCAAGTGCTGCTGGGGCGCCGGCATGACGGGGGTGGCCAGGAAGGGGTCCGGGAATGAGAGTCTGTGGGGGCGTGTGGGGAGATTCTCGAGGCCGCGAGCGCCTTCTGCCCGAGCTGCGGCGCGCCCACGGGCGCCGCGGCGCCGACACCGCAACAGCCACCGCCCCAGCCTCAGCAGCCCACCCAGGTCATCGTCGAGAAGGCCAAGCCGCCTGGATTTGGGAGCGGGTTCGGAATGGGGTGCGGATGCCTCACCGCGATCGTGGTTGGGCTCGTCGTGGCGCCGATGCTGATCATGGGCCAGTGCACCGCGAGCGTATTCGAGTCCTCAATGAAGCGATCTGACCGGAGGCAGCGAGAGCAGGAGCGGTACGTCGACGCTCCCGTCATCTCCGCAGCCCGCCTTGGCCGCGAGTACCGCGAAGACGAGATGAAGGCCGACGCGGCCTACCGGAAAAGACGTCTGGTCATCACCGGCAAGGTGATCGAAGCCGACGTCCCTGTCAGACCCTGCCTACGTCACGCTTGAAGCGGGCCCGTCGACGGTCAAGTGCGTGTTCATTCGCGACCTCGAGCCCACCACCATCAAAGGCGAGGCGGTACGCGTGGGAGGTATCTGCGGAGGCCTGAGGTCCGACAGCGAGGTTCGCGTGAGCGTATGCGTGCTGTTGCCAGACTAGTGTGAGAGTACGAACGGTACAGCGCGGAGAAAAGCCGAGGCCCGGCGAGGACTGGCGCCGACCGAATGACAAGAAGGGCGTGGTTCGGGTCTGCGATCCAATGCCCTGGGCTACAAGGCCGTCCTTTGAGGACGTAGACGTGGGCCGGCGTGACGATGGACGGCCGCGAGCGAGTTTGTTTCCCGATTCGTTCGGGGCTCGAAGCGCAAGCTCCATCTCGTTCGAGATCCCACCAACAAGCACGACAAGAACGCGGTTGCCGTGTACGGGTCGTGGGCTGGGTGGATGTTCCGCAACAAGACCATGCTCGGCTACGTTCCGCGAGATGTGGCGAGGAAGCTAGCGAAGATACCGAAGCGAACGAAGCTGTGCTACACGCTCAGGACGTTGTTCTTGCCTAGTAGGTCGATGAGCCCTGGATCCGGTTCGATGTCGGCGCGGACCGATGATGCGTCCTCTGTAGAAGTGCATGCACGCCGTGCATGCACGCCTCGCAAAGCCCCATTTGTTCAGTGCTGTTTTGCGCTCTAACCGCGCCGTCAATCGTAAGTAGAGCCCAGATAGTTGCGTGTTTGCGGGCGATCTTGCATGCGGATTATGAGTCCCTGCTCTAACCAGCTGAGCTACAGGCCCAAGGCTATTAATAGGCGTTTGCGGGCGATTTCGGGGGTGCGGAATTTTCACTGCATGCACATTTGCATGCACGGTGCTATCGTCGGCCCCCATGTCCGCATGGATTCTCCCCCGCGGTAAGCGTGGTGTTTGGCATCTGTTCTGGCGTGAGGGCGGCCGAGGAAGCCGAGCCACGTCGCGATCGCTCAAGACCACCAACGAGCGCGTCGCCAAGCAGCTCCTGCACGAGTTCAAGGTCGCCCGCGGCGAAGCAGATCTCCAACGGTCGTCCGCCCTCCGAGGCCCGGGAGCGCTTCTTCAGGCACCTGGCCTTCCTCAAGCGTAGCCCGGACACGATCAGATTCTACGAGCAGAAGCTCGGGCCGCTGTTCGACGCCTGGGGCGAGATCCCGCTCCATCGCTGGTCTCGGTCGATGCTCGAGGCGCACCTCGCAGAGCGCACGTGGGCGCCCCGTACGACGCAGATGTTCCTGGGCGCCTGCCGGCGCTTCCAGCGCTGGTGCGACGACAGCGGGATCGAGTGCGCGGACTTCGTCGGCAAGCTGCGCGGGCCGGCCGTCAGGGCGAAGGAGCGCGCGACGCCTCACCGCGGACCAGGTCGCCGCGCTCCTGGAGCATCGCCACGGGCACTACCTAGAGTTGGCGATCGCGCTCGGCGTGTTCGCCGGGCTCTCGCTCGGGGACCATCCGGGCGCTCGAGTGGGACGACGTCGATCTCGACGTCCGCCTGATCAACAAGAGCCGGTCCAAGACCGGCATCCCGATCAGAGTTCCGATCATCCCGCAGCTCGATGAGATCCTCCGCCGACATCGGGCCGTTTCGGGGCCGGTGTGCCGCGGACTGCCCGGTGTCCGACTCGTCGCTCTCCAAGGCCCTGCAGCGCGCCCAGGAGGCCGTCGGGATCGAACGAGCGCCCCGCGGCCAGAACGGCTTCCACCGCCTGCGACACACGTTCGCGACGCGGCTGGGAAGCCTCGGGGTCCCCCACGGAGCGATCCGCCGCCTGCTTGCGCACGCACCCGGGAGCTCGATGACAGATCAGTACGTGCAGAGGGACGATTCGCAGGATCGAGCGGCCATGGCAGCGCTTGCCGAGGCTATGAGGGCGCCCTAGGCCTTGGGTCCGGTCCCCGGCGCCGATGGATGCGCCGACGCCCGGGGACCACCAGAAACGTCGTGTGCCTGACCGGGGTAGGCCCGTGCTACAAGACTTGTCGGCCGAGAAGGGCCTGAGCCGGGCCCAACTCGGAAACCGATCTGCAGAACCAGATCGAAACGCGACCTACTGATCTTACGGACAGGAACGACAGTCGCGGGACGGGGCAGGGAGAGCAGAACGGATTGCTCTCTGACACCCCTGATCAGACGTGGACCGAAGAGAGGTCCCGGCACCCCCGCTTCCTTCGAAGCACCCAGCGCCGTGGGTACACGGCTGCCTGCGTGAACGCAGGAGTGAGGAGGTGATGTGCATGCCGAAACCCGGTGCTGGGTCAGTTTGAAATCGCCTGTTATCTTGGGCTCTTTGTCCCTATTCCATGCGGGTAGGAGGCCGATCAGGTCCTTTGTGGTCCAGACGCGACTGGTAAGCCCGTTGGCCATCGCGGGTGTCGCGCCGTTCAGACTCTCGTGCTTGCTGCACCAGTTGTAGTGCGTGTAGTGCAGGTTGAGGGCGTAGCCGAAGTTCTCGACCTTGCGGCTGTGGCCGTTGGTGAGGCGAGTCATGCGGCGCATGCCCATCCTGAGCCCCAGGTTGAAGCGCTCGACGTAGGACGTGCTGGCCTCGGCCACCTTGGGATTGCCGCAGACGCGCTCGCGCTTGACGTTGGTGACGATCGGCGGCGAGTAACGGTTGTCGACACCACTCCAACGTCTGTTGGGCGTGCTGAAGTTCTTGACGACGCGGGGCGTAGTCCACGTCCCCACCGAAGGCCACGACGACGCCTGTGTGGTACGCCCTTAGCCCGTCCGTGTTCAATGTGATGCGGTGGGCCCAGCCGCTTTTGTAGGTCGCACAGCAGCGCCATGGGCTGCCTCTTGGTCGCGGTTGCCGAGCACCCAGGACGGGACGATCTTCGTGTCCATGCACAGGGCCGTCCAGACCCACACGTTGCCATAGCCGAACACGCCCTGCTTGTCCCGAGGCACGTTGCGCTCCTTCATGCCGCAGAACGCCCACGCCTCGTCGGCTTGAATGTGTGTGCAAGGGCAGATTGCGCAGCCGCTCATGCTGAAAGAGGCCGCAGGCGATCCCCACGTCCCGGCTCAGCTTCTGAATCGTGTTCTTGGCTGCGCCCGCAATCCGCGACGTGGCACGAATGCTCATGCCTTCCACGAGACACGACAGAATCTGCGCGCGTCGCCTATCGCTTAGTCGATTCATAATGACATTATGCTTGAGCGATCAAGCAATGTCAAGCGGCTACGGGGGCTTGTGGTTCATGTGCTGGCGAATCATCTTGCGTAGATCAACCCAGAAGTCCATTGGCACAAGTCCACGGAACTTCCGTCTTGGGTCGTCTGGGATTCCCCCGGTTGGAATTGTCTCAAGATAGAGAAACGTGTCCTTCGACAACCTGAACTGGGGGATATCGTTTTTGCGAAGATGCAAAAGCAGGTGCCACTTCTCGGCCCACTGTCGGCCCGCCCAAGGCGGAGCACCAGTTCCGTAAATGACTGGATGCGCGCCGCCCGGCTTCTTGGGCGCAAGAACGATCACCAAGCGCTTCTTGGCACCTGCTAACGCCCAGAAGGCTCGCATGGGGAAGAACGGAGCCTCTTCAAGCATAGTGGCCGCTTAAAAATCCGGGTCAGCCTCAGCACGGGCGCGGGTTTCGTCGAACCTCGACGTCAGTTCCCAGAGTTCGTCAATCTCCGTATCCGAGAGCGCCGGATACTCGCGGGCCATCTCAATCAGCTCTTCGTGTGTCGGCCCTTGGTTGTCCGCACTATCCACGTCGCCCGCCCCGGTTGAGATCAAGAAGGTGGAAGCTGCAATCGGCGCGAGGTCGATCCTTAGGGACGAGTCGGCCTCTATGATGGACTTCGGATCTGCGACAATGTTCACTTCTAGTCCCCCTGCTTTTGCTTTGCGTTCCAGCGGCCAAGATTCGTGGTGAGCGCGTCAATGAACTTCTGAATGCGCTCAGGCGCCAGAACGTACTGCCCAACGCAGCGAGCCTCGACATGCTTGATCTCTTTGGCCTGCTCCTCTTTCTCCTCGTCGGTTCCGAGTAAGAGAGGTGGGTAAACCTGGAAAAAGCGGACGAGGAATTCGTGGTCCGTATGCTGCACAAGCATGTTTGAGATGTGGACCGGCCCCTCGTCATCGGGGATGTCCCACTTAATCGGGACTTGCTTCTCTGCCTTCTGTTCGTCAGGCACGCTCTATCTCCAAGGTGGGCCCGGAAGTATATCCACCCTGTCGGCAAATCGTGGCCCGTGGGATCACTTTGACTTGCGCTTCCCCCATCGAGCCTGCGCAGCCTTCTTAGCAATGGCCTTACGGCGAGCCGCAGACAGGCTCTTGGCGCGGGCTGGTCCGCCCTTCTGCCCGCCCAGACGGCCAAGCGCGACCGCAGCGGGGTTCTTCCCCTCGTCTGCGGGCTTCTGCTGGCCAGTGGTCTGGCGGACGATCCGCGCAGCGGCTTGGTTGGTATCCTCGCGCTTGCGGGCGGCCTGTTTCTTGCTTGACCGTTTAGGCATGCCGCCATTGAACCATGGCGACCACGGAGATGCGTAGTCTTGCTCATCGCGGCCCTTCAAACGGGCCGCGCAGGTCGGTCGAACGGCCCAATTCAAAGTAACCCAGCACCCGAAACCCTGCAGGACGAAAACCGTCAAGCGGAAGATTCGAAAGCCGAAGCCGCGCTCTCAACCGGGCGCAGTCAAGGTTCCCGCTCACACACGCCGAAAGCCGAAGTGCTAGCGCACGTCGGTTGATGGCTACGCAAGTCGTCGAGCGGCGGTGACCCTGAACAAGCTCCGCCACCCGGCGCACGCCGGGGCCTCTCTTCGTTTCACGTCAAAGAGCCAATCGACGGTCTCAGGCAGGGCCCGGTCCTGCGCACGCTTGGCGGCGTGGCCGAATGGAAAGGTGCCTAGACTTGCAATCTTGGATTCGGGGGTTCGATTCCCCCCGCCGCCTGTCACACAGCCATGGGCCGGGCCTTGCCTGAGAACGTCGGTTGATTCGAAAGAGCAGATCGCGAAAGCCCTGTCGACTGAAACGCAGCGGAAGCCCAAGCTCTTCCGCCAACCCCACTCCCACGGCTCGCGGGCTCACTCCCGCGCAGCCCTGCCGGACCCTCGTTGCGCTCCTGAGACTAGTATCGCTCACCCACAATAGCTAGGTCATCAGGCCAGCGATCGCGGTGAATTCGGACGAAAAGCCCCATGTAGGGTTTTTGCGCACGAAACGGTCAGGAGACTCCAACGCCCTTCGCCAGCACCCTGCGGTTCTTCAGGTAGGCGCTCGCGAGCTTCTTGACGTGGTCCGGGTCGACCTCCCGGATCACCTTCTCGCGCTTCGTCGGATCGTTGACCCCCTCCAACTGCGCCTTCTTCAGGCCCAGGACGTCGACCATGATCGGGTCGGAGCCGAACTTCGAGATGAGGTAGTAGGCGAAGACCGCCCTCTCCTGGCCGTCGCGAGCGACCCGACCGACGCACTGCTCGATGACAGCCGGCGACCAGTCCAGCTCGCCGATGACAGCCGTCGCGCAGCGCCTCTGGAGCCCGTCAAGCCCCTGGCCGCTTCGAAGCGAGATGATCAGGACGTCGGTGTCGCCGTCCATGAAGCGGGCCATCTCCGCGCCCTTCTTCGCGGGGGACTCCGAGCCCGTGTACATCGCCGGGTTGAGGTCCTCGAGCATCTCCAGCCAGATCCCGTAGACCTCTCGGTGCCAGCCGAACAGGACCACGGGCTCGCCGTGCTCCTCGACCAGCATCCGGACGAACGCTGCTACGTACGGAGCCTTGTCGACGCCCGTCGCCTGGCGCAGGGTGTTCGAGAGCTCCGAGCTGGCCGTCATCACGTCCCAACCGGACGCGTTCTGACTCAGGATCTTCTGGGCGAGCTCGACCGCGGTCCCTTCGACCGCCTTCAGAGCCTTCGACTCCTCCTTGCTGTCGATCTCCTCGATGATGTGCTGCGGCTCCGTGATCTCCCGCCCACGTCCTTCCGCGTTCGGCGAATGAAGATCCCCAGCTCCCGAAGGTACGAGCCGAAGGCCTCCGGGTCCTTCAGCTTGGCCTTCCCCTGGTAGCCCCACTCCTGGCACCACTCGATGTGGAACTCCCCACGGGTGCCCAGCACGTTTGGTGCGAGCACGTCGTAGAGGTTGTAGAACTCGCCGCCGAGATTGAAGATCGGCGTTGCGCTCAGGCCCATGCGGTAGCGGGTCTGCTCGGCGACGCGAGATGCCGCCCAACCCTTCGTGCTCGATCTGCCTGTCCGGAGCTCCTGTACCTCGTCGAAAACGACGGTCTTCAGCTTGCCGGCCAGGTAGTCAGCCCAGCCTCCGAGCTTGTGGTAGCTCGCGATCAGGACGTCCGGATCCCGTCCGAACAACTTCGGGAGCTCGTAGGGATCGCCCTTCTTCAACGTGTGGACGTGGAGGCCGGGAAGGAATCTCTCGACCTCGCGTTCCCACTGGCACTGGCTCCTGCGTGTCGTCGGGTGCGCGAGGTGAGCCTGCGCAACAATCAGCGCCGGGCGTGCCTTCGGGTCCGCGATTAGCGTCAGCGCCGTGACAGTCTTCCCAAGGCCGACAACGTCGCCTACGAGAAGCCCGCCGTTGTTGCGGCAGAGGTCGGCCGCCTGCACCTGGTAGTGGCGCGGTGGGAGCGCCATCTCGACGTCTCTCCCCTCGTAGCTGTCGTCCATGATCCGGAGAGAACGCTCGACGCGTTCGTCAAAGGCCCGCGCGCCGCGCTTGAGCAGTTCGATGGCGTGGGTGTGACCGTCGTCGCCGAACAGCTGCAAGTCGTATCGGGTCAGGAGCCACTCGAGGTCCCGGCAGTTTTCCTCCGTGGCAGAGATCACGAGCTCGCCGCGCCGGCGGCGCTCGACCTTGCCGAAGATCCGCTTCACACGGATCGCGACGTGGGGCTCCACCTTCAGGTGCCAGCGCCCGGATCGGTACTCGACGGTTCCAAGGCTCATAGAGGGCTCAGGTAGATCACCCACACGGGCTTGCCGTGGAGCGTTCTTGCGATGCCGCGGTGCATGGACTTGGTCGTCACCAGGACTGCGCCCTCGATCTCGTCGTGACCGAGGTAGCGGTGCAGCTGCCGTGTCACGTGGGTCAGTCCCATGTCGACCTTCACCTCGACCGCAAGGCCCTCGACGAAGAAGTCGACGATGTCCGTCGAACTCAGGCGCTCCTCTCGGGCGAACTGGATGTCAGCGAGCAGCAGCGCGTCGTCGATCTCGTCCTGGAGCTCAAGCTCGTCCTGCCAAGAGCGGCCGGAAAGGCACTGCAGCGCGTCACGGACGCGGATGGCGGTCTTCTCGATCACCCAAGCAGCTTCATCAAGCCCGCGGTCACTGCCGCGCCGAATAGGCCCCAGACGAGCCCCATCTTCACGGACATCCCCTCCTTGAACTTCAGCAGGGACGCGACGTCGATCGCGAGCTTGTCTACCCGGCTCGTGAGTTCGAGGCGGAACGCCCGGAAGCTGTCCTTCACCTGCTGCACGACGAGCTCGCCGACGCGAGTCTCCTCCTGCACCTGGTGCTCGACGTCCGTCACGCGTCGCTCCAGCTTCGTGACGCGGCCGTGCACGGTCTGAACGCCTTCCTCGAGCCTCGTGATGCGCTCTTCCATCCCCAAGCCTCCTACCAGAAGAAGTGCCCAGCCAGCAAGCCGGTCAGGAACGCGCACACGACGCGCCACCATTTCGAACGGGCTCCCCACGCCTGCCAAGCGACCAGGACGACGAACGCCGGCACCCACACGCGCCAGTGCCGGCGTACGCCGTGCGTCCAAGGGACCGGCCGGCCCGTGTACTCGTCTCGAGCGAGCACCAGGTGCTCCGACCAGAGAGCCTTGTACGGCCCCCATTCCTCGGACGGCATGAAGCTCACTCGACGCGCCTCGACGGATTGAGGAGCACGGAGAGCGACGTCACGGCAAGACCAGCCAGAGCAATCCCCCACCACGGCGCACCAGCAGCAGCCAAGGCGCTCAAGAGCACCGTCGCGTGCGTGCTGCTGCGCTGCAGCGGGTTCTTGTTCCGGTGGTCCGTCACAGTCGGGCGAGCTCCCGGAGCTTGATGCGCAGATCCGCGAGCTGCCGATCGAGATCGGCCACCTTCGCGAAGACCTGTTCGAACGCCGTGTCGCGCTCGTCGGGGGGCCAATGCCACCTCGCGAGTTGCGCGTAGTCGACGCACTTGAGGTCGTCGACGGAGATCTCTTCCGCGGGAAGACTCTTGACTTTCCAGAACGCGAAAGGCGCAACGCGACGATGGTACGTCTCGCCGTCGTACTCGAGCTGCACGTAGCCGTCGAGCGCGCCGGCCTTCTTGTCGGCAGGCACGGGCCCCTCTTCCTTGACGCCGAGCCACTCGTTCGGAGTGCGGTTCGGCGCCAGGATGTAGAAGAGCGTCCGGCACGTGGACCAGACGATCTTGACCTTCGCGTCACTCATCGGACGCTTCCGGTTGCTCCGCCGGCCATGCCTGCCACTGCGGATCTCCGAACTCGAAGATCCCGTCGCGCAGGTCGGCGTGACCACGGATGCCGCTACCGCAGCGACACCCGACGGCGAAGAAGGCAAGCGCTCCGAGAAGCACCGCCGTCCAGAAGATCTGAGCCCACGCGGGGCCGTTCAGGCGGGCCTTGACCATCAGTCGCCCCCGTTCTCATTCACCGGCGCCGCCGGCGGGTTCGGGAGGTTGTCAGGTGCCGTGGAGGCACCGTCCGAGGAGCCGGTCGAGGAGTCGGCCGCATTCGCCTTCAGCGTCTCGAGGCCCTTGTCGAGCAGCTCCTTCGTCGGCCCTGCGGCCGCCGCCGCGTTCGCCGGGTCGACCGCGTCCTGTGCGCCGGCCGAGCTTCCGGACAGATCCAGGTTGAGCATCAGGCAATTCGTGAACTTGGGTGCCAGCGCTGCGATCGCGCCCACCCACTCGACCTGCGTAGCGCCGATCTTGTCGACGAGGTCCGCCATCGCGGCTCGCAGCTTCTCCTTCTCGTCGTCCGTTCGCATCGGATCCATGTAGGCGACCGCGTACGCCTCGAGCAAACCCGCCGCGCACTTCGCGGCCATCGGCGCGGAACTGATTGCGTTCGTGTCCGCGGTCCATGCTTTTGGGTTGGCGATCGTCCCTGCGGTTCGCGATTCCGGTTTGAAGCTGTGCGTGATGCCGCTGACTGGCCCACGCCCGTAGATCGCCAACGGGTTGGGAACGCCGCGGCTGTCACCGGTGGTTGCCTTGGCTTCGGGACGCTGCCCTCCGCTGGCTACCGGGTTCTGCGCGGCCGCGTTGACACCGGGCGTGCACGACTCCGGAAGATCCGGTGTGGAACACGCTGCGAGAAGCAACCCCAGAAGGATTGCAAGGCTGAGACTCTTCATCTTCGACTCCCTGTCTTCGAGCTCGTGAGTCGCCGGGCCCGCTCAGCGCAGGAAGGGTCTTTCCACGCAGAAACGGCAGGGAGTCGAATCCCGACCCGGCCTCTCGAACTCTGGTTGCGAAAAAACGGTCCGAGTCCCGTCGGGAGTGAGGTTCGATCTGTCCATAGCGCAAGACTCGAACAAGCCCCGAGACTGAGGCCCGAACGATGATCTAGCCCAAGCCCTCGAGGACTCGGGCCGATCCGCGCCGTGAAGGAAGAGGTAGCGTGGGTCGGCCAGCTAACGCGTCAATTCTACCGACAGGGGGGACGCTCCAAAGGAATCAGGCCTTCACGCGGTACATCGCAATGCCCTTCTCCGTGAGCGCCTGCCAGCTCGCACCCGACCGAATGTGCAGCTGGTACTCGTGGTCGACCGGAGCGGTGAGGCCCGTCTGATCCGTCGTCTTCTCGTGGACCAGCAGATTCGCGCCGCCGTTCTGCACTTCGGCCTCGGCCGCGCTCGCGGTCGTCTTGGAAAGCGACGTTCCGTCGATCGAAAAGCGGACCTCGTCGTAGCTACCCAGGTCCAGTGACGCCACGCCGGGACCCGTCAGCAGGAGCTCGTTGTCCATGCCTACGTAGATGATCAGATCAGGGAGTGCCATAGGCCTACCTCGGTGTGAATGGGTTCGTTCCGACGTCGAAGGACTTGGTCGGCGGAAGACAGAAGCCCCGGCCCGCTCGAGCATCGGCTTCCGTGAACGGCTTCGTGAGCGGGTGCGTGGGACCGCCGGCGAGCAGCGCGGCGCCGGCCAGGGACAGGGACCCGGACGCGGCGAGCGTCCCCAGTCCCTTCAGAATCGCAGCCCCCGTCACGACGATCTGCCCCGAGGCGGCCAGCGCGCCCGACCCCTTCAGGTCGGCGGCGCCCGTGAGCGCAACCGCGCCGGACGCATCGAGCTTGCCCCGCCCCTTCAGAATCGCCGCGCCGGCAAGCGAGAAAGTCCCTGTCGCTGCGAGATCGCCCGTCCCCCTCAGGTCGGCCGCGCCCGTCAATGCCAACGTTCCGGACGCTGAGATCGGCGAGGGACTGCTCCCAGCGTCGGTCAAGCTCGCGGCGCCCGTAAGCGCCAGCGTGCCCGCGCCAGCGAGGTCCCCTGTGCCATTGAGATCGGCCGCCCCCGTCAGAGCAAGCGCCCCTGACGCACTCAGGGAGCCCGTGCCCCTCAAATCCGCGGCGCCGGTCAGTGCAAGCGAGCCCCGATGCAGCGAGCGTGCCTCGTCCGTTCAGGTCGGCCGCGCCGGTGAGCGCGAGTGTTCCAGCCGCGGCGAGGTCCCCCGTCCCCTTCAGCACTGCGGCACCGGTCAACGCCAGAGAGCCTGATGCGGCAAGGTCGCCCGTGCCCTTCAGCGAGGCGGCGCCGGTGAACACGATCGAGCCCGACGCGCTGATGGCTCCACCGCCACCGGCGGGGGCGGGCACGGGGAAGATCAGGCGCGGCGGGAACATCACCGGCGGGTGCTCCGCCTTGGCAATCGTCCCGGATTCGGTCATGGCCGCGCCTTCGACCGACTCCCAGGAGTCCTCGAGTCCCTCGACGTGGAAGGCGGGCTCGCCGATCATTCGCGGCCAATAGCCCGCGCAGAACGCCGCGGCCTGGTCCGCCGTGAACGCGAAGTCGAACATGGCCGCCCGGGCGATCGGCCCGTCCCATGGCTGGTTCGGGGTTGAGTCCCGCCGATAACCGATCGCCACGCGATCATGGGTGTTCTGCTGCGACCCAACCGATTGGGTGTTGGAGGCAGTTTCGTCCGAGCTCTTGCCGGTCAGGTAGTCGACGTAGATGTCTCGACTCGTCGTTGAGGTGAACACCGCGACGGCGGCGTACCATGTGCCCGTTCCGACCAGCGACGTGGACGTTTGGGCGTAGCGCGAAGGCCCGCTGCCGTAGTTGTGGCAGATCGCGAGCACACGACCGGTGCTCAGCACCTCGAGCGCGGACCACTTCGACCCGTGGTCCTTGTCGCCGATCCAGAGCACAGTTCGGTCCACTGACTGATCATCCAGCTTGAACCACGCCACCATGGTGATCGGGAACGCGGTGAGCCCGAACGCCGAGTCCCGCGAGACGTACGCGGTGGGCGTGAGGTCGAGAGCCACCGGACTACGTCTCCTTGATAGTCACGGTCGGCAGCCAGAGCTCGGCGTCGCCGCTCATGTCGTCATTGGCATGCGTGGCGTTGCGGCGGATGCGCAGGATCCCCGCCTCGCCGTCTGCGATGGAGTCCATGTCCGCGCCGTCGGTGAACGTGATCGACGCACGGGACCGCTCTCCCCGACGCCGAGGGCGCGGTGTCGTCGACGTCGTTGAAGTCGTAGGTGTGCGATGTGTCCACATCCTCGGCGTCGTCCTGGATGCGCCGGATCGCCGCGCCCCATCGGGTCTCGTTCGTCGTGGCTGTATCCGCCGACCAATCGAAAGTGATCGTCAGTCCGCCGCCGGCGTAGTTCTCCAGCCGGAAGTAGAAGTCCCAATACTCGATCGCCGCATCGTCGAACTTGAGCGTCGGCACGAGCTCGCCCGGTGTCGAGCCTCCGGCGCGTGAAGACGGCGCAGCCTGGCTCGCGTCCGGGGGCGCGGGATACACCGCGTAGCCAACGATCTCGCCACTAGCCATCCGGAATCTCCTCGAGGCGCTGGCGGATGCGGTGTCGCCATTCGCCCGGGGGCCGTGCCGGCGTCGATCTGCCCAAGCGGCGTAGGCGCGCTCTGGCCCGCCTGGTAGCGAACGATGGACGCGAGCAGATCGACCTGGGCGCGCAGCGCGTTGATCTCACGCCGCGATTGGCGGGCGAGGGCGTGCAGAAAGCGCCGGCCCTCCTCCATCTCCGCATCGTCGGCAGCGAGGAGCTCAAGCGCGTCCACTGCGTCCTGCTCCGCCTGCGTCATCGGGACCAGCGCGCCACCGGACTCCTTCCAATACTTCTGGTCGAAGCCGACGACGTTGGTCAGGTCAGGATTTAGGATCGCATTCGGGTCGCCCTCGTAATCGCCCTCCGCTTGCGACGTTTTGTACTCAGCCTCGGCGATGAGCCACACAGTCGACATGCTGCCCCATTCCTACGCTGCGATCACGTCCAACGCGCGCGGCCGCAAACTCGGGTGTGACGCCGTCCGAAATCAGAAGGCTCGCAGTGAGCGCAATGCGCATCAGCAGGTTGCCCGCGCCCGAGGCGTCCGTGCCGATACCGACGTAGGTCGCCGTCTCGTCGCCGCCGGCCGTCTTCTCACCGAAGGTGATCGCGTTGTCGTTGTCCACCGTGTCACTGGCGACGGTCCATCCCGTGCCGCTTCGCGACACCGCCACGCGCGCGTAGCCGGTGTAGGCGCACTCGCTCGTCGTCTGGGACCCCCGCTTCTCCGGGATCGCCGGTGTGCAGCGAAATGTGGAGCTGCGTGTAAGGGCCCGTCACCTTATCTTCCGCAAGGCTGAGCCACGTCGTCGCGAGGAAAATCAGCTCGAGAAGGTCAGTCTCGGCCTGGTCCGTGAGAATCGACATCGACTACTCCTTCGCCTGAATCAGGTCTTCCTCGGGACGCGTGCGGAACGGATGCGGCATCTCGTCCGGCGTCACCTCCCATGAACCGTTCGGGCGCCAGCGACGGTTGTTCGCCGGGCCAAACCAGTCATTCGAGCCGCGCTCGGGCTCGGGGCGCACGTCAGCAGCGCAGTGCTGCAGCTCGTTCGTGTCCGGATCGCGGCGATAGAACCGCTTCCTCGCCTCGTCCAAGAAGCCTGCGGGCGTGTAGCACCCACCCGTGAAGTAGTTGCGCGCGTTGCGTTTGTCCATGGACAGAACCTCTGTGAGATTCGCGCCCGCAACGCGCTATAAGAAGCAGGCGACTTGATTTCGAGCCTTCATTCTACGGGCTCTCGCCCACAGTCCCTACATCTCCTCGTACGCCTCGATCACCCAGGCCTCGTACGAGAACGACGCCGTTCCGCCACCGACGGTCACACTGAACTCCATCACCTCGGACGTGTTCAGAGGAACGACGATCTCCGCCTCGAGGTAGCGATCGACGACCGCGGCGTAGACGCGATGCTCGGGCGCCGTCGTGCCCTTCTTCCGGAACGAGATGTAGGCATTGTCCTGACCCAGCGTCTCGCTGGCACCCGTCTTGATGCGAACTCGAAGACGAACCGCAGCCACCAGAGCGTCCTTCTGGCTCGCGTCCTGGATGTCCTGCAGGAGCGTTGCCAGGTTGACGTCCTCCCACACCACGTTGGCCGCCGCCGGCGATGTCGTCGTGAACGTCACGGCATGCGCAACCACAGCCCGCAGGACCTTCTGCCGGCGAACGGTCCGCCACCCGTACGTCCCTCCGCCGAGGTCCTGCCACTCTTTCTTGACCGGGTTCTCGGCGTCGGTCTCGTCGATCCAGACCTTCCCGCTGTCGGCCGCCCCCCACGCGACCGTCGACGGATCAGCCGTTCCGGAATACCTCGTGAGCGCCGTGTCGATTCCGCGATCTGCGGCGCCCATGACAGCATTCCCGTCGTCGTCCAGGTCGATCTCTGCGTTGCCAGTGGTCTTGTAGGTCTGAACCATCTTCTCTCTCCTCAGTAGCCGAACGCGGCCCACTCGATCGTGTCGGCCGTCGTCGCTTGCGCGTTCGCTGAATCGCGCACCATGATCTTGAAAGTCGTCGCGCCGGCCCCGTGGCCGGACGGAAGCGCGATGTGAGCAACGGTCCCGCCATTGCCCTGGCAGCTCGCGACGACGTACATCGCGTTGGGGAACATGCTCCCGCCCGTGATCGGGTGAACGGGAAGCGTGACCGTCACACCGGGCGCCGCGACGCCGTTCGTCGGCCATGCGACCGAGCCCGATACGATGCGTCGCGGGAAGAGAGCCCGGACCAGGACCTCGCCGGAGCGCACGCGGAAGTAGCCCGTCTCCTCTTCGATGATCAGGCGCGCTTGGAAGTACCGACCCTTGAGCCACATGCCCGGCATGTACGGCTCCCACGGGACGCTGTTTCCCTCCATATCGGCCGTATCAGAGACCCGGACCTCCCACCGGATGAAGCGAAGCGGGTTCTTCGGTTTCCCCGTTCCCGTCACTTCGTCCATCAGGTACTTCGGACCGTAGTTCGTCGGTGCGTCTCGAGTCTCGTCGTCATGCAGATGCGGGAACATCGGCATGTTGAGGTTGCTCGACTTCGTGTTCAGGTACGCGTTGTCGGCCGCGACGTCGGAACGATGGCAGTTGTCCCAACACTCAGGCATGAAGTGAACCGACGCGCCGAAATCGTGCTCGTTCGTCGGAATCGTGGCGTTCTGAAAGAACGGCGTCAGGTGGATCCAGTTCTCCGTCAGGAACGTCCCGTTGATGGCGCCCAGCGCCGCCCATCCCGCCGCGTCGCTCGCAGCTGGCAGCTTCACCGTCTGCCAGCCCTCGGACGTGTCGAACTCGTACGTGTCGGGCGCTGCGGGGCCGGACCAGCCACTCCCTCCGTTCTTCGTACCGCCGACCAGGTCGACCTCTGCGATCAGCACCGCGGCCAAGGTCCGGATCGCCTCCGGAACGTGAAGCGTCTGCTCCGACGGCATCGCCCGGCCGTCCGTCCCTCCCGAGGCCACGGACGGAGAACCGGCGCGTCACCTGCCGCGCTGCGGACGACCCGCCGAAGATCGCATGCCCGCCGGCCGGCACGCCGGGAATCGAGACGCGACCGTTCTGGTTCATCACCCCCTTGGGATCCGGCTTGACGACGCTCACCAGCTTCCCGTACTCGACGTCGACGTGCCGGCCGGGTGCTCGATCACCTGGAGGACGTGGGGCTCGTCGTCAACGGACGGAGGGTCCGCCAGAAGCGCGATATGGCTCTTCGGTGTTGCCTGGCCCACCGCCGCGTTCGAAGGCGTCGCCGGCTTGACCCGCCGCCCTGTGACGTTGAGCTCCGCGTACGCCACCTCGGGCCAGGACTCGATCCCGCAGCCCGAGAGCTTCATCAGCGCCCGCACGATCCAGCGCCCCTTGGGCAGGTTGAACTGCGCGAAACGGTTGCCGAGCGGGGCCGTCGCGACCTGGTCGCCGCGGAAGTTCTCGTCCTTCGACGCGAACACGCACCAGCCGCAAGCCCCGCGCTGCAGCGACACGTCGTACCAGCTGAGGTTGACGATCGGCATCTACCAGTCCCCCGGGTCGTACGTCGCCGTGTACGTGCGGGAACTTCGTCTTCGCCTTCCTGCGGACCTGAGAGGTCTTGGTCGTAGGCGGGGGCGCCGAAGGACGCTTCGTCTTCTTGCTTCGGTGGCGGCAGGCCCGTTGTGGCGTCCTCGTCCTCCTCGTCCTTCGAGTCCGAACCGGACGGCTTGAGCGTTGCGCTCAGCGTCTCCTGGGGCGTCGTGGTCTCCACCGCAAGCAGCGGCGGGATCGGGTCGAAGTTGTCCACGAACACGTCGGCGTGGTACTCGAACGCGTTGAGCGTGCCCGTTCCGTCCTGCTCGTAGGCCATGTCGAGGATCGTGAGCTCCTTCGGCGCCCAGCCGATCCGTGACGAGTGCGCGCTGACCCGGTCGTTCAAGATGAGGTCCTGCTCGCCGAAGAAGAACCCGAGCCCAGCACGCACCGGCGCGAACTGGGCCCGGTTCAAGCAGGTATCGAGCGTGGTGAAGCGCCTCCTGCACACGCGTCACCCCGAAGAGGTTCATCTCGAGCACGCGCTCCGGGGAGACGAACGCCGGCGCCTCGCCGTGAGAAGGCTGAACGCGCCGCTGTCGTCCCCCTTCACGATGCCGTTGATCGGCCAGGTCTTCTGCGTTGGGTCAGCCTCGGAGATCAGGATTCCGTCGCTCAAGACCTTGGACACCCAGCCCTCGGAGCCCCCCTCCCACGGTGACCCTCTCGCCGACTTGGTACGTGCCGCTTCCGCCCGAGAGAACCATCTTTCGGTCGCGCAGCTCGATCGTTCGCTTCGCGTAGTCGTGCGCCCGATCCGTGTAGATCACGCGCACCGAGTTGATTCGCTCAGAATCGGGGATGACCGAGTCGATCAGGGACGAGAACTGGTTGCCCTGGTTCGACTCGAGGCGGATTCCCTTCCGGTTCCCGTCGCCCTCGTCCTCGCTGAACGTGCGCGAAGACGCCTTCACCTCGTCCCGGACAAGCTCGATCTTCCCGTCGATCATCAGCACGTTCAGACGCGACGGCGAGCATGATCCGATTCGCGTGCTCGCGCGCCTGAGCACGCACGTCCATGACGATGTCGAGCTCGTTGCGCTTGTGGCCTGTCTCGTAGTTGCGGCCCGTGATCACGTCGTCACAGGTGTCCGCCTGCGTCCGCCACGACTCCCCAACGCCGTCCGCAATCCTCGAAGCGGAGATCTCCTCCCCGAGCCCGTAGCGTGTGTTGAGAAGAAAGTCGCGAAGGCACAGAACCGGGTTGCGGCTCCATGCGGTGAGACCGGTCCGCGGGTCGTAGACCTTGATCCCCTTCACCAAACACGTGACGTTCGGGATTCCCCCGTCGAGCTGAGCTTGGGCCGGGATCTTCAGACCCAGCAGCGCCGTGTGCGGATACGCGCGCTCGAGCGCCTGCACCTCGACGATCGACGTGACCGTCGGCGCGTGGATCGACTTCGTCGTCTCCGCCAGGCCTCCAGTGATCCGGATCGTATAGCGGTCCGTGTCCTCGAAGTCGATTCGCAGCTGCTTGCGAATCGCCTGCTGCGAGAGCGCCGTGAAGTAGAACGTCCCATTGCCGACTGAGATCCAGTCGACCATGTCCTTCGTCGCCGGCGCGTACTTCGTGTCCGGGTCCGTCGCCTTCTTGTACTCCACCTTCACGTAGGAGGTGTTCGCCTGGATCTTGCCCTGGGAGTTCTGGCTGTAGAGACCGCCGAGCCACGACAACTGGACGATCATCGAGTCCGTGTCGCCCCTGCCCTCGTGCACGTGCGTGTCAGTGGAGTCCGAGAGCTTCGTGTTCGAGTTGAACGCCGTCCCGATCTCCTCGAAGCCCTTGATCACCGTCTGGCTCGCGGTGCCCATCCGTGTGAAGGACTCGACGTCTTCGAACGCGTCGATCGGAGTGTCGTTCAGCCGAATGTCGCTGATGCTGTCGATCTCACCCTCGCCCACCGCCATCAGGACGTGCAGGTACTGCGTGAGGTCCGTTGGGTCCTGCGAGAGCGTCGTGCTGATCACGGTGGGCGCGACGCGCTCCTTCCCGTAGATCACCCGGACCGGTGCGCCGTCGTGCGCCTGGTTCGACAGGTTGTCGAAGCCGTACCGGGGGCTGGACTTGTCCCCATCACGGCCGCTTGGGGTGAGGAGCGTCGAGACGATCGTGACCAGGCCGAGCTGGATGAGACGACCGCCGAAGGCCGCGCCCGACGCCCGTCAGCGTTGCGAAGACGCCCGCGATCAGCGAGAGCCCGCCGAGCAGGATGCCGCCGAACTTGCCGTCGAAGATTCCCATCAGATCACCGCGTTCACATCGGGGATGCCGGGGAAGTGCCTGCGTGTGATGGTTCGACGCGGGACCTCGAGGTCCAGGATCGAAAGGAACGACTTCAGGTCCAGCCGAATGCCGTGCTCAACCCTCTCCCAGTGCTCGAGCTTTGTAGTCCTCGCGGAACGCGTCAGTCAGCGCTGAGCTCGGATCCAAGCAGCGTGGCGTCCGTCAGGAAGAACGTCACCTCCTGGCCGATGAAGTCCGCGCCGGCGTCGAGGAGTGTCTTCCAGTTCCCGTCGTGGTCGCTCCAGGATGAATCGACAACGTGCCGGACTGGTCGCTCCCCTGGTGGGAGACCTCTGGCGCGGTTGAACGGCCTGCACGATCCATGTGAGCCCGCCGAACTCGACCTCGGCGTCGTAGTTCGTGTAGTAGACCGTTGGCCGGCGTGCCGCCCGTGACGAGCTGCATCATGTACACCGGCTCGAAGCTCGCCGAGCGGAAGACGTTCAAGAGGGATGCGGGAGTGGACCTAGGCACGCTTCCACCAGTCCGCCGGATCCGGGTCCTTGTCGCCCTCCGGGCATCGAAGAACGGTTCGCCCGAGCTTCTTGCTCTCCCACTCGATGATGGCCCAGCAGCGCCCTTTGCTGTCCCACGTCGGGATCACGGTGCCGCTGATCTTGCCCGCCTTGTCGCTAGGCATCCGGCACCTCCTCGAGGTCGAACTGCGCACCGAACGGAGCCCAGATCCGGGAGCGCTCGTAGCTGTCCATCACGACACGGCGGTAGTAGTGGTAGTTCGCCGTTGCCGCGCCGGCCGGCGCCGACGAGAACGTGATCGTGCGTGCGTCCGTGTCCACCGAGGCGTGGTTCACTGGCGCCCCCGCGTCGAACACCTGCAGGTTCGCGTCGTCGATCGGGTAGTCGCCTCCGTACTTGCCCGTCTTCGGCAGCTCGTACACCGCGCCGGCAACCTGCGTCAGCGTGACCAGCCCTCCGGACGCGAAGCGTTCGAAGTCGTGGATGTCCTTCCACAGGAACGAGTCCACGCCTTCGATCGTGTCTTCGAAGAAGCCCTCCAGCGAAAGCCTGTCTGCGTCCGTCTCCAGGAGCGCTTGGAGCCCCGGGTAGCGTCGAAGAAGTCGAGAGAACGTGGCTGCGCGCTGGTGACCGCCGCCCGAGAAGCGCTGCACGACCTTCGGGCGCATCAAGATCACCCGGTAGCCGCGGCGGATCGGGACGTCGAGCACCGCAAGCGCCATCAAAGGCCCTTCTGGTTGCGGATCATGCGACCGACCGTCGGATCCGTTGCAACCGTGCGACGAACCATCTCGGCGAAGTCAGACTGGCTGGTGAGCGCGTCGGATTGGCGCGCGTCAACCGAGAGCGTGAGCTGAACGGGCGACGTACCGCCGCCCGGCTTCGCCGGTCACCCGCCCGGACCGCACGCGCCGAACGAGGGAATGTCGAGCGGGGGCAGGTCCGGGCTGCCCGTAGCGAAGTCGTTCGGCCCGAAGATCGGGCCGCTGAACCCGCCCCCGCCTCCGCCACCCCCAAAGGCGCTGATCGCAGTACCCACGATTCCGCCGACACCGCCTCCGCCACGGCCACCGCCGAAGATCGACGCCATCAGGTTCGTGATCCCGCTCGACACGATCTGGTTGATCAGGGAACGGAGAAGCGCGTCCATCGCCTGCTTCGCGATATCCGACGCGTTCTCGAATCCACTCGAGATTCCGTCGACGATGATGTCGCTCAGGCCGCCCCCGAGCGGAACCTCGATGTTCGAGACGAACTGCTTGGCCGTCTCTGGAGCCGTTTCTGCGATCGCGCGGCCCGTTACGGACTGAAGCCGGCCGATCAACGCGTTCGCTCTCGCCGAGTCGATGCCCAGGTCAGCCGCACGCCTCCGAAGGTCCTCCATCTCGTGCTGAATCGCCAGCTGCCGGCGCATCTCGTCCGACGTCGCGGTCTCAAGCGCAATGCGCCGCTCGATACTGCGGATGAAGTCCTCCTGCGCACGTGCCTGATCGGCGAGCTGTCGTGCGATGTCCTCGAGCTCTTGTCGCCGGCGCTTGTCGAGCGCAAGCTGCCTCTCTGTGACCTCGACGCCCTGCCTGAGGCCCGTAAGGACTCGCTGGGTGGTCCCCTCATCCACCACGGACTCGGTTCCTTGAG
>CBDCWP010000033.1:0-69392 GCA_965223505.1 Planctomycetota bacterium
AAGATCAATGGATACGAGATCGCCGTGACGGAGGCGTACGAGGGCGGCTGGATCTTCCGCTGCGATCCGGTGCAGGCGGCCATGCTGTTCGCGTCCATTGTCTACGACCCGCGTCCATTCGATCAGTCGTCGCGACCGACGCGACACATGAAGGGCATCGCCGTGCCCTTCACGGCGCACATGCAGGCGTTTGCCGCGCTGGAGGAATCGAAGGGGGCTACGCGACATCACGCGCGGACCGGACTTCGGGATCGCGGGGCCGGTGCAGCGCTGGGCCGAGGGTGCCGAATTCGACGAGATCCTCGACCACACGACGCTGGCGGCCGGCGATCTCGTCCGCGTCCTGCGGATGAGCATTCAACTCCTGCGGCAAACGGCACATTCGCTGCCCAAGTCCGATCCATGCGTCTCCGTGCTCCACGAGGCGCGCAACCGCATCGACCGCGACGTCGTCGATGCGAAGCGTCAGCTGGAGCTCGGGTAGGCCTCGGCGGAAATTGACCTCGTTGCCGGGGATGCCCGCACCACCGCCCGCCCATAGAATGACGCCATGTCAAGCCGTCGACGCAAACGCAGGCCGGTGCCGCGCAAGGCGCCCGCCAAACCCGCCCAAAGCCCTGCGAGACCTGCCGCCGCCAAGCCGGCGTCCGCCAAGCCGGCAAGGCCCGCAACGCCCAAGAAGGGCGCGCTCTCCCATGAGCACCAGCGCGAGACGCGCGATCCGCTCATCGGTCAGCGGGTCGGGCGATGCACGATCCTGGAGCGGATCGGCATGGGGCGTACGGCCATCGTCTACAAGGCGCACTACGAAGCCCTCGACGACGTGGTCGCGGTCAAGATCCTGACCAAGGAAGCGAGCGCGCTCGACGAGCTGGTCGAGCGCTTCGTCACCGAGGCGCGGGTCATCGCGCAGTTGGACAACGAGAACATCGTCAAGATCTACGACGTCGGCTCGGACGGCGACAGGCACTTCATCGTGATGGAGCTGCTCGACGGTGAAGAGGCCATCGAGATCATCTCGCGCGACGAAGAGGTCGACCCGATGGACGCGCTGCGGGTCATCCGCCAAGGCGCGAACGGCTTGGCCGCCGCCCACGCCAAGGGCATCGTCCACCGCGACGTCAAACCGCAGAACCTGCTGCTGCTCGCGGACGGCACGGTGAAGGTGCTCGACTTCGGTCTCGCGGCGCGCTTCGAGGAGAGCAGCAAGCGCGTCGGAACGCCGCACTACATGGCGCCCGAGGTGTGCGAGTCCGGCAAGGCGGAGCTCGGCAGCGACATCTACGCACTCGGCATCCTGCTCTACCACCTGCTCGTAGGCGAACCGCCGTACGCCGGGGAGAGCATCCGCAACATCCTCAAGCTGCACATCAAGGGCGCGCCGCTCTATCCGGAGCACAAGCGGCCGGGGCTGCCGAAGGAGATCTGCGAGCTCGTTCGCTCGCTGACGAAGACCGATCCGCTCACGCGGCCGAGCGCCGCGGATCTGGTCGAGATGCTCGACAACATCGGCGGCGAGGAGCTGCAGCAGAAGGACACGCTGAAGCGCCGCCGCAAGCGCGCGAAGCGCGTCGCGACGGCGCGCGCGCGCCGCTCCGCCGCGCCGCTGATCGTGGGCGCCGTCGTCGTCGCCGGCGCCGTCACCGCCGTTCTCCTGACGATGAGCACGGGGAACGACGAGCCGAGCGAGCCGACCGAAGGATCCACGCCCACGCCGGTCGCCGTCGTGGACCCGGAGCCCGAGGTCGTCCCGCCGGTCGTGGACAAACCCAATCCGCCGCTCCCGAAGGTCGAGACCGAAGGGGAGCGGATCGTGCGCGAACGCATGGAGCGCGAGGAAGAAAAGAAGAAGGAGCAGCGCAAGAAGGAACGCGAGGGACGCGAGGCGTTCGAACGCGCGCAGGACTGGGTGCGCAAGCACTGGCACGGCAAGGCCGACACACCGGCCGTGATCGACAAGTACAACAGCGTTCGGGCCCGGTTCAAGGGCACGGACATCGCGACGAAGATTCGCGACCTCGTACGCGACATCAAGGCCAACAAGGTGCACCCGCACCCGGATCGCTCCTACAGCGACGAGGCGTCCGTTGCGGACACGCGTCGCGAGTGGGCAGCGGCGAGGCCGCTGATCGAGAGGAAGATCGCGCAGCACGCCTACACCGAGGCGGCGGGCATGGTGCCCGACGTGGTCAACGATGCCGACGGAGAGCTCGCGACGGCGCTCAGGTTCTGGCACGAGTTCATGCGGGACCTGAAGGAGTTCCAGCTCGGCCTGGCGAAGGCGGTGCAGAAGCTCGAGGGAGACGATCGCAAGATCGTTACGCCGAAGGGCGAGGGCGAGGTCCGCCTGATGGACACCGTCAAGTTCACCGTCCGCGTCGACGGGGCGAATCAGGAGTTCAGCTGGGCCGAGCTCGACGCGAAGCAGATCTACAAGCTGGCGCGGCGCGCCTACAAGGGCAAGGGCACTCGCTACTTCGTTCACGAGATGGCGTTCGCGTTCGCGCACAAGCTGGAGGACGAGTTCTGGAACCTCGTGCTCGACATCGAGAGCGCGAGCGACGGAGACCGGTTCAAGGACCGTGTCACCAAGTACCAGGACCGCTACGACAACCGCTGAGCGTCACCTAGGGCGCATAGCCGATCGCGGCCGAGACGATCGTCGCGACGTAGAGCGGGAACAGCAGCAGGTAGAGCCGGTGGTGAATCCGCCATCGGCGCGCGCCGGACACCGCGGTCAGGACCATGACGAACGTGGCGGCGAGGGCCATGCGGCGGTGCCAGAGCACGACGACCGGGAAGCGCTCACTGGGACGGTAGCCGAACAGATACGTGATCAGCACGACCACGACGATGCCGCCGAACGCCACGGCGACGCCGGTGATCGCCCAGCGCTTGTGGCGCGGTGTGTTCTTCCGCACCCGGAACGCCTGCACGAAGCAGACGAGGGCGAACGTCATCACGGCGCCGTAGCCGTAGTAGAGAATCGTGGGGATCACGCAGCGGAGGCTACACCCCCGGACCGCGAGGCCGTCGGGTTGTCGGGGACGCTCGCCGGCTGTGGGAGGCGCGCGGATGGCGGGGCAGGCCGCGCCACGCGTCGGCCCGAATCGAGAACGTTGCCAAAGTTGACGCTCCTGCCGGCAGCCGTATCCTCCACGTCCCTCGCGGCCGTAGCTCAGTGGTAGAGCTCAACCTTGCCAAGGTTGATGTCGTCGGTTCGAATCCGATCGGCCGCTCCAAGTCACGCGACGCCCCGCCCGGCAAGCCCGGCGGGGCGTCGTCGTTTCCACCGAGTTGCCCGGAGCGCACGATGGCGAAGGCGCCGAAAAAGAAAGCGAAGCGGCCCGCGTACTACGTCAAGGAGAGCCCCGTTCACGGCAAGGGGCTCTTCGCAGCCCGTGTGATCGGACGCGACAAACGGATCGGCTTCTTCGAAGCGAAACGAACGCGTACGGACGGCACGCACGTGCTTTGGATCATCGAAGAAGACGGCACGGAAACCGGCTGGCGCGGCACGAACGAGCTGCGCTTCATGAACCACTCCAAGCGGCCGAATGCGGACCTCTACGGGCGCGAACTGTGGTCGCTGCGGCGCATCGAGAAGGACGAGGAGATCTTCATCGACTACGGCTGGGACATGTAGCCGCCTACGCCGCGGCCTCGTCGATGCGCCGCGTCGCCTGCTCGACCATCTCGACCTCCCCCGACTCGGTGAACTTCACCCCGGATCGCCCTCGACGTGGATGGGTACGCCGGCGTCCATCGCGCACAGACGCTCCGGTCCCTAGCTCGTCGAGGGGTGCGCGGGCCCGATCCGTTCCGGCAGCCCGCGCGTCGGAGACACCATCGACATCGAGGCGATAGGGCGTGCGGGCCGCGACAGCCGTGACAACCGTTCGGTACCAGTCGCGGCAGACCGCCGCGTTCATCCGACGTAGGTGATGACGTAGGCCCAATTCAGCAGGAAGGCGGCGATCAGCACGACCCAGACGATGCGTCGCTGCAAGGTGGAGAATCCCCAGTCGATGCGCTTGCCGGCGATGAAGCGCAACGCGACGACCACCGTCAGGAACAAGAGGGTCACGAACAGCAACGGGTTGAACAGGAACGCGCCGAGGACGTCGCCGTCCGCGAGGCGCAGCGCGGCGCGCGTCCCGCCGCAGGTGGGGCACGGCGTCCCGGTGAGCCGCTTGAAGCTGCAGAGCGGCGCCGCATTGCCGTCCGTCTCCATGATGAGCACGGCGTAAGCGACGAGACCGCACCACAAGGCGAGCATGAAGATCGGACCGCGCTGCAGCCATCGGCTGCGCGGCGCGTCGACGAGTCGAATGTCCAACGCCGCCCTAGAAGTCGTAGCCGCGCCCGAAGCCGCCGACGAGGTTGGCGAGCCAGCCGAGGACGCCGAGCACGACGCCGACGATGCCGCAGATCATGCCGGCCTGGGTGGTGCCTTCCCCGGAGCGGTCCATGGACCCGGAGCGCATCTGACCCAGGTCACCGCTCCCCATGACCCACGCGATGATGCCGAAGACGAAGCAGCCTGCGCACACGATGCCGAGAATGCCCATCGTCAGCACGGTGCCGCCGCGATGCGGGCGAAGCCGCGGACGCCGCCGTCCGCCACGCCGGCCGCTCGAGGGACGGGGCGTCGCGCCCGCCGGGGTGGGCGGCGCGGGCGTGTGCCCCTGGGCGTCGGCGTAGCCGGCGAGCGGCGCGCTGCCGGCCGCGCCGGCCGGGAACAGATCCGGAACCTGGTGGCCCTGCACCCACGCGCCGCCCTCGAGCGAGAACATCATGTCGGCGCGGACCTTGCCCTGTTGGATCAGCTCCAAGACGCGGGTGCGCGTAAACGGACCCTGCACGTTCTCCCCTTGGGCGATGAAGTAGCGCGGTTCGGGGGGTTGGGACATTCGACCTCCACAGGGGAGGTAGCACGCCGCCGTGCGCACGGCTGGACGAAATGCCCCGCCGGCCTCCCCCAGTCCATCGGCCGGGGAACGGCACCTTATCCGTCGATTCCGGGCGCATCAAGGGACCTGGTTGGTCGTGCCTTGATCGTCGGTTGAATCACCCTTCCAATGCGCCTTCCACCGGGGAGCTCGACGGCATGACCGACTCAGAATCCGCGCCGGGCTTCACGCTGGACCCCATCCCGACGGCCAAGCTGCGCTGGCGGTGTGACGAGTCCGCCTTCACGTTCGAGACGACGGCGGACGTGGAGCCCATCTCGGGTGTGATCGGCCAGGACACCGCCGTCGACGCGCTCACCTTCGGCCTCGAGGTCGACGCACCGGGACAGAACATTTTCGTCCGCGGTCTCACCGGCACGGGCCGGTCGACCCTGTTGCGCCGGCTGTTGGAGACCATGAAGCCCGAGTGCCCGTCGGCGCCGGACCGCTGCTACGTCCACAACTTCCACAAGCCCGACCGTCCCAACCTCATCACGGTCCCGCGCGGCGAAGGGGAGCCGCTGCGCACCGGCATGGACGAGTTCATCGAGTTCATCCGCACGGACCTCGGCGAGGCGCTCACGTCCGACGTCGTCAAGGCGCGCGTCTCCGTGATCGAAGGGCGCGCGAAGGGCGAGATCACGAAGGTGACCGAACCGTTCGACGAAGAGCTGCGCGCGGCGGGGCTGACGCTGGTCCTCGCGCAGTTCGGCCCGACGACGCGCCAGCTGATCGTCCCCCTGATCGACGGCGAGCCGGCGACGCCGGAGCGAATGGAAGCGCTGCGCGCCGAAGGCAAGGTCTCGGACGAAGACCTCAAGGCGATGCGCACGAAGATCGAGGAATTCAGCCAACGTCTCGAGGAGGTCGGAGAGAGAGCGCAGTCGATCCAGGCCAAGAGCCAGGAAGAGCGCCGCACGCTCATCCAGGACGAGGCGCGGACGATTCTCCACAGCGCGGCGAAGGAGCTGCTCGGCAACGTCCTCAAAAGCGAGGTCGTGGCATTCATCGGCGACGTCGTCGAGGACGTCGTCACCCGCGGACTCGCGCACCTCGGGGAGTCCGAGGCGTTCACCGAGCGTTACCGGGTGAACTTGATCGAGTACCACGAGCCCGGCGAGACGTGTCCGACCATCGTCGAGAACGCGCCGTCCGTGCAGGCGCTGCTGGGCACGATCGACCGCAGCATCTCGCCGGACGAGGTCGCGCAGGCGCCGCACATGTTGATCCACGCCGGCTCGCTCCTGCGCGCCGACGGCGGGTACCTCATCCTGGAGGCGCGCGATCTGCTGTCGGAGCCGGGCGCGTGGAAGGCGCTCATTCGCACGCTTCGAAGCGGCAAGGTCGAGATGGTCGCGCCCGACGGGCCGGTCACCTGGCGCGTACCGCCGATCAAGCCCGAGCCCATCCCCGTCAACGTGAAGGTGATCCTGATCGGCGACGCGCAGCTCTACTACATCCTCGACGCGATGGACGCCGACTTCCCCTTCCTCTTCAAGGTGTTGGCGGACTTCGAGGACGTGATCCCGCGCGACGACAAGGGCCTGCAGTACTACGCCGGCGTGTTGGCGCGCGTCGCGAACGACGAGAAGATGCCGCCGCTGCACCGCAGCGCCGTCGCGGCGCTGTGCGAACACGGTGTGCGCATCGCCGCGCACAACGGCAAGCTCACGTTGAAGTTCGGCCGGCTTGCGGACCTGGCGCGCGAGGCGGCGTTCCTGGCGCGCAAGGCGGGCGCCAAGGTCGTGACCGGCGACGACGTGCGGCATGCCGTGCGGCGAACGAAGCGCCGGGCCAACCTCCCGTCGCGGCGTTTCCACGAGAACATCGCCTCGGGCACGCTGCGCATCCAATGCACCGGGACGGCGGTCGGCCAGGTCAACGGTCTGGCCGTGATCCAGGCGGGGCCGCTGACCTACGGGTTCCCGACCCGCATCACCACGTCGATCGGCCCCGGCAACGAGGGCACGATCAACGTCGAAGGCGAGTCGGCGCTCAGCGGCCGCATCCACACGAAGGGATTCCACATCCTGGGCGGCCTGCTGCGGCGTCTCCTCCGCACGGACCATCCGCTCACGTTCGCGGCGTCGATCGCGTTCGAACAGAGCTACGGCGGCATCGACGGCGACTCGGCGTCGGGCGCCGAGGTCTGCAGCCTGATCAGCGCGCTGACGGGTGTGCCTGCGCGGCAGGACCTCGCGATGACGGGCGCCATCGACCAGCACGGGCACATCCTTCCGATCGGCGGCGTGAACGAGAAGATCGAGGGGTTCTACGACGCCTGCCAGAGCTGCCACCCGACCGACACGCAAGGCGTGATCATCCCGAAGACCAACGTCGGCGATCTCATGCTTCGCCCCGACGTCGTCGAGGCCTGCGAGCGGGGCACGTTCGCGGTCTACGCGGTCGACCGGATCCACGAGGCGCTCGGCTTGTTCATGAACACCGCGCCCGGTGAGCTGGACGAAGACGACACCTACCCCGACGGAACGCTGCTCGGGATGGCCGTCGACAGCGCACGGCACTTCTGGGAGATGGCCACACCCTCCATCAATCTCGAGATGCTGGAGCAGGGCGAAGAGGAACAGGCGGAAGAACCCGAAGCCTGACGTAGTCTGCGCCGGTGAACTGGGCCGAGATCATCGCGCTGGCGGCGCTGCAAGGCGCGACCGAGTTCCTCCCGATCAGCTCGTCGGGACACCTCGTGCTCGCGGGCTCGCTGCTGGAGTCGACCCTCTCCGCCGAGGCCACGGCGGCCTTCATCGTGCTGTTGCACAGCGCCTCCATCTGCGCCGTGCTCGTCTGGTTCGCGAAGGACATCGTCGCGCTGTTCCGGCGGCCCGATCGCATGCGGGCGCTCGGGGCGATCGGGCTCGCTTCGACTCCCGCGATCGTCGCCGCCGGCGCGTTGAAGCTCTGCGGGTGCGAGGCGTTCCTCGAGCAGCTGTGGATCGCGGGGATCGCCTGGATCGCCACCGCCGTGCTGTTGTTCACGACGCGCGCGAAGCGAACGCGCACCTGGGGCCTGGACGAGGAGGGCGCCCTTCCGTTTGGGCCCGTGCTCTGGATCGGCATGGCCCAAGCGGTCGCCATCGTCCCCGGGGTCAGCCGCTCCGGCGCGACGATCGCCGTGGCGCTGCTGCTGGGCATGCGTAGGCGGGACAGCTTCCGGTTCAGCTTCCTGCTTGCGATTCCGATCATCGTCGGCGCACAGATCGTCGAGTGGGGCGACACACCCTCGTTGCTCGGCTCGCTGGACACCGCCGCCCTCGCCGTCGGGTTCGTGGTCTGCTTCGCGGTCAGCCTGGGCTGCCTGGCGTGGCTGCAGCGCGTGGTGCTGCACAAGCGGCTGCACTGGTTCGCGCCGTATTGTTTGGTGATCGGTTGTGTCGCGCTCGCGCTGGGGCTGAGCTAGCCGACTACAATCCGCGCCCATCATGTTTGCGCGCGCTCTCCTCGGCCGTTGGACGCTTGGCATCGCCTTGCTCGCGTTGTCCGCCGGCGCGGCGTCCGCGCATCCGCACGCGGAGCCGCCGCCGGCGAGCCTCGCCGTCTATCTGACCGAAGGCGAGCTCGAGCTGTCGGTGCTCATTCGCAAGCGGATCGTGCTCGGGTGGCTGCTGCGCGACGACGACTTCCACAACACGGCGGAGAACATGCTCCCCCACGCGTCGAAGGCCATCATCGAACGCTGCACCGTCCTGATCGACGGAACGGAGATCGATCTCGACGCGAAGAGCTTCGAAGAGGTGCGCGACACGGAGTTCGCGTTGACGGTGCGCGCGTACCACGTGACCTTCAAGAACCCGCTCCCGAAACGACCGAAGAAGATCGTCTTGCGCTGGCTCGACTTCGCGGACATCCGTTGGGACGGCGAACAGGTCGTGCCGCTGATCGTCGACGCGGGTCGGCAACTGGACTCCTTTCAGCTGACGGCCGACGAGCCGGAATACGTTTGGCATCCGGAGTGGACGCCGGGAACCCGGGCGCCGGTCGCCCTGGTCGCCGGTGCGAGGCCGGCGCCGCCGGAGGACCACCGGCACTGGCTCTCGATCGCGTTGGTCGTCGTCCTGGGCATCGGGCTCGTCTGGCGGCCCCGCGCGCAGGGACCTCGGATCGCCGTCGCTGCAGCGGTGCTGTCGCTCGCCGTCCTTTGGTTCGCGATGGCGCCCGACAAGGGGCCTGCGTCGATCCTGCCGAGCGAGGCGCAGGCCGGACAGATCTTCGAGACGCTTCACGAGAACGTCTACCGCGCCTTCGACGCGCAGTCCGACGACGAGATCTACGACCTGCTCGCCAAGAGCGTCGAGGCGCCGCTGCTCGATCCGCTCTTCGGCGACGTCAAGGAGAGCCTCGTCATGCGCGAGCAGGGCGGCGCGGTCTGCCGGGTCGAGCGCATCGAGCGGCTCGACCGCCGTGTCGAGCTGCCGTCCGAGTCGTGGGCGCGGCATTTCCGCGTCGACGCGAGCTGGCGCGTGTTCGGCTCCGTCGCGCACTACGGCCACGTCCACCGGCGCGTGAACCGCTACGCCGCCACGTTCGCCGTCCGGCACGACGGCGCCTCGTGGAAGATCGCCGACGTCGAGGTCACCGAGCACGACCGCGTCGACGATCCGGAGGCCGACGATGGAGAAGGAACGGACGAAGGAGACGACGACTGATGGCCGGCGCGATCCACCTCGCCGGCCTGCAGTACGCGTACGGCGACGCGTTCACGCTGACCATCGACCGGTTGGACGTCGAAGCCGGCCGCAGCGTCGCCTGCATCGGACCGAGCGGTTCCGGGAAGACGACGCTGCTCCACATCCTCGCCGGCATCCTCGTTCCGCCTGCCGGAACGCTCTCCATCGACGAGTTCGACGTCACGAACGCATCCGACGCGGAACGCCGGGCGTTTCGGCTCACGTCGATCGGACTCGTCTTCCAGGAGTTCGAGCTGTTGGAGCACTTGACCGTGCGTCAGAACATCCTTCTGCCGTACGCCCTGCATCCCCGCCTGCGCGGCGGCGAAGACGCGGCGGAACGTGCGGGCGACCTGGCGCAGACGCTCGAGATCGACGGCGTGCTCTCGAAACACCCGCACACCTGTTCCCACGGAGAGCGACAGCGCGTCGCTGTGGCGCGGGCCCTCGTCACGCAACCGGTGGTCGTGCTCGCTGACGAGCCGACCGGCAACCTCGACCCCCGCACGGCCGACAAGACGCTCGCGCTGATGCGCCGGGAAGCGAAGCGCCTGGGTGCGACCAGCATCGTGGTCACCCACGACCACTCGCAGCTCGAGCGGTTCGACGAGATCGTCGATCTCGCGTCGCTTGCGGGAGCGAACGCCTGATGCCGCTGCTTCGACTCGCCTGGCGCTACGTGCGGTTCCACTGGGTCCGCTCGCTGCTGCTGGTGCTCTGCGTGGCTCTCACGGCGCTCGTTCCGCTGGCGGTCCAACTCCTGGTGAGCTCGTTCAGCGCGTCGTTTCACGCTCGCGCGAAGTCGACGCCCCTGGTGGTCGGCGCGCCGGGGAGCCGCTACGACCTCGTGCTGCGAACGCTCTATTACCGTGGCCGCGTGCCGTCGGAGACCTCGATGGCCGAGGTGGACGCGCTCCTCGAGAGCGGCAGGGCGAAAGCGGTTCCGATCCTCTCGCGCCACACGGCGCAGAGGGCGCCACTCGTCGGGACGACGCCGGAGTACTTCGAGCAGCGGCGACTGCGCGCGGCACGCGGTACGTTGCCGCTCGTGTTGGGCGACGTGGTCCTGGGCGCGGACGTGGCCGCGACGCTTGCGCTGGGACCGGGCGACACGCTGCTGACGGACCGCAAGGCGCTCTTCGAGTTCGGCCTGAAGTACCCGTTGCGCCTGAACGTCGTCGGCGTGCTGGCACGCAGTGAAACGCCGGACGACGACGCTGCGTTCGTGGACATCAAGACGACGTGGATCATCGACGGCATCGGGCACGGACACGAGGACGCGGGCGCCTCGTCGCGCGTGTTACGCAAGGACGGCGACGAGGTCGTGCTCGACCCCTCGGTGACGGAGTACACCCGGATCACGCCCGAGAACATCGGCTCGTTTCACTTCCACGGCGCGCCGGAGTCGTTCCCGGTCACCGGCATCCTGGTGTGGCCGAACGACCCACGGTCCTCGACGATCCTCAAAGGGCGCTACCGCACCTCTCCTTCGGCGCAGGCCCTCGTGCCCACGGACGTCATCGACGAGGTGCTCGGCTTCGTGTTCCAGCTGAAGCGGTTCTTCGACGCGAACACGCTGCTCGTGTCCGTCGCAACGGCGCTCTTTCTCGCGCTCGTCGTGCTGCTGACCCTACGTGCCCGGCGGCGCGAGACGCGCACCCTGTTCAAGATCGGCTGCAGCCGCGCCCGGCTCGTCGCGTTGCACGCGCTGGAGCTTTGCATCTGCGTCGCGGCCGGGCTGGGCCTCGCCGGACTCGGCGCCTGGGTGCTCTTCGCGCTGGTCCTTCGCGATGCGGTACCGTAGCGCGATGCGACGCACGCTCGTTCTGCTCGTTCTCGCGCTCTGTTGGACCGGCTGCGGCGACGAGACGCAGCGCGAACCCGTACGCGCGACCCGAGCGAAGCCGCTGGTGTACGCCACGTCGTACCCGCTCGCGTACTTCGCGGAGCGCATCGGCGGCGATCTCGTCGAGGTCGTGTGCCCCGTTCCCCCGGGCGAAGATCCCGCGACCTGGATGCCGGACGCGAAGACGATCGCGGCGTACCAGCGCGCCGACCTCATCCTCGTGAACGGCGCCGGGTACGAGCAGTGGCTGGACAAGGTGAGCCTGCCCAAGGAGCGCGTCTTCGACACGACCGCACACCTCGAAGCACTCATCAAGATCGAGAACGCGACGACGCACAGCCACGGCGGCAAGACGCACACGCACGAGGGCGTCAACCCCCACACGTGGCTCGACTTCACCTCGGCGTCGTCCCAGGCCGACGCGGTCCGCGCGAGGATGGCGACGTTGACTCCCGCGGAACACGCGTCGGCGCTCGAGTCGCGCTCCGTCGAGCTGCGCGAGGATCTGCTGGCCCTCTACGACCGCCTCTCCCTGATGCCGCACGTACGCGTCTGGGCGTCGCACCCGTCGTACGACTACCTCGCACGAGCACACCGATGGACGCTTCACAACGCGCACATCGATCCGGACGCGGACCCCGACGACGTGCCGTGGGACGCGTTGCGGCAACGCATCGAGCGCCATCCCGCGACGCACATGCTCTGGGAGCGAGAACCCCGCGAGGAGCTGGCGGCGCGCATCGACGAGGAGCTGGGCCTCGAAGGCATCGTCGTCTCGACCTGCGAAACGAAACCGGACGGCGAAGAGACGTATCTCACGGTCATGACTGCGAACGTCGGGCGGCTGTTGAACGCGTTGCCGTTGGCCGAGCTCCCCGAAGAGGTCGTCGACGACGGACTCGACGACGCCCGCACGGTCGAGCAGCTCCTCGCCGTTCTCACGAGCGGCAACGAGGACGAACGCGAGGACGCCGTGCGCGTGCTGGCGCTGCGCCTCGACGCGGCGGCCTTGGAACGGGACGGAGCGAAGCTGATCGCGCCGCTCACGGCCGCGCTGGGCGACGCGTCCGCCGATGTGACGGCCGGCGCCGCGAGCATCCTGGCCCGCATGGGTACGACGGCCGCGCCCGCCGTCGCGCCGCTCACCAAGGCACTAGAGCGCGACGATCCGATGGTGCGCGCGCGCGTCGCGACGGCGCTCCAGGAGATCGGCCCTGCGGCCGGATCGGCAACGAGCGCCCTCGTGGCGTTGTTGAACGATGCGACGGAGGTCGTGCGCATCAACGCGGCCGGCGCGTTGATCAAGATCGATCCGGATCCGGCGGTCGCCCTGACGCCTCTGACAACGTCCCTGCGCGGCGACGAGAGCGACGAGGTGCGCATCCATGCGGCGCTCGCGCTGGGCGAGCTGGGCGCGTCGGGCGGGCCCGCCGTGGGTGCGCTCGAGGCGGCGCTCACCGACGATCAGAGCGAGGTCCGCGCGGCCGCCGCCTGGGCGCTGGGCAACATCGGCGCGCCCGCGCGCGGCACGGTCGACGCGCTGAAGGAGCTGTTGAAGGACGAGCTGTTCGAGGTGCGAAGCGCCGCCCGCCGCGCGCTCGACCGCCTGGAAAAGTAGCGGCGAGACGGACCGCAGGACCGTCCGTACGCGGCGCTACAACGCGTGGCGATGGCGCTGCGCATGGTCGAGATCTTCCTGCCCGGCCGAGAGGCCGACACGGTGTCCGCTTCGATGGACGCCGAGCCGCGCGGCGGCCCCTGGACGCACGAGCTCGACGACGGGCGCAAGTGCGTACGCATGCTGCTCGACACCGAAGCCGCGGGCGACGCCATCGACGACCTCGAGCGCCGCTACGGCTCAACGCCGGGTTTCCGGTTGCTGATCTTCCCGATCCACGCCTCGCTGCCCCGCGCGGAGGATCCGGAAGACCTTCCGGCGCACAAACGGCGCGCGACGCGCCACCGGTCCATCAGCCGCGAAGAGCTGTACGCCGAGGTGCAGAAGATGGCGACGCCGAACCGCATCTTCTTCGCGACCGTCGTGCTCTCGACCATCGTCGTCGCCGTCGGCCTGTTCCGCGACAACGCGGCCGTGATCATCGGGGCGATGGTGATCGCGCCTCTGTTGGGTCCCAACGTCGCATTGTCATTGGCCGCGGCGCTGGGCGACCCGGCGATGCTCAAGCGAGGGGTCCAGTCGAACGGCTGGGGTCTCCTGACGGCGCTGGCGCTCACGATCCCATTGGGGTACTTCGGCGCCGTGGCGTTGGCCGGTGACGCAGTTCCGGTAGAGATCCTGCGTCGCACGGAAGTGCATTGGAGCGACATCGTGCTGGCGCTCGCGGCGGGGAGTGCGGGCGCCTTGGCGCTGACGACCGGCGTCGCGAGCTCGCTGGTCGGGGTGATGGTGGCGGTGGCGTTGCTGCCGCCGACGGCCGTCGTCGGCATGCTCGTCGGCGCGGGGCCGGCGCACTACGACCTGCTGCCCGGCGCGTTGCTGCTCCTCGCGACGAACGTCGTCTGCGTGAACATCGCCGGAACGGCCACGTTTCGCATTCAGGGCATTCAACCGCGCACCTGGTTCGAGGCCGACCGCGCGACGCGCTCCACGCGGCTCGCGTTGGTGATCGGGGCCGTCGCGCTCGGCGCGCTGCTGGTGCTCATCGTGCTGCTGTAGGCGGGGCGAGGCTACCGCGGACGATTGGCGGCAATCAGCTCGGCCAACAGCGTGAACTCGCGCTTGCGCACCGACGTCTTGCGCCATGCCATGCCGATCGTTCGATATGGTCGCGGCTTCGTGAACGGCAGCGTGACCAACGCGGGATTCGACCGGGTCTCGGCCTCGATCGCGAGCGACGGCAACAGCGTCACGCCGATGCCCGCCGACACCATCTGCACGAGCGTGCTCAGGCTGCTGGCGCGCACGTCCGCCACCTCGCTCGAACCTGCCGACCGGCAGATGGCCCACGCCTGATCGCGAAGTCAGTGCCCGTCCTCGAGCAGCAGGAGATCACGCCCGTCGAGGTCCTGCTCGCGCGCACGCTTTCGTTTCGCGAGCGCGTGGGTGTCGGGAACGGCGAGCACGAAGCAGTCTCGAAAGAGCGCCAAGGGCTCCGCGCCCACGAGGTCGGCCTCCAACGCGAGCAGGAGCAGGTCGAGGTCGCCGTCCGCGAGCGACCGAACGAGCCGGTCGGTGTGATCCTCGCGAAGGAGGAGTCGCAGGTCCGGAAAGCGGCGACGAATCGGAGGGATCACACTGGGCAAGAGGTAGGGAGCGATGGTCGGGATCACGCCGAGTCGCAGCGTGCCCGTCAGGGGACTGCCGTACGCGCCCGCGGCGTCGACCAGCTCGTCGACCTGCGTCAGGACGCTGCGCGCCTGCTCGATGGCGGTCTCCCCCGCGGCGGTGGGCAACACCTTGCGTCGGTCGCGCTCGAAGAGCTTCACGCCCAGCACGCGCTCGAGCTGCTGAATCTGGGCGCTGAGCCCGGGCTGCGAGACGAACGCGGCCTCCGCGGCCTTGCGGAAGTTGCGCTCGTTGCCCACGGCCACGAGGTACTCGAGCTGACGCAGCGTCGGTCGCATTGATAACTCCATATTATCAGAACGAGACTGTCTTTCGATTGGAACGATCAGAGAATTCGCGGAGAGTCACGCGCGTCGAACACCCATCAAGGAGATCCAGCATGTTGACCGTCGGAGACCGCTTCCCCCGCTTCAAGCTCACGGCCGTCGTTTCCTCGAACACGGCGAACGCGTTCCGGGAGATCGACGAGAGCACGTACGAAGGCGACTGGAAGGTCTACTTCTTCTATCCGAAGGACTTCACGTTCGTCTGCCCGACGGAGCTCGCCGGGTTCGCGAAGCTCAACGACGACTTCCAGGAGCGTGATGCGCAGCTCATCGGCGGCAGCACCGACAGCGATTTCGTGCACCTCGCCTGGCGCAAGGACCACCCCGACCTGCAGAACCTCCCCTATCCGCTGCTCTCCGACATCAAGCGCGAGCTCAGCACGGAGCTCGGCATCCTCGACGCTGCCGAGGGTGTCTGCATGCGCGCGACCTTCATCGTGGATCCGGACGGGATCATCCGCTTCGTGAGCGTCAACGACGGCAGCGTCGGTCGCAACCCGGCCGAGGTCCTGCGCGTCCTGGACGCCCTGCAGACCGACGAGCTGTGCGCCTGCAACTGGCGCAAGGGCGAAGAGACGCTGCAGATCGCATAGGGGGATCTCGAAGGCCTGGGGCCCCTACCGACGAAAAGAGCTTCGATGAGCATCGCCGTACTCAAGGACCGCCTCCCGGCGTTCGCCAAGGATGTGCGCCTGAACCTGGGCGCGCTCGCGGACACGGAGAGCCTCACCCCGCAGCAGCTGTGGGGCACGTTGCTTTGCGCCGCCGCGTCGGCGCGCAACGCCGAGGTTCTGAAGGCCGTCGCCGAGGAGGCGCGCATCCACCTGGACGACGACGCTTTCGCGGCGGCGCGCGCGGCCGCGTCGATCATGGCGATGAACAACGTGTACTACCGCTTCGTGCATCACGTCGAAAACGACGTGTACGGCTCGATGCCTGCTCGCCTGCGCATGCAGGTCATCGCGCGGCCCGGCGTGGACAAGCTCGACTTCGAGCTCTGGTCGCTGGCCGCGTCGGTCATCCACGGATGCGGCGCGTGCACGAACGCGCACGAGAACAAGGCGCTGCAGCGCGGCGCCTCGCCGGAGATGGTGCAGGATGTCGCACGCGCGGCGGCGATTCTCCACGCCGCCGCCGTCACGCTCGATGGAGAGGCCGCGCTCGACGGAAGGCCGGCGGCTACGAACGCTTAGATTCAGCGAGAAAGGGATCTCATGTCAGACGTCACGAAGGAACTCAACCTGCTCCTCGCCGACTACCAGGTCTACTACCAGAAGCTCCGCAACTACCACTGGAACGTACGCGGACCGCGGTTCTTCGAGCTGCACCTGAAGTTCGAAGAGCTGTACAACGGCGCCGCGCTGAAGGTGGACGAGCTCGCCGAGCGCGTGCTCGCCCTGGGCGAGAAGCCGTACTCCACGCTCGCGGAGCAGCTCGAGCACGCGCGCCTGTCGGAGGATGCGGGCGACCCCGATGCCGAGGCGATGGTCCGGAATCTCGTCGGAGACATTGAAACCCTGAACGGCGCGCTGCGTCATACGTCCGAAGCGGCGAGCGGCGCCGGCGACGCGGCCACGATGAACATGCTGGACGGCATGGCGGACGAACAGGAGAAGACCGCCTGGATGCTGAAGGCGTTCCTTTCGTAGCCATCCCCGGCCGCGCCCGTCAATAATGGCGTCGCCCGCCCGAACGGCGGACGACGAGAAGGACGGCACGTCTCGATGGGGTTGGACAACTACGAGTTGGTCGAAGAGCTGTTCACGGCGGCGCCGAGCACGTTCTACCGAGGTCGCAACAAGATCCTCGGACACGAGCTCCTGGTGCGCCGGCTCTCCATCGACCCGGCGCGCGCCGAGAACGTGCGCGACACGTTCTTCCGCGAGCAGCGTCTGTCGGCGGCACTGAGCCACCCGCACATCCAGCGTCCCATCGACGTGCTCGAAGAGGACGGCTACCTGTGGTCCGTGCACGAGTATCACAAGCTCAAGCCGACCACGGAGATGGTCGAGGAGAACGGGCCGATGGAGCTGGCGGAAGCGGCGCGCATCGGTTCACAGGTGGCAGACGCCCTCGCGTTCATGCACGCGAAGAACCACATCCACGGCAAGCTCGCGCCGCGGCTGGTCGTCGTGGACGAACGCGGCGACTCCATGTTGATCAACCTCGTGAAGGCCGCGGATCTCGCGGCGGACGTGTGGCCGCTTCGTCCCGCCGTTCTCGGCCTGACACCGTTCACCGCGCCGGAGGAGTTCCGCGGCGAGCGACCGACGAAGAGCTCCGATGTCTACGCGCTCGCCGCGACCATGGTGTATTGGGTGAGCGGGATGTGGCCGCGCGGCGGCGCGAACGAAGAAGAGGCCCTCGAGCGCGCGCGCGACGGCGCCGAGCTGATCGACTTGACCGCGCTGCATCAGCCGTTGCCGCCGACCCTGATCTCCGCGCTGACCGCAGCGCTCGAACCGGATCCGACCGAGCGCCACGGCGGCGCGGCGGCGTTCGGCTCGATCTTGATCGACATCTTCCAGCGGCAGGCGGCTGAGATCCCGTCCGGGTTCTCCACGGGCGCGCAGCTGCATCCGACCGGCACGCTGGACCGGGTGCAGATCCTGGGGCGACACGGCGCGGGCGCCTTCGGCGTCGTGCTGCGGGCGGCGGATCCCACGGATTCGTCCGTCTTCGCGGTCAAGGCGCTCAAGCCGGAGCACCGGGACGACAGCGAGGCGTATGAGCGCTTCGTGCGCGAGGCGCGGGCGCTCCATCAGATCCAGCATCCGAACGTGGTCCGCATCCACGGGGTCGGCGAGCAGCACGGAACGCCGTACGCGGTGATGGAGTTCATCTCCGGTCCCGACCTTGCCACGACGCTGTTGCGCGACGGCTGCCTGCCGGCCCCGCGAGCCGCGCGGCTCGGCGCGGGCATCGCGCAGGGGCTGGACGCGATTCACGCCGAAGGCATCGTTCACCGCGATCTGAAGCCGCACAACATCCTCATCGCCGAAGGCGACCGGCCGGTGATCGCGGACTTCGGCGTCGCGCGCAACACCGCGGCGACCCGCATGACGATGACCGGACGGATCGTCGGGACGCCGGCGTACATGGCGCCGGAGCAGTTCGACGACGAGCCGGCCGCGCCGTCGGTCGACCTGTTCGCCCTCGGCGCGATCCTCTATGAGATGCTCGCCGGGCAGACCCCGTTCCCGGCGAAGGACCCGCTCGAGGCGATCCGTGCCATACGCGAAGCACGTCCGGAGCCGTTGCCGGACGACGTGCCGCACCGACTGGCCGCCATCGTGTCCCGGCTCTTGCGCAAGGACCCGGCCGAGCGCTACCCCAATGCGGCGCTGGTCGCGGACGACCTGCGCAAGGAATCCGAACGGCTCCCCGTCTCGTAGCTACGTCGCGGCCGACGCGACCTTCTTCAGGTGATAGCGGGCGTACGTCTCCGGCACGACGACGTCGGCATGGCCCTGCTTGCGCAGCGTGTCCGCGAACTCGATCGCCGTCGACTCGTCGCCGTGGACGAGGTAGATCGAAGAGCCCCATTCGCGGGCGGGCGCAAGGAACGCGAGCAGATCCGAGCGGTCGGCGTGGGCCGAGTAGGCGTTGAGCTTGGTGACGCGCGCACGAACAGGCACGTTGCGACCGAAGATGCGCACCTTCGGGCGTTTCTCGAGGATGCGCCGCCCCAGCGTGTGCGGCGCGCACCAGCCGACGAACAACACGGTGTTTCCGCGGTCGCCGAGACCGTGCTTGAGGTGGTGCACGATGCGACCGCCCTCGCACATGCCGGATCCCGCGATCACGATGAACGGACCGGGACGGTGGTTGAGTCCCTTGCTCTCCTGGCTGCTCGAGATGTAGTGCACGCCCTTCGGGTAGAAGGGGCGGCCGCCCTCGGACAAGAAGTCTTCGACGTCCTGATCCCAGCACTCGGGATGGTTCGCGAAGACCTCCGTCGCCTTCTCCGCGAGCGGCGAGTCCACGAACAACGGGCAGCGCGGCAGCGACTCGTCCCGCCACGCCTTGGCGATCGCGTATACGAGGTTCTGGGTGCGGCCGACGCTGAAGGCCGGAATCAAGAGCTTCCCGTTGGTCTGGACACAGCGGCGAATCTCGTCGCGCAGTCGCGTCTCCGAGATCTCCGTCGGGCCATGTTCGCGGTTTCCGTAGGTGCACTCGCTCAGGATCGCGTCCGCGCGCGGCAACGGCGCGGGGTCCTTCAGGATCGGATACATCTGCCGCCCGAGGTCGCCGGTGAAATAGATCGTCGGCGCGTTCTCCGCCTCCAGCAGGACGCCGGCCGAGCCGATGATGTGCCCCGCCTCGCGGTAGGTCGCCTTGACGCCGGGGATGGGCTCGAAGGGCGTCTCGTACGGCACGGTCTCGAAGAGACCCAGGGCCTTGTCGACGTCCGCCTCCGTGTAGATCGGCTCGATCGGAAGCGCGTCCGGCCGGCGCTTCTTGTTGGCGTAGCGCGCATCCGCTGCCGCGATGCGCGCGCAGTCGTGCAGCATGGCCTTGCAAAGGGCCTTCGTCGCCGGCGTGGCATAGATCGGCCCGCGGTAGCCGTCGCGAACGAGCGAGGGAATCGCGCCGCTGTGGTCGATGTGCGCATGGGAGAGCACGAGCGCATCGGTGTCGATGCCGACATGCCGGTTGCGTTCCGTGGACTCGTGCCGCCGTCCCTGGAACATGCCGCACTCGAGGAGGAGACGCTGTGAACCGTAGCGAAGCACGTGGCGGCTGCCGGTGACCGTTCGCGCCGCCCCGTGACTCTGAAGGGTGACTTGCATGCCGCGTAGTATCGGCAACCGCGTCGCCGCACGCCAGCGCGAGAGACGTGTTCTTTCGACTTGTTCAGCCCCGGCTACGCCTCGCGCAGAAAGCCCTGGATCGTCTCGAGCAGAGCGCCGGCTTCGTACCGCTCCTTGAGAAACCCGTCCGCGTCGACGCCGTCGTGCCGGTCGTGCAGATCCTGCGGGCGCTGGCCGCTCGAGAGCACGACACGCACGCCGGGCTGGATCTCGCGCATGCGGTGCAGCGCCTCGGTGCCATCCATCTTCGGCATCGTCACGTCGAGGAGAACGACGCCGACGTTCTCGGCGTTCTCGCGAAACACGTCGACGGCGGTCGCGCCGTTGTCGGCCTTGAGCGCCGGGATGCCGTTGGCCTCGAGAATCGACGCCGCGATGTCGCGAATTCTCGGTTCGTCATCGACGACCAGGACGACGGATGCGTTCTTCGGCGCGGCGTTCAATCCAGCTCCCTCGTCCTCGAACTGCTCAGTATCGCACATCTGGTAGGCCGATTCAGAGGTGTGAGTTTCTCGATATGATCCCCGGATGAGCAGCGACGTGGAGATTCGCCAAGGCGCCTTGTCGGACGCCGACACGCTCGTCGCGTTCAACACGGAGATGGCGCGCGAGACCGAGGGCAAGGAGCTCGCGCACGAGGTGATCTCCGCAGGCGTGCGCCGGCTCCTCGAGGACGATGCCGACGGCTTCTACCTCATCGCCGAAATGGACGGCGGGATCGTCGGGTCCCTGATGGTCACGACGGAGTGGAGCGACTGGCGCAACGGCTTCTTCTGGTGGATCCAGAGCGTGTACGTCGTGCCGGCCGAGCGCCGCAATGGTGTGTACGGGCGCCTATACGCCCGCGTGAAGTCGATGGCGGCCTTGCGCGACGACGTCTTCGGCTTTCGCCTCTACGTCGACAAGTCGAATGCAGGCGCGCGCCGCGCGTACGAAGCGCTCGGGATGCGGGAAACGGCGTACCGTTTGTACGAGGAAGAGCTGTAGGGGCAGCCCTTGTGGCTGCCCAATTGGGCGATGTAGGGACAGCCCTTGTGGCTGCCCAATTGGGCGATGTAGGGGCAGCCCTTGTGGCTGCCCAATTGGGCGACCACAGGGCACGGGAGGCGCTCAAACGGTGCGCAGTGCGAACGGTTCATTGCAATTCCACCAAACCGCAACTTGCCGAATTCGATGAACCACGCCGATTTGCAGCGCGTTGAACAAGGCGGCTGACGCGGAAGACCGCCGACGCCGGGTGGCGCGCACCCGTCCCACGCTCCACCCGAACTGACATGCTCGACGACGCCTTCTCGGAGTCGCCGACTCACGTTCCGCATCCTTCGGGAATCTCAGCGGGGGAGGTCCGCACCCATGACACGCCAGCGCTACCAGTACGTCCCTTCGTTCGCGCAGACCGACGAAGACTTCAGCACACAGCTCTACGGCGCCCTGCGCCAGAGCCCGTGGTGGATGGTGTCCATCGCCGTTCACGTCTTCATCTTCGTCGTCGCCGGTCTGCTCAGCACGAGCAACCCGCCTGGTCCCAAGCCGCCTGCGCAGCTCGTCAGCACGTTCGAGACCGATCCGCCCGAGCAGGAGATCGACGACGGCCCGGAGGATCCGGATCCCGTGCCCGAACCGATCGACAAAGATCCGGAACCGATCGATACGGACGCCCCCGAAGACGAGGAGAACGTCACCGACAACAACATGAGATTCAACGAGCTTCTCGGCGCGACGGAGGACGGCATCTCCGACGGCATGGTCACGGGGCCGTCGAACAACAGCTTCATCGGGATCGGCCCCGGTGCGGGCGGTGGTCCCTTCGGGCGAGGCGGACCCCGCGATGGAAATCGCAAGGGAGGGCCCGGCGGAAACAACCGCGACAACGCCGTGATGGACGCGTTGCTCTGGCTCAAGGCCCACCAGTCGGCCAACGGCGGCTGGGAGGCGGCGGGCTTCCACCGCTGGTGCGACGGCAAGCCCGCGTCGGATCAGAAGCCCGACGGACTGGGCAAGGCCATGTACGACCCCGGCGTCTCGGGTCTCGCGCTGTGCGCCTTCCTCGGCGCCGGCTACACGAACCGCGGGAAGCACCCGTTCAAGACGACCGTGTCGAAGGGGCTGCGCTACCTGAAGAACGTTCAAGACCCCGAGGGGTGCTTCGGCGCGAAGGCCGGGCCCAACTACATCTACAACCACGCGACGGCGTCGCTCGCCATGGTCGAGGCCTACGGCATGACCGGCAGCCCCGTCTGGAAGGGCTCGGCGCAGCGCTGCCTGCAGTTCATCGGCATGTCGCGCAACCCGTACTTCGCGTGGCGCTACGGCGTGAAGCCCGGCGACAACGACACCTCCGTGACCGGTTGGATGATGATGGCGATCAAGAGCGCCAACCTCATCAACGCCGACGCCCGTCGCCGCGGCCAGCCGGCGCCGCTGCACGTGGACGACACCGCCTTCGACGGCATCCGCGCCTGGCTCGAGAAGATGACCGATCGCGACTACGGCCGCGTCGGCTACATCCAGCGCGGCAGCGGTCCGGCGCGGCCGAAGGAGCTGGTGGATCGCTTTCCGGCCGAGAAGTCCGAGTCGATGACGGCGGTCGGCGTGCTGGCGCGCATCTTCATGGGCGAGGACCCGTCGAAGGGCGGCAGGAACAGCACACTCGTCAAGGGCGCGGACCTGTGCGCGAAGCTCCCGCCGACCTGGAACACGAGCGACGGTTCGATCGACATGTACTACTGGTACTACGGCGCGTTGGCCATGCACCAGATGGGCGGCAAGCACTGGAAGGTGTGGAAGGACGCCATGGACGAGTCGATCGTCGAGTCGCAACGCAAGAACACGACCTACTGCGACTTCAAGGGCTCGTGGGATCCGATCGGCCCCTGGGGTCCCGACGGCGGGCGCGTCTACTCGACCGCCATGCTGGCCATGTGCCTCGAGGTCTACTACCGCTATCCGGTGATGGGTACGAAGTAGCTCCACTCACCTCATCACGTCCCGAGGCCGCCGGCGAACGCCGGCGGCCTTCTTCGTTTTCGACGCTTGCCGCGCGTGACCGACCGTGATGCCATGCCCGCCATGTCCGTCGCGCACCGCGATCTGCCGCCGCTGCCGTTCAAGAACCGATCCTTCCTCGCGTTCCTCGGCACGCAGGCGCTGGGCGCGTTCAACGACAACGTCTTCAAGCAGCTCGTGCTCCTGCTCTGCATCGGCTACACGGCCGCCGGCGCGGACTTCCAGGCCGTCGTCAACTTCCTCTTCGCGATCCCGTTTCTCGTCTTCTCCGGTCTCGCCGGCGACCTCGCCGACCGCTACAGCAAGGGCAAGCTGATGGTGGCGTGCAAGATCGCCGAGATCGTGGTCATGCTCGCGGGCCTGGCGGTCTTCGTCTACGCGTCCGGACACAGCGGTCACGGCGACGGCGAGGCGCCCGCCTACATCTGGCTCCTGGCAGTCGTGACGTTCATGATGGGCACGCAGAGCGCGTTCTTCGGACCGCCCAAGTACGGCGGTCTGCCCGAGCTCGTCCGCGACGACGACTTGGCGCCCGCCACCGGCCTGACGCAGATGACGACATTCCTCGCCATCATCTTCGGCGTCGCGGTCGCCGGCTTGCTCGCCGATCACCTCTCGGATCGACTGTACCTCTCGGGACTCGTCGCCGTCGGCATTGCCGTCTGCGGCACGTTGACGGCACTGCGCATCGAACGGTGTCCCGCGACGAACCCCGAGCGGCGCATCACCGGCAAGTCGTTCTTCAGCATCTTCCCTACGCTCGGACGCATCATCCGAACCGATCGGCTCATGTTGACCGTGATGCTGGTGTACTCGTGGTTCTGGCTGGTCGGCGGCGTGTCCTTGGCGGCGATCAACGCGTTCGGCCTGCTCCAGCTGGGGTTGACGAACACCGAGACGAGCCTGATGGTTGCGACGCTGTCGATCGGGATCGCCGTGGGCAGTGCGGTGGTCGGCCGGTTGTCACGAGGCAAGGTGCGGTTGGGCCTGACCGCGCCGGGGTTGTTGACGATGGTCGCGTGCCTGCTCGTGTTGCTGTTCGTGCCGGCGCACGACCCGACCCCCGAGGACCTGCAGCGCTTCGCCGAGCTGAAAGCGCAGCGTGACGGCGACGTCGAACGCATCATCCCGGAGGCCGCTGCGGGTGCGCGCGTTTGCGCGTTCGCGATCTTCTTCTTCCTGGGCGCGGGCGCGGGCTTCTTCTCGGTGCCGTTGCTCGCGTTCGTACAGGCACGCCCCGACCCCGCGCGCAAGGGACAGGTCTTCGCGTCGGTGAACTGGCTCAACTGGCTGTTCATCGTTGCGTCCGCGGGCGTCTATGCCGCGGGTACGGCGATCTTCGACGGGCGCGCGAACCTTGTGCTCGCCGGCATCGGCGTCCTGACGCTCGTAGTCGGCGCGGTGTTCCTTCCGCGGATCTATCGACGGGTGCGTGAGGAGAAGCCCGACTTCGTGTTCCTGAAGTAGGGCGAGCCCGAGCGTGTGCGCTCACCCTTCAGTGAGGGTCCTGGGGGTGGAACCCCCAGTGAGGCACGGGCGCACGCCGGATCGTTCGCACACCGCCGCGGACGTGCTCGTGATCTAGGGGCGGGGCGAGCTCGAACGTGTGCGCTCACCCTTCAGTGGGGGTCCTGGGGGTGGAACCCCCAGTGAGGCACGGGCGCACGCCGGATCTTTCGCACACCGCCGCGGACGTGCTCGTGATCTAGGGGCGGGGCGAGCCCGAACGTGTGCGCTCACCCTTCAGTGGGGGTCCTGGGGGTGGAACCCCCAGAAACAAGAACGGCCGCGCGGTTCGCACCGCGCGGCCGTTCGATTCGATGTGATGTGGGAAGGGGGACTACTTGTCCGACTTCTTGCCCTTGCAGCCGCCGCCGCAGCCATCGCAGCCCTTGGCGTCGCCCGTCTCGGATGCGTCGCCGGCAGCGCCCGCGGCGCCCTTGTCCTTCGCCTTGGCCTTGTCGCAGCCCTGGCAATCGTCGCAGGAACCGCACTTGCTCTTGGCATCGCCCGCCTCGGACGCGTCGCCCGCAGCGCCCGCAGCGCCCTTCTTGCAGGAGTCGCAGTCACCGGCGCCGCAGTTGCAGGCCTTGTCGCAGCCGTTGCACTCGCTCTTCATCTTCTTGAAGAAGGCGATCGTGCTGTCGGCGGTCCAGCCGTGCTCGACGAGCATGTCGCGCAGGCCGGCGTGCTTCGCTTCCTTGTTCGCGTACCAAGCGCGCCAGGCCTTGCCACCGGCTTCGGTGGTCGGGCAGGACGGGGTCTCCATGACCTCGCTCACGAGCCAGTACATCATCGTGTGCATCGGCGTCGGCGTCTTGGTCTTCGGCGCCTCGGCCTTGTCGGTCTTCTCACCCGCGGCCGGCATCTTCTTCTCGACCTTGGGTGCAGCCGTCGGGGCTTCGTCCTCGGCAACGGCGAGGCTGTTGAAGCCGATGGCGCATGCCGCCAACACGGCGAGCGCGATCATGAAACGACGAGTTGTGATCATCTTGATTCTTCTCCTTTGGGATCCCATCGGTTCTCGATTCTTCGCATCCCCGATGCGATCGGGAACTCAAGCCGAAGATCTTATCAGCAGGCCTCCGGCCGTGGCCCCCCCGGGCCGGTCTTGCGGGACCTACGTTCTTTGAGACGTGCTGCGGGCCGAACTCGTTCCGCGAAAAGCGTTTACGCCATCTTCACGATCGCCTGGGAAACGCCGTTCCCGGGACCCGCTACCATCGGGAATCCCGAGCCCGAACCAGGAGCAAGCCATGGAGTCCTCCAGCCGCAACGACATCCGTTCCCTGCTCAAGACGTTCGGGATCCAGGCAGACGAGGCCATGGTGGCGCATCTCGCCCGCAACCCGGGCACCGAGCCGCTGCGCGTGCGATTGACGCTGGCGGACATGACGAACTACGGGGGCAACCCGCCGGACGCGCCGCTGCGCCTCGACGTCGAGGGGGAAATCAACCGCTAACCCGGTCGAGACAGGACGTTCCGCCTGGGGAATCGGCTGCAACAAGGACCGGTGTGGCTCCGTCTATCTCCCGAACGCGGGAATGGACCCGCGACGGAGTCGTCCCTTGAGCCGCATTGTCATCGCATCCGTCTTCGTCGTTGCCCTGTTCGCCGTCGCGGCAACGACCGCGGATGCCGAGAAGCGGGTCAAGAAGATCCCGCCGCGCACGGTCTATCTCGAGTCCGACGACCTCACCTGAGTGGTGTGCCAGGGCAAGATCGTCCGCGCGTTGCGCAATGTTCCGGGTGTCAAAGAGGTCAACAAGGGCTCCCACCGCAAGGAGTTGGAGATCGTTCGAGACGGAAGGAAGAAGAACGACAAGGAACTGACGGCGGCCGTGAAGGGCGTGGGCTTCGCCGCGTCCGTCGTACCGACGGCGACGGTCAAGCTGACGGTCAGGGGACTGGACTGCGGCGGCTGCGAGGCGCGGGCGAAGGCGACGCTCGAGAAGGCGGCGGGGACGAAGAGCGCCGCCGTGTCGAAGAAGACGAAACAGGCCGAGATCACCTACGACACGCGCAAGACCACAACCACGAAGCTCGTCGCCGCGCTGAAGAAGGCCGGATTCCCCGCCGAGAAGAAATCGTAGCGGATCAGCGAGACGCCATCCGGAGCACGAACAAGACGGCGACGATCGCGACGGCGACGCCGATGACGGTCATGATCACGTCGTCGCGGCTGTAGCGCGCGGGGTGTGCGGGCGGCGGCCGGCCGTTCGCGCGCCGACCGCGCCTTCGCTGGATGCGTTCCTGTTGACTCTTGCGCCACCCGCTGCGCTCCGCCGCGATGAAGAGGAAAGTGAGAATCACTGCGGGGACGTAGCCGGCATTGCGCCCGAAGAGCATGAGCAACACCGGGATCGCAACGACCATCACAAGCGCCAGGACCTCGATCCACGACACGCCCCGCCGGGTCATAGCAGCGGCTGGATCCACCGGACCCAGATCACGAAGAGCGCCGCGGCGACGCCGAACGCAATGAGGACGACGTTCCCGGAGTCGGTCCCGTGGTTGCCGGGCGTGCGTATCCGCGTCCTTCGTGCGCCGAGATGGCGCACCCGGTGAGCGAACCGGCCTGCGGCCATGGGCGGCGGTGGCGGTCGCCGGGGCGGGTCGCGCCGCCGGGCGCGGCGACGACGGCGACGATCGGTGCGATCACGCTGGTCCCGTCGCCAACCGGCCGCCTCCGCCACGATGAAGAGGAACGTCAGCAGCACGAGCGGGATGAACCCGCCCGCCCGGCCGAAGACCACCATGAACACGGGAATCGAGAGAACGAGAACGACGGCAAAGATGTCGATCCCGAAGCGTCTTTGCGCCGCCCGCCGGCGTAGCCCCCTGCGCAGTCCCACCGCGGCCTCCTGTCCGGCGCGGGGAACGTCCGCATTGTCGCAGCGCGCGAGGGTCGCGCGTCAACGATCGACGGCGAGGTCCAGCTTCAGGTCGGCTTCGCCCAGGACGAGCTCCTTCAGATGCGGTGATCCGCTCTGCGACATGGACAACCGATAGCGCCCGGGCGCGAGGCCCTTGATCTCGTACTTGCCGTCGTCGCTGTCGACACCCGTCTCCTTGTGCGGCATGCGCTTCCACGTTCCATCCGGCTGTTCGTGGAAGACGTGCAGCAACGTCTCGACGTTGCCTTCGCCCTGGCGCACGGTTCCGGAGATCGCGGCGCCGTTCGGCAGGTCGAAGTCGAGCACGAGCGGCTGCGCGCTGCTCTCGATCGTCACGGGCTTCGACGTGTACGGCGCATAGTGCAAGGAGATGACACGGAACACGTACGCGCCCGGTTCCAGGAACGCCTGGAAGACCCCGGGAATGGGCGTATGTGAGATCCGGGCGCGCGCGTCCTGCCACAATAGCGTCTTCCAGTCACCGCCGGACGCCGGCCGAGCGTCGATGGTGTAGAGGCGATCGAGATTCTCGGCCTTGACGACGCGGCCCTCGGAGCGAACGAGCTCGACCTCGACGACGGCGGGTCCGCCGACCTCGAGCTCCTTCTCGACCGTCTCGAAGCCCGGCACGACGACGCGCACGGTGTAGACGCCCTTCGGCATCCCCTTGAGCCACATGTCGCCCTTGTCCGTGCGCTCGACGGGCGGAGGGAACGCATGGCTGAATTCGGACGGGCGGACTTCGATCGATCCGTCATCCGCGCGCGCTGCGCGGAACCCGACGGGCTCTTCCCCGGCGGCGTTGCCGACGACGTCGACGTGCCCGCGAACGCCGTTCACGTCGGCGGGTAGCCGCACGCGCAGGCCGACCTGCTCGTCGCCCTCGATGTCGATCACGATGGGCTCGCCGGTGACCGAGATGACGAGCTCGCGTTCGGTCGTCCAGGCGTGATAGTCGTCGTCACGCGGGGTCTCGGTGGTGTTGCGAACGAACACCCGGTACTTCGCGGCCGGCAGCCCCTTGATCTCGAACGTGCCGTCGTCGGCGACGTCGATCATCTGCTGCTGGAAGGGCCCCTCGACGGGCCGCACCCAGAGCCAGGTGCTCTTGGGGTCGAAGCCTTCGGGCAGAACGACGCGTCCCTTCGCGGACACGGACGCGCGTAGGACGATGCGCTCGTCTTGCCGGTTCTTGGTGACGTCGATCTCGTTCTCGTACTTCTCGACGCCCTCTCCCTTCAGGTGCACGTCGTAGACGCCGGGCCGCATGCCGTTCAGGCGGAACGTGCGATCGCCGGTGAGCGTGAGCTTGCGAACGCCCCAGCGCGCCCACGAGATGCCCCCGGCGCCGATGGTCCGGTAGTCGAGCCACATCTCGATCGGGCCGTCCCCTGGTGCCTCCACGACGCCGGCATAGACGAGGTCGCCGTGCAGGTGGAAGTCGTGCTCGAGGTCGGCATCGATCCAGTGCCGCAACGCCAGCGACTTGCCGAAGCCGCCTTCGGACGGCACGGCCAGCGCCAGCGAGCCGCCGGGCACGTTCTTGATCTCGTATCGGCCTCGCGCGTTGGTGTACACGGTGCCGTCGCCGAGCCGCTTCGGGACGTCCTCGTGGCCGGGCGCGCCGGCGCCGCAGCCCCTGCCGCCGCAAGCGGCGCCGCATGATGCTTCGCCGGCGGGCACGACCGGGGCCGGCGGCTCCTCGGGGTTGCCGTCTTCGTCGACGCGCGGCTTGGGCAGGCGGTCCATGACCGCCCACGAGACGCCCATGCCGTCGACGGGTCGCTGCTTCGCGTCGACGATGCGGCCGCGGATCGTGAAGCGCTTCGCGCTCTCCTCTCCGCCCGACTTGGGCGCCGCTTCGTCTCCGTCGTCGGGCTTGGCGACGCCGGGCAGGAGAATCGGACGGTCGCGATTCGAGAGCGTCAGCGTTCCGTCGCCGGTGTCACGCACGTCGCCGATGGAAGAGCCCGCCTCGGACGACGCGTCGGAGAGGGCGCGAATGCCCGCGTACGCACCGAAGGACAATCCGCCGATGAGGAGCAAGAGAAGCACGACGGCGACGGGCGAGAGGGCGGTCGCAAGCCCGGCGGGACTGGAAAACCAGCCACCGAGGACGGCGCGCCATTGTCTGACATCGCCGTGTTCCTTGTCGAGGTGCGCGCGGATCTTGTCGAGGCCTCGTTTGATGCGTGTGCGAACGGTCTCCACGGGAAGGTCGAGCTTGGCGGCGATCTCCCTCGGCGGCAGGTCTTCGTAGTAGCGAAGGAGCAGTGCTTCGCGGTACTTGTCGTCGAGCGCGAGCAGCGCGCTGGTCATGTTGCGTCCGATCTCGGCGCGGGCTGCGAGCTCGGACGTGTCCGTCTCGCGCGCGGACTCGGGCGCGGCGTGTTCGTAGCGTTTGCGTGTGGACTCGCGGCGGTGGAGATCGAGGGCGCGGCGCCGTCCGACGGAGCCGAGCCAGGAGCGCAGCTTGCCGGGTCGTGCGCGGCCGCCGTGGAGGACGGCGAGCCAGGTTTCCTGAACGGCGTCTTCGACGAGGTCGTCGCCGCCGAGGACGCCGCGTGCCATGGCGCGGACGAAGTTGGTGTGGGACAGGAGCTGGTCGGGGGAGGGCATGGGGGCACGTGACATTGTGGGATCTCCGGAGGCTGAGGACGAGCCTCCACCGAACGGTCGCGTGCGGTGCGGAAAGCGGTTCAGGGCGAGCGGGCCTGGGGGTTGGGCGCTGGTTGACAGGGTTGGGGGGCGTTTCTACGTTCGTGCGTCGCTGAGGGCGCCCGTAGCTCAGTTGGTAGAGCGTCAGCTTCCCAAGCTGAATGTCGTCGGTTCGAATCCGATCGGGCGCTCCACTCTCCCCTCCGCGCGTCCCCACCTCGTGTCCCGTCCTCCGACGTGGTGCCACTCACGACATTCATTGGGGGATAGCGACGGCCGGAGCGAAGCGCAGGCCGTGCGTAAGGGGGTCTTGAGAAGACCCCCTTGAGAAAGCGAGTCGGTTCTGACCGCGGGCGAAGCCACGCGGTCGGTTCGAATCCGATCGGGCGCTCCAACCGAGTCATCTCCAAACGGTTTTGCCGAACTCTTGCACGTGCGCGCCGAACCACGCCGTACGCTCCCGCCAGGCACAAGGAGGCAGCCATGCGGACACTCGTGATCGGCCTGTTGCTACTGGCAACCAACTTCGCGATTGCCGACGACAAGGCGAAGACCGGCGAGCTCGCGCTCGAGATACGGCTGCCAAGGTCCGTCGAGAGCGGGGAGCCGTTCGCGCTCTCGAGTGTGTTCGTCAACACCGGCAAGACGACGGTTTCGTTCGCGATTCCGGAGCACCTCGAGCACAGGAAGTTCCCCGTCTTCGTGTTCACGGACGCCGAAGGCCAACAGTGGCGTCCGTACGACGCGCCCTTCCAGAGCCGATGGACGATCGGTCTCCACGGCGAGGTCGTCGAGCTCGCACCGGGTGCGAAGCGTGTCTTCGACCACAGGATCGCCAAGTTCGTGCGAGTCCAAGATCCGAACTCCCAGAAGTGGAACTCACCCGCACCCCTGCGCGCCGGGACCTACACGGTCACAGCCGTCTACGAGCAGAAGGACAACGAGCTCGTGTACGGCGTGGATCGTGGTCCCGCCAAGCCCTTCGCATCGGAGAAGCGAGCGTACCCGGGGCTGTGGACCGGCAAGATCACGGCAAGACCCTTCGAAGTCGAAGTCTCGCCCCCGCGCGCATTCACCCTCACCATCGACAGCCCCTATGAGCTCCATCCCGACAGACCCTTCGAGCTGAACCTCGAGCTTCGCAACGGAAGCGACAAGCCCTTCGTCTTCGACGGCAGCATCCAGGTGATCGGCGCGAGCAAGGCCTACGGCTCGGGCGCGCTCGTCTTGCATCCGCCGGGCTACGAGAAGGGCAAGTCCATTACGATCGGGCCCGGCAAGGTGCTGACCTGGAACGTCGACATCGGCACACTCGACTTCGAGCCGGGCCACCGCGCCAAGAAGCGCGGCGCCGAGCCGAAGCCGCTTGCCGGCATCCTCCACAAACAGGGCATCTTCCTGCTCCACGCGAAGATCGTCGATGCCGAGCACGCGCACGTGACGTCGAACGAGCTCTGGCGGATGCGCAAGCACGCGCGGTAGGAAGACCGGCGCGTAGCCTCGCTCGCCGACGAGCCCGGCGTACCTTCGTGCCGGCAGTCGCCGAATCACAGCCCCTGCTCGCGTAAATCGTCCACGCGAGGACGAATCCCCGCCGCCGCCAGACGGCAGGGAGATCGCGGCGCGTAGGGTTCCGAAGAAGCGCCACCGATCGCCGGCAGGAGTTCCTTGGGGGCCATTGCACTCGAGAAGACGAACGACCCCGGCGTTTCGGATACACGAGAGCGCGAGCGACGCTGATCGGCTCGAGCGCGTCGCCAACATTTCCTTCATGAAGTCCGAGGGCCCTCGGGGCAGCCGACTGCTCGTTTCACACCGCCACACGAGTACCACACCGCGACAAGGGCTCTCGGAGCCCGTGGAACCCGCCGAAACGGTCGAATAACGGGATTCGACGCGAAAGAGACGCACGTCGATCCAGCTAGTATCCGTGACCGATGTCGTCGGTACGCCCAGATCGCAGCCCGTGCTAGCGGTCGTTTCCGCCGTGCACCGTCACGGCGCGGGCGCATTCGACGTGTTGATCGGGGGCTGGTCCGGAGGGGTTGTCCATGTCGGAGAAGCGCGAAGCCGACCAGGAAGCTGGCGAGCCGCAGCAGGAGCGAAAGATCCTCAAGGAGGAAACGCTTCACATCTCACCGCCGAAGAAGGTCAAGAAGCCGGTCAAGCCCGAGCCGCCGAAACCAGCCGCGCCGGTCCCGGCGCGCCTCAAGCATCGGATCGAGCCGTCGCCGAAGCCGAAGGCGCCCAAGAAGAAGAGCGCGCCAAAGCCCAAGGTTCCGCCCGTTGCGAAGGTCAAGGTCCCGCCGATCGCCGACATCAAGGTGCCGCCCGTCGCCAAGGTGGACCCTGCAGCAGAGAAAGAGAAGGCCGCGAAGGCCGACGACGAGAGCCCGGTGAGGATGGGCGCCGCGCAGAGCGTGCTCATGCGCATCGAGGAGAAGGCCGGCAAGGTTCCGCGCGTCATGCTGCAGGACATTCCCTCCGGCCCGTCGCCCCTGGTCATGCCGGGCGCGGACACCGTTCCGAGCGACCGCACCCTCGACCATTACGACATCGCCGGTGAGATCGGCCGCGGCGGCGTGGGCGTCATCTTCAAGGCGCGCGACGTGGACCTCGGGCGCGACGTCGCGATCAAGCTTCTGCGCGAGGACATGAGCGGTCGCGTCGAGCTCGCACAGCGCTTCGTCGAAGAAGCGCAGATCAGCGGGCAGCTGCAGCACCCCGGCATCGCGCCCCTGTACGAGCTCGGCGTGCATCCCGACGGTCGCCCGTACTTCGCCATGAAGCTGATCAAAGGCCGCACGCTCGCTGGCCTGCTCAACGACCGGCACGACATCGCGAAGGGGCGGCATCGCTTCATTCAGATCTTCGAGAAGATCTGCCAGGCGATGGCGTACGTCCACTCGCGCGGCGTGATCCACCGCGACATCAAGCCCTCCAACGTCATGGTCGGCGCCTTCGGCGAGGTGCAGGTGATGGACTGGGGCTTCGCGAAGGTCCTCGGCCGCGGCGGCGTCGAGGACGAGCGCTCGGCGCGGCGGCTGCAGAGCGTCATCAGCATCATCGAGACCGTTCGCAGTGCTGGGGACGACGTAGGCTCGCAGTCGCTCGCGGGCTCGCTCATGGGCACACCGCCGTACATGCCGCCCGAGCAGGCCTCCGGCAACGTCAACTTGGTCGACGCACGTTCCGACGTGTTCGCACTCGGCGCGGTGTTGTGCGAGATCCTGACGGGCAAGCCGCCGTACACGCCCACCTCCGACGAGTCGGGCCAGTACGAGATCGTGCAACAGGCGTCGCGCGCGCAGCTCAACCCCGCACGAGAGCGGCTGGACAAGTGCGGCGCCGACGAAGAGCTCATTCGCATCTGTCGTGACTGTCTCGTGCCCGCCCAGGCGGCCCGTCCCGCGGACGCGGGCGTGCTGGCAGCGGAGATCGGCAACTACCTCGCGCACGTCGAGGAGCGAGCACGGGAGTCCCAGCTCGCCGCGGTCGCCGAACGCGGCAAGGCCAACACCGCGCGCGCCGAAGCGAAGGCGGCGGCGGCGAAAGCCGAACACGAACGCCGCGCGAGGCGACTCACGCTCGGACTCGGCTCCGCGGTGCTCGCGCTGGTGCTGCTGGGCGGCGGCGGGTTCCTGTTCTATCAGAGCAAAGCGAAGGAACGCGAAGCGCAGACCCACCGGGACGTGTCGACGGCACTGCAAGAGGCGGCGCGCCTGCACGGACTCGCGAAGGCCGATGCGCTCGGCGAATTCTCGAACTGGACGGCCGCGCTGACGAGGGCGAAGCAAGCCAAGGAGGACGCCGCATCCGAAGACGGCAGCGCGAGCCTGCTCGCGCGCGCAACGGCGACCCTCGAGGAGATCGAGGCCGAAGAGGCGGCCGCGCGCCAGCGCGCCGAACAGGCCGCGCGCGACGCCGCCATGGTCGCGCGACTCGACGAGATCCGCTCCCAGAAGGGCGACGACTTCGTGCCGCAGCGCTCCGAGGACCAGTACTGGCAAGCATTCAAGGAGTACGGGCTCGACATCGACACCGGCGCGCTCGACGCGTTGGGGGACCAGGTCGCGTCGTCGGCCATCGCGAAGGAGCTGATCGCCGCGCTTGACGAATGGGCGTGGGTGCGCGCCTACGGCACCGTTCCGCAGTCCAAGGTCGGGCGGCCGACGGGCGTCGCGCAGCGCGCGGACAAGGACAGCTGGCGCAAGGGACTGCGTACGGCGATTCGCAACAACGACGTCAGTCGTTTGAAGGAGCTGAGCAACAGCGCGAACGTAGCGTCACTGGGCGTGACGTCGGTGCATCTGTTGGCCTCCGCGCTCGCGAACAGTGGCGAGCACGAACGCGCCGTCGACCTCCTGCATGAGGCGCAACGGCACCACGCGCAGGACCTGTGGATCAACTTCTACCTCGGCCACTGGCTCACACAGCTCTCGCCCCCCCGCTGGGAGGAGGCGGCCCGCGCGTACACCGCCGCCATCGCAATTCGCCCCGAGGCCGCGGCGACCTGGAACAACCTCGGCATCGCGCTGCAGTCGCGCGGCGCGCTGGACGACGCCGTCGTAGCGTACAAGCGCGCCATCGAGCTGCGCGCCAACTACGCATCCGCGCACAACAACCTGGGAACCGTCTACGTAGACCGCAAGCAATACAGCGAGGCGCTCGCTTCGTTCCGCTCAGCGGTGCAGGCGCAGGCCGACCACGCGCTCGCCTACTTCGGGATCGGCTCCGTGCTCCAGAAGCAGAAGAGGGTCGAAGACGCGATCCACGCCTACAAGCAGGCGCTCACCTACCGTCCGAGTCTGCACGAGGCCCACGATGCCCTCGTCGCGCTGCTCGGCACGGCGGGTCGCGGCGGCGAGATGTTGGCAGCATCGAAGCGCGTCGTCGACGCCAACCCGGACGCGGGTTGGGCGCACCGCAACTACGGCTACGTCCTGTGGTCGCAGGGCCAGACCGACGACGCGATCAAGCACTACAAAAGAGCGGTCGAGCTCGATCCGAACGACGGCGTGGCGCAGCACGACTACGGCGTCGCGCTCGGACGCACCGGCGACTGGGACGGCGCGATCAAGGCCATCGAAGCCGCGTGCAAGGCCGAGCCGGAGGACGCGCTGTACCAGTCCAACCTGGGGTGGGCCCTGGAGAACAAGGGTGATCTCGGGGGCGCGGTGGTCGCGTTCCAGAAGGCCGTCGTCATGGATCCCGGACTCGCCGTCGCGCACGACCAGCTGTCCAACGTGTATCTCAAGACCGGCAGGTTGGAGCCGGCCATCGACTCGCGCATCAACGCTGTCAAGGCCAACCCGGCCGCGTCCGGCTATGCCGCCGGGCTCGGCAACCTGCTCGGACGCGTGATGAGCCGCGCGCGCGCAGAAGCGCTCGTCGCCGAGCGTGTACCCAACATGTCGAAGGCGAGCCGCGTCAGATTCCAGGCCGAGCTGGCGTACGCGCTGTTCAACACCGGCGGCGATCGGGAGGGCGGGCATGCGGCGCTTCAGATCGCGCTCGATCTCGCGCCGGGCGAAGCCTGGCTGCAGGAGCTGAAGGGCCGCTTCCTCTGGGCGGAGTTCGACTTCGAGGGTGCGGAAGCCGCGTTCCGAAACGCCACGCGCATGGACGCGAACCGCCCCTCCGCGCAAGCCCGCCTGGGATTCGCGCTCCAGAAGCTCGGACGATTCGGCATCGCGCTGGACGCGATTCGGCGAGGCCACGAGCTGGGCACGGAACAGGGCTGGACCGAGCCATCGGCGGACTGGGTGGAGGAGGCCGAGCGACTCGCAACCGCCCACGCCGAGATCATCCTGTATACGACCGGCAAGAAGCAGCCCGCGGACGCGACGATGGGAAGCGCCGTGGGGATGGTGTGTCTCGCAACCGAGCGCTGGAGCAGCGCCGCGAAGTTCTACGAGGCGGTCGTGCAGGATCCCGAGCTCGACGCAGCGAAGAAGCCCTTCGAGCTCTACAACGCGGCGTGCGCGGCGGCGCGCGCCGGCACCGAACCGACGCGCGGCAACGACATGGAGCGCCCGGACGACGACGCGCGCAAGGTGTGGCGCGGAAAGGCGCTCGCCTGGTTGCGCATGAGCCTCAAGCACTGGACGACACAGGTCAAGAACCCCGAGATGGCCGCGGTCGCGCGCGGCAACCTGCTGTCATGGCTGCTGGATCCCGACCTCGCGCGTGTGCGCGACGGGGATCATCTCGAGGAGCTCGATCCCGCCGAGCGCAAGGCGTTCGAAGCGTTGTGGATCGACGTCGCCACCGCCGTTAAGTGACGGTGTCCGCGCTCAGCGTCGGCTGAGCGCCTTGAGTCCGGCGAGCGACGCGCCGAACCCGCTGCCTGCGCGTTGGGAGACGCGCCACGCCTCGCGCGCGCGTTTCGACGGCTCCGACCGCCGCTCTTCCACCATCTGCTCCTCGCTCGGCGCCTTCTCCGAAGTCCGCTCCACCCAGCCCCCCAAGAAGAACGCGAGCAGGACGGCGGCCGCTGCCGCGATCCACGTACGTCGGATCCGCCGGCGCAGCACGGTCGTGTCCGCCCGTTCGATCAGCTCCTCCGCCGCGATGGCCGGCGGCGTCGCCTCGTCCTCGAAGCGACTGCCCGCCAGCCCGCGAACGACGTCTTCGACCTCCGCGAGAACGCGGCGATTCTCCGCTGATGCCGCAAGCCACGTCTCGACCCGCCGCTTCTCTACGGCATCGAGATCGCCGGTCACGTACAGCGGCAACAGCTCTTCGATCGGTTCACGCATCGACATGAGGGGGTCCTCCGGAGGTGAGTGACAGCTTGCGCCGAAGCGCGAGAATGCCGCGGCGAAAGTGCACCTTCGCCGCGCCTTCACTGATCTCGAGCGCGCGGCTCAGCTCCGTGAAGGTCATCTGTTGCAGGATGCGCAGGCTCACGACCTCGCGCTGTCGTACCGGCAGCCGCGCAAGCGACTCGTGCAGGCGCCGGCGCTCCTCCTGCGCCATGACGCTCGCATCCGGCCCGCGCTCGGCCGTGACCGTCCCTGCGTCGTAGGGGTCGGGCACGAGCCGAACGCGCGCGCGTCGCCGGGCACGATCGATCGCGCGATTCGTAGCGACACGGGCCAGCCAGCCCGCGACGCGCTCGGCATCGACGGCGGACGAGCGCTCATAGAAGGCCAGGAGCGCGTCTTGCGCCACCTCGAGCGCATCCTCGCGATTGCCGAGCACGCGATAGGCCGCCGCGTACGTCGAGCCCTGATGAGCCTTCACGATCGTGGCGAAGCGTCCCGCGTCCATGGCCCCGTTCGCTACTTCTCGACGACCGACGTGGCGACGAGCACGTGCCGCCGGTCGCGCAGATCAAGTCCGTGAAACGTCCAGACCAACGCGCTGCCGTCGCGCTCGTCGGCATTGCTTCCGACCACGCGCCCCGGCATCTCGAGACGGACGACGAAGTCCTCGTCGCCCAGGTCGTGCGACAGGTCGAAGTCGAACTGCTCCCGCAGGAGCGCTTTCTGCAACGCCAGCGCCTGCGCGTCCGAGAGCGACAGCGCCGCGCGCGCGCGTTCGACGACCAACGCCCGCATCGCTTTCTGCGCCTTCGCAGCGAACGCCTCGACCTCGCCCGCGTCGCGTGAGAGCACGGTGACCACTTTCTCGGGCGCGAGGTGCGTTCGACAGTGCTCGGCAATCGCGTCGCGAACGTCGAGCTGCGCGTCGAGCAGTCCTTTCGCATCGGGCGCGACCGCAGCCAGCGCGCGATCGGCCCACAGCTGCATGCTCATGCGCTCGTAGCGGACCATCGCGTCGATCAGGCGCAGCCGGTCCTCGAGGGAGAGCTCGGGGATCGCGTCGGGATCCTCGTAGAGCGCCTCGATCTCCGGCGGGAAGCACACGCGCGAGAAGTAACGGTAGTCGGCCCAGTCACGGGGTTCGTACACGCGCGTAAAGCGGTAGTACGTGCGCCCGGCCTCCTCGCGGATCGAAACCGAGGTGCGAAAGCGAAGAACGCGCTCCGCGAAGGGATCCCCCTCGGCCGCGAACGACGTCGGCATGGCCTCGGCCGAGTCGTAGCTCGCGCGCGCGGTCCAGGTGTGCTCGACGTCTCCGTCATCGCGAGTCTCGACCGTGCGCGACGTCTCGTAGCCCTGGCCGTCGGGCTTGCGAACCGGACCGTAGTCCAGGTCGTCGCCGTCGCCGATGAAGGCATGCTCGACGTCGATGCGACCGTCGGCGTGAAGAACGATCGCTTCCTTGCGTTTCAGACAACCGCCCAGGAGCAAGGGCACGGCCAGAATCGCGATGATGGCGTGTCGGCGCTTCATTGTTCACCTCACTTCGCTTCAAGGACGAGCGGCGGTCGCCAATCGGATACAAGAACCACGGTTGCTTGCCAGCGTGGATCATAGCGACTCGCACTCACCAGCGGACGGTGAGGTGCGGCACGCACCGCCCGACCTGCATGAGCGCGAGCGCGACCAACGCGCAGAGCGCAAGCAGCGTCGCAATCCTACGGAGCATGGCGCTCGGTCGCGGCGGGCACAGCGCACACGGCACCTTGCGAGAATTCCTGCGACTCGACACCAAAGGCGTGATCGAAGCGTGCACGGAAGTTCTCCCATGCGATGCACGCCGTCAGCTCGACCAACTGCGCGTGGTCGTAGCGCGCCCGCAGCCGTGCGAACAGCCGGTCGTCGACGGAGACCGGCGTTCGCGTCATCTGCTCGGCGTACTCGAGGACGTCGCGCTCCTCATCGGTGTAGACCGCCGCACCGCGCCACACCCCGAGGCTGCTGATCTTCGCCGGTTCCAGTCCGAGCTCTCTGCCGACGGCAGAGCCGATGTCCAGTCAGAACGGACAGCCGACGAGCTGCGCGACCTTCAGGTTGGCGAGCTCTTTCAGCGCAGGCGGCAGGCGCCGGCACTTCTCGAGCTTCATCTCCATCGCGCCGTATCCGCGCAAGACACGCGAGTGGTGCGCGAGGATGCGAAGCGGCGTGATCACCTCGCCGACACGCCGCTTGCAATACCAAAAGGCCGCCCGCGCGAGCAGCCCGGCCTTGTCGTCGGTAACGCCTTCGATGCGCGACATCGAACCCTCACGGCAGCGGAACGGCGGACAGGGAGGTCCGCACGAACCGGGGATAGAGGAAGTCGGGGTTCGCGATCACCTCGTTCTGATCGAGGTGGTTCGGCACGTACGTCGAGACCAGCTCCGCCCCGAGGAGATGCGGATGCGCGTGGCCGCCGTTGACGAACGCGTCGACGTCGTTCTGGACCTCGGCCGGACGGAAGATCGAGTACGAGATGCCGAACGGCCCTTCGATGCGCGATGCGAAGCGCACGCCCAGGTGGTTCGCGAGGAATCCGCCGTTGTGTCCGAGGCTCTCGGTCAGGACGATGCGACTGCGCGTCGCGTCGTAGCTCACGCTGAACGAGGGCGGCGTCTTGTGGAAGACGGGTGCGACGACTCCAGCGGTGCCGGAAATCCAACCGGCCTGGTCGCCGCTCCACCATTCCGGGGCGGTGAGGTCCGCGCTCTCGAACTGGGCGTCCGTCCATCGGAGCAGGTACGCCCCATTGGGGGCGTCCGGGACCTCGTAGGCGTAGACGAATCCGTCTCGTCGGTAGGTGCTCACGCCGATGGCGGCATCGACGCCGATCGCCGGCAGATCGACCTCGACGACGAGCCACGACGACGGGTCGTCGTCCGGGTTCATCACGCGAAGCGCGACACAGCCGACGCGTGTGAACTGGAACGGACCGGGCGTCACGGTCGCGCGCATGCGCGAGTAGAAGAGGATCAGCGTGTCGCCGATGCGCATTCCGTCGTTCGGCCAGAGCCAATCGCCGTCGTCGCGCGCGAAAAACGCTTCGGGCGCGCCGCCGGCGTCGCCCCAATGGAACTGGATCGTCGCGAGGCTCGGATCGAGGCCGGTCTGGACGGCGACCGTGTTCCGAACGCTCGTCGCGAGGGCGCGATCGCCGGTCAATCCGAGATCGACGTAGCTGGTTCCGAACAGCCAGAGTGTGCGCTCGTCTCCGAGGGGGACGGCGTACGCGATGTCGCCGCCCAACCAGCGCGGATCGCTCTTGAACAGCGCATCGGCCTCCGGCCACGCGGACGAGGTGCCCGTCGGCGGCGGCTCGCTCGGACCACCGCAACCGACGGCGAGCAGGAGCGCGAGTAGGAACAAGAACAGCAGCGACACCCCGTAGGGCATCCGCATCGAGAACAAGGGGAACATGGCAGGCTCTCCGCGCTTGGGGCATGGGCAACGGTCGCTACCCACCGATCAAGACGCACGGGACCTGCGAATCGGATACGCGGAATTCGAGACATGCGGACGCGGGGCAACCGCCGCCACGACACAGCACGCCTCCTTCCTAGATGCCGCCGACGGCGAATCGGATTCAACGCCGACGAACGTCACGAAAACCCGCGAGAAAGGCCTGCATCGGCCCAACGCGCCCGTGCCGCGCCGCGTACGTAGCGCGAAACCAGGCCCGACGTGGAGGTGCGATAATGCGCATGCGTTCGATGGTCGGCGGGCTGACCGCCTTGTTGATGAGCTCCCTTGCGTTCTCGGAAGAGGAGATGGATCCGGCAACGTCGGCCTTGACGACGTGGCTGAACGCGCCGGCCGTCAACGCGGCGTGCGAGGTCTCGCGTAGCAAGTCGAGCGCGAACCCGAGCTTCGGCGGAACGCGAATCCTCATGTCGGGCGGCGGCCCCGCGTTGGAGCCCTTCGCGGGGAAGTTCCACATCCGGGTCGACGGCGACACGCGCGTGGTCGCAAGCGACTCTGCCAATCCGGGCTTCGTCCTGTTCTCGACGGCGGAGCACGACGTCATTCGCCAGACATACGAGGACGTTCCGATGGGCCTTCGCGAGGTGCGTCAGGATCTCGACGCACTCCTCGATCGCGCCCGGCTCGGCAAGTGGCTGTTGCGCGCGACGTGGATGAAGTCGGGCGAACGAACGTACGAGGCGACGCTCTCGCGCCGTACGTTCCCCTCGCCGCCGTCGAGCAATCCCATCGCGGCCGCGCCGCGCAACCTGGCGGTACACGGGAAGATCGAGCTGTCCGAGACCGGAGCGCTGTCGCGCATGGAGCTACGCGTCGAACGCACGGACCCCTCCGCCGCGCTGCAGCGTCGGATCATGAAGGGCGGCGTGCCCGGCCTGGAGGGCCTACCGCTCGGCGGCGGCCTCGACGAAGAAGAAGAGGACGACGACGGCGCCCCGAAGGCCGATGTGGTCGTGACGTATGTCCTCGCCCCCACGGCGAAACCGCACGCTCGGGTCACGCTCGCCGAGCGTCAGCTGCGCGCGACACTCGACGGCAAGCCGACGACGGGCCCGTAGCCATGAGGATCACGGCGCTCGCTCTTGTGCTCTGTCTCGCCCCCGTCGCGATCGCGGACGAGAAGTCGTCGTCCACGAAAGACCCCGTCGTCGAGTCGACGGCCAAGGCGTTGGACGCGTTGGTTCGGACTCTGTTCGAGCCGTCCAAGGACACGTCGAACGTCCACAATGCGTCGGGCGTGGGTCGAACCCTGGTCGCGCAGGCGCTGACGGCGCTCGCCATGAAGGCGCATCCCGACACGCAGCGCTGGGAGCGTCCCCTCAAGCGGCTGGACCGCGAGCTGCGGGCCTTCATCTACGGCGGGATGAGTGTGCAAGAGACGTGGCCGCTGGCCGTCACGTCGCTCTACTTCGCGGAGCGCGCGCATCGCGGGCGCGCGTCGAAGCGTTCGATGGAGGAGCTCGTCTACCGCCTCGAGGCCGGTCAGAACAAGGAAGGTGGGTGGGCACACGGCTCGCAGATCACGGAGCAGATCGACTTCTACCCGTCGACGCTGATGAGCTCGACCGCGGCGTGCATGGGCGCGCTCGGTGCGCTGGAGCGCGCGGGCGCGGACGTGGACCCCGACGTCGTCGACGCGGCCTTCAAGCTCCTGAACGACGTGCAAGGACCGCATGGCGCGCTGCCGTACGGCGGACGTGCGTACCGGAAGGGGTTCGAGGCGGGTCGAACGGCGGCGGGTGCATTCGCGTTGGCCGCGCTGGGACGAACGGAAGACGACGCGTTCCTGCGCGCAGCCGCGTACGTGCGCGAGCACGTCACGGCGATCCCGCGCGGCCATGCCAGCGCCGCCTGGCACACCGTCTTCGGCGCCCTGGGGTGCCATGCCGCGGGCCGCGACACCTTCGAGCGCTACAAGCGAGACGTGCTTGGCCCGCTGCTCAGAACCCAGGCCGACGACGGGCACTTCGCTGCGCCGGTCCCGTCGCCGGACGACATGACGTTCATGGGCTCGGAGGCGTCGCGCAAGTCCTACACCACGGCCGCTGTTGCATGCGCGCTGCTCTCGGACCGGCTGGAGGTCGTCAAGCGCATCCCGAAAGCGCCGGCTCGTCTTCCGGGCATCCAGAGCGAGACCCGGCTGCCGACCCGCGCACCGCTGTGGTCGGCGCTGGCGATGTCGCGCGGTGTCGTGCGATCGGGACCGCATGCCGTCGCGGCGAGCCATCGTCCCGGAGAGCTCGAGGCCTACGTCGGCACGACGGGGAAACGAGCGTGGCGCGCGACGTCGAAGTCGGCGCGGTCGGCGAACGCGCGGGGCACGCAGCTCATCGGCGCGGCCGACGGTCGGATCGTCGCCGTCTTCGCGCGCGTCGAGCCGGGGCGCGCCGTGATCGGTTCGACGGGCTCGGGCGTGATCGGCGGCGCGAAAGTCAGCAGCATCGTCGCGGCGTTCGACGTGAAAGGACGCGAGCTGTGGAGCACGCCCGTCGACAACGCGGTGCTCGCGATCGATGCGACGAAGACGCGCGTGCTCATCCTCGCGCGCGGCGGCGCCTACGAGGTGCGGTCGCTCGACGACGGCACGCTGCTGGGCGACGGGCAAGGCCCGAAGATGATCGTCAACGGCAGCGGCGCGCTGATCGGCGACGACGTCGTGCTCGCGGGAGAGAGTCGCGTCGTGCGCGTCACCGTCGAGGGTTCCGTGCTGTGGACGGCCGCCGCACGCAGTATCGACGGACTCGCCAAGCACACGTTCGGCGGCGTGGTCGCCACGGAGGACGCGGTCGTCGCGGCGGCGACGAACGGCCGCGTGTACGGATTGGACCCGCGGAGCGGCAAGGAGCGCTTCGCGCTCTCCGTGGGCAGCGCACCGGAGGCGGTGGCGATGGTCGATGGGCGCGTGCTCGTCGTCGGCTTCGACGGCACGGCGACGTTGATCGACGGCGCCAAGGGCGAGGTCGTCTGGCGCCGCTCGTTGCCGCGGGGCGACACGAGCGAACGCCGTGCGTCGATCGCCGCGTCGAGCACGGTCGTCGGCGTGAGCAGCGGCGCGTTGCGGGGCGTGGTCCTGCTCCGGCTCACGGACGGCGAGGCGCTCGCTCGGCTCGACGTCGAGCACGCGGCGTCGGTCGCGATGGACGAAGAGCGTGCCTACGTGGCAAGCGTGAACGGCGTGGTCGCGTTTCCGGCAACCGAGGACGCCGGACGATGAACGCGCTGCGCGACGAGTCGCCGGCCGCCGTGACGCTTTGGTTGCGCGCGTTGGCGCGTCGCATGGGCGCCGGCGCCGAGGTCGCGGACGACGCGGCGCAAGATGCGCTGTTGGCGTGGCTGCGGCATCCGCCGCAGAAGCCGGAGCGGCTGCGGCCGTGGCTTGCGACGGTCCTGCGCAATCGCGTGCGGGAGCACGCGCGGCAGGAGCGCCGGCGCACACGACGCGAGCATGCCGCGGCGCGCGCCGACGTGGAAGCGACCACGAGCGAAGCGTTCGAGCGGCGTGAGCGCTGGCGCGCGGTGATCGCCGCGTTTCGAACGCTGGATCGCCGTACGCGTCGCGCGTTGTGGCTTCGCTACATGGTCGGACTCCCGCCGCGGCAGATCGGCGCCGAGCTCTCGGTGCCGGTCGCGACGGTGAAGACGCGCCTTCGACGCGGCCTCGCGCGTCTGCGCGCGCAGCTTCGCGAACGGTGGCGCCCGGCGTGGTTGCTGCCCTGGCTGCCTCGCCGCGAAGACCGCGCGATCTTGCGACCCGCCGCCGCGGTCTTGCTCACCGGCGCCGCGCTGTTGGCACCCACGTCGACGATGTCCGCCCCCCCTTCCGATGCCGGTTCGACGACGTCGGTGACGGAAGAGCGCGCGCAGGACCCGCTGCGCAAGCTGATCGACGGGCTCCGCGGCAGGTCGGTTCTGACGATGACGTCGATGGAGTCGCACGTGATCATGAACGAGACGCTCGTGCTCGATCCCGCGGATGCCCGGCAGCTCATCGAGGCCCTTCTGGAGGGGCGCGGCGCCGGCGCGAAGGAAGACGACAGCAAGGAGGGCGACGCTTCGCCCGGGCCCTAGCCGCGACGATCGCCCGGTCCGGTGCCGGGGTCCCATCCGATGCTGACCGAGTCGTTCCACTGCGGATGATCGTGATCGCGCAGATCGCCGCCGCCGCGCAGCACGGACCGCAGGTTGGTCATGAAGTAGATCCAGCAGCTCCGGCAGTTCAGATGCATCCATGCGCGTCCGGGATCTTCGGCGGGGCATCCGGTCTGGTGCAGGTCCACCTCCGTGGCCTCCCCCACGTCCCGGAATCGGATCTCGACGGTGGGCCCGCCGAACGTGAATCGCACGAGGGCGTTTGGCTCGACGGCCTCGATCGTTCCCGGGTGCGCGAATTCGTGAACGTACGTCCAGTCGTAGGTATCGCCGGGCTGGACCATCTCGTCAGGCGCCCTCACGGTTCCGTCCGGCGCCGTGTGCACGGCGCGGCCGATAAAGAACGACTCGAGCCCCTCCGCCGTCGAGAAGCGCCGGAAGACCTCTTCGATCGGCGCGAGGTAGTACATGTGTACGTGGAATTGGGACCAGTCGTATTCGGACATGGCGGGAACCTACCCGTCGCGCGTCGCAAACCGCAACACTCATGTTCCGGCACCGCTCTCGTCGATGAGACGGTGGAGGTGTGCGTGCCGTTTCCGCCCGCCAAGATCGTCGAGTCACCGCAGGACGTCGGTCCCACACCGATGACCGTCCGGCTGTGCGCCGCGGTCCCGCACCTCGTCGCGGCCGCCGTGCTCTCGGCGATCTTCGGCGACTACATCGGCGGCGAGATCCGCATCACCGGGCGCGTCCACGACGCGTCGGCCTGGCTCATGTACGAGCTGCTGGCCTGCGTCTACATGTCGCTGCTGCCGCTGGGCATGGTCTTCGTCTCGCTCGCGCGCGTCGTGCTGACGCATGCATCGCTGAAGGGCCTGCGCGACGGGTCCGTCCTGCTCGTCCTGCCGTTCGTCTACCTGGCGTGGTCGCTGTCACCGGACGGCGCCGCGGGCTGGGGACTGCTCGCGTTCCTCGTGCTCGCGTTCGCGCGCTGGGTCCCGTACCGGCACGAAGCCGCTCTGCTCGGCGGCATCCTCGGCGTCGCGCGGGGCGCTTGGCGCGCGGTGCGGGTCTGGGGCTTCTTCACCGCGGCGTTCCTGCTCTCCGCGCTGTTGATCCTGCCGCTCGAGCCGTTGCTCGGGCTCGAGATGCCCAGCGTCGAGCACGGGCAGTACTTCCTGTTCCTCGGCATGGGGATCATCTACTTCGCGCTCAACGCCGTGTTCGAGCTGTTCGACTTGAACCGCAAGCTCTTCCCGCCGCACCGCAGGCTGCGCAATCCGTTCCGACCGGTCTTCGAAGATCCGCGCGCAGACGTCAACGCCGGCGCCGCCGCACCTTCGCGTCCCCGACATCCACGAGAGGTTTCGGCAGCGTCCACCCGCCGTCCATCTTCAGCACCGTTCCCGTGATCCACGGCGACGCGCTGCTCGCGAGCCAACACACGACCTCCCCCACCTCCTCGGCGGTCCCGAAGCGCCCGAGCGGGATCTGCTCCAGCACCCTCCGTTCGAGCTCTTCGGACGGCCACAGGCGATCGGCGGCGCCCTCGCTCACGAACGGTCCGGGCGACACCGCGTTGACGCGAATGCCCAACGAAGCCCATTCCGCGGCGAGGCTGCGGGTCATCGCGTCCACGCCCGCCTTCGCGCACGCCGAGTGCACGACGCCCGGCTTGCCTTCGTGCGCGTACGGCGCGGAGATGTTCACGATCGTGCCGCCGCCGTCGCGCATCAGCCGCCCGACCTCCCGCGACATGTAGAACACGCCGTTGAGCGCGATGTCGATGACGGTGGCGAACGCCTTCGGCGCCAGCATCAGCGACGGACGGATGAAGTTGCCGGCCGCGTTGTTCACGAGCATGTCGATACGGCCGAAGTGATTCGCCGCGGCGCGCACGACGCGGCGCACCTCCTTCGCGTCGCGTACGTCGAGGGCGAGACTGAGCACCTCGAACCCGTCCTTCGCCCCGCGTTCGATCAGCTCGGCGTGGTGCTCGACACTGCGGCTCGCACAGACGATGTTGGCGCCCAACCGGCCCATGCGCGTACACACGGCCAGGCCCAGGCCCGTTCCACCGCCGGTGACCAACGCCGTCTTGCCCTCGAAGATCCCGTCCGGAAGCAGCTCGCTCACGCGGTCCCCCATGTCTCTGCGATCCGCTCCGTATCCAGGTAGTCCTGGATCTCGCAGATCGTCTCGCCGTCGAGCCGGAACACCGTCACGCCGCGATTCGCGTACTCGACCCCGGTCTTCGTGGTTCCGGCATTGGTCCACTGCGCGATCGCGCGGTCACCCGCGACGGCCGCCCAGTGAACCGTGAAGCGCAGCCCGTCTCGAAACAGCCGCTGGTTCTGGCGCAGGAAGATCACGATCTTGCGCTTGCCCTGGTGGCGGCCGCCGAACGTGCGCCCGGGAAACTCCAAGACACAGTCGTCGGCGAGTCGATCGGCCATGGGCGTCACGTCTCCCGAGCTGAGCGCGTCGAAGCAGCTACGAATGTCGTCCTCGGTCATGCGCGCAGCGTACCGAATCCGGCGTCACCGCAGGGGTGTCAACCTGTCGTTCGAGATCAGCAGGCTGCGGAGTCCCTCGTCACGCAACACCTGGTCGCGCACCTTCGAGACGATGCCTGCGCCACCGCGCGCCGTGATGCGAATGTCCCGGGCGTCCGGCTTCAGCGTGCGCAGGGTGATCTGATCGGCCTTCAGCGTGAGCTCGCGGCAGACCAGACGCGCATTGCCCGTCGCCCTTCGGCGATTGGCCGCGAGGTCCTTCACCTCGGCGCCGGTGAGCCGCACCTCGGGCAGGTAGCCCGGCGGCACGTAGAAGGTGATGCGTTCGGCCTCGATCGTCGTCGGGTTCGTGAGGTAGTGCTCGCGCGCGACCTGCTCCGGGCTCCTCGTGAGCTTGGTGCCGCGCGGCTTGACCCTGCCAGGATCCCGGTGTGTGGGGACCGCGAGCTTGGGGGCCGGCTCCGGCGCGCGCACCGCGAACGCGGGTGGCGGCGCGCGCTCGGGTTCGGGTGACGGGTCCTCCGTCTTCGGCTCGAGATCGGCGAGATCGATGGAGGCCGGCTCCTCGAACCGGTCGTTCGCGAGTCGCCAGACGCCCCCGACACCGTCGTCGCCCGTCTCGCTCCACGGCCCGTCGTCGACCTCGAGGTTCACCTGGGAGGCGTCCACGACCGGCAGATCGTCGACGGCCTGCCAGCTGCTACAGGCGCAGAGCACGAGCCCGGCAACGAGGGCGAGCGCGACACGCACTACTTGGGGTCCGGGTCCCACTCGTGCTTCGGATGGAAGATGTCCATGAGCTGGATGTCGTCGTCGGGACAGCAGCCTTCGCCCGACTTCTTCGGCGCGCCGCCCTCGAGGCGCTCCAGCTCGGACGGCGGCACGACGATCTTCATGTCGTGCGTCTTGCGAACGATGTGCGGGGTGATGATGAAGACCAGCTCGCGCTTCTGCTTCGTCTCCCGCGTGCGCGAGAACATGTCGCCGATGAGCGGCAGGTCCGAGAGCAGGGGTGTCCCGGCCTTCTCGGTGATGTTCGAGTTGGTGTAGAGACCGCCGATCACCAACGTTTCGCCGTCGCCGAGGGTGACGGTGGTCTTGACGTTGCGAAGCGTCGTGATGGGCGTGAACGTGCCGCCGACCTGGTTCACCGTCAGGCCTTGGATGCCACGAACCTCCGGCGCGATGTCGAGCGTGACGAAGCTCTCTCCAATGTGTTTCGGGTTGACGGTCATCTTGACGCCCGCCGGGGTGCTGGCGAAGTTGAACGTCTCGTTCGTGCGCGACGCGTTGACCAGACGGGTGAGCGGGATGTTCTCCTCGGTCTTGAACGTCGCCTCGATGCCCTGGGTCGCGATGATCGAGGGCCGCGAGAGTACCTCCGCCTTGCCGTCCTGCTGGAGCGCCTGGAGCGTGATGTCCAGGTCGCCGTACTTCATGGCGTTCTCGCCCACGAAGCCCCAGAACAAGCTCGTCCCCTGGAACGGGAACGACGGCGGGAAGGTCGAGCGCAGGAACGACGGCGGGTTCAACACGCTGCCGGACCCGCGGAAGAGCGTGTTCGGGCCGTTCGCGCTGCGGTCGAAGAGCTGGTCGAAGCCGATCTCGAAGTTCGACTGGTAGGTGATCTCGACCACCTTGGCTTCGATGTAGACCTGCGGCGTCGCGACGTCGAAGTAGGCGATCGCATCCAGCACGATCTCCACGAGGTCGGGGTCGCCCTCGATGACGAGCTGATTCTGCTTGTCGTAGGGCTTGAGCTTCATCTGATCGAAGCCGTTGAAGCCGAGCTGCTTGATGCCGTTCATCAGGTCGGCCGGCTTGACGAAGTTCGTGCGATAGAAGTACGCGACCGTCCCGTCGTCCTTCTCGATCATGCCCTCGTTGTGGAACTTCAGCGGCGGCTTCTTCTTCGTTTCCTCCTTGGGAGCCGACTTCGGCGCCGGCTTGGGCGCCGCCTTTTCGTCCGGCTTCGGCGCCGGCTTGGGCGCAGGCTTCGGCGCCGGCTTGGGCGGGTCGTCGGCCCAGGCGGCGGCGCTGCTCACGCACAGAACGAGGACGACGGCGACGAATCGAGCGATGTAGATGTTCACGGCGGCTCCCTGACTGCTGAATCGGACGGCCTTCCCTGGATCGGTACGAGAATCGAATGGCGGGCCAATCGCGGTCGCCGGACCGGCGAGAAGCAAACCGCTGGAAACTGCGGCCTGCGAGCGTCACGCGGTTGCACGCTGCGTCACCGCAGCGTCTCCGGAATCCGCCACGATCCGCCAGGCGACGCCGGGCGCGCCCCCCGAGCGGCCGTTGCCGTGGGTTGTCGACGGGCTACAATCCCCGCCGCGTCGCGCCCCGGGCAGGGGTTTTGCGACACCGCCCGCCGGTGCGGGACGCTCCAGGGAGGATCGAATGGCCGACAGCTACGACGTAGGACTCTTGCCGCGCACCTACTTCCGGGCGCCGCGCGTCCCCTTCGACTTCCGCGCTCTGGCGCTGGGCATCCTGGGATACATCGTCTTCTGGTCCGGCGGGCTGCTGCTCAGCAAGATCTGCGACAAGAACGACATCTGCGGCGCCTTCCTCGGCGCGGGCGTCAGTCTCTTCGACGGCCTCCCGTTCATCGGCGAGGAGGTCCAGCGCTTCGTGATGCGGGTCTTCCAGATCAGTCCCGACGACTACCTGGGCGACGGCTACACCTTCTGGCACAAGCTGCTGGGCGGCATCTGGTTCTTCGCGGTGTGGGCGTTCTTCGGCCAGGCCATCCACCGCATCACCAGCCTGCGCATCGCCCGCGACGAGGGCCTCTCGTTCGCCGAGGCGATCGGCTTCTCGCTCAAGAACTGGAAGACCGTCGTCCTCGCACCGGTCATCATCTTCGGCGCAATGGCGTTCTTCTACGGCTGCAACGCGCTCGCCGGCCTGGTGACGTCGATTCCGGGCCTGGGCGGCTTGCTCGGCCTGGTCCTGATCCCGCTGGCTGCGATCTCCTCGCTCCTGATCCTGCTGATCGGGCTGGGCGGGGTCTTCGGCCTGCCGCTGATCGGCGCGGCGGCCGCGTGGGAGGTCAACGGCAGCCTCGACGCCATCAGCCGCGCGTTCTCCTACGTGTTCGCGCGCCCGCTGCAGTACTTCTGGAACTATCTGCTCATCTTCCTGTTCGCCGGCGTCATCCTGCTGGTGGGTGACTGGTTCACCTACACCATCGTGAAGTCGGTCGATGCCGGCACGCTGAGCGACCAGCAGTCGGTGCTCATCGACGCGCCCGAGCACAGTAACGAGGACGACAGCGACTACCAGGACCTGAGCAACGACGCGAAGGACAAGTACGTCACGTACGCGGAGAAGACCGGGTACGGGCGCCGCGGCGTGCACGCGCCGGGTCGCGGCCGGCCGACCGAGCCGTACGTGCGCGACCTCACGACCGTGTATCACGCGCCGTGGACCTACAAGCTCAACGCGTTCATCTTCTGGCTGCTGCTGAACCTGATCTGGCTCGGCGCGTTCGGCTATGCGGTCTACTGGCTGCTGGGCGCGTCCTCGTCGGTCTACGCCGATCTGCGCGCGGACGTGGACGGAACGGAAGAGGACGAGATCTACCTCGCGGAAGAGGAAGAGGACTACGAGGCGCTCGCGGAGGGCGGTCCGACGTCCGAGGCCGATGCCGAGGATCCGAAGGCCGAGGAGAAGCCGGCTGAGGAGACGAAGGCCAAGGAAGAGCCGAAGGCCGAGGAGAAAGCCGAAGAGGCTGCCGAAGACGAGCCGTCGGACGACGCGAAGGACGAGGAATCCGACGACGGGTCGGAGGAAGCGGCCGACGACGAGTCCGACGACGAGACCAAGTCGTAGGACGGACGGGTCCGGTCCCCTTCGCTATCCCCAAGCCGTGCCCCCTCTTCATCCGGCCAGGGCGAGGTCTCCCGAGGGCGGAGCCCGAGGGCCGAGCGAAGCGAGGGACCGGTCGCGGCCGGTAGGCCGCGAGTGAGGACCGATGGTCTCAGGTACGAGGCGCCGAAGGCGCAAGGCAGGGGGATAGGGCGAAGCGAAGCGGAGCCCGCAAGGGGGGCCATGCCCTCCTTGAAGACGATTCTTCCAGGTCGGACGCGCGCTTGCGCGCGTCTCCCGAGGGCGGAGCCCGAGGGCCGAGCGGAGCGAGGGACCGGTCGCAGCCCGAAGGGCTGCGAGGAAGAACGAAGATGGCGGCGCGGGTCTGAAACCCGCGCCGCCGGGCAGGACGGGACCTCCCCCCTGGTTGGTCCCGCAAACGAACCTCTGCGCGTTGGAGGCCACCACTGCGCGAGGCTCGCAATGTCACGTCGTCAAACGAAGAGTTCCGCGTTGCGCGTGCGGTGCAGCTCCCGCAGGCGACGGATCACCTTGCTGTGGATCTGACACACGCGGCTTTCCGTGAGCCGCAACATGCCCGCGATCTCGCGCATGGAGAGGCCCTCGAAGTAGTAGTACTGGATGACGGTCTGCTCTTTCTCGTTCAGGTTCTTGAAGAGCAGGTCGCGCACGTCGCGGCGCTGCTGCGAGAAGCGCGGATCGTCGCCGTGCTTGTCGCCGAGCAGGTCGATCATCCGGCTGCCCGATCCCTCGCCGTCGTCGCCCGAGTCGTCCGTCAGCGACAGCACCGACGTGGGCGTGGCTTCCTTGCGGAGCTTCTCGTACTCGGGCATCGTCATCTCGAGCTCGGCCGCCATCTCGGGGTCGGTCGGCTCGCGGCCCAGCTGGGCGTAGAGCTTGCGAAGCGTCTTGTCGACCATGTTCGTGCGCAAGCGCACCAGACGCGGCACCCAGTCGTTCGTGCGCAGGTTGTCGAGAATGCTGCCGCGGATGCGCGCCGTGCAGTAGGTCTTGAACTGAATGCCGCGGCTCGTGTCGAAGCGGGCGAGCGCCTCGATCAGGCCGAACGTGCCCATGCTGATGAGATCGTCGACGTCGACGCTGGCCGGCAGGGTCGTCACCATCCGCTCCGCCAGGTACTTGACCAGGGGGAAATACGCCGCAATGAGCTGTTGTTTGGCGTCCTCGGACTTCGTCTTGGTGTACTCGTCCCAGAGGTCCTTGTAGTCCGCGTCTCGAATCTTCCGCATGCCTTCGACTCCGTTCGAGCCGGCTCTGCCGGCCACATCCACCTGTCCCGAATGCCCTGACTTGGAGTCACTGATGCAGGTGGAAAACGGAGGAGGCGATCTGACCCCCCCGGATCACCATGGCTTGGTAGCTGGCTGCCACCCGGTAGCACCGGAAGGCCCTCTAGCTTTGCGCCCCTGGCTTTCGCCAGGTTTGCCCGTTCATCCATGTCGCGGGAAAACAAAAGAGCTTTGCAACCGCTACGTCGCCCTAGTGAGCCACCCTCCGGCTGCATGGGGAAACCTAGCCCAACTGACGGTCCTGGCCACCGATGTCGAAAAAAATCTCACTCAAGTTCGAGCGGGTCCACAAAACCCCATCTATTGCGGCTTGTGGACGAGCGCGCGGTACCACTCGGGCCGCCGCTCACGCAAGATGTCGTTCCCGGACGCGACACGTTTGGTCCGTGCTAGTGCGACGTCGACGTTCGCCGTGACGACCTCGTCGCCGCTCGCCTGCGCTTGCGCCATGCGCTCACCGGTGACGTCGATGATCTGGCTCGCGCCCGTGAACGCGAGCGCCTTGCGCGGCTCGCGGTGCTCGTCGCCGTACCGATTGGCGGTCGCGGTGTAGACGCGGTTCTCGATCGAACGAACGCACATGGCACGCTGGCACAACCCGGGAAGCACGAGGTTGCTCGGATGCGCGATGACGTCCGCGCCTTGAAGGGCCAGGGCACGAGAGGCTTCCGGGAAGATCCAGTCGAAGCAGATCATGACGCCGACGTTCAGCCCGTGGTGCTCGACGACCGGGAACGGACGGTCGCCGGGCTCGAACACCTCCTGCTCGAAGCCGAACAGGTGGATCTTGCGGTAGCTCGTGAGCGGCTCGCCGTTCGCGACGACCGCCGCGGCGTTGTAGGCCTTCAGCTCGTCGCGCTCGGGGTACCCGCCCACGATCACGCCCTTGGTCGCCTCGCTCCACCGGACCATGCGTCGAAGCGTCGGGCCGGTCGGGAACGGCTCGGCGAGCTCGAGTGCCTCGTCGGCGTCGCGGAAGCTGTATCCGGACGCGAAGAGCTCGGGCAGCACGATCAGGTCGGCTTCCACACCCTCGATGAGTGTCTCGACGACGTCGAGGTTCGCCTCGACCTCCCCGAACCCGGGATTCGTCTGCACGCAGGCGACGGTGTAGTGCGTGGCGGACGCGCTCATGCGTCGAGCGTACCGCGGGCGGCGCGTGCGAAGCTACTTGCCGTCGCGAGCGGGCCGCTTCTTGCCGTTCTGTCCGTTCGGACCACGGGGCGGCCGGTCCCGCAGCTTGTTGCGCGCGTCGTTCGCGCGCTGGAGCCCGCGCTGCATGTTGCTGACGAACTCGTCATCGAGCTTCCCGTGCCGCTGTAGGAATGCGAACACCTGTCCTCTGCGGACCCGCCAGTCCTGTCGCGGCAGGAACACGGGGTAGTGCTCGATCGCCTCCTTCGGCACGCCGAAGCCACGCGTGAGAATTCCGTCGAAGAGCATCTTCGCCTTCTTGTGCAACGGCTCGTCGCTCGCGAGCAGCGGCAACGTTCGCTCGAGCTGCATCAACGCGCCGAAGAGCTGCTGCTGCTTCTGCCCGCGCTTCTGATTCGCCTGCAGGATCTGCCGGATCTTCTCCGGATCTTCGATGGCGCCGGCCAGGTCGTCTCGTGCCGCGTCGAACGCCTGCGGCCACTGCGCTTGCAGCTTCTGCACGATCATCTGTGCATGCGCACCACGGGCCGCTCGATCCGTGGGCTTCTCGAGACGACGAACGAACGCCTCGACGCGCAGGTGCCCGGCCTTACGCCGGATTCCGCGCTCGAAGCGCTCGCGCTTCTTCGGATCCTGCTCCTCGTCGAGCCGGGCCCGCATCTTCTCGAGGTGCGCTCGCACCCGATCCGGAAGCGCCGTGATCTCCGCTTCGGTGAGCGCCGTCGCGCCGACGTGCTCCTTGAACCGCTCGAAGACCGCGATCTGGAACGGCAGCAACGGCAGGCCCATCTGCTTGAAGCGGCGGCGCTGCTCCGCGTCGAGCATGCGTTCGAAGAACACGTGCGAGATGCGAATGAAGTGGGCGCCTTTGCGCGCGCGGGCATCGTCCTTGCGGATCCCCTCGAGCCGCTTCCCCATGCGCTCCTTGCGTTCGAGCTCCTCGCGCCGGATGCGCTCCAGCTTGCCTCGGAAGCGCTGACGCTCCTCCTCGGTCATGTCGCGCATGCGCACGACCGCGAACGCGAGCCGGTTGCGGGTCTGTGGTTCGAGCGCGTCCCAGGACATGTCGCGCTTGGCGAGCATCTCCTTGACCGCGGCAAGCTCTTCCTTCGTCAGCTTCGCCACGTAGTCGCGGTCCTGCTTGGCGCCGCGCGGCGACTCGTCCTTCGCGGCCGGCTCGTCGTCGGCGTACGCGACGCCGGCCGTGCACGTCAGCGCGAACGCGACCAGGAACGACAGGGAGAGGGCGCGGACCCACGTCATCTAGCTACCGAGCTCCTCTTCGTCGACGCCGTAGAGCGCGAAGTCGAGCTCGTCGTCGTCGAGCTCCACCAGGAGGTCGACCTGATCGAGCAGCTCGGTCGGCACCTCGTTCAGCACCGCGGTGAGCTGGGTCGGGCTGGGCGACACGTCGGGCGGGGGCGTCTTCCACGGCGACCAGGCCCACAGGGCGCCGACGGCGACCAGCAGCACGGCCGCGGCCGCCAGCGGGTGGCGGTACCAGGCCATGCGCAAGACGCGTCCCTGCTTCGCCGGGCGCTCGATGCCCGTGGCGTCGAAGACACGGGCCGCGAAGCCCTCGGGTACGGGCTCGTCCTCGTACTCGTCGAGCAGGTCCCAGGTACGGCGGATGTGCTCGACCTCGCGCAGCGCGCCGGGGTTGGTGTCGAGCCATTCCGTCACGTACCGCGACTGGTCGGCGGTCAGCTCCCCGTCGAGGTAGGCCGAGATCAGCTCCCGACGCTGCTGGACGTCCAGCGCATCGAGGTCCGGCCGGCGAGGCTCATCGAAGGCAGTCATTTCGTCGTCGGTCTCCAAGCGGGCTCCGGAAGAGCCCCTCTATTGTTCTGAACACGGCCGCCCATCAGGAGTTTCCGTCCGGATCGGCGCCTGCGGGTTCCTTCTCCCGAGTCCCCGCGTCCTGGTCCACGAGATCCCGCAGGGAATTCCGCAGATTCTCGCGGGCACGGGTCAGCAGCGACTTCACCGCGGGGACGGTCGTGCCCATCGCCTGGGCCACCTCCTCGTAGGAGCAGTGGTGGAAGCGCGAGAGCACCAGCGCAAGGCGCTGCTGCTCCGGTAGTCGGTCGACGGCCGCCCGGACGCGGATCGAGACGTCGCCCTCCTCCATGCCACCGGTCGGCTTCTCGCTTCGGGCATCCTCGAGCTCGGGGCCGCCGTCCTCGCCGGTCTTGTCGCCGAAAACGGCCGTGAACGAGGACACACGCCGGATCTTCTCGGCCCGCAGGTGCCGGATCTCGTTCAGGCAGGCGTTGACGGCGATGCTGTAGAGCCACGTCTTGACCTTCGCGCGGGGCTGGTAGGTCATCCGCCCTTTGAAGACGCGGATGAACACCTGCTGGGCCACGTCCTCGATCCCCGCGTAGCGGGAGCCGAGGTACCGCCGAGCCAAAGACAGCACCAACCCTTGATACTTGTGGACGAGGACCTCGAAGGCGGAGTGGTCCCCGTCCTGGAAGCGCTTCATGAGGACCTGGTCCGCGTCGGGCATGGGTGCTCACAACACTCCCACGCGATGGAACCCCGCGCAAACAGCGGGGTTGCGCAGGTTTGTCGACCCGCGATCGCTTTCTGGGCTCCACGTGCCCCTATTTATTTGCAATCATCAATTATATCAGCACGAAGGCCTATTTCGGGCGGCCGAAGCGCCCGGGCGGGAGGATCCGGAAGACGACCGGGCCCACCAGACTCTCGACCTTCACGGGCCCCATCTCCCGCCGGCGGCTGTCCCCGCTGTTCAGGGTGTTGTCGCCGAGCATGAAGAGCTGGTGGGACGGGATCCGAAACTCGTAGTTCGAGACGAGGGTCTCGAGGGGGTCGTTGGGCACCGCCAGCTCCCCGATGTAGCCGTAGTGGATGTCCTGGTCGAGGCGTAGGACCGGGTCGGCGCCCGCGAAGGTGACGAACCCGGGCCGCAGGGGCGCGTAGGGGGCCTTGCGCGGTCCCGACCAGGACCAGTCGCCGCACTGCGCGCGCAGCACGCCGTCGACGTAGGAGAGCCGCATGCGAACCCTGCCCGACGGCGGTCCCGGACTGTGCTCGTCGAGGGTCTCGACCGACGAGGCGATGCGCTGGTGGCGGTCGTGCGCCTCGAGGCGGATCCTGCCGTCGCCGACCCTGAGCCGCCATTCAGCGAAGTCGGGGTCTTCCGCCTCTCCCCGCGTCAACGAGAGCACCACCTCCGCCCCCGGCTTCCGATCGAGGGTCAGCTCCAGATACCCGTCCTGGACCTCGTGACTGGGGTACTGGATCGCCGGCTTCTTGCCGTAGAGGCGATCGGCGATGAGCCGCGTGACCGGCGCGAGCGCCCACCGCACGCGTCCGTCGTCGTCGGTCTTCTTGCGCCAGCCCTTCGGCGTGCCGTCGCTGAAGTCCCAGGTCGCCTTGTGGTACCGCAGCTGTTCTCGCACCTCATCGGGCTTCCCGATCAAGATGCCGTCGATGTAGATGTCGCCGTGGAAGATCGCAATCCGCTCGTCGGGCAGCCCGACGACGCGCTTTACGTAGGTCTTGTCCCCGATCTCGAAGGTGACGATCTGCCAGCGCTCGGGCAGCTCCTTGCCGCCCGGCTTGTAGACCGCGACGCGGTCGCCACGCTGCAGCGTCGGGTGCATGCTGTCCGACGGGATCTGGAAGACCTCGACGAGGAATCCGCGCACGAGGAAGAACGCGACGACGGCGGCCAGGATCCAGGGTCCTTCGTGAAACGCGACGCGACGCGCGCGATCGCCGAAGTCGGCGGCGAAGTACACCGACGCCTTGCCGCGATCCGCGCGCTGCACCAAGTGCTTGGCCTGCCGCACGGTTCCGAACGCATCCTCCTTGCCGGCGGCCTTCAGCTCCTCGAGGTGCGCGATCACGTCGGCCAACACGCGGCCGCGTTCGGCGGGGTCGCGCACCGGCTTCGCGACCCGCAGCGCGTCGCGCGAAAGCGCGTGGTCGAGCGGTGCGGGCTCGGGAGGGTCGGCCGTGTCGCCGGCTTCCGCGCCCGGCAGCGCATACAGCGCAAGGCCCCGTTCGGAGCGACCTGCCGTGACGAGGTCACCGACTCTGAGCTGTCGCAACACGTAGCCGTGAAGCGCGCCCTCCTGCCTGCGCATCAGCTTCGGCTTGGAGCGCCGCAGCGCCTCCAGCAGGTCGATCAGGTCCCGCGGCTGCTTAGCGAGCGCGGTCGAGATGCCGACGGCCAGCTGTTGATCCCCATGCCCGCTCACGGATGCCGCTCCCTGACTATTGCAAGAAGACTACGGCGACGATGAGGATGACTGCGATGATCAATCCGATGATCAGCCCGACCGGCGGGGGGCCCTTGAGGCGCCCCTGATCGTCGAACTCCGACGCGACGAACGCGTCGTACTCGTCGTCGTCGAAGTGTGTGTCGGGGTAGTCGTCGAAGTCGTCGTCCGCCATCACCGACGGCTCGACCCGTTGGCGCCGCGCACGAAACGATTCCAGACCGGGCGCTCGCGCAGCGACGTCGGATCGAGGCCGCCGGGCCAGCGCGGCGCTGCGGGTGTGCGCGTGAGCTTGAAGCCGATCTCCCAGGGCAGTCGGTCCGCCTTGCGGGCGTTGCAGCTGATGCAGGCGGTGACGCAGTTCTCCCAGCTCGTCGTGCCGCCACGCGCTCGCGGCAGGACGTGATCGATCGTCAGATCCCCCATCGAGGGCGCCGATGAACAGTACGCGCACTGGAATCCATCACGACGGTAGACGTTGCGGCGCGTGAACGCGACCGGACGATCCGGGAAGCCGTTGTAGACGTGCAGAACGATGACCTCGGGCACCGGAAGCCGGAACCCGACGCCCCGCAGGCTCCCGTTGTCGGTCGGCCCGCGTTCGATCCAGACATCCCAGTCGGCGACCTCGTACGTCGCGGGATGTACGGCGCCGGCGGCGCCCGTCGCCAGCAGCGCGACCGCGCGGCGCACCGTCGTCAACGTGACGGGCAACCAAGAGCGGTTCAGGACGAGGGTCTTCTGTTCGAGCACCCGCAAATCCTACCGAGCGTCGAAGCTCGTGCCAGGACGCAGTGGCGGAACGTGTCAGGCGCGCTGGGTCGCGAGCACGAGACGAACGTCACCGACGAGCACGGCCGCGCGCGAAGCGAGACGCAGCAGCACCGCGAGCTCGATGACGACGAACATGACGAGGAGCGCAATCCAACCCTCGCCAGGCGCCCAATCGACGAGGAACGAGAGCGCGAGGATGAGGCCGAAGGCCGGCAGTCCGAGAACGAGCGCGAGTCCGAACGTGCGAACCGGATGCCGCAAGGTCCGGCCGAATCCCCGCAGCAACGCCATCGCCGCGCTGCTGCGTCCGAACGCGACCATGTCGGCGCGCGCGAGATCGGCGGCGACGCGTAGCCACAGGAACGCCAACACCATCACGCCCTCGCGAATGCGCGCGTTCCACCAACCGACGGACGAGGAGCTTGCGGCTTGCTCGTCGGGCTCGACGGCACCGGCCCAGACCTCCAAGACGACGCGCGCGACGATGTAGTACGTCACCGCGAACACGAGGCCCACCCGTAGCATCCGGCCGAAGTGGCGTCCGCCGTGGATGAGGAAGTTCGTGAATGACACGCGGCGAAGCGGCTCCATGGCGGTGCCGAGGTACCCGCCGTTGACGAGCGCGCCGAACAACCAGGCGATCAGAGCGACCCAGAAGAGTGTGATGCGCTGCGTGTCGAGGAGCGAGGCGTCGAGGCGTTTGAAATCCGACCAGATGCCGTAGTCGATGCCGCCTTGGTCCCACCCGGTCGAGACGTCGTACGCATCGGGCTCGCCGGCGAGCGCGGGCGCGTGCGCGTGCGTGTCGAGGCGCGCACCGAGTGCGGACTGGAACGGCAGCACGACCGTCAGTCCGAGAATCAGGTGAAAACCAAGGACGATGAGCAGCACGCGCCACGCGGACGTGAGATAGCGCAACCCGTCCTGAATCGGGGACCAGAAGCCCTCGTGATCGCCTGCGCGTTCGACCTCGACCTCCTGCGGATCGGGGAAGGGAGAGAGCGGCGTGTCCATGCCCGGATCGTGCTCGGCGGACATGATCAAAGCCCTCCGTAGAAGGACGTGTTCAGCTGGGCCAAACCGAGCGCCCGCAACGCGACGCGCCACGACGCGACGTGATTCGCCTCCGTGCGCTTGCCGTCATTGGACCGGTCGCGGTCCAACCAGTACCGCCGCTGTGGGTCGACCTCCGCGATCGCGACCTTGGAGGCGCCCTCGAAGTAGAGCTTCACCCACTCGGATTGCTCGCCGCGCGCCGGCGTCAGGACCTCGGGATCGCCCTTGCCGTCGGTGGCGCGCACGATGTCATCGCGCTCCCACCGGAAGTTTCGAATCGTCCCGTCGTCGAACGCGACGTTGACGTCCATGGGGAAGCGCACACCGGCGAAACGGCGAACGGTGACCATGCTGGCGAACCACTTGCCGTCCTGTTCCGGTGTCGGCGGGCGCGCGTCCTGGATGGTGATGTCTTGAATGCCGAAGTCGAACGCATTCGGTTGCCGGAACAGCTCGTCGAACAGCCACCCGATGTCCTCGTGGTTGTCCCGCGCCGCCACCTCTGTTGCCAGATCGAAGAAGTCCTCCGGCTTCGGATGCTTGAAGCGGTACGTCTCGGCGTACGTGCGCATGATGCGGATCATCGTGGGCTCGCTGACGAGGCCCTGGAGCGTGTGCAACGACGACGACGGACGCCCGTAGGAATTGACGCCGTAGGACCTGCGATTCATGTACTCCCAGGCCTTGCGGCCGGCGATCGGGTCGACCATCGGCTGAGACGCGACCCAGCTCCGATAGCGCTGCTTGACGGGGGCCGGCAGCGGCTTCACGTGCGACAGGAGCGGCGCATCGCGCAGGAACGCGAGAGGTCCGACCTGATCGAACCCCGCCCAGAGGGAGATCGTCTCCGGCGGGTGGTTCACCCCGATGCCGCGCGAGATCGACCTGCCCAGGCCCGAACGTCCCCAGGGGACCTTGAGGTACTCGTCGAAGACGTGCGCGAGCGCGGGCATCGCGGCGCGGGAGTCCGCGGCCATGCCCGCGAACCGGAACGGCGGCTCCGAGTAGAGCGGAAGCGAGCCGTACCACGTCACGCTCGGCTGATCGGGATAGGCCCGCATGAGCGTCTTCGCGGTGGCGTAGGTCGTCATGCCTTCGTCCATCCACGCGCTCTCGAACTCGTTCGTGCCGACGAGGCCGTAGAAGTGCTGGTGCGCGAACTCGTGGACGAGCACGCCCTCCGGACTCATCTGCCGCGCGGGGCGGACGATGCGCGTGCCCCCCGTGATGAGGGTCGGGTACTCCATGCCGCCCGCGTCGCGACCGCGATGGTCGGGATCGACGACGGTGAGCGTCTTGTACGGATACGGCCCGAACCAGAATCCCATGTAGGTCAACGCGTTCTCGACGGCGTCGATGTGGCGCTGCAGCTGGTCTTCGTGCTCGGGCTGAAGCAGGTAGTTCACCGTCACCGTGGGCAACGCGAGCGAGGCTTTCGGACGGCCGAGGATCTCCGCGACCTTGGCGTGCTCGTCCTCGCTGCGGCCGGAGCCCCCCTCGAAGACCTTGGTGTGCAGCACGAAGTCCTTGCCGCAGACCCACGAGAAGTCGTGGACGTCGTTCACCCAGTGCTCGTAGGTGATCGTGCCGTCTTCGTTCTCGCGCTCGCTCACGCGCTCGCCGGACGCGCCGACCTTCCCCTTGTAGGCCTCCGGAACGGTGATGAACACGCGGTACTCGCCGTAGTCGGCGTAGAACTCGCTGCTGCCGTGAAACTGGTGGCAGTTCCAGTGCCATACCTCCTCGCCGTCGTGCTCGTGCATCTCGAAGACGCCCGGCTTGGGGAACCACTGCGCGACCATGTGGAAGTCGCCGCCGTAGCCCGTGCGCGCGAAGACGCGCGGCAGCTTGCTCTTCCACTTGAGGCGCAGCTTGATCTCGCCGCCGTTCGGCGCGATCCAGTCGGCGGGCGAGTCACCCAACGGCACGCGGATGACCGTCGTGTCTTGCTCGTTGTCGCCGTCCGGATGTGCGAACTCGGCCTTGTCGATCAGCTCGGGACCGCCGTCGCGCTTGAACGACTCGAGCTCGATGTAGCCGGGGGCATCCTCCTTGAAGCGATGGCCTCGATGCGAGGCGCCGGACTCCATCATGAACTGCGTGTACTTGTCCTTGAACGCGTTCAGGTACAGGTGCAGCCACATGTCCTTCACGGGCACGGGCGAGTCGTTGCGCCACGTCAACGTTCCGGTCGCCTCGAACACGTGCGCCTTCGGATCGAGGACGACGTCGATCTCGTACTTCAGCGTGCGTTTGCTCTGCTCGGGCACGTCCGCCTCGAGCACCGCTTCCGGAATCCACCCCGGGCCGAAGTGCGCGACGAGCGCCAGGCACCCCCACAGCAGCAACAACGTGCGACGCTTCATGCGTACGCCTCCTCGATCAATCGCGCGTAGCGCTCGACGATGACATGGCGGCGAGGCTTCAGCGTGGCGGTCAGACAACCATTTTCGGGTGTGAGCGCCTCCGGGAGCAACCCCACGCGGGAAACCCGCTCGAACGGCTTCAGCGCGGAGGTCGCTCGAATGCACTCCTTGCGCAGCATCCGACGCTGCTCGGACGCGTCGACGTGGCCCGAGCCGCTTGCCTTCGCGACCGCCTCGGTGTCGGGCCACAGCAAGACCGCGAGCGTCTTGCGATCCTGGCCGACCACGATCGCCTGCTCGATCAGCGGCGACGCGAGAATCGCCTCCTCGACGCGGCTCGGTTCGATGTTCTCGCCGCCGGCCAGAACGATGGTCTCCTTGGCGCGGCCGCGGAAGCAGATGTCACCGTCCTCGGTGATCAGGCCCAGGTCGCCGGTGTCGAGCCAGCCGTCCGAATCGATGACCTGGTTCGTCAGCTCCTCGTCCTTGAAGTAGCCCTTCATGACGTGCGGACCGCGCGTGCAGATGATGCCGACCTCGCCCGCGGGCAGGAACGCGCCCGTCTCGGGCGAACGCACGCCGACCTCGACCTCGTCCACTGTCACACCGATCGTCCCAAGGACGTTGCGATGCTCGCGGCGCACCGAGATGACGGGGCTCGTCTCGGTGAGACCGTAGCCGACGAGGATCGGGACGCCGATGTTGCGAAAGAAATGATCGACGTGCGCGGGCATCAACCCGCCGCCGGAGATGGCGCCGCGCAGCCGGCCGCCGGTTACCTTGCGCAGCTTGCTGAACACCACGCGGTGGGCAAGCCGGTCGGGCAGCAGCGCCAACAACGTGACCAGGCCGGCGGCGCCGCGAACGAGCAGCTCCGGGATCCACGCAACGCCGCGCGGACGACGGGGGCGATACACGTGCCCGCGCGCTCGATCCCATGCACGCGCCCGAACGGACGCGACCGCATAGCCGACGCGGAAGATCGCGCGGCGAACCGCCGATCCCTCGGTGAGCCTCTTCTGGACGGCGTTGTAGACGGTCTCCCAGATGCGCGGAACGGACGGCACGAACGTGGGCTCGTGCCGCGCGAGATCCTCACGGAAGCGCCGCTGATCCGTGTAGACGAGCCGGCAACCTGCGGTCAACGCGATGTACTCGACCGTACGCTCGAAGATGTGCCACGGCGGCAGGATCGAAAGGAAGCACTCGTCCGACTTGAACTCGAACGCGTCGGGACACACCGCCGCCTGATGGCCGAGGTTCGACTGCGTCAGCATGACCCCTTTGGGTCGGCCGGTGGTGCCCGACGTGTAGATGATCGTGACGAGATCGTCCGGCTCGACGGCGGCCGCGCGTTCTTCGAAGAGCGGGCCGTCCCGGCCGTCCGCGATGAGCGCGTCGAGGGTCCGCGCGGGCGCGTCCTCGGGGTCGATGCAGATGATCTCCCCCATCGACGGACAGCCGTCGCGCGCCTTCTCGAGCGCGTCCGCATGCCTCGCACCGTGGGCGAAGACGATGCCGACACCTGCGTGGTCGAAGAGTGCGACCATCTCGTCGACGGGCGTATCCGTGCCGCGAGGGACCGAGACGCCGCCGGCCAGCTGGATCGCGAGGTCGGTCAGGATCCAACGGCGGGAGTTGTCGGCGTAGAAGCCCACCTTGTCGCCGCGCTTCAGACCCGCGCGCTCGAGTCCCTCGGCCGCGGCCGCGGCATCGTCCAGCAGCTGGCGTAGCCCCGTTTCGCCGTCGCGATCGCGCAAGAGGGGATAGTCACCCCGCAGCTCGAGCGCGCGCTGAAAGTGGGCCGGGATCGTGCGCGCCGTGGCGGACATGGGCAGAGAGCCTACCTATTTTTTCTTCGGGCGCGGGCAGTCGGGCACTTCGCGGAAGAAGGCGTGCTCCGGGTTGCGTTCGTCGCCGTAGATCTCCGTTGCGACGGCGCCGGTCACGGGCGCGTCCTTGGAGAGGGACATCACCCACGTGCCCTTGATGTCGAAACGCCGCATGACGACCTGGTAGACGAAATGCTCGCGGCCGCCCCAGCGCTTCCACAACGGTCGAATCGAGTCCACGACCACCTGACTGCCACTGACCATGCCGAAGTCGTTCAGGGGATACAGGTTCAGGATCTCGGGGCCGTCGTCGGCGCCGCCGCAACCGCCGCGGCCCTCCCCGGCGCCGGCGTTGTGCAACCGCACCACGAGATAGGGACGCGTCTGTTGCAGATCGAGGTGCCCGGCGAGATGGTTCGGTCCTTTCGCCGGCCGCTCGACGCGGCGCACGACGACGAAGCAGCGTTCGTTGCCGGGATCGTCGGACCCCTTCCCGCGCACGCAATCACCGGGCATCGCCTCGAGCATGGGGTTCTCGAAGTGGAAGACGATCGGCTCGCCCTCGAGCTGCGACGGCAGGATCACGAATCGAACGTACGCGAGGAAGGCCGCCAGGAAGACGAGGACGGCGACGGTGAGGCGCTCTCCGAAAGGACCGGACAGCCCACCGCGTTTGACGGACGCATCGCTCATTGCGGGGACTCCGATCGAGTGAGCACCCAGGTTTCGTCGAGACGCTTCCACTTCAGCAGTCCGAAGACGGGCGTCGACTCGTCGAGCCACGCCACGACCGCCTCCGCTTCAGGCGGTAGAGCCGGATCGATCAGATCGACCCGCCAACACATGTGCTTGCGGCCTTGCCAGAGAATCTCCTCGCGACGAATCGAGCGGATGATCCAAAGCCGGTCCATGTCCTCGGGCGCGTGGGGCGCCATCAGCGGGAACCACCCGTGATCGGTGACCCGGTGCCGGTAGGTCACGGAGTCGACCTTGCCGCGGGCGACGCCGAGCCGGTCCAGAAACTGGGCCTTGATGTACTTCTCCGGCACACCGGTCTTCTTCGGGTCGATGTCCTCCATCACGGTGTAGCGGCGGCTGTTCTTGGTACCGCCTTCGTCGACGTAGGTCACCGACTCGCCGGCCCGCGCGTCCGCCAGCAGTGACCGCACGTACAGTGTGGGACCGGACTTATGAACGGTGTTCGAACGCGATGAGATCTCGATGACGATCGCGACGGCGAGTCCCACGACGATGAACGACAGCGTCAGGATGAGAGCGCGCATGGTCCTCCACCCGAACCCCGGTCCCGCGTCAGCCCGCCGCGGCCCCGAGTCTATGCCCGGCCCAGGGTTCCCGAAACCGGGACGGGAGCACCCGTGCGAATGCTCCTGTATGGCGTGCCCTCGCCGGTAAACTCTGCGGCTTGTCTCCCGTTCCGGGCCAACGAGGCGCGATCGGGACCCAGACCATACCCCTCGACGGTCGAACCCGGCGGCTTTCCCCATGGGCCGGACCGGTCGTTATGGGACCAACACGGAGATGCGCTCAATGGCTAACCTTCCCGCCTTCACCGACGAGAACTTCGAGAGCGAGGTCGATCAGAGCGAGACGCCGGTCCTCGTCGACTTCGGCGCCGAGTGGTGCGGCCCGTGCCGCGCGCTGGCCCCCATCGTCGAAGAGCTCGCCCAGGAGTTCGACGGCCAGCTCAAGGTCGGCACGGTGGACATCGACAAGGCGCGCGGCGTCGCGACGCGCTTCGGCATCATGTCGGTGCCGACGCTGATCTTCTTCAAGGGCGGTGAGGTCGTGAACAAGATCACCGGCTTGCAGCCCAAGGCCAACCTGAAGAACGTCATCCAGGAAGTCATCGCGTAGCGACCGGCGAGCGTCACCAATCCTGCGGCTCGGGGCCCCCACGGGGCTTCGGGCCGCTTTCAATTGGGCCTGGATCGAGAGGAGCCGGCTTCTCAGCCGAAAGCGCGAAACATTCTTCGTCCGCGGGGGTCTATAGGGATGGACGGACTGGCCCGTCCAACTCCCATCGAAAGAACCTCCCATCTCAGATCCAGAAGGGGAAACAGAGCTTCGCCTCCCGCCCTCCGTACCCTCCCAGCTCAGTGAATCTCGTTCCTGAGTCGGATACGAGGCTCTTCCCCGCCCGCCGAGGGCGTTGACCACACGCCCTCGGCGGGTCTCTCTTTGGCTCGCCAGATGCTCGACCTTCGCGGTCGGTCGTGCTGGGAGCGCGACGAGAAGCCGAGCCTGCGCGGGCTTCGAGAGATCGCGCATTGCCGGCCGCTACGCTCTCGTCGTTGCGTGGTGGATCCGATGATCCTCCTCTGAAGCGGGGCGCTCCCGGGAGCCTAGCGCCGCAGGAACCGCCCGCCATTGCCGGTGGCAATGCGCTTCAGTACGTCCCGCCAGCGGGCGGCGACCCGGTCCGCTCCGATCGCGATCACGTCGATGCGGGCCCGTCGAAACCGATTCGCGCGCGTGACCTCCGTCAACAGGTCGGTCTTGGTGAAGAAGGACCCGGCGCTCGGCGCGCCGTCCGACAGCACGATCACGCTGTCGACCTCGGGATCGGCGAGCGCGGTCGCGATCCCGTCGTAGAGCGCCGTCTTTCCCCCGGGTGCGCGCTTCGAGAGCCAACGCTCGATCCGCTTGTGGGAAACCGAGTTGAGTGGTTTGACGGCGGGAAACGCCGCCTCGACCGTCGAGGCGAAGCAGATGACGTTGACGCGCGCACCGCCGCCGGAACGCAGCGCCTGCAAGGCGCGTTCGAGCTCCGCGCACACGGCGTCCCAATGCGTACCGCCGTCCGGCCGCCGGCCGGACATGCTCCCGGAGGCATCGACGACGAACACGACGTTGCGCGAGACGATGGGCAGTTCCATGAAACGCACGCCGGCGACGGTGTGACCTTCGACCTTCGCGGCCGGGGGCGGGGCGGCGTGCGGATCGAACGCGCGTCCTTCCTCCCGAAGCCACGCCGACCAGCGTTCGGGCTGCGGCCCGAACGGGATCCCGGTGTGCGCGACCAGCGCTTCGTGCGCCGCCTCGCGCACCCGAAGACGTTCATCGTCGAGACGTTCGATCAACGCCTCGAGCACACGTCGATCGCGTACCCGCGCCGAGAGTTCCGCCGCACTCAACCGGACCGACCAGACCGCGTCGTCGAGTCCGTGAACGACGGCGACCACCGCCGCCTCTCCTGCCAAGGCGACGGAACCCCCGAGCGCGGCGATCCGCACGCGGAAGTCGCGATCGTGCAGACCGGCTTCGCACTGTTTCGGTGTGAGCGCGCCGATGCGCCGTAGCGCATCCAGCGTCTCGGCGCGCACGCCGGCGTCCCGGTCCGCGAGCCGCGGCGCGAGCGAAACGTGGATCGGGACGTCGGGAATCAGATTCCACTCGGCCAGGTTTCGAACGGCCTCTTGTCGAACGGACGCCGCTCCATCGTCCAGCGCGCGGATCAGCGCGTTGCGTCCGATGTCGTCCGCCCACAGCAGGAACGCGCGGCACGCCTCCGCGCGCGCGCGTTCGCTCCGATGTCGTGACAACTTCCCAACGAGGCGCTTACGTGCTTCCAAGGCGAGCACCTGCCCCAACACCGCTGCGGCGGCCCTGCGCACGTACGGATGCGCGTCATCGAGCGCTCCGATCACGACGGGAAGCGCGACGCCCTCGGCGCCGGCCAGCCGACGCACCGCGGCCGCGCGCGCCGAGGGCGACGGGTCCTTCAACAGGCGGCGCACCGCCGCGAGGTCCGCGCCGTCGACATCCGGGGCCGACAGCGCGACGGAAGGGGAAACGGTCCCCAGCAGGAGCCCGGCGATCGCGATTCGGAACGTAGCGGAGGCACGCGTACGGACCGCGAGGCGCTGCCTGATCGTCTTCTGGGGGGAAGATCTGGGGATCGAGAACACAGCCACCTCGCGCCGTCGCCGTCGTGCGGGAACGTCCCGCCGGGGACCGGCAGCACATCGCGCGAGGGGCCGCCGGGGTTACGCCCGGCCGATGGGCGACGCGCCGTACGCACACACCGTGCCCAACATCTAGGGGGTATTGTCGAGAAATACCCCATGATTCAGTAGGTCAACCTGACAGATTGTCGGACGCCCCGCCTAGGATCCGCCTCGCGGTGGCGAAGGGTCCGTCACCGCAGGTCTCTGAGAGGGCGCCACATATGTTGCCTGCCAATCTCACCCCACTCGAAGTGTTGGATGTCGGCATCCTGAGCGAGACGCTCGCCTTCAAGATGTACGACAAGCTCTCCAAGCGGGTCGAGGTGCCGACGCTGCAAGCGCGGCTCACACAGCTCAAGAAGGACGAGAAGGATCATCGCAAGACGCTGCGTGCGCACCGCCGCGGCATGTTCGGCTCCGCCCCCAGCGAGGTGTCGGAACCGGAGGTCTGCGAGATCTTCGGCGCCGTCGACGTGACGCAGGTTCAGGACAAGGAGAGCCTGATCCAGACGCTGCACGCGGCGATCAAGTTCGAGGAGTACGGCGCGTACTTCTACGACAAGCAGCGCCACAAGCTTCCCAACCGGGAAGCCCGGATCTTCTTCGAAGTGCTGTCGAGCGAGGGTCACTTCCACGGCGACATCCTGCGCCGGCAGATCGAGATGATCCGGCCGATGCAGCTGACGCTGGACGATCGCGGGCGCACCGTCGAGCTCTACCCGAACTAGCCCAGGGCCTGCGTCAGTCGCGCTCGACGTCCATCGTGTGCGTCGCGACGTTCGGGATTTCGATTTGGTCCACCTTCCAGCTGCCCTTCGAGTCGGGCATCCAGAGGACGTAGGCCCCCGCCTCGATCTCGCGCTCGTAGTAGCCCTCACCGTCGCACTCGATCCAGTCGCCGCCGCCCTCGTGCAGGCCGAGCCAGAAGCCGGTCGTTCGCGTCGGCGGCGCACCGGCAACGCGCAGGTGACCGCGAATCTTGACCCGGCGCGGCAGCCGCAGCGTCACCTTCGTCTCGCCACCGTCGGAGATGTAGTGCTCGCCGCCTTCGGTGCGTAGCTCGTCGTACGCGGCGCGCTTCGCATCCTCGTCCTCGGCCATCATCACGCTGCGGTATTTGCGCTGATCGCGCATCGACAGCCAGCGAACGATGCAATGGCCGACCGGCAGACCGCTGCGTTTGAAGCGCCCTTGGTCGTCGGCCTCTTCCTGTACGAAGAGCGCGTTGGGATAGAGCACGTACATCGACTCGCCCCGCCGCGGGACGACCGCTCTCGCCCAAGGATCACGCCGCTCACGGTGCCCGGACGGCGGCAATGCGGATCTCGAGTCCCTCCTGATCGCCGCCGCGCAGGTCGACATCGCGCAGAACGCCGGGCAACGAGTCGCCGTGCGTGACGGACGAGGTCGTATCGATCGGGCGCTCTGCGCGGGGCAGCACGAAGCTGCCGTCCCCACGCGTGCCCGTCGCGGGCTCCATGTCGTCGACGAAGTCGTCCATGTTCACGTTCGCGATGCCGTCCGGCAGCTCGTGCACCACGAAGACGCGGGCCTCCGCTAGCGGCTCGCCGTTGGACCGCAGGGACCTTGCCGCGCGCCGCGTTTGCCCGTCGGCACCCTCGATCTACGACGTCGGTCGCCACGCCGCTCTGGACGACGACCCGGCTTGCCGGTCTCGGCGAACCCCGGCAGCGAACAACACGCCAGGACGTACTCGCCCGGCGCGAGCCGCGGGAACGTGAACTTGCCGTCCGGATCCTCGAACGGCATCGGCCCCCAGCGCCTTGGAGATCGCGTTGTGGACGTACTGCTCCTCGGAGAAGCTGTCTTCTTCGAACACGATCTCCACGCGGACGGAGAACCGCGAGATGGGCTCTCCCGTCGTCGGCCGTCACGATGCGGCCGTTCAGGCGAACCGGGCATGTCGAACTCGAACAGGAGGTCTT
>CBDCWP010000034.1:0-215000 GCA_965223505.1 Planctomycetota bacterium
TCTCGAGCCGAAGATGGTCCAGGGGCGTCGCGTCACCGACGCCTCGACGTTGGCCGTCGCGAAGATGGTCTTCGGCGGTCCAGATCAACGTGGACATCCTATCGGCATTGCGGGTGCAGGGCATTCGCGCCGTCGGCCTCTCGGGCGTGGACGGCGACATCCTGCACGCCGACCGGCGTCCACCGACCGAGATGACCGACGAGTCCACAGGGAGAGACGACGGTCGTGGACTTCGGCCACGTGGGGGACGTACGCGACGTCGACACGGATCTGCTCTCGTTGCTCGTCGAGAACGGTTACGTTCCCGTCATCTCCTCGCTCGCCAGCGACGACGACGGCAACATCCTCAACATCAACGCGGACACGGTAGCGTCCGTGATCGCTCGCGACCTGCGGGCGTCCGAAGCTCATCAGCTTGACGTCCGTGCCCGGGCTGCTCGAAGATCCCGACGACGCCGCGTCGGTGATCTCGCGGTTGACGACGCGCGAGGCGGAAGCGGCGATCGCCTCCGGCCGCATCTCGGGGAGGCATGGTGCCGAAGGTCACCACGTTGATCGAGGCCGTTCGCGGCGGGGTCGACGCGGGCATCATCCTGTCGGGCGTCGAGGAGAGCCGCGTTGTTGCTCGAGTTGTTCACCAACCGCGGCGTCGGCACCCTGATCGAACGCGAGGACGCATGAGCGGGGCCGTTCGTCTGCTGCAGGAGCTCGTACGGATCCCGTCGGTGAGCGGCGAGGAAGAGGCGTGCCGTGACGCGCTGACCGCCTGGCTGCAGGACCGCGGCGTGCAGACGTGGACGTCCGGCCGCAACGTGCTCGGCGTCGTCGAAGGACGCCCCGGCCGAGATCGCGGACTGCTGTTCCTGACGCACATCGACGTCGTGCCCGTCGGGCCCGGGTGGACGCGCGATCCGTGGGACGGCGCGCTCGAGAACGACCGCGTCTACGGGCGCGGTTCGAACGACGCGAAGTCCAGCGTCGCCGCCATGGCGTGGGTGGCGTCCCACCTCGACGTCGACGACATCGAGGGCCGGCTGGTCCTCGCGTTCGTCTGCGACGAGGAGACCGGCGGCGAGGGCATCGAGGCCGTCGCGGGACGAGTTGCCCGCGTACTCGGCGTCGGTCGTCGGGGAGCCGACGGAGCTCGATGTCTGCCCCGGCCAGCGCGGGTTGCTGCGGGCTTCGGTGACCGCCAAGGGCAAGGCGTGTCACGCGTCGCGTCCGTGGGAAGGCGACAACGCCGTCGTCAAGGCCGCGCGCGACGTGCTCGCCATCGAGGCCATCGACCTCGGTGACGGCGACGCGCTGCTCGGACCTGCGACGCTGCAGTCGACGGTGATCAAGGGCGGGACGCGTCACAACGTGCTCCCCGGCGAGTGCGTGATCGAGCTCGACGGCCGGCCCTCGACCGGGTGCGACAACGAACGCATGGCCGACGCACTGCGCAACGCGGTCGAGGGCGACGTCCTGATCCGCAGCAACCGGTTCCTTCCGGTGCGCACGGCCGAGGATGAAGAGATCGTGCAGGTCGCCAAGGCGGCGAGCCCCACGGGGCGCGTACGAGGGTTCGGTGGCGTCTCCGACCTCTTCCACGTGCGACACGTGCCCGGCGTCGTCATGGGGCCCGGAACGAGCGAGGAGAGCCACTCCGACGACGAGTCCGTCCACGTCGACCAGATCACCGCCGCGGTCAAGGCGTACGACCGCATTGCCCGCACGTATCTGCGGCCCGGAGGAAACGCCTGATGGCCGCGCGCAAGAAGGGGAAGAAACGCGGACTGCTGGGCGGCCGGTTCCAAGGCGGGGTCCATCCGGCGCTCGACCGCATCAACCGCTCTCTCGACGTGGACCGGCGCATGTGGGCCGAGGACATTCGCGGTTCGATCGCGCACGCCGCGATGCTGGGCGTGCAGGGCATCATCTCCAAGACGGCGGCGAAGCGCATCGTCACCGGACTGAAGAAGGTCGCGCGCGAGTTCGAAGAAGACACGTTTCGCGCGAAGCCGTCCGACGAGGACATCCACATGGCGGTCGAGCGGCGCTTGATCGAGCTCATCGGCGACGACGGCGCGCGGTTGCACACCGGTCGCAGCCGCAACGACCAGGTCGCGACGGATCTGCGACTCTATCTGTCCGGGCTCTCAGAGCGACTGCGCGAGCGGGTCCGCGTCGTGCAGCGCGCGCTGCTCGCACTCGCCGAGCGCGAGTCGGAGACGCTGCTGCCTTACTACACCCACCTGCAGCGCGCGCAGCCGGTCGTGCTGGGGCACGTGTTGCTCGCGTACGTCGAGATGCTGGGACGCGACGGGCGCGGGCTCTCGTACGAGCTCGACGAGTGCCCGCTCGGCGCCGGCGCGGGCACGGGTACGACGTTCCCGATCGATCGCAAGTTGACGGCGAAGCTGCTGGGCTTCTCGCGGCCGTCGCCCAACAGCATCGAGGCCGTCTCGTCGCGGCGCGACGCGTCAATGTTCGTGGCCTCGTGCGCGGCGCTCGCTACGACGCTATCGCGCCTCGGTGGCGACATCGTCCTCTGGGCGAGCCGCGAGTTCGGGTTCGTACGCTTGGGCGACGCGGTCTCCACCGGCTCCTCGATCATGCCGCAGAAGCGCAACCCGGACGGCGCGGAGCTGCTGCGTGCCGCCGCGACGCGCGTGACGGCTGCGCTGCAGCGGCTGTTCGAGATCCAGCGGGCGCTGCCGCTCGGCTATGCCAAGGATCTGCAGGAAGACAAGCGCGCCGTCTTCGAGGCGGAAGACACCTTGTATGAGATGCTCGACGTCGCCGCGGCGATGCTCGGCGACATGCACTTCGACGCGGCGCGCATGCACGCGGCGGTCGACGACCCGGCGGGGTTCCTGCTCGCCACGGAGATCGCGGATTGGCTCGTCGCGCGCGGCGTGCCGTTCCGAGGCGCGCACGAGGCGGTCGGCAAGCTCGTCCGCGAGGCCGAGCGCCGCGACGTTGCCTTGACGGAGCTTCCGACCTCCGTATTGCGCGCCGCGCACGAAGAGCTCACGGACGACGTGCGCAAAGTGCTGACGCCGGAGGCGGCGGTTCGGGGTCGCAGGGCCTTGGGGGGGACGGCGCCCGCCAACGTGAAGCGCCGGGTGCGCGCGTGGCGGAAGCGGCTCGGCTGAAGTCCTCGATTTCCGCGGGGGTGTCCCCATCCCGACAGTCCGGCATAGAATGAACCGGGGCTTCGGGCTGGAACTACGAACCGGCCGCACATGAATCGCATCGCTCGTCGAACTTGTCTCGCGCTCTGTCTGCCCCTCCTCGCCGCGGCGTGCGGCGGGGGCGGCGGCAACGGCGTCGCCCCGGTGGTGGCGGTCTTCTACATCCAGGCGTCGACGCCGGCGATCAACGCGCAGGGCGCCCCGCGCACTCCGGTCGTCTTCGTTTCGTTCAACAAGGAGCTCGATCTGTCGACGGTCGACGACGACACGCTGACGGTCGGTGAGGTCGGCGGCTTCGGGCAGTTTCCGGGGACGACCGAGGTCTTCCTGGACGGCACCAACAAGACGCTGCGCTGGTCGGGCACGATGATCCTCGGCGAGGCGTCTACGCACATCGTCGCCGTGAATGCGGCGCTGCGTTCGATCGACGGGGATCCGCTCGACGCGCCGACGCAGTACGGATTCCGCACGGTGGGCGGGCCCGGCCCGCTCGTGCTGCCGGGACCGTCGAACATCCGCAACACGATCGGTTCGCTCAACACGGGTCGTCAGGGGCATGAAGCGACCCGCCTTGCGAACGGCTTCGTACTGATCACCGGGGGCTTTTCGATCTCGTCCAACGTCACGGACAGCGCGGAGGTCTTCAACACGAACCTCGAGCTCTTCAGCGAGCTCAACAACCGCATGGACGTCGCGCGGGCGAGCCACACGGCGACGTTGCTCAACGACGGCACGGTGCTCATCACGGGTGGCCTGATTCCGGGGCCGTCCGCGGGGACGGTGCTCTCGACGAACACCGCCGAGATCTTCAATCCCAGCACGCTCACGTTCACCCCGGTCGCGAACGACATGACGACCGACCGCTACGACCATGCGGCCTTGCTCCTGCCGGACGGGCGGGTGTTGATCACGGGCGGCAGCGTTCTCATCGGCAGCACGTTCGTCGACCTGGACTCGTCGGAGATCTACGATCCGGCGACCGGCCAGTTCACAGCCGGTCCGCAGATGGTGCACACGCGCGCGACGCACGTCATGCTCGACACCGGGCAAGGGCGCTTCATCCTGGGCGGCGGCAGCGACGTCGACCTGCGTACGTCGCAGTTCAACCTCGCGACCTTCCAGTTCGAGGATCTCGGGCAGGGCGCCGGTGAGGCCGCGCGTTTCGGCGCGGCGGGCGACGTCTTTGCCAGCGGTGGCGCGAGCGTCTCCGGCGGCGACAACATCGGCCAGGTCGTGTACGTCTTCCCGAACGGCTTGGTGCAGAACACGGGGAGCCCGACGACGTTTCCACGCGCCTACGCGACGGCGACGCGCTACGCGGACGACAAGATCCTGATCGCGGGCGGCATCGATTTCACCCGCGGGACGGGGTTCATCGAGGCCAGCACGGACGTGATCGTCGAGGGCGGCGTGGGCGGCTCGGTGACGTTCGCGGCGCCGATGCGCCTGCCGACCGGCATGGCGTTCCATACGGCGACGACACTGTTGAATGGAGACGTCTTGTTCTGCGGCGGCTTGAACGAAGACGGCAGCCAGCCGAACAAGACGAACGCGTTCCTCTTCACGCCGTGACACCTCGCGGTCCTCCGGACCGCGTGCCCGTGATCACCTTCGCTCGTCCAGCCCAACGATGCGCCGTGCGCGTCCTCCCGCCGCCCAGGGTGGGCAACCGACGACCCGGACGATGAGCTTCTCGCCGTGTCCCCACGGGAACGAGCGCGGGAACGGTCTCGATGCACGATCGCAAGTGGGTTGGGCTCGCGCGTCGACCGAGCCCCGCGCCTACTTGTGGTTCGGCGTGATGGCCGGCGTTCGCATGCGCGGCGTCGCGCGCTTCAGGAACAAGATCGCGAAGCACGTGTTCTCGAGCGAGGGCCGCTGCCCCACGCCCGTCGTCGCGAACGGCCAATAGCCGGCGTCGGATCCCTTCTGCCGCACCTGGTCGCGGAAGATGATCTCGGCGCCGTCGCGATACCAGTCGTTGTCGCCGAAGTAGCGGATGCGGCCGAGGATGCCGGCGCGCTCCAGGCCGTAGAGATAATAGTAGTGCCAGTAGCCGCCCGGTCGGGCGACGACCTTGCCGCTGCCCGATTGAATGGGATTGTGCGTCACGTCGAAGAACGTCTGCATCCACGCCATGGCATCGCGAATGCCGGTGCGCGTTCGCTCGCGCAGTCTGCCGGTGAACTTGCGCGACTTCCAAAGCGCGCCCTGACAGATGATCAGCCCGGCGAGACCGGCGGTGGTCATGGAGCCCGTGATCGGCTGCGACGTGTTCACGTAGCGGAAGCCGCGCGCCAGCGCCTTCTCCTTCCAGGAGAGCCGGTAGCGACCGCGAATCTCATTGGCCTCGTAGATGACCGGTGGACCGAATTTCTCCTGGTGATCCAGCAGGAACCGCAACGCGTCGAGCCACACCCGTGTCGGCACCTTGATCCCGCAGCGAAGCGCGGCCTTCAGCCCGAGCAAGGCATATTGCGTGTTGGAGAGGTCGAACCCGCCGGAGGGGTAACGCCAGACGCCGTCGCCGCTCTGGGCGTCGACCAGGAACTTCACGCCGGCGCGCATCCAAGCCTTGTCCGCCTTGCTGATGTTCTCCTCGCACGGAAGTCTCTTCTTCGTGGTCGCGTAGCGCGAGTCTCGCTCGATGTCGAACGGGTCCTTGGCGGGGTCGTACTTCGCGTCCAGGGCCATCAGCAACACCGACACGGAGTACGTACGCTGCAGCTTCTGCTTGCGCATGTACGCGAACGCCTTCTGTACGGTGGGGCTGTCCGCCACGACGCCGCCCTTGAGCAGCGTGAGCGTCGCCAACGCCGTCGGACCGAGCGGGTACCGGCCGCCGTATTGGCTGCGCCACGATCCGTCGGCAAGCTGACTGGCGCGCAGCCAAGCCAGACCCGAGTCGATGGTCTCGTGCACCTCCTGCCGGAACGCGAGCGTGTACCGTTCGTTCAGCTCGCGACGGAAGGCCCAGTCTTCGTCGTCGTCTTCCGCACGCGCCGGCAGCGCCAGGAGCGGAACGACCAAGGCACACGTCAGGAGCCACCGAAACGCCATCGCGCCCATCTTAGATGAAGCCGCTCGCAGCGGACGACCGGTGGTAGGATCCGGTGCTTCTTCCGATCGAGGAGAGGCATCATGCAGCGTGGATTGTTGTGTTTGTTGGTGGTCGTTTCGGTCTCTGTGGCCCACCTCGCGCCGACCGGCGCCGATGAGAAGGCGGCCGGCACCGAAGAGGTGGGCATCCCGACGCCGCGGGGCGTCGAGCTGGTCGGGGTCCTGCACCGACCCGCCGCCTTCAACGGCGTCGCTGTCGTGATCGGCTCCGGCCGGGGCTATCACAAGGACCTGCCGTTGCTGGTCCGCACGGCCGAGGAGCTCCAGAAGAAGGGCTTCATCGCCCTGCGCTTCGATTGGGCGTACTTCACGGCGAAGGGCAAGCACGCGCCGGATCTCTCGACGGAGCTCGAGGACCTCGAAGCGGCGATGAGCTACGCGCGCGGGTTGGACGGCGTGAAGAAGCTCTACCTGGCCGGCAAGTCGTTGGGCAGCGTCGCGGCTGCGATGCGCGCCAACAAGAAGACCGACGACATCGACGGGTTGATACTGTTGACGTTCCCCATCCATTCGCCCGGCAAGCCGGACGGCGAGGTGTTCGACGAAACGAAGAAGATCGCGAAGTATCCCAAGCCCGTCATGCTCGTCATCGGGGACGCCGACCCGTACAGCGAGCTCGCGGCACTGTATCGCTATGCCGCGGGGTTCGAACACGGCGCGCCGCGCCTCGTGATCGTCCCCGGCGATCATGGGCTGCAGGGACCGGAGAAGAACGAGGATCGCACGGCGGAGAATTGCGACCTTGCCGCGCGGGGCGTCGCGCTTTGGGCCTCGCGGTGGGCGGCCAAGGAGTAGCGCCCGAACCCGAACCGCACCCGGATCCGGGCGCCGCCAGGTGTTGTGGCGCGGAAGGCGCGCTACGGATTGAGGATGTGGATCGCCTTCTGGTGCACCGCCTCGGCGGCTTCCATCATCGACTCGGGCCACGTCGGGTGTGCATGCACCGTCAGCGCGATGTCCTCGGCCGTCGCGCCCATCTCGATGGCGAGCGCCGCTTCGGCGATCAGGTCGGACGCCTGGTAGCCGACGGCGCCCACGCCCAACACCTCGTCGGTCTCGGGATCGACGATCATCTTGACCATGCCCTCGGTCGTGTTGACGGAGAGCGCGCGGCCGAGCGCCGTGAAGGGGAACTTGCCGACCTTCACCTCGCGGCCTTGCTCCTTCGCTTCGTGCTCCTGTAGACCCACGGTGCCGATCTCGGGATGGGTGAAGATCGCCGAAGGCATTGCGCGCACGTCGTACACGCTGTTCTTTCCGGCGGCGTGCTCCGCAGCCACGATGCCTTCCTTCGACGCCTTGTGCGCCAGCCACGGCAGTCCGGCGACGTCGCCGATGGCGTAGATGTGCGGCATGTTCGTCTGGCGACTCTCGTTGACCGTGAAGTGACCCGTGTCGTCGATCTGCAGCCCGGCCTTGTCCGCGCCGACCTTGTCGGAGTTCGGCTTGAACCCGATCGCGACCAGCACGACCTCCGACTCGATCTCGAGCTCCTTGCCCTTCTCGTCCTTGGCCGTGACGTACTGCTTGCCGTCCTTCTCGACGATGCCGGTGGCGCCGGCGCTCTTGTAGATCGACCCCTTGTTCTTCTTGATCGATCGCTCGACCACCTTGGTCAGCTCCGGATCGACGCCCGGGAGCAGCGAGTCCGTCAGCTCGATTACGTTCAGCTTCGAGCCGAAGCGCTGGAACACCATGCCGAGCTCGAGGCCGATCACGCCGCCGCCGATGACGGTGAACGTCTCGGGCACGTGGTCGATGTCGAGCGCCTCGCGGTAGCTCATGACGTTGCCGCCGATCGGGAGGAACGGAAGCGTCGCGGCGCGCGCACCCGTGGCGATGATGCACTTGTCGAAGGTGATGTCGCGCTCACCCTCGCTGCCGGTCACCTTCAGCGTGTTCGGCGACGTGAACTCGGCGTGTCCGTGAATCGTCGTCGCGCCGTTCTTGCTCAGAAGGAAACCGACACCCGTCGTGAGCCGGTTGACGATGCCGTTCTTCCACTCCTGGAGCTTGTCACCGTCGACGTCGACGTCACCGACCACGAGCCCCATCTGGTCGGCGCGGCGAATCTTCGTGACGAGGTTGCTCGCGTAGATCAGGCTCTTCGACGGAATGCAGCCCACGTTCAGGCAGACGCCGCCGATCTTGTCCTCTTCGATGACGGCGGTCTTCACACCGAGCTGCGCGGCGCGAATGGCGGCGACGTACCCACCGGGTCCGGACCCGATGACGACCAGCTCGAACTTGTTGTCTTCGGACATGGGAGGTGTCCCTTCTATGGAACGACGGCCGGGCTTGGCGGGGGTTTCTGCCTGCGTCATACGGGCCGATCGTCGAAATAGCGCTCACGCTGGTCTGCCAGCAGTGCGGGCATGTCCGCCCACACGTCGGTGAACAGCGTCTCGGTGTCGACGGGGTCCGCCGACTCTACGCGCGCAATGGTCTCGCTGATCCGCTTGCCGGCTTCGGCGAGGAAGTCCTCTTCCTGCTCGTCGCTCCACTCGGCGCGGTTGACGAGCCAGGCGCGATGCCGAAGGAGCGGGTCCTTGAGCTCCCACTTCTTGGCTTCGTTCTCGTCGCGGTACTTGGTCGGGTCGTCCGACGACGAGTGGCCGCCCAACCGGTACGTGAGGCACTCGACGAACGTCGGTCCTTCGCCGCGGCGCGCGCGCTCGACGGCCGCGCGGGTCGCGACGTAGCACGCCAGGACGTCGTTGCCGTCGACGCGAATGCCGGGCATGCCGTACGCGTCGGCCTTGACCGCGATGGTCTCGCTGGCCGTCTGCATGCTCAACGGCACGGAGATGGCCCACTGGTTGTTCTGGCACACGAAGACGACCGGCGACTTCCATACCGCCGCGAAGTTCAGGCCCGCGTGGAAGTCGTTCTCCGACGTCGCGCCGTCGCCGAGGTAGCCGCCCACGACGACGTGCGTGTCGCCGCGAATCTGCGCCGCGCGCGCCGCGCCCGTCGCCTGGCTCACCTGGGTGGCGATGGGCGACGACAAGGTCACGTACTTCGTGCGGTCGTCGCTGTAGTGACAGGGCATCTGCCGGCCGAGCGTCGCGTCGGCCGAGTTGCCGAAGCACTGCGCAACGTAGCGGTCGAGCTCCATGCCGCGCCAGAGCGCGACGGCGCCTTCGCGCAGCGCCGGGAACAGCCAGTCGTCCGCGTCGAACGCCGCGCCGGACCCCAGCGCCGCGCCCTCCTGCCCCTTTGCGGTGCCGTAGAAACCGATGCGGCCCTGGCGCTGCAGGTTGAGCATGCGCTGGTCGAGCGCGCGCTGGAACAGCATCGCCTCGAGCAGGCGCACGGCCAGGCCGCCCGGAAGGTCCGGCACCGGATTGACCTCGACGCCGTTCTCGTCGACGAGCTGATAGAGCCCGAGCGGCCCGGCCTCGTAGGGATCGGGCGTCGCGGCGGTCGTCTTGGCGGTGGTCTTCTTCGTGGCCACGGTCGGTCTAGACACCTTCCATGAGCATGAGCGCCGGCGTCTGCAGCAGGCGGATGAGCTCGTTCATGAAGCGCGCGGCGGTCGCGCCGTCCACGATGCGGTGGTCGAGCGTGATCGACAGGTTCGCCATCTTGCGCACGACGATCTCGCCGTCGCGAACGACCGGCTTGTCTGAGATCTTGTAGACGCCGAGGATGCCGACCTCGGGGTAGTTGAGAATCGGCGTCGCGATGATGCCGCCGATCGAGCCCGCGCTCGTGATCGTGAAGGTCCCGCCCTTGAGGTCCTCGAGCGCGATCTTGCGGTCGCGCGCCGCCTCGGTGAGGCGCTGGATCTCGGACGCGATCTGGAGGATCGAGAGCCCTTCGACGTTCTTCACGACCGGGACCGTCAGACCTTCGTCCGTGTCCGTCGCCAGGCCGATGTTGTACTCGCCCCGGATCACGTACTCGTTCTTCGTGTCGTCCACGAGCGAGTTCACGACCGGGAACTTGCGGAAGCACGTCACCAACGCCTTCATGATGAACGGCAGGAACGTGAGCTTGATGCCCTGCTCCGCCGCCGACGCCTTGGCCTGCTTGCGAAGGGCGTAGACCTCGGTGAAGTCGCACTCGTCCGCGTACGTGAAGTGCGGCGCGTACTGCTTCGAGCGCACCATCTGCTCGGCGATCTTGCCGCGCAGCCCGCGCAACGGAATGTGCTGGTCCTCGACCGACACGTTGAGCGGCGTGACCGGCAAGCGCGGCGCCGTTGCAGGCGGCGTCGCCGGCGAGACGGCGGGCGCGGCGGCGCCCGTGTAGTTCTCGACGTCCTGGCGCGTCAAGCGGCCGTGCGGACCGGTCGCGGGAATGGCGTTGATGTCGAGCCCGCGCTCACGCGCCAGCTTGCGCGTCGCCGGCGCGGCGAGCGTGCGTTCGCGCAGCGGCGCGCCGTTGCCGGTCACCGGCGGCGTCGCGACGGCCACGGGGGCGGAGGCGGGCGCCGGCTCGGGCGTCGCGGGGGGCGGCGGAGGCGTCTGCGCGGGCGCGTCGGCCGCCGCGGGGGCTTCGGCCTCGGCCTTTTCGGCGGGCGCCGGGGCGGCCCCACCGGTGCCGTTGTCGATCACCACCATGACCGAGCCGACGGGGATCGTCTGGCCCTCCTCCGCGCGCAACTCGGCAATCGTGCCGGCGCACGGCGCGGTGATCTCGACGGTCGCCTTGTCCGTCATGACCTCGACCATCGGCTGGTCGTCCTTGACCTCGTCGCCGACCGCGACGAGCCACTTCACGACCTCACCCTCGGTCAGGCCTTCACCGATGTCGGGCAGCTTGAACTCGAACGCCATGGTGCTCTCCTCTACTGCCAGTTGGCCACGTACTCGATCGCATTGAGTACGCGCTTCTTGTCGGGCTTGTAGACGTGCTCGAGCGTGTACGGGAACGGCGTGTCGAAGCCCGACACGCGCCCGATCGGCGCTTCGAGGTACTCGACGGCCTTCTCGGCGACCGTCGCGGCGACCTCCGATGCGAAGCCGCCGGTGCGCGGCGCCTCCTGAACGGCGACGCAGCGACCCGTCTTCTTGACGCTCTCGAGGACCGTCTCGATGTCCCACGGCAGGATCGAGCGCAGGTCGATGATCTCGACGTCGATGTCCTTCTCGGCTGCGAGCTTGGCCGCCTCTTCGCTCACGACGACCATCGCGCCCCACGTGACGAGCGTCACGTCCTTGCCCTGGCGCGCGATCCGGGCCTTGTCAAGGTCCACGGTGAAGAAGCCCTCTTCGACCTCTTCCTTGCCGTGGCGGTAGAGCGCCTTCGGCTCCATGAAGAGCACCGGGTCGTCCTGGAAGATCGAATTGAGCAGCAAGCCCTTGGCTTCGCGCGGTGTGCTGGGCATCACGACGCGCAGGCCCGGCGTGTGCGCGAAGTACGCTTCGCTGGACTGCGAGTGATAGTGACCGCCGCGAATGCCGCCGCCCGAGGGCGTTCGGATCACCATCGGGCACGTCCACTGGCCGCCCGAGCGGTACCGCATCTTCGCCGCTTCCGACACGATCTGGTCGAAGCCGGGATAGATGAAGTCGAGGAACTGGATCTCGGGGATCGGACGCAGGCCGTAAAGCGCCATGCCGATCGCCGTTCCGATGATTCCGCACTCGGACAGGGGCGTGTCCATCACGCGCTCCGCACCGAACTTGTCGAACAGGCCGGCGGTCGTGCCGAACACGCCGCCCTTCTTGCCGATGTCTTCGCCCAACGCGACGACCGCGTCGTCCTTGTCGAACGCGATGTGCATCGCGTCGTTGAGCGCATCCAGCATGGTCATCTGCGGCATGAGGTTCTCCTCGCGAGTCGCGCTCCGCCTAGAGCGGGAACGCGCCTCCGGTGTCTTCGATGTCGCCGCTGCGGCGAATCTGTTCCTTCAGTCCGTCGAGCTGATCCTGCAGCAGCGCCGGCGTCTCTGCGTAGACGTCCGAGAAGATCGTGTCGATCTCCGGCGCGGGCGTGCTCTCCGCCGCTTCCACCGCCTTGGCGATGTCGGCCTGGATCTCCTGCGTGATCTCGTCTTCCCACGCCTGGGTCCACAACTTCTTTGCCTCGAGCCAAGCGCGGAAGCGGTCGATGGGGTCCTTCTTCTGCCAGGCCTCGAACAGTTCGGGCGCCTGGTAGCGCTTGGGGTCGTCCGACGAGCTGTGCGGGCCCATGCGGAACGTGACGGTCTCGATGAGCGTCGGCCCCCCGCCGTTCAGCGCGCGCTCGCGCGCTTCCTTTGCGGCCTCGTAGACCGCCAGCACGTCGTTGCCGTCCACGCGCACGCCCGGCATGCCGTAGGCCTTGGCCTTGGCGGCGAAACTCGCGCTCGCGGTCTGCATCTCCTGGGGAACCGAGATCGCCCAGTGATTGTTCTCGCACATGAAGATGCACGGCGACTTCCAGACGCCGGCGAAGTTCATGCCCGCGTGGAAGTCGTTCGAGGACGTTCCGCCGTCGCCGAACCAGACCCACACGGCCTTCTTGTCCCCGCGGATCTGCACCGCGCGGGAGGCGCCGGCGGCCTGGCTGATCTGCGTGCCGATGGGGGAGGAGATGGAGATCCAGTTGATGTCGCGCAAGGTGAAGTGGTTGGGCATCTGCCGGCCCTTGGCGAGGTCGCTCGCGTTGCCCCACATCTGGTCGTACAGGGTCTTGAGCGGGACGTTCTTCAGCAGCGCGATCGAGTGTGTGCGGTACGACGGGAACAGCAGGTCTTCGTCCGCCATCGCATACGCCGCGCCGATCTGGCTGGCTTCCTGACCGGACGACGGGACGAAGAAGCCGATGCGGCCCTGTCGCTGGAGGTTCATGCCGCGCTGGTCGAACAGCCGAGTGAAGAGCATCGCGCGGAACATGGTCTTGAGGTCGTCGGCCTTCAACCCCGTCGGCGCCTTGCCCTTGCCCTGCGCATCGATGACCTGCAGCATCTCGGTTGCCTGCGCCATGTAGAAGCCTCGCGCGGCCGCGAGAGGGTGCAGGGCCGCCCAGGCTTGCGCCGACGGCTGCGCACGACTCCCGGTGTCGTTTGCGTCACGCCGGGGTGGCCGAGCCGGCGGCGTGTGCCCGCGGGTGCCATGCAATCCGCGGAAGGAGGAAGATAAGGGCCCGCAGGCGTCCACACCAAGCCGGATACGGGACAGTAGTTGTATAATACAATTGGATTCCCGCGAATTGGGGGCGATGGGTCGTAGGATGAGCGGCTCCATCCCCCGGAGCGCATGCATGTTGCCGCAAGTGCCGAAAAATGGGCGTTTGACGCGATGTCACGCCTGGATCGCCCTGTTGCTCGCCGCCGCCGCCCTGATGGCGGGGTGCGGGGACGAGGAGGCGCTGGAGGAGACGCGGGAGACCATCTCGCTGGAGGTCCTGCGGACGCGCATCCTGCTTCGGCTCGAGCACGGCCGGGGTCTGGAGACCGAGGAGTGGCAGGAGGACGTCATGCGCCTCGCGGAGCTGCTCTGGCCCGATCGTCCGCCGCCGGCGGCCGCGCGCATCCACACCGACCTCATGCGCATCGCCGGCGACACCGCGCAGTGGGCGTCGAAGTCCGACGCCGCCCGCACCGAGTGGGAGCGCGACAATCCGCTCGACGTCGAGATCAAGAACGCCGTCCAGGCGGCGCTCGAGGGCGGCGCGCAGGCGTATGCGGCATGGTGCGCCGCGGAGGGCATGGCGCTCCACCGCCGATTCACGGACGAGCGGCGCAAGGCCCACGGCGGCTAGGTCTCGGTACCGAGCGTCCGTTCCGTCAGTCGAGCGAGAGGACCAGCCGGAACGACGCACCGTGAGAACCGTCCTTCGGCAGCGGCGTGCTGCGTCGGACCAGGGACGGCAGCGGTGCCGCGCCCTTGCCGCTCGTGACGCCCTTGATCACGAACGTCGACACGTCGGGCGACGATGCGTAGACGACTTCGCCGGGCGCGCGGAAGACCCGTTGCACGCCCGCGAGCGGCGCCCGTTGCCACGACCTCAAGCGCGGCGCGCGGCGCCAGTCGAAGAGACGATCCATCGCCGGATCAGAGAGGGCCGCCTCGCCCGCGAACGTGCGCCACTCGTCGTCCGTCGGTAGACGGAGCGAGAAACCGATCAGCTCCGACCGCCACGCGGCGTAGGCCAGCATGTGCTCGACCTTCACGCCGGCGACGGGTTCGTTCTGGAACTCCGGCATGGCGAGGTAGCGCGTCGAGTCGCTGGGGTCGCCTTGGTAGAAGCCCTGCGGGGGCACGTGGGACTTGCGCTCCTTCGACGGAAGCTCGTCGAGCCACTCCGCGTACTGTTCGCAGGTCACGGGCTGCGTGGAGACGAGCAACGACGTACCCGGAACCCAGACCATGCTCTCCGGCGCGTCGGCCGGGAACGCCGGGATCGCGTACTCGATGGGCGCGTCGTCGCCCGCGGCCCGCGTCGGCACGGTGATGGTGAGGTAGATCCCCGGCGCGCCGCCGGCGACGAGTCGGTGAAGCCCGGGGGTGAGCCGTTCGCCCGACTCGAAGACCGTCACTTCGGGTGTGGCGCCCAGCAGGTCGGTGTGCTCCCAATCGCCGGCCGCGTTGCCGCGGATGACGACGCGGGTCCCCTGCAGCCGGTCCTCCAGGGCCTTCCAGCGCGTCCGAACCGCTTCGAGCCCCGGCGCGTCCTCCAGGCTCGTCAGCGTCGTGCGCATGCGTTGGTGATCGTTCCGGAGCGCGAGGAATCGTTGCGCGGTCACGTAGATCGGACGCCCGTCCTCGCTCGCGAGCGCGTCGAGGCTCGCCTCCAGGCGATCGACGTCCGTCAACAGGTCCTCGACACGGAAGTCGGGCCGCAGCGGCGGTTTGGAGAACACCGCGTACCCCGACACGACGCCGATGACGATGCCGAGCAGCACGGCCACGCCCGTCATCAGGTGGCGTCGCAGGGCGCGCCGGGCCGCGTCGACGGCTGCCCCTGTCGCCCCCGCCTCGGCCAACGCCTGAACGGAACCGCCCGTCAACCACGTGCGAACGTCGCGTGCGAAGGCCGCCGCGTCCTCGTAGCGATCGCGCGGGTCGGCCGCCATCGACTTCTCGACGATGGCGCGCAGCGCGGGCGCGGTGTGCTCGGGCAGCGGCAGGTACTTGCCGGCGCGTGCGTCGTCGTAGAGATCGTTGACGGTTCGGAACGCGGGATCGGTGAGCTGCTTGCGACGTGAGGCATAGCCCGCGGCGCGCGCAGTGTTGCCTTCGCGCTCCGCCTCGAGCTCCGCCTCCTTCAGTGCCTCGATCCGCTTCTCGACCTCCTGACGGGTGAACGGCGACGACCCCTGGATCGGCGCGTCGCCGGAGAGCACGTACCGCAGGAGCGACCCGAGGCCCCATACGTCCGTCCGGTCGTTCACCTGCCCCCGCGCCTGTTCGGGTGACAGAAACCGCGGTGTGCCGACGATGCGGCCCTCGTCCCCGCCCTCGTCCATCGAGCGGCAGATGCCGAAGTCGATGACGTACGGACGTCGGGTGCGGATGTCGATCAGGATGTTGTCCGGCTTCAGGTCGCGGTGCTGGATGCGGTACTCGCGGTTGGCGGCGTCGATCCCGTCCGCGACGGGAACGAGCACGTCGGCGATCAGGCGGGCGGTGTCGTTCCAATGCCGCAAGCGCGGGTACGTGGACGCCAGCGAGCCCTTCGCGACGTGCTCGACGACGTCCGCCAGCGCGATCGGCTCGTACAGCAGCTCCATCGTGAAGTACGGCCGATCCTCGGCGAGCCAGGCGCGGTCGTACACCGGCATGACGTGGGGGTGCCGGATCTTCGCCTGTGCTTCGCACTCCTGGAGGAAGCGTTCGAGCAGCGGCCTGCTGATGCCTTCCGCAAGGACCTTCAGCGCGACGTTGCGGTTGGTCGTCTCGTCGAACGCCCGGTAGACCGTGCCCATGCCGCCCTGGCCTACCGGATCTTCGAGCCGGTAGCGCCCGATGCGGGTGCCCGACGGAAACTCCGCATGGATGGTGTTCGGATCTGCCGTCACTCCTGCTCCCGGGCCTCGCCGCGGCCCCGCCCTCGGTGCAGAAGGGTAACCGAATCCGCCGGGACGGAATCCCGCTGTTCCCGCGCCGGGTGCGGGTTTCGACGCATTCAGGCGTCGTGGCGCGCGGGCTGGGTCAGGACCAGCTGAACGTCTCCGAGGAAGCCTTCGCGGAACCCGGCCTCGCAGTACGCGAAGTAGTACTCCCACAGTCGGACGAACGACGACGGGAAGCCCATGGCGCGAACGTCATCACGTCGCGCGAGGAATCGCTCCCGCCAACGGCGCAGCGTCTCTGCGTAATCCGGACCGATGTCCCGCATGTCGCGCAAGCGCAGGGTGCTCGAGCGCACGAAGGCGTCGTTGATGGCCTTGACCGATGGGATGAAGCTGCCGGGAAAGATGTACCGCTTGATGAAGTCCATGGTGCGGCGGGCGCGGTCGTAATGCCTGTCGTCGATCGTGATGGCCTGCAACGCCATGACACCGCCCGGCCGCAGCCGCGCGCTGCACGTCTCGGCGAAGGTGTCCAGAAACGAGTGCCCGACGGCCTCGATCATCTCGATGGAGACGATGCGGTCGTACGTTCCCGTCAGATCGCGATAGTCCTGCTCGACGATGCGCACGCGGTCGGCGAGCCCGGCCGCCTCGATGCGGTCGCGGGCGTACGCAGCCTGACGACGTGAGATCGTGGTCGCCGTGACGCGGCAACCGTATTGCGAGGCGGCGTACTCGGCGAAGCCGCCCCAACCGCATCCGATCTCGAGCACGTGATCGTTCGGACCGATCCGTGCCTTGCGGCATAGCCGGTCGTACTTCGCCAGCGAGGCCTCGCGAAGCGTCGTGCCCGCCTCGTCGAAGATGCCGGCCGAGTACGTCATCGTGTCGTCGAGGAACAGAGCGAAGAACGCGTTGCCGAGGTCGTAATGCGCCTCGATGTTCCGCCGGCTGCCCCGCCGGTTGTTGCGATTGAGCGCCAGTGCACCGCGCAGCAACGGCCGCGACAGGCGCGCGAGGCCCCCGTCGAGCTTCGTGAGCAGGGGGCGGTTGCGAAGCAACAGGCGCACGACGGCGACGAGATCGTCCGCGACCCACGCGCCGGCAGCGTACGCCTCGCCCGCCCCGAGCACGCCGCGCAGCGCGACGTCCGTGTACAGCGACGCGTCCGCGACGGTGATCGTGGCTTCCAATCCGTCGCTCGCCGGCACGCCGAACCGCTGCTCGCCGAGTGTGTCCCGCAGCGTGAGCACACCGCCCGTGAGCGCTCCGAGCTTGGACAGGATGCCCGAGCGAACGAATCGTTGGCCCGGACCCGGGCGGGGGTGGGCGGGCGCGGATGTCGGCGGGATGCAGGTCGTCGTGGTCATGACGTCGGACTCCGGTCGACGCGCGTGCGCGTCTTGGGGTGGGGGAAGAAGGGCGCCCGCTTGAGCCAGAGGCGCAACGCCTGGACGTAGATGCCCGCCGCGACCTTCGCGGTCATCAACGGGTGCCGCAGCAAGAGCGACGCGAGGGTCCGGCCGGTCAGCTCTCGGCGTCTGAGGTGGAGCGTCGCGTCGAAGACCCGCTTGTTCCCCGCGAAGTTCTGCATGTGAACGCCCAGCCGGGCGCCCGGGACGCCGAACCTCCACACGTACTCGAGGTCCATCGGCATGAAGGGGGAAACGTGAAAGGTCTTCTCGAAGCGTTCGTCGCGGCGGTTCACGTCATGGACGTACTCGTGGCGCTCCTTCCACGGCGTGTTGGTGATCGCGGAGACGACCGTCTCGAGCCGCTCCCCGTCCGGCGCGTAGCAGTAGTAGAACGTGACGGGATTGATGCAGTAGCCGAAGTACCGCATGTGCGTGAGCATGCGAATCGGGCCGGACGGGCGCACGCCCGTTCGTTCCTCGACGAGATCCCGAACCGCGACGTCGAGCGGGACGTTGGGGTCGCCCAGGTAGTCGGCGCGCCGGAACCAGGCGAGGTTCGGTCGCTTCGACGACCAGAACCAGCGGCGGGCGAAGAGCTCCGGCAGCTCATCGAGGTCGAGGAACATCATGTAGATGCGGTACTCGAACGCGTGGGGCATCGGGTGCACGCGCCGGTGCCGAATCCGGCCTTGGTAGACGGCGCTCTTCACAGCTCGGCTCCGAAATCTCGGCACACCGCGAGCGCGCTACGAACGCCGTCTTCATGAAAGCCCCATCCCCAGTAGGCGCCGCAATACCACGTGTGTCGCAGGCCGTTGATCTCGTCCCGGCGCAGCTGCGCCCGGCGTGTGTCGGGCGTGTAGACCGGGTGGTGATACGTGATCCGACGGTAGATCTTCTCCGGATCGATCTCCGCCGTACGGTTGAGCGTGACGAAGAACGGGGGCGCGTTCTCGAGTCGTTGGAGCCGGTTCATGTGGTACGTGACCGTGGCACGCTGCTCCTGCTCGCCGACGTGGTAGTTCCAGCTCGACCACGCGCGGCGTGCCCGCGGCATGAGCGACGGATCGCCGTGGAGCACGGCCTCGTTCTCCTGGTACGGAATCGACCCCAGGACCTCCTGCTCCGCCGTACTCGGATCACGCAGCATGCGCAGCGCCTGATCGCTGTGGGTCGCGACGATCGCCGCGTCGAAATGCTCCGGCGCGCCGTCCGGCGTCCGGATGCGCACGCCCTGCTCGACGCGTTCGATGCCGACCACCGGCGTGCGCAACCGGATGCGGTCTTCGATGGGGGCGATCAAGCGCTCGACGTAGCGCCGGGAGCCGCCGCGAACGACGAGCCACTCCGGACGTCCCTTCAGCAGCAGGAAGCCGTGGTTGTGGAAGAAGCGCACGAACGAGTGGGCCGGGAACTCGAGCAGCTCGCCCGGCTTCGCCGACCACAGCGCCGCGCCCATCGGGACGATGTAGTGTTCGACGAAGGGCCTCGAGAACCGCTCCGCTTCCAGATAGGCGCCGATCGTGCGGCTGTCCTCGGGTCGATCGAGCAGGCGCGGCGCCTCGCGATTGAAGCGCATGACGTCGCGCAGCATGCGGTACATCCGGGGACGGAAGAGGTTGCGGCGCTGCGCGAACAGCTGGTTCAGGCTGCTGCCGCAGTACTCCATGCCCGTGCGCGCACACTGCACGCTGAAGCTCATGTCGCTCGGCTGGCTCTCGACGCCGAGCTGACGCAGTAGCGTCACGAAATTCGGGTAGTTCTCGCGGTTGAAGACGATGAACCCGGTGTCGACATCGTGGCGGCGACCGCCGGCGTCGATCGTCAGCGTGTTCGTGTGTCCTCCCGCGTACGCGCCCGACTCGAACACAGTGACGTCGTGCTCGCGCGAGAGGACGTGCGCGCACACCAGTCCCGAGACGCCGGTGCCCACGATGGCGACGCGCTGACGCCGGCCGGACGGGCGGCTCATGCCGTCTCCCGGTTCGCCGCGCGCAGGATACGAGCCGGCGGCGCCTTCAGGTCACGTACGATGCCGAGCTTCTCGAAGACCTTGAGGACGTACCACGTCACGTCGATCTCCCACCAGAAGAAGCCCTGGCGCGTCGACGCCGGATAGTGGTGATGGTTGTTGTGCCACCCCTCGCCGAAGGTCAGCAGCGCGAGGAGCCAGTTGTTGCGGCTGTCATCCGCGGTCGCGTAGCGTCGGCGACCGAAGCGGTGGGCGAGCGAGTTGATCGTCACGCTCGCGTGGAACAGCACGGTCGTGGAGATGAAGAACCCCCACACGAGCATCTGCATGCCCGACGTGCCGAGCTGCGGCGCGACGGACTCCAGAAGGGCGCCGAAGCCCCAAAGCGAAACCGCGAGCAGGACGGGTACGAGCACGTTGAATCGATCGAGGAAACGAAGCTCGGGGTAGCGGGCCAGGTCGGGCACCGCTTCGAGGTCGGTCGCGAAGTTCGCCGGGGCCGTGATCCAACCGATGTGGCTCCACCAGAAGCCGTGAACGCGCGGCGAGTGAACGTCTTCGCGGCGGTCGGAGCGACGGTGGTGCTTGCGGTGATGCGCCGCCCACCACAGTGGGCCGCGTTGCACTGCGGAGTTGCCGAGGACCGCGAAGACGAGCTGCCAGAAGCGATTCGTCTTGAAGGAGCGATGCGAGAAGTAGCGGTGATAGAAGGCCGTGACCGCGAACATCCGAGTTCCGTAGAGCGCGGCGGCGGTCAGCACCGCGACGGGACTCCAGCCCACCCAGATCACGCCCAGACAGGCGACGTGCAGCGTGACGAACGGCAGGACCCGCAGCCAGTCGACGCGACGCCGGGTCGAGGCGGAGGGCTCCGTGTCGGGGGCGCCCGCGTCGACCCATCGAAGGATCGCCGTCAGGGGGCGCGAGCGGGCTCTGGTGGCGCGAATCGTCATTTCGTATAGAAAAATATATGGACATTTTGTGATTATGTCCAGAATAGAACCATGACAAATCTGGCGACGCTTCCCTGGCATCTGCTGCCGGTCGGCCTCGGGGCCGGTTGTGCGTTGATGGTGCTCCTCTGGGTGGTGGGCGTCCGCCTGCGCAACGCCGCGATCGTCGACGTCGGTTGGTCGTTTCTTCTGGGCGCGCTCGCGGTGTTCTACGCGGCGGCTGCCGACGGTGCTCCGAGCCGGCGGGTCGCGCTCGCCGTCATCGTCGGGGCGTGGTCACTTCGGCTCACGATTCACATCTTCTTCGAGCGCGTCTGGAAGCAGCCGGAGGAGGGCCGCTACGCGAAGCTTCGCGAACACTGGGGCGCAGACGCCGATCGAAACCTGGTGGGCTTCTTTCTCGGGCAGGCGGTGCTCGCTTCGGTGCTGTCCGTCACGTTTCTTCTCGTCGCGTCGGATGCGAGGGCCTTCTTCCAGCCGCTCGACCTCGTCGCGCTCGCAGTGTTCATGGCGGGGTGGATCGGAGAGGCCGTCGCCGATCGGCAGCTCAAGCGGTTCAAAGCCGATCCCGACAATCGCGGGCTCGTCATGAACCGGGGTCTGTGGCGCTGGTCGCGCCACCCCAACTATTTCTTCGAGTGGCTCATGTGGTGCGCGTACGGCGTGTTGGCACTGCCGGCGCGCATGGGCTGGATCGGTCTGGTGTCGCCCGTGCTGATGTACGTCTTCATTACGCGGTTGACGGGTATTCCCACCAGCGAAGCACAAGCGCTGCGGTCGCGCGGGGACGCGTACCGCCGCTATCAGGAAACGACGTCTGCATTCGTACCGTGGCCGCCGAGTCACGAGAAAGGCGCCGCATGAGCGCAATGACCCTGATGGACCGAGGCCTCCTCCCGGACTGGTTGATTCGCACCGGCATTCGCCGGCTGCTGCGAGCTCGGCTACGAAAGGAGGACCAGGGGAGCGAAGCTGCGAATCGCGCGCGCTTCGAGCGCTACGTCGAGCGTCTGCGCTCGGCGCCGCTCGCCGTCGCCGTAGACGACGCCAACGAGCAGCACTACGAGGTGCCGGCGCGGTTCTTCGAGCACGTCATGGGCAAACACCTGAAGTACAGCTGCGGCCTCTGGAACGACGGCGTGACGGACCTGGACGAGGCCGAAGCGGCGATGTTGGCGCTGACCGTCGAACGCGGCCGACTCGAGGACGGCATGAAGGTGCTCGACCTCGGCTGCGGTTGGGGGTCGTTGTCGCTTTGGATCGGACGGCACTTCCCGAACTGCGAGGTGCTGGCGATCTCGAACTCGCACAGCCAACGCGTCTTCATCGAGGGGCGCTGCCGCGCGGCGGGCATCACGAACGTCACCGTCGAAACCCGTGACGTCAACGACTTCGAGACCACCCGGCGCTTCGACCGCGTGTTCTCGGTCGAGATGTTCGAGCACGTGCGCAACTACGAGGAGCTGCTGCGCCGCATCGGCACGTGGCTGGAGCCGGACGGCAAGCTGTTCGTCCACGTCTTCGCGCACCGGACGTTCGCATACCCGTTCGAGACCGACGGCGCGGCCAATTGGATGGGGCGCAACTTCTTCACGGGCGGCCAGATGCCGTCGGCGGACCTCCTGCCGCGCTTCCAGGACGACTTGCGGCTCGTCGAGCAGTGGGCCGTCAACGGGACGCACTACGCCAAGACGGCCCGTGCGTGGCTCGAAAACCTGGACGCGCGGCGCGCCGACGCACTCGACGCGCTCGGCGCGCGTCGCGACGCGTCCGAGGCAGCGGTTGCGCTTCGCCGGTGGCGCGTGTTCCTGATGGCGTGCGAGGAGCTGTGGGCATTTCGACGAGGGACCGAGTGGCTGGTCTGTCACTACCTCTTCGAGAAGCCGTAGTACGCTTGCCGCCCCGCGCGCGAGAGTGGCGGAACTGGCAGACGCACCAGATTTAGGATCTGGCGCCCAGAGATGGGCTTGGGAGTTCGAGTCTCCCCTCTCGCACGTCACCTCGTCGCGGATCCTCACGCACTGTGCTCCGCTCGTAACAGTAGCGCCCGGCCGCGGTGGCAACTTCGTGCACACCTTGCCGGTATTGCTAACGACGTTGTCGGGACTACGGACGTCAATTCAACGCACGCAAATCGTGAATTGACATGCGGCCGCCGCAGAGAGGTGGAAATTAGCGGTAGTGACTCCAGCCGGGGAATCACGACTTCGGAAGCGAACGGTGGGAATCAAGTTCGTCATTGCCGTAGGCGTCGTTGTCGCGCTCGCGACTGCACTTGCCGTGTCGTGGGACGGCGACGCGGACGCGTTCTCGAACGAGCCTTCGTTCTACGTTCGAACGATTCATCGCGGTGACCGCTCGAGCGAGCGCATGCGTCCCACCATCATCAGTCCGATCGCGTCCGAGGCGAAACACCCGAACTGTCCACCCACGCTCAACATGCGTTGCAGCGATGGACATGGCGACCTGCTCGCGCCGTATTGGCGTTCCGTCGGATCGATGACGTCCGCGGACGCCTCCGAGGTGTTCGAACCGCTCGCGCGCGAATGGCGCATCCTGGGCAAGCGCATTCTCGACGACGACGTCGGGCGGCCGGTGCGCGTGTTGATCAAGCACTATCCGCGCACGAAGGTGCCAGGGCGCTGCGTGACGATCCACGTCACGTTCTACAGCGTTCCCGATCCCCGATTCGACGAGGGCGCTCCGGCGTCCGACGGGCGGGTGGAGGGCGTGCTCTTCGACGTTCGGCAGACCTGGCAGCTGCAGGGCGCCGAGCCCGTGCTGATCGAGGCATCGGTGGAGGTCACGACCGACGTGCGGGCCGCCGGACATCGCCGCGGCTTCGCCTCGATCGCGAAGCCGGACGGCGCCCCCGAGTGGGGCGCCGATCCTGCCATGGGCGCTCATTTCTACGGATATGGCGCCGGGCGACGCTACGGGACCGTGTGGTTCGATCGCGCCGCGGGAATCGGCGAGACGGATGCCTGGGCGAAGGTCTATCGCCTCGGCGACGGCGCGGACGTGGCGATCGCCGATCTGACGCCGGCGCAGGCCGACGCGCTGCGTCGATTCGTCGAGCGGTTCTAGCCGGCTAGGGTCCGTCCGACGGCGGCGGTTCGCGCTGCAGAACCGCGATGCGGCCGCCCCACCCGGCGCCCTGCAACCGCGCGCCGTAGACGTCCTCCTCTTGTTGGAACGCGTGGACCTTCTCGTCGATCTGCTCGAGCGAGGAAGCGAAGTCGACGGACAGGCTCTCGTGGCACTCGTTCATGAGCCGTCCGAGCTCGTCCGGGTCACCGGTCTCGAGTGCGCGTCGCCCCCGGCGCACGCGCTCGGATTCGGTGACAACGTGCCGGACCCGTCCCGCCACGTGTGGAGGGAATTGGCGGGCGACGCGCTCGAAGTCGTCGAGCGACAGGTCGGTCAACGACTCGAGACCGTCGATCTGCTTCTGGAGGAAGTCGAGGGCGCGGGCCAGCTCCTTGCGGCGCGCGTTGTACGGCGTGTTCGACAGCTTGCGCTTGAAACCGCTCGAGCGCGTCGTTACTTGCGTTCCTTCCGGCAGCGAGAGCGTCTCGTGGCTCGCGTTCCTGCAGTTGATGTGCAGGACGTCGCCGGGTTGGCCGACCATCGCGATGTACGGGTCGAGCGGACCGCACGAAACGCCCGCCCACTTGGACTCGACGTAGCGGACGGCCTTGACGATGTCCGTGGGGGAGGGCTCTTCGTCCAGCACCCCGTACAGCGCGCAGAAGATCGAGACGAGATACGCCGCCGACGAAGCGAGGCCCTGCTCGACCTTGAGATCGCCGAAGATCATGAGATCGAGTCCCGGACACCGGCGGTGATTGGCGACATAGGCGCAGGCGCCACGCGCGAGGTCCGACCACCGCCGACCCGTCTTGATCCACTCGCCGTGCGTGAAGTGGTCTTTCGCCCGCGCGTTCATCGCCCACACGGCGGTGCGTGTGTCGGGACGCAGCGCCCACGCGACCGCAACGCCCTCCGCCGTCGGCACGGCGAGGACCGAGCCCTGTTGATGGTCGAGGTGCTCACCGAGTAACACGACGCGACCGGGCGAGACGACGACGCCTTGGGGTTCGCGCCCGATGCGGCTGCTGAACAACAGCTCGGCCTTGGTGCGAATCGACATCGCCATGAACGTGCGCGTCTCCGAGTGGACCGGCTCAGACGATAGCCGGTCAATGCGTGGCGGGGATCGCGGAAATCGCCTCCGCGGGCCGTGGTCCTGCTACGGTTTCCGCCCCATGACGGCTCCCGACTTCGGCTCCGAATCCGACACCCTTCCGGCGGTACCGCCGGAGATCGACCCGTGCATCGGCGACGCCGACACGAACGGCGCGTCCGACACGCAGGTGGCGATCGGCAATCTGCAAACGCACGTCCGCGGACTTCTCGAGGGCGTCGGCGAGGATCCGTCGCGCGAGGGGCTCGCGCGAACACCGTTGCGCGTCGCCCGCAGCCTGCGGTTCCTCACCGACGGCTACCGCATGGACGCCGAGGAGGTGCTGACCGGCGCGCTGTTCGAGAGCGACACCGACGAGATGGTCGTGGTCAAGGACATCGAGCTCTACAGCCTGTGCGAGCACCACATGCTGCCGTTCTTCGGGCGTGCCCACGTGGCGTACCTGCCCAAGGGCCGCATCGTCGGCCTGAGCAAGCTGGCCCGCGTCGTGGACGTGTTCGCGCGGCGTCTCCAGGTCCAGGAGCGGCTGACGACGCAAATCGCCAAGGCCATGAAAGAGGCGCTCGATCCGCGCGGCGTGGCGGTCCTCGTCGAAGCCCAGCACCTCTGCATGATGATGCGGGGCGTCAGCAAGCAGAACAGCAGCACGGTGACCTCGTGCATGCTCGGCGGCTTCCGCAACGACGCGAAGACCCGTCAGGAGTTCCTGGAGATCGTCAACCGCGGGTAGGCGATCCGCGCGCGCCCGTCGCTCGACCGGCTAGAGGGCGTCGCGAATGCGCGCGGCCATCGTTGCCAGGTCGTCCGGGTCGGACGAACCGCGGCGCGGCGGCATCACGTAGTCTTCGAGACGGTTGGTCGGAATCAGATGCACGTGCGCGTGCGCGATCTCGTAACCCTGCACGTTGACGATGACGCGCGCGCAACCCGTCGCCTTGCGAACGGCGGCTTCCACGACCCGCACCGCGTTCCACAAGGCGGTGTAGGCGTTGCCTTCGAGGTCGAAGAGATAGTCGACCTCCTGCTTCGGGATCACGAGGGTGTGTCCCGCATGCAGCGGATTGATGTCGAGGAACGCGAAGTGATCCTCGTCTTCGTACACCTTGTGGCTGGGGATCTCGCCCGCCACGATCTTCGAGAAGAGCGTCGACATCAACGCATCGTAAGTCGACGGCGATGCGTGGGCCAGCGCGCGAGCGCCGCGCGAACCTACGCGTTGTCGGCTTCGACCGGCAGCGCTTCGAGGGTCTCCTCGACGGGCGTGCGGTCGCTGAAGCCCTTGTCCGCGGGGTGCCACCAGCCGACCGTCTCTTCGCCCAGTCGCCACGACAAGTAGGCAGGCTCGCCGGAAATGAGCGTCGGAAAGTCAACCAGGCCGAGCTCGAGGTCGCGAACTTCGAGGCCGAGCTCGGAGAGCTCCTGCAGGTAGCTCTCGATGCGCATCGAGTGATCGCTCACCTCGTCCTTGAGCGCTTCGATGCGACGGCAGGCGTCGAGACTCCCGCTCGTTTCGACCTCGAGCGCACGGCGCTCACGACCCGCGGTGCGAAGCATCCGAAAGTCGTTGACGATGTCGCGAACGATCGACCGCACGAGCGGAAGAACCCGATTTGCCTCTTCGACGTCGTAGAGCGTCCTGGTCACCGTGCTCGTGCTCATCGCTGCCTCGCCTCCAACCGCCTTCACACTGCAATCGGTCGGATGGGGCTTGGATCTGAAGTGCTGCACGGCCGTGCTGACATCGGTTGAACGTTCCTGCGTTCGTACTTTGTCACCAAACGGTCACAAAGGGCTTGTGCTAGCTGTCTCCGAGCAGCTCGACGCGCACGCCGTCCCACACGGTTTCCCGCAACAAATGCCGGGTCAGGGCGACCGCGCCGCGCGGGGAGGTCAGCGAGCGCTCCGCCGGCCGGCCGAGGCGGATCCGGACGGATTCGCCGTTCACGCTCGCGGCTTCGAGCGGCATTCCGAGCGATCGCAGCAGCGTGCCGGCGCGAACCAGCGTGATGCGCTCGACCGGATGGCGGTCTTCGCACGGCGGCGGCGCCTCCGCGCACGTCTCTTCGTCGATGAGCGCCAGCAGGTCCGCGCGGCACGATCGACAGCCCGTGCATGCGCCGCACGCGTCGCCGATCGCTTCCGGATCGCGCGCGCCGGCTTGAATGGCGCGTCGAATCGTACGGTCGCCGACGCCGAGACAACGGCAGACCAGAATGCCCGCGCCGTTCGGGTTCGCGGGCGCCCCGGCGTCGGACGCGCCGAGCGCTCGATGCAACGCGCGCACCGCGAACTGCGCACCTTGCTTCACGCGGTCGGGCAGCCTGCCGTTGGCCGTCGCGCCGTCACACAGGGCCGACTGCACGTCGCCCGCAGTGAAGGCGAGCGCCTCGTCCGCCGTCTTGCCGCGGATCACGTCGCTCAGCCACGACAACGGCGCCAACGCAGCGGCGCTCCCGAACGCTCGACCCGCCGCCTGGTCGATGACGGCGCGACCGCCGCCGGCATCGCGATACGAGACGGTGATCCGAACGCCGAGGCCGCCGACCATGCTGCCGATCTCGCCCGATCCGTGCGCGACCGGCAGGTCGCCGACGTGCCGTGGCGTCACGAGGTGATCGACGTACGTTTCGGGCAGCTCCGGAATCACCGCGCGGCTCCTTCCGTCGAAGGCGCGACGGATACGGGCGCGGGAATCTTCGCGGGCAACACCTTGCCCGGGTTCAACAGCCCCTTCGGATCGAGGGCGTTCTTGATGGCGCGCATGGCCGCGAGCGCGACAGTGTCGCGGCACATCGGCAGATAGCGGCTTTGCGCGCACCCGACGCCGTGCTCGCCGGTGATCGTGCCGCCGAGGTCCACGGCGACCTGGAAGATCGCCTCGACCGCCGGCTGCAGCTTGCGCTCGCGCTCGGCACGGTCCGGACTGTCCGTGAGCACGTTGACGTGGATGTTGCCGTCACCGGCGTGCCCGTACGAGATCTGGCGAATGTCGAACCGACGTGCGACCTCGCGGACGCCGCGCAGCAGATCGGGCACGCGGTTCGGCGGGACGGCCGTATCGCACTCGATGTACGCAGCGACCTTCTTGACGGCTTCGCCGAGGCACTTGCGCACGCTCCAAAGCTCCTGCTCTTTCGCCGGCGTGTCCGCCAGCATCGCGTCGACCGCGCCGGCCTCCATGAGGACCTCGCCGACGCGCATGAGGTCGGCTTCCACCGCTGCTTCGTCGAAGCCGTCCACCTCGAGCAGGATCTGCGCCTCCGCGTCCGAGTAGGGCACGCTGCGACCGAGATGATCCTCCGCGGCTTTCAACGCCGCCTTCTCGACGATCTCGAGCGCCGCGGGCGTGATCCGCGAACGGTAGACGGCGACGATGCCCTTCGCCGCCGTGTCGAGGTCGTCGAACGCGGCCAGCAACACGCGCCGGTGCGAAGGCATGGGGATCAACCGCAGCGTCGCCTCCGTGACGACGGCCAGGGTGCCCTCGCTGCCGACGAGCAGCTGCGTGAGGTTGTAGCCGGCGACGTCCTTGCGCAGCTTGCCGCCCGTGCGAAAGACCTCGCCGGCCGGGGTCACGGCTTCGAGCGAGACGACGTAGTCCTTCGTGAGGCCGTACTTGACGCAGTGGGGGCCGCCGGCGTTCTCGGCGATGTTGCCGCCGATGAGGCACGAACCGCTGCTGGCGGGGTCAGGCGGATAGTACAGCCCGCGCTTGGCGACCTCGTCCTGCAGCACGCCCGTGATGACACCCGGCTGCACGCGACACATGAGGTTGGCTTCGTCGATTTCGATGATCTCGTTCATCCGATCGACGCACAACACGATGCCGCCGAAGACCGGCAGCGCGCCGCCCGACAAGCCCGTGCCCGCGCCGCGCGGCGTGACGGGGATGTCGTTCGCGTCGGAGAGCTTCATGATCGCGGCGACCTGCTCGCTGTCGGAGGGCCGCACCGCGACCTCCGCGCGGTACTGCAGGTCTTCGGTTTCGTCGCGGCCGTATCGAGAGAGGTCGGGCTCGTGCCGCACGACGTACCGATCGCCCACGATCGACGCGAGCGATTCCACGATCTCGGGCGTGACGGCGCCGTAGTCCCTCATGCGGCCATCTTGTTCCGGCCTGCACAGGCCGTCGGCAAAAACCCCGAGCGCAATTGGGTGGTGATCCGCGCGAGCACGCGGCTCGCCGGATGCTCGACGGCGCGACGCCGACCGCTGATCCAGGATCCGCAATTGCGCCGTGCGCGTGACGGCGCTATGCGTTTAGGAACAAGCGGAGACGGAACGATGTCGAAACGAGGCAACACGCGGCGCCGGGCGTTCGCCGTAGGCGCGCTCATGGCACTCTGCGCGGCCGTCGCGGGCGCCGACGAACCGGGGACGCCGGAGGAACCGCCCGTCGACGCGCTCGCCACCGCGCTGGACCTCATGGGCATCGAGTCCGCGGATCTCGGCTACCGGCCGAAAGCACATTGGGCGCGGTACCCGCATCCGAAGACCGTGCCGTACGTGCTGCCGTTCTTCGAGGATCTGCTCGCGAACCCGCTCGACACGTACGAGTTCACGCGCACGCTCGGCAACGCGGTCGAAGACCTGCTGACGTTCGACGCGTTGACCGCTGCGCCCACCGCGAAGGACCGCAAGGAGACGCTCTTCAAGCTCGGTGTCGCGCTCGGGACCGACCGTCGCATCGGCGGGTTCCGCGGCTACGCGGCCAACCTCGCGTCGAAGACGCCGAGCGAGGAGCCGCTCTTCCATGCCTTGTGGACGTTGCTCGTTCGATCCGGCGCGGACCTGCGAAGTCCCATGACGTTCGGCAACGATCTCGCCCGTGAGAAGCGCGATCCGGCGAGCGCGCTGCGCGAGCAGATCGAGACCGTCCCGGCGCCGCTTCGCGCGCCACTCGCGCGCTACGTGTTGGACATCGTCGAAGCGCGCGAATGGGTCGAGATCGGTCTGCGCGACGTGCCGCTTCCCATGCGCCGCAAGGTGTTCGCGGCGCTACCGACGCTCGCGGAGGACACGCCCGACGGAACGCGCTACTACCCCGTCATCGACGACGTCGCCAAGCGCATCGACGAACACTCGCTCGCCTACGGCTGCTTGAAGGCGTTGCAGGCCACGCAGAACGCGCGGCGGGCGCTCGGCGCGTTGAAGAAGGACGGCGAGCACGGTGACTGGCCCGACTTCGAGCTGCGCGTGCCGACGCCGTGGGGCGCGGTGCGGTTCGACAACCAAGGAGGCGAGGACAACCGCGAGAGCGATCCGCTGCTCTACGTCGTGTTCGACAACGCCTACACGTGGGGCCCCGTCGGCGCGACCTCGCCGACGCGCTCGATGTCCGTTGCGCTGCTTCTCGACTTCAGCGGGACGGTGGGCGACAGCCACGGCTACGACCTGCAGAAGGAAGGGGCCACCGCGAACGTCGCCGCCGGCATCCTCGGATGCGGGATCGTGTACGCGTCCGGCGTGGAGCCGGCGGCCTATCGCACCGGTCGATGGGGCTTGGGCGCGGGCCTCTTCGGCATGGGCGTGCTCGTCGACGAAGGCGGCAGCGACGCCTACAAAGCCGCCGCGTGCGCCCAGGGCGCCGCGTTCTTCGGCGCGGGGCTCGTGCTCGACGCGGGCGGCGACGACGAGTACGTCCTGCTGGAGGGCGACGGACAGGGCTTCGGCGGCCCCGGCGGCGTCGGCGTCCTGGCGGACCGCACCGGCGACGACACCTACGACTGCGAGCCGCTCGCCGCGAAGGCCGGGCGGGCGGACTACCACTCGAAGGACGAGATCGCCGTCAGCAACGCCCAGGGCGTGGGATCCGGCCGCCGCGGCGACGGCTCCGACGGCCACGTCTGGGCCGGCGGCCTCGGCGCGCTCCTCGACGTGGACGGCGACGACACGTACCGCGCCGGCAACTTCTCCCAGGGGCTGGGCTACTGGTACGGCACGGGCCTGCTGTGGGACGGCGGGGGCGACGACGAGTACCGCAGCGTGTACTTCACCCAAGGGTCCGGCGCGCACTTCGCCGTGGGGGCGTTGATCGACGAGAGCGGGAACGACGTTCACGTGCTGGAAGAGAACGCGGGCGCCGCGTTCGGCTTCGGTTGGGATGTCGTGAACGCGTTCCTCATCGATCGCGGCACGGGCAACGACCGGTACGAGGCGAAGATCATCTCGACCGGGCTGGCCGAGGTGCGCAGCAACGCGTTCTTCATCGACGAGGGCGGCGACGACAAGTACGTCCTGAACGCCAAGACGAAGGGCTTCGGTGACGTGGACGCGCGCAAGAGCTACGAGGCGCCCGGTCGCACGACGACGTATCCGTTTCACCTCGGGCAAGTCGGCGTCTTCCTCGATCTGGACGGCGACGACCTCTATCTACGGACGGCGAAGGACGGATCGGTCGTTCCGGACGCGGAGGCGAAAGCGGGCGGATCGTGGAACGTGCGGCGGAAACAGGCCGGTACGCAATCCGGCCCCAACGTTTCCTGCGGCATCGACATGACGCGCGGCGTCCTCGGCTTCCTGAAGGCGTGGCCCGCACGCAAACCGTCCAAGGCGTCCGAAAAATCCGGGAAGGCCAAGTAGGCGCACTCGCCCGACTCGGACGATCGGTCGTTTTCCCGCCGCTAGTCGGATCCGGCGAGGCTCATCGCGAACATGAGCACGTACCAGAACATCAACGCAACCGATGCGAAGAGCTGCAGCGATGCGCCGACGTAGCGGTCCTCGGGGAAGTGGTGAATCACGTTCGACGTGTCGTAGAGGATGAAACCGCCTGCCAAAGCGATCATCGCGACCATGAAGACGACACCCAGGCTGAAGCTGAAGATGAGCGATGCCACGATCAAGAGCACCGCGATGCCCATGCCCCACATCAGGATCGAGCGCAGGAACGAGAAGTCCTTGCGGGTGTAGAAGGCGATGCCCGTGAGCGCGCTGAATCCGGCCAGCGTGATGAGCGCCGCGCTCTCGATCACGCCGTCGAAGGCCGTGTTGGCGATCCACAGCAGCGGCAGGAAGATGATTGCCTCGAACCCGACGTACAGGAAGAGCCCGAAATACTGCATGCCCTTGCTCTTCGTGTTGTGGGCGAAGCGGCTCGCCACGAAGCCGAGGACCATGAAGAGGATCAGGAAGACGTAGAACGACTTGGCGATCGTGGGCGCCAGCTTGTCGGCGAGGCCCGTGGCGAAGAACAGCATCTCGAGCGCCGTGAACGCCAGGATCGCGCCCAGGAGGTGGCTGTACGTCTTCGTGATGAACGTCGCGCGGGTGTCGACGTCGAGCTGGGCGACCGGGCGCGCGTCGGTGTGGAACTGCATGACCTGGGACATGAGGTAGTCCTTTCTCTCGTAGGCCGCCGAGTCTACCGCGGCGCCGGGCGTGCGGCCAAATCGCCGGGTCCAGCTACCCTGGTGGTCGCCCAATTGGGGGCGTCCCTCATTGGGCAGCCACAAGGGCTGCCCCTACGCCTACGGCAACCCGCCGGCGAATGCCGTTGCACACCAGGGGCCTAACCCCTACGCGGACGCCTCCAATTGGGCGATCAGGGGTCGCCCCTACGCGAGCGAACTTGGACAAAGCTGGCGCAGGGTGCACTCGTCGCACTTCGGGCGCCGCGCGATGCAGACCTGGCGGCCGTGGTGGATCAGGCGATGGCTCAGCTGGATCCACGCCGTGGGGTCGTGCAGCGCCATCAGGTCCTTCTCGATGTGCTCCGGGGTCTTGGCCTTGGTCCAGCCCAGGAGCCCGCTGATGCGCTGGACGTGGGTGTCCACCACGACGCCGTCGGCCAGGCCCCAGATGACGCCGCGCACGACGTTCGCCGTCTTGCGCGCCACCCCCGGCAGCGTCAAGAGGTCGTCCATCGCCTGCGGGACCTCGCCGTCGTACGCCTCCACCAGCCGCGCCGCCATGCCCTGCAGGCTCTTGGCCTTGTTGCGGAAGAAGCCGGTGGTGCGGATCACCTCCTCGACCTCCTCCCGCTGCGCCCTGGCCAGTGCCGCGGGCGTGGGCCAGCGGTGGAAGAGCTCGGGCGTGACCATGTTCACGCGGGCGTCGGTGCACTGCGCGCTCAGAATGGTCGCCGCGGTCAGCTCGAAGGCGTTGCGGTGGTTCAGCGCGCACTCCGCGACCGGGTACGCGTCGGTGAGGAGCTGCACGATGCGCGCCGCGCGCAGCCGCTCCTCCCGGTTGTAGCGGCGCGGCTGGTACCCGCGCTTCTTGGCCGCCTTCTTCCGCTTGGCCTTCCTGCGGGTCGCCTTCTTGCGCGCGCTCTTCTTGCGGGCCGACGTCTTCGCGCGGGCGGCGGACTTCTTCGACGGCGAGCCCATCAGGCGTTCCCCTCCCGCCTACACCATGCGGCGAACCCGGCGACGTCCAGCGTGGGAAGCACCTCCGACACGGTCCACGCACCGCGGCGCGCGGCACCGACGGCGCACAGCAGGTTGTCGACGCTCTCGAGGTCGTGCGCGTCGGCGGCCGGGACGAGCGACACGCCGGCCGCACGCGCGGCGTCGTGCCAGCCGGCGTCGTAGCTCACGGCGTGCGCCTCGCCGCTCAGCTCCACCGCGGTGCCGTGGGCCTCGCAGGCCTCGAACACCCGCGACCAGTCCGGCGTGGCCGTCGGCCCGCCGGCGCCGGGCGTCTTGAGGTGCCCGAGCACGTGCACCGCGGGATGGGTCGCGGCGGCGACGAGCGTCCGGGTGAGCGCGGCGGCGTCGCCGGCCGGGTCGCCGCGCCCGGGCTCGACGGTCGCGAAGACGACGTCGGCCGCGTCGAGCTGCGCGGGGGGCACGTCCGGCGCGTCCTGCCGAGCGAAGTCGGTCTCGAGTCCGTGGAAGACGTGCAGGTCGGGTTCGCCCTCGACGGGCTCGCGCGCGTTCGCCGCGCGGATCTCGTCGGCCTGCGCCCCGAAGCCCTCGGTCGAGAGCCCGCGGGGCTGGGCGTTCGGCCCGCGGTCGGCGACGACCATCCAGGCGAAGCCCTCTTGCGCGGCGCGGTCGGCCATCTCGGCGACGGAGAACGACCCCGCGGCGGCCGCCGTGTGCACGTGCGCCAGTCCGTTGACGTCGCGCATGTGCAACCATCCGTCGGGCGCTTCCTCGAGATCGCTGCGCTCGCGCAGCTCCGGCGGGCAATACGGAAGCTCCAGCGCGGCGTACAGCTCCGGCTCGTGAAACGCCGCGACGTCGAGGCTGCGGCCGACCGCGTTCGCGTGTGCGCGCACCCGCTCGACGTGCGCCGCCGGTCCGGTCAGCTCGAGCAGCTTCGAGAAGAAGGTCGCCTCGTCGGTCACGGTCAGCTCGACGCGCGTGCCGTCGTCGGTGCGAACGGCGGCGTGGTCGGTTGCCGATTCGACGCACGCGCTGACGAACGGCATGTTCCGAAACGCATCGAGCAGCGCCGCCGGCTCGTGCGCGGTCGCGAGCAGCACGACGCGGTCCACCGTCGGCGCCATGCGCCGCACCGCGCCGGCGACGGCGAGTCGCAATGCGCTCTCGTCGCGTTGCAGGCGGTCGAGCACGCGCGCAGCGACCCGGCGCGCGTGCGGCAGCCGCCGCGCGTCCGTGCCCCACGGCGCCGTTCGAAGCGCGCGTTGGAGCGTCTTCTGCACCAGCCCGCCGTCGTCGAGCACGTCGCGCACGCGGTTGGTGCGGCAGGCCCAGTCCAGGTCGGCTTCCCCGGCGATGCCGAGCTCCGAGATCAGCCGCGTTGCCGGCCCCATGTCCGCGCCCAGGGCGGCCCAAAGCGGCTGAAGCGCTGAGGGCGGCTCGGTGGGGGGCGTCGGAATCGTCACGGAATCGACGATCGTAGCGCTGATTGCCGGCCGCCCGGCAGACGGTCCCAGCGCTTGGGCCCCGCCTCGCGGGGCGCCTGGCTAGCGGTACGCTGGCCGGTCATGCGTCTTCGCGCCGACATCGTCATTGCGGGCGTCATCGTGGTCCTCTGCGCCTACGCCGTCGCCGCCCAGCTGGGCTTCGATCCGCTGGGCAGCGAGGAGACGATCGAGCCGATCGCCATCGGGGAGGTCCTCGACCCGGACCTCGTCCTGAACTACGTGGACAAGAACCCCAAGCCGGTCGCCCTGGGCAATTGGTACGGCGAGAAGGCGACGGTGTTCTACACCTGGAGCGTTCCGTGTCCCTGCGTCGAGCATCTGGAACCTCGCATGCGCTCGGTGTTCTCGCGCTTCGGCAAGGACCAGGGCGTCGCGTGGATCGCGGTGGACGGCGAGCCCCTCGATCGGCCCGAGACGTACGTCATCGCGCCCGGTACCAAGGACGAGGAAGAGCGCCTCGGCATCATGACGAAGATGGGCCGCATCTACGCCTTCTACAAGATGCTGCTCGATCCGGAGCAGCAGCTCTGCCGGCGGCTCGGGTTCAGCGACGCGTGCCAGGTTGCGGTGCTGGACGGGGAGGGACGGCTGCGCTACCGCGGCTCGATCGACCACGACTACTACAAGGGGAAGGGCGAGTATCTCGAAGCGGCGCTTCGGTCCGTCCTCGCCGGTCGGCCCGTCGAACCCGCCGAGCGGCCGTGGGTGTACGGCTGCGGGTTCTCCGATCCGGAATCGTGCGAGTTCTACGAAGGCCTGACGCCGAAGTAGCGGCGATGAACAGCCCCCGCAGACTCGACACCCGTCGAGTCGCAGCGTTCGGCGATCGCGCCCGGCTTCGTCTAGATGTGAATCAGCGTGCCCGTCCGCATCATGCTGATGCGCTTGATGCGCGAGATCGGGATGTACTGCTTCACCGGCTGACGGTCCTTCTTCGTGGCGGCCAGAACCGTGTTGAAGATCACGTAGTCGTTGCCGAATCCGGCGATCTTGCCGGGGTACCAACCCTCGCGCAGCTCGTGCCCCGAGCTCGGCAGCGCTTCGAACGACTCCGGGTTGACGAACGTGACCTGCTTGCCGACCAGCGACTCCAGCACGCCGCGGTAGTCGCGGTCTTCCGTCGTGGGCTGGGGGGCTTCCTTCGTTGCCTGCTGCTCCGACATGGCACTCCTCCGTGGTGGGGGGCCGTCATTCGGGCCCCGGGCGCCCACCCTACGTGTGCGTGGGGTCCCGGGGCAATGGGCAGCGTCTCGACGAGCGGAGCGCCGCCGGCTAGCGCGCGCGCTTGAACCAGAACTCGACGGAGGCGCGGGTGTTCACGGTGAACCCGCTCGCCGGCTCGTAGACCGAAACCAGCTCCCAGCCGTGGGCGCCGAGCTTCTGGATGGGCGCCAGCAGGGTGATGTCGGACTTCTCGTACGTCTCCAGTCGGCGGTCCAGCGGGATGAGTACGTGCTTGTACTCCCAGCCGTCGGGCGCCGCGCCGTCGGCCTGCGCCGGGGCGCCGAATGCGAGGAACGCGGCGCCGAGCAAGAGGGCGCACGGGATCATCCAGGTCAGGGCCTTCATCGGGGGGTCCTCCTGTGGCGGTTGGGCGTCGATTGTCCGCGAGGGTTGGACGACGCGCAGCGGCAAACTCGTCGAATTGCTCGGGTCATCCCGGCGTTGCCCGCGTCGGCTCGCGTTGCTACCTTCCCCCCGCTCGCGAGCGAGGCGCCGCGCCGTTTCCGGCCCCTGTTTCTCGGGCTTTCCCGGCCCCTGCGCCGCTTCGAGGAGCACTCTTCGCGTGGTCAAGATCCCGGTAGGCATCCCGATCTTCGTCGCCGCGGCCGGCATCGATCCGCGTTTCTCGAAGCTGGTGCACCGATACATCTTCTGGGCGGCGCTGTGGCTGCTGCTGGCCAGCGGTATCGGGCTGCTTCTCGCGATCCGTCACGTGGACCCCGAGATCCTGGGTGGGCTCGAGGAGTTGACGTACGGGCGCCTTCGCCCGGCGCACACGATGACCATGCTCTTCGGCTGGGCGTCGATGGCGCTGGTGGGTCTGTCGTTCTTCGTCGTCGCCAAGTCGTCCTGGCTGCCGATGCACGAGCCGTGGTCCGACTGGGAGCACGCGCTCGCCAACGTGTCGCTGTGGCTTTGGAACGCCGGCATCGCGGCCGGCCTCGTCACGTTGTGCATGGGGTTGGTGCGCGGCGGCATGGAGTATCGCGAGTACGAGTGGTACTGCATGGCGCCGATTGCGCTCGCCGTGATCATCGTCGGGATCCTGTTCTTCCGCTTCATCGCGCGCCGGCACGTGGGCGGCGTCTACATCTCGTGCTGGTTCATCCTCGCGGCGTGTTTCTGGATCGGCGTGGTCGTGGTGATGGGCTACCTGCCGATCTACAAGACCGGCATTCCGTCGCGGATCATCGACGGGTACTACATTCACAACGCCGTCGGCATGTGGTTCACGCCGCTGGCGGTCGGCATCACGTACTACGCGCTGCCGAAGCTGCTCAACAAGCCCATCTACTCGTATGCGCTGGGTGTGCTCGGCTTCTTCACGCATCTCGTCTTCTACACGGTCATCGGAACGCACCACTACATCCACACGCCGATCGCGCTGTGGCTGCAGTCGGTCTCGGTGATCTTCAGCGTGGCGATGATCGTTCCCGTGTTCGCGAGCGTCGGCAACTTCATCCTGACGATGTGGGGCGAGCGCCTCGCCATCTCGCACAGCTACTCGCTGCCCTTCTTCGTGATCGGCGTCGTCGGGTACGGACTCGCGTCGCTGCAGGGCAGCGCGGAGTCGCTGCGCTCGGTCCAGGAGACGCTGCACTTCACGCACTACACGGTCGGACACGCGCACCTCGCGATGTACGTGTTCGTCTCGTTCTTGATCTGGGGCGCGATCTACGGCCTGGTGCCCCGCGTGACCGGCAAGGAACCGCCAGTCGCGCTCGTCGGCGTCCACTTCTGGCTGGCGCTCGGCGGGATCGCGATCTACGTGATCGCGCTGTGTTGGGGCGGCCACGTGCAGGGCGAGAGCTGGAAGAGCGGCGAGCCCTTCATGGAGTCGGTGCGCGCGGTCATGCCGTTCATGTCCTGGCGCGCGGTGGGCGGCGCGCTGATGAGCGCGTCCCACGTCGTGTTCATCATCGCGCTGTGGAAGATGAGGCCCGGCGACCTCGCGCGCGCCTTCGAAGCGATGCAGGAGGCGTAGATCGTGGCTTGGAACATCCACACCAGTCATCGCGCGATCTTCTTGCTCCCCGCGGGCATCTACCTGCTGCTCGTGTTCGTCATCGCGATCCTGCCGGCGATGGCGGAGAAGCAGCGCGAGGACCAGTACATCCCGTTGGCGCAATCCGAGGCCGCGGCGTGGGGCCGCGAGCTCTACCGCAAGGACTTCAACTGCGTCGTGTGTCACACCCAGCAGATCCGCGGTGACGAGCGGCTGCGCTTCGAGGAACTCGACCCGCGCAGTCCGACCGGCAAGTCCTGGCGCGTTCCGGTGCTGCAGGCCGACCGGCGTTTCGGTCAGGACAAGCCGACGCGGGGCGAGGAGTACGCGCATCAGGAAGCGCCCATGCTGGGCACGCAGCGCACGGGACCGGATCTGATGGGTGTGGGCAAGCGGCTGCCGGACTTCCAGTGGCACCACTGGCATCTGTACAGCCCGCGCTCGGTGTCGCCCGACTCGGTGATGCCCGCGTATCGCTATCTCTACAGCACCGAGAAGCCGCCGGCGGAAAACGGAATCGAGCCGCAGCCGGTGTCGACGTTCCACGGGCTGGGCGTCGACGGGGACGTTCTGTGGGCGACGCCGCGCGCCGTGGCGCTCGTCGAGTACCTGCTGTCGCTCAAGCGCGATCCGATCCAGAAGAAGAGCGAGGTCAAGTGATGTGGCTCGGCGCCCACGAGCATCCGGCCTGGGAAGACTTCGGCGCCGTCGAGTGGGCGGCGGTCGGCGCTGCGTCCATCTTCGTGATCTGGACGATCTGGCTGGCGGTCAAGTACACGATCTCGCCGCGCGAGGACGCGCCGGACCACTACAAGCGCTTGATCTTCGACCGGCCCGACGCCGGGGCCCCCGTCTTAGAGGACAATGACGAGTCAGGTGGCGCATGACGACGAGAGACGACTCCGAACCGATCAAGATCTACCTCGACGACCAGACCGAGCCGTTCAAGGTCGCGCAGCCGCCGTTGCGCTTCAACTTCAACACGATCCAGCTACCCGACGGTCCGCACACGCTGCGCGTCGAGGCGAGCAACGGCCTCGCGCCGCCGACCATCAAGGAGATCCCGTTCCGCGTTCGCAACGGCGTCGCGCTCACCGTCTCCGGCCTCGAGCAGGAGCAGACGATCAGCGGACAGGTCGAGCTCATCATCAATGCGTATGCGGGGAGTACGGAAGTCGACTTCGAGCCGCGCCGCGCGGAGACGCCGCAGCCCGTTCCGACGTGGGCCTGGGTGCTGCTGCTCGCCGTCATCGCGTGGACGATGTTCTATCTGATCAATCCCGAGCGCGCCGCGCCCGATGCGACGGCGGCGGTGGATCGTGCGTCGCCCGCGGTGGGGGAGCGCATCTACGTCGACACGTGCGCACGCTGCCACGGCGAGGACGGACGCGGGCGCGGTGACGCGAGAAACTCGGGTATGCGCGTCCCGCGGCTTCGCGACGACAAGAAGTACGCGCTGGCCGACAGCCCGTTCGACCTGCTCACGAAGGTCGTGTTGGGCGAGCGTCCCTCGGAGGACGACGACGCGATTCCGGATCCCGACGTGATCGACATTCCGACCGTGATCATGCCCAACTGGGGGCCGATCCTCACGAACGAGGAGATCGTCGCCGTCGTCAATTACACGCGCACCTCGTGGGGCCACGACGCCTCGACGATCACGCTCGAGCACCGGCGCCCGCCGCGTGAGATCGAGAAGCTCGAAGAGCGGATGAAGGACGCGATCGAGAACAAGAACGCGAACGGCGAGCTCGGCGACTGCTGCTGGCCCAAGTCGCGGCGCGGGCGGCCGCCGATCCTGTTCCGCACCGACGGCGTCCTCGCGCGCGGCCAGCAGGCGGTCGAAGACGCCTGGAACCGGTACTTCGAGGACCTGGGCACCGGCAAGATCACCCAGTTCGTCCTCACGGAGGAGCGCTACGACTACGACCGCAACACGGTGAACCAGGACAAGAGCAAGGTGATCGGCATGGGCCGCATCTTCATCGAGGCGGTCGCGCACAACGGCCAGCCCTACTCGCAGAACGGCCGCTTCATCCGCGTGTACGAGAACCGGGTGGACAAGGCAGGCAAGGTGAACTGGTCGTTGATCTTCGATTTCGCGGACATCGACATGCGCATCGGCTGCGACGTCGAGATCGACCCGGACTGTCCGCCGGACGAGCTGCAGCCGACGGCAGAGTCCCGGATCGCCGCGCTCTTGAAGCAGGCCGACGGCCAGGCGCGCGGCTACGAGGACATCCAGGAGATGTTCCGCGCCCTGGGGCGCAAGCCGGTCGCGTCCACGCACGAGCTGTTCTGGGAGCTCGACTACGCGGACTTCATCGAGCTCGAGTTCCCCTACAGCTGGGACGAGCCCGACCACATCATCAAGCTGGTCGAGCCTTACGACGCCGGCGCGTCGAACCTCATTCGGGCGCTGCTGCCCAACGAGATGGTCATCGTGAAGCTCGAGAGCGGCGCGACGACGCACAAGCCTGTCGAGCGGATGCCGAAGCGCGGTCCGTATCTCGACGACATCTCGACGGCGAACGTGGCCGCGTGGGTGCAGGCGGGGTGTCCGGAGTTCGCGGACAAGCCGTCGGCGATCCCGATGCCGGAGGGCAAGGACGAGCCGAACGGTGCCGAGCCGAATGGCAAGGAGCCGCCGCCGGGACCGTCCACCGGCGACCTCGGCTGGGAAGGCGTCAAGCAGCTGTTGGCGGACCTGAAGACGAAGGCGCCGGCGTCGCCGCACGGCGACTTCTGGAAGGACCTGAGCTACGACGAGTTCATCGAGTTCGCGTTTCCCCAGGAGTGGGGCGATGAGGGGTTGATCAAGCTGGTGATTCCGTGGGACGGGGCGAACTCGAACCTCATCAAGGGGTTGCGCGACGGGAAGAACATCACGCTCACGATGCCGGACGGCACGACGAAGACGACGTCGGTGAAGCGGATGCCGAAAAACAAGCCGCCGATGTCGCCTGAGGACATCCAGCGTTTGATCGACTGGATCGACAAGGGATGTCCGGAGAAGGCGGGCGCGCCGTCGAAGTGGCCGAAGCCGGGTGCGACGGACACGGAGAAGCCGCCGAAGGAGCCGCCGCCCGACACGCCCGAGCCGCCGTCGGATGCGCCGCCGCCGCCCCCGCCGGGTCCTGATCCGGAGCCGCCGGTCGCGGACGCAGGCGAGAAGCCGGTGATCGACATCGGGTTCGCGCGGATCCAGGAGATCTTCAAGGCGTTGAAGCGCAAGGCGCCGGCGGCTGCGCACGGCAACTTCTGGAAGGACCTGAGCTACCAGGAGTTCGTGGCGTTCGAGTTCCCGATGGAGTGGGGCGAGGACGACATGATCAAGCTGTTGAAGCCGTACGATGCCGAGGGTTCGAATCTGATCCGGGCGTTGCGGGACGGCAAGGGCGTGGTGCTGACGGCGCCGGACGGGAGTACGCGGACGGTGAACATCGAGCGGATGCCGAAGGGTCGGCCGCCGATGGATCCTGCGCATCTGGCCGAGGTGATCAAGTGGGTGAACGCGGGGTGTCCGGAGCATTCGGGCAAGCCGTCGGCGTTGCCCAGGCCGAAGTGACCGGCGGCGTGGTGGGCGCTGTATGGGCGGCCCTTGTGACCGCCCGCGACCGGCGTGCTGCATGCGGCGAGCGCAGTTGCCGTAGGGGCGGGGCTTGACCCCGCCCGCGACCTGTTTCGGTCCGCTCGGGCGCGGACTTGGCAAAGGCGGGGGAGGGTGTACGCTCTCGCCCGCGTTTGACAGGGTGCCCGCTTAGCTCAGTCGGTAGAGCATCGGATTCTTAATCCGCAGGTCCTAGGTTCGAGCCCTAGAGCGGGTACCAGTCGACCCACTGGATGCTTGACGGCGCATCGCCGCCCGTGTGTCCCATTCCTCGACCTCGCACGGTGAGGTCAGTGCGCCATTTGCCGTCCGAAGAACGAACAGAAGAGCGCTCCGCATCCTCCGTGCAAGTCAGCGCAGGTGCTGCATGCGATAGACTTCGCCGGCGTGGGCTCCGTGATCACCATTAATCAGCAGGACGCGATCTTCACCAGTCGCGGATTGGCTGGGGTGTTGGGAGAGGGGATCGCCGATGCTCTGGAGAACGTCAACCCGGGGTTGCTCGACCAGCTGAAGCATCAGTTGAGGAACGCGGACAGTGACATGCTGTCGTTCGCCCACCTAAAACCCAATGAGTTCAATGACGTAGTTCTGTCGGTTTTGGCACACGCCGACCGTCTCGTCGTTGACCACGTAGCTCCCGACGCACTGAACCCGCTGTTCTTCGATCGCTACTGTGAGCTTGTGCTCGACTTTGAGAATCGGGTGCTTCGAGACCCTCGCCTGCGTGAGGTCAAGGAGCTTGCCCTGCTACGCCGGGGGCGTGGCAGTAGACGCTCCGGTTCACACTCACCAAGCGACGAAGAAGTAGCGGTTGCATTCACACGCTTTGTCGCCGGATTTGGAGAGCGGAAGCGCCTACGAATGCTGACGGCGATGGCTTGTGCGCGGGTGCGACCAACTGCGTTCAAAATTGCGGTTGAGCGATTGTCCCGCGAAGATCCCTCCAACTGCGTACGGAATTTCGCAAGAGGCGTTCTCAAGGGCCGTTGGTGGTTCCGACTCAGGCACTTGAGCGATGTGACGACCGCCTGGCGTCTCGTTGGAGCCGTCGTGCTCATGGCATTCGGTGTCTGGGGCGCGTTCATCTTGCCGCCGGGATCGGTTCTGTGGTGGATGTGCGCGGCAATGGTCGTAGCGCCGCCGGTTTGGCGGCTGTGTGGCAAGGTGTGATTCTGGATTCGAGTTTGCCCAGCGCCGTTGCCGTGCCCGCCGACATACGGTACCGGGTTCTTTCTTTCGGCCACGCCATGCGTTCGCGGCGATCCGGCCAACGAAACCGGCGGCGGAGTATTTTCACTCGGAAGATGTCCGACGTTGGAACAAGTAGTACTCGGGGGTTCCCGGATCCCCGGTTCCCCTGAGAGCGAGGACGTCCTCAGTGAGCACAAACAACGGGAAACGGCGACCCGCAAGATGACCATCTTTGTACTCCAGGTAGCCCTCCGTGCCGCTATCCAAGCGCCACTTGACGACCAGCCAGTCGAGACGGCCCCCCGTCAATCGCAGTCGGCCTAGGCCGAGCGTGTGGCGCGGTCGGCGATTCGGTTCATGCGGGCCAAGTGAGCGCCTTGCCGATCGCAGGGAGAGCTAGGCGGCGCCATACAATGCCCGCCTGTGAAGCACTACGTAGGGAACAAGGTCGTGGACCGTCGGTCTCGCCAGCAGCAGAGGGATGTCCTCCTCACGATTGCCATCGTTCTCGGCGTCATACTCCCGCTGCTCGTGATATTCGCCGTGCGCAGCGACGAGAAGTGGAAGTGGGTCGCGGCGGCGGTGGAGGTCGGCGCGTGGTTCTTCGTGTGTAGGTGTGGCGTTACGCCGCAGGGGAGAGCGCGCAAGTGGAAGCGGCGCCATAGACGACGGGCCATGAATGCCGCTGATAAGAGCGCGAAGGCTAGAGAGCCCGGGTAGAGTTGCCTTTGCCCGATACCGGTAGTCATTCACTCCGCAGCAGATGCAAGATGCGCCAGTGGACCCCAAGCTCGACTTCCCTTGCAGAGTCGTCTGCATCAGCGACCGGGCCTACCTTGCCAGCGACGAGGAGGGGAACTTGCGCGCGCCTGGCCCGAACGACCGGCTGAGCGTGTGCTGACGGTCGGGAAGGTCTACGAAGTAGTCGGCGAGCACCTCGGGATGTACGCGATCATCGATGACACTGGCGAGAGTTTCTTCCCCAAGAGCCGCTTCCGCCACGTCTCCGCGCTCCCCCGAGAGCGGCAAGTAGCGCCACCCTACCGCCCGAGATGTACTGCTGAACGGAAGACGGAATCTTGCCCCGGTGGTCCGCGTCCCACGTGCGCCGGAGCAGGAACATGTGCACAGTAATGGCGCTCCTCCGTCTACTGGTCTCGTCCCTACTGGTTGTGCTCGGCTCCGTCTGTGGGGCTGGTGGGCGCTTCAATCGATTGCCGGCATTGCTGGCGGGCTCCTCTACGGTCTCCCCGCGGGCTCGCATTTCGGTGGTTACCCCTACGAGCGGGGCCATCCTGGGCTTCTACCGGCTAACTGAGCGGTGGGAAACCGTCGTGGAGTAGCCTTCGCCCGAGAGCAGCGAGTAGCGCGACCTCGTACCTGCGCTCGTGTGTCCGTAAGATGCGGCGCATGTCTGAGCCCTGGGAGTCCCTCCGCGTTGGCGACCGCATCCGCATTGTGCAGATGCCCAGCGGCGTCGACGCGCCGGGCTACGTCTTCTCGCGCTGCACGCGGTGGCTCTACGAGAAGCTCATCGAGCGAGGCCGTTCACTGCGCATCGCCGAGATCGATGAGTACGGCCTTCCGTGGATTCACTGCAGGTTCCGGCAGGCTGACCAGACGTGGGAACACCACTTTCTCGCCGTGAACGACGACAGTTGGGTGCAAGTACGGCACCGCCGCGACCGGAAGACCAGCGCCCGCTGACGCCACGGCTCCGCGAGATTCGCGCATCGGGCATGGTGTTCCGCAGCGTCTCGGTCAAGCCTCGGGCTCGACGTGGCGGCGGATGCTATCCTCACCCTACTGGTCTTGCAGGGGTGTCAACATGCCGTCGCGCGCCGTCTGGATCGTCGTTCTTCTCGTCCTCGTAGCGCCCCCGGCCCGCGCGGATGAAGCGTTCAAGGTGGGGTTGACAGTTACGAAGTCACTCGTCGTCGAGCGCACGTGGGTCTTCTGCGACGAAGAGACACTCGGCGCGTTCGCCATCGGCAAGAGCGGTGAACGAACGGTCTGGGTGAAGTTCAAGATCCCGTTTCGTTGGGCGATCGCAAGCCACGTCAAGCCGGGCACCCAGCTGGACTTCCGCGGCAAGGTGAAGGGCCCGCGAATCGGCGAGATCGACGCCGTTCAGGTCGACGACGCCGAGCTGATTGCCGTCGGCGGCCGGCCGCTTGCAAAGCTCGGCGCGGGCGTCGACTACGCGTCGTTTCGGGACGGGGTCTTCGACACCCGTCTCGCGCAAAGCAAGCGACTCGAGAACTGGAATGCGCTCAAAGGCAAGCGATTTACCGACGTCGGTGTCGTGCGGCGTGTCAAGGATGACGGGAAGTCGCTGGAGCTGGATTTCGTGTCCGGCGCCGGTACGCACGGTCGAATTACCATCGGTCGTCGACTCAGCGACGATGAGGTGACGAACCAGTACCTGCCACAGGCGCACGTCCTGGTGGCGGGTATCATCGAGGACTACGTGTTCCGCACCAAGACCGTCGTGGTCAAGGGGACTGACACAGCGGCGATTCCCAACAAGACGGGGGTCTGGCCGGAGGGGCAGGGAGCGACTCGGGGTCGAGCGCACGTCATGGGCGTCGGCGACATCTGCGAGGCGACCGATGAGATCGCCCTCTTCAGGGACATGGAGTTCACCACCAAGATGGAGGCGCGCGAGAAGCTCGTCGGCACCCTCGCGAAGGGCGAGCGGTTCGAGATTCGGCGCTCCGACGGCTTCTTCGAGGTGGACTTCTTCATCGTGAGCCACAAGAACCCTCAGCTGCGGGGCTGGGCAAGCAAGGCGCTCGTCGAGAAGGCCGCCAAGATCGTTCGTGCAGGCGGCGCGTGAGCAAATCCGCACGACCGAACCGCCTCTTCCATGCACCCATACGACTCGGCGCGACCGGATCTCGTCCTAGACGAGCTCGTCGGCGAGGGCGTCGAGCAGACTACCGCCGTCGCCCCTCCACGCGGATCCGTGCATGCAGGCAAGGACCTGCGGTCGCGTGTCGATCAGCTTGTCGAAGAGCGCGCGCGCGTTCTTCGTGTGCGAGTAGTAGTCCATGTTTGCCTGCATGGCGAGCGACGGACCGAGGATGTCCCGTTCGGTCACGGGAGCGTGCTCCTGGCCGCCCTGCGTGAACAGGTCACCGCAGAGCAGCGTCCGCGTTTTCGCCTCGAACAAATACCCGCATTCCCAGCCGTGAGGCAGGTGAGGCGTGTCGAGCCAGCGCAGGCGGTGGCGGCCGACATCGAGCTCCTCGCCATCGGCCATTGCACGCGCCGGCCGATCCGCCACGTCGTCGATCGAGACCATCGCGGCGATCCGGCTGCAGAGCGGCACCGCGTTGGGTGCGGCAGCGAGGAACTCGTTCATCGCCCCGCACTCGTCGGCTTCGAAGTGCGAAAGGCCCACATACCGCAAGCGTTCGAGCGGCAGCACCCTGCTCACGGCCTCGGAGACGAGCGGGAACAACTTGCGCGGTCCAGTATGAAAGAGCACCGGCTCCTCGTCGTCGATCAGGTACTGGTTGAACGTGAATCCACCAGGGATCGCCTCCGGGGGGATTGGCGTGCTGATGCGATAGATGCCGTTTGTGATCTCGTCGACCCGCGTACTGCTTGTGTTCGTCGTCATGTGTACACGGTACCGGGTTTCCTGCCTCAGCTACACCCATGGGGCGTTCGCTGGATCGGGCCTACCCCGGATATCGAGCGCTCGAGAGAAACCCGGTACGGTATTGCGGACTAGCGCAGGGCGACCACGAGCACGTCCTGCTGTGCCTGCGCGATGTTCGCCTGGTTGAAGAGCACGGCGCCTCGGCCCAGGGCATCCACTTCGATCGCGAGCCCCGACACGTTGATGCCCGGGATCGCCGCCGAGAGCGGCTCGTCGGGACCGGACGTCGCGTCCGATGCGAGGCGGCGCATCGCCACGTGACTGCCCTGGCTCGGGTCGAGCGGGTCGTTGTGCACGGTATAGGCGACGAAGCCGCCCCCGCCGGCATCGATCGTCACACTCGGTGTCAGCTGCGGCCCGGCAGTCAGGGGCGTCGGCTCCGACGGCAGGTCGGCCGCCGACCATGCAACCGTGTGCAAGAACGACGGCCCGGCACTGAACAGCACGATCAGCAGGTCGCCACGTGCATTCGCAGCCACCGTCCCGAGGCCACGATCGCCCAGGCCGGCGCCCAGAGGCTCCGCTGGTCCGAAGCCGGTGGCCGGATCCAGGCGCGAACCGAAGGCGCTATGAGAGCCCTGCACGTCCTGCTCGGTCCAGAGCACGACACCGCTCTGCGCCGCCCCGGTCGCTCGCAACCGAGAGATGGAGAGCGCCTCGCCGAGCACTCGAGCACCGCTCCACTGCGGTGTCGTCGGCGTTCCGAAGACGGCCAGGACGCTCTCTGTCTGTCCGAGTGCATCGACCTCTTGCCAAGCGACGACGGCCTCTCCGTTGGCGTCGACGGTCGACGACGTGACGCTGGGGACGTCACCGGGCCGATTCTCGAGAGGCACCGGGGCAAGGGAGGTGGCGTTCGAGATGCCGGCCGCCATGACGGTGAAGTCGAACACGCCGACCTCGTCGACCCAGGCGATGACGCCGCTGCCGTTCTCGTTCATCGCGAGCGAGAGTCCGAGCGCCGGCAGCCCGCTGCTCAGATCGTCGACGAGAAGGGGGCCGGTGGGGCTGCTTCGCACCGCCCGACGCACCAGCGCGTCGCCGCCGATCACCGGCTCTTCGAGCCACGTGATGACGCTCGCTCCCGTGCTGGTGACTGCGGGGATGGGCCGGCCGGCGCCACGCGTCAGCGCGTCCTCGAGCGGCTGCACGTCCCATGTGAGCGTCGTGGGATCGAAGAACGCCGCATAGGCGTCCGGCCCGGCCGGCGTGACGACGCGCCACACCGCCGTGGCATGTCCGTTCGCGGCCACCGCAAGCGAGTTCGGCGCGACGTTCAATGTTGCGGGAGCCGACTGGAGAAGCTCGGGCATCCCGGTCGGCAGTCCTTCCTCGAACCGCTGGGCGACGATGTCTCGACCACCGGGAACCAGCCGAACGTACAAGGCGACGCCGCTCCCGTCCCGCGCGAGCCGAAATGCAACGGCCCCGGTGATCTCGGGATCCGTCTCGAGCGGCGAAGGTGGAAGCGCCACCGCCGACCGCGTGTCGAATGCGAAGACGAAGGGGTTTTGACGCTCGTTGGCCTGCAGGTCGCGCACGCCCGCGGCGAGGGTGACTTGCGTTCTCGCCGCGAAGCGAAGCGGTAGCTGTGGCGTGAACACCACGGTGCGGTCGTTGTCTTCGAACGTGATCGTGCCGTCGATCGGCGCGTTGTCGGTGGCAGCGGTCAGTGTGCCGGGCTGCACGCTGGTCGTGTCGATCGGTACCGCAAACCTCAGTCGGATCGCCGTGGTCGGGTCGATGCCGACCGCGTCGACGGCGGGATCCACCGAGACGATGCGCGGGTCTTCGCCGTCGTTGACCACAGACTCGATGTCGGCCCCTCCGCCTCCGCCGCCGCATCCGCAAAGGCACATGAGGAACATCGGCAGGCAAGCGAACATGAGGGCGGCGCGCAGGATGCGGGGAAGGATCATCTGAGGTCTCCTCTGGGCCCTACGAGTGGGCCCCTAGGAGCGGAACTCCCATTCGTCCTTTCAATTCGTCGCCCGCGCTCGGTTTTCGTCCAATGGGGATCCCCGGTGTCGAACGACCTCGTACACGACGGCGCTCAGCGGCCTTCGACGCGAGCGGGCGATCGCTGCGGCCGCGGGGAACGGTGCGCCTTCGCACCCGCCCCGCGAGCGGCCGGCAACGGATCGAGCAGCGACTCGTCGACGAACGCGATGCGAATCAACGCCCCGAACAGCCACGCCCCGGCCGCGCGTGACAGGACGCGCTTGGTTAGGAAGGCGAAGAACCTGTACTGCCAGCCGGCGACGACGGAAGGCCGGCGTCCCAGATGCCGCAGGCCCGTTCGAGCGACACGATCCGGCCGCAGCTGGAACATGCCCACGCGACGGAAGTCGATCGCCTTTCGCAAGCGGCCACCATGGGCGTCTTCGTCAACCCGGGCGACAAGCACAGGACGTCGACGCCGTGGGGCCGCAGCTCGTAGTAGAGGGCCTCCGCCAGATGGACCTGGTGGGCCTTGCCGGCTGCGTAGTTGGCCAGGTGCGGCACGCCCTGGTAGCCGATGCTCCCCGAGACGAACAGGACTCCACCGCGCCCGCGCTCGGCGAAACGTCGCCCGAACCGCTGAGCCAGCTCCGTCGGCGCCGTGACGTTCAACTCGATGACGTCGCGAAGCTCTGCAGGCGTGTGTCGTACGAATGCGCCGCGCTGCTCGGCGGCCGCGTTGTTGATCAAGAGGCCGACATCGAGGCTCCGGGTCTCGAGGTCGAGGGCTTCTCGGGCGTCCGACCGCTTCAGGTCGAGCGCGACAACGCGCGTCTGCACGCCGAATTCGCGGCGAAGCTCGCTCGCAACGCCGTGCAGCGTCGTCTCCGAGCGCGACACCAGCACGACGTTCATCTTCGCCTGCGCCAGCATCCGCGCGAAGCTCTTGCCGATTCCGGACGAGGCGCCGGTCACGACGGCCCAGCTTCCGTACTTCTCGGTGAGTGATTGCATCTCGAGTCTCCTGATTGCGTGCATGCCTCGAAGCGGCGTGAGCTGTGGCCGAAGGCAGGCGGGTGTCGGTCTCGACCTGATGGGCGTGAGGAGCGTCCTCACGATGTGAGGCGAGCGGTCGCTTCGTCTCGCGAACTCACCGTCGATGACCGGTGTTGCGACGGGCGTGGAGGGGTCGAGTGGACGCGGGACCCGGCGGCGTCCTCCGCGCTTCGCGGATCGGCTATCCTGCCGTCGTGGATGCCGAGAGACTGCGGTGCATCCTGGACCTCGTGTGAACACCAACGAACCCGAGCTGGAAGCGCTACTCGACGAGCCAGAGGAAGGAGCCCGACATGACGACGATCGCCCGCCTGGCAGAGCAGGAGCTAGGAGGATCGCTGCGCGGCGCGGTCTTGACACCCGACGGCCGTGGCTATGAGGCCGCCCGCTTGGTATGGAACGCAATGATCGACCGGCGCCCGGCTGCGATCGCCACCTGCGTGGGCACGGCGGACGTCATGGCCTGTATGCGGCTCGTCACCAAGCATGACCTGCCCTTCACGATCCGTGGCGGCGGGCACAACATCGCCGGATTGGCCGTGCAAGACGACGCCCTGATGATCGACCTGTCGAACATGCGCGGCGCCTGGGTCGATCGTTCCCAACAGACCGTCAATGCGCAGCCCGGCGCCACCCTCGGTGACATCGATCGGGAGACCCAGCTGTACGGACTGGCCGCCGTACTGGGGTTCGTCTCCAACACGGGTGCGACGGGGCTGACGCTCGGCGGCGGCCTGGGGTACCTGACACGCCGCTATGGTTGGACCTGCGACAACGTGCGCTCGTTCGACATGGTGACGGCCGAGGGCGACCTCGTTCGCGCCAGCGCGGAGGAGAACGCGGATCTGTTCTGGGCGCTCCGTGGCGGGGGCGGAAACTTCGGCGTGGTGACCAACACGGAGCACAGGCTCTACCCGGTCGGCCCCGAGATCACGGGCGGGATGATCGCATGGCGCTTGGAAGACGTTTCCGCCGTCCTCGACTGTTACCGGGACGTCGTCGCGACGGCCCCGCCCGAGCTGACCTGCGCGTGCATGATCCGACGTGCGCCGCCGGCCCCGTGGTTGCCGACCGAGATGCACGGCGAGCTGATCGCCGGGCTGCTGGTCTGTCACACCGGGACCGAGGAGCAGGCAGCGCGGGACCTGGAGCGGATCAAGCAGCTCGGAGAGCCTGTCGGAGACGTGGTCCGGCGCTGTTCGTACGAGCAGCAACAGAGCATATTGGACAGTGGCCAGCCGAACGGGCGCCGCTACTACTGGAAGTCCGAGTATCTGTCGGGGCTCGAGCCCGAAGCGCTCGAGGTGTACCGCAGTCACGGCGAGCGGGTGACCTCGCCTCATAGTGCGGCGATCTTGTTCCCCGTCGACGGCGCGCTCAACGACCTGCCCGACGACCACTCCCCCATGGGGAATCGCGACGCCAAGCTGGTCCTCAACCTGACGGCTTCCTGGGAGGACCCGGCCGAGGACGCGAGCCACATCGACTGGGCTCGCAACGCGTGGGAGGACATGCGTCCGTTCTCGACGGGCGGAACCTACATCAACTTCCTCAATGAAGAGGACGGCGAGGACCGCATTCGGGCCGCGTACGGAAGCAACTACGACCGTTTGGCCGAGGTCAAGAGCCGTTGGGATCCCGGCAACCTGTTCAAGGCCAACAAGAACATCGCCCCGGCGTGAGAACCCGGCAGTATGAAGCGGCTGCCGTGCCCGGCGCTCCTGACGCAAGCTCGACGCTCGGAATCAGCGGGTCGGTCGCCATCGGCGTCGCCTCGGGCTCGGCGACGTTCTCCGACGTCGGTGTGGACGCTTCGAAAACGTGCTTCGACGCTACGCGTCCTTGAACTTGCGCTTGTAGCGTGCCGTGACGATGAAGATCGCCGGCACGCCGATCGCCGTCGGCAGCAACCACGGCACCAACATCGACGCGCCCTCGAGCCGGATCTCCAACAGGCTCGACACGAACACCGCTCCCGCCGTGTGCGCCGCGATCCCGCCCGCGATCATCGAAGCCAAGTGCTCGTAGAACCAACGACGGGGCGGCGACTTCGGGGCGCCGACGTACCTGCTCGCGGAGATCGTGAGGAAGACGCCGATGGGACTCAAGGCCAACAACAGCGTGCGAAGACCGGTCTGTAGCTTGAGCGCGGTCACGACATCGACGATCGCGAACAACATCGGCAGGAACAGGAACGCGCGATACCAACCCGCTCGGAGTACGCCCGGATCGCGCCGCGTCCGCGCCACGCGCCAGCCGTGCACCACCGGGACGAGCGTGATCGACCCGAGGTAGAGCAAGAAGACGGCGCCGGCGAGCTGATTCACCGGATCCGTGTTCGCGCCGCCGTCCGTGAACGCGGACCGCCAACGAACGACCCGCATGCCGGCCATCACCATGCCCGTCATCGCGGCGAAGATCATCCCGGCGCAGAAGCCGCGGCCGAATCCCACGTGGATCCTGCCGCCCTTCTTCGAGAGCATCGCCGTCCAGAACGCCGGCACACATGCCAGCGCCACCGGTATGTGGACGCTCCTGATGATCTCGTAGACGGTCACCTGCCCTCCCGCCGCAAAGCGTACTCGGCGGCAGGCGGTTGCGCTTTGCTCAGCGACCCTCACCGGCATCGCGGCGCGGATTCTCCGAGAGGGCGTCGCAGACTTCCTCGGGCCGTCGCCGATGGAACCACCACATCGGCAGCCCCAGCGTCAGGACGGCTTCCAACACGCGTGCCTTCGCCACGCCCGTGAAGAAGAGCATCAGCGACATCGACAGCCAAACGCTCAGTCGCCGCAGCCGATGCCCCGGCGAGAGGAGGAACACCGCGGGAAAGAACATCCCCAGATACCAGGGATGAAACGCCGCGCTCGCCACGCACAGCAACACGAACAGCGCCGTCAGCACGTCCTCGAGGAACGCACGCGCGTCGTATCGGGCTCGACGCGACGCCTTCACGATCAGGGTCGCGAAGAAGCCGAGATAGCCGAGCATGAACAGTGCCCTCAGCGACAAGGTGACCGACCCCGCGCTCGGCCCGAGCGTCGGCACGGCGCGTGCCAGCGCGGCCCACGCATAGCTGAGTGCCGCCTGGAACGAGTTCCAGGGGGTCGTCAACGTGTCTCCGATCTCCAACCATCGAATGTCCTGCCAGTCGCGCAGGTAGGGGATGGAGATCATCGCCGCCATCGCCACCGCCAGACCGAAGCTCGCCGCAGTCCGCCTGCCTCCGTGCTTGCGGAGCAGGTGAATCGCGGCGAACGGGAGCGCGACTGCCGCAACGTGCTTGATCAGGACGCCCGCCGTGAGCATCGGAACGACCCACATCCACTGTCCGTGCAGTGCCGCGCGGAACGACAGCACCACGAACAACGCCATCCATAGGTCGTTGTGCCCATTGGCAACGAAGTGGAGCACGATCAACGGACTCCACGTGAACGCGTAGACCGCGAGGTCGGGCCGGGCGAGATCCAGCTGGCGACTCGTCGTCCAGATCAGGCGGCCGAGCAGCAGGATCAGCGCGACGTTGAGCAGCTTGAAGAGCAGCAACGTCGCCTGCGGGTCGCCTGCGCCCGCCCAAGCGACCGCCCGCGTGAGGTGTGCGAACAGGAACCCGTACGAACACGGCGTCTCGGACCAGCGCGCGTCCAGCATCGCGTCGTCCTGAAACTCGGTAACGTCAGCCGGCACGCTCGCGTACGGATTGAGCCCGTACTCGTGTTGGATCCACCCGCAGTTGACGTAGGCGTAGATGTCCGACGACTGAAAGGCCGGCGCCGGCAACGCAGCGGCCGCGATGACAAGCGCGCCGAGCCCGATGAAGCGGCCGCGTCCCCGATCGAGTGTGCGAAGCTGCCGGTGCCCTTGCCAGTAGAGAAACACCAGGACCATCACGCCCAGCCAAGAGAACAAGTGCCGCTCGAGGCGAGCGGTGCGACCTGGATAGAGGAACGCCCACGCCGCGTAGACCGTCGCGGTGTAAATCAGCAGGCGCAGATGCCCCGCGCGATCGGCGCTCAGCCCGACGCGATCGGCGAACAGCCCGATCCGGTCGACGATCCGCACGGCAGGCGGACCTCCCTCCCTCACCGGTCCCGCTCCGGCTCGTGCCCGTCCGCTAGAAACGCTCGTCGGGTCCCCGCGCGACCGCGCGCCGGCCGCGAAGGTCCTGGTCCGTCGGTCCCGAAGCGGCGTCTGCCGCGTCCGACGCCGTTCGCCCGGCAGGTCGGAAAGGAGTTGACAGATTCACACCGACAAGTATTTTTGTCGGTGAACGCTAGACACTGTCTCGGGAAGGACCCCGCCATGAACGCCCCTGAATCCGATGCCCGCCCGCCTTTCGAGACCCAGATCGAGATCGACGCGCCCCGCGACGCCGTTTGGGAGGCCGTCGCCACCGACGCGGGCCTGCGTCGCTGGTTCGCCCCGGACACGTCGGTCGATCCGCGTGTCGGCGGCGAGATGCTTCTGAAGTGGGGGGAGTTCCACGTCTGGAAGCAGACGATCGTGGCGTACGAACCCGGGACCTACCTCAAGACGCGTTACGACTCGGGTGTCGATGACGGCGAGGGCGGGCAGCGCCCGCTCTTCGTCGAGTTCGAGCTCTCCGGCGAAGGCGGCAAGACGACCCTTCGGCTCGTTCAGTCCGGCTTCGGCCCCGAGTCCGACTTCGACGAGGAATACGACGCGATCAGCAGCGGCTGGCCCGTCGAGCTGCGCAACCTCAAGCTCACGCTCGAACGCCACCGGGGCGTGGACCGTCAGATCGCCAAGGTCGTCGCGCGGCTCTCCGTCGCCCCGGACGAGGCGTGGCGGCTGTTGCGCAGCGACGAGGGGCTGGGGTGCGGCAACCTGTCGCACCTCGAAGAGGGTGCGCCGTTCCGTTTCGTCACGTCCGAAGGCGACGAGTTCGAGGGCGAGGCCTTTCGCGGCGGCCCGCGCGAGATCGCCGGCATCGATCGCGTGCGCGGCGACGCCTTCGTGCGCTTCTCCGTCGAGACCATGGGCGGGCCGCACGCCTGGCTCTGGGTCGCCGGCTACGGTCGGCCGCAGGAGGAGATGGACACGCTCCAGGCGCATCTCGAAGCGATCGTCGATCGACTCGGCATCGCCCGCGCGGCGTCCCAGGAGGCCAAGTGACCATCGCCGTCGACGTCGTCGAGGAAACCGAGCGCGCGAAGGTGTTGCTGGACCCTGTGCGGCTCGCGCTGCTCGAACACCTCGAGGAACCCGGCTCGGCCGCCGCGGTAGCGCGCCGCGTCGGGCTGCCGCGTCAACGCGTCAACTACCACCTACGCGAGCTCGAGAGCCAAGGGTTGATCGAGCTCGTCGAGGAGAAGCAAAAGGGCAGCGTCGTGGAGCGGGTCTACGGGCGGACGGGGCAGGCCTACATGATCTCCCCGTCCGCGCTCGGGTCGCTGGGGACGCGTCCCGAGGACGTCGTCGACCGGTTCTCGTCGGCGTATCAGATCGCGCTCGCCTCGCAGGCGATTCGCGATCTCGGATCGGCCCAGGTCGCGGCCCGCGCCGCCGGCAAGAAGCTGCCGACGTTCGCGCTGGAAGTGGACGTTCGTTTCGCCTCGGCGGCCAAGCGCAACGCCTTTGCCGGGGAGCTCTCCCACGCCATCGCGTGCCTCGTCGAGAAGCACCACGACGAGCGCGCCAAGGGCGGCCGCAACTTCAGGTTCTATCTGGGCGCATATCCCCGTCGCCGGCCGACAGGGCTCACTGGAGATCGCCGCGGATCGCGGCAACGACCAGCACGATGATGAGCGCAACGAGCACAATCGTCGCAACAGCGCTCGTCCACCATGAGAGGTCCCGTACGGTTTCACGCTTCGGCCGAAGGCGCGATCGGCGCTTGGCGCGAATTCTCCGGACCCTAGCTCGGCCGTCCTCCCTCGCGAGCTCATCGAACGCGTTGGGGTACACCACACTCAAGGGGATACTGTTGCCGGCGCAGAAGAGGAGCCACAGCATCGACGCGCCCGCCCACTCCCCTCCACTGGCTGGCATTGCCGCCAGCGTCCAAATCGTCCAGGCAAGCGAACCAATCAGCAGCGAGCCCCAGTAGGTCGCGCACCACTTTCTGCGCTTCACGTAGATCCCCACTGCGATCCAGCCGGGGCCCGTGAAGAAGACCGCGGCTGCGACGACGGTCTCCGGCAACGTCGCCCACCTCTCATCCGACATCGCCTTGAGCCCTGCGAGAACGACGATCGCTCCGTAGGTCACCACCAGAGGGCGCCAACGTGACGGCGCACGGGGGAGGTATCTTCCGCAGGCTCCCGGACGTGTCGCCGCTGTCATTCGAGGCATCGGATCGCGGTCGCGCCTCCTTCATGCATGTTCTACGTGCATATTCTACGACAACTCGTAGCGACTCTTGCTACCGCAGCGTCTCCTCCCACCAACCCCAAAGCTCCGCGTCTTGCTTCATGCGGGACGACCGCAGCAGCCGCTTCGTCACCAGCGCGCACACCGTCAGTCCGACGCCCAGCCCCAGCGCCAACGGCCAACCGTTCGTGAATCCCAGCGATGCGCAGAGCAATGCAAAGACGACCCAGCGCACGGGTGACCGCCGCGAAACCTCGCGCTTCCACTCGTCCACGAACAGGTTCTTCTGCTTCAGTCTCCGCCGCGAACGCCACCAGATCGCCAACGGAAACAGCGACATCACCACGATCATGATCACCGCGCCCTGAATGCGCTCCGACATGCCGTGCCGGGGGTGGGGGACGAACAACATGAACAACGCACCCGCCAACGCGAAGACGAGCACACCCACGCACAGCCCGACGAACCGCCGCCGCTCGAGCACCTTCGACGCCTCGTCTCGAAGCTGCTCCTCGAAACGCGCCACCATGGCCGCACGATCCGGCACCGGTGCATTCGTCTTCAGGCCGCCCAACAGCTCCTTCATGGCTTCCGTTCCCTCCACGTAGGCGTCGCCCTCCGGCGTTTCGAGAAACGCCGCGACCGACGCTCGTTCGTCGACCGTCAACGGCTGCCCCGTCGTCATCTTCAGATAGGCCTCCTTCGAGGCACGCAGTCCGTTCGTACTCATGCTTCCAGCTCCAGCCGTCGGGCGCGCAGCTTGTCCTCCAACGCCGCACGCGCGTGATACAGCCGCGACCACAGCGTTCCCTCCGAGCACTGCAACACGTCGCTCACCTCGCGACCGCCCAACCCCTCCAAGTAGAACAACACGAGTACCGCGCGGTGCGCCGGCGCGATCGCGCGGATTGCCGCGCGCACCTGTGCGGTTCGCTCCGTGGCCTCCGCGGATGACGGCTCGCAAGCCGCTTCGAGTCCCGGGTCGTCCAGCGGTTGCGCCGCGTGCCTGCGCGTTCTCGTCACGAACTTCCTGCACGCGTTCACCGCGATTCGGAACAACCACGTCCTTACGGACGATCGACCCTCGAAGCGCGGCCACGCCCGGTAGGCCTGGAAGAACGTCTGTTGCGCCACCTCCTCGCCGTCTTCGTCCGACGCGAGGATGCTGCGGCAAAGTCCACACACGGCTTCCCAGTGCTCGTTCATGACGGTTTCGAAGGACGGACGCTCACCCATGGCACTCATTAGATCCGCCGCGAGCACGCGACCTTGAATCGGATTTTCGCCGTTGCGGAAGGGGCTTTGGACACGCGACGAACGTCTGCAACAAATCCGCACACCGAGGCAAGCCGCTCCCGCACGACGTTCCCAGTGCGGGTGCCCCGCGGTTGCTCAAACGCGTAATTGACCGTCCTGCTCGAATCCTCCTTTGTCCACCCGGCTGGTTCCCGCAGGCGCCCATCTCCCCGAGCGAATTCGCGCAGGTCTTTCGGCTCGGGGAATTCGACCCTGTGCGCGCGCAGAAGGCCGGTTCGAAAACGCCATCGCGACGTATCCACCAATGACCCGTGGTCGCGGGTGTCCGGGTGGGGGCTCCCGGGCGACGAGCTGGACTTTCATTGAATCGGAGGAGGCCGACGAGACGCAGGTCGCTGGTGGGGCGGCGTCTGCTTCGAGGCCGACTTCTCGTTTGCCCCATGGCCGACTTGTGCGGTGTGGGGCTGGAGTACCCCATGCTTCGACGCACACGTATCACCACGATCGTGACCGCCGTACTGGCCACGACGCTCATCCTGACCACCGCCTGCGGCGGCGGTGTCGGTGGCAGCTCCGCCGACCGACACGTCGATCGCCCGGTGGTTCGCAGCTTCTCGCCGTTCCTGTCACCGATCGACTTCGGCAACCTGCAGCAGAACCCCACGTTCTCCAACAACGCGCTCACCAGCTCGACCGACCCGCGCTTCCCCGGCGAGATCGTGATCACGTTCCAGGAGAGCACCGTCATCGACTTCGGCACCGTGTTCCTCGGCGGTTCGCCCGCGCTCGGTGTCGATCCCTCCGCGCTGCAGATCACCCAGGAGATCCCCGGCGTCGGCAACATCACCATTCCGGTCGAGGTCCTGAGCGCGTCCGCGCCCTTCACGGACCCGGCCACCGGCCTCCCAGTGACGCCGACCGAGCCGCTCGATCACGTCATCCGTTGCCAGCCGCTGCCGCCGTTCGCATCCGCCGGCGCGGGCAACAACGGCACCGGCTTCGTCACCAACATGCCCGACGGCCAGTACACGATCGGCGTGTTCAAGAACATCCGCAACACCGAGTCGAAGGAGATGGTCCGTGGTCCGGTCTTCCACTCGTTCTTCGTCGGCGCGAACGACACGATCCGGCCGCGCGTCCTGAGCACGAATCCGGTCAACGGTGAGCAGAACGTCGGCGCCGGCGCGCCGCCGCCCGCGGCCCCGCCCGGCGTCGAGGGCATCGCGGACGTCACGACCAACGTGTTCGGCCCGACCTCGCCCGACATCACCATCCGCTTCACGGAGGGCATCACCGCCACGACCGTGAACGCGAACAACATCACCGTCGTCGATGCCGGCGCCTTCGTGCCCGGCGGCGGCGCGCCGCCCCAGCTCGCGCCCGCGCCCGGCTTCCCGAAGCTCAAGAGCGACAACGACCGCGAGACGCTGCCCTCGAACGGGCACGAGATCATCTGGCGCGTGGATCCCACGACCGGCGGCTTCCCCTTCGGCACGCAGATCCAGGTCACGGTGATCGGCGAGGACCCGGACACGAACGGCAACCCGACGAACCAGGCGCCCATCGCCGACCTGGCCGGGAACAAGATGGAGCTGTCGGATTCGTTCCAGTTCCAGACGGTCGCGCCGCCGGACCTGCCGAACTGCCCCTTCCCCGAGTACGCCATCTGGTGGTCGGCGTCGGACCGCGTCGGCGTCATCGACTCCGTGAACCAGCAGGGCCTGGCGGACCAGTTCACCGGTGCGCAGCAGTTCCCGCTGGGTGTGCCGGAGAACGTGCTTCCGCCGTTCAACGACACGATCGCGACGGCCGCGAACATCCCGAACTTCTCTCCCGGCGAGATCTTGATCGACACCCGCACCGCGTTCCAGACGCACCACAGCTGGGCGTACGTGCAGTCCGCCGAGAGCGGTCAGATCGCGATCGTGCACACGAAGAACATGATCCCGGTCGCGTTGATCAACACGCCGACGCCCGGCGGCATCGCCACGCAGACGGCCAACCAGGGTGCCAAGGTGCTGCTGGTGACGAACTCGTCGGCGAACACGATCACCGCGTTCAGCCTGGCCAACATCACGCCCGGGGTGCAGTTCCTCAACGGCCCGATCTTCATCACGAAGGTCACGCCCACGGGCAACACCCCGGCCGGCGTCGCGATCTCCGCGCCGCCCGCGCCCGCGCTCATTCCGGATCACTGGAACCGAGACGGTCCCTTCAGCGGGCCCGGCAACGAGGTGATCATGTACGTCGACAAGACGGACGGCGTCGTCAACACGACCACGCTGGCGTCCGACGAGCCGGTCAAGCAGTTCGCGCTCGGCGTCGGCTCCGCGCCGAACGACATCTCGATGAGCCCGTGTTTCGGCGGGCCGGTCGTGATGTTCGCCGCGATCTCGCAAGGCGGCCTGAGCGGTCAGGGCAAGGTGGCGTACTACATCGCCGGGCCCGGCTGCACGACCGGGGCGAGCACGCCGCAGCGACCGGACAGCATCGTGGGCGACCTGACCGGCTTCGACGGCCCGGCCGGCCTCGACAACCTGTTCGTTCCGTTCAACAGCGCGTTCTGGGCGGTCGCCGAGTCGGGCACCGACTCCATCTCGACCCTCGGCTTCGTGACCGGGACGTTCAACATCCCGGACATCATCAGCCGCTTCGACAACGTCGGGAACAACCCGACCAGCATCGCGCACCGTCCGTCGTACTTCCCGCCGTGCATCGCCATCGCGGGCTCGACGGGTTGCCTCGGGCCGCTGCCGCTCGGCTATCAGTACAAGGGCACGCAGCAGCTGGTGAACCAGCGCGGCCTGAACGGCACGGACACCACGTTCGATCCTTCGACCGACCTGTACGTCTGTGCGCGCGGCGAGGGGAAGGTGACCGTCATCGACCAGGTTTCGGGGGCGCTCAGCTTCTACAGTCCGATCCCGATCCCCGGGATCCGGCAGGTTGCGAGCACGGCGAGTCAGTAATCGCCGGGCGCGCCTCCACGAGGCCGTGGATCACGCCGATTCCTGCTTCGCCGCCTGACGCTTGCGTCGCCGGCGACGGACCATCGGCGTGATCCACAGCCACAGCCCGCTGAACACGAGAAACATCACGCAGATCGCGACCAACGGCATGACGTAGTCGTGGAAGGGCTTCCCGACCCACGATCCGTCGTGGATCTGCTCCAGCCAGTCCGACGTGCGCGTGTCCGTGCTCAGGATCGCGCCGGTCACCGCGTCGACCTGGATCTCCGCGTGGTTGTGCTTCGATCGAACCTTGTAGACCCGCCTGTCCGGCCTGACGTCGATGCGGTCGATGTCGTCGGGCGAGCGGAAATCCGGATGATCCGCGGCCTGCACGCGCTGCCACGCTTCGTCGATGGAGATGAACTCCTCGATCGTCCCCTCCGCGCCCTTCTGCGTGGGGGGCTGGATCCAGTCGAACTCCTTCTTGAGCAGCAGGAGGAAGCCCGTCACCGCCGTCACGGCCAGGAAGGTCGCCGCGCACACGCCGACCCACTTGTGCGCCTTGAAGAAGAACCGAAGCGTGTTCATCGCCGCGGAATGCTACACCGTTCGCGCGCTTTGTCGTGCGCGCATGAGTCCGAGGCCGGCGCGCATGGTGGTCAGTCCCGCCACGCCGCGTCGTCGCGTAGCGCCCAGTCGTCGTCGAAGAACCCGGCGCCGCGCACGCCCTTCGAGCCGAGCTGGGTCATCTCCGCCCCGTAGACGATCCAATCCGGGAACCCTGCGCCCGAGAGGAAGTACGGGATCTGATTCGTCACGCGCATCCCGGGGAGTCCGGTGCCGGCCACGACGCCGACGCTCGCCACCTCGCTGTCCTTGCGCGGATAGATGAACAGGAGCCCGATGTCGCCGCCCTCGAACACACGGTCGCCGACCTCGAGCCGGTCGTCGTGGATCTTCCAGTCGTGGTCGCCGAGCACCTTCTTCCACGCGGAGTTGCCGTCGCGGTTGCCGTAAAGGACCACGTTGCGGTCGGTGTTCGACAGGGGATCGAAGCGCGTGTCCGAGACGACTTCGATGGAGCCGTTGCCGCGATACCAAAACGTCTCCGCGTCGTAGCGCGCCTTGTGGAACGCCCAGTCCGCCTGCGCCTTCGTGCCGCCGGTCCCGTACACGAAGACGACGTCGTTGCGAAACGCGTCCTTGAACGTTCCGTAGCGCCGCGGATTCTTGTACCAGTGGGCGAGGCCCGCGTCGTGGCGCCAGGCGCCGTCCCGGGCGCGGCTCACCGTGACGACGCCGTCCGCCGGCCACGGCAGTTCGAACGGATCCTCGTCGTTCAGCTCGATCCGCACCGGCGTGTCGGCCGGCAGCACGTCCCTGGCGGCGAAAGCGGTGAGGTCCAGCTCGAGCCGCGCGACGTTGCTCGTCTTGACCGCCAGGAGCCGTTGCTTGGGTTTCATCTCGACGGCGAGTGTGCTCGGCTCGAGCGGCTTGTTCTGGCTCAGGATGCGCAGCCAGTGGCAGCGGTCGTTGATGCCGGGACTGATCGTCGTGAAGGCGAGCTTGGTCAGCGTGTGCGGCTCGGGCAGTACGTTGCGCTTCAGGAAGTCGAAGAGCGGCGGCCAGTCCATGCACTGGTTGCCCCACCAGTGTCCGGCGCCGGGCTGCTCGTAGTACGCGAAGTTCGTGTGGAACTTCGCGAGACGCTCGCGCATGAACCGCGCCTGGCTCACGGGCACGTTTTCGTCCTTGTCGCCGTGCAGCACGTAGATCCCGTGGTGCCGATAGTTGGACTCCAGCAGCAACGTGCGGCTCACGTTCGCCGCGCGATCGAGCATCGCCTGCACCGGCGTCGGATCCTTCCACGCAACACCGCCGCCGTACGACCAGAAGTCGCGCCACCCGGCGCTGGGCGCGATCGCCGCGAATCGCCCCGCCATGTGCGCGCCGAGGCTCCAGGTGCCGTGACCGCCCATCGAGTGCCCGGTCAGATACGTGCGGCGCCAGTCCGCTCCGAAGCGATGGTGGGAATCAGCCAACACCTCCAATGCGTCGAGCCGGCCCCAGTCCTCCCAGTCGAAGCCGAAGGGGCGCCGGTTGGAGGGGGCCACGACGACGGCCCAGTCCTTCATCCTGTAACATCCGGCCTGCCTCATCGCTTCGACGCCCGCACCGTGAAGCGAGAGCACGTATGCCGGCGGCTCGTCGCCGTCATGCGCCGGCGGGACCACGCCGTAGTACTGCGTGCTACCGTCGATCATGCTGACGAATGTGCGCTTGTGGTGTTGATCGGGGTGGCGCACGCGCAGTGTGAGCACATCCTTGTCCAGCGGTTCGTCGTCTTCCTCGTCGTCGTCGTAGACCTCGATCTCGACTTCAACGGTCTCGTCCTCCGAAGCGATGACCGGAAGCCGGACGGCGATCTTCCGACTCGAGAGCGGCGGAAGCGAAAACCACGGCGTCGAAACGGTCTTCGAGCCGAAGGTTGCCGAGATGGACAGGTTGTCCCACCAACCGCCGGTCGCGTTCGTGACGATCACGCCGGCGACCATCTTCTCAGGTCGCCCGTGAAGTACGTCCGGCAGCGTGCGGTCCTTCTTCTCGAAGAAGACGGGCGTGTCCCTCGGCGTGGACGCGTCCAGCGTCGCCTTCATGCGACCGCGGCCGCCCTTGAACAGCAGCTCGTTCGTGCCCTTGCGGAGCTGGATCGCGATGCGCGTGATGCCGGCGTTGTAGACGTCGCCGACGCGCGGCACGCCGTTCACGTACACGTGGCGGTGGCCGCGCGCCGACAGCAGCACGACGCGGTCCTTGCCCGAGTACACCGTCGCGAGCCCGTAGCCGCCGCGCAGGGCGGCGTTCTGGAACCAGCCCTTCTCGTCCGCTCGAATCTCCTTCCACGTGCCCCTCGGCCCGTTTGGGAGTCCGATCGACTCGCCGGCCTTCGGCGTCTTCCAGGTCCCGTGAACCAGCTGGTGCTCCACCGCGTCCATGAACACCGGCGCCCGGCCGCCGTGGCTCACGCGCGGCACGACCAACATCGTGCGCACGCGCTTCGGCTCCTGCCAGTCCTCGTCGTCCTCGTGCGCGCGCGCGGGGTGCGCGGGCAGCAAGGCCAGCGTGAAGAACGCGATGAACACGTTGGCGAGGTGTAGCTTCATGAGGACGGTTCCGGGCGGCGCCGCAGTATGACCGAACACGTGGTTTCCGGCACGGGGAGACACCGTTCGGAATCGCACGCCCGCGCCGTTCTTCCTCACATCCGGCCGTCTTGCGCGGCCCGAAGCACGTGCTACCGTCGCCGCGTGACACGCGAACACGTTCTTCGCCGCGCGCCCCTTCGAATCGCGTGCGTCGTGATCCTGGCGGCGCTCTTCTGCGCGCCGCTGCTTGCCGAGGACGACGAGGGTGAAGCGCCCGGCAAATGCACGTGTCACAAGGGCCACGCGACGTGGGAGTACCTGCGCTCGCCGATGGTCCCGCCCGAGGATCCGCCGCGCTGTCCCAACATGGTCGCCGGCGGCAACTGCGGTGGGAAGCGCCGTCCCCAGGACGCGGACGCCGAGTGCTGGGGCAGCCGGAAGAAGGAGTGCTTCTTCAAGCGGCATGCCTACAGCTGGGACATCAGCTGCAGCGTGTGCTGGGCGGACGACAAGTGCGAGGCCTGCAACGACCTCATCGGCGGGCCCGACCCGGTCGCGGCGGGAATCCTCGAGGACCGCATGAAGGCCGAGGCCGAGACGCTGAAGGGCGAGCTCGTCATCTGCAAGTCGAAGCACTTCTACGTCGTGACGAACCTGCACAAGAAGGTCAAGGTCGTTACCAAGCGCGGTAGCCGTCGGCTGATGACGTCCCACGAGCTGGCGCACCTTTTCGCCCAGCGCTGCGAGCAGGCCTTCGACGACTTCGACAAGTGGTTCGGCGGCAACGTCCTCCTACCCAAGCCCATGGCCGTCTACATCACCGACACGCTGCGCGAGAACGACGCCATCGGCCATCGTTACTTCGGGCGCGCCGGCATCCACATGAACTACGCGTTCGCCTACAACAACCGGATCGCGAACGGGCTGTGCGGCAACGGCTTCGTGATGAACTATCAGGAGCAGCACTCCGATCATCACCTGCACGGCTTCGCGCGCCACCAGATCGGCCACATCCTCTTCTCCTGCTGGCACGTGCACAGCGGCTTCGAGGACAAGTGCCCGCGCTGGGCGTGGGTGGGGGCGGCGCACTTCCTCGAGAAACTGCTCGATGTCCACACCGACTACGCGACGTTCTGTTACGGCGAGGCGGACGGCGGTATCGGACCCATGAGCAAGTGGGAGCGGCGCGTCAAGGCGCTGGTGAAGGCGGAGACGCTCCAGCCCATCGAGACGTTCTTCAACAAGACCTCGTTGAGCAAGATGATGTACCCCGACCACCTGCGCGCCTGGTCCTACATGGACCTGGGCATGCGCGAGGATCGCGACCGGTGGCTGAAGCTGCTGATCGCGCTTCGCAACGGCGCCCAGGAAGGTCCTGCATTCAAGGAAGCGATGGACCTCACGCCCGAGGACTTCCATCAGCGTTGGTCGGCCCGCGTGATGGGAAAGCGCAAGCGTCTCGGACCGGAGAAACGCGACGAGCTGTTCGAAGGCGACGCGTTGTTGCGGGAGCTGCTGCAGTTGCAGACCTCCGACGACATCGGTGTGATCGCCGGAAAGCTGCGCGGCCTCGACGTGATCAAGGACGTCAAGACCGCGGAGGTGGCTATCGGGTACCTCACGCATGCATCCGATCTCGTGCGTGAGACCGTGCATCACCTCTTGTTGAAGACGAGCGACGAGGACGTCCTGACGTTCTTGCGCGAAGAGGGACTCGCGGATGGACGCAAGCTCGTGCGCGCCGGCGTCGCGCGCGCCCTCGGCGAGCTGAAACACGAGCCGGCGCGGTTCGCGCTCGAACAGATGCTGAAGGATCGCGACTGGCTCTCGCGCGCGAACGCGGCGTACGCGCTCCAGCGCATCGAGAACCGCATCGCACGCCGCGCGCTTCAGGCGGCGCTCGACGACCGGCATCCGAAGGCCTGGATCTCGGTCGCGGACGCGTTCGCCCACTTCCCCGGCCGGTCGAAGGACGCAACCGCGCTCATCGCGCCCCGGCTGGAGCACAAGCTGTGGCAGGTGCGCATGACCGCCTGCCGGGCGCTTCGCCGCTGCGGCACGACCGAGGCCGTGGATCCGCTGCTATCCCGGTTCGAGGAGGAGGAGGGCCGGCTCAAGCTCGAGCTCTACCGAGCGCTGGTCGGCGTCACCGGCGTGGATCAGGGCCCCGATCCCGCCAAGTGGCGGCGTTGGTGGGAGGCCGAGAAGGAGAAGCACGGCGGCGTGCCGCCGCGGCCGGAGCGCGCGCCCGAGCCGGGCCGCAACCCGGCCGACGAGCGCTACGGGTTCGGCGACGAAGAGGACATTCCGGACGTGCCGCACCACTACGGGAAGCGCTTCTTCTCGCGCAGCGTCTGCTTCGTGCTCGACACGAGCGGCTCCATGAAGCTGAACATGAAGGTGCCGGAGGAAGCCGCCCGGAAGCTCGGCGACATCCCGACCAGCGGCACCCGCGCCGAGATCGCGAAGCAGGCGCTGATCGACACGTTGAAGAAGCTGGACCCGCGGACGAAGGTTCGCGTCGTCTTCTTCAACACCAACGTGAAGCTGTGGAAGGACAATCTCGCGACGGCGAACACGAGCACCGTGTTGTCGTTGACGCGCGCCATCGATCGCACGCGGCCCGACGGCGAGACCAACTTCTACGGAGCGCTCAAGGCGGCCCTCGGCTTGCACGAGCTGCCGACGCTCAATCCGAAGCTCGACGTCATTCCCGACACGGTGTTCTTTCTGACGGACGGCCGCCCGACGCACGGCGAGATCACGGCCATGCCGGAGCTCACGTCGTGGATGACGAACCTCAATCGCTGGGCGAAGATCCGACTCCACGTCATCGCGCTCGGCGAGCTCAACGTCGATCTCCCGTCGCTCGGGAAGCTCGCCGCGGCAGGGAACGGCGAGCTGGTGCACGTACCCGAGATGTAGCCGAGAACTGACATGTCGGCGCCGATCTGTCAGATCCGCCCGAAGTCGGGTTGAGAAAGTCCCGAGTCGCATAAAGTTGCGATGGACCCGTGCCCGGAGTCGTAGGGTGTGCCCATGCCCAAAGGCGTCAGCTCTCCTTCACGACGGAATCTGAAGAAGGCCGAGCGCAGGGAGCAGCTCATGCAGGCCGCGCTCAAGGCCTTCACGAAGGGCGGCTACCACGGCACCCACGTCGAGCACGTCGTCAAGGAAGCCGGCGTCGCGCGCGGCACCTTCTACATGCACTTCGACTCGAAGCACGACGTGTTCGACGCGCTCGTCGATCGCACGCTCGACGTGTTCCTCGCGGTGCGTCCCGAAGGCGACTCGGTGAACGTGAAGTCGGTCGCCGACGCCGAGCGCATGCTGCGCGAGAGCTACCGTGTCGTCCTGACCACGTTTCACAAGCACCGGCAGCTCACCCGGCTGCTGTTCGACGAGGCGGTCGGCCTCGAGAAGGGCTTCCGCAAGAAGCTCGAAGGGCACTACCGGATCTGGCACCAGCGCGTTGCCGAGACACTCGACATGCTGGTCGAGCGCGGGGTGGCGCGCCGCACGCTGGACGTCGAGATCACGTCCGAGATGGTGATCGGCATGGTCGAACGCATCGCCCGGCGCTATCTCTTCCAGTCGCGCAAGCCGGACATCGACCGGCTCGTCGACGCGCTCGTCACCTTCGAGCTCGGCGGGCTCGAGCCTGCGTAGCGGCACCCCTCGTGGTGGTCGCCCGCGGTTGGGCAGCCACCCGTGAGACGTGCGGGCCCGGGCGCCGGGAGCGGGAGCGGGGATGTAGGGGCGACCCTCGTGGTCGCCCAATTGGGCGTGTCTGGTGCCCCGGGTTGGGCAGCCACAAGGGCTGCCCCTACGGGGGATCGTCACGTGCACGTGAACCTGCACCTGATCGTGCACGACACCCCGGAGCGTAGGGGCGACCCTCGTGGTCGCCAAATTGGGGGTGTCTTGGTGTCCCGGGTTGGGCAGCCACAAGGGCTGCCCCTACCTACCTACGGAAACAGGGCCTCGTCCCGAAAGAGGGCGCGCAGACGCTCCTTGATCTGGTCCCGGACTCTGCGAAACGCCTGCGCGATCTCGTCCTCGCTGCCTTCCGCCGCCGCCGGGTCCTCGTGCGGCCAGTGAAGCGTCTCGACGTCGCCCGGGAAGACAGGGCAGACCTCATCCGCGCACAGCGTCACGGCAACGCGGATCCGGTCGCGCGGAACGTCGTCCACCGACTTGCTCTGATGGCCGCTGATGTCGATGTCGACTTCGTCCATCGCGGCGATCGCATGGGGATTCACGGACGCCGGCGCCGAGCCGGCGCTCATGACGTTGACGCCGTCCGGCGCCATGGCGCGTCCCCAGCCTTCGGCCATCTGGCTGCGCGCGGAGTTGGCGACACAGAGGAAAAGCACCGTGTCGCGTTCGATTGCGTCACTCATCTGGTCCCACTAGCAGCACCCGCCCACATCGCCCGGCGTGTCGGTGTCGCACCGGATCCGTTGATACACGAACGCACCCAGCAGCGCACCGAGAATCGGCGCGGCGACGTAGATCCACATCGAGGTGAACGTGCCCGACGCCAACGCCGGGCCGATGGTCCGCGCCGGGTTCATGGACGCGCCGGACACGCCGCCGCCGATCAACGACGCCATCGCGACGGTCGAACCGATCGCCCACCCTGCCATGTCGCCGACGGCGCGCGTGTCGGTCGCGACCGCCTTGATGACGAACATGAGGAGGAAGGTCAGGACGACCTCGAACGCGAACGCTTGTTGCCAGCTCCCGGCCGGCACCGTCGTGCCGAGGTTGTCGGGCGTCTCGTAGAGCGCGCAGAGCAAGAACGCCGCAGCGCACGCGCCCGCCGTCTGCGCGATCACGTAGCCCGGCACCTCCTTCCACGAGAAGCGACCCACCGCCGCGAAGGCGATCGTGACGGCCGGGTTGATGTGCGCGCCCGAGATGTGGCCAATCGAATAGACCATGACCATCACGACGAGCCCGAAGGCCAGCGAGATGCCCGCGTGGCCCAGCCCGCCGTACATCTCGTCGGCCACGACCGCGCCGCATCCCACGAAGACGAGGGCGAAGGTTCCCAGGGCTTCCGCAGCGATCTTCTGCGGGACGCCGCGACGCGAGAGGGTGGACGGTTCGGCCATGGGCGGCCTCATCTTGCGGCCGGGCTAGGACGCATGCCACAAACCAAACAGGCCCGCGGCGATGGCGCCCGCCGCGATGCCGCCGACGAGGTTGACCGCGTCGTTGTCGAGCCAGCGAAAGCCGGTAACGCGCTTCGTCGTCTTGCCGTCGACGCGCCGCGTCTCGACCACCGTGCCGTCCTCGAGGGCGCCGCGGTACTGCAGCGTCGCGCCGATCACGCTGTCCAGCAGGCCGCCCACGACACCGGCGGTCGCCGCAGCGCCGAGAACGACGTGGTCCCACTCGTGGAACAGCCCGAACGTAACCGGCGCGATGAGCGCCCCGAGAAGGCTGACGCACAGGCCGAGGTTGGTGACGCCGCCGCTCTCCCCGTCGCGCATGGCGCCGCCCCAGAGCTTGCGCGTCGCGCCGCCGTAGCGAACGCCGAGCTCGCTCGAGACGGTGTCGGCGCCGAGGAACGACAACCCGCCGAGATAGACCGCGAGCCCCAGGTCGGCGTATCCGGCCAGCGCCAGGACGCACCCGCCGACGGCGGCGAAACCGTTCGCGACGACTTGTCGGCCGGAACGCTGCTCCGACGGCTTGCGCCCGGGCAAGCGGCCGACGCCGTTGGTGATCAGGAACGTGATCATCAGCGTGGCAAAGCCCGCGATGCCGAAGCACCAGGCCACGAGCATGCCGAGCAACCACCCGGCGACGGCGCCTGTCGTGGTGAGGTATCGCAGCGGTCGAACGGCAGCGCATCCGAACGCCGCGAGCACGAGCGCGAGGATCCACAGATGTTCCGGCACGACGCCGTAGGAGGTCGGGGGGGCGATGAGCAGCATCGGGGGGCCGCATGGTAGCCGTCAACCGCATGACGCAATGCGTTCGACCAGGAGCGCCGTCATGCCGCCCGTCGCGAGCAGCGTGAGGCGCGCCTGCGTGGCCGCGACGAGCGCGAGCGCCACGTAGGCCGCCCACCAGAGCTGCGTGGGCGGCGCCGCGTCCGCCGCGCCCAGCCCGAGCTCACGGCATCCGTGCAGCAGCGCGCGCAGGCCGTCGGCGGTGTGGCGAAACGCCGGCTCGAGCCAGTGCGTCGCGCCCTCGACCGGCGCGAGCAACAGGATCAGGAAACCGATCAGGATCAGCACGGCGACGAACGGGACCGCGACGACCGAGAGGGGCGCAGAGAACAAGCAGACGCGGCCGAACGTGGCGGCCGCGAGCGGCGCCGTCGCGAGCCAGGCGCCCAGCCCGACGCACAACGCCTGCCGCACGACGGGACGACGCCTCGGCCGAACGCCCGGCAGCGCGGGTCGATGGCGCGTCATCGCGCGCACGAGTCGCGGCGACAGGAACAGGATGCCCGCGACGGCGGCGAACGAGAGTTGGAAGCCGCGCTCGAAACACGCCCCGGCGTCCCAGAGAAACGACAGGACGAACACCACCGTCAACGTCGCGGTCGACCGGATCTCCCGTCCGAGCAGCCGCGCGCAGAGCATCAGGATCGCGGCACAGCCCGCGCGCATCGCGGACGGCGATGCGCCGGCGAACGGTACGTACACGATCACCTGGAGCAGCAGCAGCACCCACGTCGTGCGAAGCCCCGCGCGCACCCGTCGCAGCAGCCACAACGTTGCGGCCAGCAGCAGCCCGACGTGCAGACCCGACACCGCCAGCAGATGCGCTTGCCCCGCGCCGTACACGTCGTCGCGGTCCGACGCGAACAGCGCGCCCTTGTCGCCTGCGACCAACGCCCGCGCCAGCGCGGCGTCGCGTCGCGCGAGCGCACGATCGAACCTGCTGCACGCGGCGTTGCGCACGTCGCGAAGCAGCCCGTCGCCCTGCTCGACGATCTCCAGCGCGCCGATGGGGCGGCCCTCGCCGTGCACCCCCCGGCGCGCCCAGGACGCGCGGCGTCCGGGGGCCGCGGCGTCGAACGCACGCATCCGGACGCGTCCTCGGACGCGTGCATTCGGCGCCGGCGCCGAGCCCGCTGGAACGCGCAGGCGGATGCCAAACCGCCGGGGTGAGACGCCGCCGACCCGATGGACGTCGACGACGAGAACCGCCTTGCCGAACGCCGGCGGCTCGCTGCGCCGAACGACGCCTTCGATGTCGAAGACGGCCGGCTGCGCGCGCGCCTCGATCCACGCCGGGCGCTCGCTTCGTGCGTGAATCGGTGCGCCCGCCAGCAGTCCGAGCAGGAGACCGAGCGCCGGTGCGCGCACCCGAGCCGATGTCGTTGCCAGGGCCAACGGCGCGGCGAGCCACGGCGCGGTCTCGAGCTGTCCCAGCGCCAGGCCGGCGACGATGCCGAGCGCCGGACCCGCCAGCGGATGGGGGTGCAGGGGGCCGCCGGGCGGTAGGTCCGGACGAAGCACGAACGGACATCGCTCGAACGCGCGCGATGGGTACGTTCCCGTCGTATGCTCCCGGCCATGGAACGCAGCTCGCACGAGATCGGCAAGGAGGTCGTCCGCAAGGAGCGCGACGCCCTGTCCTCGCTGCTGGACCGCATGGACGGGCTGCGCGAGGACTTCGACCGGGCCGTCGAGCTCATGCTCAGCTGCAGCGGCCGCGTGATCCTGTGCGGGATGGGCAAGTCCGGGCAGATCGGCCGCAAGATCGCGAGCACGCTGGTCTCGACCGGCACGCCGGCGTCGTTCCTGCATCCGGCGGAGGGGTTCCACGGCGACGTCGGCATCGTGACGTCGCGGGACGTCGTCGTCGCCATCAGCAACTCCGGCTCGACGCGCGAGGTGATTGAGCTGGTTCCGGTGATCCGGGATCTCGGCGCGAAGATGATCGCGCTCACCGGCGCGCCCAACAGCGCCCTCGGGCGCGACGCCGACGTCGTGCTCTCCTGGGGCGAGATCGAGGAGGCGGACACCACCGGCCTCGTGCCCACCGTCTCCGCGGCGCTCACGTTGGCGTTGGGCGACGCGTTGACCGTCGCGTTGATGCAGCGCCGCGGGTTCGATGCCGGCGACTACCGCCTCTTCCACCCCAGCGGCGCCATCGGGACCAAGCTCACGCTACGTGTCATCGACCTGCTGCGCGGTCCGCACACCAATCCCACCGTGCCGGAAGACGCGACCTTCCAGGAAGCGCTCGAGGTCGTCACGCGCGGCACCCAGGGCGGTGTCAACGTGGTCGACGCCGAGGGCAAGCTGGTCGGGCTCATGACCGACGGGGACGTACGCCGCTGCATTCAGGTGGCCGAGGGTTCGGTGGGGGACCTGCTCGCGACGCCCGTCTCCGAGCTCATGACCACGACGCCCACGACCACCGCGGCAGACACGCTCGCCATCGAGGCGCTGCGCGCGATGGAGAGTCACAAGCCCCGGCCGGTCTACCTGCTTCCGGTGGTGGACGCCGACGGCCGCGCCGTCGGATTGCTCCACGTGCACACGCTCGTGCAGGCCGGTCTGACCTCGGACCGAGAGCCAAGCTAGGAACCGCAACGTGAAGCTCAAACAAACGCTCTTCCGCGAGTACGACCTGCGCGGTCGCGTACCCGAGGTGTTTCCCGACGCCGTCGACGAGTTGTCGGACGAAGGGATGGAGCTGCTTGGCCGCGGATTCGGAACGTTGGCACAGCGGCGCGGCCTCGACCGCGTCGTCGTCTGCTACGACCTGCGCCACTACAGCGAGCGCTTGAAGGACAACTTCGTCAAGGGGCTCGTTGCGACCGGCATGAAGGTCGTGGACATCGGCTGCGGACTCTCGCCCACGCTCTACTTCGCGACACTGCACCTCGACTGCGCCGCCGGCGTCATGATCACCGCCAGCCACAACCCGCAGGGGTGGAGCGGGCTGAAGATGTCGTTGAACTACATCCGCACGCTGCTCAAGCCCGACATCGACGAGCTGCGCGACATCTGCAACGCCGGCGAGTTCGCCTCGGGCGAGGGGTCCGTCGAAGCCTACGACATCCGCGAGGCGTATCTCGACGACATGGTTTCGCGGGTCGAGATCACGCGGCCGCTCAAGATCGTCCTGGATCCTGGCAACGGCACCGCGGCGCTGTTCTGCGTCGAGGCGTTCGAACGCGCCGGCGTCGACGTCGTGCCCTTGTTCTGCGAGCCCGACGCGGACTTCCCCAACCATTTTCCGAACCCGAGCGAGATGAGCGCGCGCGATGCGATCCGGGCCAAGGTGAAGGAGTCGGGCGCGGACCTGGGGTTCTCGTTCGACGGCGACGGCGACCGGTTGGGCGTACAGGATCACCTCGGCAACGACGTCAACGCCGACATCATCCTCATGATGCTGACGCGTCCGGTGCTGAAGCGTCATCCGGGCGCCAAGGTCGTGTTCGACGTCAAGTGCTCGCAGGCGCTCGTGGAGGACATCGCGGCGCACGGAGGCGAGCCGGTCATGTGGAAGACCGGACACTCGTACATCAAGTCGAAGATGGCCGAGCTGGGCGCGCCGATCGCGGGTGAGCGCAGCGGCCACATTTTCATCAAGGACAACTTCCACGGTTACGACGACGGCATCTTCGCGGGGCTGAGGCTGGCCGAGTACGTGGCCTCGCAGGACCTGCCGTTGCACGACCTGCTCGCGGCCGCGCCGCGATACGAAACCAGTCCCGAGATCCACGTCGACTGCGCCGACGAGGTGAAGTACGAGGTCATGGACCGTGTGCTCGCCGCGATGAAGGACGAGTTCGGCGATCGCGTGAACGACATCAACGGCGCGCGCGTGACCTTCGACGGCGGCTGGGGCCTCGTGCGCCCGTCTTCGAACCTGCCGGAGCTGGTGCTCGTGTTCGAGGGCCGGGACGCCGAGACGATGAACGGCATCAAGGAGATCTTCCGGGAGCGCTTGCGCGCGTATCCGGAGATCGGAAGCACGTGGCACAACGAGTAGCGGGACGGCGAAGAGGACTGCGCGGCTCGCTTCGTTCCGCGACCGGGCGCGTCGTCCGGCGCATCGTCGAGTCGCAGTCGCGGGCGAGCCTCATCAAGGCGCGCGGTGCGATGTCCGTGCCCGGAGTGACGGCGCCCGTCGACATTCGCTTCGACGAACACGACGTGCCGCACATCGACGCGCAGAGCGACGCCGACGCGTTTCGGGCGCTCGGCGTCTGCCACGCGCTCAACCGCTTCTTCCAGATGGACATCCTGCGGCGCGTGCTTCGCGGCCGGCTCGCGGAGACCATCGGCGATCGCAAGCTCGGACCGATGGCGATGCCGCCGTTCGACCGCGACCGCACCGCGTCCGACGCGGACTACTTCATGCGCGCGCTGGACCTGGTGCCGTCGGCGCGCCGGGTCTGGGAGGCGGGCGACGCCGAAGGCCGCCACCTCCTGTGCGCCTACGTCGAGGGCGTGAACGCCGCTGTTCCGCTGCTGCGTCGTCGCCGGCCGCTCGAGCACCGCGCGATGAACATCCCCATCCGGCCGTGGACGCCGATCGACTCGATCCTCCTCGCGAAGGGCATGGCGTTCGGGCTGTCGTTCAAGTGGCGCATCACGCCCGTCTTCGCGGAGATCGCCGACCGGCTGAACGCCAAGCCGGAGCATCTCGATCACATCCTGCCCAAGACGCCGCACGCACAGTCGTTCGCCATGACGCGGCTGGTGGAGGGCGGCGTCCGCAACGCGTTGACGTTCGCGCCCTTCGGTGCGCCGGCCAACGGCAGCAACGCGTTCCTGGTCGGCGCCGGCCGGTCGTCGAGCGGACTGCCGCTGCTCGCGGGCGACCCGCACCTCGAGCTCTCGCTGCCGTCGATCTGGTACCTCGCGTCGCTTCGCGGCAGCCGCTACGGCGCGGTCGGCGCCACGTTGCCGGGCCTGCCGGGCGTCGTGCTCGGACGCACCCGCGGCATGGCGTGGGCGCTCACCAACGGCATGATCGACGACTCCGACATGTGGACCGAGGAGCTCGACAGCGGCGGCACACGCTATCGCGTGGACGGCGCGTGGCGGCCGCTGCGCGTCGAGACGCAGGAGATCAAACGCAAGGGCCGCGCGCCGCGCATCGTTCGATTGCGCTACACGCATCGCGGGCCCCTGTTCACCGACGCGTTTCCCGGATTCACCGGGCCGCCGCTCTCGATGCGCATGACGTTGCACGAGCCGGCCGACGACATGCAGTCGTTCCTGCGCCTCGGGCGTTCGCAGACCGTGGCGGACGCGCTCGCCGCCGTGTCGAGCTTCGGTTCGCCGGCGCAGAACCTGCTGACCGCGGACACGCAAGGCAATGCCGCGTTTCGCCTCATGGGCAAGGTGCCGATGCGCGCCAAGCATCGGCATCCGGCACTGCCGCGCGACGGGACGACGAGCGAAACGGACTGGCGCGGCTTCATCGCCGAGCCGGATCTGCCGGCCACGAGCGTCGCGCCGAACGAGACGTTCATCTCCGCCAACAATCCGCAGGTCGACCACACGTATCCGCACTATCTCAGCCACCACTACGAGCCCGACTACCGCGCGGAGCGCATCGCGCAGCTGCTGAACGGCCGCGAGCTGAGCGCCGCGGACCTCTGCGCTGCGCAGATGGACGCGAAGAATCTCTGCGCATCGCGCTTTCGCCGGATCGTGCTGGTTCCCCACGCCGAGGCGGTGCGCAGCATGCGGCCGACGGTGGCCCCGTTGCTCGACCGGTTGATGGCGTGGGACGGGGATGAGCGCAGGAGCGCGCCCGGCGCCGCGCCGTGGCACCTCGTCTATCACCATCTCGCGCGCCGCACGTTCACACCGCTGCTCGGCGCCGACATCACGCCGCACTGGATGAGCTTGATCAACCTGCTCGACGAGCCGCTGCTCGACGCGTTTTCGGACGACGACAACCCCTGGGCGCCGCCCGCCGTTCGCGCGACGCTGCTTTGCGAAGCGCTCGACGATGCGGTCAAGGACATGGAGTCGCGCGGGCTCACGCTCGACAGCCCCTGGGGCGCGATGCACACGCTCACGTTGCGGCACCCGGCGGGACAAGGGCCGCTGGCGACCGCGTTCAACCGCGGACCGTTCGCCGTGGACGGCGGCCCGTTCAGCGTCTGCTCCGGGCAGTACCTGCACGCGCGGCCGGGACCGGTCGCCGCCGGCGCGTCGTATCGTCAGGTGGTGGATCTCGCGCGTCCCGAGGAAGGCCGCATGATCACGTTCGGCGGCCAGTCGGGGTACGTCGGCTCACGTCACTACGACGACCTGACGCCGCGCTGGCTGGCCAACGACGGCCTGCCCATGCGACTCGAGACCGAGCTCGACGCCGCGCAGCGTCTGATCCTGACTCCCGGCGCCGCGGGACGGTAGGTACGTCATCGCCAGCAGGAACCACAGCCACACGATCCACGCGAGGACGTTGTAGACGAGGCGCGCTACTCGCTTGACGAGACTGCTTCCTGTCCGGGCAGCGAGACCTTGATCCAGCGCTCGGTGTTGGGCGCCTTCTCGTCGATCTGGATCAGCTTGTAGCGAACGAGCCGCGCGACGGCCTGGCGCACGTCGGCCAGATGCCGTCCGGTGCGGCTGCAGACCCGCGTGAGGTCGAGCCAACCTTCGGACTCGTCCTGGGTGGAGACGATCGTGCGCAGCGTGGCGTCTTCCAGAGCGGTCAGGGCGTTTCGCATGGCGGCCGAGGGTACCCGAGCCCGGCGCAGGGGCTAAGCGACGGTCGTTGGGTCTGTGTGCGTGATCGTCAGGCCGCTCTCGCTGAGCAACAGGGGCATCGCCAGGCAGTCGCCGGGCAGCGCGCCCGCCAGGTACGCGTCCACCGCCGTTGCGCGCTCGTCGTCCGGCAGCAGCACCAGCACGCAGCCGCCGCCGCCGGCGCCCAGGATCTTGGTTCCGAGCGCACCTCGCTCGCGCACGGCCGCGTCGAGCGACTCGATGGTGGGGGTGGTGACGCCGGGCGCCATGCGCCGGCGAATGCCGCCGTCGGTGAGCACCCCCGCCAACGCCTCGTCCAACCGCGCGGCGCGCAGGTGCGAGCGGACCACGCGCGCGTTTTCGGCGATCTCGTGGAGCGCCTCGACCGTCTCGGCCTCGCCTTCGAGGTACGCGCGCACCGTGCCCCAGTTCGTCATGCCGGAGTGATGCGGCTCGCCGGTGTAGACGAGGCGCAGGCGTCGTTCGAGCGTCGCGAGATCGACCGGCAGGGGCTCGACCTCGATGCCGCCCAGGCCGCCTTCGAGCGCGAGACATCCGCCGTAGAGAGGGGGGTAGTAGTCCTGGTAGCCGGTCGGCGTCTTGAGCAGCGCCGTCTCGATGTCCTGTCCGAGCGCGCGCAGCGCCTCGCGGTCCCTGGGTGCGCCCTTCGCCTCGAACAAGGCGCCGAGCACCGCGCCCAAGAGCGCCGACGATCCGCCCAGCCCCGCGCCGGCCGGACTCGTCGCGCGCGTTCGAAGGGTCAACCCGCCGTCGGGCGCGGCGGCGCTGACGGCGAGCGCGAGCAATGCGAGCGGTCCCGCGTCGGCCAATCCGGCGCGAAGCGCGTCGAGGTCGTCGTAGCGCCTGCGCGCGTCGAGGTCGTCGCTGACGAGCTCGATGGCGCGGTCGTCCCTTAGCACGACGTCCGCGCGCGCGGGGACGTCGAGCGCCGCGTTCACCGTCACCCCCGGACGCGGCAGCGCCAGGTGCAGGGGCCAGATGTCCAAGGTCCCCCCGGCGAGGTCGATCCGGACGGGTACGGTCGCGCGGACGGCTTTCATGCGGTCGATCATCCCAGAATCGGACGACTGTCGTTGCCCGTAAGTCTTTCAGCGGGGGAATGGTCACCTACCATTGCGCCTCGGCTCGGGGAAAGCCGAACACCTAGGTAGGGAACGCGCCTATGAAGCCGGTCATCGGGATGAGCTGCTCGACGCTCGTACTCACGGGGATGCGCGGCGTGCCGCGCCACGCGCTGTCCGAGATGTACGTCGCGTGCGTCAACGACGCCGGCGGCCTGCCGTTCATGCTGCCGAACGTGGCACCCGACTACGCCGCCGCGTACCTGTCGCGCATCGACGGGCTGCTGATGAGCGGCGGTCTGGACGTCGACCCGATGTTCTACGACCAGGAGCCGCGGCGCGAGATGGGCAAGATGGATCGCGTCCGGGACATCTTCGAGCTCGCGCTGATGCGCGGCGCCATCGAGGCCGGCATCCCGATCCTGGCGATCTGCCGCGGCATCCAGGTGCTCAACGTCGCCTGCGGCGGCACACTGATCCAGGACATCCCGTCGCAGGTCGAAGGCGCCATCAAGCACGAGCAGGATGCGCTGCGCCAGGACGCGGTCGGGCACGCCGTCGACATCGAGGCCGGTTCCAAGCTCGCCGAGATCGTCGGTAACACGCGCGTGCGCGTGAACTCGTTCCATCATCAGGCGGTGGACCGTGTGGCCGAGGGGTTCGTGGTCACCGCGCGCACCGCCGACGGCGTCATCGAGGGCATCGAGGATCCGAAGCACCCGTACTGCGTGGGCGTGCAGTGGCACCCCGAGCGCCTTCCGGCCGAGACCTCGACGCAGAACCTGTTCTCGAGCTTCGTCGAGGCGGCTCGCGCCGCCGCGCAGGCGGGCACCCGCTCCGACGGCTAACGACGGGCGTACACGCCGCGGCACATCCGGCAGGGCCCTGCGTCCCCGGCGGCCCGAACGTCGATGAAGAGGGCGTCGACCTCGTCGTAGGTCGGGCCCCGAATCCGGGCCAGAATGAACGGCCGGCCCAAACGACCGGTTTCCGGGGAAATTCGGAGTTTCGAGCCTTGGGATTGCGTCGAACGACGGGGTGTTCGGAAGGGAAAGACCTGCTGCCATGACACGTCGCTTCCAGCTCGCTGTCGCCGTCTCCGCCGTGCTCGTCGTCGGCGTGGTCCTGATCGCGCTGGCCACCGGCGTCTTCGACGGTCCTGTCGCGTCCGGTCCCGACCTGGTCGCGGAGCGCGACGGCCCCGACGGCGCAGGCACCGGCGCCGCGCAGCTCGAAGGCAGCGGGACGGCGGACGGCGATCCCGAGACCGGGCCCCATCTTCCGCGCGGCGCGACCGGCAGAGGTGCGCTGCGCCCCGGCATGCGCGATCCGCACGGGCTCGACCTGAGCGATCCGCAGCAGGCAGCGGACTACCTGAGCGAGCTCCTCTCGACCGAGCCGCTCAACTGGAAGGAGATCAACCGCGTGCTCGGCGTCATGACCGAGCCGCTGAGCGACGCGTCGCGCGCGATCCTGCTGCAGCAGCTGCTGCACGGCCAGCGCAACCAGGCCGTCCAGGCGTTCGGCAAGCTGCAGGACGGCAGCCTCACCGAGGACCTGCTGGCGGCATTCGACGATCCGGCGAACCGCGTCGCTCGTGGCGCGATCCTACATGCGCTCGCGACCATGCCCGGCGCCGATCCGGGGACCGTCGCGAAGGAGCTCGAAGCGCGTCTGACCGACGACATCGCGCACGACCGCGTCCTACTCCAGTGGATCGGTGCCCGCGGCGGCGAAGAGGCCGCGCGCGTGATCGTGGAGTACATGGCGCGCACCGACCAGCCCGGCGCCCTACGCGGCAGCCTGCTGCGCATGCTCGACCTCAAGGGCGATCCGGCGGCGGCCGCCGTCGTGCTCCAGGCGCTGAAGGACTCGACGTCGCCGCAGGTGACGTCGCAGCTGCTCGACATGGTCGCGCAGGCGGGCGCGACCGGGTTCACGAAGGAGATCATCGCGCTCGATGCGGACGGTCAGTCCGACGCGATCCGTCGTCAGGCGCTCGACGCGCTCGCGCGCATCGGCGGCAAGGAAGCAATCGATCATCTCCTGGCCAAGGCGGAAGCGCCGGGAACGTACGGCGAAGCGGCGGTGAGCTCGATCCGGCTCATCGCGAGCGCCGATCTCGAGGGGCGGGCGGCGCTGGTCGACGCGCTCAAGCGCGCCGGCATGATGTCGCGGCCCGACGAGACGAAGGAGAACCTGCTGCTCGCCCTCGGACGGCTCAAGGAGAAGAGCGCGATTCCGCTCATCGTCAAGAGCCTGGACGACGGCAACGAGCGGGTGCGGATCGCCGCGGTCCGCGGCCTCGGCAAGATGAAGGACGCCTCGCGCGAGCACGTCGAGTCGATCGTCGAGCAGTACGCGAACGGCAGTCCGAGCATGAAGATGACGGCCGCCATCGCCCTGGGCGACATCGGCGGCAAGGACGCCATCAGCGCCATGGACCAGATGCTGAGCGAAGAGGGCATCTCGCGCTCCCTGACCCGGACCCTGAACGCGGCGCTGCGCTTCGCGCGCGAGCGCGAGGCCGCCGGCCCCAGCCCGGCCCCGGCCGGCCCGGGACTTGGGGAACGGCGGGAGTCCGATCAGGGCAGGTAGACTTCAAACGCCGGACATCCGACGTTTCCAAGTGCGGTCCCATGCCTCGTAGCCCCCTCGTCCTCCTGCTGCTCGCGTGCCTGGCCGCGTGCCTCTGCGCGCCTTCGCCGGTCCACGCCGACGTCGGCGGCGACGTCGTCACCAACCTCAAGAAGGCGTTTCGCAAGGGCACGCCGGTCGAGCAGCGGATCAAGGCGGTCAACGACGTGGGCGCGCTGCGCGGCCACCTGAACAAGCGCCAGAAGAACGAGGCCTACCGCACGATTCGCAAGCAGTTCAAGAAGGGGGAGGAAAGCGCGGTCCGGCGCGTGATGGTCAAGGCGTTGGCGCGATTGGGGCTCGAGAACGCGCTCATCGAGGTGATCAAGGCCTCGAAGAAGGACCCCGACGCCGAGGTGCGCAAGGCCGCGCGCATGGCGATCCTCGCCGGGCGAACGGTGTTCCTCGACACGTTGAAGCTGCTGTACGAGCAGGACGAGAACGCCGCGTTTCGCGCGGAGCTGATGTTGCTGTTGCGCGACCGGCGCAAGCCGGACGCGGTGCCGTTCCTGCTGTCCGCCTTCGACGACAAGGAGCCGATGGTCGCCGCCGCCGTCGCCGAGGCGCTGGAGGCGATCAGCGGCGAGGCGCACGGTTACGACGCGGCGGCCTGGAAGGCGTGGCACGCCCGGTGGCTGAAGGAGCGTCCCGCGTCCGTCGGCAACGGCGGCACGGTGGCGCCGGACGAAGGACCGGTCGAAGAGCCGCCGCCCCACGTGACGCGCTCCCTGCATCCGTCGTTCTACGGACTGAAGATCACGTCGAAGAACGTCGTGTTCGTCGTCGACATCTCGGGCTCCGTCGGGTCCGGCGGCGTCGATCGAGCGAAGCGTGAGCTCGTGAAGGCCGTGGAGTTGCTCGGGTCGGACGTGCACGTCGGCGCCGTGTTCTTCTCCGAGAAGGTCGAGCTTTGGAGCGAGGGCCGGATGGTGCCGGCGTCGCCCGACAACAAGGAGAAGCTCGGCCTGTACCTGCGCGGGCTCGTCGCCGGACGCAAGACCGACGTCTACTCGGCGTTCAACGCCGGCTTGACCATCGTGCAGAAGCGTGTGGACGAGAAGAAGGAGAAGGGGGAGACGCTGCGCGAGCCCGTCACGCTCATCGCCGTGAGCGACGGCCAGGACAACATGGCGAAGATCCCGATCGACCGGATCGAGGAGAAGCTCGACCGTCTCGACCTCGAGAACAGTGTCGTGCACGCGGTGGTGCTCGGCGGCAAGCACAGCCGGCTCATGTACCTGTTTGCGAAGTACGGAGGCGGCCACCACGTCGTGGTCCCGCAGTAGAACGCTACTTCTGCTTCAGGGCTTCCCGCAGCTTCGGATGCGTGGACGGACTGTCCGCGAGCTCGTTGATCGATTGCGGGCGCCCGACGGCGAGACGCGCGTTGGCGGCGGCGACACGAATGTGCAGCGGCCGCGTCGGATCGAGGATCACCTGATCGAGCACCGTGAGCACGACCGGGCCGCCGCGGTCCGGAAACGTCGACAGGAAGTCGATCGCGGCCGGCGCGGCCCAGTTGTCGCTCAGTCCCTCGCCGCGAGCGACGAGGATGAGGTTCACGATCGAACCCGAGCTGGCGTCGCCCGCGTCGGGCGCGAGCCACGACGCCGCTTCCAGCACCTCGCGCCGGAACAACCCGCTCTTCGCCATCGGCGCGATCTGCTCGAAGACGAGCGCGCGCACGGCTTCGCGCTTGTCCTCCGGCGTCGCGTCGACGACCGCGGGAAGGTCACGTAGCGCGGCATAGACTTGTGCGATCTCGTTGGGGTTGCGCCCGCGAAGCGCGGCGATGTTGAGCTGAAGCCGACGGGAGATGTCGACCGGCAGTCCCTGGGGGTAGGTGGGCTCCGTTGCGGGCTCCGGCATGGCGGACGAACCGGTCATGCCGGTGACGGCACCGCCGGCGCCCAGCCCCGCATCGGGCCCGGGTAGGGGGTTGACGGTGCCGGGCTCGGCGCCGTTCGTCTTCTTGGGCTCGTCGCCCTCGTTCGCCTTGCGGACGGCCTTCTCGGCCGGCCCTTCGCCCAGGAGCGACTGAATGAGCGCGAACATGACGACGACGCCCAGCAGGAGCAGGACGAGCCCTTTGCCCTTGGGCGGCGGGGGCGTACTCCGGGAGATCGCTTCGACCCGGTTCGCCAGGTTGCTGCCGCTTCCCCGCGGTGCGGGGTCGCGATCTTGGAAGGATGACATCGTTGCTTCCTCTCCGGGTCGGAGGGGCGATTCAATCGTACAGTACGACGGCGATGGAATTCCAAATCGAGACCGCCGGAGAGAGCCACGGCGCCGTGTTGACGGCGATTTGCCATGGAATTCCGGCCGGATCACCCGTGGACGAGGCCTTCGTGAACGCCCGGCTGGCGGCGCGCCAGAAGGGTCACGGCAGCAGCCGGCGCCAGGAGATCGAGCAGGATCGGGTCGTGTTCCACTCGGGTGTGCGTGACGGCAAGGCGACGGGCAACCCGATCGCTCTGCAGGTCGCCAACAAGGACGAGACCTACAAGGACCTGCCCGCGGCCAACGAGCCGCGTCCCGGCCACGCCGATCTGGCGGGCGCGCTCAACCGGGGCGTCGACGACGCGCGGGACGTGATCGAGCGGGCGTCGGCGCGGGAGACCGCGGTGCGCGTGGCGGCGGGGGCCGTGGCGGCGCAGATGCTCGACGCGCTCGGCATTCGGGTGTTCGGCCACACGGCGTCGATCGGCGGCGTCGATTGCTGGGGCGATCCGGGCGCCGATCTCGAGGACGCGCGCGCACGCCGCGCGGCGTCGCCGCATCACGCCTTGGGTCCCGACGAGGCGCAAGCGGCCGTGACGACGGCGATCGACGAAGCACGCGAAGCCGGGGACACGTTGGGCGGGGTGGTGGAGGTCGTCGCGGTGGGGGTGCCGGCGGGATTGGGCGGACACGAGCGTCCGGAGACGAAGCTGAGCACGGGTCTGGCGGCGGCCGTGATGGGCATTCAGGCCGTGAAGGGTGTGGAGATCGGGCTCGGGTTCCGCGGCGCGTCGATGCGCGGGTCGGAGGTTCACGATGCCATCCTGCCGTCGGCGGACGGGCCGGTGCGCGACGGGAACAACGCAGGCGGGATCGAAGGCGGCATGAGCAACGGGCAGCCGATCATGGTGCGCGCCGCGATGAAGCCGTTGGCGACGTTGCGCAACCGACTGCCGAGCGTGGATCTGCGCACCGGCGAGGCTGCGCCGGCGCGCTTCGAGCGCAGCGACACGACGGCGGTGTCGCGGCTGGCGATCGTGGCGGAGGCGGCGGTGGCGGCGGAGCTGACACGCCACGTGCGGCGCCGGTTCGGTGGGGCGCACATCGACGAGGTGGTGGCGGCGATGCAGCGTCATCGCGAGCGCATGGCGGCGCTGTTTGCCGACGCGGAGTGATGCTGTTGGTATCTTGCGCGCCGCGACGGATGCCGGTGTAGCTCAGTGGTAGAGCGGCACTTTTGTAAAGTGCGGGTCGTCAGTTCGATCCTGACCACCGGCTCCATTTCCCGCGTCAGCGTCGGCTGAACAGCGCGATCGGCACGCCGAGCACGAGGACCCACGTGCCGGGGTCCAGGACGGCGGGCGCGAAGACCCAGAGACCGAGCGGTTCGGGTCCCACGAACCACGCGGCCAGTGCGAAGACGATCGACCAGAGTGGCACGCACGAGTAGCCGCCGCCCTCGTCCTTCGGTCTGCGGAACGCCTGGACGACGCCCAGGATGTTCATGAGCGCGCCGTACGACGCGACGGCGACCAGAAGGATGCAGATCACGCTGCTCATGTTCATGGGACGACGCCTCGCTAGTCGATCGTGTCGCCCTTGCGGTCGCACTTCGTGCCGCACTCGGTGCACGTCCAGCCACCGCGCAGCATCTGCGACCAGCTGTCGGGCTTGCGCAGCTTGGGGAGCTTGTGGGAGCACTGCGGACAGACGCGGCTGGGTGCGAGCATGGCGAGGACGACGACGCTGAGACCGCCGGCGAGGGCGCCCCAGAGCATCGCCTCTCCGAACCCACCGACGACGAGCATGTGCGTCTCCTTGCGTGTCGTACAAAGCGTACGTCGGGTGTCCGGGACTTGGCAGCCCCTGCTATGCCGATGAACCTTGACATCCGCTCCGAGTGGGGGTTTCTAGGCCCCTCGCGCCGCCGGGCGCGCCGATCTCTGACACGCGTGGTGGGATACTCAAGTGGTCAACGAGGGCAGACTGTAAATCTGCTGGCTTACGCCTACGGGGGTTCGAGTCCCTCTCCCACCACCATTCTTCTCCAGGCCCGGTCGTCATACCGTACCGGGTTTTTTTCGACGGCTTCGCAGAACCCCGGCGATTGATGCGCTTCCCCCCGTGAGGAGACCGGTGGATTGACCTGGGCGACTTCAGGGCCTCGCGTCATCTCTGTGCGTTGCCTCCCGCCGGTGCTTGCGCATGGCGCCTAGGCACTCCCGCACTTCCTTGATCTCCGCAATGAACAGCGACACCCAGATGCCTGCGGCGAGTAGCAGGAGCAAGATCATGTCGAGGTCCAGGTCCTGGAGGTGCCCAGGAAGAGTCAGGATGGCCCCAACCAGCCCCGCGAGAAGAACGATGCCGCCAAAGAAAACGTGCCCGATCAGGTGAAGCAGCGGTCGAGCCGGAGGGCACTTGCTCCAGTACGGGTTGAAGGGACGCAAGTCCATTGGGAGAGTCTACCTTGAGTGACAGCGCGCCGTGCGGGAGCCGGGCTCTAGTGACCACAGCGCGCCATCTGAGTAACCTCGCGTACATGTGCGGAGACTCCGTCAAGCCTGATCGCGGACCGGTCCCGGCGACGATTTCGTTTTCGCTGACGCAACAGGCTGCCGCCGACCTGGCCACGACTGTCGATCTTCTGTCAGGCATCTGGTCCACACTCCAGACAAGCGGCCTCGTCCTCGCGCGTCCGGCTGAGTTCTGGCGACCAAGGGGTACGAACGATCAGTTGCTCCTGCACGTACTGTTTTGCAGCAGCTCCATGGCCGGCTCCTGGCTGCAGAACCCGGATGTCACCGCAGCTCATGGCGAGTCCATGAGCGCGTTGCTGGTTCGCCCGCCTGAGACCCGTTGTTACGCCGACTTGTTTCGAGGTGAACACCTCATCTGCACCTGCACCGCGTCGAACGGGTACATCGTCGAAGGAGGCGATCCCGATTCGCTTTCGCCGGTGATCTGCCTGCAGTGCGATGGTCGCTTGCTAGATACCTCCCCCGAGTCGGGCGCCACGGTTGATGAATGGGCTAGCGCCTACACGCGTGTTCAGAGGATCTGGTTCGAGGGAGTGGTACTCGATTCTTGGAGCGCAGAACAGCTCTCGAACCCCAAAGGGGAGCTGATCCAGTTGGGCCTTGCGGCCTGCGCAGGCCTAGAAGCGAGACTGACTGCTCCCGTGTACCTGCGGATCCGGCAGTGGTGCTCAGAGACAGGTGACCTGCTGGCGACCGTTCAGTGCCCGCTCTGCGGTTCGTCTGGCGAGCAACTAGCTGATCGGCGGGCACTCCTGGTGTGTCGCGAGTGCCGCTTGGCGTTCGAGTAGCCTACAACAGGAAACGTGACTGCTAGACCGTACCTCGTTTCTTTCGAGGTCATACCGTACCGGGTTTTTTCCGACGGCTTCGCAGGCGACTGAGAGGCCCGAAAAGAAACCCGGTACCGCATGAGCGTCATCGATCGTCGGGCGGACGCAGATCCTCGAAGAGATCCTCGGGCAGCAGCTCCAGCTGCGGAACGACGTCGGATTGCAGGGGGTCCGATCCGCGGAAGAACCGCGTTCCCGTCGGCGTTCGAACCTCGACCACGCCCTGCTCCGCGTCCACCAACCAGACCTCTTCGACGCCTGCGTCCAACAGGATCGGGGTCTTGACGGCACGGTCCCTTCGACGCGTCCCCGGCGAAAGGACCTCGATCGCGACGCACGGAATGCCGACGTTCGTCGCCGTCAAGGCCGGCGGCTTGCGCAGCACCACGATGTCCGGCTGGAACACGTTGTAGTCGTCGATCTCGACATCCGTCGGTGACAGCACGACCAGCCGCGAGTTCACCACCCCGCACAAGGACAGATAGAGCCGTCCGACCAGACCCTGATGGCCGTACGTCGGCGGCGGCTCCTTCACCAGGTGACCGTCGATGAGCTGTGCCGGGAACCCCTCGGGCAAGCGCGCCCAGTCCTTGCGTGTGAAACCGATCGTCATTGCGTGCACGCGATGATATCGCCTCGCATCGCCGCAGGGTTACACGCGTACTCGCCACGTGCCGGACATCTCCACGGCTTCGTAGCCGCGGGTGGGGGCGACGGAACGCCGCCGGATGGCGTGGTGAAGCCGAAAGAAAAAACCCGGTACCGTATGAGTGGGGAACCTGCGGCGCGTCTCGTGCGTCCTCCCTCACCTGGAGCCGATGACGTGCGCCGCGATTCCAACCTCTTCCCGTTGCCTCGCTGACCTCCCACCCGGAGCTCGCGCAACCCCTGCAGCCACGAACACCCGAGGAAGAGGTGTGCCATGACCCAGAAGGACAAGAACCGATTCGAACAGACCCGGCCCGACGCGCCGGACACGCCCCACCTGTGCGCGGGCTGCCGCCACGGCCTCGTGATGCTGCACAAGTTCCAGACCTGCGACGAGGAGTCCACCTGCTGGAAGACCGACAAGTTCCGCTGGCAGTGGACCGCCCGCTGCAACAACCCCCGCATCGCCGGCGCCGAACCCGAGTTCTTCTGGGCGCCGATCGTCGACTGCGAGGGCTACGAGGCCCGCAAGTCCCCGTCCGGCAAGAAGAACCGCAAGAAGCACAAGAAGAAGAAGAGCAAGTCGAAGTAGTGGCGTGATCGCCGACGTTGGTCCCGAAAGCGACTGAAACAACCTCCGGCATGCGATCGAGCGGTCGAGTGGCGCGCCTCTGGACGGTCGCGTAGACTCCCCGCCTTGTGACCACGGGAGGCAGCAGATGAGCGCAGGCCCCAACCCGTTCGAGTGGCTCGGCGCGCCGGACGAGATCGGTGAGACGATCGAGCTCGCGAAGCGTGACGTGATCATTCGCCAGGGCGAGCACTCGGACTGCCTGTACCTGGTCCCGGCCCCCGCCCTGACCGTCTGGCTGGACTCCAAGTCCGGTCGCGCGCGGCTCGGCGACAAGGGGGTCGGCGATTGGGTCGGCGAGCTCGGGCTCGGCCTTCCGGGGCCTGCGACCGCGACAGTGGAGGCAGCTTGCGACACCCGAGTTGTGGCGCTATCGCGAGAGACGTACCTGGATCGGCTCGAGCGCAACGACCCAATGATCGGAAGGCTGCTGACGGGCATCTGCTGCGATCTCGCTCGCCGCATTCGGAGCACGAGCGAGGCGAGGATCGAGCGCGATGCCGCGAGCATCGAGCTGGTGGCGAGCCTGAAGGCGATGCAGGGCGTCGAGCGGCGTCAGGTGCCCGTGGACTGGATCCCCGCGTCGGCGAAGGGCAATACGATTCGCGACACCCCCGCGAGCATTCTCGACGACCTCGAGAGTGCGGGTGTCTTCGCGACGGAAGGCGGGCAGGCGGCGCGCATTGCCGGCGCCCTGCGAGCGGACCTGGAACAGCTGGCGCCGACGTTGGGACTTCAAGAACATTCGGCCGGCGACGTCATCGTCGCTGAAGGCGCGCCGGCGGACGGATTGTTCCTGTTGTTGCGGGGGACCGTGCGTGTCCAGGCGGGCGCTCCGAGTGCGTGGTTCCACGTCGATCGCGAGCTGGGGCCCGGATCGACGTTCGGCCAGATCGCGTTCTTCGACGACGGCACTCGCAGCGCCACGTGCACCGCGAGCAGCGATGTCCGTCTGGCGGTCATCTATCCGGCGGCGGTCAAGATGCTGCTCGACACGGGAGAACAGGGCAGTCCGATGGGGCTGCACTTCCTGGACTGGTGCGCGCGGCAGCTGATCACCGACGCACGTGAGCTGACGACGCAGCTGGGGCGGCGGCTCATCGAGGCGCCGCCGGACGGCTTCCTCGAGTAGATTCGGAGTTCGATCTGTCTTCCCAGGCGGCATTGCCCGTATCTTTAGGCCCGTGACAGAGACTCGTTGGCTGTTGGTGGTGTTGCGAGCCCTTCCGGCGGTGTTGTTCTGCGTTGCCGGTGCGGCTGTGGGCACGGCGCGGGCCGAAGTCAGTCTCAAGAACGGGAACTTCTTCGTTGGCTACACGGATGTGCTGTTCGAGGGCGGCATCCAGCCCAAGATCGAGCGGGTCTACAACTCCAAGTCGCCGTACCACACAGGGATTTTCGGATGGGGTTGGGGAACCGAGTATGAGGTCAACCTCGAGCAGCGGCCTGACGGAACCGTCGTCGTCAACGAGTTCGGGGGTGGCGCGGAGAACCGATTTTTTCCCGAAGACTTTGATGAAAACGCTTCTGAGGAAGCGGTCGACCTGCTGATAGGGGCGGCCCGACTTGCCGGCATTATCGCCGATGATAGAAACGAGACCCACTACCGGACGCTGCTGGGCTCGGATCCGAGTCGCGCCGGCAACTTCTATTCGAAGCTTGTCGCAAAAGACCTTCTTCCAAGTCTTGCTACACCGTTGGGGGCTCGATTACACAGTAACCGATTCGGAAAGCAGACGCTGACCCGGGTGCGCGGCGGTTGGCGACGCGCACACGCGGACGGCCGCGCAGACGACTTCGACGAGGACGGTCGGTTGATACGGATCGTCGATGCACACGGGAACTGGATGATCCTCACGCACGACGCCGCCGGACGAATCAGAAGCATCGAGGACAGTCTTGGTCGAAGAATGTGGTTCCACGTAAGCGACGCTGGGTTGGTTGAACGGATCGAGACCCACGACGGGAAGATCGCTCGGTATGAATACAATCACCTGAGAGAGTTGACGTACAGCAAGGACGTCGCCGGGAATGAATACCGATATGAATACTCGAGCGACAGGCGACACAACCTGACTCGCATTTCGTACGGCGATGGAACACACAGGGATGTCGAGTACTACGGTCGCGATCAGAAGGAGAATGTGAAGCTGGTTCGGGATCGAGACGAGTCGACGACGAGCTATCGATACGAGAAGGAGTCAACTGACAATGGATACGTCTTGACGAGATTTCTACGTTCGAGACTCAAGGGTGGCAGAGAAATCGACGCGACACGCTACGTCTACGAGTACCGCTCGGACCCGACGAAGGGGAGCACGTACCTCCACCGCGAAGAAGTTTCATCGGAGTGGTTCCACCAAGAGACCGTCTATCACCCCCAATTCGGACTGCCGCTGCGCAGGGTCGAGGCTGGTGAAACAACAGATTTTGCGTACGACGACAGGGGCAGGATCGTCTCGATGACGACAGCCAAAGAACGGAAGACGCTTGCGTACCATCCGAGTTTCGACAAGGTCGTTCGGGTGGAGGTGACCACCGAGGTCGGCGTGAATTGGTCTGAGTTCGAATACGACGGCCGGGCGAACCTGAGAGTTGCGCGAAACTCGGACGGAGCCTGGGTCGAGCTGGAGCATGACGAGCGAGGGCGCGTCCGGAGGATCAACGAGAAGACCGACGAGGCCGAGGCCGAGAGCATCACCTTCACGTACGACCATCGCTCGAGACCCGTCTTCATCGAGAGCAAAGTGGGCATCATCGAGGTCACGTGGGGCCGCGACGGAGGAACCGAGGGCGTTCGATCGACGGCCGGGCGCGATGTATCGCTCGCCGTCTACGCGGCCTTCGCCCGACTGCAGGCCATCATTCGTCCAGCGGGCGTGACTCTCGGAATGTAACCGTCATCGGCGTGGTCGAGTCCACAAGACACCATCTCGGACCCGGTGTGGACTCAATCGCTCTACCTGATCCGTGAGGGTGGGGGGCGCGTCGTGCGCGCTCAGGTCGCGTAGCACCAGGACGGGTCTTCCACGCCCGCCGAGAAGGTATCTGCCGCCCGAGCTCAGTGCGATCATGTCGCCTCCGGCATCGAACGCTGCTCGTCCGAGCTGCCTTCCGGTCTCCTTGTGCCAGAACTCGGCTGATCGCCAGGAATTCACTGTGACGACGATGGAACTCGACGGGCCTCGTCCGGGCAGAATCCGGCGTATCCCCGTCGCGCCGTCCAAGCGTTTGATCGTGCCTTCGGTTACGTCGGCCATCCACGCGCTTCCGTCCCGGCAACACAACACGAGGCGCGCCCCGTCGAACGCGAGGTCGATGACGTCGTCGCGGGGCCCATAGAGTGTCGTCGCATCGGTCCCTCCCTGCCTCACGAGGTGGGTCGTACGCCCGGTGGCGGCCGCGACGAGCCCGTCACGAGCGCGAACGGCGATGCAGCCGACAGGTTCGGCACCAGTGCCCACCTGCGCGCTATTCACGACTTCGCCGTTGCGAGCGTTCCATGTTCGTATGGTCCCGTCCCTGTGGCCGGTCAACAGGTGATTGACGTCTCCCCACGCCCAGGTACGGCACGTCGTCAGGTCCGTGTGCAACGAAATGGGCGCGCCGTCATCCGTGTCGTAGAGCCGGGGCAGCTCGAAGCCGCGTCCAAGTGCGACGACCGTGCCGTCGCCGTTGAAGACGGCGTCGTCGGGGGCGCCTCCGGACCAATCCAAACTGCCGATGTTCGTTCCGTCCGCGGCGCGCCACAAAGCAGGCGTTCCGCTCGAGTCAACGGTGACTACGCGCGTGCGCTCCGGGCCGATCGCGCCGTCCACCAACGCTGCCTCCCCGATGGCGAGCGTCACGCTCGATCGTCGCCGGCCGTCAATGGTGCTCCAGACGTCGATTCCGCCCCGAGCGTCCAGTGTCATTACGGTCTCGTCCGAATCGTCGGAGGCGGCGTGGATGAGCCGCTCCTTCGTCGAAATCACACGGGTGCGGGCCGCGGCGCCATCGAGGCGATACACGCGTGTCGATCCGCTTCCGCTTCCGACGGCGAGACGCGTCGCGTCGGGAGAGAGTTCGGCCCACGTCCACGGGTCTTGACCCTTGGAATTCAGAAAATCGGCGACGAGACGACCCGTCGCCAGCTCCCAAACGGCGGTGTCGCCATCGCCGCTGGTCGTCACGAGCTTGCCGTCGGCGCTCATGTCGACGTTGTTCAGCGGCGACCAAATGTGGGGCAGCGAATGAGTGAGCGTCCACGACTCGGTCGCCCAGACGCGAACTGTCGCATCGGGATCCGTCAGCGTTGCCGTGAGCAAGCGCGTCCCATCGGGCGAAAACAAGACGATGTCCACCGGCCCTCCATGCCCATCGAGCCTCGCGACTTGCACGCCAGTTCGGGGATCGTAGACACGCGCGGTCTTGTCGGCGCCGCCGCTCGCGAGCCAGCGGCCGCGCGGATCGAACTCCAACCACTCGGGCCGTCCCTCGTGTTCCAACGGCGCTTGCTCGCCAGTCTCCAGATTCCAGACAACGAGCTGATCATTGGTGCCGCCGGCGACGCTGGTCCCGTCCGCACTGAATGCCGCGCTCCGCGCCAAGCCGCGCAAGCCTTCGAGCGTGTGCAGCGCGGAGCCCGTCGCGGCATCCCACACCATGACCGAGTTTGCGGGTCCACGAGTGACGAGTTGCCGTGAGTCCGGGGAGAAACGAAAGAACCCCGCACTCGAATGGCCGCAGTTGATCACGGCGGGCTTTGTTGGGTGGGCGAGATCCCAGATGCACACTTCGCTGCCCGAGCCGCCGACCGCTAGGCGACGCCCGTCCTTGCTGATCTCACCGAGGTACAGGATGCGACCAGGAGCCTCGAGGTCGTGGAGGAGGTCGCCCTTCCTCGTGTCCCAGATCTTCGCGTGTCCATCGAATCCCAGGGTGACGATGCGCTTGGCGTCCGGCGACCAATGAACCGAGTTCGTTCGCGCAGCGTGCCCGTCGAGGAGGAGCCGGCCTGAGCTCCAATTGTGGCCGCACTCCGCTAGAAGGAAGGGAATGGCACCATCAAACTGCTCCAGACGAAGCGCCTCGGCGAGGCAAGTCAAGGCGCGCGCGTCATCGTTTCTCGAGACGAGCGCGCGGCGACCCCGCTCCACCCAAAGGGGCCCCGGGTCCACTGCCTCCAGCATCGCGATCGCTTGGGCCAGGTTCGGATCCGGAGCCCGGGACTTGCCACGGCCCGTGCCCCACGGTACGGCCTTCAATACCCGGTCGGAAATCTGCGTTGAGTCGAGACGCCGGGCGACTCGCCAGGCGCGGACGAACCCGTCCTCGCTGGCGGTCAGGAGGCGCAATTCGTCGCTCGCCCCGCAGAAACACAGCGAAACGACGGCGCCGCCGTGCTCGAAGACCGCCAGGGGCTGTCCGGACGTTGCATCCCAGATTCTCGCCGTCGCGTCGCGCCCGGCGGTGGCGATCAGCCGATCGTCCGGACTGAACGTGAGGGCGAGAACGTCTCCATCGTGCCCCTCTGCTTGCGCGATCGGTTCGAGTGTGGCCCCGCTCCACACGTTCGCGATGCCGTCGGCGCCGCCGGACACGAGCCGAGATCCGGACGTCGAGAACGCCACGCAACGAATCGTCCCCGAGTGCGCGCTACGATTCCACCTCGTGCGTTGACTGAACCACGAGTGCCACAGGGAGAGACTGCCGTCCGATCCGGCCGTTGCGACCTGGTTCCCGTCGGGTGAGAAGCAACCGCAGCTCGCCTTGCCGAAGTCGCCTCGGTGTTTGCCGTCGTCCGCATACCAGAGGTTCCCGGCATCACCACACGTCAGGATGCGCGACAGGTCGCTGTTGATCGCGACGTGAGCTGCGGGTTCGCTTGGCCCCTCCGACCTCGCCAACTCCTCGCCCGACTCGGTGTCCCACAGCTGCCAAGGGTACGTTATCGAAACTTCGGGCCCCTGGCGGCGGCGTCGCGTGCATGCGACGACGCGCGATCCGTCGGGAGAGAATTGGGCGCACGAGTACGGATCGTCCTCGCTCTCGAATGCGTGGATCAGTTCCCAGGTACCGGTGTCCCAGACCACCACGCGCTTTCCTCCCGCGGTGAGCAAGCGACTGCCGTCGGCGTTGAATTGCAGGCTGGCCACCCAGCCGTCGCCATGGTCCAGGATCCGCTCGCATTCGGGGCTCTTGCCATCCCAGAGACCCACCCCCCTGCCTCGGCCCGCCATCGCGATCAGGTCCTTGCGCGGGTGGTGCGCGGCGGTTGTCGGTACCGCAGGCGCCTTGACGCGCGCCAGCTGTCCCTCCGACTCGAGACGCCAGATTCTTCCCGCGCCACCCGACGATGCGGTCGCCAGACGACGGCCACCGCGGTACAGAGCGAGCGCGCGAGGCGTCGAGTTACCGTGGTCGTGCGAGGCAATCGCGCGCCCCGAGCGCGCGTCCCAAACGCGGGCCGTTCCGTCGTCACCTACCGTCACCGCCCGCTCGCCTCCACGATCGAACGCCGCCGCTCGGACCCACCCGCTGTGACCTCGAAGCTCGGCGACCTGTTCGCCGCGAAGCCTCCAGAGCGACGCGGCTCCGTCGCTCGTCCCGAGGATCGCGAGAGTGCCGTCCGACGAAACGGACGCACAGGTGATCTTTGCGCGCGTGGGTCCGAGTGTCGCCACTTGCTTTCCACTACCCGCGTCCCAGACGTTGGCAGTGCGGCCATAGCAAGCTGTGACAATGAGATTCGATCCCGCGCGGTCCGCAAAGTCCGCGAGAAAGACCTGGCCATCATTAGCTGCGAGCTCGTGTTCCACCTCTCCGGATTCGGCGTTCCACACTCGCGCCGTGCGATCACCAGACCCGGTCGCCACACGACTTCCGTCCACACTGAACCTCACCGACAGAATCTCCTCGTCATGCGCTCGTTCCCGGTTGCCGGTCCGAAGTCGTACGACGGCACGCCCCGACTCGGTGTCCCAGATCAGCGCACGACCGTCCGTGCCACCCGTGAGCAATCGTGAGCCGTCGTCGCTGAAATCCAGCGCATTGATGCCACCACGGTGACCATCGTGGCCCCGAACGACAACACGGCCCGCTGCAGCGCCGAGCGGTACGGTCGCGATACGATCGCCGAGTGCCGCGTCCAACCGCCCCTCGGTGGTGAAAGCGGCGACCTGGCAGATTCCCAACGACTCGCCGAGTGTGCGCTCCACACCGCTCGGTCCGACGCGAATCACGTCGCCGGCGCGATCACAGACGACGGCGTGTGACCCGTCCGGAGACATCCAAGCACCCATGGGGCGCACGCGCAGTGGATCGGACTTGTATGTGACTTTGAAGGAGTCCAAGTCCAGGATCAAGACCCGCCCCTTGCTCGTACAGACACACGCGTGCGTGCCGCGTTCGTTCACGACGAAATGGGTGCACAGCTCGTCATCCTCGTCCTCTATAGCTGTTTGCTCGATCGTCGCAACCGGTGTCCCCACGGTGTCGGTCGCGCTGTCCCATGTGCGCACGGCGCCGTCTTGTGTGGCGACCAAGATCCGCTCGGACGCAGGAGTGAAGGCGAGGCCGACGATGGTCGCGCTCGGCATGTCGTTCGTCGCGCGGTGCAGTTCGCCGGCACGCCAGACGTGCACGATGGTGAGTCCCGCTGTCGCGAATAGCGTTCCACGGTCGTTGTACGCGACGGCCGTCACATCGGTCGCGCCCGCCTGCCACGCACGCAACAGGCGCCCGGACGTGTCGTCCCAGATCCGGATCTCCCCTCGAATGCCGACGGTCGCGATCTCCGGCCGACTCGGATTGAACCTTGCGAACCGCACCCCTTCGTCGTGCCCCTCCAGCGTGAGGAGCGTGCGCCCGGAAGTCGCGTCGAGCACCCGGACGCGCCGATCCTCGATGCTGCCGATGAGGATGCGCTCGCCGTCCGGTGATCGTGCGAGACATGTGATCGACTCGAGTCGCGCCGTCGTGGGCTCCATGCTCACCAAGAGCGCGCCCGAATCGCAATCCCAGACTCGGGCAGTGCCATCCGCGCTCCCTGTCGCGAGGCGCTTCCCGTCGTTCGTAAGCGCGATTGCATTGACCGCATCCAAGTGCCCGTCGAAGGAGCGCTCGAGCCGGCCCGTCTCGGCGTTCCAGCGTTTCGCTGTTCCGTCCCTGCTGCCCGTGACGAGGAACGAGCCGTCCGGCGAAGCGAGCAGCCCCGTGATGTCTTCACTGTGTCCGGTGAGCCGCGCCTGTTCGGCGTCGGCGAGCGCCACTGCTCGCGGCAGGAGCACCGCGAGTGACGGAGCGCCGGCATCTAGGCCGTGCGCTGCCGCAAGGTACGCGGCTGCCCTTTGGCCATCGCCGTCGAGCAACGCTCGTCGTCCCTGTTCCACAAGAAACGTAGTCAGTCCCGCTTGCGCGCGCTTGCGGTTCTCGTCCGCCTCCGCTGCGGACCGTTTCGCAGCGTCCGATCTCTCCTGTGCGATCCCCCGTTGACGCTCGGCGTCCTTAAGAGCCTGGTCCTTTTCGGATATCGTCTCTTTGAGGTCCTCGTTCAGTGCACCGATCTCTTCGGCCTTGCCCTTGGCCACGAAATAGAAGCCCGAAACAACGGCGAGGACGACGCTCAGGACGACCATGCCAACACGGATGCGTCGATCCCTCCGTGCGCGGGACGCCGCGCGTTCGTCCGCGATTCGTCGCTCCGGCAGGGTGCGGAGGCGGGAGGCCACATCGCCCGCGCCGGCAAGGCGACGCTCGGGGTCGCGATCGACGCAGCGCGCAATGTCGGCTTGAAGCGTCTTGTCGGGGACATCCCGGCGCCAACCGGCGCCGAGCGCCCTCCGGAAGTCGCCGATCGCCATCTGATAGAGAAGCACGCCCAGCGCGAAGATGTCGGACTTGATGCTCGCCCGCCCGCCTTCATGGAGCTCCGGCGCCAGGTACATGGCCGTGCCGAGCGTGGACGCGTCGGAGTCTCCGGCGAGCAGCTGTGTCTCCAGCGCGCGGTCGCGGTCGAGCTCGATGTGCTCTCGGTCGAGGAAGCTGAGGCCGAAGTCGGTCAGTCGGATCTCCGTACCGCCTTCCATCAAGACGTTCGAGGGTTTCACGTCCCGATGGATGATCCCGACGTCGTGCGCCTGCGCGAGGGCGTCCGCAATATTCGCGACGATCTCCATGCGTGTCGCTTCGTCGACGCCGGACACCGGATCGCTCTCGCGGGCCCAGTCCAAGAGTGTTCCGCCCGGCGAGAACGCCGTAGCCAGATAGTACGGCGCCTTGTCGAAGCGATAGTCGAGGATCGCCGCGATGGCTCGCTTCCCACGGAGCAGTTCGTTCATCCTGCGAAGCAGGTAGACCTCACGCTGAAAGCGAGTCAGGTGGTCGGCATCAAAGCAGAACTTGAACGCCCGTTCTTCCCCGGTCGTGTCTTCCCGTGCGAGCCAGACTTCGCCGAATCCGCCCTTGCCGAGGAAGCGATCCAGAACCCAGCGCTCTTCACCAGGCACTTGCTGCCCGGGCGACGGCCGCCATCCTTCGACCCCCCTCTTGGGTCCGCTGTCAACCGGCTTGATCTTCGCGTTGCCTTTGGGACGACTCGGCTCCGCGACGCTTCCGATCCCGGTGGGGACGATCTCGCAGATCTCGAGAAGCTCGTCCTCGAGACCCTTCGCCTGATAGGCGCCGTGGAGGTGCCAGCGCAACGTCTCGCCGACCTCTTCGCCGAGCAGCTCGCGTCGCACGTCGTCGCCGACCCTCGAAGTCAACAACAGTCGACTCTCATCCGCCAGCGCCATGACGCGGCTCGCCAGCTGCACCGCCCATCCCTCGTAGTCGACTCGCTTCGTCGCGTTCGGATCCGAGGACCGGGTCTCCATCACGGTACCGAGATCCATGCCGATCCTCACCGGTGGCAGGTCCGGCTCGCGTGCGTGTCGCTGAAGGAGTTCGAGGCCGAACAGCACGGCTCCCTTGGGCACGCCGAACACCAGGAAGAATCCGTCGCCGGCGACGTCCACGATCTCGCCGCCATGGCGTCCCTGGAGCTCTTGAACGATGTCCTTGTGCCGTTGCGTGCGTCGGCGCGCCTCGGTCGCCCCGAGCGTGCGATGCAGGTCAACCCACCCGACCAGGTCGGTGAACACGCATGTCAGCACCCGCTCGTTGCTCATTCTCGATTTCCCGTGCACGGACGCGGGGCCGAATCAGTGTGCATCGAATGTATCAACGCCCGGCCCGTGCTTGCAACCGCACGGATCCTCGCGGCTGTCGAGCGAGCCCGACCACGGCTGCTGAACCGCGGATCGAAGCGCGTCGTACTTGCGTCCCCCGCGGTCGTTCGCCGCGATGGATCGCATGACCGACGACGACCTCGTCTACGAGCGGCCCCGCGACTGACGACGCACCTCGGGCCCGGCGCACGCGCTGCAGCATTCGTTGCAAATTGGTTGCGGGGCGCCCAATCAGACGCTGCTCACGCGTTGGGCAGCCACAAGGGCTGCCCCTACAGGTTGCGCGGTCGGGCGCGTCGCGTTGGGCAGCCACAAGGGCTGCCCCTACAGGCACGCCCTTTGCGCCTAGGCACCCGTAACGGGTCGAAACCCCGCTATTTGTCCTCGCCCGAGGACAGAGGCCGCGCGGGGGATGTCCTCACCCGAGGACGACGGCCGCACTCGGTTCGTCCGGAAAGGAGAGGCCATGAAACGGGTCCTCTCAACCCTGTTTGCCACGCTCCTGATCCTCGGCGGATTCAACACGCTCGCCGCCTTCGCGAAACAAGCCGCGCCCGAAGAGCTGGTCGAGGCACACGAGGATCTCGCGCAGCTCAAACGCATGCTCGGCACCAAGAAGTCCAAGTCGCACGAGCTCGTCGCGTACGTCACCGTCGTTCGCACCGCCCACGAGAACGCCGAAGGGCCGGAACGTGACGTCGCGTCCTTTCGGCGCGCCGCCGAAGCGCAGCTGGTTCGCGCGCTCACCAAAGCGCGTGTACGGAACGATCGTAATCAGCTGACCGATGTCAACATCGCCGCCGCGAAGGCGCTCACGAAGCTCGCGCCGACACTGGACGACAAGGTGCGTGCCGGCCTGGCCAAGAAGGTGCGCCGCGCCGTCGAGGGCCTTCACGACGCGCGCTACGAGGTCGATCCCGAGCGCATCGAAGTGACCTTCGTCGCCGCTGCTCGTCTGGGGGACGTGCGCACACTGGCCTGGTTGCTCGATGAGTACAGCCACACCAAGAACAACGAGGCGGCGTTCCTCGTCGCCGCCCATCAGGCGATGGTGCTCTTTCCGGCCGAGCAGGTCCCCGGCACCCAGCGGCATGCCATCGTGAAGAAGTTCAAGGAGCGCTACAGCGGCGTCGAGTCGCTCGCCAAGCAGAACACCAATACGCCCGCGGCGCGCGCGGCGAAGCGGCTGTGGGATCGCATCCGCACCCACGTCGTCAAGGTGCTGCAGCACTTCTCCGGTACGCCCACGAACGAGAGTGGCGTAGCGCTCTCGACCGTCGATGAGTTCGAGCGGTGGTTCCGCGAGCACAAGAGCGCGCGCAAGGCGCCCTGGGTGGACGACGAGTAGCGCCGCGCGACTCGAACACCCCCTGAGTCGCTTGCCGCCGTAGGACGGTCTGTTTCCTCGTTCAGTCCGCGTCTTCGATGGCGTCGAGTGCTTCCTGCACCCAACGCCGCGCGGTGGACTCCTCTTTGGGTTGCGCCGCGCGAATCTGCTTCTCGTACGGCTTCAGCGACGAGGCATGCCGCCTCAGCTCCCACGCCGCGTTCTGTGCGACATCGTTCTCGGGGTGCGCCAACAGCTCGATCCAGGTCTCGATGATCTTCTGTGCGACCTCCGCATCGCCGCGCGTCTGCTTCGAAACGGCGAGGCGAACCAAGGGCTCCGGGTCGTCGAAGCGCTCGAGTGCCCAGGGACGCCACACCGGATCGGGCTCCTTCGCAAACGCCCGCGCCGACGCGGGACCGACGACCTGCACGCGGCCCGAGACGGCGACCGTGCTCCAGGACGCGTCGAGCACGCCCCGGCCGCGCTCGCCGGCCGCCACGACCGCATGGGCGACCGCCTCCTGCACCTCGTCGTTCTCGTCGGACAACAGGTAGACACACCGGTCCGGAACGAACGCACCGACGGCCTTGACGGCGTCGACGTAGGCCGCGAACCCCGTCCACTCCTTGCTCCAGTTCGCGCCCTCGGCGTACAGCAGCGCCTTGTGCTTGCGCAGCCCCTCGACGAGCGTCGGGAAGGTCGGCGCTGCCGCCGCGCCCGCGCGCGCGATGCCCTTCGCGGCCTCGATGCGAACCTCGGTGCTCTCGTTGCGCAACGCCTCGATCAGAATGCCGAGCGCCTGCGGGTTGTCGTGGGCGACGAGCAGCCCCGCCGCGCGAACCGCCGCGATGCCCTCGAGATCGCCCAGCGCCGACGACAAAGAGGAAAGCGCGCGCGGATCGACGTCCATGTTCTCGAGCGCATGCACGGCTGCGCGCTGTAGCTTCGCGTCCTTGTCGCTCGCGACCTCGACGAGATGGGCGACTGCCCGGTCGCCGAACGCGACGAGGGCCTTGAGGTTGCGGCTCTCGCCGTAGGAACGCCACTCGGAGTCGAGCTCGTCCGCGAGCTCCGCCAGCACGATCGGCGTCGCTTCCGCCGCGGCCGGGCCGAGCACCGTCAGCGCGTCGATCGTCGACCACTTCTCCGACCAGTCCTTCGAGCGCGCCATCTTCAGCAGCTGCGGCAGCGCTTCGGCCGCCGCCTCCGGAAAGTCGCTCAGCCCCTTTGCGGCCACCTGACGCACCTTCACGTGCGGATCGGAGAGCGCGCGCAGGATGTCTCCTGCGACGTCGGGCCCGTACGCGTTCAGAAGGCCCACGGCGCCGGCGCGCATCGACGCCGAGGGGTGGTCCAGAAGTTCCCGCAGCAGCGCGAGGGTCTCGGGCTTGCCCTTTTCGATGCGCGCGATCGCCGTGAGCGCACTGAGCCTCACCCCGCCGTCGTCGTCGTTCAGCAGCTCGCGCAGCGTGCCGAGTGCTTCGGGGCCCATCTCCGCGATCGCGCTCTCGAGCTCGTAGCTCCCGTAGTTCTCCTCTTCCCGCAGCGCGGCGAGGATCGGCGGGAGCGCGCCCGGCCCGAGCTTGCTCAGCGCGTCCTGGATCTCGAACTCGTAGTGGTGCCAGCTCACGGAGATCATCGGGTTCGCCTCCCGGAACCTCTCGCGGCCCTTCTCGACCTCCTGGATCCATTCGATCAGCGCCGGCGCCAGGTCGACGGCCGCGGGGCCCAGCACCTCGACGATCGGAAGCAAGGCCAGCCGCACGTCCAGCTCCGCATCGACGTTCGCGACCAACGCCTTCACACGCGCCAGGAACGGGGAGAACGTCTCCTTCGCGTCGTCCGGCAGCTCCTCCTCGCGGATCGACAGGAAGCCCGACGCGCTCTTGCCGCTGATGCGGCGCAACATCGAGCAGACGAAGTCGTGCTCCTGCGTGGGATCCGCCTCGATGAGCGCGAACAGACGCGGCAAGAGGGCGCGGGCTTCGTAGCCCTTCTCGAGCAGCTTCTTTTGCGCCAGCTGCCGCACCCGGCCCGGGTCGTCGGCGCGAAGCGCCAGCTCGAGCATCTCCTCCAGCGTGAGCTCCCCGGCCTTGATGCGCTCGCGAAGCTTCGCGACGGCGTCGTCCACCTGCGCGGCATCGTCGGTGTCGAGCGCCGCGATCAACGGCGCAGCCGGCTCGAGCGGCGGCGCGGCGTCACGGCCTTGTCCGGCGAGCCCGGCCGTCGACTCGCTTTCGTCGTCGTCGTGCTCGTCCGACGCAGCGTCGTCGGCCGGCTTCGGCGTGCCGGCGAACACGAGCCAGCCGCCGACCCCGACGACGGCGATCAAAGCTGCGATTGCGACCCAGCGCATCGGCGTCTCCCTCACTGCCACGATACGAAGCCGCGAGGGGGACGGTTCACGACTACTTGCACGGCGACGGCCGCGGTCCCGCCGATCGCGCACTGCCGACGCCGTAGATCGTGTGACCACGGTCCTCGACGTTCTTGGCCGCCGTCCAGATGCGGTCCCGCAGCCGCTCGACCGCCGCGCAGAACGCGTCGTCGAGCTTCGCGCCGTCGATGCGGCCCTCGACCGCGAGGTCTTTCTGCTCGCCGGGGTCGGCCTTCAGGTCGTACAGCTCTTCGCGGATCGCGCCGTCCAGCAGGTCGTACGTGATGATGTACTTCCACGCGTCGGAGCGGGCGCTCGCGATCAGCGCCCGATTGGGTTCCTGCGTGTTGAACTCGTTGAGCTCCTCCTCGGACAGCACGACCCTGCCCGTGCCCGTGCCGCGAACGAGCGGCAGGAACGAGCGTCCGTCCACGTCGGGGATCGGCGCGAGCCCCGCCCAGTCGAAGAATGTCGGCAGCACGTCGATCAGCCCGATGCCGCCCGCGATCGCGCGCCCCGCGTCGAACGGCGCCGGCCCGCTCGCGACCAGCGGAATCCGGATGAGCTCGTCGTACATCTGACGGCCGTGCACCAGCATGCCGTGCTCGCCGAACGCCTCGCCGTGGTCCGACGTCACGACGAGCAGCGTGTTTTCGAGCAGGCCCTGCGACTCCATGTGCCCGATCGACTTCGCCAGCAAGCCGTCCACCCAGCGCACGCCGTCGTAGTAGGCGTCGCGAAGGTCGTCGGCCAGGTCGGGCCGCGGCGCCGCGGGGTAGCCCGACCACGTGTAGCGCAGCACGTCCTGGGTCACCCGGCGGCCGTACTTGTCGACGAGCGCGTTGCGCCGCTCGCGGTCCAGCATGTAGATGCGCGTCAGCTCCCACGGCCGCGGATACGACTCCGGCTTGGGCTGCGGCGTCTTGACCGACCACGGCGGCACGGACGGGTGGTTGGCCTCTCCGTACGGGTCGTGCGCCTCGAACGTGTGAACGAACAGGAAGAACGGCTTGGCGGCGTCGCGCGTGTCGAGCCAGCGATCGAGCCCTTGCTGCAGGCGGGCCAGGCCCAGGCCTTGCTTGCCGTCACCGAAGCCCTGCAGCATCGATCCGCTCTCGTTGAACCACGGACCGTCGACGAACCCGGCGCACTCGTACCCGTACGTCCTGGTCAGCACCTCCGCGTACGTGGTGAGCGTGTCGGACAGCTGTGGCTGGAAGACGTCGTCGCAGCGGTGGCGGTGGGGGAGCCGGCCCGTGAGCAGGCTCGCGATCGAAGGCACGGTCCACGGCGCGGGCGCGGCGGCGTCGTCGAAGCGCAGGCCTTTCTCTTCGAGAGCCCGCAAGAACGGCATGTTGGCCTCGTCGCCGAGCTGCCGCTCGAGCGCGTCCGCGCGCAAGGTGTCGATCAGCACGACGATGAGGTTCGGCCGCTCGGCCGGCACCCGGATCACGCCGACGGCTCGTCCGTCGACGTCGTAGGTGACCGGCGCCGGCGCAGGCTCGTCACCGCACGCGACGAGGAGCGCCGAGCAGAGGACGAGGACCGTGGCGATGCGCATGCGGCTCGAAGTCTACGCTGCCACGACGTGGTGGCGAGGTCGTCGGTGCTACTTCCACTGCCAGTTCTTCTCGATCGACTTGAACGTCGACTCGAGCTTGTCCTCCGCGTCCTTGCCGCCGAACTGGAACCGGATGAAGAAGACGCGCTTGCCCTTTGTGACGATCCACCCCTTCTCGACGAAGGGGTGCCCGTTTAGCTCCGCCGTGAACTCGTAGACGAGCCCCTTGGCCGACGCCCAGAAGCCCGACTTCTTCGGCGGCTCGTCGGCGCCGGTGCTGCTGAGCTTCGCGCCCGATCCCGCGTCGGCCAGCCACTGCTGCGCGCGCTCGTCGAGCAGATGGATGAGCTTGCGGCCCTGCTCGGTCATCTTCGCCTTCTCGTACACGCGCAGGTCGCAGTACAGGTACGCGTCACCTTCCTCGGTGCGCGTCTCCAGAGCGAAGCGAATCTCCTCGTCCTGCAGCCCCTCGTCGATCTGGGCCATGTTCTTCGGCTTCCTCACCTTCACGCCCGGCGCGAGCAGGTTGAAGTGCTTGCCCTTGCGCTTGCCGCGTTCGACGACGTGCGCGGCGACGGGACCGGCAATCGGACCCGCCACGGTCTCGGTGGTCTTCGGAAAGTGAACGCCCGCGAGAATCTCGTCGATCGGCTTGATGAAGTGCAAGTGACAGTCGCGCTCGCCCCGAACGACCGCCACCCAGCGGTAGAGCTTCACGTCGAGCGCCACGGCGGTCTCGATGATGGTCGCATACGTGTCCTTGACCTTGCCTGCGACGGTGAGGCGCACACCGGTCGAATTGCCGATGTCGAGGTCCTTCTCGATCTTCGCGCCGCCCGGAATGCGGGTCTCCATGCGCTCCGCGATGCGGTTCAGCGTCTCGGGATCGTCAGCGAAACTCCGGATGTCGAATCCGGGCGGCCGGTCTTGGATCAAGAGCGTGACGGCGCAGTGATTCGGGCCTTCGCGCATCTCCAACTCCAGGAAGTTGCCCGATTTGGCCGTCTCGTCGGCGATCACCTTCGTGATCGAGAACGCCGAGTCGGTCAGGGTCCAAACGAGGTTCTGCGACGGGAAGGTGATCTTGTCGCCTTCCTTCTTGGGGCCGTTCTCCGGCCAGCTGTCGGGCGTGCGGGCCGCATCGCCGTCGCCCGACTCCGGCTTGGTGCCGCCTTCGTCGCCTTCGCCCTCATTGCCCTCGTCGTCGTCCGGCGTGGCGGTCTTGCCGGCGCCTTCGATCAGACGTAGCCCGTCGCGCACCTCGGCGATCTCGTCCTCGTACGTGTTCTGGTGGCCGTACCAGACGCGGACGTAGAGGGTGTAGAACTTGTCCTTGTAGACGATCGCGTGGGACTGAATGTAGGCCTTGACGCCCGAGACCGTCCCCGTGACCTCGATGGACGTTCCCGGGAGGCCCGAGAGCACGGCCGCGTTCTTCTCGGCCTTCGTCACCTCCTGCATGCTCGCGCGGGCGTTGCTCAGCATCTCGTCGCCGCGCTCGGCGAGCGTCAAGCCGCCGGTCGGCCGAACGGAGACGTAGAACGTCGCCTGAATCGAGTTCGAGGCGTGCTTGACCATCGCGAAGTAGCCGGCCGCCTTGGATTGCGGGTCCGGCTCGGCGAACGTCCAATCCTCGGAGTCCGGAAGCGTCCACCGCAGGTTGTGGCTCTTCCACTCCTTGGTCTCGCCGCCTTCGTCTTCCTCGTCGGCCCAGACGGCGGGCGCGAGCGCCAGCGTCAATCCGAGCAACAGACACAGATGCAGTAGCCGCATGTCTCTCCCTCATCGACCGCGGCGATTGTAGCGTCCGCCGCGGATCACTCCTCTTCGTCGGCGAAGAGGTCGTCGAGATCGCTCTTGTACTCCTTCACCATCGCGAACCACTCTTCCGCCGCGTGCAGGTCCCGCCCGGTGAGCTGATTGAGAATCTTGTGGAGGATGGGCGAGAGCGTGGTCCAGCGACTGCCCGCGCTGCCGTACGACAGCGGCTGGTGCATGTCGGGATCGCGATCGCCGGGACGCGTTCCGGGACGGTCCTTCTCCGTCGTCTTGACCAGCTCGATCAAGATCTTCTTGCGCTTGTTCTTGATCTTCTTGAATCCTCCGAGCGCCGTCGCGGCCCGCGCGACGATCGGCAGGGTCTTCGACTTGTGGACGATCTTCAGCAGCGGCTCCACGTAGTCGCTGTGCGGCGCCTTTCCGGCGGTATCGACGGCCGTTTGGAGGATCGGGCCCGCTTTCTTGAGGTTGTGCTGCCGCAGATGCGGCTTCACGAATTTGGAGGCGCGCTCGTCGCCCATGGTGCCGAAGCCGGTCAACGCGGCCTTGAGGACGTCATGGCGCGACTTGCCGACGCACCACTTCGAGATCATCCCCATCAGCTCGACGGCCTGGCCCTTGACCTTGTCGTCGTCGGCGGCCATCGCCCCGGTGTAGAGCTTCACGACCTCGTTCACGTCGTTCTTGAGCGCGTCCAGATCCTTGTCGACCTGATGCCCCTTGATGATGTCCTTGAGCGCCGCGGCGCGGTTCGAAAGCTCCTCGTCGGCCGCGGCGGAGCCGGCCACCCCACCGAGCAGCAGCGCGGCGGCGGCCAGCGCGGCACGCCAGGTCCCGTGTCTCCCCATGAACAGTTCCTCCCGCGGCATCGACTTCCCTGACCGTACGTCCGCCCGCCGGGGGTGGGCGGCAGTCGGTTGCGATTTCAGACCAAGGTCCCGGGGTCGTCGGCGCGACGCTCCCCCTTGGTTTGACGCGCTCGATGACCGGGCGTTTCAGCTTTCTCGCGCGTCCGTCTCGGGACGGGCACGCGCGTGTCGCCGCCGTCACGCAAGCTATGCCGGGATATGGGCTACGCCGCATTCCTCCGGGCGAACCTGGGCCTCCTCACCTACGGCTTCGCGCTCACGTTCTTCTCGAGCTTCGGGCAGACGTACTTCGTCTCGATGTTCGGCGACGCGATCAAGGGGGACTTCGCCCTCGATGACGAGGAGTGGGGCAGGTACTACTCGCTCGCCACGGTCGCCAGCGGGCTGCTGCTCATCTGGATCGGCCGGACCATCGACCACGTCGATCTGCGTTGGTTCAGCCTCGCCGCGGGGCTCGGCGTCGCCACGTCGTGCTGCGTCATGGGTCTGATTCACGCGGCCTGGCTGCTTCCGCTGGGCTTCTTCGCCGTGCGCTTCACGGGCCAGGGCCTCATGAGCCACGCCGCGTTCACCTCGATGGCGCGATACTTCGAGCACGCCCGCGGCAAGGCGACCACCATCGCCGCGCTCGGATTCCCCGTCGGTTCGGCGGTGTTTCCCCTCTTCGCGGTGTTGCTGCTTTCCCACTTCGAATGGCGCGATGCCTGGCTCCTCTGCGGCCTCGCGCTGTTCGTCGTGCTGCCGGTCGTGGTGCTCACGCTGCTGCGCGGGCACAAGGCGCGTCACGAGGCGTTGCTCGACAGCATCGCCCGGCCGAGCGAAGACGCGGACCGTCCGGTCGCGAGGCAGTGGACCCGCGCGCAGGTCCTGCGCGACGCGCGGTTCTACATGATCCTCTCCGCCACGCTGGCGGCGCCGTTCCTGCTGACCGGCTTGATCTTCCACCAGCTCGAGCTCGCCCTGGCCAAGGGCTGGACGACGGAATGGCTGGCGGGCTGCTTCGTCACCTTCGGTGGCGCGCACTTCGTCGTGTCGCTGGTCATGATCCCGATCATCGAGCGGATTGACGAGAGGCGTCTGTTGCCGTTCTGCGTACTGCCGCTCGCGGGCGCGATGCTCACGCTCGCGCTGTTCGATCATCCCGTCTCCGCGATCGTCTACCTCGGGCTGGGCGGGGCGACGATCGGCGCGACGATCCCCGTTTCGACGAGCCTGTTCGCCGACATGTACGGCGTCCTGCACTACGGCGCGATCCGCTCGATCACCACGGCCGCGATGGTGTGGGCGACGGGCGCCGCGCCTTGGGCCATGGGGATCCTGCTCGGATGGGGCATTTCGTTCGAGACGATCGCCTGGGGCGGGTTCGCGTACGTGATGCTCGGTGTCGCGGCGGCCGCGATCGCGCTGCGCATGAACGTCGCGGATGAAAGCGATCCGGCGAGTCTCTAGAATCGGCTTCTCGGGAGGCGCGCCATGCATTCACGACGTCAGTTCCTCGGAAGCATGCTGTTGCCGGCGGCGGCGGCGGCCGTCGCGTTCGAACCGCGCAAGGTGTTGGCCGGCGGGTTCATCGATCGGTTGCCGATCCTGCCGCGCGGCGACGCGGCCAACGACGAGCTCTGGTTCGAGGTGTCGCAGGCGTTCACCGTCGACCGCAGCCTGGTGAACTTCAACAACGGCGGCGTCTCGCCCGCACCGGCCGTCGTACAGGAATCGATGAAGCGTCACCTGGACTACTCCAACGAGGCGCCGCCCTACACGATGTGGCGCATCCTCGAGCCGCAGCGCGAGGGCGTGCGCAAGCGCATGGCCCGTCAGTTCGGCTGCGATCCCGAAGAGATCGCGTTCACGCGCAACGCGTCGGAGAGCCTGCAGATCTGCCAGCTGGGGTTCGATCTGCAGAAGGGCGACGAGGTCCTCACGACGACGCAGGACTACCCGCGCATGATCAACACGTTCAAGCAGCGTGAGCGCCGCGAGGGCATCGTGCTCAAGCAGTTCAGGATTCCGATTCCGTGCGACGACCCCGGCGAGATCGTCCGCCGCTTCGAGGCGAACATCACGCCGAAGACCAAGCTGATCTTGATGTGCCACATGATCAACATCACCGGGCAGATCCTGCCCGTGAAGGAGGTCGTCGCGATGGCGCGCATGCGCGGCCTGCCGGTCATCGTGGACGGCGCGCACGCGCTCGCGCACTTCGACTTCAAGCTCTCGGACCTCGACTGCGACTACTACGGCACGAGCCTGCACAAGTGGCTGTTCGCCCCCCACGGCACCGGGTTGTTGTACGTGCGCAAGGACAAGATCAAGGGCCTGTGGCCGATGATGGCGGCGCCCGAGACCCAGGACGAGAACATCCGCAAGTTCGAGGAGATCGGCACGCACCCGGCGGCCAACTACCTGGCCATCGCGGACGCGCTGACCTTCCACCAGGGCATCGGACCCAAACGCAAGGAGCAGCGGCTCGTGTTCCTGCGCGACTACTGGGCGAAGCGGCTCCTCCGGCACGAGCGCGTGAAGCTGCACACGAGCCTGAAGCCGGGCATGGCGTGCGGGATCGCCAACGTGCAGATCGATGGGATCGACTCCGCCGAGCTGCAGCAGTGGCTCTGGAAGGAGCACCGCATTCTGACGGTCGCGATCAAGCACGACGAGTTCGAGGGCATTCGCGTCTCGCCGTCGGTCTACACGACGATCGAGGAGCTGGACCGCTTCGTGGCCGCCATGGAGACGGTCCTCGCGAAGGGGCTGCCCGAAGACGATTGAGAGCTAGCCGCCGGCGCCCAACACCCAGGTGAGCACCTGCTCGGGGCGCAGGATCTCCGTGAAGAGGACGCCCGCGGCCTCGCGGTTGGCGGCCTGGCCTTTCGCGAACGTCGCGTAGCGCATCATGTTCATCATGTCCTGCTGCGGCGAGTCCTCGCCGTAGTCCTGCGCCATGCGATTGATCTTGATGTTCTCTTCGCGCAGCGCGGCGGTCAGAGGCTCGTACTTCTTCTTCAGGGCCCTGACCCGGTCCTGCTGCTTCGGCGTCAGCTGAAACTGCTTGGCGAGCTCGCGGAAGTCGCCTGACCGCTCCGCCGTCGTGAGCATGGGCATGATCGAGCGTAGCTGCTTGATCTGAAGCGGGGTATACACCTCGAGCGCGTTCAGATAGAAGGTCCAGAGCGTGTCGAGCTGGTTCTTCTTCACGACCCGCTGCTCGCGATTCAGGTCCGCGCGCTCCTCCGGCGAGAGATCCTTGCGCCCCAGCTCGCGCGTGATGCGCGCCTCGGCCGCTTTGTCGGCCGCCGTCTCCTGCTCGAGCTCGGTGAACAAGGCGGTGACCTGCGCCCCCTGCGCCGGTGTCATGCCTTCGACGAGATAGAGGTGCGCGAAGCCCTCCTCCATCTTCGTCATGCGCGTGGGGAGGCTGCGCTTGATGTGCAGTCGTCCCGCGAGGTCGTGCGAGCAGTCGACGACACGCCAGAAGCGCTTTTGCATCGCCGTCGCACGCAGCCGCGCGTCGTCGCGCGCGCGCAGGAGCGCCGCGGCGCCGTCCTCATTTTCCTTCGCCAGCTGCTCGAGGCGCATGACGGTCGCGTGCGTCGCGAGCAGGGCGCCTTCGACCGCCTGCGGCAGCCGGTGCATGACCTGCTTCGATCCGGCGCCGAACCGCGCGACGCGAAGGGCGTAGCGCTCGATGCGGTACGGGCCTTCCGTCGCTCGCTCCAACATGCGCAAGACCTCTTCCGAGATCCCCATCGGTTCGACGGCCTTCTTCAGCTCCGTCATCAACGGCACGAAGGCGGCGCGGTCGCGCTCCAGCTGCGCGGCGAGCTTGCGGCTTCCGGCGTCTCTCTGGTTGTTCCGAGCGGCCAGCTGCTTCGCGACCTTGGCGTAGCGCTCGCCCACGATCTTCAGGCGCGCCGCGAGATCGGGGTGCTCGCGCGCGATCTGCACCCACTCGATCTCGGTCAACGGAAGCAGCTCGAGGTGCTCGGGCCCGATGTCGACGGGCGCCGGGTGGTCCTCGGCGATCGCTCCCTGTGCCGACGCCGCGAATGCGACGACGAGCAACAGCGCACGCAGGAAGACACGCGTCATGGCTGTTCCTCCGCAGGGTCCAGGCCACCATACCGCCCGCGACGAGCCTGGATTCGCGGTCCGGGGCGGAATTCGGGAATCAAGCGCTACGCTGACGGCACGCTAGACGATGGGACCCGGAGGTGCGCATGTGTCGGATGGCATGCGAGCTAGCCGCTACGAGGCGGGAGCGTTTCCGGGTCGGGAAACAGGTCGCGCTCGGCGAGCTTGTCCCGCCAGGACCGCGGCCATGCCGTTCGGTCCACCGTGCCCGTCAGCTCGTATGCGAAGGACTTGAACGACGACGGCAGCGCGCCCGCCGCCCGCATCCGCGCGACCGCGAACCCGGTGTCGGGCTCCGACGAGAACAGGCAGTCTTCGAGCAGGTAGACGCGATAGCCCCGGCCGATCAGGCCCAAGACGGACTGCAACACGCACACGTCGGTCTCGCCGCCCGCGACCGCCACCGCGCCTCTACCGGTCGCCTTCAGGGCGTCGGCGATCGGTTGCTCGCCGCAGAGGTCGAACGACGACTTCTCGAAGATCTGCACGTCGTTGGGCGTGCGCACCTGCAGCCGGTCGGGTAGGTGCCCCTTCGATTCGACCGGCCGCTCGATCGTCGCGATGACGGGCAGCGCCAGCCAGTCGGCCAACATGAGCAGGCGCTCCAGCCGCTGGAGGAGCGGCTCGCTCTCGCCTGCCATCGACGCGAGGAACGAGGTCTGCGCGTCGATCACGGCAACGGCCGCCTCTTCGTGCAGCGGAGAGCGATGGGAAGGAGCCGACACGGCAACGGGCAGGGTACCCTCTGCGCCCCCGAGGGGGGGAACAGCCTGAGGGATCACGCGAGGACCATGCGCAAGGCGCTCATCATCGGCTTGCTCGTCGCGCTCACCGGCGTCACCGGTTGCGGTGACGACGAGCCGGAGCTCTGGATCTACACGTCGATCTACAAGAGCGTGATCAAGCGCATGACGCCGCTGCTCGCGGAGCGCTTTCCCGGCGTTCGCATTCGCTGGTACGACAAGGGCAGCGAGACGATCGCCTCCAAGCTGAACGCGGAGATCCAGGCGGGCGGCAGCAACTGCGATCTGCTCATGACCTCCGATCCCTTCTACTACCTGCAGCTCAAGGAGGCGGGGCACCTGCTGGCGCACGAGAGCGCCGCGGTCGCCGGCGTCGCGTCGTTCAAGGATCCCGATCACACGTTCGCAACCGTCCGCGTGCCGGTGATGGCCCTCGCCGTCAACACGAACCGACTGCAGCCTGACGACTACCCGCAGAGCTTCAAGGACCTCGAGGACGCCCGCTTCGCGGGCGCGGTCGCGATGCCGGACCCGCTCAAGTCCGGCACCACGTTCACGACCGTCGCCGCGCTCTCGGCGAAGTACGGATGGTCGTACTTCGAGGCGCTTCGCAAGAACGACATCGTCTCGGCCGGCGGCAACAGCGCGGTGCTCAACAAGATCGAGACCGGTGAGAAGGCGGTCGGCATCATTCTGATGGAGAACGTGCTCCCGCGCATCGAGAAGGGCGCGCCGCTCGCGATCGTCGTTCCCTCCGACGGCGCGATTCCCGTTCCCAGCCCGGTTGCCATCCTCGCATCCACCGATCAGCCCGCGTTGGCGAAGCAGGTCTACGACTTCATGTTCAGCGCCGAGATGCAGGCCGCCGTGGTGTCGGGCTGGATGTACTCGCCGATCCCGTCCCAGGCGCCGCCGAAAGGCGCGCCGGCATGGGCCGACCTGAGCAAGCACACGTGGAGCGCGGAGTCGATGGCGGCCGTGCGCGACCGGCGGGACGAGATCAAGCAGACGTTTCGCGACATCATGCGCTGATGCGGGTGTGCAGGGGCCAGGCACAGGCGTGGAGCGCGTTGGCCGCGGTCGTGCTGCTCGGGATCGCGCCGCTTGCGTTCGTCGTTCTGCAGGGCGCGAAGAGCGGCGCGGCGTTCTTCGATGCCGTGACGAGCGCCGACGCCTTGGACGCGCTGATCGGCACGCTGCGGCTGGCCGTGGGCACGTCGCTGCTCGCGGTGCTGATCGGCGCGCCGTTGGCGTGGCTCACGTCGCGCACCGACCTTCCGTGGCAGCCGTTCTTCCGGTCCATCCTCACGATCCCGTACATCATCCCGCCGTACATCGCCGCCGTCGCGTGGATCACGCTCGCCAACCCCGAGGTGGGCGTGCTCAACCAGCTTCTCGGCAAGGGAACGCTGAACATCTACTCCATGACCGGCCTGACGTGGGTCATGGCGTTGAGCTTCTATCCCTACGTCTTCCTGAGCGTGCGCGGCGCGCTGCAGAACGCGGATCCGTCGTTGGAGGACGCCGCGCGAATGAGCGGCGCCGGCACCTGGCGGGTGCTCCGGGACGTGTCGCTGCCCATCATGCGCCCGGCGCTCATCTCGAGCGGAGGACTCGTGTTTGCCGTCACGGCGTCGGCGTTCGGCGCGCCGGTGCTGTTGGGTGGCCCCGCGCGGATCGAGGTGCTCTCGACGCAGATCTTCGACGCCATCGCCGGCGGTCTCGGCGGCATGGCGGAGGCCAGCAGCCTGGCCTGCCTGCTCTTCGTCTTCGTCTTGCCGCCGCTGCTTCTGCGCGGACGCCATCACGCGGTGCTGTCGGGCAAGGCGTCGCGCGCGTCGCTGGTGCGGCTGGGACGCTACCGTGCCGCGACGGCCCTGCTGGTCGGCGTCTTCGCGCTCGTCGCGATCATTTGTCCCGCCGCCGCGGTGACGTTGACCGCGTTCATGCGCATCGCCGGCGACTTCTCCATCGCGAACCTGACGACCGAGAACTTCGCGGCGCTCTGGCAGCCCGAGACGGCCGACGTGATTCGAACGTCGCTGCTGCTCGCCGCCGGCGCGGCGACCGCCGCGGTCATGCTCGGCGGCGCCGTCGCCTTCGTGAAGGTGAAGACGCGCTGGAAGGGGCGCGGCCTGCTCGACGCGTTGACGGCGCTTCCGCTGGCCGCCCCGGGAACCGTGCTGGCGCTGGGCTTGATCCTCATGTGGACGACGCCGCTCACGCTCACGAACACGCTCTGGATCCTTCTGATCGCCTACGTCGCGAAGTACGCCGCGCTGGCCGCCAGGCCGCTTGCGGACGGACTCGGCACCATCGACGACGCGCTGCCCGAGGCGGCGCGCATGAGCGGCGCGCGGGGCTTCACGGTGCTTCGAACGATCTGGATCCCGCTGGTGCTCCCGTCGCTCATGGCCGGCTGGTTTCTCGTGTTCATGCCGTCGTTCAGCGAGCTCACGATGTCCGTGCTGCTCGTCGGTCCCGGGACCGAGACCGTCGGCACGCGCATGTTCGAGCTGCGCGAGTACGAGGGGCCGACCGCCGCGTCGGTCCTCGCAACCGTGATTCTCGCCTTCGTCGTCGGGAGCAACCTCTTGCTCCGATTCCTCTCCAAAGGACGATACGGCGTATGAGCGAGGTCACCTGCTCTCACCTCGAGAAGTCGTTCGGCGACAACCGCGTCCTTTGCGACTTCTCCGTGCGCGTCGAGCAGGGCGAGCTCGTCTCGCTGCTCGGCGCGTCAGGCTGCGGCAAGACGACCGTCCTGCGGCTCATCGCGGGCCTCGACGTGCCCGACGCAGGCGAGATTCGCATCGGCGACCGCACCGTGTGCGGCCCGGGCACCTGGGTCCCGCCGGAAGCGCGCCGCATCGGCATGGTCTTCCAGTCGTACGCGGTCTGGCCGCATTTCTCCGTCTTGCGCAACGTCGACTATCCGCTGCGCGTGAGCCGCGTGCCGAAGGCGGAGCGCAACGAACGCGCGCACGCGATGCTGCGCCTCGTCGGCCTCGAAGGCCTGGAGGACCGGCGGCCGAATCAGCTCTCGGGCGGGCAGCAGCAGCGCGTGGCGTTGGCGCGCGGGTTGATCATGGAGCCCGACGTCCTCCTGCTCGACGAGCCCTTGTCCAACCTCGACGCCAAGCTGCGCGTGCGCATGCGCCGCGACATCCGCCGCATCCAGCAAGAGACCGGATTCACGGTGATCTACGTGACCCACGATCAGGACGAGGCGCTCGAGATCTCGGATCGCTTGGTGATCATGGACGCCGGAGAGATCATCGCGGTCGGTCCCCCCGACGAGCTGCGAGAGCACGAACACATGCGAGTCACCTAGGTGCGCGCCTTCCTGCTGGACATCGACGGCACGACGCTGCTCGGACCGAACGCGATTCCCGGCGCGCGCGAGCTGATCGCGTACCTCGATCGCGCGGGCATTCCGTACCTGTGGCTGACCAACAACACGTCGCGCTCGCGCGAGGGGTGGCGCGCGCGCCTCCAGGACGCGGGATTCAGCCCCGACATCGACGACGTCTACACCGCGGGCGACGCGACGATCGACTACCTGCACTCGCTCGTTCACCCGCCGCGGGTGTTCCTCGTCGGAACGAGGGAGCTGCGCGGCGAATTCGAGGCGGCCGGCATCACGCTCGACGACGACGACCCTGACATGGTCGTGCTCGGGTACGACCTCGAGCTCACCTACGACAAGATCCAGCGCGCGGCGCTGCTCTTGCAGCGCGACCTGCCGTTCGTGGCGACGCATCCGGATCTCACGTGTCCCACGCCCGACGGTCCCGTGCCCGACGTGGGGGCGTTCCTCGCGATGTTCCGGGCCGCGACCGGGCGCACGCCGCGCGTGATCGGGAAGCCGGAAGCCACGATGATCCGCGGCGCGCTGTCCCGCCTCGACGTGGACGCGAGCGACGCCGTCATGGTGGGGGACCGGCCCACGACGGACATCCGCATGGCCAAGCGCGCGGGCGTGACGTCCTACCTCGTGCTCAGCGGCGTGACGCGCCGGGAAGACCCGATCGCGCTCGAGGACACGCCCTCGGAGGTGTTTCCGTCCCTGGCGGAGGTCCTGGAGCACATTCGCGCGTAGGTAACACTTCGACGGCGGATCGCGTCTGCTCCCTTGTCCTGGAGGAGACCCCAATGCGAATCGCCCTGTTCTTGTCCGCTGCCTTGATTCTCTCGCTCGCCGGCCCCGCGGAGGCCAGCGATCCCACCGGCATCTACGCCATCGTCGACACGGTGAAGCTCATCCCGAGCGCCGAAGAGCCGACGCAGATCTTGATCGTCGGCGCGTTCAGCCTCGCCACCGGCCGCCGCTCGCAGATGGCGCCGGAGTGGGGCACGCTCTACTTCTCGTTGCCGGCAGGCAAGGAGAAGGAGGCCCGCCAGGAGTGGGCGGATCTCGCCGACATCGCCGGCAAGCGCGGCGTCTACGGCTTCGGCGCGCGTCGCCGGCTCGAAGGCGCGAAGCTGTACACCGGCGCCGAGCGCCCCAAGGCGCCGACACCGTATCCGATGGGATGGGGGATACACCCGGTCCGCAACGCGAAGTGGGGGGCACCGGGACTGCTGCGAACCCTGCCCCGGCCCGTCGCGCCGGCGCGGCCCGGCAACGAGATGAAGGTCGTCGAGAGCGGCATGCAGGAGATCCGGTTCACCGCGGCCAACGCGCTGGCGCCCAACGACGGAACGCGCTACCTCTTCGAAGTCGAGACGCGGCGGGCCGGCCTCGTCGCCAGCCCGGCGATCGAGCCCGGTGAGCGGGAGACCGAATGGAAGACGTGGCTCTACCTGCAGCCCGGCGAGGTGGTCAAGTGGAGCGTACGCATCGTCCGCGAGGACCACGATCGCTTCGCCGTCGCGCGCTCCCACTTCAAGGTGAAGGCGGGCGAGGAGTGAGCGTCGCGACGCGCACTGCGTCGCTTCCGCGAACCGCGTGGACCGACGCGCCGCTCATCGCCGCTTCGGGTGTTCACGCCGCCGCGTTGCTGTTGGCGCCGTCGCTGCCGGTCGTCGCGATCGGCCTGTGGTGGAACGCCAACACCGTCGCCCACAACTTCATCCACAACCCGTTCTTCCGCTCGAAGACGGCGCGCAGCGCCTTCTCGATCTACCTGAGTCTCTTGATGGGGGTGCCGCAGACGCTCTGGCGCGAGCGGCACCTGGCCCATCACGCGAACCGCGCGGCGCGCATCAGGCCGTCGCCGCAGCTGTGCGCCGAGTCGGCCGCCGTCGCCGGGCTCTGGATCACCCTGGCGCTGGTCGCGCCGTCGTTCTTCGCGTTCGCCTATCTGCCCGGCTACTTCGCCGGCCTGATGTTGTGCACCCTGCAAGGGCGTTACGAGCATCGCGCCGACGAGACCGTCGATCATCGCGGCGCGCTCTACAACCTCTTGTTCTTCAACGACGGGCATCACGCTGCGCACCACAGGTCGCCGAAGCGCCACTGGCGGGACCTGCCTCGTGCCGCGCGCGTCGACACGCCGACGAGCCGCTACCCGGCGGTGCTGCGCTGGCTCGAGGCGCATCCGCTCGACCTCCTGGAGCGCCTGGCGCTCGGATCGAAGCTCGTTCGACGCTGGGTGCTCTCAACGCACGAGCGCGCGCTCGCGAAGCTGTTGCCTGCCATGGGCGACGCGCGGCGCGTCGCCATCGTTGGGGGCGCGCTTTTTCCGCGTTCCGCGCTTCTGTTGTCGAAGCACCTGCCCGACGCCGAGCTCACTGTGATCGATCAGGCCCCGCTGCACATCGAGACCGCGCGCGCGCGGCTTCCTTCGAACGTGCGCGTCGTCAGCGAGACCTACGACCCGGCGCGTCACGACGGGTTCGATCTCGTCGTGATTCCGCTCGCGTACCAGGGTGACCGAGAAGCCCTGTATCGCGATCCGCCTGCGGAGACGCTCCTCGTCCACGATTGGCTGCCGCGCCGGCGAGGGATCGGCGCGCTCGTCTCACTGCTGCTCTTCAAGCGTATGAACCTGATCCGGCGGGCAGCGTGAAGGGCCTCGCGCTGTTCGCCGTGCTCGCGTTCGTGAAGCTCACGGGCGCGCTGGCGCACGACATCGAGTGGTCCGGCGTCGTCGTGATTGCGCTGCTCTGGCAGGACGCCTCGATCGCGCTGGCGTTCGAGGCGCTGAGCCGGGCGCTGCGACCGCGGGTCGCGTGGACCGTCTACGGTGCGTTGTGCGCGTACGCGGTCGCAAACCTCCCGGTCGTGCGCGTGCTTGCGACGCCCATGACGTTGCCCATGCTCCGCGCGACCGACGGCGCCCTCTCCGATTCGGTCGTGCGCTACGCGACGCTCGGCAACGTCGCGCTCGTGTTCGTCGGCGGTGCGCTCGCTTGGATCGCCCCGCGGCGTCTGCCGCGCACGGCGTCGACGCTGCCCGTCTGCGCCCTGGTGTTGGTCGCCGTAGGCGGCTTCGCAGCGGGCGCCGACGCGCGCACCCACGGGCTGCATCGAAGCGCCGTTCCGACGCTGGTGCGAAGCGCGTTCCCACGCCTCGCGGCCGCCGGGTCGAGCGATGTCGAGTGGCGGGCGCCGTTCGAGCCGGGCGCGCCGTCCCAGGACTGCACCGCGCTCTACGGCACGGCCCGCGGTTGCAACGTGTTGATGGTGGTGCTGGAGTCGGTCGCCGCCGCGGACGTGAAGCCGTGGGGCGGAAGCGCCGATCCGATGCCGAACCTCACCGCGCTCGCGAACCGGTCGCTCGTGTTCGAGAACGCGTATGCCGTCTATCCCGAGAGCGTGAAGGGGCTCGTCGCCTTGCTCGCGTCGCGTCCGCCCGCCATGGACACCGCAGCGGAGGACTACGCGGGCGTCGCGTTCGAGACGCTGCCGCGCACGCTCGGCGGCGCCGGCTACGCGTCAGCGTTGTTTCACAGCGGGCGTTTCGACTATCTCGGCATGAACGCCGTCGTTCGGGAGCGTGGCTACGACGTCTTGCACGACGCGGGCGACATCGGCGGCGTCCACGAGTCGAGCTTCGGTGTCGACGAACGCTCGACGGTCGAACACGCGCTGCGCTGGATTCGCGCAAGGGGAGACACGTCGTGGTTCGTGACGTACATGCCCATCGCAGGACACCATCCGTATGACGCGCCCGAGGCGGGGCCGTACGACGCGCGCACCGAACGCGGCGCGTACTACAACGCGCTACACTACGCGGACCGGTACGTCGGCCGGCTGATCGCCGGCGTCCCCGACGACACACTGATCGTCGTGGTCGGTGACCACGGCCAGGCGTTTCACCAGCATCCCGGCAACTACGGCCACAGCTTCTTCCTCTACGAGGAGAACGTACGCGTCCCGCTGCTGATCGCCGCGCCGGGCGTGGAGGCGCGCCGGATCGAGCGTGTCGCGAGCCACCTCGATGTCGCGCCGACCGTGCTCGAGCTGCTGGGTAGGCCGGTTCCGGCGTCGTTTCGGGGCGGGTCGCTGCTCGAGCCCGCGCCCCGCCCCGCGCTGATGTTCACGGACTACTCCATGGCGCTGCTCGCGCTGCGCGACGGACGGTGGAAGTTCATCCATGAGGTGGAGTCCGGGCGCAGTGCCCTCTTCGACCTTGCGGCGGATCCCGGGGAGCGTGTGGACCTTGCCGGTCGTCACGGCACCCGCGTGCGTGCCTACCGGGATCGCCTGCTGCGCTGGGGCGCCGCGCAACGGGCGGCCTATCGCTAGCCCGCGTGATTTCAGGCAGGCCCTAGTCGGACTCCTTCTTGCTGGCGAGCTTGCGATACGCCGCGACGATCTCGTCCGCGATCGTGTCAACCGCCTTCTCGGTGTTGGTGTGTGGATCCCAGGTCCGAACGTACGTAATCCCACTCATCGTCTTGTGCAGCTTGGGCCCATTGTCGGTCAGCTTCACCGGAATCAGCTCCAGGGCGTGATCGGCGCGCCGCCGGATCATCTGATCGCGCTCGTATTCGCAGTAGCCGCTCTCGAGCCACGCTCGCGAGTGGAGGATGATGCCGACCTGCGCGTCGTCGATCTTCTCGGCGATCTCGGTCATCCACTCACTTCCCGGCGTGAGATCACCCGGATGCTTGTAGTAGAACGCGTCGTTGAATCGTTTCTTGAGCTCGGCCGCCAAACGCGCCGCGAACTCGATGTCTGCTCCCGCGCAGCTCAGGAACGCGTTGACCTCGACGTCCGCAGCACGCCGGAAGTATCGAGCCGCCTCCTCCGCGTTGGGAATGAGTGTGGCGGGGTGTTTCAGTGCCTCATTGAGCGATGTCACGCGTTCTACGAGCTGTTCCGGCGTCTGCCAGCGCGCTTGCTTGCGCGGGTCCGCATAACCGATCTCGAGGCCTCCGAACATCATGGCTTCCTCGGGGCCCCCGCCCTCCTCCTCCGACGCGACACGCCGGACCCGCATCGTCGGGATCGCGCACGCGTGGATGTACGGCACGATCCCAGTCAGCGAGGCTGCTCGGCCGCAGTCGAGAACGAGCCAATCGAAGCGATCGAGCTCCGCGTAGTCCTTCGCCTGAAGTTGCGGCGGCCAAGGAAGTCGTCGAACGTCCCAGCCGACGAGCGCCTTCTTCAACAGGTCTTCGGTCGAGGCATCGTAGTCCTCGTCACTCAGGACCATACCGACCTGCCGTTCTTCGCAGGCGTTGCCGCCACGGCCGACCCAACCTTCGACGTCTTCGTAGAAGTGGCCGATGGCACGGCGGAACTTCTTCTCCGCGACGTTGGTGACGTCATCGGGAAGCTCGCGGGAGTCGAAAGGCGCTTTGTGGGCGGCGCTCGACAAGTTCAGCGTCTTGGCGTATCGGCGGTCGCTGAACACGATGATCGGCAGGCCGACGCGTCGCGCGATGTCGAGCTCGAGGCGGAAGTAGCGCGACTGCTTGCGAAGGTCCTCCACCGAAGGCGAGGCGTCCAACTCGTCGGGCAACGGATAGATCCCCACGAACGCGTCCGCCTCGCGGATCTTGCGCTCGATCCGGGTTACGTTCGAAGGGACCTTCTTCCCGTCCTGCGTGCCCTCGTCGACCTCGAATTGGACCTCGTGTTCGGCCGCCGTCAACAGGCCGTAGAAGTAGCGGTTGACGGCGAACGCCTCGTACTTGTGGCTCAAGAAGACACGGACTCTGAGTTTCTCGGTGCCCAAACTCCCTCCCGAAGGCCCGGCTCGCGCGCCATGGTCACCGGGTGCGCGGGGTATCGTCAAGACCGCACGGAGGACGCATGCTGGACGAGCTGCTCGAGGCGATTCGAACCAACAACCGCATCAACCTGTTGCTGATCGACGAGATCAGCGCCGAAGGGTTGAAGGACACGCTCTCGACCCGCGGTGGCCGCGACGTCGCCGCCCAGCTGGCACACATCCACACCAACCGGGTCTGGCAGATGGAGAAGCGCGGCAAGGCCTTCGCCGAAGGGCTGGTCAAGTTCAGCGCCAAGGACGAGCCGACGCGGGCACAGCTCAAGCGCGCGATGACCGCGTCGGGCAAGGCGCTCGAGAAGTTCTTCACCGCCATCGTGGACGGCAAGGCAAGGTGCTTGAAGAAAGGGCCCCTGAACTACCTGGCGTACTTCATCTCGCACGAAGCCCACCATCGCGGCAACATCCTGCTCACCCTCAAGCAGTGCGGCCACAAGCTCGACCGCAACACCGCGTACTCGCTCTGGGACTGGGACCGCAGATAGTCGCCTGGCTCCTCAGCGGCGCCTAAGTGCCGTGGCCTAGCGTGCGAGCGTGAAAGCGTCTCTGGCCGCCCTCGCCGTGATCTCGATCGCAGCCGGCTGCGGCCTGGATCTCCCGCAACCGCTCGTCGGCGACCTCGCCGAGCCGGCCTTCGATCCCGGCAACTTCAACGACCGCTCCGCGGAGATCCACCACCTCTACTACCCCTTCGTTCCGGGCTCGACCTACACCTATCGCGGCGAGACCGAAGGCGGCGCCGTGGAAGAGGTGGAGGTCAACGTCTCGCGCGCGACGCGCGACGTGCTCGGCGTGACCTGTCTCGTCGTGGTCGAGCGGGAGTTCGAGGACGGCGCGCTCGTAGAAGAGACGCACGACTGGTACGCCCAGGACCTCTTCGGAAACATCTGGTACTTCGGCGAGGACTCGACCGAGTACGAAACGGTGTCGTCACCGGCACCGGCGGCTCCTGGGAGGCCGGCCTCGACGGGGCCGAGCCCGGGATCCTGTTCAAGGCGCTCTCCGTCCCGCTCGACGAGTATCGGCAGGAGTACTACCCGGGCCGCGCGGAGGACATGGCCAGGGTCGTGGCGCTGAACGTGGCCGTCACGCTCGAGAACGGACTCAGCTACCCCCAGTGCGTACAGACGCAGGAGTGGACGCCGCTCGAGCCCGGTGGGGACGAATACAAGTTCTACGCGCTCGGAATCGGCCTCGTGCGCGAGCAGCCGCTCGACGGCGGGCCCGGGCTCGAGCTGGTCGGGATTCGGTCGGATTGAGGGGATTCGTCGTGCGAGCCGGTCGTTTCGAACGCCTGTCAACCTGCTGTTCGGGCCGTTTCGCGCGGGGGCGGCACGGCCGAACCAAGGATTCCCTAAGATTTCGTCATGAGAATCCCGGGGCCTCGGGGGCCGACGAAGGGAGCTGTCCGTGAGCTGTCGAATGATCGCATTGCTGGTTCCGGTCGCCGTCTGCGCGTTTGCCGCGGGCGCCTGGTGCGACACCGATGACGACGAGTCCGAGATGGAGATCGGGTTCTGTGAGGCGCCGAAGGCGGTGCAGCGGGCCGTGCGAAGCGTCGCGCACCACCGCGCCGTGACCGAGCTCGAGCGCGTGACGGACGACCACGGCATCTACTTCGACGTCGAGTACCGGACGCGCGCCGGCGAGGGCTCCCTCGTGATCGCGCCGTCGGGCGAGATCATGGAGCACGAACGCGAGATCGGCACCGACCGCCTACCTGCCGCCGTGCGTGCCGCCATCGCCAAGCGCATGCCCGGCGCGGTGATCACCGAGGCGCAGAGCGTCATGCAGCATTCGTACGAGGTGCTCGTCACGGTCGGCGGCAAGCGCATCGAGATCGAGGCGTACGCCTCCGGCCACCTCGACGTCGAAGACGACGACGACGACGACGACGACGATGACGATGACGACGACGATGACGATGACGATGACGACGATGAGGATGAGGACGACGACGACGACGATCACGACGACGACGACTAGGCACGACCGATGAAGATCTTGGTCATCGAAGACTCGGAACGCCTCCGGCGCTCGCTCGAGCTCGGGCTGCGCCGTTCCGGGTTCGCGGTCGACGTCGTCGGCGACGGCGAAGAAGGGCTCGCCTATGCCCGTCACGGGAAGTACGACGCCGTCATCCTCGACTTGATGCTTCCGAAGCTCGACGGGCTGACCCTGCTGCGCCGGCTGCGGGAGGAAGGAAACGACGTCCACGTGTTGATCCTTTCCGCGCGGGATCAGGTCGAGGAACGGATCGAAGGCCTGCAGCTCGGATCCGACGACTACCTCACGAAGCCGTTCGCGTTCGAAGAGCTCGTCGCCCGGTTGCGCGCCCTCGTTCGCCGCAAGTACGGAACGAAGAGCCCGGTTCACCGCGTCGGGCCGCTCGAGATCGACACCGGCAGGCGCGCGGTCGTGCGCGACGCGAAGGAGATCCCGCTCACGCGCAACGAGTACTCCGTGCTCGAGTACCTCGTCGCGAGGCGGGGACGGGTCGTCTCGAAGTCCGAGCTTCTCGATCATCTCTACGCCGGCGCCGGCCACGGGTCCGAGAACGCCGTCGAGGTGTTCGTCCACCAGCTGCGCAAGAAGATCCACGTCAACGGCGATGCCGAGGTCATCCGAACCCGCCGCGGCCACGGCTACGTGATCGACTGACCCATGTATTCCGTCCGCAAGCGCTTGATGATCATCCTGGCAGTCGGCTTCGCCGTCCTGATCGCGGTCACGGGCTACTACGTGTTCGACCTCCTCAACGAGCGCGTCACGCAGGAGTTCGACCAGGCGCTCCTGACCAAGGCCCGCGCGTTCGTCGCGATGACCGAGTCCGAGGACGGTCAGATCGAGCTCGACTACCACGCGGCGCACATGCCCGAGTACGAACGCGAGGAAGACCCCGAGTACTTCCAATTCTGGCTCGACGACGGGCGCATGCTCCTGCGATCGGCACAGCTCGAGAAGTCGGGGACCGATCTTCCGTTCGATCTCGAGAAGTCGGGCGCGCCCTACTACCGGGACACGACGCTCCCGGACGGACGGTCGGGACGCTGCGTTCAGCTGGCGTACGTTCCCCGTGAGTCGAAGGACGGCGACGAGCCGAAGACCGACGACGAAGAGCACATCGGCGAGGCGTCGACGACGCTCGGCGTGGTCGTGGTCGTCGCGCGCGATCGCAAGAGCCTCGACTCGATGCTCGGCGCCATCAGCTCCGTGATCGTCGGCGCGGGGCTCATTGCGGCGTTGATTGCCGTCCTCCTGGTCTGGCGCGCGCTGGTGACCGGATTCCGTCCCATCCACCGCATCGCAGACCAGGTCGAAGCGCTCGATGCCGAATCGTTGGGCGCCCGCGTGGCGTTGGACCAGACGCCCAAGGAGCTCGCGCCGATCGTCGATCAGCTCAACGCGCTTCTCGACCGGATTCGAGCGGTGTTCGAACGCGAACGGCGGTTCACCGCGAACGTCGCGCACGAGCTGCGCACCCCGATCTCGGAGTTGCGATCGCTCGCGGAGGTCGGCAGAGAGTTCCCCGAAGACCGGCAGGCCGTGTTCCAGTTCTTCGGCGACGTGTCGGACGTCGCGGAGCAGATGGAGGGCGTGATCGCCGATCTGCTGCTCCTTGCTCGCTGTCATGCCGGCGTCGAGCACGTCGAGCTGTCGGACGTCGGCCTCGCCGACACCGTGGCGTCGGCCTGGAAGCCGTTCGCGGCGCGCGCCGAGAAGCGCGGGCTCCGCTTCGACTGGGACATCGCCCCGGACCTCGTCGTCAAGTCCGACCGCAGCAAGCTGGGCATCATCTTCGGCAACGTGCTGGGCAACGCGGTCAACTACGCACGACCCGACGCGGAGATCCGTTGCGTGGCCGTGCGCACCGGCGACACGTTCGTCATCGACGTCACGAACGCCGCGGCGCGGCTGAGCGCCGACGAGCTTCGGAGTCTGACCGAGCCCTTCTGGCGCAAGGACGAGGCCCGCAGCGCGGCGGAGCACGCTGGATTGGGCCTGTCCGTCGTGGCCGAGCTCGCCACGTTGCTCGGGCTCGGCGTCCAATTCGACCAGACCGCCGACGGCCTGTTTCGCGTTCGTCTGCGTGGGCGCGCGCAGCCTGCCGCTAGACTCGAGAAACTAAGCAGTGCCTAGGCGCTGCTTGGTGAAATCCCGCTGCTGCGCCCGGCGATCCTCTTGCTGCGCCCGGCCCGAACTCGGAACCTCGTCCTCGACGGGCACAGAGCCCGCCTGCGGCGAGAACCGCTCGTTCGGGCTCCGGCTCGCATCGGTCTCCCCGGGCTCGCGACGCGGCAATTTCCAAGCAGTGCCTAAGGCGTTCCTAAGCGTTCCGATCAAGAATGCGCCTTGCTCGGGCGGGCGCCTTGGGTGGGGTGCGAGGAGTTGATGCCGTGAAGTCGTTGCTGTTGATCGCAGTCCTCGCTGCGGCCCCTCTGGTGGGTTGCGGCGCCGTTCCCACGGAGGTGCCGGGGCCCGAGTCGTTCACGGTCGGGATTCAGCATCCGTACCTGACCGTCACACCGGACACGGTGTGGATCTACGAGGGGCACGACGAAGGCGTGCCGCGCCGCGAAGAGGTGTTCGTTGCCGGGATGATGGAGATTCTCGGTGTGCACTGCACCGGCATTCGTGAGCACGTGTTCGATGACGGCGTGCTCGTCGAGGTGACGACCGAGTGGCTCGCGCAGGACGTCGACGGCCACGTCTGGAAGTTCGGCGAGGAGAGCTTCGAGTTCGACGGGGAGAGCTTCGTGCCGACGGCGGACTCGTGGCTCGGCAGCGAGGAGGCGTTGCCCTGGGTGATCCTGGCCGCCAGGCCTCAGGTCGGCGACGTCTACGCCGGCTACACGCCCGAAGGCGAAGACCAGATCCACGTCACGTCCATCGACGAGACCGCGGAGGTTCCGGCCGGCACGTTCGCCAACAGCGTGAAGATGGTGGAGAATCCCGACGACGAGGACGACTCGGACATCATTCTCTACAGCCCGAAGGTCGGAAAGGTCTCCGAGGAGAGCGCCGGCGGCAAGATCGTTCTCGTCTCCATCGAGCAGCGCTGAGCAAGGTCACGGCGTCTTCGTCTTGCGCACGGTGACGTCGTCGATCACCGCGCCGTCGACGCGAATGGCGCGGATGCGCGCCGTCGCCGGCGTGATGTCGACCAGCGTAAAGTGGTGGGCCGCCTCGCCGAACGCGAGCCGGAAGTCGTCGGCAAGCGGATAGAGCGTGTTGCCGCCGCCGCCCGTAACGACGTAGATCGGCGCCGGAGGATCGAGGATCTCGGCCCCCTGCATCTCGATGGGCACGCCGAACCGAATCGGGTGCGTGCGCTGGTAGTTGTGGTCGTGCCCGCTGAACATGAAGTCGACGCCCGCGTCCTGCAGGAATGGGACGACGTTGAGGATGAGCGGCGTGTGGTCCGCGTGCCGGCCGCGCGTGTACGGCGGCCGATGCGTGAACGTGATCGTCCACGGCGGCGCCGGCTCGGCGAGCTTGTTCCGCAGCCATCGAACCTGCGGCGCGTCGGGCGACTCGATGCCGAACTCCGCGTTGATCGAGATGAACCGCGCGCAGCCGCGGCGGAACTCGTAGTACTGCTCCGAACCGTCGACGTCGTTGCGCGGCAGCGGCAGTACCGACAACGTGGGCACGCCGGCGTCGGTGGCGACGTCGTGATTGCCGAGCGCGACGTAGCACGGGGTGTGGGTCATGAGGTTCGCGAACGGAATGAGCATGCGGGCGCGCACCTCCGTCGGAGATCCCGCCTTGTACGCGACGTCGCCGGTGAACAGCACCAGGTCGGGGTTGGCCGCCTCGATGCCGGCGACGTTGGCCATCTGCGGGAGGCACCCGCACCCCATGTCGCCGATCACGGCGAATCGCACCGGCGCACTCGGATCGTCGGATGCCGTCTCGAATCGGTGCGTGCGCGATGAGGGCCGGCCTTCGATGACGAGCCGGTACTTGTAGACGGTCGAAGGAAGAAGCCCGGTGAGCTCGACCTCGTGCGTCGTACCGGCCGCCGGCGAAGCGATCCGGCGTAGCGTCCCGTCGGGGGCCTCGAGCTCGACTTCGCCGGGTCCGCGCTGCGAGAGCTCCCAATAGAGACGAACCTGTGTGGGCTGAACGTCCCCGAGGACCGGACCCGCGTCGATGCCGGCCTCGAAGGTAGGGAATGGGGCGCCGAGATTGGAGCTGCCGCCGCACGCCGGTAGGCAGGCCCCGACGAGCGATACGAGGAGGGACAGGACGATCGCATGTCGGGTCATGGCTGCTCCAAAGACCGCGCACCCGAAGACACCTTCCGTCCCCTCCCTTAGGCCCTGCTGAGGCCTGGGGCCGCGTCGCGCTGTCGCGACATCGTAGCCCCGTCTGTCGCGCCGAATCGACGCGGGGATTCCGCTTCGATCGGCGCCCGACCCCATGAAATGGGGCTTCGTCGCCTCTTGGCCACCGACGGAACATGGGTTGCGCCTCCGGTGTGCCCATGCGCCGGCCGTCCCTCCTTTCCGTCCTTTCGATCGCCCTGCTTGCGGCCTGCGGCGGCGGTGCTGGCACGGGCGGCCCCGCGGACCTCTCGTTCAACGTCGGCACCCTCGCCGTCACGACCTCGGCGCTGCCACGCGCCGACGCGGGCTCGAGCTACGGTCCCGTCGCGCTTCGGTGCGACGCTCACGATCCGCTCGTCGTGACGTGGACGCTGCACGCCGGGGCCCTGCCGAACGGCGTGTCACTCGGACCGGACGGCGTCCTCTACGGCACGCCGACCGAGAGCGGTGTCTTCGTGTTCACCGTCCACGTCGGCGACGGCGTGCGCGGCGCCACGCGCCGGCTTGCGCTCGCGGTCGACGCGTTCGGGGTGTTCGTACAGTCCGGCCTGGTCGCAGGCGACGCCTGGACGGACCGGCCGCTCGAGATTCGAGCGGTGGGACAGACCGGCGCAGTGACGTTCAGCCTCGACACGGCAGCGGACGCCGACCTGAGCCTGGTCGACGAGAACGCGGGCACGGCTACGCTCGTCGTTCGCGGCGGCGACGAGGTCGTGGTCTTCGCGGAGGACGCGGCCGGGCACGCGACACGTCTCGACGTAACCGTGCGCTCCGACCCGACGAGTGGATTCCAGGCGGAGTTCGCCGTCTCGGACGTGTGGTACGTGAACGACATGCACAAGTTCGGCGCGCATCCCTATGCGACCGATCTCCACGCCGCGCTCGTGGACGTCGGCCTGCGCGATCCGGCGAGCACCGACGACGTCGGCACGGAAGCGGATGAGCTGGCCGTGCGCTACGTGCGCATCCAGATGTTGCGAGAGCTGAACCGACTGTTCCTTCGCGAGGGCGACGGTTCCGCCGGGGCGAACGGACTCGCGATCAGCTTTCCGTATCACCGGCCGACAGGGGCGATGCGCCCGCTTCCGGGCTCGACCCTCGCGGGAGGGGCCCTGCGCTACAACGAGATCGGCCTCGGGTGGGGAACACGCCCGTTGGTGGTCGGCACGGCCGTGATCGACGGTCCGCACAACGGCCTGCTCGAGAACAACACGTCCGGGACGCAGAACGGCGAGTTCGGCCTGTTCGTCAACGTCATCTCGGAGTTCTTCCTCGCGTCGTTCCGCCCGGACGAGCTTCGGAACGAACCGGTCGACTCGAACGACATTCCGGCGCTACGGGCGTTGATTCACGGCGCGTCGAACCCCGGCGGACGCTACGCGGCGCTCAAGTACTTCGGCGGGGGCTTTGCGCGGGTGCTGGCGACGATCTGCGCGCACGAGATCGGGCACAGCCTGGGACTGGTCCACGCCGACGGCATCATGGCGTCGGAGTCGAACCTGTCTCCGACGAACTGGCCGGCGTTCTCGAGCGGCGACGTCGAGCGGCTGCGGATCGCGCTACCCGGGCCCGGGCGAACCTCGACGTCTGCGTCGAAGGCCTCCGCCTTGCCGGAGGGGGGCATCACGGTCTGCGGCTGCCCGGGTCACTAAAGGATTACCCGCGACTCGGAGCTGTAGCTACTTGTCGACCTCCTCGAGCAGCACCTCGACCGCCTTGAGCAGCTGCTTGTCCTCGCCCTTCGCGAGGCCTTCGGGATCGTTGTAGACCAGCACGTCGGGATGAAGATCCTGGTTCTCCAGGTAGTTGCCCTCCTCGTCCATCATCCCGACCTGCGGGATGCCGAACGTGAGCGTGGGATCCATCAAGGTCTCCCACCAGACGGCCGTGCCCGTGCCGGCGACGGGTGAGCCGACGAGCTTGCCGAGCCCCAGCTTCTGATACGCGTACGGGAAGATGTGCGCGTCCGAGTAGTTGCCTTCGTTCTGCAGGACGCAGGACGGCCGCGACCAACGCGCGAACGGCTCCGTTCCGAAATCGCCCTTCTTCTTGCCGCGCGGCACGAAGAACAGGTAGTCGCGGCCTTCGAAGAAGCTCACGAGATCGTCGTGGAGCCAGCCGCCGCCGTTGTGACGCGTGTCGACGACCAGCGCCTCCTTCTCGGCGTTGCGGCCGAGCGCCTCGCGGAACGTCGTGCGGAAGCTCGCGTCGTTCATGCCGCGAATGTGCACGTATCCCACGCGCCCGCCCGACGCCTTCTCGACGGCTTCGCGCCGGCGGTTCACGGTGCGGTGATACATGAGGTTGAGCTGAGCGCGCACCGGGATGGGCTTGATGATCTCTTCCCAGGGCTCGCCTTCCGGCGCCGTCAGACGCAGGCGAACCCGCTTGCCCGCCATGTGGTTCAGCACGCGGTGCGGGTTGGTCGTCGGTGTGATCTCCACGCCCTGAATGTGCGTGATGATCGTTCCCGGCGCGATCTTGGACTCCGCCCGGTCCGCCGGACCGCGGTGAATGACCTCCGCCACCTTCAGGCCGGCCCCTGCGTGGGACCGGTCATAGAGCAACCCGAGCCCGGCCGTCGCGTCGGCGCCCGAGATGTTGGGGCGATGGCTGGCGCCGGTGTGCGACGCGTTCAGCTCGCCCAGCATCTCGCTCAGGAGCTCCGCGAAGTCGTAGTTGTTCTCGATCTGGTCGAGGAACGACACGTAGTTGCGCTTCATCCCCTCCCAGTCCACGCCGTGCAGCTCGGGGTCGTAGAACTTGCGCTGGGCCTGGCGCCACACGTGCTCGAAGAGATGCGCGCGCTCGTCCCGCGTCTCGATTGTCATCTCCGCGGCGAAGGCGATCGGCTTCGCGGCCGCCGGTCCGCCCTTCTTGCCGAGCGAGGCCGCGACGGACGCGCGAAGGATGCGGCCGCCGGCGAGCACGAAGAGGTGCTTGCCGTCCTTCGAGAACGTCACCTTGCCCGGACGGCCGGGCACGCTCATTAGCTTGCGGGTGACCTGATCGCGCGGGCGCACGAGCCACATGTCCCAGCTGCCTTCGTTCTGCGCGCCGTACACGATCGCTTCGCCGTCCTTCGACGCCGCGTAGTCGCCGAGCCACGCCGCGTGCATGGTGAGGCGCCGCATGCGGTGCTCGATGTCGTTCGGGTCGGCAATGTCGATCTCGATCGGCTCGAGCGGCTTCTCCTTCTTCTTGTCGCCGCTCCCGCCCTTGTCGTCGACGCTCTTCTCGTCGTCGTCCTTCTTGTCGTCGTCCTTCTTCGGGGCGTCGTCCTTCTTGGGCGCGTCGTCCTTCTTCGGCGGGTCGTCCTTCTTCTCTTCCTTGGCTTCGTCCTCGGCGTTCTTCTTCTTCTCCTGCTCTTCCTTCTTCTTCTTTTCCTTGTCCTTCTTCTCCTTCTTCTGGAAGAGCTCGAACTCCTCGGGGCTCAAGCGCGCGCGGTCGTGGGCGGCCTGCGTGAGATCGAACGCCATCACGTCGTCCTCGGCGCCCCAGCCGCCGTGGCTGCGCCGGCCGTAGCGGTCCGTCAGGAAGAGCAGCGAGCGGCCGTCCGGCGACCACTTGGGCCGGCCCTCGTAGTAGCCGCTGTCGCTGATGTTGGTGACCTTCCCGGTCTCGACGTTGACGATCCCGATGTCCTCGACCCAGATCTTGCGCGGCAGGTAGTTCACCGCGAGCCACTTGCCGTCCGGCGACCAATCGAAGTGAATGTCGCCGTCCGAGTACGAGTAGTTGCGCTCGGCCGGCACCATGACGCGCGACGTCTTGGTCTCGAGGTTCAGCACGCGCAGCTCATCGCGCTCGTGCAGGTAGGCGAGGTTCTCGCCGTCGGGCGACATCTGCGGCTGGAACGTCTCGTACTGCGAGACCAGCACGGGCTCCTCGGTCACGATCGTCGCCGTCGCGAATCGATCCTCGTCTTCCCGTTCGAGCTTGGTGCGGTACAGGTTCCACGAGCCGTCACGCTCGCTCGCGTAGTAGACCGAGCGGCCGTCCTTGGCCCACGTCACCGAGCGCTCTTGCTCCGGCGTGTCGGTGAGTCGCTTCGTCGTGGCGTAGTCGATCGACGTGACGAAGACCTCGCCGCGAACGACGAATGCCACCTCGTCTCCTTCGGGCGAGACGGCGAAGTCCGTGGCGCCGCTACGTAGCGTCGCGTGGAGATCCGGGTTGGTGCGGTCGCCGATGCGCACCCGCACGGAGATCTTCCGGGGTTCGGATCGCGGCGCGCGCGTGTACAGCGTGCCGTTGTGCGTATACGCGATCGTGCCGTCCTTCGCAGCGGACAGGAAGCGGACGGGATGCGTCGTGTGCTGCGTGAGCTGCTTCGGCTCGCCGGTACCGTCGACGGCTTGGAGGTAGACGTTGAACGTCCCCTTCATCTCGCTGAGGAAGTAGATGCTCTTCCCGTCCTTCGACCAGGCCGGGTTGCGGTCCTCGCCCTTGTACGACGTGAGCTTGCGATGCTTTCCGGTCGCGGGCGTCCAGATCCAGAGATCGCGGGTCACCGACGAGGTGTGGTGCTTGCGCCACGGGTCCTCGAAGCCCTTGACGTCCTCGTAGGCCACGTGCCTGCCGTCCGGGCTGTAGACCGCGGCCTCCGCGGGCGTCGTGAGCTCCTGCCGCGGGCGCCCCCCGTCGACGGAGATCGAGTACAGCTCCGCCATGTAGCGGGTGCCGACGGCCGCCTTGGCGTCGTCCAGCCGCGTGCTCGCGAAGACGACGCGCTTGCCGTCGGGGCTGAAGCAGGTCGGCGTGTCGCGCAAGGAGTAGTAGGTCAGGCGTGTCGCCCGGCCGCCCTGGGCCGGGATCGTGAAGACGTCGAAATTGCCGTGACGGTCCGACGCGAAGGCGATCGTCTGCGAGTCCGGCGACCACACCGGCGACCGCTCGTAGGCCGCGTGCGTGGTGAGCGCCCGCGCATCGCCGCCCTCGGCCTCGACGATCCAGATGTCGCCCTTGTAGGAGAAGGCGATCGACTGCCCGTCGGGCGAGATCGAGGCGTAGCGAATCCACGTCGCCTCGTCGGCGGCCTCGGCGGGCGACGAGGCGCTCCAGAGCAGCAACGGAAGTAGAAGGAACGACACAGCCCAGTGCTTCATGGCACCTCTCCGAGTGAAGGCGGACAGACTACTCAGAGTCGATGGCCCTTGCCTCGACGTGTTCACCCGGTTGGTAGGATTTGGCGATGCGCATGACGGTCCTTCTCGCGGCACTGGTCACCGGTTGTTTGCTCGCGGCGTACGCGCGGGCGGGCGCGGAGCACGTCGAGCTCGGCGCCGTTCGCTGGCTGCGCGACAGGGACACGGCGTTCGAAAGGGCGCGGAAGGAGAAGCGGCCCGTCGTGCTTCTGTTCCAGGAGGTGCCCGGGTGAAGCACGTGCGTGGACTTCGGTCGTGAGGTCCTGACGCTCCCGTTGCTCGTCGAGGCGTTCGAAACGGAGTTCGTCCCGCTCTGCATCTTCAACAACGTGAAGGAGGAGGCGCACCTCCTGAAGCGCTACGAGGAGCCGTCGTGGAACAACCCCGTGGTGCGCTTCTTCTCCGCCGACGACAAGGATCTGATTCCGCGCAAGGACCGCGTGTGGAAGCCGGACGCGCTGTTGCCGCGGGTCGTCGCGTCGCTCCGAGCCGCCAAGTGCGAGGTCCCGGCGTACTTGACGCTGCTCGCGGACGACGTACGGGCCGCGTCCTTCGAGCGCGCCACCTTCGCGATGTACTGCTTCTGGGAGGGGGAGAAGCAGCTCGGCAGGATCGACGGCGTCGTCTCGACGGAGGCGGGCTGGCTCGACGGCAAGGAGGTCGTCGAGCTCGTCTACGACCCGGCGCGCGTGGACTACGCCAAGCTGGTCACGGAAGCCCGCGGCGTGAAGTGCTGCAGCAAGGTGTACGCGCGAACGGACGCGCAGCTCGAGGCGGCGAACGGCGTGATCGACGCGTCGCGAACCGACGAGGCGATCAAGCTCGCCAAGGACTCGGACCGCAAGTACTACCTGACGAAGAGCCCGCTGCGCTACCTGCCCATGACGCCCGCGCAAGCCACCAAGGTCAACGCGGCGCTGGCGGCGAAGGCGCCGTACACCACGTTCCTCAGTCCCCGCCAGCGTGCCCTCGCGAAGCGACTGCTGTCGCTGAGCAGCGACCAACAGAAACGGCTCGAGGGCCTGCGCCGGCCGTCGAAGCTGAGCGAGCTTGCGGCTTACGAGCGGGAGCTGGCGTCGCGACTCGGCTGAGGACCGCGTACAGTGGTGCGATGACCGACAAAGTGAACCGCACGGGCGCGTACTTCGGCGCGGCGTTCGGCGTGAGTGCGTGGGCGTTCGTGATCGTCGTCCTGGGGTTGGCGGCCGGCGACGTGGATCTCGTCGTCGAGGTGGGGTTGCCGTGCCTGTTGCTGGCGGTGGGCGCGGCGGCGCTGCTGATCCTGATCTTCGAGCTGGCGCAGCGGGCCGTGCCGAACGACAGACCGTTGCACCACCGCATGTTGTGGGGCGGCATCCTGTTCGCGCTGGGGCTCTTCTTCTTGCTGACCAACAACTGGATCGGGCCGCGGCTCGAGTCGTCGGTCAAGGTCGCCGAGATGCTGGACAGTCTGGGCAGCGCGACGCGCATTCCGGCGTTCATCGTTTGGGCGACGTTGGTCGGAGCGGCCACACTGCTCGTGATGGGCGCCGTGCGGGTCGTGCGGCTACCGCGCGATTGAGGCCGGTTTCGGCAGCGGCACCCGGAACGGAGGTGCGCCTGATGGCGTCGTGCCCGCGTTGATTCGGGTCCTCGAGATTGCGGAAGTACCAGGCAGCGTTACTTGACGGAACCGGACTTGTTCGCCGGCACGATCTCGTAGGCATCATCGTCGAGCATGAAGCGGATGTGGCCGCCGAGTGCGAGCCACTTCGGAGCGCGTGCATCGACGCGAAGCAGCGAGAAGTACGCGTCCGAGTACGCTTCGACGCGCACGGGCTGCGCGTCAGCCTTCCAGTTCGCGTCCGTCCAGACGCCATTCTTGCGCTCGAACGTCTTGCCGCCCACCGTCTTGAACAGTCCGGCGCCTGCACCGCCTGTCTCCGACGCCGCCATGCGCTCCTTCTCGCGTTGCAGGATCTTCGAGTCGCGCACCTGCGCCTCCTTGCTCGGCGGCTTCACGTTGCGCGTGCCGAAGACCCGGTCGTAGCGGTAGTACACCTGCACGCACGAGCTCATGAGCGCGGTCGACATCGCACGTCCGCCGGCCTGCGCTTCGGGCGATGCGCCGAGCGGATCCCACGAGCTCTTCACCGTCGCATGGGTGCCGTCCTTGCGCTGCGAGTCGACGATCGCGTCGTCGATTGCGTCCTTCCAGATCTTCCAGTGTCGTCCGCCGATCTGGTGCATCGCCAAGACGCCGAAGTGCCAGCCCATCAGGTCGTTGGTCGCGTTCTTCGCGTCCCAACGGGGCGGCGTCGCGGCAAGCGCGTCGGCCAGGACTTGCACCCGCGCGTCCTTGCGCGGGTCCGCGCCCGCGAAGATGCGCGCCAGCGCCTCGGCGCCGCGGCTCAGGGTCGAGTCCGCCGGCTCGGCTTTCGCGATCCAACCCGGGATGGAACGAAGTAGATCGCGCTCGACGCGGAACGGCTCCGGGTGGCCGCGCCGAAGCGCGTCGCGGTTCACGAGATGCGCGCTGGCGAGCGCGAGCATGTTCCAGCTCGTGACCGTCAGATCGATCTCGTTGGATTTCGACGGCGCCGCCCAGCCGCCGCCGGGCAGACGAGACGCGAGGATGTAGTCGACCGCACCCTGCGCCGCGCCCTTGAAGATCGGGCTGTTGGTCATGCCGTAGGCTTCGATCATCGCCAGCGATGCCGTGGCGTGCCCGAAGGCCGAGCCCGGGAGATCCCGCGGACCGAAGTGACCCTCGGGATCCTGGACGTTCTTCAGATAGCGCAAGCCCTTCGAGACCGCGCCCCGGAAGGGGTGCCGGCCGCGGTTGGTGTATCCGGCGCCGAGGTAGGTCGTGATCGCCAGGCCGGTGACGGCGACGTCGTGATCGTGCTTGCCGAGCCCGAAGCCGTCGGCCTTCCAGCTGCCGTCGGACTGCTGGTGCTCGAGCAGCCACCGGCCGCTCCCGCCGACCGTGTCGACGCGTTTCTTGCCCCCGCTGCCGGGTGCTCGGTCCGCGGACCCGCCGCGTCCGCCGAACGCGCCCCCCGCGCCGCCGCCCACGCCGATCATGCTGTTGTTGGCGGGACCCTCGAACGGCGCGTCCGACAGCCCGCGCATGCCCAGACGCTCCTCGAACTCTAGATCGTTGTCGGTCTCGATGTTGTCGTCGATCTCGGTGTCCTCGACGACGAGACCCGACGTGTAGGGCGTCACGATCGAGTGGCGTGTGCCGAGTCGCACGATCTCGTTCCGGACCTCCTTGGTGAGCCCATGGAGCCGGATGTCGTCGAGCAGAAACGCGATCTTGCGGTACGCCCAAAGGCGGGGGAGGTACGCCACGCCCTCGCCGCTTCGAAGCGTCGTCTCGTACGCATACGCCCGCGGCTCGCCCGCGAGCGTTCCCTTCAACGTGAACGTGCGCTCTCCGCCCTCCTTGTATCGGCCGAAGAGAACGATCTGCATGCCGGAGAAGAGCACGGGGATCGACTTCGGATAGACGTCGTAGACGCCCGTGCCGAGGTCGATCTCGATGTCGCTCAGCACCGGCTCGTTGACCTTGCGGAAGAACCGGCTGGTGACGATCTCGATGTCTTCCTTCGGCTCGACGTAGTCGCGCGTCCCGCCGGTCGTCTCGGCGATCTGGTCCAGCAGCTTCACGTCGAGGTCGTACCCCACGCCGAAGGTGAATACGCGCGCCTTCGAGACATTGGCGTTCTTGACCCGCGCGACGAGCCTGCCGGTGTCGCGCTCGCCGATGCTCGGGAGGCCGTCCGTCAGGAAGACGACCATCGCCGGCCGCGCGTCGTCGGGCCGAAGCTGAAGCGCGGTGCCGAGCGCGTCTTCGATGTTGGTGCCGCCGTTCGCCTCGAGCGCGGAGATCCACTCGACCGCCGCCTCCCTCGACGCGCCGGTCGCGTCGATCAGCCCGTCACGGAAAGGGTGCACGCCGCTCGAGAACGCGAGGATGTTGAAGCGGTCGTTCGGCCGCAGGGAGCGCACGCCGAAGATCAGCGCCTTGCGCGCCTGCTCGATCTTCGGGCCCTGCATCGAGCCGCTGGTGTCGAGGACGTAGACGACGTCCTTGGGCGCGATCCGATCGCGCTCGATCTTCGTTTTCGGCGCGAGCACGGCCATGAACGTGCCGTCGTCGCCCACCGGCTTGTGGCTCAACACCGAGAGACCGACCTCGTCGCGGCTGCGCGCGAAGTAGAGCAGCAGGTCGGTCGCCTGGCGTCGTCCGTTCGACTCGTACGTGACGCGCGCTTTGCGGTCGCCGTCTCGCGTGAGCTCGACGCGGTGCGTCGGGCTGTAGATCGCCTTCAGGTCGACGTCGCTCTCGATGCGCACGTCCACGATGACAGCGTCCACCGCGGCGGCGCTGAAGCGATCCGTCGCAAGCGGATACCGCAGCTCCAGCGTCCCGTCGTCGTCGGGAAGCAGCTGCTGGAACGTGAGCCGGATGGTCAGCTCTTGACGCGGCTCGATGGGGAAGACGCGCGCGCGGAACATGCCGCGCCCGACGTACTCCAGCAGCCCCGGGTCGCGGCGACGCCGCACGATGCTCTCGTAGACGGCGCGCGCACGCTTCGACTCGATGACCTCGCCTTCGACCATCTTGCCGGCCATCGTCATCGCGAACTTGCTGACGACCGCCCCCTTGGGGAGCGGAAAGAGATACGTACCTTCGAGTCGCGCGCCCGAGCTGTTGTGGAACACCTGCTCGACCGTCACCTCGGCCGCCTGATTGCGAACGACGGCCGAGACCTTGTGTCCTTTGAGCCGGACCGGGCCGCGTGCGTCGGCAGGCGCGTCGCTCTCGGCGCGAACCAGGATGCCGTTGGCGTGCGCCGTCGAAGCGGCGATCGAGACGAAGAAGAGAAGCGTGACGACGACGAGCAGGGGGGTGCGCAACACGAGGAACCTCCGTTGCGTTGGTGAACGGGTGAACCGTCCCCGAGGTTCGACGTTCCCCCCGTGAAGGGAGGCGTCGCTACGCGTCGCCGTGTTCGACCGCCGGCGTCGTGGCGTCGGGCGTGTCGCGCTTGTCGCTGCGAACGTCAGCGTCGATGTCGCGGTACAGGCGCACCTGCTCGCGCATCACGCCGCGCAGCTCCGGCGGCGACTGCTGGTAGAGCTCTTCGAGCAGCCGGCTGGCGGCGCGCAGGTGCAGCGGCTTGTTCGTCGCGCGCCACAGCACGTATTCCGCTTCGAGACGAACGAGGAACGGCAGACGCTGCTCGTTCTCGGCGAGCGCGCGCTCCGCCGCCGCGGCGTCCCCCCCGGGGAGCATCGCGTCGAGTCCTCGTCCGAGCACCGCCCACGCGGACGCGCTGAGGTCACGGCCGAGCGCGAGCACCTCGTCGACGATCTGACGCGCCTCGGCCTCGTGGCCGGCGGTCATTTGCAGGCCGGCCTGCCGCACGAGCGTTTCCATGCCGCCGACGCGGTCGCCCGTCTCCCGCCGCAGGCCCAGCGCCTCCAGGTAGAGGCGTCCGGCCCCCGCGGCGTCGCCTCGCCGGTGTTCGACCCAACCCAGCTCGTGGAGCACATCCGCGATGAAGCGCCGGTTGCCGGTCTGCTCGCAGCGCTCCCGGGCGGCGAGGAACGACGCGCGCGCGCGATCGAAGTCGCCGAACATGGCGGCGATGCGGCCTTGCGCCAGGAGCCCGCTCGCGCTGCCGAGCAGGTCGTCGATCTGTCGCGAAGTCGAGAGGCAGTGCTGAATGTGCGGCTCGGCGTCGTTGAACCGGCCCAGCGCCATGAGCGTCTGCCCGAGTCCGCCGCTGGCGACGGCTTCCCCTCGCCGGTAGCCCATCGCGCTCGATACCTCGAGCGCGTTCTCCAGGCACTTCTGGGCCTGTTCGTACTCACCGATGCCGAGATAGTGCAGTCCCAGGCTGGTCTGCGCGGCGGCCTCGGCCTTCCGGAATCCGCCGCTGCGCGCGCGCGTCAGCTGCTCGCTCAGGTAGTTGCGGGCGACGTCGTACATGCCGATCTTCATGAACAGATCGCCGAGGTGTCCCGCCGCCTCGACCCCCATCCGCTCGTCCTTCGATTCGCCCGCAAGCTCGAGTTGCCGCTCGAATTGGATCCGCGCCTGCTCGTTCTCGCCCAGCTCCTGCAGCGTGACGCCGAGCATGCCGCTGGTCATCGCCTCGAGGTGCGTGTCCCGCTTGCGCACGGCGTATTCGAGGTTGGCCTGCAGCAGCGGCTGCGCCTCGGCGCCGCGCGACGTTTCGAGCAGGAGGCGGCTCTCGGCGGTGCGCGCGTGCACGAGCAGGGTTTCGTTGCGAGCGCTGATCGCGGCGTCCGTCGCGTCCTTGATGCACGCTCGCTCGACCTTGCGGTCACCGAACACGTTGGCACACGCGGCCTTGTGCAACAGAACCGGAGCGCGGTCCTCTTCGAGCAGCAGGCCGGGCTGGCCCAGAACGTGATCGGCGAGATCGAGGGCTTCGTTGTACCGCTCGTGATCCCGCAAGTGCTGCAGCACCGGCACGAGCCAGTGCAGGAACGACTCGGGCCGCGCACTGCGCAGCGCATGCCGGAGGACCTGGAACGCCTGCTCGCGATCGATCTCGTGAATCGGCCTGTCGATGAGATTGCCCTGGCGCGCGAGCGTCTGGGCGATCAGCCAGTGGTACTCGCCCGCGAGCGCCGGCGGCAGCGGTTGGTAGAGGTGCTGTTGCAGCTGCTGTTGATCGAATCGGAACTGCTGTCCCTTGCTGACGATGAGTCCGCGCCGCTCGAGGTCGGCGAGATGTCGCAGCACCTCCACGCGCTTGAGACCACAGACACGTGCAATGGTCTCGGCGTCGAACTCGAACCCCTGGACCGCAGCCACGTCGAGCAGCGTGCGCTCCTTGTCGCTCAGTCCCTCGAGTCGCGCTTCCATGAGCTCGTGCACGGCGTGCGAGACCTCGACCTGGTCGCTCGACTCGACCTCGACGTAGCTGCCGTCCGGTAGCTTCCGAATCAACGCGCCGTCCGTCATCGCGTTGATCATGTCGAGCATCGCTTGCGGGACGCCATCGGACTTGTACGCGATCATCGAACCGAGCTTGTCCGCGAGCGCCTGACCGCCGAGCGCGCTCTGCAGGAACTGAACGACTTCGCGCGGTGTCAGTCCGACGAGGTCCATCCGATCGAGAGCCGGCAGCTGAGCGAGGTCGCGTCGGAAGCCGTCATCGAGTCCGGCGGCGCAGGTCAGGACGACGAGCGCCCGCGAGCCCGACGCGGCCTGGGTGATCTGGTGAATCGAGCTGAGGCTGTCGTCGGATGCGAACTGGACGTCTTCGAGGACCCAGAGGACAGGCTTCTCGGACGCCAGCGACTGCAGCACCTCGCCGAAGATCGAGTCTCGTTCCTCCGCGTCGATGGCGCGCGCGGCTTCGCCCAAGGGTGCGTGCTCGACCAGCGCGGCGAATCCGGCCAAATCGCCGGGCGACCGGTCGAGGTAGCGGCCGATGCCGTCTTGCAAGCCGGACGCGGAGAAGAAGCCGAGCAGCGAGTCGGAGAGGGCGCCCAATCCGCCGGCGACGCCGTAGCTGCCGTAGAGGATGTGAGCGGAGCCGTAGGGGAGCCCCTGTACGAACGCGTCCAGCAGTCGCGTTCGGCCGAACCCGGCTTCGCCTTCGATGAGCATGACGCCGCCGCGGCCGCGGCGGACTTCCGCCCAGCGTTCGTTCAGCGTCTTCAGCTCGCGCGCACGGCCGTGGAACGGCACCTCACGGTCGACGTCGATGGCGATGAGGCGCCCGGGCGTCTGGCGTTCGCGGTTCTTGCGCAGCTGCCACCAGGAGGAGCCTTCGCCCTGCTCGAGGATCTCGTAGAGGTCTTCGCTCGAGGGGAACCGGTTGGCCGGCGTCTTCGCGAGCAGCACCATGACGAGCTCGTCGAGGAACTCCGACACCTTCGGGTTGGCCTGCCGCGGGCTCTGCGGCACGAGTCCCAGATGCGCCGTGATTACCTCCGCCGACGACTCGGCGTGAAAGGGGTTCTTCCCGGTAAGGAGCTCGAGCATCAGCACGCCGAGTGAGTAGAGGTCCGCGGACGGGCCGACCGGTTCGGATCGGAACTGCTCGGGGGCGCCGTACGTGAGCGACCCCATGAACTCGTTCTCGCCGGTGATGCGCGCCGACACCTCTTGCAGGTGCGCGACCCCGAGATCCATGATCCGGATCTGGTCGTCCTCGGTGATGAGCACGTTTTCGGGCTTGAGATCGCGGTGCACGATACCTTGCTCGTGAATGGCCACGAGCCCGCGCGTGACCTGCACGGCGATCTCGCGTAGCAGGGCGTCCGGAAGCGTGCCGTAGTCGTCGAGCAGACTGCGAAGCGTGCGGCCCTCGACGTACTCGGTCACGAGGAAGTTGACCTGCTCACCGTCCTGGATCACCGCGTCCACGTCGAGCGTTCGAACGACGTTCGGGTGGCGAACCGACTTGCCGACCTCCGCTTCTCGCAAGAAGCGTTTGAAGAATCCGGCGCGCTCGAGCAGGTGGCGGTGGACGACCTTGACCGCGACCGCCTCGTTCTCATCGTTGCTGTCGCGCGGGCTCGCCAGGTAGACCCGGCCCATGCCGCCCGAACCGAGCTCGCGGATGACCTTGTAGGCGCCGATGCTCTGGCCGGGGGTGAAGGTGGACGACATCGAAGCGAGCCCAGGAGAAAGGGGGACCGCCGACGATCGAAGTACGGGATGCCCTCGACCCTCCGCGGCAGAGGTTCCTATCGGCATCCGAACGGGGCCCACCGAAGCGCCGACCAGGGCGCGCGTTCAGACGGGGGGGCGAACAACCGCCAGGCCCTGAAAATGGGGCCTTACAGAATCGTGAATGCTTCGTGAAGCGCGTCGGTCAGGGAGGCGTAGTTCGCGTCCAGGGACAGCCGAAGCAGACTCGGCTTCGTCTCGGGATCCGCCATGAGCCCCAGCGAGGTCAGCGCGAACGCGCGTCCGATGTCGCTGCGCTCGTCGCTCTTGGCTGCGCCGATCACGCTCGGAACGGCCGCGAGATCGCCCAGCTGGCCCAGCGCGATCGCCACCTGCGCCAGCACGCGTTCGGTCGACGCGTTCTCGAGCTCGCGCATCAAGGGCTGGCCCTCGTCCTTGCGGCTCAGCAGCGAGAGTGCCAGCGCCGCCTCGCTGCGAAGTTCCTCGGACCGCTTGTCCCACAAGGCGACCTTCAGCGCCTTCAGGATGTCGGCGCGCCGTGAGCTCATCTGCCCGAGGCTGACCGCGGCATAGCCGCGAAGCGCCGGGTCGTTGTTTCGATCCTCGAGGATCGAGATGAGCACGTCCGTGGACTCGAGCGTCGACTTGTGCGTGTTCACGAGGCCGAGCGCGACGACGAACGCCGAGCGCACGCCGGCACCGCCGCGTCCGCTCTCGAGCTGTTTCATGATCAGCGCACGCGACTGGTTGATGAACGTGGCGGTCGTCTTGTGCTCCGGGGGCACCCGGTAGACCGACAGCGCCAGCGCCAGCGCACCGAAGCCACGCTGCGTCGCGACGCCGTTCTTCGCCTCCTTGAAGAGACGGCCGGTCAAGTCGCTGCGTCCGGCGAAGCGCGGGTTGCCTGCACGGAGATCAGCGCCGATCACGCGTCCGAGCGCGAGCTGCGCGAGGCCCCTGCTGAGGGGATCGCGCGCATAGCGGCACCCCTTCGACCACGCCTCGACGGCTTCCAGCCGCTCCGCCTCGGTCATCAGCTCGGCACGCGCGCCCAACGCGATGAACGCTGCGCGGCGGACCTCCTGCGGCGCCTGCCGCCAGGTCAGCGCGCGCAACAAGACGGGGGTCGTTCGGGAGCCGCCCAGGTGCACGAGCGTCGAGAACGCGTGGGCGCGTTCGTCGTCCGACCACTTGCGACGGAACACGCGCTTGCCCGTCACGATGTCGTGCAGGCCCTCGCGCACCGTCTCGGCGACGCCCGCCGGGGGTTGCAGCCGCAGCGCCGTCATCAGCGCGATCGGGATCTCCTGCGACGAGTACTTCGCGCCCAGTCGGTTCCACAGGTCGCGCGTGGTGAGCTTGCCGTCGCTCGCGAACGGACCGTCGTACGCCTGGTCGGCGAGAAGGCCGATGGACATCGCGGCGAACGCGCGCGTGCGGGTCGGCGCCGAACGGTCGTCGATGATGGTGAACAGCCGATGCCGCACCGCTTCCATCACGTCGGCTTCGAAGCGGTGGTTGGGGCTCGTGCGGCGCAGCAGTCCGACGGCGAGCGCGCCGGACTCGCGGACGAGCGGCGACGCCTTCGCATCCTCGGCGTGTCGGAAGATCACCTCGATCGACATCGGGTCCTTGGTCACCTTCGCCAACGCGATGAGCGCGGCGGACCGCACCTCGTCGTGCAGGCGGTTCGCGGGATCGAGCAGCTCGAGCAGATACGGCACGATCTGCTTGCTCGCCGCGAGGTCGCGGACCTTGTCCCACTTCGCCCGCGCGATGTCCCCGTGCTCTTCGTGTTGCGACGGCGTGACGGCCTCCCGGAACACGCGTTGCGAGTGGCGGTCGGGAAGGAACGACCAGCGGTTGAGGTTCCACCAGGTCTGCCAGGTCGACTCCCACGAGGCCGTGGGGGCGCTGGGCCCGCGTCCTCTTCCCCCCGGTCCGGTCGCGGGACGACGTCCCGTCTGGGGCGGCGTCGAGGGGGTCGTCGAGGGCATGCCCACCGGCCCCGAGGTCGGGGGCGCGGCGGTGATGGGCGGAGGCCGCGGGCCGTTGCTCGACGGCGGCAGCAGCCCGGGTTCCGGCGGCGGCGGCGGCGGCGGCGGCGTCGGGTTGGGATTGATGCGCCCGCCGTGGGCGAAGGCCGGCGTGACGTCGATCGCGAAGAATGCCGCCAGGAGGCATCCGAGGAGAGCCACGTCCACACACAGGCGTCGCGTCGATGTCATGTCGCGGTCGTTCCTCGCTCGCCCGTGCCCAAGCACATCCTAAGGGCATATCCCGCCATTTTCCGGGGCTGGACGTCCCGAACGCGCCTCGACTGCGGCCAACGTCCCCGCAGCGCAACACAACCGTCGCGGCCGCGAGCCGTTCGCCGGCCGTGTCGGGCCCGAAGGGCGGGTCGGTGCCTCGTGCGCTGCGCGTGTAGAGTGACTCGAGAGATGGGCGCGGCACCTCGGGAGGCCCCTTTCACATGTGGTTCCAACGACTTGCGGCGTCCGCGGTGGTCGCCGTCGTCCTCTTGGCCGGCGCCTGCGGCGGCGGCGGCAATGAGCCCGCGCCCCAACCCCCGCCGCCCGGCCCGCCCAACCCCAATCCCACGCCGCTCGCCTTCGTGAACTGGGAGACGCCGCCGTGTTGCCCGCTGCAGTACGACGCGAGCACCGACCGGTTGTTCCTCGCCAGCACGCCGGACCATCGTCTCGAGGTGTTTGACACGACGACGGGCGTACCCGTGCCGCTCGCGTCGATCCCCGTCGGACTGGCGCCCGTCACCGTGCGGCTGCGAACGGCGACCGAGGCCTGGGTCGTCAATCACGTCTCCGACTCGGTGAGCATCGTCGACCTCGGCACGCTGCGGGTGCGCGCGACGCTGCAGACGCTCGACGAACCGTGCGACGTCGTTTTCGCGAACGGCCGCGCGTTCGTCTCGTGTTCCCAGGTGAACACCGTGCAGGTGTTCGACCCGGCGAACCTCGCGGCCGCGCCGCAGTCGATCCCGATCGACGGCGAGGATCCGCGCGCGCTCGCCGTGAGTCCCGCCGGCGATCGGGTGTACGTCGCCATCTTCGAGTCGGGCAACGCCACGACGATCCTGGGCGGCGGCGCGCTCGAGAACAATCCGCTGCTCGGCGGCGGCGACTTCTTCCCGCCGAACGTCGTCAACGATCCCGCGACGCCGCACGGCGGCGTGAACCCTCCGCCGAACGATGGTGTCGGGTTCTCGCCCGCCGTCAACGTTCTCAATCCGGCGATGCCGGCCGTCGGACTGATCGTCCGGAAGGACTCAGCCGCGGCCTGGATGGACGACAACGGCGGCGACTGGACCGCGTTCGTGTCCGGCGCCCAGGCGGCGCTGTCGGGGCGGCCGGTGGGGTGGGATCTCCCGGACCGGGACGTCGCGGTCATCGACACCAACACGCTCGCCGTCACCACGCACGCCACGGGCTTGATGAACATCTGCATGGGCATGGCCGTCAACCCCGCCGACGGCCGCATCTGTGTCGTCGGCACGGACGCCACGAACGAGATTCGATTCGAGCCCAACGTCAACGGACGGTTCGTGCGCGTGTTGATGGCCCGTGTGGATGCCGCCGACGTCACCAACAAGGCGATCGACGACCTCAACCCGCATCTCACCTACGCGACCCCGACCGTGCCCCAGCCGCTGCGCGACCTGAGCATCGGCGATCCACGCTGCATCGTCTTCAACACGGCCGGTACGCGTGCGTTCGTCGCCGGCATGGGGTCGAACAACGTCTTGCAGGTCGATGCGAACGGTGTGCGCGTCGGTACGACCCCGAACATCGACGTCGGTAGGGGCCCTTCCGGCCTGGCGATCGATGCCGCGCGCGATCAGCTGTACGTCTGGAACCGGTTCGAGGGCACGATCTCGATCGTCGACCTCACGCTCGAGACCGAGCTGCAGCGCGTGCCGATCTTCGATCCGACGCCGCCGGTCATTCAGACGGGGCGCCGCCACCTCTACGACACGCACGGCACGTCGGGGCTGGGGCAGGCCGCGTGCGCGTCGTGCCACGTCGACGCCCGGATGGACCGGCTGGGGTGGGACCTCGGCGATCCGTCCGGCGACGTGGCCTCGTCCGCCCATCAGAACTGTACGCAGACGGGGTTCCTGCAACCGTGCGAGGACTACCACCCGGCCAAAGGCCCGATGACGACGCAGACGCTGCAGGACATCATCGGGCACGAGCCGCATCACTGGCGCGGCGACCGTGACGGCATCGAGGCCTTCAACGGAGCGTTCTTCTCGCTGATGGGGGACGACACGGCGCTCTCGCCCGCCGAGATGCAGGCGTTCGAGGACTTCCTCGCGACGATCGCGTTCCCGCCGAACCCGTTTCGCAACACGGACAACACGCTCCCGCTCAACGTGCCTTTGCCGGGGCACTTCGCGACGGGACGGTTCGCGCTGAACGCCGGTGATCCGTTGCCGGCGGGCAACGCGGTCAACGGACTGAACCTGTACCGCTTCGGAAACATGGACGGCGGCATCATCGGCGCGCAGTGCGTGACGTGTCACACGATGCCGACGGGCCTGGGAACGGATCACGACTTCGTGCCCGACATCTTCAACCTGACCGGCAACTACGACGCCAACCCCCGGCCCCTCGGTCCGAACGGCGAGCACCACCTCGCATTGACGAGTTTGGACGGCGGCACCAACATCTCGATGAAGGTTCCGCAGCTTCGGAACATGCACGAGAAGGTCGGCTTCGACACGACGCAGGGGTCGAACAGCGCCGGCTTCGGCTTCCTGCACGACGGCAGCGTGGACTCGTTGGCGCGGTTCGTCTCCGAGCCGTTGTTCGCAACGACATCGGATCAGGACGTCGCGGACCTGGTCGCGTTCATGCTCGCGTTCTCGGGCTCGGACCTACCTGCCGGCTCGGTGGTCGGGCCGTCCGAGCCGCCCGGCGTCTCGAGTCTCGACACGCACGCCGCGGTCGGCAAGCAGGTGACCTACTCGGGCGGAGCGCAGCCTGCGTTGATCAACGAGCTGATCGCGTTGGCGCAGAACGCGGAGATCGATCTCATCGTGAAGGGCGTGTTCGGCAACGAGAACCGCGGTTGGGTCTACGACCGAACGACGGTCATGTTGTTGTCCGACCGCGCGGCGCAGGTGCACACGGTGGCCGAGGTTCTTGCTGCTGCGGCGGCGAATGCGCCGCAGACGTGGACGGCGGTGCCGAGCGGGCTCGGCATGCGACTCGGGATCGACCGCGACGAGGACACGTTTCCGGACCGCGACGAGCTCGATGCCGGATCCGACCCGACGAGCCAGCTGAGCACGCCGTAGGCGCCGTCGCCACGTCGCGTCTCCCGCGACCCGTGAGAAACCAACGCACGGTGAGACGCGCCGTTCGCCGCGCCTACCGGCTCGCCACCCACGCCTTCGCCTCGTCCGTCCCGTACTCGCGCCAGTACGCGAGGCAGCGCGCCCAGTCGTCGTCGCTCAGACGTCCCTGCTCGCGGAGGAACGACAGGGTCTCGGTCATCGTGACGACCGGCAACACCGGCACCCCGGTGAGCTCCGTGAACGCCTGCACCGCGCCGGACCCGTCGGCCTTGACCTCCTGCCGATCCAAGACGATCAGCAGCGCCGCAACGGAGCTGTTCGGCGCGATGCGCCTCAACAGCTCCACCGCCTCCATCTTCGTCGCGCCGTCGGTGAGCACGTCGTCCACCATGACGAAGCGCGCGTCGTCGGCCGGAACGCGACCCAACAGCTGCTTCGCGACGTTGCCGCCGCTCGCTTCGGCGCCGTGCGCCTTGGCTTCCTTGCGGTCCGAGAGGGCCGCCTTGTCCACGCCCCGCTCCGCGAGGGCCACCACCATCGCCACGGCGAGGGGGATGCCCTTGTAGGCCGGGCCGAACACGACGTCGAAGGCGTCCGCCCCGACGCGATCGAGCGCCGTCTCGGCGTAGGCGGCGCCGACCTTGGCGTAGCGCGCTCCCGTGTCGAGGAGGCCCGTGTTCAGGAACACGGGGGACGTCCGACCGCTCTTCAGCGTGAACTCACCGAATCGCAGCGCCTCGGCCTCCAGGAGAAAGTCGACGAACGCCTGTTGATACGCCTGCATGCCTCGGGCTCCGGGTGGGTTCGGCGGAGCATAGCGGTGGCGGGGACGGGACCTGCAAGACGACCCGACCCCGCGGAGGGAACGTGTCACCCGCCGGTCACTGCCAAATCGGCCTAAGACCTTCTGAGAGCCTGATTTCGGGGCAATTCGGGCGGGGGTTGAGTGGACTTCCGGCCGCGAAACCGTTATCTGGAACATCGACACGGGAGGGGCGCATGCAGCGCATTCGCAGACGAATCGCAACGGTACTCCTGGCGGGCTCGTTCCTGGTTCCGCTGCCGGGCTGCTCCGGGGCGCAGACGGGCGCCGGGTTCGGGGCGCTGGCCAAGCTGGCCCTCGGAATCGGCGCCAGCGTCGGCAGCTACCTGCTGATCCAGGAGCTGGACTAGGCCCGAAGGCGGGTCCGGCGCAGCCCGAGAAATTGGGGCCGCGCGGCAGGGGCATCCTTTGTTGACCGCCCCGATGCCCCCCGTAACATTCGCCGCTTACGGGCTTCGTTTCGCCTTGCCGTCTTCCGGGGGCCCCGGACGACAGGGTGCGGGCGTAGCTCAATGGTAGAGCTGCGGCCTTCCAAGCCGCTGACGTGGGTTCGATTCCCATCGCCCGCTCCACGTTCCGGACCGCTGGTCCCGGTGCGCGGCCGCGAGTGTCTGCCTTCGTTCGGGACGCGTCGTATGCCGCGTTGCGGGCGAATGCAAGTGGGGGCTCTCGTACGCAAGCTCCGGAGACGGGCTCGCTGGAGTAGCTCAGTGGTAGAGCACCTCCTTGGTAAGGAGGAGGTCGCGGGTTCAATCCCCGCCTCCAGCTCCACCCGAAGCTGGTGAGACAGATTTGGTTCCGGTTCGATTGGGGATCGGAAGAACGAACGACAGTTTGAGGCGGATGAGAGACCCGCCTGAATGAGGAGCGCCTTCCAATGGCCAAGGACGTATTTGAGCGCACGAAGCCGCACGTGAACGTCGGCACGATCGGGCACGTGGACCACGGCAAGACCACCCTGACCGCAGCCATGACGTACGTGATGGAGGCGAAGGGCCACTCGAAGGCGAAGGCGTACGCCGACATCGCCAAGGGCGGCACGGTTCGCGACGAGACCAAGACGGTGACGATCGCCGCCGCCCACGTCGAGTACGAGACGGAGAACCGTCACTACGCGCACGTGGACTGCCCCGGTCACGCCGACTACGTGAAGAACATGATCACGGGCGCCGCGCAAATGGACGGCGCGATCCTTGTGGTGTCGTCGTCGGACGGTCCCATGCCGCAGACGCGCGAGCACATCCTGCTCGCCCGCCAGGTCGGCGTGCCCGCGATCGTCGTCTTCATGAACAAGGTCGACCTCGTCGACGACGAAGAGCTGCTCGAGCTCGTCGAGCTCGAGGTTCGCGAGCTTCTCAACGAGTACGAGTTCCCGGGCGACGAGATCCCGGTCGTGAAGGGCGCGGCGCTGAAGGCCATGAACAACCCGACCGACTTCGACGACCCGATCGGCGCCGGCTCGATCGTCAAGCTCCTCGAAGAGGTGGACAACTACATCCCGATCCCCGAGCGCGACGTCGACAAGCCGTTCCTGATGCCCATCGAGGACGTGTTCTCGATCAAGGGCCGCGGCACGGTCGGCACGGGCCGTATCGAGCGCGGTGTCGTCAAGATCGGCGACGCGATCGAGATCGTCGGGATCGCGGACGAGAACATGAGCACGACCTGCACGGGCGTGGAGATGTTCAACAAGACGCTCGACACCGGCGAGGCGGGTGACAACGTCGGCTTGCTCATGCGCGGCATGGACAAGGACAAGCTCGTCCGCGGCATGGTCGCGTGCAAGCCCGGCTCCATCAAGCCGCACACCGAGTTCGAGGCCGAGGTCTACGTCCTGACGAAGGACGAAGGCGGCCGTCACACGCCGTTCTTCAAGGGCTACCGTCCGCAGTTCTACATGCGCACGACCGACGTCACGGGCTCGATCGAGCTCGCGGGCGGCGCCGAGATGTGCATGCCGGGCGACAACATCGGTATGAAGGTGACCCTGATCCAGCCCGTGGCGATCGAGGAAGGTCAGCGCTTCGCGATCCGCGAGGGTGGCCGCACCGTCGGTGCCGGCGCCATCGCGAAGATCATCAAGTAGGACGGACGGTCCGAGCGCGGACTGACGAAGGAGTTCAACCGTGGCGAAATCAGCAGCCGCCCGTGGATACGTCTGGCTCCAGTGCACGGAGTCGGGTGATCTGAACTACCGGGTTCAGAAGCGCATCAAGGGCAACCCCTACAAGCTCGAGCTGAAGAAGTACTGTCCGAAGCTCAAGAAGCACACCATCCACAAGGAATCAAAGAAGAAGTGAGCGATCGCGCCGCCGTCGGGCGGCGCGGTCTTTCAGCGCCTTCGGGCGCGACGGCACAGGAGTACGGCAGTAGCTCAATTGGTAGAGCAGCTGATTCCAAATCAGCAGGTTGGGGGTTCAAGTCCTCCCTGCCGTGCCAGATTTGGGCCGTACCAGCCGTACCGGTAGCCCGCTGGATTGGACGCACACGTCGATGAAGCTCGAGACGCTCAAGAAAGGCCAAGGCATCTACGCGAGGCGGCTCGCGTATGGGCTCTGCGGCGGCTTGGTCGCGTTCGGGGCGTACGCCCTCTGGACGGTGATCAACAAGGCCGACCAGGGTGTCTGGGTCTCCGACATTCCGGTGATCGGCGAGATCACCGTCTACAACGTGATCGCGATCGTCGTGTTCTTCGTCGGAATGCTGCTGTTGCATCTGTTCCTCAATCGCGTGGAGATGGTCGATCTGCTGATCGATACCGAGCAGGAGATGAAGAAGGTCTCCTGGCCGTCCAAAAAGGAGGTCCAGAACTCCACGATCGTCGTGGTCATCGTGACCTTCGTGATGGCGATGGCGTTGTTCGGGTTCGACAAACTGCTTCGACTCGTCTTCCGGCTGGTGTTCTAGGGGGCCCTGGTGGCGCGACGTTGGTACGTGGTTCGAGTTCAGAGCGGTCGTGAGGGCACGGTGCAGACCTCGCTCACGCGCCGTTTGAAGATCGCCGGCAAGGAGGAGTCCGTGCCGCGCGTGCTCGTCCCGACGGAGGTCGTGACGGAGCTCAAGGGCGGCCGCAAGCGCACGCGCAAGAAGAAGCTCTACCCCGGATACGTGCTCGTCGAGATCGAGGAGGACGAAAAGGGCAAGGTGCCGCGCGACGTGTGGTTCCTCGTCCGCGAGACCGCGGGCGTCGGAGACTTCGTCGGGCCGCACGGCGCCCCGGAGCCGCTCGACCAGGTCGAGGTCGACCGTTTGTTGCAGGTCGTCGACAAGAGCGAAGAGGAACAGCAGCCGCAGGTCCAGATCTCGATGAAGAAGGGCGATGCGGTCAAGATCAAGGAAGGTCCGCTCGAGTCGTTCGAGGGCGTCGTCGACGACGTCGTCCCGGCGAAGGGCATCGTGCGCGTGACCGTGACCATCTTCGGTCGCGCCACGCCGGTGGATCTGGAGTACTGGCAGGTCGAGGCGGTCAGCTAGGGCCCCTCATTGGCGCCAAGGAGGCGCAGGTTCGATGGCGAAGGAAGTCAAAGCGAAGATCAAGCTTCAGTGTCCCGGTGGTCAGGCGACCCCGGCGCCTCCCGTCGGCCCCGCGCTCGGTCAGCACGGCGTGAACATCGGCGACTTCGTGCGCCGTTTCAACGACGCGACGTCGAAGGACCAGGGCATCACGATTCCCGTGATCCTGACCGTGTACGCGGACCGCTCGTTCGACTTCGAGGTGAAGAGTCCGCCCGCGGCGGTGCTGCTGCGCATGGCGGCCGGCGTCGACAAGGGCAGCGGCACGCCGAACACCGAGAAGGTCGGCAAGGTGACCGAGGCCCAGTGCCGCGAGATCGCCGAGAAGAAGATGCAGGACCTCAACGCGTACGACGTCGACCAGGCCGTGCACATGATCTACGGCACCGCCCGTTCGATGGGCCTCGTCGTCGAAGGCTAGCCGCCGCCGGAAACCGCGGGCTGCGGGGTCCAGGGATCGCGTACGACGACGCCGTGCAGCAGCCGCCCCAGCAGGTCCGCGCCGGTGATGACACGCCGCTCCTCGTCCCACACCACGATGACGTCGTCGTCGATGACGTAGTCGCGCGGATGCTCCGGCCGCACCTCGAAGCGCGACACGATCTCGCCCAGCAACGTGTTGCCGTCGTGGACGACGATCGGCTGATGGCAGTGTGCCATCGGGTCGACGGATGCCTTGTCGAACAGCGCCGCGCGCAGGAACGACGAGGCGTTCAGCACCCAACGCGGGCGTCCCCTCGGACCCGCGAGCACGACCCACTTGCGTCCCGATGCCTGTACGCGCTGTAGAAAGTCGTCGTCGGGGCGGGCCTCGAAGTCCGGGAACACCGGCCGGCCGTCCTCATGCGGAAGCGTCACGACGCTGCGACCGTCGATCTTCTCGCCCAGCTCGCTGACCGGTAGGTCGTCGAGCGACAGGAAGTTGAGCGCGCCCATACCCTCGACACGGCTCAGGTCGGTCTCGTCCGCCGAGACGTGCCGCTTGATCAGCTCTCGGAAGTTGCGCTCCGGCCAGTAGATCGCGGCTTCGGGGCCGAGCCAGCGATCGAGCAGCCAACCGGTGGGGCCCGTGACCGGGAACAGCAGCACCCGGTAGAAGCGCAGCACGGGCGCGAGCGCCGATGCCGTCCGGAGCGCGTGTCGCGAGAAGTACGACTGCGGGAGGATTTCTCCGAAGACCGTGATCGCGACGGTGGAGAAGAGGAAGGCGACGACGCCGGTCATGACGGAGTCCGCCAACAGCGCCAGCAGCACGTTGATCGCCACGTTGCCCCACAGGATGGTGGCGAGATAGCTGTTCGAGTGTTTTCGCATCGACAGGACGCGGGAAGCGGCGCGATTGCCCGTCGCGTGTTCCGCTTCCAGACGCAGGCGGCTCACGCCGAAGACGGCGAGATTGAGCCCGGAGAAGACCGCCGACTGCGAGAGGCAGAGTCCGATCGCGATCCAGTACGCGGTGTCGTTCATCGAGCTCCTCCTGCGGCGCCGCCGATCAGGATGAAACGCCGTCGTTCGTCCGACGCGGCGCGTCCCGACTCAACCCATGTGCGGGTAGCGCCAGTCCTTCGGGGAGACGTACGTCTCCTTCACCGTGCGCGGCGCCACCCAGCGCAGCAGGTTCTGCGGGCCGCCCGCCTTGTCGTCGGTGCCCGACGCGCGCGCCCCCCCGAACGGCTGCTGGTTCACGACCGCGCCGGTGGGTTTGTCGTTGATGTAGAAGTTGCCCGCCGCGTGGCGCAGTGCCCGCGCCATCGACTCTGCCACGGTGCGGTCGCGCGCGAAGACGGCGCCCGTGAGCGCGTACGGGCTCGTCTCGTCGCAAAGGCGCAGGGCGTCGTCCATGCGTCCGGCGTCGTAGACGTGCACGGAGAGCACGGGGCCGAAGATCTCCTCTTCCATCGTCATGAAGCGCGGGTCCTCGCACTCGACCAGCGTCGGCTCGATGAACCACCCCTTCGACTTGTCGGTGCCGCCGCCCTGGACGATCTTCGCGCCCTGGCGGGCCTTCTCGATGTAGCCCGCGTGGTCGTCGAAGGCCTTCTCGTCGATGACGGCCGCCATGAAGTTCGAGAAGTCCGCCGGGTCGCCCATCTCGATCTGCTGCATCTCCGCGACCAGCTTGTCGCGGAACTCAGCCCAGATCGTGTCCGGCACGTACATGCGACTCGCCGCCGAGCACTTCTGGCCCTGGTACTCGAACGCGCCGCGAAGCGCCGCGGTCACGAGCGCGTCCACGTCCGCCGACTCGTGGGCGAAGATGAAGTCCTTGCCGCCGGTCTCTCCGACGATGCGCGGGTAGCTGCGGTAGTTGGCGATGTTGTCGGAGATCTGCTTCCACAGCATCTGGAACACGCCCGTCGAGCCGGTGAAGTGGATCCCGCTGAAGTGCTCGGACGGGATCACGCTCTCCGAGACCACGCGCGGCTTGCCGGGGATGAAGTTGATGACGCCCGGCGGCAGGCCCGCTTCCTCGAGCAGCTTCATGATGTAGTAGTTCGACAGCACGGCGCCCTTGGAGGGCTTCCACAGCGCGACGTTGCCCATGATCGCGGGCGCGGTGGGGAGGTTGCCGCCGATGCTCGTGAAGTTGAACGGCGTGACTGCGAAGACGAACCCTTCGAGCGGACGGTGGTCGACGTAGTTCCACATGTCCGCGTTGCTCGACGGCTGCTGGGTGTAGATCTTGTCGAGGGCCAGCCAGCCGTTGATGCGCCAGAAGTCGATCAGCTCGCACGCCGAGTCGATCTCGGCCTGGTAGCACGTTTTGGACTGCCCGAGCATCGTCGCGGCGTTGATCGTGTCTCGCCACGGTCCGGCCAACAGGGCGGCGGCCTTCTCGAATACCGCGATGCGCACCTGGTACGGCGTCTCGCTCCAGGACTTCCAGGCTTCCTGGGAGGACGCGATCGCCTTTTCGAGGATCTCGGGCGTGGCGCCGTGCCAACGGCAGAGCACGTTGGCGTGGTCGTGGGGCGCGGTCCACTCCGTCGTCTCGCCGCTGAAGATCTCTTCGCCGCCGACGATGCAGGGGATGTCGATCGTCTCGTCCGACATGGCCGCCAAGCGCGCCTTGAGCGACTCGGTCTCGGGCGTGCCCGGCGCGTAGGGGCGGATGGGCTCGTTGGCGGGCTCGTCCCGGCGGAAGACGGCGTTCGGCATCGGATGCCTCCTCGATCGATGACGGGCGCCGCACTCTACCGGATCCGCTGTCGAGGGAGGGCTACTTGCCGAACAGGTCGAGGGCTGTCAGCGCGAAGCCGGCCACCGCGTCCGACCGCAGTACCTGGGCGCCCGCGGCGCGTTGCGGCACGTCGCGGTAGCGCTCACGGTCGTAGCGTTCGATGGTCGAGCTGTGCGGATCGACGAGCCACACCTCCGCCACGCCCGCGTCGATCATGCGCAGCGTCTTGATCCGTCGATCCCGGGACGCGGTCGACGGCGAGAGCACCTCGACGGCGACGAGGGGGATGCCCACGTCCCGGGCGTCGTCGGGTAGATCGGCGCGCAGGACGACGACGTCGGGCTGGAACACGTTCCAGTCGTCGATCGGCACGTCGGCGGGCGCCGTGACGACGCGACGGTGGCCGACGAGATCGCGAAACGCCACCGCGATGTCGAGGGCCAGTCGCTGGTGCCCGAAGCTCGGCGATGGCTCCCGGACCAGCTGCCCCTCGATGAGCTGGGCGGGGTAGCCCTCGGGCAGGCGGTCGTAGTCGGTCCGGGTGAACAGGGTCGGCATGGCGTCCATGGGGCATCCTCGCACGAGGCCGGCCGGCGGTCACGCGGCCGCTGGATCCGGGCGGCGTCGGTGGGGATTTCCTGGGGATCCGGGCCGAATCGCGTACAAATCGCCGTTTCCGGGTGCGTTTCCGCCTCGGAACACTCGTTTACCGCGCCGGCGGCCGCGTCGCCGGCACGGGAGAGCAAGGAGAGACGCGGATGGCAAGAGTGACCAAACGACACCGTGCCGCCGTCGCCACCGACGGGTACGAGAAGCACAAGCGCTACGACGTCGATACGGCGCTGGGTGTGCTGTCGAACTTCCCCAAGGCCTCGTTCGACGAGACCGTCGAGATCGCCGTGCGCCTCGGGATCGACCCCAAGAAGTCGGACCAGATGGTTCGCGGCTCGATCTCGCTGCCGCGCGGCATCGGCAAGTCCAAGAGCGTCATCGTCTTCGCCGAAGGCGAGGCGGCCACGGAGGCCGAAGAGGCCGGCGCCGACGAGGTCGGCGGCGACGAGCTGGCGAAGAAGATCCAGGACGGCTGGATGGACTTCGACGTCTGCATCGCACACCCCGGCATGATGCGCGTCGTCGGCAAGCTCGGCCGCGTCCTCGGTCCGCAGGGCAAGATGCCCAGCCCCAAGTCGGGTACCGTCACCGACAAGGTCGGCCAGGCCGTCGGCGAGTTCAAAGCCGGTAAGGTCGAGTTCCGCGCCGACGCCGGCGGCATCGTCCACATTCCGGTCGGCAAGCGCAGCTTCGAGCCCGAGGCCCTGCGCGAGAACATCGTGCACTTCGTCGACTTCATCAAGGGCCTGCGGCCCTCCGCCGTCAAAGGCGCCTTCATCAAGAAGGTATCCGTGAGCGGCACGATGACCCCGTCACTCACACTGGACCTCAACTAGGGAGCGCGCCATGTCCAAAGCGTTGAAGAACATGCTCGCGACCCAGCTCGAGAGCGACCTGCAGGAATCGACGGGCGGCATCCTGGTCGTCGACCTCGGTCCGATGACCGTCGAAAGCAGCATGGCGTTCCGCCGCGATCTGCGGGAGCAGGCCGGTGGCGCGACGCTGCGCGTCATCCACAACCGGACCGCCAAGGTGGCGTTGAAGAGCCTCTACGGCGACGACGTCAGCGACGAGCTCGCGCCGTTGCTCACCGGATCGAACGCCGTGGTGTACGGCGGCGAGGGGCCGATCCCGATCGCGAAGGTCGTGCGCGACTGGCGCAAGAAGCACAAGCCGCTCACGCTGAAGGCCGCCGTCGCGGACGGCGAGTTCATGGGCCCCGAAGAGGCCACGACGCTCGCCGACATGCCGGACCTGCCGCAGCTGAAGGCGATGATCCTCTCGGCGATCATCGGCTCGGCGCGCGGCATTGCGACCAGCCTCTCGGCCGTCTACGGCGGTCTGGCGCGCGTCATTCAGGCGCGGCTGGATCTGGAGGACGGTGGATTCGCGTCCGGTGAAGCGCAGGCGGAGGCTACGCCCGAGCCCGCCGAGGCGCCGGCCGAGGAGGCGCCCGCACAGGAAGCCGCAGGTGACGAGCCTGCCGAAGACACGCCCGCGGAGGCGAGCGCGGAGAGCGCCGAGTCCGCCGAGGGGGAAGACCCCGAGAAGTCCGAAGGGTAATCAGTTTGCAAGTTTCCGGCGGACGCCCGCCGGTTTTCAGGAGTTCGTGACATGTCCGAAGAAGAAACCACGACCGTTGAGCTCGACAAGGACCTCGAGGCCATCTTCGAGAGCCTGGACGGCCTGACGATTGCCAAGGCCGCGAAGCTGGTCAAGGCACTGGAAGATCGCTGGGGCGTCTCTGCCGCTGCGCCGGCAGCCGTTGCCATGGCCGCGCCCGCGGCCAGTGGCGAAGCTGCCGCCGAAGAGAAGACCGCGTTCGACGTCATCCTCAAGGGCCCGGGTCAGCAGAAGATCCAGGTCATCAAGGCCGTTCGCGCTGCGACCGGCTTGGGCCTCAAGGAGGCCAAGGAGCTCGTCGACAACGCCCCGAAGCCCGTCAAGGAAGGCATCTCCAAGGAGGATGCCGACAAGCTCGCGAAGGAGCTTTCCGAGGCCGGCGCCGAGGTCGAGGTCAAGTAGAGCCGTTTCGAGGGCCGGCCCCGAGCGCTGCGAAGGGCCGGCCCGACCCCCGATTCATGGGCCTTAGGGCCCGACGAGGGGGCGCTGTAGCTGCTTCGGCCTGCGGATTGCGTGACCTTCCCTCGGGCCGGGATACCTTCTTACGTTCCGGGGTGCTTTCCCCGGAAGAACCGGCGTGGCTTCGTAAACGGCTCCCATAGGCCGAGGGAGACGGCAGCCTGAAGCCCCGATCCGGCGCGCGGTCTGGAGAAGTCGGGTTCGTGGCTCCATTGGGGGAGTCCGGTCCCGCGAGTGGTTTCCTCTCACATCGACCGCGATCGACGTGTGCGCCTGCAGCACCGCCGTATCCGTCCCGTTGCGAGTTGGAACCCAGGAGGTTTCGACATGGGCGCCAAGAATGGCAACGGCAACGGCTCCACGAACGGGAACGGCATCGGAGCCCCTCCCAAGCGGATCGCCCTCGACGCCGACAACTCGTCGCTTCCGCTGCGCGTGTTCGGCGGGACGCGATCGCACCCCGTCCCGCGCCTGAGCGAGCTGCAGCTCGACTCGTTCAGCAACTTCCTGCAGGAAGGCACGCCGCCCGAGCACCGCAGTCCGATCGGCCTCGAGGCCGTGCTGCGCGAGGTGTTCCCGATCCCGTCGTACGACGGCTCGATGGAGCTGCAGTACCTCGGCTACGACCTGGGCAGCCCGCGCTACACGCCGGAAGAGTGCCGCGACCTGAAGCTGACCTACGGCCGCCCGTTCAAGGTGCGCGTCCGCCTCACCAAGGAGTCGCCGGTCGAGGAGGAGGTCTACCTCGGCGAGATCCCGATCATGGTCGGCGGCGGCGAGTTCATCGTGAACGGCACGCAGCGCGTCATCGTCACCCAGCTCCACCGCTCGCCCGGTGTCGACTTCTCGGTCGAGGTCCACTCGAACGAGCGCAAGCTGCACTCCTGCTGGCTGATTCCGGAGCGCGGATCCTGGATCGAGCTCAACGTCACCAAGAAGGACGTGCTCGCGGTCCGCATCGACCAGTCCGGTAAGTTCCCGGCGACGATCCTCCTGCGCGCGATCAGCGAGGAGTTCTCGACCGACGCCGACATCATCCGCCTCTTCTACAAGACGAAGACCCACGCCACCGGGTCGCGCTCGTTCAAGCGCATGGTCATCGGCCGCCACGCGGTCATGCAGTACGCCGACGCGGACACCGGCGAGATCGTCGTCGACGCGCTCGAGATCATCACCGACGACGCGGCCGACCGTCTGAAGCAGTCCACGGTCGACTCCGTCGAGGTCATCGTCGACCAGGACGACCCCCTCATCTTGAACACCCTGCGCGAGGACACGACCGAGTCCCACGAAGAGGCGCTGCTGAAGATCTACGGTCGCCTGCGTCCCGGCAACCCGCCGCAGGTCGAGAAGGCCAAGGAGCTCTTCCGCGAGAAGTTCTTCGACGACAGCCGCTACCGCCTCGGCAAGGTCGGCCGCTTCCGCCTCAACCGCAAGTTCGGCACGAGCTTCCCCGAGGAGCAGCAGACGCTGCACAAGGAAGACCTCGTGCAGGCGATGCGCTACCTGATGACGCTGCGCGCCGGCAACGGCGAGGTGGACGACATCGACCATCTCGGCAACCGCCGCATCCGCACGATCGCCGAGCTGGCGGCCGACGAGATGCGCAAGGGCTTCCTGAAGCTGCGCCGCACGGCGCAGGAGCGCATGAACATCGAGGACGCCGAGACGATCTCGCCGCGCTCGGTCATCAACTCGAAGACGATCTCTTCGGCGATCGACTACTTCTTCGGCCGCGGCGAGCTGTCGCAGGTCGTCGACCAGACGAACCCGCTCTCGCAGCTCAAGCACGAGCGCGGCCTGTCGGCCCTCGGCCCGGGCGGCCTGAACCGCAAGCGCGCCGGCTTCGAGGTGCGCGACGTCCACATCTCCCACTACGGCCGCATCTGCCCGATCGAGACGCCGGAAGGCACGAACATCGGTCTCATCTCCTCGCTCGCGATCTACAGCGGCGTGGACGAGTACGGCTTCCTGATCACGCCGTACCGCAAGGTGAAGAACGGCGTCGTGCTGGACCAGATCGTGAACCTGCGCGCCGACGAGGAGCTCGACAAGATCCTCGCCCCGGCCGACACCGATGTCGGCGAAGACGGCAAGATCACCGACAAGTACATCCTCGGCCGCAAGAACGACGACTTCCTCGTCGTCGAGTCGAAGACCGTCGAGTACATGGACGTCAGCCCGATGCAGCTGGTCGGCGTCTCCGCCGCGCTGATCCCGTTCCTCGAGCACGACGACGCCAACCGCGCGCTCATGGGCTCGAACATGCAGCGCCAGGCCGTTCCGCTCCTGCGCACCGATCCGCCGCTCGTCGGCACCGGCATGGAGAAGATCGTCGCCGAGAACTCGAGCATGGTCGTGCGTTCGCGCGTCGCCGGCAAGGTCACCGCGCTCGACGCGAAGTCGATCACCGTCGGCGAGACCAACTACCCGCTGCAGAAGTTCGTCGGCCTCAACGAGCGCACCTGCCAGAACCAGAAGCCGATCGTCAGCCTCGGCGACGAGGTCGTCGAGGGGCAGATCATCGCGGACGGCGCGGCGACGCACAACGGCGAGCTGGCGCTCGGCAAGAACGTCATCGCGGCGTTCATGACCTGGGACGGCTACAACTTCGAGGATGCGATCCTGGTGAGCGAGGGCCTCGTTCGCCGCGACGCGTACACGTCGATCCACATCGACATGTTCGAGGTCGAGATCCGCGAGACGAAGCTCGGCCGCGAGGAGTTCACGAACGACATCCCGAATGTCTCGGAGCGCGCGCTGCGCAACCTCGACGAAGACGGCATCGTTCGCATCGGCACGCACGTGCGTCCGAGCGACATCCTCGTCGGCAAGGTCGCTCCCAAGTCGAAGAGCGAGCTGTCGCCCGAAGAGAAGCTCCTGCACGCCATCTTCGGCCGGGCCGGAGAGGACGTGAAGAACGACTCGCTGACCGTGCCGCCGGGCGTCGAGGGCATCGTCATCGACACCAAGAAGTTCTCCCGCAAGGTGAACATCACCGAGGAGGAGCGCGCCGACAACCAGGCCGCGATCCGCGACGCGGAGCGCGACTTCCAGCGCCGCTACCGCGAGGTGCTCGAGAGCCTCGTCGAGCAGATGGGGGAGATGCTCGGCCGCAAGCTCGTCGATCCGAAGACCCGCAAGCCCTTCTCGGTCAACGGCGTCGAGGCGCTGCCTGAGCTGCGCGAGGTGCGCGAGCGTCTGGCGACCGCGGTGCGGGGCGCCGGACTTCGTCCGGAGGATCCCTTCTACAACGTCGCCCGCGACCATTTCCGGAAGGTGGACGAAGCCGAGGCGATGAAGAACAAGATCGTCAACCGGCTTTCGCGAGGGGACGAGCTGCCCACCGGCGTGCTCGAGGTCGTGAAGGTCTACATCGCGACCCGCCGCAACCTGAGCGTCGGCGACAAGATGGCCGGCCGCCACGGCAACAAGGGCGTGATCAGCCGCATCCTCCCGATCGAGGACATGCCGTTCCTCGAGGACGGAACGCCGGTCGAGATCGTCCTGAACCCGCTGGGCGTGCCCAGCCGCATGAACGTCGGTCAGATCCTGGAGACGCATCTCGGCTACGCCGCGAAGCTGCTCGGCTGCCGCGTCACCACCTCGGTGTTCGACGGGGCCAAGGAGAAGGACATCGAAGGCATGCTCCAGGAGGCCGGCCTGCCACCGGACGGCAAGGTGACGCTGTACGACGGCAGGACGGGGGCGCCGTTCGACCAGCGGGTCACGGTGGGCTTCCTCTACATGCTGAAGCTGCACCACCTCGTGGACGAGAAGATCCACGCGCGCGCGACGGGGCCGTACAGCCTCATCACGCAGCAGCCGCTGGGCGGCAAGGCGCGCTTCGGCGGCCAGCGCTTCGGCGAGATGGAGGTGTGGGCGCTCGAGGCGTACGGCGCCGCGAACATCCTGCAGGAGCTTCTGACGGTGAAGTCCGACGACGTGGACGGCCGGATGAAGATCTACGAGTCGATGGTCAAGGGCGAGAACGTTCTCGAAGCCGGAACGCCCGTGTCCTTCGAGGTGCTGTGTAACGAAGTCCGGGGTCTCGGCCTCAACATCGAGCTCGAGAAGAGCAGGCTCTAAGCGTAAGGAACACAACGATGATCGAGAGCATGTTCAACCGCGTAAACGACTACACCGCGATCAAGATCACGCTTGCGAGCCCGGAGGTCATTCGCTCCTGGTCGTACGGCGAGGTCAAGAAGCCGGAGACGATCAACTACAGGACGTACCGGTCCGAGAAGGACGGTCTGTTCTGCGAGAAGATCTTCGGCCCGGAGCGCGACTGGGAGTGCTTCTGCGGCAAGTACAAGGGCATCAAGCACAAGGGCATCATCTGTGACCGCTGCGGCGTCAAGGTGACGCACAGCCGCGTGCGCCGCAAGCGCATGGGGCACATCGCCCTCGCCGCGCCCGTCGTCCACATCTGGTTCTTCAAGGCCATGCCGTCGCGCCTCGGCACGCTGCTCAACATGAAGACGAGCAGCCTCGAGCGCGTCGTCTACTTCCAGGACTACGTGGTCATCGACAAGGGCGACACGCCGCTGCAGGACGGTCAGCTGCTGACCGAGGAGCAGTACCGCGAAGCGCGCGACAAGTACGGCGACTCGTTCCGCGCCGGCATGGGCGCCGAAGCCATCAAGCAGATGCTGCAGATGCTCGACCTGCAGAGCCTCTCGCAGGAGCTTCGCGCGGAGCTCGAGGCGACGCGCAGCAAGCAAAAGGCGAAGGACTTCCTGAAGCGGTTGCGCACCGTCGAGGCGCTGCGCGACTCGGGCAACCAGCCCGACTGGATGGTGATGGACGTGATTCCGGTGATCCCGCCGGACCTGCGCCCGCTCGTCCTGCTGGACTCCGGCAACTTCGCGACGTCCGACCTCAACGACCTGTACCGCCGCCTCATCAACCGCAACAACCGGTTGAAGAAGCTGCTCGACCTGAACGCGCCGGAAGTCATCATTCGCAACGAGAAGCGGATGCTGCAGCAGTCGGTGGACGCGCTCTTCGACAACGCCCGTTGCCGTCGCAGCGTCCTCGGCTCGAGCAACCGTCCGCTCAAGTCGCTCACCGACATGATCAAGGGCAAGCAGGGCCGCTTCCGCGAGAACCTGCTCGGCAAGCGCGTCGACTACAGCGCGCGTTCGGTCATCGTCGTCGGTCCCGACCTCAAGCTGCACCAGTGCGGTATGCCGAAGAAGATCGCACTGGAGCTGTTCCAGCCGTTCATCATCCGGCGCCTGAAGGAGCTCGGCTACGCCGACACGATCAAGTCGGCGAAGAAGATGCTCGAGCGCAAGGACGAGGAGGTCTGGGACATCCTCGAAGAGGTGACGCAGGAGCATCCGGTGCTCCTGAACCGCGCGCCGACGCTGCACCGCATGGGCATCCAGGCTTTCGAGCCGGTGCTCATCGAGGGCAACGCGATCCGGCTGCACCCGCTCGTCTGCACCGGCTTCAACGCCGACTTCGACGGCGACCAGATGGCCGTGCACCTGCCGCTCTCGTACGAGGCGCAGGTCGAGGCGACGACGTTGATGCTCGCCAGCAACAACATCTTCTCGCCCGCGGACGGCCGTCCGATCATCGCGCCTTCGCAGGACATCGTGCTCGGCATCTACTACCTGACGGTCGACTTCCCGATCGAGCAGCACAAGACGCCGATCTGCGCGCACCGCAACGAGGTGTTCCTCGGGTACAGCGAGGGCAAGTTCCGCATCCACGACAACGTCAAGCTGCGCCTCGAAGAGGGCACGCTGTGCGCCGTGGAGCCCGGCAAGTGGGAGCCGGGCGGCATGATCGAGACCACCGTCGGTCGGGTGCTCTTCAACGACATCCTTCCGTTCGGCATGCCGTTCTACAACTACACGCTCAACAAGAAGAAGCTCGGCGGTCTCATCAGCGACTGTCACAAGCTGCTCGGCAAGAGCGCGACGTTGCGTCTCCTGGACGACATCAAGGACATCGGCTTCAAGTCGGCCACCCGGGCCGGCCTTTCCTTCGCCAAGAACGACATGCGCGTTCCCGCCGCGAAGGACGAGGTCATCGACAAGGCCGAAGAAGAGGTCGGCGGCATCGAGCGGCACCTCAAGCGCGGTGAGATCACGCGCGGTGAGCGCTACTCGAAGATCATCGACGTCTGGACGCGCGCCCGCGAAGAGGTCGGCCGGGTCATGATGGACTCGCTCAAGGAGGACATTCGCGACGGCCAGCCGTACCTCAACCCGATCTTCGCCATGGCGGACTCGGGCGCTCGAGGCTCGGTGGAGCAGATCCGTCAGTTGGCGGGCATGCGCGGGTTGATGGCGAAGCCGTCCGGCAAGATCATCGAGACGCCGATCAAATCGAACTTCCGCGAGGGCCTGCACGTCCTGGAGTACTTCTCCTCGACGCACGGCGCCCGCAAGGGACTGGCCGATACGGCGCTCAAGACCGCGGACTCGGGCTACCTGACGCGCAAGCTCAGCGACGTCGCACAGAACGTGGTCGTCACCATGGACGACTGCGGCACGCTGAACGGCATCAGCAAGGGCGTCATCTTCAAGGGTGACAAGCTCGAGGTGTCGCTGTCGCAGGCCATCACCGGACGCGTCGCCCGCGACACGATCATCGACGTCGTGACCGACGAGGTCGTCGTTCGCGAGGGCGAGCTGATCACCGAAGAGGTGGCGCAGCGCGTAGAGGGCATGGGCTACGAGAAGGTGCGCGTTCGTTCGCCACTCACGTGCGAGGCGCCGAGCGGCGTGTGCCGCCTTTGCTACGGCATGGACATGTCGCGGGGCCAGATGGTCGAGCCCGGCTTGGCCGTCGGCATCATCGCGGCGCAGTCGATCGGCGAGCCGGGCACCCAGCTCACGATGCGGACGTTCCACATCGGAGGCACGGCGACGCGCGGCGTCGAGGAGTCGGAGATCACCGCTTCCGCGAGCGGGTTCGTCCGCTACCACGAGCTGAACGTGGTCGAGGCGGCCAACAAGGAGCTCACCTGCATCAGCCGCAACGGCGAGATCATCATCGTGGACAGCCGCGAGCGCGAGCGCGACCGTTTCGTCGTACCGCTCGGCGGCATCGTCCAGGTGAAGGACGGCGATCCGATCAAGGAGAAGCAGGTACTGTTCACCTGGGACCCCTTCAACGTTCCGATCCTGGCCGAGCGCGAAGGTGTCGCTCGTTTCGACGACATCGTCGACGGAAAGACGCTGCGCGAGGAGGTGGACCCGGGTTCCGGCGTCAAGCGCCGCGTGATCATGGAACACAAGGGCGACCTGCATCCGCAGATCATCATCGAGGACGAAAAGGGCACGCCGATCGCCCTGTACCCGATTCCCGAGAAGGCTCACCTCGAGGTGGAGCCCGGGCAGAAGGTCGTGGCCGGCGCGCTGCTCGCCAAGACGCCGCGTGAGGTCACGGGTACGCAGGACATCGTCGGCGGTCTTCCGCGTGTGACCGAGGTGTACGAGGCGCGCCGTCCGAAGGAGCCGGCGACGTTGGCCGAGATCGACGGCGTCGTGGAGCTCGGCGACAAGCGCCGCGGCAAGCGCACCATCCTCGTGAAGTCCGACGGTGGTCAGGTCGTCGAGCATCTCGTGCCGCACGGAAAGCATCTGCGCGTCCACTCGGGCGACCGCGTGCGCGCCGGCGATTCGATGGTCGACGGGCCGCTGGTCCCGCACGACATCCTGCGCATCACGGGCATCGAGGCGTTGCAGGACTACCTGCTGCGCGAGGCCCAGAACGTGTACCGCAGCCAGAACGTCTCGATCGACGACAAGCACCACGAGATCATCATCGGACAGATGCTGCGCAAGGTGCGAGTCGAGGATCCGGGCGACACGGACCTCCTTCCGGGCGCCGTGGTGGACAAGTTCCGCTTCCGTCGCAAGAACAAGCGCGTGATCGAGGCCGGCGGCAAGCCGGCGCGTGCCGAGCCGCTGCTGCTCGGCATCACGAAGGCGTCGCTGCAGAGCGAGTCCTTCATCTCGGCCGCGTCGTTCCAGGAGACCACGAAGGTGCTGACGCAGGCCTCGCTGTCGGGGCGCGTCGACCACCTGATCGGTCTCAAGGAGAACGTCATTCTCGGCCACCTGATCCCGGCCGGCACGGGCTTCAAGGAGTACGTGCGCACCCGGGTCCAGAAGAACATCCCGCTCGAGGAGTCGGTCGCCGGCTTCGCGGAGATGCCCGAGGATCTGGAGGCCCTGCAGGAGCTCAAGGACCTGCTCGGCGCCGCGGACGAGGAGGAGATCACGGAGACGGGCGGCGAGCCGGAGGCCGCGCCGGGCTCCTAGCCCCCTGACAAGGCGGTCGGCGGCGGTCTTCGACCCGCCGCCGGTCGCAGAACCACCCCTGAATCCGCTTCGGAGAGTCGCCGCGGATCGGGTACGGTGGTCGTTTCCAACCCGAGTTTGCGGCCGCTTCCGGGTGGAGGCGGCGCAGGAGCGAAGATGCCGACGATCAACCAGCTTGTCCGCAAGGGGCGCAAGAAGATCCCCAACCGGAGCAAGAGTCCCGTGCTGGAGCAGTGCCCGCAGAAGCGCGGCGTGTGTCTGGCCGTCAAGACGCAGACGCCGAAGAAGCCGAACTCCGCGCTTCGCAAGATCGCCAGGATCCGCTTGTCGAACGGTCGCGAGGTCACGGCCTACATTCCGGGTGAAGGTCACAACCTTCAGGAGCACAGCATCGTGTTGATCCGCGGCGGCCGCGTTCGCGACCTCCCGGGCGTTCGGTATCACATCATCCGCGGCACGCTGGACTGCTCCGGTGTCGACGGTCGGAAGCAGCAGCGCTCGAAGTACGGGCAGAAGAAGAACAAGTAATGGCGGGCAAGTACTACCGGAGCTTCGAACACCTCCTCAAGCCGGACCCGGTCTACGGCGACCTCAACGTCGCCAAGTTCATCAGCTACATCATGCTGGACGGCAAGCGTTCGACCGCCGAGAAGATCTTCTACGACGCGCTGAAGGAGATCGGCAAGCGCGTCGGTGACCGCGAGCCCATCGAGGTGTGGCGTCAGGCGATCGACAACGTCAAGCCCATGGTCGAGGTGCGCAGCCGTCGTGTCGGCGGCGCGAACTACCAGGTGCCCGTGCAGGTCAGCGGCAAGCGCCAGCGCGCGCTCGCGTATCGCTGGTTGCTCGAAGCGGCCCGCGCTCGCAAGGGTCGTCCCATGCGCCGCGGTCTCGCGGAAGAGCTTCTGGCCGCCTACAACAAGGAAGGCGGCGCCTACCTCAAGCGCGAGAACGCCCACAAGCAGGCCGAGGCGAACAAGGCCTTCGCCCACTTCGCCTGGTAAGCGGGCGACGCAGGGCGGCGCGCTGCGTCGTCGGCGTCGTCGTTGCGTGGCAGACCACGCGGCCTCCTAGCCTCCTTGCATCGCATCCACCCTGCGCCGCCCGCGGCGAACAAGGTGAAGCGGCACGCGACGAAACAGATCGCTTGAAGCGTACGAACGAGCCTTACGCGCCCGCGGCGAACAGGGTGGAGCGGCACGCGACGATACAGTTTGTTCAACACGTTGAACGAGCCTTACCATTCGCGCATGAAGCGAACGCATCTCGTGCTCATGGTCGCAGCCCTGTTGATGGGAGGCTGCTCGTCCGGCGGGACTGGTGGAAAGGCGCCCTCGGCAGGGTCGGATACGGGTAGATCGACGAGCGATCCGCGCGTCAAGAGCTTCAAGGGGCAGCCGGCACCGGCGCTCTCGGCCGACGGACGCATGGCCAGCGCGAACGCGCCCGCCGGACTCGACGGGTTCAAAGGGCGAACCGTGTTCCTCATGTTCGCTTTCCCGCGGTGACCCGCCTGCCGGGCCATGATGCCCCACCTGGTCAGGTGGCAAGAAACGTACCGCTCCGAAGGCCTCGACATCGTCTACGTCGACGACGGCCGGCGCGACTCGCTCGTCTCCGCACAAGAGATGGCGCGCAACAACCCCTTCACCGTCTTCCATGACACCTCCGGCGCGTCGAATCAGACGTACGGGATTCGCGCGTATCCGACCGCCTACATCCTCGACCGGAACGGCAACGTCATCTGGGAAGGCATCCCCGTCTTCAACACCTTCACCACTGAGGTGGCGATCCTCGCCGCGCTCGCCCGGTAGGGGATGGGATAGGGGGTGGCAGCCCTGATCCTCGGTCGTGCCAAGTGTGTTTACGGCATCAGCCGAGGAAGGAACTGCCACCCCATGACTGCGTACCACGTCGGAATCGACCTGCACAAGAGTGTCGCCCAAATCTGCGTCCGTGATGCGAAGGGCGAGATCGAAGAGGAGCGGCGGTGGCGCCTGCCGGATCGAAAGGCGGCCGCGGCGCTGGTTGCGTTTCTTGGCACCTACGGCGGCGGGCGCTTCGCGGTGGAAGCGTTGGGCTGCAACCGCTGGTTCGTGCTGGCCTGCCGCGAAGCGGGTTTGGAGATGCTTGTGGTGGACGCCACGAAGCTCGATCTGAAGAAGCAGGGCAAGAAGACGGATCGACGCGACGCCCAGGAGATCTCGCGCCGGCTGTACCTTGGCGACCTGGACCGCTACGCACTGACCTACTTCGCCACCGAAGCCGAGTTCGGCCAGCGCAAGGTGTTGCGGGTTCGGCATCAGCTCGTTCAGCATCGAACCAGCGTGCTGGCGCACATCCGCGGCATGCTCAACGCGTACCTGCTGCGAGCGCCGGTGACGCAGCTGTACACCAAGCGCGGGATCCAGTGGCTTCGCGAGCAGCGACTGGGTGATGAGAACCAGGATCTGGCGCTGCAGTCGCTGGTGGATGTCGTTGCGGCTCTGCAGGAGCGCATCGAGAAGCTCACCGCTCGAATCCGCGAGTTGGCCGAGCAGGACGAAGTCTCAGGCTGGATCGTTCGGAATCTGCCACAGGCGGGAGCCCAGACGGCTCTGACGCTTCAAGCTGAGTTGGGTGACGCAACCCGCTTCCGCGGTGCTCGACAGATCTCGAGCTATGGGGGTGTCGTTCCACGCGTTTCGGCCTCGGCGGATCGAGCGCACCACGGCCGCATGACCAAACGCGGAAACGCCGAGTTGCGTTGGGTGCTGGGGCAATGGGCGGTTCGGTTGCTGGCCTTCGACCCAGAGGTGAAGGCGTGGGCACAGCCGATGCTCAGGCGCATGCACCGCAACAAGGTTCGAATGGCGCTTGCACGCCGGCTACTGGTGGGCGTGTGGGTGATGTTCTCGCGTGGCGAGGTGTTCTCGCTGCGTCGGTGCCTAGGCCAGGCTGCCTGAGCGAACGCACTGAGAGAGAGGAAGCGAAACCAGGAATCGGACACCAACGGGCGCGTACTCCGGCGGGCCGCTGAGCGCATCAGCTCGTGTAGGCGATTGAGAGGCGCGTCCGACTCCCCCTCATGACGCCGCCCGAATAGGCGAGCTCGAAAACCCGAGTGGACGGATCCGACCCTGGCGACGCGGAAAGGACGCACGGCCGACAGAAAAGGGCTTGCCATTCCCTAAACCGGCGACCCTTGTGGTCGCCCAATCGGCCCGTCCCTGATCGAGCGGCCACGAGGGCCGCCCCGACATCGACCGCCGATTCACGACCGCGGCCGCAGGACCTGTTGCCGGCGCTTGAACCAGAACGGAACGTACAGCAGTGCGTAGAGCACGACCGATAGCGCCTCGGCAACGAGGATGTAGTACGGCCACGGTCCGAAGTAGTCGAGCGGCGTCGCCGAATCAGGCTTCTCGCGCAAGAACATGTAGTTCGTGTCCGCCATCCAATTGACGCCCGCCATCACCAACGCCACGACGTTGACCGCCACGAGCGCACGCCAGACCGCCCCCGGCCGCGGTGGCAGCCCGAAACGGAACGCGACGCCCACCGCGGCCACCGTCAAGGCGCCGTGCTTCACGAAGTAGGCGATCACGACCAGCAGATCGCGATGGTCCGGCAGGTCGGGCGTGACGATCGCGAGAAACGCGCCCGACGCGCCCCACAGGTAGGTGAGCTCGGCCATGAGCCGGTTGCGCGTCAGCAACGCGGCGATCGCAACGCCGACGCTGATGTCGCACAGCGCCAACGGCGCCGCAGGACGCCAATCGCCGCCGTTCAGCAGGAACTCGCCGACCGACTCGACCGCGACGCCGAAGACGAGCAACAGTGTGATCACCCAACGCAGCGGCGTCTCCGGCAGGAACGACGCCCGGACCAAGAACACCGACGCCGCGGCGACGATCGCGACGATGACGCCGATCTCCGACGCGCCGACATCGGGCATCGGCCTCAAGCCCCGTCGATCGCTGCGAGTCCACGGCTGTCTTGCATGGCGTCTCCCGAGGACGCCTAGCATACGATCCGCGCTGACGCTCAGATCCGGGATTGGGGCGCCGGAAATCCGCCGTATCCTCGTCGCGCCGCCATGCCGGCGGGTCGGACGGACTGCCCCATGGAACCACCAAACGATCTCACCAAGACGCGTAACTTCGGGATCGTTGCGCACATCGACGCGGGCAAGACCACGACCTCCGAGCGGATTCTCTTCTACTCCGGCAAGGAACACGCCATCGGCGAGGTGCATGAAGGCTCCGCCAAGATGGACTACCTCGCCGAGGAGCAGGAGCGCGGGATCACCATCACCGCCGCGGCGACCACGATCTTCTGGCAGGACCACCTGCTCAACCTGATCGACACGCCGGGGCACGTCGACTTCACGGCGGAGGTCGAGCGCTCGCTGCGCGTGCTCGACGGCGCCGTTGTCGTCTTCGACGGCGTTCACGGCGTCGAAGCCCAGTCCGAGACCGTCTGGCACCAGGCCGACCACTACGGCGTCCCGCGGCTGTGCTTCGTGAACAAGATGGATCGTGGCGGCGCCGACTTCGACAAGTCGTGCGACACCATCCGCGACCGCCTCGGCGCGAAGACGGTCCCGATCACCGTGCCCGTCGGCGCCTCCGATACCTACCGCGGCGTGCTCGACGTCATCACGCGCGAGCTCGTCACGTTCGAGGGCGAGCAAGGCGAGAACGTCGTGCGCTCGCCCGTGCCGGCCGAGCTCGAGGACGAGCTCGAGCTGCGGCGCGCCGAGCTCATCGAAGGGCTCGCGGATCACTCCGACCTCATCGCCGAGCGTTACCTGGAGGGCGACGAGCCGACGGAAGCCGAGCTGCGTGCCGGCGTGCGCGAAGCGGTCTTGACCGCCAAGCTGTTCCCGGTGTTGGGCGGCACGGCCCTGCGCAATTCGGGCGTGCAGCCGCTCATGGACGCGGTCGTGGCGTATTTGCCGAGCCCGCTCGACGTGGGCGCCGTGACGGGCCACGACCCCAACAAGCCGGAGCGTGAGATCACGCTCGCGCCCAAGGACTCCGAGCCGCTCTGCGCCCTCGCGTTCAAGATCGTGACCGACCAGCACGGCGACCTGATCTTCGCGCGCGTGTACTCCGGTCAGTTCAAGCAGGGCCAGGGCTTGTACAACCCGCGACTGGGAAAGCACGAACGAGCGATGCGCATCCTGCGGATGCATGCGAACGAGCGAGAGGCGATGGACGTCGCGCGCGCGGGCGACATCGTGGCGCTCGTGGGCCTGAAGAAGACGGCGACCGGCGACACGCTGTGCGAGAAGTCGAAGCAGGTCGCCCTCGAGTCGATCGAGTTCCCGGATCCGGTCATCAGCATGGCGATCGAGCCGAAGAGTGCGGCGGACCGCGACAAGCTCGAAGACGTCCTCGAGCGCATGAGCCGCGAGGATCCGACGTTCAAGGTGACGCTCGACGAAGACACCGGGCAGCAGATCATCTCGGGCATGGGGGAGCTGCACCTCGAGGTGCTGAAGAATCGGCTGTTGCGCGAGTTCAAGCTCCAGGCGAACGTCGGCAAGCCGCGCGTGTCGTACCGCCAGTCCGTCCGCGGAACCGGACGCGCCTCCCACAAGTTCGAGAAGATGATCGCCGGTGTCGAGCAGACGGCCCGCGTCGAGATCGAGGTGCGCAAGGGAGAGCCCGGCTCGGGCGTCTCGTTCGAAAACGCCGCTTCGGGGGCCGAGGTCCCCGAGGGCTACGTCGCCGCCATCGAGGAGGGGGTGCGCTTCGCGGCGAGCGGCGGCCTCGACCTGGGGTTCCCCGTCATCGACGTGCATGTCTCCCTCGTCGGTGGTTGGGCCCACGAGACCGACTCGACCGACGTGGCCTTCCAGGCGGCGGCGGGCGAGGCCTTCCGCGAGGCGTGCGAGGCGGCCGGCGTGACGATCCTCGAGCCGGTGATGCGCTTCGAGGTGACGACGCCGAGCGATTTCGTCGGGCCGATCTCGTCGGATCTGGTGCGTCGCCACGCCCTGTTGGAGGGGGACGAGCTCAGGGGCGAGCTGCGGGCGATCCGCGGCACGGTCGCGCTGAGCCAGATGTTCGGGTACAGCACGACCGTGCGCTCGCTGAGCCAGGGCCGCGCGGGCTACAGCATGGAGCCGGCGGGGTATGCGGAGGTGCCGCCCGACGTGGCCAAGCGGTTGACGTTCATGGACTAGCGGCCGGTCCTCCCGGCAAGCGGGGCTCCATGGAGACGAGTCCAGACTTCCGCCTCGCCTGTCCCGTCTCCCGGGGACGCCTTTCGCATCTCCGTAAGTATTCCGTTCGCACCCCTTGGCCACGCCGCCGAGGCCCCTCGGACCCGCACTTTCCGGGCTCTCGCCGCCAATTCCCTCCGCGCCTTTTGTCGTGTCCCTGTCCCGGGCTCACTAACATCCGGGCTTCTGCGTTCATTTCTCGTCGCGTGTCGTCCGGAGGGGCGACAGACCTTCGGGATGAGTCGGGAGGGTGCAAGCCCTCGGGCGACGAATGCGGATCCCCGTTTTTTGCACCCAATCCGTGCGGTGTCGCCGCCTCGGCCGGGATTCCCAGCCGCGGTACGGCCTCACGAGAGGGCCACGACTACATGACCAGTCCCAACATCAAGATTCGCATGGAGGCGTACGACCACGAGGCGCTCGACAAGAGCACCGCGGAGCTGGTCGACACCGCCAAGCGCACCGGCGCGCGCGTGCAGGGTCCGATTCCGCTGCCGACGCGCATCGAGCGCTACACCGTCCTGCGTTCGCCGCACATCGACAAGAAGTCGCGCGAGCAGTTCGAGATCCGCACCCACAAGCGAATCCTGTTCATCAACGACTACACGCCGAAGACCGTTGACGCGATCTCAAAGCTCAACCTTCCGGCGGGTGTCGACATCCGGATCAAGGTGTGAGCATGGCCAGCATCAAGACACTCAAGGGCAGCAAGGTCTCCGACGCGAAGATCGACGACGCCCTCTTCGGCGAGAAGCTCCATCCCGTCGTGCTGCGTGAGGCCGTCCTCATGTACCAGGCGAACCAGCGGGTCGGCACGCACCAGACGCGCACGCGGCGCTTCGTCAGCGGCACGAGCGCGAAGATGTACAAGCAGAAGCACACCGGCCGCGCGCGTCACGGTGACCGCAAGGCGCCGCAGTTCCGTGGTGGCGGCGTCGCCCACGGCCCGCACCCGCGCGACTACTCGTACAAGATGCCGCGCAAGGCGCTGAAGCAGGCGCTCAGAGTCGCGCTCGCGGGGAAGCTGCGCGACGGCGAGATCTACCGTTGGGAAGGCGGCAGCCTCGACAACCCGTCCACCAAGGCCGTCGTCGGCGTCCTGGAGAAGCTCGGCGCTTCGCAAAGTGCCCTGTTCCTCTTTGCCGGCGAGACCGACCGCAACCTCGTGCTCTCCGTGCGCAACCTGCGCCGCGTGCGGGCGCTGTCCGCCGACGAGGTCAACGCGTACGACCTCGTCGCCCACGACGATCTCGTCCTGCTCGACGGCGCGCTCGAGGCGCTCTTGGCCCGGGTGAGCGCCGAGGAGGCCGCGCCGGCCGCCGGCGGCGAAGGGGAAGGCGAGAGCCTCACCGAGGCGTTCGGCGACGCGTTCGACGCCGCGTTCCAGAAGGGTGATGAGTAATGAAGGCTGATTCCGCCAACGCCGCCATCGTGCGGCCGCTGATCACCGAGAAGACGCTGCGCCTCGCGGAGCGTTCCAACGCCTACACGTTCCAGGTCCATCCGAAGGCCAACAAGGTCCAGATTCGCGAAGCGATCAGCGACATGTTCGACGTGCACGTGTTGTCGGTCCGCACGCAGAACTACATGGGTAAGTTCCGCCGTGTCGGCCGTTACACGGGTGCCACGAACAGCTGGAAGAAGGCTGTCGTGCGACTCCGCGACGGAGACACGATCGAGTTCTATTGATCAGTTTTCCAGGCGTCTCGACCTCAGGTCGGGGCGCCTGTTTTCGTTAGGAAGCAACAAGATGCCGATTCGTCGCGTCAAGCCCACGACCAACGGTCAGCGAGGTCTCTCGTATCTCGATACGAGCGACCTGACCAAGAAGCGTCCCGAGAAGCGCCTGACCAAGGGTCTGCGCAAGTCGGGCGGCCGCAACAACCTCGGCCGCATGACCGTTCGCCGTCGCGGCGGCGGGCACAAACGCCTCTACCGCCAGATCGACTGGAAGCGCAACGACAAGGACGGGATCCCCGCCAAGGTCGCCGCGCTCGAGTACGACCCGAACCGCAACGCGCGCCTGCACCTCCTGCAGTACGCCGACGGCGAGAAGCGGTACGTCCTGGCGGTCAACAACGTCAAGGTCGGCGCGACGGTCCACAACGGCTCCAACGCCGAGTACAAGGCCGGCAACAACATGGAGCTCAAGGACATCCCGGTCGGCCTGATCGTTCACGCCGTCGAGATGGTCCCCGGCAAGGGCGCGCAGCTCGCGCGCGGCGCCGGCACGCAGTGCACGCTCAGCGCCAAGGAGGGCAAGTACGCCTTGCTCACCCTGCCGTCGGGCGAGATGCGCAAGGTTCACATCCGCTGTCGGGCCACCATCGGCCAGGTCGGCAACGTCGACGTCAGCCTCGTCAAGATCGGCAAAGCCGGCCGCAACCGTCACAAGGGCAAACGCCCGAAGGTGCGGGGCTCGGCCATGAACCCCGTCGCGCACCCGATGGGCGGCGGCGAGGGGCGTCGCTCGGGCGGGCGCCATCCGAAGTCGAAGTGGGGGCAGCTGTCCAAGGGCGGCAACACCCGCAACCCGCGCAAGGGTTCGTCTCGTTTCATCGTTCGCGGCCGCAAGCGCGGCAAGCAGGTTGGGAAGTAATCATGGGACGCAGTCTCAAAAAGGGGCCGTACGTCGACGAGCGCTTGTTCGAGCGCGTCATGGCGATGGGCGCCCGCAAGGATCCGCTGAAGACCTGGGCGCGCCGATGCGACATCGTGCCGGAGTTCGTGGGACACACGTTCCTCGTCCACAACGGCAAGCAGTTCATCCGCGTGTACGTCACGGAAGACATGGTCGGGCACAAGCTCGGTGAGTTCGCGCCGACCCGTCTCTTCCGCGGTCACGCCGGTCGGGGTAGGTAGACATGGCGAAGTCGAAGACAGCTCCCGAGCAGAAGCGATTCGTCGCATCGCACAAGATGGCGCGCATCAGCCCGTTCAAGGCGCGCGGCGTCATCGACATGGTGCGCGGCAAGCCGGTCGACGAGGCGCTGCACATCCTCGAGTTCGAGCACAAGCGCGCCGCGCCGATGATCCGCAAGGTCATCCGCTCCGCGCTCGCCAACGCCTCGAACGACCTCAACGTGAACCTGAAGAACCTCGTCGTCGTCGACGCGCGCGTCGACGGCGCCGGGCTCCTGAACGGCCGCCGCCGCTGGCAGCCGCGCGCGATGGGCCGTGCGTTTCCGATCCTGAAGCGCATGAGCCACATCTCGATCGCGCTGGCCGAAGCGAGCGAGGAGTAGCAATGGGTCAAAAGACACATCCCGTCGGATTCCGCACCGGGATCTATCTCGATTGGAACTCGCGTTGGTACGCCAACAAGAAGGACTTCGCGCGCCTTCTGCGCGAGGACCGCGAGATTCGCACCTTCATCAAGAAGGAGTTCTACGGCGCGGGCATCCCGAAGATCGAGATCGAGCGCAAGGCCGACGCGCTGCGCGTGATCGTCCACACCGCCAAGCCCGGCGTCCTCATCGGCCGCAAGGGCGTCAAGGCGGAGGAGCTCAAGAAGCGCATCGAGAAGCTGACCGGCCGCCGTGCGGGCCTCGACATCGTCGAGATCCCGCGCCCCGAGCTGAACGCGCCGCTGGTCGCGCAGCAGGTCGCCGAGCAGCTGATGAAGCGCGCCGCGTACCGTCGCACGCTCAAGCGCGCCATCGGCCACACGATGGATCGTGGCGCCAAGGGCGTGAAGATCCTGATCGGCGGCCGACTGGGCGGCATGGAGATCGCCCGCACCGAGAAGCAGAGCCAGGGTTCGATCCCGCTGTCCACGCTCAAGGCCGACATCAGCTACGGCCAGGCGACCGCGCGCACCACGTACGGCACGATCGGCGTGAAGGTCTGGATCTACCTCGGCACGCTCGCGAAGGCCGAGCCCAAGCGTCGTGAGGAGGTCCTCTGATGTTGATGCCCAAGCGGGTCAAGTACCGGAAGCCCCAGCGCGGCCGGATCAAGGTGAACAGCGTCGCGCAGCGCGGCAACACCGTCGCGTTCGGCGACTACGGCATCCAGGCGCTGCAGGCCGGCTGGATTCCCGCGAACGTGATCGAGGCCGGTCGTGTCGCGGCCGTGCGCGGATCGCCCGACGGGCGCATCTACATCCGCATCTTCCCGCACAAGGCGATCACGTCGACGCCGGAAGAGACGCGGATGGGCACCGGCAAGGGCGAGCCGGACTACTGGGCGGCCGTCGTGCGGCCCGGAACGATTCTGTACGAAGTCGGCGGCGGAGTCTCCGAAGACGAGGCCCGTCGGACCATGAACAAGGTCGCGCACAAGATGCCCATCAAGTGCCGGTTCGTGAAGCGGAGGAAGGCATGAGGCCCCGCGACATTCGACGCCGCGAGACGCCCGATCTCGAGCAGGAGATCGTCCGTCTGCGCGACGAGATCTTTCAGCACCGATTCCACGGTCAGAGCGAGGAGAAGGTCGACCGCGGCCTCATTCGCCGGCACCGTCGCGACATCGCGCGCATCAAGACCATTCTCAAGGAACGTGAAGGCGGCCAGGCCGTCCTCGCGAAGGAAGCTGAGTAGCCATGTCCGGTGAACAAAACACCCGTGCACGGGGCCAGCGCAAGACGGTCGAGGGGTACGTCGTGTCCGACAAGATGGACAAGACGATCACCGTTCGTTCCGAGCGGCTCGTGAAGCACCCGCTGTACGGCAAGTACATCCGTCGCGCGACCATCGCCAAGGCGCACGACGAGAACAACGAGGCGCAGCAAGGCGATCTCGTCGAGATCGCGTTCACGCGTCCGCTGAGCAAGACCAAGAACTGGCGCCTCGTGAAGATCGTCCGGCGTTCGACGCTGGCCGGTCCGGTGCCGGTCGAGGACGAGGTCGCGGAGGTCGTCGAGGCCGCGGCGCCCGAGTCCCCCGCGCCGGACGCTGAAGCGGAAGGGGAGGAGAGCTCCTCATGATCCAGCTTCGCACCTGGCTCGACGTCGCGGACAACTCCGGGGCGAAGCGCTGTCACACCATCAAGGTGGTGGGCCGCGGGAACAAGGACACCGCGGAGATCGGCGACATCGTCGTCTGCTCCGTGCGCAAGGCCATTCCGTCGTCTCCGATCAAGACCGGCACCGTGGTGCGCGGCGTCGTCGTACGTACGCGCAACGCGCACAGGCGGTCGGACGGCTCGTATGTGCGCTTCGACTCGAACGCGATCGTCCTCATCAACGAGGACAAGAGCCCCAAGGGGACGCGCGTGTTCGGAGCCGTAGCGCGTGAACTTCGCCGCAAGGGCTTCACGAAGATCGTGAACCTCGCGCAGGAGGTCGTGTGATGCCGAAACGCGTACGCAAGGGCGACATGGTCGCCGTCATCTCCGGCGACGACAAAGGCAAGCGGGGCCGCGTTCTCAAGGTGGTCACCGACAAGAACCGGGTCGTCGTCGAGGGCGTCAACCTCGTCTACAAGCACCTGCGCAAGAGCCAGCAGCACCCGCAGGGCGGTCGCATCCGTCGCGAAGCCGCCGTGCACATCAGCAACGTCATGCCTCTGGACCCGGAAGAGAACAAGCCTACGCGCGTGAGCTACCGCGATGTGGACGGCAAGCGCGCGCGCGTCGCGCGCCGAACCGGCAACGCGATCGACGGTGCCGCGCCGGCCAAGGGCAAGAAGGGAAAGGATTAGCGGATGGCTCGTCTTCGTGACCAGTATCTGTCCACGATCCGGGACGATCTGAAGACCAAGCTCGGCATCGACAACCCGCATGCGCTCCCGCGTCTGAAGAAGATCACGGTGTCGTGCGGCGTCGGTGACGCCAAGGACAACAAGAAGCTGCTGACGAACGCAGTGGCGATCCTCGAGAAGATCACCGGCCAGAAGGCCGTCATCACCCGCGCCCGCAAGTCGGTCGCGCAGTTCCGCTTGCGTCAGGGCATGGCCGTCGGCTGCCGCGTGACGCTGCGCGGCGCTCGGATGTACGAGTTCCTGGATCGTCTCGTCAACGTCGTCATTCCGCGTATCCGCGACTTCCGCGGCTTGAAGCGCAGTCTCGACGGGCGCGGCAACTTCAACATGGGCCTGAACGAACAGTCGGTCTTTCCCGAGATCGACACCGACCTGCTCGAGTTCACACAGGGAATGAACATCGCCATCACGATCGCGGGTGGCTCGGATGAACACAGTGCGGCGTTGTTGGAAGCATTCAGCTTCCCCTTCCGCCGAGAGGAGGCGACAGTTGGCTAAGCGCTGCCTCATCGTCAAACAGCAAAAGAAACCGAAGTTCAGCACGCGTGCGTACACGCGCTGCCAGTTCTGCGGGCGTCCGCGGGCCGTCTACCGGAAGTTCGGCATCTGCCGCATCTGCTTCCGCGAGATGGCGTTGCAAGGCGAGATTCCCGGACTTCGGAAAGCGTCCTGGTAGGGGGTGTCGATATGTCAATGAACGACACGATTGCAGACATGCTCACCCGGATTCGGAACGGGATCCAGGTGCGCCGTGAAGAGGTCGACGTGATCGGTTCGCGGGTCAACCGCGCGATCGCGGACGTGCTCGTACGCGAGGGTTTCGCCACGGGCGTCAACGACGTGCTCGACCCGCGCGGCTATCCCGCGCTGCGCGTCGGCCTGAAGTACGATCGGGACGGCGGCTCCGTCATCTCGAAGATCGACCGGGTGTCGAAGCCGGGCCGGCGCGTCTACCGCGGCGTCCGTGATATTCCGCGCGTGTTGAACGGGCTGGGCATCTCGGTGGTGAGCACCTCCAAGGGCATGATGTCGGACCGCGAGGCTCGCGCAGCGGGCGTCGGGGGCGAGATCCTCTGCGAGCTTTGGTAGCGAGGGGAAGGAACCACGATGTCCAGAGTCGGTAGAGCCCCCATCAAGATCCTCGACGGCGTCGAAGTGAACGTCGCCGGCGACACCGTCACCGTGAAGGGCCCCAAAGGCGAGCTCAAGCGCGAGCTCACGGGCGGCATCACGGCCAAGGTCGAGGACGGCAACGTCCACGTCGCGCGGTCGAACAACTCGATCGACAGCCGGTCGCGCCACGGCCTGTTCCGCGCCCTGATCAACGGCATGGTCGAAGGCGTCGCGAACGGCTTCGAGAGGCGCCTCGAGATCGTCGGCGTCTCCTACGGCGCCTCGGTCGAAGGCAACCGGTTGAAGCTGCAGGTCGGATTCAGTCATCCGGTGTACGTCGACATTCCCGCGGGTCTCAAGGTCGAGTGCCCGAGCCTCGTCCAGGTCATCGTGACGGGTTGCGACAAGCAGCTCGTCGGCGAGTTCGCGGCGCGCGTGCGCCGGGTCCGCCCGCCGGAGCCCTACAAGGGCAAGGGCGTGCGCTATCTGGGCGAGCAGATCATCCAGAAGGCCGGCAAGTCGTTCGTCGGCGGGGAGAAGTAGTCGTGGGTCAGATCAAGCGAATGGAAAAGCGCCGGCGCAATCGGGCGTTCCGCGTGCGCCGCAAGGTGCGCGGAACCGCCGAGCGTCCGCGCATCAGCGTGTACCGCACCAACATGCACATCTACGCGCAGATCATCGACGACGAGGCCGAGCGCACGCTTTGTCAGACGTCTTCCAAGGCGCTGAAGATGGCGTACGGCGGCAACATCGAGGCGGCCAAGAAGGTCGGCGAAGAGCTGGGCAAGTTGGCCAAGAAGAACAAGATCGAACGCGCGGGCTTCGACCGCGGCTCACGCGCCTACCACGGCAGGGTCAAGGCCCTGGCCGAGGCGGTGCGCGAAGCAGGTGTGAAGTTCTAGGGCGGGAGTAAGCATGCGCCGAGAAATCGACAACGTAGATGCAGAGGGCCTCGACCTGGTTGACCAGGTCGTCAAGATCAACCGGTCGGCCAAGGTCATGAAGGGCGGACGCCGTTTCGGCTTCAGCGCCCTCGTGGTGGTCGGTGACGGTCGCGGCGTCGTGGGCCTGGGCTTCGGCAAGGCGCGCGAGGTGCCGCCGGCGGTCGAGAAGGCCGTGACGGACGCGAAGAAGAATCTCGCCCGCGTGAAGATCAAGGGCACGACGATTCCGCACGCGTTTGTGGCCGAATTCCGCTCGAGCAAGGTGAAGATGATCCCTGCGGCGCCCGGAACCGGCATCGTTGCGGGCGCGCCCGTTCGTGCGGTCCTGGAAGCTGCCGGTGTCCACGACGTCTTGACCAAGGCGCTGGGCAGCAAGAACCCGATGAACCTGGCCAAGGCCACCTTCGAGGGCCTGCTCGCCATGCGGACGCGGCGCGACGTCGCCGCCGGCCGCGGCGTGGAGCTTTGAGATGAACCTCTCCGACGTCAACAAGATCAAGGTCAAGCGCAAGAAGCGCCACCGCGTCGGCCGCGGACAGGGTTCCGGCTGGGGCACGACCCTCGGGTCGCGGCCACAAGGGCGCCGGCCAGCGCTCCGGGAACCGGATCCGTCTGCGCTTCGAGGGTGGCCAGATGCCGCTCTATCGCCGGCTGCCGAAGAAGGGCTTCTCGAACGCCAAGTTCAAGGTGACCTACCACGCGGTCAACGTCGGCGACCTCGAAAAGGTCTTCGAGGCCGGCGACGAGGTGAACCTCGACATCGTCAAGGCTCGCGGTCTGGCGCCGAAGAAGGCGAAGTTCTTCAAGGTGCTCGGCTACGGCGACCTGACCAAGGCGCTGAAGATCACCGCGCACGGCGTGAGCGCCGGGGCGCGGACGAAGATCGAGGACGCGAAGGGCAGCGTCGAGCTGCTGCCGACGCGTACCGAGTACCGCGAGAAGGGCGTGCGCAAGGGCGGTGTCGCCCCGGCTGCCGCCGAGCCCGCGGCTCCCGAGACGAGTGACGAGAACAGCGAGGCCTCTGACGAATGATCGGGAGCTTCACCAACCTCTTCCGCGTCCCGGACATCCGGAAGCGCCTCGGGATCACCCTCGGGTTCCTGCTGCTCTATCGAGTCGGCTGGAACATCCCGATTCCGGGTGTGGATCTCGGACTGCTGGACCGCGCGTCGAGTCAGACGGGTGGGGGCGACTTCGCCGCCATCTTCAGCCTGATCTCCGGCGGCGGACTCTACTCCTGCGCCCTGTTCAGCCTCGGCATCATGCCGTACATCAGCGCGAGCATCATCTTCAGCCTGCTGACCAAGGTCGTGCCGAGCCTGGAGAAGGTCGCCAAGGAGGGCGCCGCGGGTCAGCGCAAGATCAACCAGTGGACGCGTCTGACGACGGTTCCTCTGTCGATGTTGCAGGCCGTGATCCTGGTCGGGAACGTCTACCAGAATCCCAACAGCCAGCTCGGCGGCGCGCTGCTCGAGCCCGGCTTCCTGCCCGCGCTCACCGCTGTCATGACGCTCACGGCCGGCACCATCTTCCTGATGTGGGTCGGCGAGCAGATCACCGAGTACGGCGTCGGCAACGGCATCTCGCTGCTGATCATGGCGGGCATCGTGGCCCGCGTACCGGACTCCGTGGCGTGGCTGATCAAGAACGAGTCGGGCATGTTCCTGCCGTTCGCGCTGCTGGTGCTGTTCTTCGTGATCGTCATCGTGGTGGTCTACATCACGAAGGGCACGCGCAAGATCCCCGTGCAGTACGCGAAGCTGACCCGCGGCCGCAAGGTCTACGGCGGCCAGCGGCACTTCCTGCCCATCAAGGTCAACCAGGCGGGCGTGATGCCGGTCATCTTCGCCTCGGCCCTGCTGTCCTTCCCGACGATGATCGGCGAGGGCCTGAAGTGGGACTGGCTGGCCAACTCGATGCGTTTCGGCTCGTGGACCTACACGGTCACGAGCGTCCTGCTGATCTTCTTCTTCTCGTACTTCTGGACGTCGCTGATGTTCAACCCGGTCGAGATGTCGAAGAACATGAAAGAGGGCGGCTCGTTCGTTCCGGGCATCCGTCCCGGCAAGCGCACGGCCGAGTTCCTGCAGAAGGTCATGACGCGCATCACGCTGGCCGGCGCGACGTTCCTCGCCGTCATCGCCATCGTGCCGCAGTGGCTGGCGCAGGCGGTGTCGGAGAAGACGCCGGCGACCATCGCGTACTTCCTGGGCGGCACGTCGATCCTGATCGTCGTGAGCGTCGCGCTGGACCTCGTCGAGAAGCTCAACAGCGCGCTGATGATGCGCAGCTACGAGGGCTTCCTGCGCGGCGGCGCCGGCCCCGGCGGACGGAGGAAGAGGTAGTCATGCGACTCATCCTTCTCGGCCCTCCCGGCGCAGGCAAAGGCACCCAGGCGGAGCGCATCTGCGCTCAGCACGAGATCCTGCACCTCTCGACCGGCGACCTGCTGCGCGCGGCCGTGGCCGCCGAGACCGAGCTGGGTGTCGATGCCAAGGGCTTCATGGACCGCGGCGAGCTCGTCCCCGACGAGCTGGTGCTCTCGTTGCTCGTGGAGCGGCTGGAGAGCGCGGAGGCGCGCGCCGGCTACCTGCTCGACGGGTTTCCGCGCAACGTGAGCCAGGCCAAGGCCCTCGCCGGCAAGATCGGTGACGACGCGATCGAAGCCGTCCTGCATCTGAAGCTGGATGACGAAGAGATCGTCCGGCGGCTGCTCTCGCGCGGCCGCAAGGACGACACCGAGCCGGTGATCCGCAACCGGCTCAAGGTCTACCGCGAAGAGACGTCGCCGCTGATCGAGTTCTACGATCAGCGCGGGCTGCTGCGCACGGTGGACGCGAAGGGCAGCATCGACGAGATCGCCGCGCGCATCTCGGACGTGCTCGAGAACAACGAGCCGGCGGAGCAAGGAGCATGATGAAGGAACGGAAGAAGCCGTAATGGCACGTGAGGACAACCTCCGCCTCGACGCGAAAGTCGTGGAAGCCCGGCCGAACGCGATGTTCGTGTGCGAGCTCGAGAACGGTCACCGCATCCTCGCCCACATCTCGGGCAAGATGCGGATGAACTGGATTCGGATCCTCCCCGGCGACCGCGTGACCGTCGAGATGAGCCCTTACGACCTCTCCAAAGGCCGCATCGTGTATCGCGACTAGCTCGCGACAGGAATGGAACAATGAAGGTTCGATCGAGCGTCAAACGCATCTGCGAGAACTGCCGGATCATCCGGCGCAAGGGCAAGGTGCGTGTCATTTGCACGAACCCGCGCCACAAGCAGGTGCAGGGTTAGGCAGGGCGAAGCGCCCACAGGAGACTGAGTCATGCCCCGTATCGTCGGTGTAGACATCCCCAACGAGAAGGTGACCTACGTCGCCTTGCAGTACATCCACGGCATCGGCAAGCACACGTCGCTCAAGCTCTGCGCCGCGCTCGGTCTGGACCCGACCCGGCGCGCCAAGGAGCTGACCGACGAGGAGCTCGCGCGCCTCGCCAACGAGATCGAGCAGTCGTTCGTCGTCGAGGGCAACCTGCGTCGTCAGACGCAGCAGAACATCGCCCGTCTGAAGGAGATCGGTTGCTATCGCGGCCTGCGTCACCGGCGCGGTTTGCCCGTGCGCGGACAGCGCACCCAGACCAACGCGCGGTCCCGGAAGGGGCCCCGAAAGACGGTCGCAGGCAAGAAGAGCGTCAAGCAACTTCGCTAACATACTAGGGGAAAACGAGTTAGGTCGGTCGGCTCCAAAGTTGCAGGGGGTCGCACCGGCATTAATCTGAGCCATTCGGTTTCGTCGCGCCGCCACGTCCCAGAGAACCCCCTTCCGAACGCCCATTTTTTGGGCCCTCGAAGGCCTCCCGGGCGTCCCTGCGTACGCGTTTCGAGCCGTGTGATTCGTCGGGAGCGTCATGGCCGGTAAGAAGAAGATTCGCAGGAACGTTCCGAAGGCCGTGGTGCACATCCAGGCCTCGTTCAACAACACGATCGTTTCGATTGCGGCGCCCAACGGCGAGACCCTTTGCTGGGACTCAGCTGGAACCATCGGATTCAAGGGCAGCCGCAAGTCGACGCCGTTCGCCGCGCAGAAGGCCGCCGAACGCGCCGCCGAGAAGGCGCTCAAGATGGGCGTGCGCGAGGTGGAAGTCCGGGTCAAGGGACCCGGAGCAGGCCGCGAGTCGGCGATCCGCAGCCTGCAGGCGCGCGGATTGAAGATCCGCGCCATCGAAGACGTGACGCCGTTGCCGCACAACGGCTGCCGGCCGCGCAAGCGTCGCCGCGTGTAGTCAGTTTCTCACCGGGCGCTCGCTGGACGTCCGGAGTGTTTTTCGTTCGAACCCAATCGTTTTTCTTTCAAAGCGCGAACAGTCAACCGCACGGGCGAGCATCTACGGATTTCCGAGGCGCCGCAGCGTGGGGATTACGGAGGATTGAATGAGGATCCGTTGGCGGAACCTTGAGCTTCCCACCAAAGTCGTCGCCGATTCGGCGACGCGCACCGATACCTACGCGAAGTTCACGGCGGAGCCGTTCGAGCGCGGGTACGGCGTGACGGTCGGCAACGGCCTGCGTCGGGTGCTGCTCTCCTCGATCGAGGGGACCGCGGTCACGTCGGTGAAGATCCAGGGCGTCAAGCACGAGTTCTCGTCGATCGACGGCGTGAAGGAAGACGTCACGGACATCATTCTCGCGCTGAAGGCGCTGCGGATTCAGTTCCACACGGACGATCCGAAGGTGCTGCGGATCGAGAAGTCGGGTGAGGGCCCAGTGACGGGCGCCGACATCCAGACCACCTCGGATTGCGACGTCGTCAACACCGACCTCGTCATCTGCAACCTCACCACCGATCGCGCCTTCGAGGCCGAGATCGAGGTTCGCCGCGGTCGCGGCTACGTGACCGCCGAGGAAAACTCCCGCGAGGAGCAGGAGATCGGCGTGATTCCGGTCGACGCGATCTTCTCGCCCATCCAGCGCGTCCGCTACCGCACGGAGAACACCCGCGTCGGCAAGCTGACGAACTACGACCGGCTGATTCTCGAGCTGTGGACGGACGGGACGATCACGCCCGAGATGGCCCTGGTCGAGGCGAGCAAGATCTACCGCAAGCACCTCAACCCCTTCATCCAGTTCTTCGACGTCGGCAAGGAGCTGCTGATGGACGCCCCGGTGACGGAGCTGCCCACGGCCGCCACGTCGCCGTTCTCGCTGCCCACGTCGTTGGAGCCCGCCCCGGCGCCCGTTCAGGTCGCGGTGGGCGGTGGCGACCGCGAGGAGGTCAAGCGTAAGCTGGAGCTCCCGATCGCGGCGATGGACCTGTCCGTGCGTGCCAGCAACTGCCTGGAGGCGGAGGGCATCCAGACCATCGCCGACCTGGTGGTGCGTGGCCACGACGAGCTCATGCACCTGAAGAACTTCGGCCGGACCTCCTTGAAGGAGATCCTGAAGAAGTTGGACGAGATGGGCCTGAGCCTCGGCATGGACGTCGAGAACATCTAGGACCCGGCACTGAGACCGACGGACGAGATTCTGGAAGACAGGGATTAGGACGAGCCATGCGACATCGTGTAGCCGGCAAGAAGCTGACCCGCGACACCCAGCACCGGGCTGCGATGCGTCGCAATCTGGCGCGAGCGCTGTTTCTGAACGGCCGGATCGTGACGACGATGGCCAAGGCCAAGGCGACGCGACGGTACATCGACAAGCTGATCACCCGCGCGAAGCGCGCGGCGGCGCTGAAGGACTCGGACCGCGCGGCCTACGTGCATCAGGTGCGCCTGCTGCGTCGCGAGATCCCCGAGCGCCAGATCCTGAGTCTCCTGGTCGAGCAGATCGCGCCGCTTTGCAAGGACCGTCCCGGCGGGTACACCCGCATCATTCGCGACGCCAAGAACAACCTCGGCGACAACTCGCCGCGCGTGATCTGGGAGTTCGTGGACCGTCCGGTCGAAGAGGACGAGGCGGATACCAAGAAGAAGAAGAAGTAGTAGTAGCTCGCGAGAACGAAGGAAGTGCATGGAGGGCGCCCGCCACACCACTCGAGGTTCGGCGCTCTGGGACTTCCTCTATACGTTCATCACGGCGCGGCGCGTCTTTCTTTCGATCTTCAAGCGCTATGAGCGCCGCGTCCTGAAGGCGGCCCGCGAGCGCGGTGTGGATCGCAGCGATCTCGTTCTCCCGCCGCAGCAGCTCTGGAAGCTGTTCCACTTGCGCCGGCTCGAACTGCTGCGCGATCAACGACTCGGGCCGTTGCGGGAGCTGTCGCAGCAGATCTTCGGTGACAGCGGCGACGAAGGCCTCATGGACGCGTACTGCGGCCACATGTATCACGAGATCTCGATTCTCAGCGAGGAGCACCAGAGCGTGGGGCGGTTCGTGCGTCACCACGACCCTCGCCGCTACCGCGCGCTGTTCGAAGAGGTGAGCGGCTACTACCCGACGCGCCTGCGGCGGGTGAAGCGCTTCTTCGCGAGCGGCATGAAGCGGCTCGACGAGCTGCTGCCGCGTTGGAGCTCCGAGCGCGTCGTGATCCGCAGCACCTACCTGTTCGGCGATCGGTTGGCGCGCCTGGCGTACGGCCGCGGGCGTGAGGCCCTGTACCAGCGCATGTACCCGCGCGGCGGGGCCATTCGCGGGTACTTGACGGCGGCCCGTTCGTTCATGGATTCGGGATTCACGCCGCAGGCCGGCGCGGCGCTCGGCGAGGCGGCGCGCATCGCGAAGACACTGGAGGGCAGCGGTCGCGATCTCATGACGGACGACCGCGCTGCGATCCAAGAAGTGCAAGAGATGATGGTGTTGCTGATGGGCGGCGCGAAGGGGGCGGCCGCCGGTGTCGAGAGCGGGACCCCGGAGTAGTCGCCGTCGGTGAGAGCGACGGCGTGCGCGTACACGTCCACGTGAGACGCGGTGGTCGAGCCGGCCCATGCAACGATTGCGCCCGAACCACAGGTGCGCCCTACAATCCCCGAATGCCCTCCGACACGTCCGTTCATCCCGCGCCGCACGTCGCCCCCGCGGACGACATCGCGCTCTCCGGCGAAGCGCGCCACGTGTACTTCGTCAGCTTCGGCTGCCAGATGAACGTGCTCGACTCGGAGCTCGTGCTGGGGGACCTGAAGCGCAACGGCTACCGCCGCACCGACGAGATGCGCACCGCCGACGTCGTGCTCATCAACACCTGCTCGATCCGCGAGCACGCCGAATCGAAGGTCTGGAGCCTTCTGGGCCGCGCACGCCAAGTCAAGTCCGCGCGCCCGCACATGAAGATCGGCGTCATCGGTTGCATGGCGCAGCGCGTCAAGAACGACATCGCCAAGCGCGCGCCGCACGTCGACCTCATCCTCGGCACGTCCAACTTCCGCTCGGCCGTACAGGACCTGGAGGATCTCTTCGACGGCGGCGGCCGCATCGTGCGCACCGACAAGCGGCCGGACCCCGAGTTCCTCCCCGACGCCGACCGCAACGTCACCGTTCGGCCGGACCCGTTCCGCGCGTACGTCACGATCATGCGCGGCTGCAACCACAGCTGCACGTACTGCATCGTCCCGCACACGCGCGGCAAGGAGGTCTCGCGTCCGGTCGACGACGTCCTGCACGAGGTCCAGGCGCTCGTCGACGACGGCGTGCGCGAGGTCACCTTCCTCGGGCAGAACATCAACACCTACGGCCAGGACCTGCATCCGAAGCGCGAGCACACCGGTGAGATCTGCACGCTGCTCGAGCGCGCCGCCGAGATCGAAGGGCTGGACCGGATCCGGTTCCTCACCAGCAATCCGTTCGACATGACCGAGGACATGATGCGTCGCTTCGGCGCCGTGAAGAAGGTCATGCCGTGGCTGCACATCCCGGCGCAGTCCGGTTCCGACGCCGTGCTGCGTCGCATGCAGCGCACGTACACGGTCGCGCAGTACCACGAGGTCGTCGGTTGGGCCCGCAAGCACATCCCGGGCGTCGAGATCACCTGCGACTTCATCGTCGGCTTCACCGGCGAGACCGACGAGGACTTCGAAGCGACGAAGCAGCTCGTGCGCGACGTCGGATTCCTGCAGTCGTACGTCTTCAAGTACAGCCTGCGTCCGCGAACCCTCTCGGCGCGCAACCTGCCCGACGACGTTCCCGAAGACGTGAAGAAGCGCCGCAACGTCGAGCTGTTGGCGGTGCAGGACGAGATCGCGCTGGCGCGCAACCGGAGGATGATCGGAGAGCGAGTCGAGGTGCTGGTCGAGGGCGTCAGCAAGTCCGACGCCTCGCGCGTGACCGGCCGCGACTTCAGCAACCGGCTCGTCCACTTCGACGGGGGGGGCGAGCTCGCGGGCCGCTTGGCGATCGTCGAGATCACCGATGCCTGGGCGCACTCGTTCATCGGAAAGCTGATCGAGGTCGAGGAAGCGTCACGGATCGAGCCGTGACGGCGCCGATTGCTGCTGTCGGAGAATCGCTTCTCGCACTTCTGCGCGAGGGACTCCGCGCTTCAGACCAGCAGCGCGTCGTGTTGGTGTCGCCCGCCGAGGCGGTGGGCACCGATGCCGGGCTCTCGGTGTTCCTCTTCCACCTGCAGGGGAGTCCGGACCTCAGAAGTCCGGCCGGCAAGGGCGGGCGCTCGGGCGCGACGCTCGATCTGCACTTCCTGATCACCGCTCATCTCGATAAGGGGATCCCCGACGTCAGCGACCGCGAAGCGGCTGCCCTCGCCGAGCTGGGCCGCGCCATCGGCGTCTTGCACGACAACCAGGTCTTGCGGGGCGCCCGGCTGCGAGGGGAGCTGGCGGACACGGATCTCGTCCTTCGAGTCGAGATGGTGACGCTGACGACGAAGGACCTGGCAGCTGTTTGGAGCCTCTTCCCAGGCATTTCCTACCGGACGTCCGCAGCATTCCGCGTTTCCCTGGTCCCGATCGAGGGCTGAGCCTGCAGCCTCCGCACGTGGTATCCCTGGGCGATGCGCGACGTTCTTACGGCTCTCTCCGTCTGCGGGCTCCTCGGATCGGGCGTGATTGCCGGGGTGTTCTTCGCCTTCTCGAGCTTCGTGATGGGAGCGCTCGGTCGCCGGCCCCCGCTCGAGGGGCTGCAAGCCATGCAGTCGATCAACGTGGTCGTGCTGAACTGGCGCTTTCTGGGCGCCTTCATCGGGACCGCGGTCATCTCGGCGGCTGTAGTCGTTCTGGCGCTGATGGAAGGTGGACCGGCGGCCGGCTACCTCGTCGCGGGCGGCGTGCTCTACGTGGTCGGCACGTTTGTCGTGACCGCGTTCGGCAACGTCCCCCTCAACGAGGCGCTGGCGAAGGTGTCACCGAGCGACGACGGCGCTGCGGAGGCGTGGCGCCGGTACGCAAGGCGCTGGACGTCTTGGAACCACGCGCGAACGCTCGCGGCCGCGCTCGCTGCGCTCTCTTTCTGCGTCGGGCTTCTTCAGCCGGACGCAGCGGCCGTCGCGGGCGCCGTGACGCCGCGTGAGCAGGAGGTGGACCGAAGCGCCATCCTCGCGGCCGCCAAGGGGGCCAACTCGCGCGTGGTCGTCATCCCGACGGACGGCGCGCCGGAGAGCGTCGTCGTGGACCAGCTCACGGCCTGGAAGGACGCCGGGACCGGGCATGTCCTGCCGCTGGACGCCGATCGACCGGAGAGCGCGGCCGGGCTCTTCCGGCTCGCGGACGTCATCGAGCTCGCGGGCCCCGGCCCGCACTCGGTCGTAGGGCGGGACGACGTTCGCCTGGCGCTCGATGCCGCGCGCGCGCGCGGCGCGATCGTGGTGGGGGGCGAGTAGCCGGTGTCGTCGCTCGCTGACGTCACCTCGAGCGACGCCGGCTCGCCGAACCGGATCGAGAGGCGCGCATCGTGCAGCCCATGACGCTGTATCCTGGCGCCGCATGAACGCACTCGAACTCACGCTCGAGGTGGAAGCGGAGATCAAGGCGCTCCACCGGGAATTCCGCAGCTGGTTTCGGGGCGAGTCGAACGACATCTCGCGCATGGACGGTTCGTTTGCCGCGTATTTCACGTTCATCTCCCCGCAGGGTGAGATGGTCGATCGCGCGGAGCTCATGCAGAATCTGCGCGCCGGCAAGGGCGCCAGCCGCATCGACATCCAGATCGACAACGTGATGGTGCATTGGAGCGAAGGTGACGCGATCGTCGCGTCGTACGAAGAGATCCACGTTCACGCCGACTACAAGACCGTGCGCCAGTCGACGGTGTTGATGACGCGCGATGCGAAGGCGCCGGGCGGGTTCCTTTGGCGACATGTCCACGAGACCTGGAAGATCCCGCCGCCGCATCGGCGCTAGCGACTTCCGTCCCGAACATCGAGCACGATGCTGCGCTGCGCCGGGCCACTCGTTATCTAGAGGCGGGGTTTGGACACGGCCGGAGGTCCGCTGTGTGTAGTCCGCTCCTGGCCCCGTTCGTCCTGCTGGTCGCATCGCTGGTGGTGACCACACCGCGCCCCGCCTGCGCCGAGGACGATCTCGAGGCCCGCCTCACGAAGCTTCGCACGTGGCAGGACGGGGAGCTTCGCAAGCAGCTGAAGAAGGCGCTCGCCGCGACGGACGTCACGTTCGCGGGCCGGGTGCTCAACGAGCTGGATCGAATCCTGCCCGATGTCGGCACCGCCGACGAGCGCACGGCGCTCGAAGCCCTCGAGGAGAACGACCGCAAGTCGCTCAAGGCCCGGCCCGGCCTGGAGAAGACCTACGCGAAGTATGCCGCCGCCGCCGCGAAGCGGCTCGCCGCCCTGGCGTCGTGGTCGCAGGAGAACGAGCGCGCCGACGACGCCGCATCGCTGGCGCGCGAGGCGACTCGCTACGACCCGGACCAGTCGGAGGCGCGTGGCGTGCTCGGCCAGCAGAAGGTCAAGGGGTGGGGCTGGGTCGAGACCCAGCGCGCCCTGAGGCTTCGCAAGGGGCTTCTGCCGCTGGGGGACGAGTTCCTCCCGCGCGCCAAGGTCGTCCCCAAGCGCCGCCACTGGGAGCACGCGTGGGACGTCGAGTCCGACCACTGGCACATTCGAAGCAACCTCGAGCTTGACAGGATCTTCGAGCTACGGGACCTGCTCGAAGCGCACTATCGCGGATGGATGTCGGACTGGGACGGGTACCTGCCCATGCGCGTGAACCCGCCGCGCTTCCGCGTGTACATCTTCGCGACGAAGCAGCAGTACGAGTCCTACCTGCAGGAGAACGACTCGGGTCACATTCGCAACGTCCCCGGGCAGTACTCGCCTCACCACAAGCTCGCGACGTTCTTCGACGTCGAGGTGCTGCGCGCGAAGGGGCAGCGCGTCAGCAGCCTGACCGAGCTGATGCTGCACGAGTGCACGCACCAGCTCATGCACGAGAAGCTGGACGGGCACTTCGCGCACTTCGACACGCCGTCTTCGCCCAACTTCTGGCTGCACGAAGGGCTGTGCGAGTACTACGGCATGCACACGCTGCAGAAGGGCCGGCTCGTGCTCGACCGCAAGGCGATTCGCAAGATGGTCCGAACGGGATTTCTGCGCAAGCGACTGGCTCGCGCGCCTGCGGCCTCGGACCTGATCGCACTCACGCGGCAGGCGTATCAGTCCGCGGACGGCGAAACGCGACAGATGAACTACGTCGTGAGCGGTTTCCTGTGCATGCATCTCACGGAGGAGCACCGGTCGGGGTTCCGCAAGCTGCTCCGAGCGGCCTACTGTGAGGAGAACACACCGGACCTCGTCGAGAAGCTCATGGGCACGGATCCTGCCGAGCTCGACCGGTCTCTACGGTCGTTCCTCGCGAAGCTCTGATCGGCCGTCGCGCTTGACGCCGCGCCGGAGGCAACCGTGCCCACGTCGAACCCTACGTTCGAGCTGGTCGTTCCAGCGGCGGACACCGGAGATCGGCTCGGCGACTAGAGGTCCACGCGCGCGTCGAACAAGAGACTCGGGTCGTTGCGGGGAATCGTCAGCATCAACGTCGAGAACGTGTGCTCGACCTCGCCCTTGAAAACCTGCTCGTCGTTCACGGTGATCACGACCTCCTTCGTTGGGTCCACCAACGGCTCGCCCAACAGCACCGACATGCCGGTCACGTCGCCGGATGAATGTTCGTGCGTGGTGATCTCGATTCGGTTGCCGGGCTTCGCGCGGAACTCGATGAGCGCCTCTTCCTCGGCGCGGGCCCAGTAGATCCAATACATCTGCCGCTTCCAGTGAAGCACCGGCTGCCACAGGAACGACGCCGGCCGCGGCACCCGGGGGTGCGACGCAAGCCACTTCTGCGAAGGGAGATAGCCCCCTTTGGGCGGCGCGTGCCCGCGCCCCTCCACGCGGTCGTAGCGGAAATTGAAACCGTCGGGGAAGCGCTTCTTCAGCTCCCGCAGCTTGATGATCGCGAAATCGTTGGACGCCGGCGGCACGTTCTTGTCGTCACCGCTCTGATAGAGGTGCAGCGGCAGATTGAAGTAGCTCGGCAAGATGCCGCGCTGCACCTCGCTGAACTCCTCGTCGCTCGGCTTGCGCTTCATGCAGGTGGGTGCGCCCGCGTACGGGCCGACGCCCGCGAAGACGTCGGCATGATGCGCGCCCAGCGTCCATGACCCGTAGCCGCCCATGCTGTGGCCGCTGATGTAGATCCGATTCGGGTCGATCTTCCAGGTGCGCTTGGCCGCCTCGATGAGCTCCATCACGAACGCCTCGGTGCTCGAGTCCGTCCAGCCGTGCTCGGTCTTCTCGAGGACCTCGGGGTAGATCCACCCCCAGCCGCCTCCACCCATGCCGACGCTCTCCGCCGAGCCGGAGCCCGCGCCGCCGCCGTGGAGCCCGATCCACAACGCCTTCGTCGGCTTGCCCGAGACGATGTACTTGCCGCGCTTCTCGCCGTAGAGGTAGTTCGTGCCGGACGCCTCGAGCTTCGGACCGACCTTCGAAGCCGCCTTGAGCAGGTCCGCGCGCAGCTTCTTCAGCGCGCCCGGTGCGAGCGGCGCCAGCTCCTCGTCCCACTGCTTGCGCATGTCCTCGCGCGTGCCGAAGTCCGCCTCGATGTACGTCTTGACGAGGCGCTGTAGCGCCTTGCCGCGCGGGGGTTTGCCTTTGCCGGGGGCGGCGGCGGCCGGATGCACCGACAGCAAGGCCCCTGCGATGAACAACAGCAACGTGCGCCTACCCATCGGCGCGGATTGTAGCCGCGGCACCGGCCTTCGTAGGATGCACCCATGGCCTTCTCGGACCACGACCACGCGACGATGGCGCGCGCCATCGCCCTCGCGCGCAAGGGGCGCTTCGCCGTCGAGCCGAACCCGCCGGTCGGCTGCGTCATCGAGCAGGATCAAACGGTCGTGGGGGAGGGCTGGCACAAGGGCTACGCGGGTCCGCACGCGGAGATCGAGGCGCTGACGCTCGCCGGCGAGAGTGCGCATGGCGCGACGGCGTACGTGTCGCTCGAGCCCTGCAATCACGACGGGAAGACGCCGCCGTGCGTCGATGCGCTGATCGCCGCGAAGGTGGAGCGTGTCGTCTACGGAACGCGCGATCCGAACCCGGAAGCGGCCGATGGCATCGAACGCCTGGTCGCGGCCGGCATCCAGGTCGACGGCCCGCTGCTCGAAGCGGACGCGCGCGCTCTGCTTGCCCGGTTCGTAGCGTCCCTGGAGTCGGCGCGCCCTTGGATCATCGGCAAGTGGGCCATGTCGCTGGACGGCTCCATCGCGCCGCGGCGCGGTGGCGGGGGCGCGATCTCGGGACGGCGCGCGCAACTCGTCACCCACGATCTGCGCGGGCGGGTGGACGCGATCGCGGTCGGCATCGGAACCGTGCTCGCGGACGATCCGTTGCTCACCTGTCGTCTGGAAGGTGGTCCGGCGGGCGGTGCGCAGCCGATGCGCGTCGTGTTCGACCCGCTCTTGCACACGCCGCTGTCGGCGCGCCTGGTGCGCGACGCGCGCTCATCGAGCGTCGTGATCGTCTGCGGAGAGCGCGTCGACGACGCGCGCCGCGACGCGCTCGAAGCCGCCGGCTGCGAGACCTGGGTGATGGCCGTCGACGATGACGCGCTCGACCTGGATGCCGTCACGCGCGCGCTTCGAACGCGGGGCGTGAGACGGATGTTGGTGGAGGGTGGCGCGCGCATTCACGGTGCGTTCCTCCGCGCCGGGCTCGTGGATCAGGTGACGGCGTTCGTCGCGCCCCGCATCCTGGGCGGCATCGAGGCGGTTCCGGCGGTCGTGGACAGTGGATTCGACGACCTAGAGTCCGCGCCCGTGCTCGAAGAGGTGATGTGGCGCAAGGTCGGCGACGACCTGATGTTGCAGGGGTACGTGCCGTAGGGGCAGCCCTTGTGGCTGCCCGATTGGGCGACCACGAGGGTCGCCCCTACATCCTGATCGTGATTGGGCGACCACGAGGGTCGCTCCTACATACAACCCGGCGCCGGCCCGCCGTACGGCAGGGGCTCGACCCGCACGCGAGCAACATGCCGCTAACGCAGCCGCAAGAGCCGGCGCAACGGGTCGCTCGCAGGCGCGTCCCAGAACGCCGACGCGAGCGCGTCGGCGCACCTGACCAGGGCGTCCACGCGGCGTTGGGTCGCCGGATCGTCGAGGTCGAGCGACTCGATCCAGGCGCCGACGCGGTCGAGTCCGACACGAACGAGCGGGCGCAGCGCATCGTTCTTCCGCAAGGCACGGGCGTATCCGGGGCCGTGCTCGTAGTAGAGGCGCACCAAGCGCCGCCCGGCTTCGCTGCGTCGAAGCACACGGTCGCGAAACTCACGGAAGCGGTCGACTTCGGGTGAGACCGGATTCTCGTAGACCGCGTTGGCGATGAAGCAGTCGAACAACCGGCGGAACGTCTTCCAAAGCTCGACCGCGTCCTTCTTGGCAGCCGGCGTCCACCCCTTGGTGACCGGACCGATGTCGTACGTCTGTCCGCCTTCGGTGAGCTTGCCCGTCCCGTCCGCACGGCCGATGACGACGGCTCTCTTCAGTGCCGCGTCGTCGACGGATAGCTCCTTCTTGAGCGCCTCTGCGGAGGGAAACGTGCCTCGAAGGGTGAGCAGGATCGTGCCGGAGAAGCCCTTGCCGTCCATCTTGCCTTTGATCTTCAACGCGTATCGGCCCTTCTCGAGGAAGGGATACTCCTTCAGCGCGGCGTCTTGGATGACCAGGATCATCGACTGCGGGTCGTCGAGTGTGGGGTCGAAGGTGAAGTCGTCGACGGTCAGCGTCTTCAGCCAGGCGTCGAGCCGCTTGTTCCACTCTTCGTCGCTCTCGTCCTCCTTCCGCTCCAGGTCCTTCTTCTCGAGATTCATCTTGGCCGCCGCGAAGGCCGCGTAGTAGCGCTCGGCCGGCCCCATGATCTTGCCGAGGTTACCGCCGCAGTGCGCCGTCTCGTCGCCCACGCGTGCCGCCGGCTTGCCGTCGATGAGCACAGTCGGATCGCCACCGGTGATCTCGAACGTGTTGGATCCGCAGCAGGCCGAGTGGATGCCCTTGTCGCCCTTCCGGGCCGCCGGTAGGCCGTCGATCGTGACCGTGGGGCTCCCGGAGATGATCGGGCCCTTGACGTCGTGCGGGCACGCGTTGCATCCGTGTGCGCAGTTCGGACAGTGCGCGAGATCGCCGAGTTTCGCGAACGTCGTGCCCTCGTCGTCCATGGCCTTCGAGCTCACGGCGACCACGTTCCACGATTTCGCGACGTCCTTGCCGCCGACGTTCACCGTCAGCGTGATCCGATTCGCACCGGGAGCCTTGAACGCAGGACGCGACTCGGCGCCGACCGCAGGCGTGAACGTCCCCGTGCCCGACCAGGCGACCTTGGAGGACCGATCCTCCGTCTTGCCGTCCTTCGTGACCTTGCACGTGGCGCCGAAGACCCAGCCCTCGGTGAACACCTTCGGGCTCTTGCCGGCCGGATAGGTCAGCTCGAGCGTGACGTCGGCATCGCCGTCGGGCGCGGAGCCGACCTCGGAACACGGAACGAGGAGCGCGACGATCAGGATCGAAAGAGCGGCGTATCTCATGCCGCCAGCGTACCGAAGCGCGGTCGGAAGGGGCACCCCCCGTGCTGCGGAGTTCTGCGCTATCGGACGATGGGGCGCGCGTTCGACACGTCGCTCAACCGATACCGGATCCGGTTCGTCATGAGGTTGTCGCGCAGCTCCATGATCTCGGGGTGGACGGGATCGATGTAGGACGCCCGCGCGGTGTACCGCTCCGCCTTCGTCCACACCGTCGCATCGTGCATGAACCACGCCATGCTCAGCAGCAACGTGAACTGTGCCTCGTCCAGCTCGTTGAGCTTCGTCAGCACGTCGCGGCGCATCTCGCTGCCACGCGGCAGGATGCGGCGCAGGCGTCCGAGGTTGCGTCGCGACTGCTGGAAGTTGCCGTCGGCCTTCTCGGCGAGCTTGCGCGCCTTCGAGACCGAGCCCCGTTCCTGCGCCTTCTTGCACTCCGCGGTGCCCTTGATCCCGAGCTGCAGCAAGCGGACCGCGTCGGCCATGCGCTTGATGATCTCCTTGTTCTTCTTCAGCTCGACCGTGGCTTTCTCGAGCTCGGCCTTGGCCAGCGCGGCTTCCTTGTCGAGCTCGCGCACGCGCTTGACCAGCTCGTCGATCAGCTTGTTGATCTCCCGCGCGTTCGGCGCCGACGCGAAGTGGAGCCGCAGCTCGCCGGCCGTCTTCAGCGCCGCCTCGAGATCGCCGGCTTCGGCCTGCTTCTTCGCGCGGTTCACGCCCGCGCGGACGGCGTCGGTCTCCGCCGCCCGTGCCAAGCCCTCGAACTGCTTCTTGTTGATCGCTCCGAGGTAGTACGCCTTCTCGTACTCGGTGCGCGCTTCGGCATAGAGCCCGATGTCCGCCGCCAGCTCCGCGAGCTTCATGCGCGCCTTGCCGTCGGCGGGCGGCGCGAGAGCGGCCTTCACGCGGAAGACGCCCAGCGGCGTGATCTGCGTCCACGGCACGCGGCGGACCTTGTCCGGACCGACCGCCAGCACGACCTCCTTGGCCGACGCGGACTGCACGACGCCCGTGAGCGACTTGCCGTTCAGCAGCGGAATCTCGACAGGTCGCTCGTCGCCCGCCAGCGCGGGGAGGGCTCCCAGGAAGAGCAGGGTCAGGAGCGCGATGGCCGGCACGCGCAGGGGACGGATTCCGGGCATGGGTGAGTCTCCAGGACCATTCTAGGAACGCCGCGCGCCCGCGAACGCCTCCAGTTTCCCATCGGGCCCGGCACGGGCTCTCAATTGCCGTCCCGCTCAACGCAGGGCGCCATCGTCTCTTCGCGAGACCGGTGAGACCGAAGCGAGCCGGAGCGACGACGAGGGTTCCGGCCGGAGGCGTGCTTCAGCACGTCGAGGACCGGGTTCCGAGTCGGTGCCCGGCGCAGCGAGGGGATCGCCGGTCGCAGCACGCTAGCCGGCGCCGCTCCCCTTCAGGACGTTGGTCCGGTCCAGGACCCGCTTGTACTTGTCCAGCAGGTCGGCGGCGTTGATCCGCTGGTCGCGGTGCGTCGCCGGATCCGTGATCTTGAGGTACTGCTCGAGGTCGCGCACCGCCAGGCTGTACTGGTGCAGGTTGGCGTAGGCCTGGGCCCGCTCCACGTACGCGGCGGGGACGGCCGAGTCCATCTCGATCACCTTGCTGAACTCGCGCACCGCCGAGCCGAACTCGTCGCGGCGCATGTGCACCGAGCCGACCAGCAGGTGCATCTTCTTTTCCTTCTCCGCGGCGCCGTGCATCTTCTCGAGGAAGAACTGACGCTGCTGGCGCGTGACGTTCTGGGTGCCCGCCGTCTTGATCCAGTCGTCCATCTCGCGCTTCCAGTTCTGCTGGCTGCGACGGCTGAGCTCGATGTAGCGCTTCGCGTAGTCGAGTCCTGCGGTGTCGTTCCCGAGCTGCAGGTGTGCCTTCGCGAGGCCGGCGAGCGCGTACTGGTTCTCCTTCGAGGTCGCCAGGACGCGCTCGTAGATCGGCACCGCCTTGCGCAGCAGGTCGTTGCGCTTCGTGGTCTGGATCGAGAGGTTCGTGTTGGCCTCGGCGCGGTCGATGTTGGGGTTGTGGGCGAGACGGTGCTGGATCAGCCGTACGTCGCGGTCGTAGTAGTCGGCCAGCGCCGAGTACACCTGCGCGTAGTCCTTCTGGACCTCGAACCGGCGATCACCGTGCTCCGGGTGCGTCCAGTCGAGCCCGACGATCTCCTTGTAGTATGCCTCGGCCGTGCGCAGCGCGTCCACGCTGCCGATGCCGTACAGTGCGCGCGCCTTGCCCCACTTGGCCTTCTTGTTGTTGGGGTCCTCGAGCAGGACCTTGTCCCACTGCTCGACGGAGTCCTCGTAGCGGCGCCCCTCGTAGTAGGTGAGCGCGTGCGACTCGTAGTACTCGATCTTGGCCTGGCGGTCCTTCTCCTCGTCGCGATCGTCGGGCGTGAGGGGGATCGAAGAACCCTGGCAACCCGTGAGCACGAGCAGGCCGGCGAGGGCGAAGGAAGCGGCGATGGAGCGCATGTTTCGACTCTCCTGTCTGAGCCCCGAATTCTGCGCCGAACGGGTCACATCGTCGTCATACGCGCCTACCGTTACCCGCGTTAGGCTCTCGGCCGCGAGGCCTGGAGCCGGGCCCTGCGCGCCGCATCCAGACGCACGGTCAGCGTCTTCGCGCGCTCGACCGTGACCAGGCCCGGCGCGGCGCTCTTGGGCTTGCGCACGTAGCGCCGTTCCACATAGTCGACCTCGTTGTGCTCGGCCTCGCGGCGCTTGCTGAACAGGCACGCGAGCTGCGCCGCGTCGAGGAGCGTGTCCTTCGGCACGGTCTTGCCGCGCGGTGTCGGAACGATGACGTGGCTGCCCGGCGCGCCCCGCACGTGCAGGAACAGGTCGCCCGGCTTGGCGATGCGAAGCGTGAGCGCGTCACTCTCCCGCGCGTTGCGCCCGACCCAGATCGGCCATCCGTCGAGCGAGACGAACGCCCGGTATCCGGCCGCTTTCGCCGGCTGCCGCTTGGGCGTCTGCGGACGCAGGGCGGCTTCGATGTGCGTCCGCGTCTCCGTGTCGAGCGTCGCCAGCGCAACCGTCAACGCGTCTTCGTCGTCGAGCTGGTCGAGCGCGGCGAGGGCACGTTCCACGCGCGACACCGCGTCCGCGACCGCGTCGATCGCCGATCCCGCGCGTTCGGCCGCGGCTCTGAGCTTGCGTTCGCGGCGGAAGCACCACGCGACCTGCTCGCCCGGCTCGAGCCCCGGCCGAAGCGGCACCTCGACTTCGCGTGGCGGATCGGACTCGTAGTCGAGAACGGTGACCTGCTCGAGGCCGGGTCGCAGCAGGTGAAACGAACCGCGCAGCAGCTCGCCGCGACGACGAAGCTCGTCCGCCTCGGCGCCGCCGTCGCGCGCCTGCTGAAGCTGCGTGAGGCGCTTGCCGAGGGTGCGTTGCTTCTTCTTGAGCGCGCGCCGAACCATGGCGCGCGACCGCTCGGACGAGCGCTGCTCGCTCTCCCCCTCGTAACGCTCGACGAGCTGCGCGGACGCCGAGCGACCCGGCTCCGGCGCGGCGTCGTTCTCGGGCGCCTTCCGTGCCGGCACGGGTTCGAACGTGTCACCCACGGCAGCCGCGCGGGTCTTGGCGACCTCGCCGCGGCATGTGACCCGTACGACGTCTTCCTCGTCGAGGACGTAGACGTTGGCCTGCCGTCCGAACAGCTCGATCCAGAGCGTGCGTTCGGCGCCGCGAAGCGTGAAGCGCAGCGCAGCGGCGCGTTCGCCGGAGACGGTCGCCGCGCCCTCGAAGCGTGCGCCCTGGAGAAGATTGCGCATCGATGCCGCGAGCGCGCTCGGCTCGGGCGGCGCCTTCGCCGGTGCGTCCAGATGCATGCGCGGAAAGTCGGGATCGAGGTCGATCACGATGTCCGCGCGTCCGTCGGACGCGTCGAGCGCGACACGAAAGCGAAAACGATCGTCCTGGTGAACGGCGCGGACCTTGGCCGGTGCGCGGGCGTCGATCTCCGCCGCGATGGCGCTCAGCCATGCCGGAGTGATGCCCCGCAGCGTCGTCATGCAACCGCCGTTAGTCGTTGGCGTCGTAGACCCACTTGAGGCGGTCGAGCTCGCCTTCGACCAAGCCGTCGGGGAAGAACAGGCCGAGCTCCTTCTCGGCGGCCTCGGGGCCGTCGGATCCGTGCACCAGGTTGAACGACCGGCTCATGCCGTAGTCGCCGCGGATGGTGCCGGCCGGGGCCGCGCGACCGTCGGTCGGACCCATGAGGCCGCGAACGACGGGGATGGCGTCGTCGCCGCGCCACGCCATGGCGACGATGGGGCCGGAGCTCATGAAGCCGACGAGACCTTCGAAGAACGGCTTCTCGACGTGCTCGCTGTAGTGCTGTGCGAGCAGATCGCGGGTGCAGACCATCAGCTTCATGCCGACCAGCTGCAGTCCCTTCGCCTCGAAGCGCGAGATGACCTGTCCCACCATGCCCCGCTGGACGCCGTCCGGCTTGACCAGCACCAGGGTCGTTTGCTCCGCCATGTCGATTCCTTTTCTGGGGTTCGGTTGGCGAGATTGTCAACGGCGCGGGCTCGTCGCGAAGAAGAGTCCGCCGCGCCCCATGGCGATGCCGGGTTTTTCCCTCGACATTCGAACCGGCGAACCCGGCGTCTGCGTGCAAAGTATCGATCCCGGCCTCCGGACGCGGACGGAGAGAAGCAGCCTGCTTCGCGGCGACCGCGTCGAGGGAAAGAGCAGTCTCGTGACCACCATTCTCGCCATTCACAAGAACGGCCGATCCGTGCTGGGCGGCGACGGCCAGGTCACGCTCGGCGATCACGTCCAGAAGCACGGCGCGGTCAAGGTGCGCGCGCTGAACGACGGCAAGGTCCTCACCGGCTTCGCCGGCGGCGCCGCCGACGCGCTCGCGCTGTTGGAGCGCTTCGAGGCGAAGCTCGACGGAGCCGGCGGCCGACTGCGCAAGGCCGCCGTGGAGCTCGGCAAGGACTGGCGCACGGACCGCGTGCTGCGGCGCCTGGAAGCCGTGTTGCTGCTCGCCGACAACGACGAGCTGTTGCTCGTCTCGGGTAACGGCGACGTGATCGCGCCCGACGACGGCGTCCTCAGCACCGGCAGCGGCGGCGCCGTCGCGGCCGCTGCGGCGCGCGCGCTGTCGCGTCACTCGGACATGGACGCCAGGGCGATCTGCGAGACTGCGCTCGGGATCGCCGGCGAAATGGACCTCTACACCAACGACCACATCACGATCCTCGAAGCGACCTAGCATCGCGCCCCCGGAAAGACGGACTCCCATGTCCCGCATCAAAGACAAGGACCTCACGCCTGCGCGTATCGTCGCGGAGCTCGATCGCTACGTGGTCGGACAGAAAGACGCGAAGCGCGCGGTCGCGGTGGCGATTCGCAATCGCTGGCGCCGGATGCAGCTTTCCGACGACATGCGCGAGGAGGTCCTGCCGAAGAACATCCTCCTGATCGGCGCGACGGGCGTCGGCAAGACGGAGATCGCCCGGCGCATCGCCAACCTCATCGACGCGCCCTTCACGAAGGTGGAAGCGACGAAGTTCACCGAGGTCGGGTACGTCGGGCGCGACGTCGAGCAGATCGTGCGCGATCTCGTCGAGAACGCCATCGCGGTCGTCCGCGAGAAGGCGCGGCGACGGGTGCAGCGCAAGGCGGAGGAAGCGGCCGAGCAACGGGTGCTCGACGCCTTGATCGCGGACTTCGACCCGCGCGACGTCGATCTCGACCCGAACAAGTTCGACTCCACGACGAGCGCCCAGCCGGTGCAGTACGACATGGCCGCGATGCGCATCAAGTTGCGTGAGCGCTTGCGGGCAGGCGCCCTCGACGACCGCGAGATCACGATCGAGGTGCGCGAAGAAGGCCAGGCGCTCGGCAGCATCTTCGGCGATCAGACGTTCGCGCAAACGGGGATCGACTTCAGCAAGCTGATGAAGTCGATGGGGCGCGAGCCGCCGTCGAGCACGAAGTCGCGTCGCACGACCGTCAAGGAGGCGCTCGAGACGTTGGCGACCGACGAAGCGGAGCGTCTCGTCGAGGGAGCGGGCGTGGAGCAGGAGGCGATCCACCTCGTGGAGAACTCCGGCATCGTGTTCGTCGACGAGATCGACAAGGTCGCGGGCCGCTCGCAGGGCGGCTCGGGCCCGGACGTGTCGCGAGAGGGCGTGCAGCGCGATCTGCTGCCGCTCGTCGAGGGATCGACGGTCTCGACGCGGCACGGTCCGGTGCGCACGGATCACATCCTGTTCATCGGGGCGGGCGCGTTCCACGTCAGCAAGCCGTCGGATCTCTTGCCGGAGCTGCAGGGCCGGTTCCCGATTCGCGTGCGACTCGACGACCTCACCGAGGCGGACTTCGTTCGGATCCTGCGCGAGCCGCGGAACGCGCTGCCGAAGCAGTACGAGGCGTTGCTCTCGACCGAGAAGCTCAAGCTGTCGGTGACGGACGACGGGATCGAGGAGATTGCTCGCGTCGCGGCGCGCGCCAATGCCGAGCACGAGAACATCGGGGCGCGGCGGCTGGCGACGGTGATCGAGCGGGTGTTGGACGGCGTGTCGTTCGACGCACCGCAGATGGCCGGCGAGAAGGTGAAGGTCGATCGCGCCTATGTGCGTGAGCGTGTCGAGGACCTCATCGAGGACCGCGATCTGTCGAAGTACGTCCTGTAGCCGACAATCGGTACCGGGTTTTTTCCGACGGACACGCGGGGGCGCGCACGGCGCGGACGCGTCCCGACCCGTCGAAAAAAACCCGGTACCGTATGACGACCGTGGTCGGCAACCGGGACGCCGGTACCCTGTGCCGTTCCCGCCACGGATGCACGAGAGCAACATGAAAACCACGCTGCGTACACACACCTGCGGCGAGCTGCGGTCCGATCACGTCGGCGACACCGTCACGCTCTGCGGCTGGGTCAACGTCGTCCGGAACCAGGGCGGCGTTCTGTTCGTGGATCTCAGGGACCGCTACGGCGTCACCCAGATCACGTTCCGCGGCGACAAGGACGCAAGCCTGCTCGAGAACGCCGAACGCGTACGCCCCGAGTGGGTCCTGCGCGTCACGGGCGCCGTCATCCGACGCCCGCCCGAGGCCGCGAACCCCAACCTGGACACCGGCGAGATCGAGGTCGAGGCCGACGCGCTCGCGGTGCTCTCCGAGAGCCGCACCCCGCCGTTCCCGCTCGACGACCGCTCCGAGGTCAGTGCCGAGATCCGGCTACGCCACCGCTACCTGGACCTGCGACGTACGCACATGACCAAGATGATCGCGGGGCGCGCGGCCATCGCGTCCGACGTACGCGCCCATCTCGAGGCCCACGGATTCGTGGACATCGAGACGCCGACGCTGATTCGCTCGACCCCGGAAGGCGCGCGCGACTATCTCGTGCCGAGCCGCGTGCATCCGGGCACCTGCTACGCGCTTCCGCAGTCGCCGCAGCTCTTCAAGCAGCTGCTGATGGTGGGGGGGCAGGACCGCTACTACCAGATCGCGCGCTGCTACCGCGACGAGGACCTGCGCGCCGACCGCCAGCCCGAGTTCACGCAGGTGGACATCGAGGCGTCGTTCGTCGAACAGGACGACGTGTTCGAGCTGCTCGAGTCGCTCACCGTCGCGCTCGTGAAGAAGTGGCGCGGGCACGAGCTGACGGCGCCGTTCCAACGCATGACGCACGAGGAGGCGATGCGCCGGTTCGGCAGCGATCGGCCCGACCTGCGCAACCCGCTCGAGCTCGCCGACGTCTCCACCGCGGCGGCCGCCCTCGGCTTCGCGCCGTTCGAAGGCGCGGTGTCGTCCGGCGGCATGGTCAAGGTCCTCGTCGGACCCGGCGCGGCGAAGCTGTCCCGCAAGGAGATCGACGCGTTCGAGTCCGAGGCGCGCTCGATGGGCGCACCGGGGCTGGCCTGGACCAAGCTCGGCGAGGAGAAACCCACCGGACCGCTGGCGCGGTTCCTCGACGGCGACGCGGGCAAGGCTTTCCTCGAGGCTGCGGGTGCGAACACGGGCGACCTCGTCTTGTGCGCGGCCGGCGACGCCGCACTCGTCCACCGCATCCTCTCCGCGCTGCGCGATCGCATGGCGCAGAAGCTCGAGCTCGTCGACACGACGTGCACCGCCGTGCTCTGGGTGACGGACTTCCCGTTGCTTGCATGGAACGAGGACGAAGGGCGCTTTGCCGCCGAGCACCACCCGTTTACCTCCCCGCGCGACGAGGACCTCGACGCGCTGTTCGAGGCGGCGGAGAGCGGAGTGAGCGAGGAAAATCGCGCACGCGTCGCGACGATCTGTTCCAAGGGCTACGACCTCGTCCTCGACGGCCACGAGCTCGCGGGCGGGAGCATCCGCATCCACCGGCAGGACGTGCAGCAGGCGGTCTTCCGCTTGCTGGGCATGGACGCCGCGGAGGTCGAGCGCCGCTTCGGTTGGTTCGTCGAGTCGCTGCAGTACGGAACCCCGCCCCACGGCGGGATCGCGATCGGGTTCGACCGACTCGTGATGTCGCTGCTGGGCGACCAGGGCATTCAGGACGTGATCGCGTTCCCGAAGACGCTGAACGCGTCCGACCTGATGTGCGACGCCCCCGCCGCGGTCGAGCCCAAGCAGCTCGACGAGCTGGGTTTGGCCTGGAAATCGAAATCGGGGGCCGACGAGAATCGTTGATCCCGCTACCGTCCCGATCGAGGTGAACTGACATGTCGATGCGATCGACCGCGATCCTGCTGCTCGTCCTCGCGGTGGTCGCAGGCGCGTTCTTCGCCTTGCGCTCGTGCGACCGCGAAGAGGAGATCCCGCTCGACGAGCTGTTTCTCCTGTTGGATCAGGTCGAAGAGGGCACGCAGCAAGAGGAGGTCATCCAGCGACTTGGACGGCGCGGCCGCGCCGAACCGGAAGAGATGATCCCGCTGTTCATCGAGCGCCTACGCAAGGAACGAGCGGACCCCGAGTCCTCCGTGATCGAGTTCACCGTGCCCTACAGCAAGACGACGCTCGACGAATCGGCGCGAAAGCAGGAGCTGAGAGAGATCGGGCTCGCAATGACTCGGCGTCAGAACGTGTACGGGTTCGCCGGGGTCACGGTCCGCGTCGTCGGCCTCACGACGGACGGCGACGGCGTGATCCAGCTCGAAGTGCCCCGTCCGTTCGACGAAGCCGAAGAGGCGGCGCTGTTGCAGCAGCGATTGCGGCTCATGTCGGCGCCTGGTTCGTCGGAGCTGCTGGTCGTCGCGGAACCGCCCGCGGAGGGCCTGAAGCCGCCGTCGCTTTGGGACGGCGACCGCGCTTCGTTCGATGCGTTCGTCGAGGAAGAGCGCGCGCGCCTGTCCAAGGCCGAGGCCGCAGAGGAGTCGCTCGTTCCCGACAAGCGGGGCTATCGGCTGGTACCGCTGCGGCCCCAGGCGCCGGGCAAGCCGCCCCGCTTGATCGTCTGTGTCGAGCCGGCGTCGCCGGCGGAGCAGTTCCGCGGCGATAGCTTCGAGCTGATCGACGCGCTCGATCCGCGCACCAATCGCCTGCTGTTCCAGATGACCCCGTCGCCGGACCGCCTGAAGGACCTCGAGGCGTGGTCGACCAAGCATCTCCACCGCGATGTCGCCATCGTCGTGAACGGCCGGGCCGAGGTGGTCGCGCGCGTTCGCCAGCCGATCACGGGGCGCATGGACATCGACGTCGGTCCGCTCAGCGAGGTCAACCGGCGGTGGGTGGGGTCAGTACGCCGCGCCATCGCCGCGCCGTACCCGCGGGAGATCGAGGGCCGCATCCTGCCGAACGACCCGCGCGAGCTCAGCACGAAGATGGCCCGCGTGCTCGCCGCGTGTGGCCCGGCCGCTGATCCGTATCTGGAGGCCCTGCAGCAGGAGGGCGGCTCGCTCGCCCGCCGGGCCCGCTGGGCGCGCGAGGAGCTGGCGAAGGCAGAAGCCATCAAGTAGTCGGCGTGCCGCCGGTGATTCCCTGCCCCGAACGTCCGGATTCTCGGGGGCCCGTGTACCTTGTTGCGTCCGCCGCAGAAACGCGCAATGGAGCGTGTTTCCGGCCCGAATCGCGAAAGGAGCGAACTCCCATGTCTGCCACCGTCGAACTCCGTATGCCTGATGGATCGATTCGCAAGGTCGATCGCGGCACGACGGTCGCCGACGTGGCCGCCGACATCGGACCCGGCCTCGCCAAAGCCGCCGTCGCGGGCGTCATCGAAGACGACGTCGTCGAGATCGGTCGCGCCATCGCGTCCGACGGGGCGTTCCGCATCCTGACCGCGCGCGATCCCGAGGCGCTCGACGTCCTGCGTCACAGCGCGGCGCACCTGCTCGCCATGGCCGTGCTCGAGCTCTATCCCGGCACCGACCTGGGCTTCGGCCCGGCGACCGAGCAGGGCTTCTACTACGACTTCAAGACTCCGGAGCCGATCACCGAGGACGACCTGCCGCGCATCGAAGCGCGCATGAAGGAGATCGCGGCGCAGAAGCGCCCGTTCGCGCGTGTCGAGCTCGACCGAGCGAAGGCCAAGAGCCGTCTGCGGGAGGTCGGCTACGACCTCAAGGTCCCGCATGTGGACGAGATCCCGGAAGACGTGATCTCGTTCTACGACTCCGCGGACTTCACCGACATGTGCGAGGGCCCGCACGTGCCCGACACCGGCTGGCTCGAGAACGTGAAGCTGCTCTCGGTCAGCGGCGCGTACTGGCGCGGCGACGCCCAGGGTGAGCCCATGCAGCGCGTGCGCGGAACCGGCTTCTTCACCGCCAAGGAGCTCAAGAAGCACCTCCACATGCTGGAGGAGGCCAAGAAGCGCGATCATCGCCGTATCGGGCGCGAGATGGACTTGTTCTCCCTGCACGAGGAGGGGCCCGGGTTCCCGTTCTGGCACCCCAACGGCACCGTGCTCTGGAACGAGCTCGAGCGGCTCTTGCGCGAGGAGCTCACCGCGCGCGGCTACGGCGAGGTGCGCACCCCGGCGGTGCTGTCCGACAAGCTCTGGCGGACCTCCGGTCACTACGACCACTTCCGCGAGAACATGTACTTCCTCGAGATGGACGAGCGCTCGTACGCGGTCAAGCCGATGAACTGCCCCGGCTGCTGTCTCGTCTACGGCACCCGTCCGCGCTCGTACAAGGAGCTGCCGCTGCGGATGGCCGAGTTCGGCCTGTGCCACCGGCACGAGATGTCGGGCGTCCTGCACGGTCTCATGCGGGTGCGTTCGTTCACCCAGGACGACGCGCACGTGTACTGCACCGAGGAGCAGCTCGAGTCCGAGATCGGCGACATGATCGACATGACCAAGAAGGTCTACGAGATCCTCGGCTTCGACGAGGTGCGCACCCGGCTTGCGACCCGTCCCGACGACGCGATGGGCGAGCCGGCGGTGTGGGAGCAGGCGCAGCAGGCGTTGGCGAACGCGCTGGACAAGCACGGCTTCGAGAATCAATGGGACTGGGCGCCGGGCGAAGGGGCGTTCTACGGCCCGAAGATCGAGGTCCACGTCACCGATGCCCTCGCGCGCAGCTGGCAGTGCGGAACCATCCAGGTGGACTTCTCGATGCCGGCGCGCTTCGGCCTGGACTACACCGGCCGCGACGGTCAGAAGCACACCCCGGTCATGATCCACCGCGCGATCCTCGGTTCGATCGAGCGGCTCGTCGCCGTGCTGATCGAGCACCATGCCGGCAAGTTCCCGGTGTGGCTCGCGCCGGTGCAGGCCAAGGTGCTGTCGATCACCGAGGCGCAGAACGAGTACGCGCAGCAGGTCGAGCAACGGCTCGAGGCGGCGGGCGTCCGCGTGCAGAGCGACCTGCGCGGCGACAAGGTCGGGTCGAAGATCCGCGACGCCACCCTCGAGCGCGTTCCGTACATGCTCGTCGTGGGCAAGCGCGAGGCCGAAGAGGGCACGGTGGCCGTGCGGAAGCGCTCCGGCGAGGACCTGGGCCCTACCCGGCTCGAGGCCTTCATCGACACCGTCCGCGAGCAGATCGACACCCGTGCGCCATAACGGCACGGTGGGGAACGAGTTGCCGCGGTGGCCGGCGGATCTGACATCCGGGACACCGGGAAACAGGTGTTCAGCCCGTCGGGTTATGGCAATCTGAGGGACGACCCCGGCGCGCGTGCGAGCGCGCGCCGGGCGTTCGAGGCGCGCGCGTTGCGCGCTTCGTTACGTGACTTGGAGGAAAACCAACATTCGACCGCGTCGTGATTTCAGCATGCCTCGCGTCACCGGACCGAGGATCAACGAACGAATCACCATCAGGCAGGTGCTGCTCATCGACGAGAACGGCACCCGGATCGGGATCGTTCAAACGCAAGAAGCTCTGCGGATGGCACGCGAGAAGGATCTCGACCTCGTCGAGATGAACTCGAACAACCGCCCGCCCGTCTGCAAGATCATGGACTTCGGGCGGTACAAGTACGAGCAGAACAAGAAGCTCCAGCAGAGCCGCGCCAAGCAGCACCGGTCCAAGCTCAAGACCGTGCGCCTTCGGCCCAAGACCGACCCGCACATGCTCGGCATTCGCGTCGCCAAGGCGCGCGAGTTCCTCGAGCGCGGCGACAAGGTCCAGCTGATGATCCTGTTCCGCGGACGCGAGATGGCGCACCAGGAGCTGGGCATCGCCCATTGCAAGGAGGTCGCCAAGCGCCTCGAGGACATCGCCAAGGTGGAACAGCATCCGCGCATGGAAGGCCGGCGGATGACCATGCTCATGTCGAGCAAGTAGGCGGCCGCGCGCCGCCTCGCCCGGCCCGTGATTCCGGGGGGAATCGGGCCCTTGCCGTCCGCTGCCGACCGGCCCCGAGGTCCGGCTCCAGGGGGCGTTTTCCAGCCCGCGCGCGCGCTTGACGGCGACCCCCGAGGGGGTACCCTGCGCCGTTCGACCCCTATTCTCGGACACGATCCCATGCCCAAGATGAAGACCCGCAAGTCGATCGCGAAGCGATTCAAGGTGACGAAGACGGGCAAGGTGCTGCCGTACGGCTCGGCGTTCACCAGTCACATCATGAGCAAGAAGGATGCGAAGCGGCGCCGCCGCCTGCGCAAGCCGGATGCGATCACGGGCAAGCAGGCCGCGTCGATGCGCCGGTACATGGGCAAGTAGGGGCTAGAGGGAATCCACGATGGCACGCGCAACGAACACCCCGGTCCGCCTGGCCCGCAAACGCCGCCTGATGAAGTTCGCCAAGGGCTTCTGGGGCGCGCGGAGCAAGCAGTACAAGGTCATGCGCGAGACGGTCCACCGGGCCTGGCAGTACGCGTACATCCACCGGCGCCTGCGCAAGCGTGACTTCCGCCGACTCTGGATCCAGCGCATCAACGCGGCGTCCCGCGCGCGCGGTCTGATGTACAGCCGATTCATGAACGGCCTGAAGAAGGCCGGTGTCGAGCTGGACCGCAAGTCGCTCTCCGAGCTCGCCATCCACGATCCGAAGGCCTTCGATCAGGTCGTCGACGTCGCGAAGGCCGCGCTGGCCTAGGCGCGTCGTTTCCGCGCGCGAGCTGTAGGGGCGTAGGGGCGACCCGCGTGGTCGCCCAATGAGCCCCGCGCCTCGGGTTGGGACGCACGTAGGGGCGACCCTCGTGGTCGCCCAATGAACCCCGCGCCTCGGGTTGGGCAGCCACGAGGGCTGCCCCTACCGCAACCCGTTTTCGCCGTGCGGCGGCTCTCGTTCGTTGGGCAGCCACGAGGGCTGCCCCTACATTGGTTCGTCACATGCTGGACCGCCTCGACACGCTGCAAGAGCAAGCGCTCGCGAACATCAACGCCGCTGCCGACGTCGCGGCGCTCGATGCCGCGCTCAACCAGTACCTCGGCAAGAAAGGCGAGGTACAGGGCATCCTGCGCTCCATCGGATCGTTGCCGCCGAACGAGCGCGGACCGGTCGGCCAAGGCGCCAACAAGGTCAAGCAGGCGCTCGAAGCCGCCGCCGCGGACCGCCGCACAGCGTTGATCGAGGCGGCCGAGGCCAACCTCTCCGACACGGAGTGGGTGGACGCGACCATGCCACCGCCCGCCGATCGGACCAGCAAGCGCACCGGCGGCACGCTGCATCCCATCACCCAGCTTTGGCGCGAGCTGGAGAAGGTCTGCCTCGGCATGGGGCTCGAGCTGCTCGACGGCCCGTGGGTCGAAGACGACGCGCACAACTTCACCGCGCTCAACATGCCCGCCGGCCACCCCGCGCGGGACATGCACGACACGTTCTGGCTGACCGACGGCAACCTGCTTCGAACACACACGAGTCCCGTTCAGATTCGCGCGATGGAGAGCAGTCCTCCGCCGATTCGCGCCGTCGCGATCGGGCGCGTGTTCCGGCACGAAGAGCTCGACGCCACGCACGAGCACACGTTCCACCAGATCGAAGGCTTCTACGTCGATCGCGAGATCAACGTGGGCCACATGGTCTACGTCCTGCGAACGATGCTGACCGAGATCCTCGGCGAGGCCGTCGACGTGCGGCTGCGCCCGTCGTACTTCCCGTTCGTCGAACCCGGCTTCGAGATGGACGTCCGTTTCCGCGGCGACTGGCTCGAGCTGCTCGGCTGCGGCATGGTCCATCCGCGCGTGCTGCGCGCCGGCGGCATCGACCCCGACGAGTGGTCGGGCTTCGCGTTCGGCCTCGGCGTCGACCGCCTCGTGATGATGCGCTACGACATCGAGGATTTGCGCCACTTCATGGCGGGCGACCTGCGGTTCCTGCGCCAGTTCGACGGGGGGGTCGAAGGATGAGACTCTCCTACCGCTGGCTGTCGGAGCTCGTCGACCTGAGTGACGTGGCGCCCGAGCAGGTCGCGCACCTGCTGACCTTCCACACGGCCGAGATCGAGGACATCCACATCATCGGTGCGGACCTCGACGGGGTCGTGACGGGCAAGGTCACGAACGTCGAGCCGCATCCCGACGCCGACCGCCTCACCGTGTGCACGGTCGAGGTCGGCGACGACACGCACGCCGTCGTTTGCGGCGCGCCGAACGTGGCCGCCGGACAAACCGTCTGCTACGCGCCCGCCGGCGTCACCGTGAAGGGGCCCGACGGACCGATCACGCTCGAGAAGCGCAAGGTCCGCGGCGTCGAGAGTAGCGGCATGATCTGCGCCGAGGACGAGCTCGGACTCGGCGACGACCACTCCGGCATCATCGTGCTCGACGACGAGGTCGCGACCGGCGTCGCGGTCGCCGACGCGCTCGACCTGCGCGACACGATCTTCGAGCTCAGCAACATCTCCATCACCCACCGCCCCGACCTGTGGGGGCACGTGGGCTTCGCGCGCGAGCTCGGCGTGTTGCTGCGGCGCGACGTCAACCTGCCCGACGTCACGGAGACGGCCGAGAAGATCGCCGCGATCGAGGGCGAGCCGTACCCGGTCGCCATCGAGGACGACGAAGGCTGCCGCCGGTACGTCGGCGTCGTGATCGAAGGGCTCTCGAACCGACGTTCGCCGCTTTGGCTTCGGCGCCGGCTCGAGAACCTCGATGTGCGCGCCATCGATCTGCTGGTCGACCTCACCAACCTGGTGTTGCTCGAGCAGGGACAGCCGCTGCACGCGTTCGACCTGCGCGACCTCGCCGGCAGCGAGATTCGCGTGCGCCGCGGCAACGAGGGCGAGCGCATGAGGTCGCTCGACGGCATCGAGCGCGAGCTGACAGCGGCGGACGTCGTCATCGCCGACGCCGAGAAGGCCGTCGCGGTTGCCGGCGTCATGGGCGGAGAAGACTCCGGTATGCGCGACGACACGAGCGGCTTGCTGCTCGAAGCGGCGACCTTCGACCCGCTGCGCATCCGTCGCACGGCACAGCGTCTCGGCATGCGCACCGAGGCGAGCAGCCGGTTCGAGAAGTCGCTCGATCCGGAGCTGGCGATGACGGCGGCGCTTCGGTTCGCGGAGCTCGTGCTGGAGCACGTGCCGGACGCGAAGGTGACGCGGCCGATCTCGGACTGCTACCCGCGGCCGTACCCGGAGACGACGATCGAGCTGTCCTACGCGCTCGTGCGCCGGCGCCTGGGCTTCAAGCTCGGCGACGGCGTCATCCGCTCGCAGCTCGTCCGCCTGGGCTTCTCCGTCGAGGAGATTCGCGGCGGTCTGCGCGTGACGGTGCCGTCGTGGCGCGCGACCAAGGACGTCGAGTGCGCCGAGGACCTCATCGAGGAGGTCGGACGGATTGCGGGCTACGACGCGGTTCCGGTGATGGCGCCCGTCGCGCCGATCTCGCCGACGCGGACGCCCGCGCGCAGGGCCGTCGAGCGGCGCGCCGGCACGATCTTCAGCATGGACCTCGGCTATGCCGAGGTGCGCAACTACTCGTTCTACGGCGAGGCCGATGCAGCGCGCGCCGGCATCGACGGGGTCGAGCACCTGCAGTTGCGCAATCCGTTGTCGGAGGAGCAGGACCGACTCGTACAGACCACGGCCGTCAATCTGCTCGGCTGCGTCGAACGGAATCAGGCGCGCGAGGCGACCGGTCGCATGTGGGAATCGGCACGTTTGTTCCCGACGCCGGAGGCGGCGCAGGCGCTGCCCGACGAGTTGCGCGTGCTCGGCGCGATCAGCTGGGATCGGGACGCGGAAGACGCCGCGGCGCCGGGCGCGGTGTTCCTCGAGCTGATGGGCGACGTACGCGACGTCGTCGGGCGGCTGCACGTACGCGACTACGAAGTGCACGACGGCGGCGCGTGCGCCATGGCGCCGCGTCTGCCGGAGCCGGTTTGGTTGCATCCCGGGCGCAACGGCGTCCTGCGCTCCGGCGAGCGCTTGCTGGGTGTCGTCGGCGAGGTCGCACCTTCCGTGGTTCGCGCGTTCGGCTTGAAGGGCCGGATCGCCGTCGCCGAGCTCGATCTCGATGCGATTCGCGAGTGCGGCGAGAGCGACCGCGGGAGCTACACGCCGGTGCTTCGCTATCCGGTCGTTCCGTTCGACGTGAGCATCGTCGTGCCGCGCAAGACGCCGGCCGCGACGGTCGAGCGCACGATTTCGGCGGCGGTTCCGGACGCGATCCGCAACGTTCGGCTGTTCGACGCGTACGAGGGCGAGAACATCGCCGAGGGCCACCGCAGTCTCGCGTTCACGTGTGAGCTGTTCGATCGAAATGCGACGTTGTCAAGCAAAGCGGCTGACAAGTTGCGAAAGAAGGTGATCGAAGGTCTAGAAGACGCGGGATGGACTGTTCGAACGGCGTAGCGCCGGCGTGTTTTCGCAACGCATGTCGCGCACGCACGACACGCGTGTCGCCTGTGCGCCGCGTCGCTCAATTGCTACGAACTAGGGGACGTGAAATCAAGCTTCCTTGTTGCGCTTGTTAAGACAAATCGTCCTGTACACGACGGCTTTGGGACGAACGTGTTTCGTGCGCCGCCTGTTCCGCGATGCTAGAATCCGCATCACCGAGGCGAAGGCGGCTTTACGTCCCTGAGCCTATTTGAAAGAGAACTGGATTCCCTCTTGTTGGGTGTCTAGTGCCCGCAACGGCGGCCGGGCTTGACTCGGACGCTCGATTACAGGCGCGACGCACTCACAGGCGAGCCCACCTGGACAGGGGCTCAGTTTGGATCCGACTCGCCCTCGCCTCGGTACTAGAAGGCCCCGCGTGCGCAGCACGCGGGGTTTTCTAGTACCGAGGCGTTTCTACGTTCCGCGCTGCGCGCTCCACTCACGTCCATCGCGCGGAGAGCAGGGCGCTTCGAGGAGTCGAACGCAACCGACCCCCGGGGCACACTCCGTCATGAGCCTGGAGCTCCCACGCGATGGACAACGCGCCGCAAACGCGGCGCATGTACGTCGACTCGATCTTGCCATGGCGTACCGGTAGGGGCAGCCCTTGTGGCTGCCCAACTAGGGACGCGACTTTGGGCGACCACAAGGGTCGCCCCTACAGCTCAACCCCGTGCGTTCACCCGGGCGACGTAGGGGCAGCCCTTGTGGCTGCCCAACGAGGGACGCGTCTGATTGGGCGACCACAAGGGTCGCCCCTACAGCTCAACTCCATGGAGGGTCGCCCCTACAGCGCGAACAACTCGTTCGGGACGACCTCGAACCCGTCGATCACCGCCGACGTCGCGACGACGTTGCCCGACGCCAAACGCATACCCGTCGCCGACCACACCTCGACGTGCTTCTCCATCGGATCCACCAACCACACCTCGCCCACACCCGCCTCGATCAGCTTCGCTCGCTTCACGTAGCGGTCCCGGCGCTGCGTCGACGGCGACAAGATCTCCATTGCCACCAGCGGAATGCCGACGTCGTGAGCCGTGGGTTCGGGCCGCTCGCGCAAAACCACGATGTCCGGCTGATACACGTCGTGCTCGCCCAACCCGACATCCGACGGCGGCATGGGCAGGAAACAGGGGTCGACGACCTTCGTCAGCGCGAGAAACAGCCGCGTCGCAATCGAGTTGTGCTCGTACGTCGGCGAAGGCTCCTTGACCAGATAGCCCTCGATCAGCTGCGCCGGGAAACCCTCCGGCAACGTGTTGTAGTCGGCCTGTGTGTACAGCCCTTCCATGACTCTCATGGATCATACTCGCGCGAGCGCATCGCCCGGTTACGCCAAAAAGGCCGGGCCGCTCGCGCAGCCCGGCCCCATGCGGGTTCGGATGTCCGTAGCGACTACCGCGGACCGCCGCGCCCGCCGTGCCGGCGCTTGTGCTTCTTCCGCGCCTTCTTGGCGTTGGCCTTCTCCTCTTCGTTCAGCTCGCCGTCGCCGTCTTCGTCGAACTTCTCGAGGATCTTGGCTTTGATCTTCGCGCGCCGGGACTCGCGAACCGCCTTGCGCTCGTCCTCGTTCAACGTCCCGTCGCCGTCCTCGTCGAACTGTTCCAGGATCTTCGCCTTGCGAGCCTTCTTCGCCGCCTCACGCTCCGACTTGTCCAGCTTGCCGTCCTGGTTCTCGTCGAACTGCTTCAGCAGCTTCTGCTTCACCGCCTCGGGCAGGCGACGTCCGCCGCGACGGCCCCGGGGAGCTTGGTCGTCGCCGCGCGCATGCGCCATCCGGCGACCGCGCATGCCCCGGCCCCTGCGACGCTTCGGACGCGCCTCCTTGGCCTTGGCTCTTTCGTCTTCGCTGAGCTTACCGTCGCCGTCCTCGTCGAACTTCTCGAGGATCTTGGCCTTCAGCGCTTCGCGCGCCGCCTTGCGTTCGGTTTCGTCGAGCTTGCCGTCGCCGTTCGCATCGAACTTCTCGAGCAACTTCGCGCGTCGGCCTTGCTTGCCTTCTTCCTCGGCCTGTGCCGTGCCGCTCAACAGTGTCGTAGCGGTCAGCACGAACGCCGTCGTGATCAGGAGTCTCATGACTGTCTCCAGGTTGGGTGTCGCGTGCTGATACCCCGACGAGGGTGGTAGGTTCTGGTTCCCGGCTGTTAGAAAGGCGCTCATCTCGAATCCGCAGAAGACAGCTGCTTACGCCCTCCTTTCGTTCGCCCTCCTCGCTGGTTGCGGCGACAAGCCGTCGAGCGATGCGACGGACGCATCCCGCACCGTCTTCCTGCGTGTAGACGGTGAAGTCCGCTTCGGCAAACAGACGTTTCGGTTCTCCGCACAAGACGCGGTGGAGCGCGACAAAGCAGTCAGCGACTTCCGACTCGCCCTCCAGACGAGGTACGACAGGCCGGAGCTGCGTGCGCCGGACGGTTCTTCGACGATCGTGCTACGCGTCGAATCCGACCCCGGTGCGGCGTGGCGCAACGTGCAGTGGATCATGCAAGCCGCGGCGCACCCCGGCGTACGCATCTACAAATTGGAGCTGAGGTGCGCCGGCGACGCCGACTGTGCGCCCGTCACCCTGCCTCGCGACGCCGGGCTGTCGGTCGACGGGGGGATCCTCGTCGGCGACGTCCATGTCGATCAGGAATACGACAAGCTCAAGCTGACCTTCGTTCGCGAGAACAGGGCCGAGATCGACGCGCAGACCAAGCTGCGCATCGACCATGGCGAGTCGTTCCTGTTCCCGTCGAGCGAGCGCGTGGACGACAAGGGCTTCGCGAAGGTCAGCGCCGTCGTGGAGAAGCTCGTCAAGGACAGGCTCGAGAGCGAGCTCCACAAGCCGGAGGTCGTCGAGATCGCGGCCCCGCCGCCGGCCGGCGGCGCCGTCCCCGTCGAGCACGTGCTGCACGTGTATCGCATGATCCGATCGCTCGGACACGAGGTCTTCCTCTTCGACGGTGCGCCGCTCCGATGATGAGCACGACCGGCGGATCGTGCGACCCCGACTACGAGCGCGTCCGCGCCGTGTTCGTGCCGGGTACGCGCGGCGACTGAAAGGGCCCGCCGCGCTTTCGGCCCTTCTTGGGTGAACCTCATGGCTCGCAATCGCCACCTCACCCCGCTGGGGGCGGCGTTGTGCCTGGTCATCATCCTCAGTGGCTGCGGTGACGGCGTCGTGCCTCACGATCCCGACGCCGATCCCGAGGCGACCTCCACCGTTCGGCCCGGCCTCGGGTCGAGCAAGCCCGCTTCCGACGCGGCGCCGGTGGCCTGCCGCTGCTGCAGGGCCGCCCGGTACCACGGGATCCGCGTCGTGCCGCTGACACAGCGCTCGGTCCCTCACTGCATGCCGGACCACGTCGCCGTATGTGCGCTACATCCGGCGGGCGACGCGCGGGTCGACGACCTCCAGGGCTACGCCATGCAGGTCGACATCGACTACGAGCCGGGCGGCCGCCTCGAGTTTCGCGTCAACGGCGAACTCGTGGCATCGGAGCGCTTCGAGCCGACCCGTGTCGTGACGCGCGGCACGCTGCCGCGGTCGGTGCTCGACCGGCTCGACGAGGAGCGCGGGACGCTGACCTGGGGCTACGTGCCGCCGAAGGGCGAGCCGACACTCAAGCGCGTCCGAATCGTGAGCCTGACTTCGAAGGAAGAGCGCGTGCTCGAGCGCCTGCAAGAGCGGACGCCGGACGACCCGATGCTCTATCGGCTGCTGCGCGGGCTCTACTTCCATCAGCTCGGGATGTACGAATCGGCGCGGCGCGAGGCGCTGGCCGTGCTCGAGCTCCATCCCGACGAACCCCACGCCCTGGCCCTGCTCTCCGACGCCCTCCTCGGCTTGGACTCGAACATGACGTCCCAGTGGATCGATCTGCGCTTCGTCGGCATCCGCGTCCTGCGCGAACGGGAGGCCGCCGGCACCCGCTGCGACCTCGAGAAGCCGCGGGCACCGAACGAGCGGGGGCCCACCGGCGGCTGCTAGGGGGGCGCGTCGTCCCGTCGCCTGTCGCTCCACCAAAGGCCCAGGCAGACCCCGATCGCCGCGAGCGCAAACAGCCCCAACAGCTTCCACAGCAGCCCGATGCTGTCGGGCACGAACCGCAGATAGAGCCAGACGAGCACCACGATGAGCGCGAGGAGCGCGAAGTGATCGAGCAGACGGCTGAAGAGACGGCGCATACGGTCTTCTGTCGGCACGTTGGGCGTCGGTCCCCTCGGATATCACCTCACCCGGCACGATCCGCCCGAATGGCCGGGTTGCGCCGCCTACAACCGCTCGTAGGATGAACCCGGTTTCCCCCCTGCATCTGGGGGTTTGGAGGCGTCTGGGACCGTTCTTCGAGGGGCCCGGCGAGCAGCGGAGAGGTGGTCGATGAGCAAGTCCACGTGGTTGGTGCTGGGTGCGGTCGTGATCTGCGGCGTGCTGGCGTTCGTGAAGCTGGCGGGGTCCGACGGCGAGCCCACCGACGAGGCCGCGAAGGCGGGGGACCCGAAGGCCGACGCAACGAAGCCCGAGAGCGACAAGAAGAAGGCGCTTCGGCGGAACGCGCCCGCGAAGGGCAAGCCGTCGCCGGCCTCGGCGAAGCAGGAAGCGCGGGCGGCGAAGCTGCTCGAGGGCATGGCCAAGGCCCAGGCCGCGGGCGACAAGACCAAGGCCTCCGCGCTCTACAAGACGCTTCGCGCCGAGGCCTGGGACACGCTCGCCGCCAGGCGCTACGCGCTGCGCGCCGGCTACAACCTGGCCGGCGACGTCGAGCAGTCGCGCGACCGCCGCAAGCGCATCGAGGGGATGGACCGCGCGCGCCGGTTGCTGTCGCGCGCCGTCTACCTGCCGGAGATGTTCACGCCGTCCGGCGCCTCGACGCCGGAACGCGACAAGCTCATTGCCAAGATCCAGACGTTCAACCGCAAGGTGATGACGTTCCCGGGCGGCGTCGAGGGCGTGACGGCGCCGTTCGAGATCAAGCCGGGCATGCGGCCCGTCGAGGTCGTTGCGCGGCCGAACATCGTGACGCCGGATCCGTTGCGCATCGGGCCGAATGCGATCCTGTACTGGAACCAGGGCAACGTGCGGCACGCGGGATTGCAGGCCGGCAAGACGTACATGCTGCCGCTCGAGGAGCTGAGCGTTCGCGTGTATCAGAACCTGTTCCGCGCGGGCATCTTCATCGGCGACTGGTTCGTGAAGGAGTTCAAGGTCGGCGTGGGGCGTCCGGAGACGCCGACGCCGAGCGGCGTGTTCCAGGTGCACAGCAAGGAGCAGAATCCCGACTGGTGGGCGCCGAACGGGAAGTTCATCAAGTACGGCGATCCGAAGAACGAGCTCGGTTCGCGTTGGATCAAGATCTTCAGTGACGACGTGCCGGTAACGGCGGGCATCGGTGTTCACGGAACGAACGCTCCGAAGACGGTG
>CBDCWP010000034.1:220000-254809 GCA_965223505.1 Planctomycetota bacterium
GGACGTAGGCAAATCCGCGTCCTCGATACCTGAGAGCTGATGGGGAGGCCGCTTATGTGCCGAAGTCATCGATGCCATGCTTCCGAGAAAAGCTTCGCAGCATTGAGCTGACCGTCCGTACCGCAAACCGACACAGGTGGGTGGGGTGAATATCCCAAGGCGCTCGAGAGAACCATCGCTAAGGAACTCGGCAAAATAGCCCCGTAACTTCGGGAGAAGGGGTGCCCCATGAGGTCAGGGTCTTCGCGACCCAAAGCTTCGAGGGGCCGCAGTGAAAGGTGGGCTCCAACTGTTTATCAAAAACACAGGTCTGTGCTAAGACGCAAGTCGACGTATACAGACTGACGCTTGCTCAGTGACGGAAGGTTAAAGCGAGGGGTTAGAGTAAAATCGAAGCTCCGAACCCAAGCCCCGTTAAACAGCGGCCGTAACTATGACGGTCCTAAGGTTAGGAATCGCTAGCCTTAGTAAAACCGAACTGTATGCGGGAAACTCCTCATTACAGCCGTCCGGTACTCGTTCGCGCCTAGCGCGTTCAGTAACAAACCGGCGGACAAGTCACCATGTGGAATATGGTGGGGGGACAATCCGCAGGGAAGACCCGTATTGCACGGGAACCCTCAGAGACGATACGTTCGGGATCGACTGCATGAACCTTGACGCACAATGGATCGTAGGCTTCGTGGACGGCGAAGGCTGCTTTCACGTCGGAATCGCAAAGCATTCCGGCATGAAGGTCGGCTACCAGGTACTGCCTGAATTCACCGTCGTGCAACACGAGCGCGATGTGCAGCTGCTTCACGGCCTGAAGGCTTTCTTCGGGTGCGGCGTGGTTCGCAAGAACCACGGCGACCGGAAGGCCTACCGGGTCAGGAAGCGGGAGCATTTGCTCCAGCGCATCGTTCCATTTTTTGTCAAGCACCAGCTGAAATCCAAGAAGCGCGCGGACTTCCAGAAGTTCCGCAAAGTGCTACTTCGGATGGAGGCCGGCGATCATCTGTCAGCGGAAGGAATCAAGCGCATACGCGAGATTGCCGCAAAGATGAATCGAGGTCGATCAAGATAGAGTCCGGCCCCGTCGGAAACGGCGTGGGATCAACCGAGCGAAATTCCTTGTCGGGTAAGTTCCGACCCGCATGAATAGCGTAATGAGAGCTCAACTGTCTCAGCGATGGACTCGGTGAAACTGTAGTTGTGGTGAAAATACCATGAACCCGCGGCTAGACGGAAAGACCCCGTGAACCTTTACTGTAGCCTAGTATTGGCGTTAGGCATCTCATGTGTAGCATAGCTGGGAGACGTTATGACCAAGGGCCGCTAGGCCCGCGGAAGTCATCAGTGAAATACCAGCCTTGTGATGTTTGACTTCTAACCTCATGCCGTGAATCCGGGTGAGGAACAGTGCTAGGTGGGCAGTTTGGCTGGGGAGGTCTCCTCCCAAAGAGTAACGGAGGAGCCCAAAGGTACTCTCAGCACGGTTGGCAATCGTGCGTTGAGCGTAAAGGTAGAAGAGTGCTTGACTGCGAGAGTGATGGCTCGAGCAGATGCGAAAGCAGGGCTTAGTGATCCGGCGCATTCCACGTGGAAGGGGCGTCGCTCATCAGACAAAAGGTACTCCGGGGATAACAGGCTGATCCCGCCCAAGAGTCCATATCGACGGCGGGGTTTGGCACCTCGATGTCGGCTCATCACATCCTGGGGCTGAAGGAGGTCCCAAGGGTTCGGCTGTTCGCCGATTAAAGTGGTACGTGAGCTGGGTTCAGACCGACGTGAGTCAGGTCGGTCCCTATCTGCCGTGGGTGTAGGAGAATTGAGGAGGTCTGACCTTAGTACGAGAGGATTTGGTTGGACGGCCCACTGGTGTGCCGGTTATCGCGCTAGCGGTAGCGCCGGGTAGCTATGGCCGGAAAGGATAAACGCTGAAAGCATCTAAGCGTGAAGCCTTCTCCAAAACTAGTTCTCCCCATCAGGGCCCTTGAAGACTACGAGGTTGATAGGCCAGGCGTGTAAGCGCAGCAATGTGTTCAGCGGACTGGTACTAATCGCCCGATCGGCTTGACCGCTTTCTCTTTTGCCGTCCGGCATGTGCTCGATGGAGCTTCGGCTCCTGGAAGTGCCGGCGTAGTGAAAGAGAAACGGAGAAGTACTCCGGTGCGTTTCCGTGACGAGCTTGCTCGTCCGAGACATACGACTGGAGCTCAAGCTACGATCAAATCAGACAGAGCGTTCATGTGTGAACGCCTTGACGAGCTGGAAGGCTCTTAGAACCCCCATTCTTTCATTTTTGCCCGGTGTCCATACCCAGAGGGGAACACCCGATCCCATTCCGAACTCGGCCGTAAAGTCTCTGGGGCCGATGGTACTGCCTCACGGCGGGAGAGTAGGTCAACGCCGGGCGTTAACTATGACCCCCGTACGTCCAAGGACGTGCGGGGGTTTTTCGTTTGGCAGCGTAACTACTCGGTCGAGTCTTCGTCCAGATGCGTTGAGGAAGCTCGCGACCAAGGGAGTCTCGGCTGATGAGCGAGCAGCCACAGGTCAATGCAGTTCCGTTTCCCGGTGGCTACGACTCTGCCGACGTCGTTCCCGCCATTCAATTCGCCGCCCTACAGCACACGGGGCCACTCTCGACGACTCAAGAGGAAGACAAGATGATCGAGCGATTCTGGACGGGACTCCAGGATCGGCAGAAGAGAGAAGGCAAAGCGGTGGAGGATCCCCTCCGCCAACGAAGCGAAGAGCTCATGCGTGACAGGCATGACTTGCTGAAGAGCCATCTGAAGCTCTCGTGGTTCAGCCTCGCCCATTTGACCTATGTCTTGCTTGCTGTTCGTTCGTCGCTCCTCTCAGACGCCCCCTGGTATCGGCCGGACGCCTTCGTGCCCGGAATCCGAGGAGCGCTCTTGGAGTTGGGTGTCGACACGTCCGAGGCCGAGTGTCTCGACGAGATCGATCGATTCGTTCCCCTCAATGCGTCACGGCGAGGCGTCGCGGTGGCGACCCTCACCTTCCTCGAGTTCGTCCGGTTTCTTCATCGCGCCGCGCTTCGGCGCCGTGCGGTCGTCTCGCCCGGTTTGGGGCTCTCCGGCGTGGGGCTCGTCTACGCGGAGGCAGATGACGAAGCCGCTCAGAAGATCCACGCGTTCTTGACGAAGCACGGTATCCCCGTGATCGATCGGCCCGGCGATCTCGAGAGTGGGGGGCGCGTGCTCGTGCTCTTCTCCGAACAGGCAACCCAGACCGAGCAGTTCTGGGACGACGTCGCTTCGTGGAAGTCCGTATCCGTCAGCCCCATGGTCCTCTGCTTGACGAGCCGGACGCATCTGTATCGGGACAAGCCGGAGCGCGCGGATGAGCGCCTCTGGAAGTGGCTGTGCGATACCGCCGCGATCGAGCTCGAACGCGCTGATGAAGGCTACGCGGTTTTGTTGCGTGCACTCGACTCCGGGGATCCGCGAAGGTGGTGGTGGAGCCGACACGACACAATGGACATCAGTTTCACTAACGACACAATGGACATCAGTTTCACTAACGACTTGCTCGGGGAAGGTGTGCCACGGCCGGCCGCAAGAAGGACTCGAGTCGATCGCGAGACCATGTCCTACCCGTACGGTCTGGATCGGACGATTCTGCCGGTGTGTGCGAATGCCCTGCATTCGGCATACTTCCACGCGAAGTACGGTCTGAAGCCGGACCCCCGGACGGGTCAGCACCTTCCATACATTCGCATCTGCGACGAGCTGATTGCCAAACGGAGGGAGTGGTGTGGAAATCCGTTCGCGCTCCCGTGGTTCATGCTCGCGTATCGCGTGTGGTTGGCGTTCGCCGCTGAGGAGACCGAGTTTTCGCATCGTCAGGACGAAGCGATCGCCGATCGCGAAATTCGGCGCGCATTGGTGGCGCTCGGCGTGTACGCGCCCGAAGGCAGACTCGCTGACTTCATGGCTGAGTTCCAGGGACTGCCATGGGAGCAGCGGAACGATCCTGTCGAGCGTGTCGATGAGCGAACCGCAACCTTCCTCACGCTAGTACATGCCCTGGGTCAGTTCGCACTGACGACCGGTCAGACTGTGCAGCTCCGGTTCCCTCAACGTCCCTGTTTCGTCAGCTACTCCCGTTCGGACGAGAGCCTCGCCCGTGAGATCCTCACACGCCTCGAGGCGAAGGGAGCGGTTGCGTGGTTCGACCTCACGTCGCTCACGCTCGGGGCGTCGCTCGACGAAGCCTTGTGCGGTGCGGCACGCGACGCGCAGCTGTTGTTCGTGATCGCCTCGCCCGATGCCGATGGCAGCTCGTACGTGCGACGCGAGATCAAGACAGCGCTGGAGCGAGGTGCGAAGGTCGTTCCGTTCATCTCGAAAGGCGAGCTGCCACCGAGGATCGCGTCGCTGCTGGCGTCGCATCCAGGGGCCGCTATCGAACCGATCCATGTAGAGGATGCCCCGAGCAGTGACGCAATCGGTCTCGCACTCTCGTACCTGGAGAGGACGCCGGGGGAGCTACTCGACTGGACCCAGTCGCAGGAGGTGTACGGACGCATCCATGACCACATCACGGTCATGCGACGCAAACTGCGAGACGCGGATCTCGACTGACGTCCGGAGCGGGGAGATACCGAGATACCGAGGTTTTTCTGTTCGATATTCACCGCACTCCGTATGTCTCTCCGGAGTACGGAGTCAGGACCGAATAAGAGAGATACCGAGATGAGTTGAGAAGGCCGGCCCTCCTCCGCCGCGCAGTCATCGGTTAAGACCGAGCTCACGCGGCTATGCGGATGATCTGCTCTGTCGTGTGCTTCTTCAATCGTGCCTCCTGACCCTACGAGCCGAAGGCTCTCATTCAACTCGGTTCTGAATTCCGGGGGCCCGTCAGCCGGGTTGATGAACACCAAAAGCCGCCTCGCAATGGCGCCTATCGGCCCGAATTCGTAGGATGTGGGGTCTTGGGGGCCATATGCAGAATATCCATATCAACAGGCGGACCGTACTCATTGCGTGGGCATCGTGGGGTTGGTTCTGGTTCCACTCGGTGCATGTGGCGGCACGACCGTCATCACCTCCGTCAAGCCGGTCTTCCCGCAGCCGCCCGTGATCTCGTCGTCGCAGGGTGGGTTTCTCCAGTACTTCATGGACTGCGCTATCACGACCGAGACGGTCGGCGGAATGCAGGTCACCGGCCCCACCTACAACTCGGCGTTGATCGGCCCGACGTTCCGCATGCGTCCGGGGGCAGACGTCTTCCGCATCAACGTGCGCAATTTGTTTCCCGCGAACCCTGCGCAAGCGCGGACCGGCGCGTTCCCTCACGATCGTTATACGACGAACCTGCACACCCACGGCCTCACCGTGGATCCAGGCGGTAACAGCGACAACGTCTTCCGCACAATGCCGCCGAACACGGAGAACGAGGTTCTCGTTGAGATCCCGTCTCACCAGCCGTCGGGCACGTTCTGGTACCACCCGCACAAGCACGGCTCGGCGACCTACCAATTGAGGGTGTACCGTTCTTTCTGTAAATGGCTCCCGAGAGAGAGGCGCTCGCTTCGCTTGAATCAGCTAGCTGATTCAAGCGAAGCGGGCGCGCCGCCATCTCCCGGGGTCAACTGAGTGGCGGATCAACGCCGTACCTTTGCAGGTCTACGACAACTTGCATTGGAGATCGACGTGACCCACCACGAACAGCGTACGCCGTGGGCCGACGCCCTGGAAGCGCTCAGCGAGAGCGGATTCGACGGCATGGCCGAGGCGATGCGAGTGCTGATCAACGAGTCCATGAGAATCGAACGCAGTGCCTTCCTCGGCGCTGAACCGCACGAGCGCAGCGAGCAGCGTCGCGGGTACGCCAACGGGTTCAAGCCCAAGCGCGTTCGCACGCGCCTAGGCGAGATCGACGTACAGGTGCCTCAGGTGCGCGACGTCGAGGGCGGCGATGCGTTTTACCCATCGAGCCTTGAACGCGGCCAGCGAAGCGAGAGAGCGCTCACGCTGGCTTTGGCGGAGATGTACGTCCAGGGTGTTTCGACGCGCCGTGTCGAGGAGATTACGAAGGTGCTTTGCAACGGCCTTGAAATCAGCTCCACGAGCGTGTCGCGAGCAGCTGCGCTGCTCGATGAGGAGCTTTCGCGTTGGCGCACACGGCCGCTCGGGGCATTCAAGTACCTCGTGCTCGATGCCCGCTACGAGAAGGTGCGCCACGGCGGATCGGTGCGCGACTGCGCGCTGCTCATCGCCATCGGCATCGGCCACGACGGCAGGCGCAGCGTGCTGGGAACGAGCGTGAGCCTTTCGGAAGCCGAGGTTCACTGGCGCGAGTTCCTCAGCTCGCTCCAGGACCGCGGACTGCATGGCGTCGAGCTCATCACCAGCGACGGCCACAAGGGCTTGGCCGCCGCGCTCGCTGCCCGCTTCGCCGGCGTCGCCTGGCAGCGCTGCCAGTTCCACCTGCAGCAGAACGCACAAGCTTACGTGCCGCGTCAGAAGCTTCGACGCGACGTCGCCGCTGATCTTCGCGCCGCGTTCAACGCGACGTCGCGGCGCGAGGCTCAAGAGAAGCTCGAGGCCTTCGTAAAGAAGTGGGACAAGCCCGCGCCCGACTTGGCGCGTTGGGCCGAGGAGAACATCTCGCAGGGATTCACCGTGTTCGACCATGGCCTCAACGAGGCGCAACGCAAGCGCCTGCGCACCACCAACAGCCTCGAAAACCTGAATCAACAGATCCGGCGGCGCACGCGTGTTGCCGGACTCTTTCCAAACGAAGCGTCCTTGCTGCGGCTTGCGAGCGCGGTGCTCATCGAGATCAGCGAGGAATGGGAAACCGGACGGAGGTACTTGCCGAGGGACGACGCTTGATCAACCGCTCAGCGATTTACAGAAAGAACGTTGCTCTGCCTACCAATTCATGGGCGGTATGGGCGGGTTTCTCATCATCGAGGGCGGACCCGGTAGTCTGGACGACATGCCTGAGATCAAGGCGGCGCGCGATCTCGTCATGGGGTTCCAGACGATTCGCACCGATCCGCAAGGTACGGTGCCGTGGGTCAACCTCCAGGCGACCAACTTCCAGCAACTGTTCAACACGCTGGACGATGGAAAACTCTTCATCACGACGAACGGCGTCGTCGCGCCGACGCTGTGCATGAAACCTGGTGAGGTCGTGCGCTGTCGGTTCTTGAACGCCACCGTGGGGGAGACGCTGGCGTTGAAGATCTACGAGACCGGAGGGGGCGGACAACGACTCTTCGGGTTGCCCATGCACCTACTGGCCATCGACGGCCTGACGATGCCCGACATGGTGACGATGCCGTTCTTTGGTCAACCGCTCATCTTGGGCGGTGGCAATCGGGCGGATGTCCTCATCAAGGCGCCCATGGAGCCTGGGGAGTACGAGATCCGCACCCTCAACACGCACCCCGACCCGAACCTTGGCGAGACCGCCGTGGTTGCTTCCGTATCCACGCAGAACGTCGAGTTGGATGATCGGATCTCGCGTGCGTTCCCGGGCGGCTCAGGCGGCACCTCGATTCCCCAGTGGCAATTCCCGGTGACGCTTGTGAAGATCGACGTTTCCGGCACTGCGAACGACATGGCCCTGCCGGTGGGACCGCTGCCTAGGCCTGATTCGATCGGGGCGCAGGCTACGGCCGACATCCTGGCCGCCACGCCGGACAAGACCCGCAACGTCCTGTTCGAGATCTGCAGCTCGAACAACCTGGGCCAGCACCCGTGCGCGACGTTCGGGCTCATCTTCGGCTACGACACGCCTGCCTATTGGGGCGGCACGAACTTCAACAACTGGTTGTTCATGCGCGACGGCGACGATTTCGGCCCTGGATTCGGAAAGCAGGCGTTGTTCACACATGGACAGCCACTTTTTTCCGACATGTTCGCCGGCGCAATCGAGGAGTGGACGATCCACAACAACTCTGCTTCGGATCACCCGTTCCACATCCACGTCAATCCATTTCTGCTGACCCACATCAACGGGACGCCTCTGCCGATACCCGAGTGGCGCGATACCGTCCTCGTGCCCGCCGGGACGAACCAATCACCCGGCACGGTGACGTTTCGAACGCACTTCCACCCCGACTTCACGGGCAGATTCGTCGCACACTGCCACATCCTCAGCCACGAGGACATCGGCATGATGCAAGAGCTGGAGATCAAGCCGGCCCCGATGCGTATCAGCGGAGGCAACTGACCCTCCGAAAAGGCACGGGGGTGTGTGGCGGTGCTGCGAGACGACGTCGTCGTTGTGGCTCGCGCGGCGCGCTAGGAAGACACCGAGATGAGATGAGAAGGCCGGCCCTCCTCCGCCGCGCAGTCATCGGTTAGACCGAGCTGCAAAGTTGACCAACGGGGTCGAGGGCCCTGAGAGGAGGACCCGTATGGCAACGGTATGACGGAGCCGATTGGCGTGGACCTGGGCGATCGTCACTCGGCGTTCGGCATCGTGGACCAGGCGTCGGGTGATGAGGTCGAGCGCGGACGCGAGAAGGTCGTGGTCCTCATCGGAGGCCCTCCCGGGCCGGGCAAATCAGTCGTCGCAGCTCACCTATGGGCCGCACTCGCTGGCAGGCCAGAGTTGGATGGAGACTACGTGCTCGTCTTACCGCCGGCGCTCAGCGACTCATAGAAAGAACGTTGCTGTGCCGGGAGGGAAGCTCAGTCGGCGCAGCGCGGTTGAACGTCTGTATTGTCGGAGCTATTCTCCGGATGGATGCTTGACTTGACTTTGTACTCCGTACTCTACGCTGCGGGGGCGTCGGCTTGAGGAGCCCGCATGCTGGGTTTGGTCTATCGCAAGGCCGCCGAACAGTGCCTCCGCACGTTCGTGGAGGTAGAGGCGCTTCGCGGCACCGAGGTCTCAGACAAGTCGTTCGCGGCGCTGCCGCGCTACTTGGGCCCTTTCGCCTCTCTCGCGTTCGGAGCGTTGTTTGTCATTTTCCTGGTCGCAACGTTCCTTGACATGGGCCGCTATGGAGACCCCGTCGGATACTGGGTCATGGGGGGCTTCGGGCTAGTCTCCATCGGACTCGGCGTCTTCTGGATGGTTCGCCTCAAACGTAGCCGTCTGACTTTCCGCTCAGGGAAGTTGCACTATCTGGGAGTGTTCAAGAACTGCACTGTCGACCTGAGCGACGTGGGAGTCGTCGCGGCCGGCCCGGGGGACTTCTTCCTTTTCGATCAACGGCGGAAGTACCTCTTTCGATTCCCGGCCCAGTTCGAGCACATCGCCGAGGCCGTGGCGCGCGTCGCGTGGTATCGGCCCCAAGGTGGCCGGCCGGCACGCTTCCTCAAGGACATCCTTGCCAATCCGATTCCCCAGCTTCCAACCCATTTTCAAACCCGTGAGTGAGGCGATACCGAGCCCGGTTTTCTTGTTCGATATTCAGCTGGCACAGCCGGTGAAATCGCGTACAGACTATCCGGGCTCGGAAATTCTAGGGAAGGAGCTCCGATGAGAGGCTCAGAGGCGAGTGCAGCCGCAATACCCTGCCTGCGATACAACGACGCATCCGCTGCAATCGACTGGCTCTGCAACGCGTTCGGATTCGAGAAGCATCTCGTCGTTCCCGGAGATGACGGCGAGGTTGCCCATGCACAGCTCAAGCTCGGGTCTGCGATGGTCATGTTGTCGTCCGCGCGCGACGATCAATTCGGCCAGCTCTACAAGCTTCCCGCCGAAGTTGGCGCGGTGACGCAGAGCCCCTACATCGTCATCCATGACATCGATGCGCACTATGGCCGAGCGAAGTCCGCAGGAGCCGAGATGGTCATCGAAATCAAAGACGAGGACTATGGCGGCCGCGCGTATTCGGCTCGTGATCCCGAAGGCAATGTCTGGAACTTCGGCTCGTACGACCCCTGGGCCAACTGAATACGGTACCCGACTCAGCTAATCGCTATTCGTCGAAGCGCGGCTCGAAGAGCGAATAGCTGGGGCGGGTACGGTACTTCTCCCGTGGCGCTCGACCATGACGAGGAGATTCCGACCTGCGTATCTTCCGGCATTTCGTCGGATCCGAGGTCAGTGATCCGCGAGCAGATACGTGGTAGCTTCACGCCATGTGTCACGTGTGGTCGTCATCCGTGCTCTTGCTGGCCTCCGTGCTCTTCGCACACGATGCGGTCGCCGAAGGAATGCCAGAGAATCTCCGGAGGAAGGAAGCCAAGACGCTGGAGAGTGTCCGCAGAGACCTCGAGAAGCTCGGCGACTGGTGCGTAGGAAAGATTCCGACCTGCGTATCTTCCGGCATTTCGTCGGATCCGAGGTCAGTGATCCGCGAGCAGATACGTGGTAGCTTCACGCCATGTGTCACGTGTGGTCGTCATCCGTGCTCTTGCTGGCCTCCGTGCTCTTCGCACACGATGCGGTCGCCGAAGGAATGCCAGAGAATCTCCGGAGGAAGGAAGCCAAGACGCTGGAGAGTGTCCGCAGAGACCTCGAGAAGCTCGGCGACTGGTGCGTAGGAAAGAAGGCCTATCGAGCCGCGTGCAGCGAGTACCGCCGCATCCTCCTGATCGACCCTCACGCCCAGGGGATCAACGAGAAGATCCTGTCGGCGATCTATAAGAGTGATGGCTGGAAATCGGGGTTCGATGAGGCCTACCAACGGAAGCGGGTGGGAACCTACAAAACGTGCGCGGGACGACTCTGGGCACTTGCGAAGGCATGCGAGAGCAACTACCCAGCTGGCTTCGTAAAGAACATCACCCGTGCGCAACTTCACCTCGAAGGAGCGCTCGATTCCGAGAAACTCGAGCTGCGCTTCTTTGAGCCGTACCTGCAGTGGGTTCGGGAAAGTGACTGGGTGAAGCTCAACAAGGGGCGCGAGTTCGTCGACGGCAAGTGGCTCACGCGCGCACAGGTTGCGGAGGCAAATGCGAAGCACGACAGCTGGAAGACGGCATGGATCGTCGAGGACGGGCGAATTAGGGTCTTGAGGTCCGGCACGCTGCGGGAAGTCAGGACGATCTTTGCGCACGCACGAGCAAACCTCGACTTGGCACTCGCACTCTACGGAGCACCGTTGGATCTTCGCGCCCCGGACAAGCCCATCGAGCTCGTTCACACGAAGACGCAGCAGCGGTTCAGGCGGATTTTGGGCATCCTGGGCGGCGGCCGCAGTACGGATGTCCGTAGGAGCAGTGTGACGATCGGCCGGACACTGGTCTTTACTCAGCAGCCGAGAGGGGTCGATGGGAAGACCGTCACGCTGCCGTTCAATCTAATGTTGCGGTACCTGCGTCGAGAGCTGGTCGGACACGTGCTCATGACGCACACACAGCATGCGCGCGGAGAGCGGAGTTCAAAGGAGTACGTTTCGGCGATCGGCGCACCGGGCACGATGACGGAGATGTTTCACATGCACGACACGGGCTGGCGCGTGATGCGGAAGCAGCACCTTCCCTACCGTAGCGTGGAGTGGTCGAACATCGCTTACGTTCAGAAGAGAATCGACGAGCTGCCAACACTTGGACGACTGATCCCGGGCAACCACCCACGGAGGCCGGACTTCCAGAAGCACACCGGTGTGATGTCGTGCTACTTCATGTTCGGACCTGAGCCGACCTATCGGCGTGCCTGGTTGGAGCTCACGAAGCGCTCGTACTTCGCGACCGTGAAACCGGATACCTTCGCGGAAGTATTCGCGGGGATCGACCTCGCGGGACTACAGAATGACTTCCGCGGATTCATCGAAGACCAGGTAGTCGAGCGATGAGGATTGCGGCGTCAGGGCATTTCCTGTCCGCGATACGGAGCCCGGCTTTCTATTCGATATTCGGCGGCAACCTGCTGCCCATACTGAAGTGAGCGACCATGACGCGATCCGGTGGCATCTGGAGCAGTTAGTGCACTCGCTCCATGGAGCGGGGGACGTAGCTCTTGCCGGCTCGGTGCGCGAAGCACTGTCTGGTACAGATGAGCAGGTAGGTGCGTTTCTAATCTCGAATGAGCTGTGGGGCGGGGCAGGCTCGATTGCCGATCAAGCACGCCCAGGCGCACACCCGAGTTTGCTCGCACTGGGGCAGGCTCAAATTGCAGCCGGCTTCACGAACCCCCGCACCGCCATGTGGGTCGCGTTTCTTCAACGATGACTCCAATACCGCGCGCGGTCTCTCTGTTCGACATTCATCCAGTCAGAACGGGCGGTTCCTTCGCGCGCCTGGAGCATGCGGTTGTTCATCTTGGTTGGGTGCCGTCCAGGATGTTCAGTTGTGTCCGCTCGAACGGGGGAAGGTCAGCTCTCACTTGACCTGGCATGAGAATCATCGGGGACCGTCAGTCGGTGAAGAGGTTCACTGCCTTTGAACATGTTGTTTCAGTGAACTCTTCTCTAGGCACTGTGCGCCCGCTCGTTCGGTGCGCCACGCCAGCAGCGCGAGCGGCGCCCCGTCCGGGTCGACGAACGGCACCTTGCGGACGCCGGCCCTGGCGGTCGCGCCGACGGGAGGCAGCATCCAGCCGTTGCGGCGCAGCAGCCGGCCGACGTGGCGCTGGTGGTAGCGCACGCCCCAGCGCTTCTCGATGAGCGCGACGACGGCATCCTGGCTCCAATGGTCGAGGTCGAAGCCGTGGGCGCGCGGGCTGTCGTGGAGAGAGACGTTGAGTTCCGCGCGCGCCCGCGCCGGAAGTCGCGGCGCGCGCCCGCGGCGCTCGTCCGTCAGCGAGCCGCCCCCGGACCAGAACCGGAACCAGCGCCCGGCCGTGGCGCGCGTGACACCGAGTCGCCGGGCGACATCGGCGCGCGTGCTTCCGTTCGCGAACAGTTCAGCCGCCTTGGCGCGCTTCTCCCGGTCCATGCGTTCAACCTACTCGCTGTTGCAGGTTTGCGCGACCGGTTTGGCTTGATCCTGGGTGCCTCCGCGTCGATGTTGAGCCCACACGGGAGGAACTCATGATCGACGGCGGCAACGCGACCATCTTCGTCTCCGACTTCGAGCGGGCGATCCACTTCTACACGGAGATCCTCGGCATGCCCCTGCGCATGCGCGCGGAGAACTTCTGGGCCGAGGTCGTCGCGGGAAGGGACCTGGTCATCGGCATCCATCCGGAATCGGAAAACGCCGCGAAGCCGGGCACCCAGGGCTCGATCCAGATCGGCCTCAACGTGACCGGTTCGCTTCACGAGCTGGTCGACGACCTGAAGGGCAAGGGCGTTGCCTTCGAGGGCCCCATCGTCCAGGACGACGGCGTGGGAAAGTTCGCCCGCTTCCGCGACCCCGACGGGAACGCGCTCTACTTCTGGGAGCCGGCGAAGGTCTCGAGCTGAAGGTGCCGAAAAGTACGGAGTCGTTCCGCGGTCCTGCAACTAGTGAACTTTTCACCCGGCACCGTAGACGGCAACTAGTGAACTTTTCACCCGGCACCGTAGACGCTCTGTTCGACATTCATCCAGTCAGAACGGGCGGTTCCTTCGCGCGCTTGGAGCATGCGGTTGTTCATCTTGGTTGGGTACCGTCCAGGATGTTCAGTTGGATGTTGGTGCCATCAGGAAGGTCCGAGATCTGACGATGCAGATCCGCCAGGAACGAGTAATACTCGCGAATCGACTTGACCCGCGTGTTCTCCAGCGACGCCTGGCCCCCTAGAACGAGGGGCATTGCGTACCCATAGCACTGACCGGTGTCGAGGAGAAGGCCTGCTCGTCGCGCTCTGTCGATCTCCGACATGCGTAACCACTCGTCGGCGTTCGTGCCCACGTCCGCGCGGGTCGCGAAGTCCTCCCAGCTATCTGCAAGGCGCTCCACGACGCTTCGTTCGAGATCAAGGCGATGAACGCTGTTGTCCTTGAACACGAGAATGGGCTCGCCAAACCGATTCACGAGCGGTACCGTCAGTTCCACCGGAAGTCGGGTGGTCCACCAATCAGAGAGAAGAGTGGCCCAATCAAGGTCTTCTTGACTCAAGACGTAGCTGTCGAGTTCCACACTCTGATCCTACAAGATACGGAGCCCTGTTTTTCTGTTCCATGTTCAGCTGCTACAGCAGGTGGAATCGCGTACAGATGATTCGGGCTCGGTAGCTCTCCGCAGAGTCACGTTCGCCAGAACTGCCACCACCGACGGCCAGGACGAGACACACCAGCTTCGATCGTCTGGATCCTGCGCGGGATGTTGGGATCACCGCCTCGATACTTGATGCAGCCAGTTTCTTGAAACGCCATGACCTGGAGCATTCTGCCGAGCTCCGCGTCGTTCTCAGGCTGTCGCTTCACGTAGCAGTGTGTATCTGAGTCGTACGCGAACAGGTCCGGCGCGATGTCCATCGGGACACCACAGCAGACGCAGCACCCGCTCCCCACGAAGAAGTCCCCGGCCGCGTTGAACGGATGAGCCTCGCCGCCTCGCCTTGCCGGTGTGGATCCAATCTGCGAGGGAGCGACCGGTTGGAAGGGCTCGGTGTCCGTTCGATCCATCCCAAGCCGCCACACTTGTCGCAGATGATGGGGGAGGGCTCGGAAAGCCCGCGGGCCTCCGTTGCCGTGATGTCACCCGCCTCAACGAGCTTCCGCTTGAAGAACTCTCGGTCCCCTTTGCACGTCGGACAGTCCAGAGCGTCGCTCGGTCGCTCGGGCTTCAGATCGGCCAGCGAAGGGAACCACTCCGAGGCGAATAGCAACGTGGTCCGTGTCTCAAACGTGTCGGCGGGCTCCACTTCGTACTCCCAGCTACAAGACACGACCTTGCCCGAGGGCATCAAGACGAAGCTTCCGCCCATCGTGTGCCATACCGGAAGTCCACCAGTCGCCTTCGCGACGTCACGGTATTCCTTCAGGCCCCTTATCAAGCGCTCGATCCTGTCGGCCAGGGGATCCGGCTGGTGCTTCGGCATGGCTCCCGAGCATATCCGGTTTCATCAGGGTGTCGCCCAAGCGGGGGAAGGTCACTGGCTCAGTTGTTGGCGCTCCTGCCTCTTCGGAGTGACGTAGAGTAGTCCCATGGACCCTGCAAAGGCCATTGCTGCCGCTCGCAATCCCGCCACGACGCCTGAGGAGTTGAGGCTCCTGTCGGAATTCGAGTTCATGTTCGTGCGGGAGGCGGTCGCCGCTCATCCCTTGGTGACGACTGAGATCCTAGACGGCTTGCTGCCGGTCGACATAGGCGTGTACGAGCAATACTGCGTCGCGCGTTCCGTCGCGGACAGTGACCGCACGAGCGCTACGACGCTCGGAGCCGTGCTGGCGCTGATCGACGCACGTCAACTCGACGGTTCGCGAAGGGAGAACTGGACCTACGAGGACGTCGCAAAGCGGGCGCTCACGCGGGCGAGATGTCCCATTGCGGAAGCAGAGAGACTCCTCGACGACAGTCTGGTTGGGATGGGCGTGCGGCTCTATGTCGCGAAGAACGCACACTCTGTCGACGTCCTGTCCATCCTCCTGAGAGACAGGAGCAAGAGGGTGCGCGAAGCGGCGGCTGCCCAGAAAGCGTCAATCCTGTCCTGAATTCGCAGATACCGACGACGGCCTACATGTGTCTGAGAGAGTTCCGAGTCGGGTTTGTCTGGTCGTCGACATTCGGACCCAATCTCGATGGGTCATGGGTATGAGAGCGTGCTCAGTACCGATTTCCCTACGCGATTCGCGGGAGCCAGTAGATCTCGAGCGCGCGCTCGATGTTCTTGCGGTCCGAGCCCCAATCGTCGAGGGCATGGCGGTAGCGTAGGTACGCGATCAGGGCCTTGCACTGGGTGCGGTCGAAGACCTCGAGCCGCGCGTTTCCGCGCTTGCCGATGTGCCGGGCCAGCGTGTCCACCGGATCGAAGTCGCACTCGCCTCCGTAGACGTCAGCGAGCAAGAAAGCCGGCAGGAAATAGGCCAGGCCCTCTGCGGTGAAGAAGCTCGGCGCCGCGTAGTTGTAGCTCAGAAACTCCGGGTGCAGGGTACGCCAGTCCTGACCGCGAAACTCGAGTGCATACTGCGGCCCGTCGTCCCCCTGACTGGACCCGCTCAGCCGGTCGTCGCCGGGGTATGCCGCGCCTTCGAATGCCGACTTGATCTGTGACGCCACAGCACCGGCCTCACCCTCCAAGTCCGGCCAGGTGTGCCCGAACATGCGCTCGTAGTGGCTGTGCATGACCGCGTGATGGGGAGTGTCGCGGGTGCTCCATCCCCACCGCATGGCCTCTGCGGCGAGGAAGGGATACCGAAGGCGCTGGATCCACGCTAGGAACTCGCAGACGAGGTCGTACTCCTCGGGCGCGAGCGTCGCAACGCGCGCTTCGTGTTTCCGGTCGGCACCGCGGTAGTAGATGTGCCAGTAGCTCGGTACAAGTGAGAACGTCACCCTGTGGACGAGATTGCCGTCGTCTTTCAGATCGGTGAGTGCGCCACACAGGAGGGAAGGCAGGTAGTGGTGGTATCCCTCTGGCGTCAGGTAGATGAACGACGACCACTTGTCACGTAGCCAGTCCAGTGGAACCTGATCCCACGTTCGTCCCCGGAGCGCCTTCGCCAACGCCGCAGTCCCTGCGGGATCGTCCGTCGCCGCGTTCGATTCGATCAGTTTCTGCCCCCGCGGCTTCTTGCCGACGCCGAACCCGCGGGTGATTCGCAGAATCAGGTCGTGGGCCTGCTTGTGTTCCTCAGGAGAAAGCGCCATTGACGCAAGGTACGGCACCCGTTCAGCGCGGTGGCAGCGGATTCTCGACGGTGCGTGACCGAAACCGCCGCCTCCGCGACTCGGATACCGAAGAGTCAGAGTTCCGCAGGTACCGAGTCAGGACCGATTCGTAGTCACTGGCCTATTCAGCAGCGGGCTTCGGCTTTCCAAGTTCCGGCCAGTACGCGAGGGCCTTCTCCTGGTCGCGTGCGAAGACGACTCGCCCCTGCGTGAACTCCGAGTCCTCTTCGATGTCGCGTGACGTGTAGCCCTGCCAGTGACCCTCGAACAGTCGACCCGTCATGCCGATGGGGCGTAGGAGCGTGGTTCCGCAGATGCGGAGTTCGCCGGGGCTCCAGTAGGAGAGAGCGACGGATCCGTCGGGCGAAACTACCCCTTCCATGGGGTACTGCTTCACTGCGGCGTCGAGCTGGTCCATGCCCTTCTTTGTTGAGAGCCCGACCATCCGGATTCGGTCGTTGGTGGTCCAGACACGGAGTTTGTCGGCTTCGAACACGTCCTCGGTTCCGTCATCATAGAGTTGCGTCCACTTGGCGTACCACCAGCCCTCCATCTTCTTGGCCGCGCGCTGAACGTGAAAGTGACCGTGAAACAAGACACGCGAAAGGGAGTCTACTCGTGCCTTGCCAACCTTCTCCATGTACCGATCGATGTAGCCCGCCAATGGCTCCATGGCTTTCGCTGGTGTGTCGGCGCCGAAGTGCCTGAGAGCTAGATCTCCGCAGAGCTTCTTGACCGAACGAGCGTCTTCGCCGTTGTATCGGTGATGCCGTGTGAAGACCTCGTGGATGCTTCGCTCAGTGATGAAGTAAAACACCGGGATGATCAGCTTGTCTTGACCCTCGGCAAAGCCGCTTTCCCACACAAGCCAGGGTCTCTCGTTCGAGCCGGGCGTCAGGATGACGAGAATGGTATCCGCTTCCGCTACCCTGTTGTCGATGTTGCGGCGCCAGTCTCCCTGCGCCATTCCTTCCCCGGCCTCTTCATCGCTGGAGTACCAGGGATTGACCTGACGCCTAGTCACCGCCTTGATTAGCTGCTTCCACGCATCAGCGAGCAGCTTGTCGTCCTTGGCATGAGAGATAAAGATCTTCAGTCCGCCCATCGCAATTACAACGCCTCCGCAAAGGAGTGCCTGCACCGGCTCCATCTAGAGTACTGCGAGATAACGAGTTTCTCCGTTCGATGTTCGAACGGGAGCTCCCTAGAGGCAGAGCAGGAAGGCCACGAGATCCTCCTTCTCTCCTCGGTTCAGATGCAACTCGAGCACGAGGTCGAAGAACTCGACGACGTCGTGCAGTGTGGGTAGGCGGCCGTCGTGCAGATACGGCGGCGAGTCCTTGATGCCGCGCAACGGGAACGTCTTGATCGGCCCCTCCGGTCGTCCCTTGTAGAATCGTTCGACCCTCAGGTCATGCAGGTAGTCGTCGGTAAATGCCGGACCGTAGTGGCAGGCAGCGCAGCGGGCCTTGCCGTGGAACAGCGCCTCGCCGCGCAGCTCGGCCTGCGTTGACTTCGACGGGATCAACCGCATGAGAGGTCCCAGCTTCGGCGCGGGCGCGTAGTCGATGATCGCGTTGAAGTCGCCCATCCGATTCGTAATCTGGCGCTGGGCGCCGCGCGGGCCGATCGCCTGCATCAGACCGGGATCCCCGTCGAAGTACTCCTCCACCTCCGCGAAGTGATCCAGACTTCGAATGGACCGTTTGGCGGACAGCTGCATCAGGTTGTAGTTGCCGCGCATGGTCGGCGTGTCCACGCGAAGCCTCGCCTGGTTCGGGCGGGCGTCCGGCGCGAGCTCGAAAGCGCCGTTCGTGTGCCCGTTCACGTGGCAGGCGAAGCACGACACGCCCGCGCTCGCTTCCTTGGTGACCCGGTGATGCGTGTGGTTGAACCACGTCGTCGGCGTCGGTCGTAGCAACTCCTTCAGGCCCTCCATCTGCTCGGGTGTCAGGAGACCGTCGAAGATCTCGTAGTAGTTGGCGAGCGTGACCTCGCGCCCTTTGGTTACGTCGCCCAGCTCCTTGTGGGTCGTCAGGAACAGTGGCGCCGGGAACTCGGGCAGATACGCATCCGGAAAGTCGTGATCGACATCGATTCGGAGGTGCTCCGGATGGGCGCGGACCCATTGATCCGGAAACACCATGTGCGCGGTCGACTGCAGCGGGTGAGCCAGGGGAAGAAACGGGAACAGGCCGCGATCGCGGATGGCGTCGGGGGTGAGGCGACCCAACGCCTCCCACGAATCGACGCCTTCCGGCAAGCGCGCTACGGGGCCGGCCATGATCGGCTTGCCGCCGCTCATGGAGGCGCCGGGAATCGACTTGCCGTGGAAGTCGAAGCGACTCTTCATGTAGTGCCGCACGTCTTTCATGAGCGACGGCTTCTGCTTCTCGCAGTGATCGAGCCACTCCGCCCAAGACATCGACAACGTCGGGCTCGACCACGAGCTCGCTCCCCGTCCGGCGTAGCGCCACAAGTCGAAGGGCGTTCGCATTCCCGGCTTTTCACTGGGGTAGGGACGCAGCTTCGCGACGAACCCGTCCCCCAGACCCCAGTCCGTGGCCGGCCTCTTCGCGCGGGCGGCCGGGCTCTGGCGCAGGTGCATCGGTCGCTCGTCCGGTTCGTACCGGACGTTGGGCTCTTGGGGCTCTTCGTCACCCGACGCGGGGGGAACGCCGGCGCCGATCACGTAGCCGACGGCAAGCGTCGTCGTCACGAGCGTCAAGCAAAGCAGTAGACGTGTCTGTCGAGACTTCATCTTCGGTACCTCCTGTCATCGATCCGGAGGATAAGCCGCCTCCGAAGCAAAGACACCCGGCGCGAGATCAGTCGGTGGACGAGCTGCGGAGTCTTCCGCAGCAGGGAGGGAGTACCGAGACCGGCTCGGAACTCCTTGCGTTGCGTTCGACCATTTTGGGAACGAGCCGACGTCTGAATCGCTTCGACGCGGACCTAGCACTTGGTCTCCGGATTTTCCGTGGCATCCGGCAGTGCCGGGCGACGCCTGAGTGTTCAAGCAGGCATCCAGGTCGGAGGTCACACGCGATGAAGAGGCGAGGCTTGTTGGTTCTTGTGCTGCTCGTCGTCCTCCTCGGAGCGACGTCCTGCGGCGGTGGCGGGTCCAGGCTCCCAGCGCAAGGCTCGAGCGTCTGGGGGCAGATGATCTGGGGCACGGGTGTCTGGCGCTAGTGTCGCGAGCTGCGGGATCCCCGCGATGTCGGAGGTACTGAGATGAGGACATACACCGGTCTATTCACGTTGGCGGTCTTGATCGCACTCGGCGTCATGAGCCACTCGGTCAGTCATGGCGATGAGGTTACGGGTCTCGCGACGTTCGTGAACGGTCAAGTCGCCGACGCCGACGCGGTAAATGCCAACTTCACGGAAGTGCAGGATTCGGTGAACGACAACCACCAACGAATCACGGCGCTGGAGGCCACGACGAAGGTGCGCCGCATCAGCTTCCCCGGTCAGTCTCTCAACCGACCGAGCGGCTTGGGACCCGTTGACGATACGGACGGCGTCCGTTGGGCGCATTCAGTTACGCCGAGAGTCTTCGCCGCCTTGCGGGCGCCAGCGGACTACGACGGCGGTGATGTGAAGCTGCTGATCGTGTTCAAGAAGACGGCCGTTCCGGCCGGGGACGTCGATTTCCTCGTGGCGGCGACGTCGCACGATGCCGGTGAGGCTCTGGGCATCGGCGCCGCGCAGCCCACCACCCCGACGGACGTCATCGGCGCGGGGGCAGGCTCCCTGCTTACGCAGGAGCTGACGATTGCCGCTGCGGCGCTCACAAAGGACTTTTGGAACATCCGCCTCAGCAGAAACGCGTCGACAACGGATACGCACGCTCACGACATCGTCGTTCCGTTCATCACGCTCGAGTACATGGCCAACTAGCACTGCCGCAACGCGACGAACCGGACTTGATCGATCCGTCCCCAGTCCAGTTCACCCGACCCTAGTTGAACCTGGCCACACGGTTCGGGACGGGACGAGTGTGCACATCGAGGGAGTTCGAGGTCAACGATTGCCGGAGCGCAGAGACGCGATCTCCTGCTCGAGTCTGCTGATTCTCTCGAGAGCCGGTGGAGAGACGTCCTCCGCTCGTCCTGACGCTGGTCGAATCCGCCGCCTACGTGAACCACTGCAGGCTCGAGATGGGGGAGCGGCCGGTGCTGGCGGTCGCCTCCCACAGGAGGCCTCGAGACCGGCGAAGTCGGCGCCGGCGCCCCGAAACGGGCCTGGACGGGCGTCGCCGGGGCCCGCTCCTGGCCCAATTCGGGCTCACCAGGGATCAAGGCCCCTTCAAAGCCCTGAAAATGGCCTTCCTGGCGGAATCAGAAGGGGAACCTTTTCCCGGATCCGCGCGTCAACCCCCATAGACAAAGGGCCCCGGTCCGCCTCCTGAGTTGGTGGCATCCACAAAACGGGGGCCCTAGAATGGGTCGATTCAAGGAATCCGAGCAGCGCAATGACTCCGCAAGTGGGGCGGGTGTGCGCTGCGCGAGAGAGGACAAACATGCGGAAGTTCTTGTTCACGGGCCTGGTGCTGGCCTTCGTCTTCACGTGCTCCGGGCTGACCTACGCCAAGACGGTGGGCTGCTGAGGCATCTCTCCGGCCAGTTCGGCTGTGTTGAACAAGGCTTGGTCCACCGCGAACCGGGCCTCGCCGGCGCTCGACGGCGTCATTACCGGCGATAGCGCCTCGGAAGAAGAAGCCGAGGAGCCCGCGGAGCTGAAGCCCGCCGATCAGCCGATGCTGATCTACGTGCACGACGGCAACGCCGAGGACGAAGACTTCCAGAAGATCGAGAACATCGTCCTTCAGGACTTCAAAGTCGCTGCGGCGCGCAACGCTTTCCGTTGCCTCAAGATGACACCCGAGGACGTCGAGAACGATCCGGCCCTCGCCGGTAACGGCAAGGCCCCCTCTCGCCTCCTCGTCGTCGATCGCGACTGGAAGAAAGTCAAGGTCATCGAGGGCAAGAACCTCTCGTCGAAGAAGCTGTACACGGCGATGAAGGCATCGGCGAACCGCGCGTACAAGACGAAGCTCGACAAGAACGTCAAGGGCCTTCTCAAGTTGATCAACGAGTTCAACAAGATCAACAACGCCAAGAAGGTGCTCGAAGAGAAGGAACAGCGTCTCGGCTCCGAGATCAGCAAGGCCGACGCCAAGAAGATCGCCAAGGAGCGCGAAGAGCTGAACGAGGCACAGAAGGAAGCCGACGCGCTGCGCGACAAGCTCTACCACTTCGAGCTGAAGCCCCTGAAGGCCTAGTACTTCCCGCTACTTCACGACTCGACTGCTTACCCTGCAACGGGCGCCTCACGGCGCCCGTTGTTTTTTGGCACGGCGTCCGGCCCTTCGGGGCACTCGAGACGCGACGCGCTTCTCGCGAGCGTTTCAGGGGCCGGCACGCCAGGCCGGGACGTGTCCAAGCGCCGCCTCACGAATCGCGGCCCACGCTTCGCCCGACAGCGCCTCCGTGATGCGCGTTCGGGTCCGACCCAACTCTCGTTTCAGCGCGTCGAACCCCTCCCGATCGCCGACCGCACCGGAGCGTCCGATCTCCACGAACTGGTCGAGGACCGCCTGCATCTCATCCAGCCAGGGATCGGCGTCCGGCGCGTCCGGGTCTGCCGGGCGACGGCGCGCGAGCTCTGCGATCCGATCATTCAGGCTTCGGGCGGTCTGTGCGTGTGCCTCCCAGGTCGGGAGGTCCTTCGACGCGTATCGGTTCGCGATCCAAGCCCCCACGCCGATCAAGACGAGCACGCCGAGCCCGATGAGCAGGAGGCGGTTGTGCGACCTGGCGCTTCGTGTCGCCCGATCTCGCGCCGTGTGCCTCCGTCTCGGTGCAACGCCCATGCGGCGGATCTTAGCGCAACCAGCGTGGCGGCGCCGGTCGTCGCGAAGTCCGGCCGTCGACGCAGCACCTCGCGAGCAGCCGTCACGGCAGGTCGAAGCAACACTCCAACGCATTGGAGACACCTTGGTCGAGACGCTCGCGACGTGAGCGGCTGCAGCGGCCGGACCCGAGTTTCCTCCGACTCGTGCCGTCAGTGACCGAGGACCAAGCCCTCCCACGGGCGCGGCAAGAATTGCTCCCAGACCAGGGTGAGTACCTCCGGACGCGGCTCGGGGATGGTGAACTTCCACCAACACACGTACTCTTCGCCGGGTGCAAGCGTGAGCGACGAGGGCGTGCTGGTCCAGTGAAACGACCGACTTGACGTGCTCGGTCGCGTCTCCGCTCCCGTGCTCTCGTCGAACAGATGGGCGTCGTTCGGAACGACCGTGAAACTGGAGCTCTCCGTACGGCTGTTGTGCAACCTGATCTCGAGGGTCACGAGATCACCGCCGCCCGTGGGCTCGAAGCGTATGAGCTCGCATTGAATGCCCTCGATACTGCTGGGACGCGTCGGGCCGGTCAGCAGGTCGAGGTTGTGACGCGTGGCCACGACGCGCGGACTCCGAGCAGACGCACGCGCGATGTCTCTCCGACCCTCCTCTCGATCGCCCGCCGCGAGCTTGGCAGCTCCGATGTTCCCCAGTAACGCAGCTGTCGGGACCAGCTCGTACACGGACTCGAAGAGGGGGATCGCCTTCCTGAACTCCTGCTGTTCCACGAGACGCATCGCCTGGCGCAGCGACTCCTTGGCGTCCTGCGACACCTCGATGCCGGCGCTACTCGCCTCGCCCAGTATCAGGTTGAAGCTGTTGAAGGCGACGTCGTGAAACTGGTTCCCTGGCCCGGAGTTGATGTAGAGGGTCTCGCCGATCTGGTTCACATCACCGCCAGCGCCGCCACCGGCAAACAGGCTCGGCACGATCGCAATGATCGCGACGGAGATCGGGACGGCAACGCCCACGATCCACCACTGCTTCTTGCTGAGCGTCTTCATGGGGCTTCTCGAGGCACTTGACACCATGCGGAGGGGAACAGGCCCCGCATCGGAAAGGGCGGAGCGCGGGTTCGGATGTTTCGGGGCCGTCGAGACCGGCGAAGTGATTCGGGGCGCCGAGACCGCCGACGGCCCGCCAGAGGCAGGCCAGCAGGGCGTCCGGGGCGGAGAGGGGCGCGCGGCGACCCGCCCGTGGCTAGAATGGATGGGAACGCAGCCTCGGGCGCAGCGTCGCCCGGTGGGGGTGTCCGATGCAGAACGCCGCTCAGTTCGCCCTGACCCTCGTCCTCGTCCTCGTCTCGCTCGGCATGTACCACCTACTGGTGGGAGACTCGGCGTCCTACTCCGACATGGATGAACCGGAGGACGAAGTGCCGGCGAGCTGGGCGCCCGAGGAGCTCGCATCGCGGATCGCGGCACTCGAGCGGAGGTCGCGCGCCAGCAAGGAGCTCACCGTAGAGCGCGTCGACCCGGATCGCCTCGACGGCCTGGAGGGTCGTGTGGCGGCTCTCGAAGCCGCGGCAAGCAGGAGCGCCGCGCGACCGGTGCGAGCAGAGCCGCCGGCCGCGCCGCCGCGCGAGGCGCCACAGCCTCGCAAGGTCAGCGGACCTGTCGCCAAGGCCGCCCAGCGCCTCGGCCTCGAGCTCAGTGAGCCGCAGGTCTCGGACCTTGAGCAGCTTCTGAAGGAACACAAGGAAGCCGTCGCGGAATACACGCGGGAAGCGAATGAGAACGAGATCCCCGCCGAAGATCGCCGCGCCCGCCTGGACGAGCTGAAGGCGGACTTGAAAGACCAGGTCGAGCGCATCGTGCCCGGGGACGAAGGCACGAAGCTGGGTGACGCGCTCGCCGGCGGATAGCGGCCAAGCTCGCGCACGTGACCTGCAACGCGGCCTCGCCCGCGTCGTCGGTTCTGCGGTCGCACCTTTGGGAACGGAGGTGGACCCTGGGGGCGTCGTGCAGCGCGAGAACGCATCTCCTCTCAGCCCCTAACGGACTCTCTTGAAACAGGTTACGACGTGATTGCCAGGGTCGCCGACCGGGACCGCTCGAAATCAGGCCGACAAAACCTTGCGCTGCCTTGCGTATTGTATAGATTTTTAATTATACGAAATAAGGCGGGCGCGGGCCTACCGAGCCGCCCCCGGACAAATGACCCAGGAGCCTCCCATGAACCCCCTCAACCCGATCTCGAGCAGCCTTCGCCGCGCAGCGGTCGTCGTGGTCCTCACGATAGGACTGCTCCTTCCCACAACCGCCGGCGCCGGTGAAACGGAAGGCGAAGAGACCGTATCGAAGGACTTCTTCGAGGCGTCTCTCGACGGTCTGATCATCGGGACGCCGGGCGTGTGGGACGAGATCACCGTGTTCCCGATCGTCGCGCCCAAGGCGCCGGCACCGCTGGCGATCGATGCCGGCTCCGCCGCGGCGGGACTGCGAATCAAGGATCGCACGACACGCCGGCACGAGTACGACCTCGTCCTTCGCAATGAAGGCGACCGCGCCGTCCTCTTGCTCGGGGGAAGCGTGATCACGGGCGGCAAGATGGAGCGCGTCGTGCCCTCGGACGTTCTTCTTCCCGCCAAGTCCGGGGACGTCGATCTCGACACGCTCGCTGCAAGCGCGTCGTGGGAGCTCCTGCCCGAAGCGAAGCGCAAGCCCCAGCGCCTGGCCGACGTCATGGCGCCGAAGTACTTGCGGGAGCTGATCGAGGACCGTCGAACGAACCGCAGCGTCCGTCGATTCCTGGAGAACTTCGACGGCCTGCGAACCGGCGACGAGGCACCGACGCTGAGCGGTACGGCCGACGCGGATCCGTTGAAGGAGTTCTGCATCGCCTGCCAGGGCGACGTCGCCAACTTCCCGCGGCTGAACCGCCCGACCACCATCGGGTTCATCACGGCGGTGGGGGATCGCCTACAGACGCTCGAGCTGTTCGGTTCGAACGACCTGCTCCGGCAGTCCTTCCGTCCGATCCTCGCCGCCCACGCGTTCCGCGTCGCAGCCGAAGCGGTCCGTCGCGGCGAGCTGGAAGAGGAACTGCCGAAGGTGGACGCTGTGAAACGTCTCGAGTCCCTGCGCACCGACGCGGAGTGGTTGTTGGGCGCGCTTCGCGATCGTGGCTACACGCGAGATGACGAGGTCGAGAGCGACTCGGCGGGCGAGGCACTCGACATCTGGATTCGCGGCGCGCGCGGCCGGGCCATCGGAATCGACGGCCGTCTCGTGCACGCAACGGTATTCCGCCACGACCCCTTCGAGCGCGCGCTCTTCGACGATCCCCTGCAGTTCGATCAGGAGACCCGCGCGAAGAACGTCGGAACAGAAGAGCTGAAGCGTCGAGGTGACCGCGGCACCTTGACAGAGTACGAGCGCCGGCTGCTCGAGCGTCGCAGCGCACGCGATCCGCTCGGGGCGCCGCGCTAGGCCCGGCTTCGACACGCGATACCCGGCCGGAGCAGGAGCCTCGCGATGGTGAACGTCTATCTGTGGCTGAACGCAGCGATGTATCTGCTGCTGGGTGTCTGGTGCACCGTCCTGCCGGAGCGCACGTCCGCGGCCATCGGTTTCGGCTTCGAAAAGCCGGGCGCGCGCTCCGAGTACATCACCGTCTACGGTGGGTTGGAGGTCGGGCTCGGCGTGTTCTTCGCTCTCGCGGCGCTCAATGCGTCATGGCGCGAGGCCGGCTTGTTGCTCGCCCTGTGTCTCTACGCCGGCCTCGCGTTGTGGCGAGCGTACACGTTTCTCACCATCTCCGGCGTGACGGGTTTCCCGCGTATCGCATTCGCCCTCGAGTCCGGATTGTTCATCGCCGCGCTGATCCTCTGGCTGCGCCGGCCCGTCTAGGAGTTTCCCGTGATCTACTTCATCCGTCCGGCCACCGCGCCCCGGCGCCGTTCCGACAGCGTCGTCCGCACGTCCTCCCGCGCGCGCAGCAGCCGAGACGTCCGCGGCGCGCCGATGAAAGGAACGAGGCGGCTGGACCGACTTCGCTCTCCTCGCCTCCCTACGCCGACGCGGAGCAGCTGAAGCGTCGCGGCGAGCGGCACTGCGAGGAACATCTGGCAGAATGCCAGGCGCGCGCACCATTCGCGTCGCAACTCGAACACATGCGAGGACCCCCCATGCGAGCCCTACTCTTCGTCATCGCCGGCCTGCTCATCGCGCTGGGGGTCGGTCTGTACTTCGGATCGGGCCGTGAGAGCGTCACGGCACTGATTCCCGCCTTCGTCGGTGCGGCGTTCGCGATCTGTGCCCTGGTGGCAACCACCCCGAATCGGCGCAAGCACGCGATGCACGTCGCGGCCCTGCTCGCACTGATCGGGATCGGCGGGAGTGCAACCGGCATCCCGGCGGCGATCCGTCACCTGCAAGGCGAAGTGATCGAACGCCCGGAGGCGGCCTGGGGCCGGTCCGCCATGGCGATTCTGTGTCTCGTGTTCCTGGTGTTCGCGATCCGCTCGTTCGTACGCGCCCGGCGCAGCTAGCGGCGTCCCGCATTTGCGTGTCGCGGTGCGTCTACTTGGAGGCAGGTTCCACTTCGCAAACGACACGGAAGGCTCGACAGCCTGCCAGTTCGGGTCGACACGAAGACGAATACCGACGGCGCCATTTCAGACGACCCCGTGGACAACGGCTACTCCTACACCGTAATGACGGACGGTACGTTGTCCGTGACCCCGTCGGACCGGCGAGGCGCTTCGGGGCGCTGTGTCCGCCGACGGCCGGTTCGGATTCGCATCCGGCGGCGACATGACCGGGGACGACGTCTGGTTCATTCTTCTCTGCCGCTGACAGAAAACCGATGACACCGCCCACGCCTGCCGGACGTGACCAGGCATCAGGAAGGTCGAGGTCGGCTGGCCACGCGAGCGCGCCGACGGATAGACTGGCGCCGACATGCGCGCCCTCGTCACCACGTCATGGCCGGCCGGGTGAGCCTTCGACGCTGGCCTCTCCTCGTCTTGCCCGGCATCCTCGTGGCGGCGACGGGGCGTCGGGGCAGGCGACCTCGCGACCGCGGGCTTCGCGGGTTCCAAGCTGGGTGTCGGCGTCTTCTGGGCCGTCGTCTTCGGCGCCGTCCTGAAGTGGACGCTCAACGAAGGGCTCGCCCGCTGGCAGATGGCCACCGGAACCGACGTTGCTCGAGGGCTGGATCCGGCGGCTCCGACTGCAGTGGGTCTTCCTCTCTCTATCTCATCGGATGGTCGTTCTTCGTCGGGGGCGCGCTCATCAGCGCCACGGGCGTGGCAGGTAGCGCGCTGGTCACACTCCACCAGGACCCAGACGTATCCAAGCAGATCTGGGGCATCGTGCACTCCCTCGGCGCCGTCGGACTCGTGTTGTGGGGCGGCTACAAGCTCTTCGAGAAGCTGATGGCCGTCTGCATCGGCCTCATGTTCGTCACGGTGCTCTACTGTGCCGTTCGCATCGCTCCTTCCGTCGACTGGGGCTCGACGCGCGTCATCGCGCCCTGGGAGTTGAGCGCGGAGGGCCGCGGCTGGGTCCTCGGCCTGATCGGAGGCGTGGGCGGCACGCTCACGCTGCTCTCGTACGGCTACTGGATTCGAGAGCGCCGGCGAACCGGAGCTGCGGGCGTGAAGCTCTGTCGAATCGACCTGACCGTCGGGTACGTGATGACGGCGTTCTTTCGGCGTCGCGATGCTGCTGATCGCATCGACCGTTCCGACCTTGGAGGGCAAGGGCGCTCGTCTGGTCGAGCTGCTCGGTGACCGCCTCGGCGATGCGATCGGACCCGAAGTCCGCTGGGTTTTCCTGGTCGGCGCATGGGGCGCGATCTTCTCGAGCATGCTGAGCGTGTGGCAGAGCGTGCCGTACATGTTCGCCGACTTCCTCAGTGAGGCGCGGTGGATCGAGCCCGAGAAGCGCGACGCGTACGACCACGCGGGCTCCAAGCCGTACAAGGCGTTTCTTCTCTACCTGGCGATTCCACCATTGGTCACGCTCTGGTGGAAGTTCCAGACGATCCAGCTGCTCTACGCCGTGCTGGGCGCGCTGTTCATGCCCTTGCTCGCCGCGACGCTATTGATCCTCAACAACCATCGCCGCTGGATGCCGGAACAGTTCAGGAGCGGCGTCATCGTGAACACCTTCCTCGCGCTCACGCTCGCGTTCTTTCTCTGGCAGGGCTATCTGACCGTCGTCGCCAAGCTCGAATGACGCGGAGGTCTCGAAGAAGGCGCCTCGATTCGATCGAGAGCGCCTGCTCCGCGACGGCCGCTTCTTGTATCCTGCGCGGAAGCGCACATGGAGACGACGCTACTCGTACTAATCCTGACGGCTGCAATCGTCCTTTACGTCACCCGTTGGCTGTCGATCGCGGTCACTTCGCTCCTGATCCCGCCGGCGCTCTACTTCACCGGCATTCTCGGTGTCGAGCAGGCCCTCTCCGGCTTCTCGAACCCCGCCACGGTCACGATCGCGAGTCTCTTCGTGATCTCGGCGGGGCTCACGCGAACCGGAACGCTCGACGCACTGACGGAGCTGTTGCGAAAGAGCGCGAAGGGAAGTGCCACGCGCGTGCTGCTGATCATGGCGGCCACGGTGCCCGTGATCAGCGCGCTGATGAACAACATCCCGGTCGTCGCGATGCTCGTTCCGGTGGTGCTCGTCCTCTGTCGCGAGCTCGATGTGAAGCCGTCGAAGCTGATGATCCCGCTCAGCTTCTTCGCCATTCTCGGAGGCACGTGCACGCTGATCGGGACGGGCACGAACGTGATCGTTCACGACTTCTTCAAGGCGTGGCAGGTCGCGAACGGAGAACAAGCGACCGGTCTGGGAATGTTCGAGTTCACGTCGATGGGGTTGGTCCTCCTGGCCGGCGGCGTGCTCTTCCTCCTGACGTACGGCCGCCGGATCCTGCCGGAGCGCACTTCGTTGTCCGCGATGATCCCGCGGGAGCGGACGGCGCAGTTCGTGACGGAGATCGTCGTCAAGCCGGGCTCCCGCCTGCCGGGCATGCCCCTCGACCGCGTCCTTCCCGGGTCGGGAAGCGTACGGCTGCTGGAGCTGATCCGTGACGAGCAGGTGCTCATGAAGGCCGACCTCAAGGATCTGGTGCTCGAAGTCGATGACGTCTTGATCATCTGTGCCACGTCGAAGCAGATCACCGAGTTCCTCCGCTCGACAAAGGCGTCGCTCGCGCCCGTTCTCGAGGACGATCAGCTCGTGCCGATGCGAACGGTAGAGCTGATGCTCGCCGAAGCCGTGGTGCTCCCGGCGTCGCCCTTCGTCGGCCAGCGTGTGGCCGACCTGCGCCTGAACAAGCTCTACCGCGTCAAGGTCCTGGCGCTGCAACGCGGCGGACGCCACCATCGCAAGGACATCAAGAACGTCCGGTTGCAGGAGGGGGATGTCCTGTTGCTCCAAGCCTCGGCACAGGGCTTCGACGCGCTGCGACAAACCGAGGCGGTGCTTCTGGCCGAAGGCCTCGAGGGTCTGATCCGCCATCGGGAGCGCGCCCCGATCGCGGTTGCGATCATGCTCGGGGTGATCGTCTTGGCGGCGTTCACGCCTCTGCCCATCGTGGTGCTTTCCGTTGCCGGCGCAGGACTGATGGTGGCAACCCGATGCCTACGAGCGAATGAGGCGTTCCGATCTCTAGACGCCTCCGTTCTCCTGCTGATCGCGGGAACGATTCCGCTCGGCGTCGCGATGGACACCACGCATCTGGCACGTGACATCGTGACGACCCTCGTTGAAGTCATCGGTGACGACCGGCCGTGGCTCGTCTTGAGCGCCCTCTATCTGCTCACGAGCACCGTCACGAACTTCCTCTCGAACAAGGCGACCGCGGTGCTGCTGGTGCCCTTCGCCCTGCAGCTCGCCGAGCAGATGGGGGTCGATCCACGTCCGTTCATGATGGCGATCTGCTTCGCGGCGAGCGCGAGCTTCGCGACGCCCATCGGCTATCCGACGAATCTGATCGTGATGGGGCCGGGGGGCTACCACTTCGCGGACTTCATCAAGATCGGCGTCCTCATGAACGTGCTGATGTGGCTCCTCGCAACGGCCCTCTTGCCGATCCTGTACCCGTTCTAGCCGGCCGAGGGCCCCGTCGATGCACGGCGCAGGTCGAAGCGGCGGACCCGATGGGCGATTCCCGCGCCCGTTGCGAGGACCGTGCGAGCGCGGCGCGAGAGCCGCGGGCTCTACCGATCCTGATGTACCATTTGAGCGTTCATGACGGAGATCCTCCTCGTCGCCGGCCTCACCCTGTTGGCGTCCTTTCTCTGTTCCTTGTTCGAGGCCGCACTCTATTCGCTAACACCTGCGCAGATCGAGGTGTTGCGCGCGCGCGGCGACCCCAACGCGGAGCGCCTCGATCAACTTCGCACCCAGGTCGAGGAGCCGATCGCGGCGATTCTGACCATCAACACGATCGCTCACACGATCGGCGCTGCCGTTTGCGGCGCCCTGGTCGGCGCCCGCTACGGGAGCGCGGCCGTCGGGATGTTCGCCGCGGCCTTCACCGTGCTCGTGCTCGCCTTGACCGAGATCGTCCCGAAGAGCCTGGGTGTGCGCTACGCCGAAGCACTCGGGCCGCGCATCGCCTTGCCGTTGCGGCTGATGATCGTCCTCGTTTGGCCGATCGTCTGGGTCGTCAAGCGAGCGTCGCGCCGCGTCGCCGGCGGACCTGCGGTCGTAGGGCCGAGCGAAGAGGAGGTGCTGGCGGTCTCACGTCTCGCCGCTCGTAGCGGCAGGGTGCGGCATGAGGAGCACAAGTGGGTTCGGAACGCGTTGCGCCTCGACGCCGTCACCGCGAGGGAGCTGCATACGCCGCGGCCCGTGGTCGAGACGATCGCGGCGGATACCCCGGTTTCCGAGATCCTCGATCGACCCCACCGATGGATCCACAGCCGCCTGCCCGTGACCGAGCAGCCCGACAACAAGGACAACGTGATCGGCTGCCTGTATCGCCGGGAGGCGATCGACGCAGCCCTCAATGATCCGGACGGGACGACCACGGCACGCGACCTGATGCGTCCGCTCTACTTCATCCCGGCCTCGATGCCTGCGCACCGGCTGCTTCAGCAGTTCCTCGAGCAGCGAGAGCACATCGCGGGCATCCTCAACCAGTACGGCTTGTTCGAGGGTGTCGTCACGCTGGAGGACGTGCTCGAGTGCTTGCTGGGCGCGGAGATCGTCGACGAGCACGACCAGGCCGCGGATCTGCGCGAAGTGGCTCGTCGCCGCCGGCGGGACGATTGAACTAGCGAGGCGGCACGAGGCCGGGCGGGGCGACGACGAGTGCGGCGAGCGGTCCCGCCTTCGAGTAGGGGGCCGCGGTAGGCGTCAATAGCTTCCTTCGCTCGAAAGCACGCCGACGGCGACCACGACGTAGATCAAGCCGAGGATGACGAAGACCGTCGCGATGATCCCGCAGATCATGCCGGCCTGCGTCGAACCGCGTCCGGAGGGGTCCATGATTCCCGCACGCATTTCACGCAAGTCCGCCGCTCCCATCACCCATGCGATGATGCCGCAGATCCCGCAAACCACGAGTCCGAGGATGCCGAGCACCAGCACCGTGTTTCCCCGGTGCTCCTTGTATCGACGCCTGCGACCGTCGCGTCGTCCGCCGGTCCGGGAGCTCGAGACCGGTGCCGGGGGGCGTGGCGCGGAGGGAGGACCCTGGCCTGCCAGCGGCGCGACGGTCGACGCCGGAGAAGCGGCTGCGGGCGGGAACAGCTCCGGGCACTGGGATCCAGGGCGCCACTCTCCGCCCTCGAGCGAGAACATCATGTCGTCGCGAACCTTGCCCTCGGCGATCAGCTCCAGCAGGCGCCGCTGCGTGAACGGTCCCTGTACGTTCTGTCCGACCGCCCCCGCTCCCCGAAGACGCACAGGGGCAGAGACCCTAGTACGGAGTGCGGGCGTGCGAAAGCCCGAGATGACCTGGACCTCGCGCCGAGGGAGGCGATCGTCACCGGCGCGGGGCAGGCACGCGTAGCGCTCGAGAGTGGCTTGACACTGGCAGCGCGGTCCACTATACATAACCATATGGTTATGAATAAGAGCCGCCTCGATCTCGTCTTCTCCGCGCTGTCGGACCCGACGCGCCGTGGAATGCTCGAGCGGCTCGCGCAGGGCGAGACCAACGTCAGCACGCTCGCCGCGCCCCATGACATGTCGCAGCCCGCCGTGTCGAAGCACCTGCGCGTGCTCGAGCGGGCGGGGCTGATCCAGCGCACCCGACAGGGACGCGAGCACCGCATCCGCGTCGATCCGCGGCCCATCGACGAGGCCAGTACGTGGATCGGGCGCTACGCGAGGTTCTGGAGACGGCAATTCGACGCCGTGGACGCCTATCTGAAGGCGCGCGCGGCGGAGGCACGAACGACCAGAAATCAACAGGAGCGAAAGAAGCGATGAGCACGGAACTGAAGTTCGAGGACGGCAAGCTGATCGTTACGCGCGTGTACGACGCGCCGCGCGAGGATGTGTTCGAGGCGTGGTGCGAGACCAGCAAGGTGCAGCAGTGGTGGGGGTGCGCCGAGTGCACGTCGGTTCGTTCGGAGGTCGAGCGCAGGGTCGGTGGTCAGTACAACCACCACATGACGATCGAGGGCGTCGGTGAGGTGCCCGGTTTTGCGACACTCACGGAGTACGATCCGCCCGCCCGGTTGGCCTACGAGTCCGCCGCGCCGGACGGTAGCGCCGGCGGGATGATCGTCTCCGTGGACTTCACGGAAGTGGAAGGCGGCACGCTCGTACGGCTCGTGCACGCCGGCATTCCGGACATGCGCGTCGAAGGCGACATGGAGCTTCGCGAGATCGTCCGCGCCGGTTGGACGGCCGCGTTCGGAAAGCTCGCAACGTTCCTGGGAGCTGCGTCCCGAAGCTGAGGGAACCCGCGGCTCCGGTACACTAGAAGGGTAGGCCCCTGATGGAGAACGTCATGGCTGCGAGCGACCCGACCGAACCGATTCGTCTCAAGGCGAGCCAGTATCCCGACGTCGCCAAGGGTACGGCTTGCACGCAGAGCTCCTTCAAGACGGGCAAGAAGGCGTTCTTGTTCGTCGGGGAGCAGGGCGGTCGCTACAAGGCCATGTTCAAGCTCAAGACGTCCCTTCCGGAGGCGACGAGGCTCGCAGAAAAGGACCCGGATCGCTTCCAGGTCGGGTCGTGGGTCACCGCCCGATTCACGGCGGAAGAGCCCATGCCGAAGAAGCTCTGGACGAAGTGGCTGGACGAGAGCTACGAGTTGAGCCGTTGACGTAGAGTCTGTATCTGGCACAGCCTGCCGGGCTACGATGCTGCCGTGCCGAGTGACGCAGCACGGTGGCCTTCATGTACAGCCTGTCGACGTTCAAGATGACCCAGATGATCGACGCCGGCCAAGCGCTCCGCGTGATCGGTGACGGTGCGGCGAGCATGGAGGGAGTGGCTCAGCGGATCGTGCGCTTCCTGCACGACAACCTTCGCGGGTCCGAAACCGAGGAGCGCGAGTGCGTCCTGGTTCGGTTCTACAAGACACACACGTTTTGCGAGCTCGAGCCCGATCTGCAGGAGTTTGCGGTCGGCATCCTCGACGACGGCTCACTGCGGCCGGAGATGAAGTGCTTGACCCTGCTGGCGAGTGTCGGCGAGAACGAGCGCTGGGGTGACCGCAGGAACTCGGCGGGCCACAAGGCCATTCCTCTTCCGAGCGAGCTCTTCGTCGACAACTTCCCGATGATCTCGCAGCTCATCAAGCAGTTCGGCTTCGACGTGGATGCGGTCGTGTCGCCGGACCCGCGGTTCCTTCTCGACGTAGAGCAGAAGACCTACAACGTGTTCTACGTCCCCGAAGCGCTCGGAAGCCCCTACGTGCCTGCGCAGGAGAACTTCGTCATTCCGTACTCGGTGAAGTCCGCTCTCGGGTTCGGCGGCATGCTGCCGACCGGGGACCTCTTCGCCGTGATCCTGTTCACCCGTGTGCCCGTCAGCCAGGAGACCGCGGAGTTGTTCAAGACGCTGTCGCTCAACGTCAAGCTCGCGATCTTGCCGTTTGCGAGGGGGCCCGTCTTTGTCTGAGCGCGACGCAAGAGACGAGCTTTCGTCGCCTGTCGAGAACGCCTACACCCAAGAGCTCGAACGCCTGCGTTCCGAGTGCTCCGCCCTACAACAGCTCCTGGAGGTGCACGAGCAAACCGCACTCGAACAGACGCGGAGACTCGAACAGTCCCTGGCCCAGCTGCGCACCCAGGCCAGCGAGCTCGAGGACCGCGAAAGCCGGCTGCAGGCGCTGTTCGAAGCGGCG
>CBDCWP010000035.1:0-49064 GCA_965223505.1 Planctomycetota bacterium
CGCGTTGCGATTCCCCTCGGGCGTCGGCGGTGGCGTCGGTTCCGTCTCCGCCGGCTGCGGTTCTTCTTGGTCGGCGGGTGTGACGTGCGGCTCGAGCGCGGGCTGGGGGCCACCTTCGAGACCAGCCGCCTCGACCGGCGCATTCCCATCGGGCGCGCTTCCACTTGCGTCGTCGTCGAACGCGAACACGTACGCCGCGACGGCGGCGACGACGACGGCCAGAGAGATGGCAACCACCTTGTTCATCACGAGGACTCCCACGAGTGCGGCAGCACCCCCCTTGGCGGCGGTCGACGAAAGCGCGGCGGACGTCAGCGTCTCCGGTCCTTTGAGACCGTGCAAGAGCGGCAGCGCGGCCACGATCGTTCCCGGCTCGCGGCCCAAGCGGCGCCGCAGCTCGGCCATCGCCTTGTGCACGCGCAGCCGGCACGCGTTCTCCGAGACGCCGAGCACCTGCGCGACCTCGCGGTATTCGAGGTCGTGGAGATAGCGCAGGACCACGGCTTCGCGCTGTGCTTCGCTAAGCTCCTTCAGCGCGGCTTCGACCTCGTCGGCGTCCCGCGGCTCCGGGGCCTTGACCTGGCGCCGTCCGGCATAGACCTCTTCGCGACGCTTGCGCCGGCGGTTGCTGCGATGGAGCATCAGCGCCTGCAGCCGCACCGTTCGGGCGATCCAAGCGCGCAGCCCGACGCGAACGGGCTTCTCGCCGCGCTCGCCGGCGAGCTTGGCCAAGGACTCCTGCACCACGTCGTCCGCCTCGTCCGGCCGGCAGCCCATGCGCCGCGCCAGGTCCGTGGCGAAGCGCACGTGAGGCCGTACGAGCGCCTCGAACGCGTACTCGTCGCGTCCGCGTTGCCAGCTCTGCCAGAGTTGGTGATCTGCCTGGTTCACTGCGAGGTACTTGCCGGCCACGCCCCCGATGTTTCCCTGAAATCGCGGGCGCGTAAAGGCACGCATGTCCAACGGGCCCGTCGAGCAGCGTGGCGATGTTCGTGTCCCGTTCCCCACGCCACACCGGCGTGGCGCGGCCCTCGTCCTCGACCGACAGTAGTCTGTTGGATCCTGGGGGCGCCGCACCCCGGGGGCGGACCTGGGACGATGACGGACACGACTTCGAACAGCCAAGTCAAGCAGCGCGTCGGTGACATCGCCGGCATGTTCCTGGGGAGCGTGTTGCTCTTCGCGTCGTTCTCCAAGCTGATCGACCCGGCCGCGTTCGTCGAGCTCGTCGAGTCCGAGGGGCTCGACTTCCTCTTCCCAGGCCCCGTCGTCGCCTACATCGGCATTGCGCTCGAGGTCGGCCTCGGCGCCGCGTTGCTGCTGTGCATCCGGCGGCTGCCGGTCCTGCTCCTGACGACGGCGCTCGTCCTGTTCTTCGTGTTCCTCACCGGCCGCGCCTACGTCACGGGATCCGACGAAAGCTGCGGCTGCTTCGGCAACCTCCTCGATCGCACGCCCGCCGAGGCGTTCTGGCAGGACTTCGCGCTCATGGTGCCCGCGCTCTGTCTCGCCTATCTCGGGCGGCGCGCAGGAACCGGGTTCCCGATCGTGCGCGCAGGCGCGGTGGTCGGTCTGATCGGCTGCGCGCTCGTCTTCACCGGGATGGCGCCGAACCTGCCGCTCGATGGTCTGGCGACCCGCCTGGACGTCGGCGACGAGGTGGCCGAGATTTGCGCGGGTCACGGCAAGGACCGGGAGTGCCTCGACGGCTGGATTCCGGAGCTGGCCGAGGGCGAGCACATCGTGGTCCTCGCCGATGTCTCCGATCAACAGTTCTGCGACACGACGCAGCCGATGATCGACTTCGTCATCGAGTCGCCGGACGCCTGGCTGTGGGTGCTCACGTCCTGCGCAGAAGAGGACCGGCAGTGCTTCCACCTCGAGCACGGCCTGCAGGTCCGCGAGGCGCCCCCCGGCCTCATGCGCAGTCTGTATCGCCGCCTGCCCCGCAGCTTCCGGGTCCGTGACGGAAAGGTGACCGAAACGTTCGACGGCCTGCCGCCACTGGGGAAATGGTCGCAGTGATCCGCGCGTTGGGTCTCTCCCACGGTTCGACCTCGGACCGATCGGGGGAGTAGCATGACGCCGGAGTCGAGAATGTCGGACTCGATGCACATCCTTGCCGGGCGACGGGTCGCCTTGGGGCTCGTCGCGACGTGCCTGGCGGCTGCCGTCTGGAGCGGCCACGCGCGCGCCGACGGCGAAGCGCATTCGCAGTGGAAGGGCTTCCATGCGCGGGGCGAGTACGTCGTGCAGATCGGCGACGACGAGCTGCAGCCCAAGGATCTGCTGCAGATCCCGCGGCTCGCCTCGTTCCTGATCCTGAGCGACGAGGTCGACGACGCGATTCTCATCCAGGTGCGCGGCAAGACCGTGCAGCGCCTGGACAAGAAGTACACCGTGCGCCGCAAGGACGACAATGTGTATCTACTGGCCGACACCGAGTTCGAGTCCGTGGGCACGTTCACGCTGCAGGGTGCGGTGATCACGTTCGCGCTGGACGGCAAGTCCGTGCGCATCAAGCCGAACCCGCCCCTGACCGGGCTGCACAAGGCCGAAGAGGTGCTCGAGCACAGCCCGCAGTACGAGCGATCCAAGCCGAAGAACATCGACCTGGGCCGCCTGGAAGAGGTCGCGAAGGAGAAGCAACCGATTCAGGTGGTCGTGTACTTCGGTTCCTGGTGCCCGTCGTGCAAGCGCTACGTTCCCTCCATCCTCGGTGTCGACGACAAGCTCGAGGACGCGGGCGTCAAGTTCACGTACTACGGGCTGCCGAAGCCGCCGCAGGCGTGGAAGGACGCCACGCTGGTCGAGGCGGGCGTGAAGAAGCTGCCGACGGGCATCGTGACGCGCAACGGACGCGAGCTCGGCCGCATCATCGGCAACGACTGGCGCACGCCCGTGCGCTGCCTCGAGGCGGTGCTGCGCAAGAGCGACTAGCTAGCGTCCCCTGCGCCGGCGCGCGGCGTGGATGGAATGCACCAGCGTCGCCAGCAGGATGATCGCCGCGCCGGCCCGCGACCACGGCCCCGGCACCTCACCGTGCACGATCCACGCCAGGAACGTGTTGAGCACGGGTTCGAGAAGCAGCAAGAGCGCGCCTTCCAGCGCGTGCACGTGGCGCATGCCCGACGTCATGAACACGTAGGCGACGCCGATCTGCATGACGCCGAGGTAGCCGATCCACGCCCAGTCGGTGGTCGTCGCTCCGACCACGGGTAGCGCCAGCGGCAGGCACACGACGAACACGATCAGGTTGCCGGTGACGGCGGCGTTGGCGGCGGCGCCGGCGGGCGATCCGCCCTCCCGCCCTTCCTCGCGCGCGAGCCAGCGCAGCCCCGCGACCGTGAGCGCCCACGTGACCGCCGAGCACGCGCCGACGACGTTGCCCAGGAACGGATCCGACGCGGTGGCCTGCGCGGCCTCCCGGCCGGCGAAGAACAGGGCCAACCCGACCGCCAGCGCGGCCATGAAGAAGAGGTCGTTGCGCCGAATGCGCTCCTTCAAGAGCAGCGGCGAGACCAGGAGCAGATACAGCGGCGCGGTGGACTGGAGGAAGATCGCGTTCGCCGCCGTCGTGAGCTTGTTGGCGAGCACGTACATGATCAGTGTGGCCGCGTACGCCAGGCCCACGACCACGCCGCGCCACGACCAGTGGCGTCGGGTCGCAGGCAGGAGCACCAACAGCGTGAGCGCCGCGAGCCCGGAACGGAAGCACGCGACCTGCCAACCCGTGAGACCGCACGCCTTGATGGCGGCGCCGCCCGTGGAGAAGAGAGCGGCCGCGGCCAACATCTGCAAGCGGGCGCGTGTCTCGTGTTCCATTCGCGGCGAGGGCTCAGCGGCCCCAGCGGCTGCGGACGTAGCAGTCGGGGTGGGCGCGCTGGAACTCCTCGACCCACTCCTTGCTCACGGCCGTCGCACCGAGCTCGAGGTGATCGAGTGCCTCGAGCCCGTCGAGGTACGGCGGCGACTCCGAGATCTTGGTGCCCCAGAGATCGAGGCGCACGAGCTTGTCGAGCCGGCCGAGATGCGCCAGCCCCTCGTCGGTGATCCGCGTGTAGTTGAGCCGCAGGAACGCCAGCGTCGTCATGTCGCGGATGTGCTTCACGCCTTCGTTGCCCACGGCGGTCATGTTGACGTCCAACCACTCGAGCGGCATGTCCCGAATGATCGCCATCCCCTCGTCGGTGATCTTCGTCTCCCGTAGACCGAGACTGCGCAGCTTGTCGAGATTGCGTACGTGCCGCAGCCCCTCGTCGGTGACCTTCGTCTTGCGAAGCTGAAGCTCCTTGAGGTTCTTGAAGTGCACGAGATGCGCCAGGTCTTCGTCCGTGACGTCGAGCCCGGTCAGGTCGATCTCCCGCAGGTGCCGCGCGGTCTCGACCGGCATGTCGTCGAAGGACTTGGGGTCGAGCCTGCGCAGCCACGCCAAGGGTTCCCGGAGCGCCGCGAGCTCGGCCGCCCGCTCCTCGTCGGGGCTGGTGAGCTTGGCGATCTCGGCCCTGAGGCGCGCGATCTCCGCGTCGCTCTTTTCCATCTCGCGCTTCAGCGCCTCCAAAGCGGCGGGGCCGACCGACCGGCTCTCGGGCTCGAGCTGCGGCCCGGGCGGCCCTTGGGAACCGCCCTCGACCACGGAATCAGGCTGCGCGAACTGCCCTTCCTCCTCGTCGTCGACGATCAGGGCGACGACGACCGCCGTTCCGAGTCCCAGAATGAGCAGTAGGCCGAGCAGCAGGCTCGCGAGGGGGTTGTCCATTCGCCGCCAGCGTAATGGAACCCGCTACTTGGCGCGAGGCGCCGCCTTCTTGGACTCGACGACGCCCGTATGCGCCGCGTTGCCGCCCCAGGTGCTCCACCCGTCGTACGCGGCCTTGCCCGTGTCGATGCAGACCAGGCGGCCGTCTTGCGTCCCGACGTAGATGCGGCCGCCGACGATGGCCGGCTGCGATCGAATGGGGGACGCGACCGCGTAGCGCTCGGCGATCTTCCCGTCGGCCGGGTCGATGCGCAGCACCTCGCCCTTCAACGTCGCGATGAACACGAATCCGCCGGCGGCGGCCGGCGACGAAGCGAGGAACCCGCCCGCTCTCCTGAGATCGCCGTCGATCTTGACCGCCCAGCGCGTCGCGCCGGACACGGGATCCGTGCATACGAGCTCGTCGCCCATGGTGTTGAAGTTGTTGCCGGGCATCGACATGCCGCGCGAGCCTTGAAACGCCTGCAGCGTGGACACGCGGCCCTGGCCGATGTTCGCCAATCCCGCGGCGGCGTTCGCAGCGGCGGGCGCGGCGCCGCCGAAGCCGTTCATCGCGTCCATGGCGACGCCTTTCTCCTCGTAGTCGGATCCGGCTTGCACGCTGCGATCCAGATACTCGGCCTTGCGGGCCTGGACCTCGTAGGAGACCGACCGTCCACTGGTCGAGAGGGCGCGCAGCGCCTCGCGTGCGAGCTGCTCGTCCATGCCGTCGATGCGCGCCGAGAGGAACATGCGTCCGTTCGCGACGATCGGCGCCGATGTCGCGCGCTGCTTGACGGCCGAGAGGACCTTGCCGGTCGCCTGGTCGAACATGTACACGGTGCCGCTGAACGAAGTCGCGTAGAGCACCTTGCCGACGGCGATCGGCGCCGACATCACGTCGCTGTCGATCCAACGTTGCCATAGGATCTTCCCGGTCTTCAGCTCGAACGCGCCGAGCACGTGCGTCGGCGGAACGTACTTCTTCGGCGTCTTGTTCTGCGGCGCCGGCGCGTGGCCGGCGGCGGGGTACGACGTGAAGACGATGCCGTTCGCGATGGTCGGGGTCGTCAGGAGCGGGTCACCGAGCCAAAGCGACCAAAGCTGCTTGCCCGTGTTCGCGTCGACGGCGAAGACCGTGCAGGACTCGGTGTTGAACACGACGACGTCGTCCTCGACGACGGCGGAGGTCGGACCGTCGTCGTCGAGATTGATGCCCCAGCGCAGCGCGCCGGTCTTGGCGTCGAAGCAAAAGTACTCCTTGCTGTGGAAGCCGCCGCTCACGAAGACGCGTCCGTTGCTCACGGTGGGCGTCGGAACGGGCGCGTTCGCCGGCAGCTTGACCGAGAAGCCTCTCTCGGTGCGGGTGACGGCGCTCGCCGGGAGCTGCCGCGCGGTGACGTGCCCGGCGCGGAACTTCGTCGGCGGCGCGGTGAACGCCTTCGAGTTGACGTAGCGCACGGCGTCGATGACGTCCTGCGGCGCCGGGGGCGCCGGCTTCTTCTTCTCCTTCGGCTCCTCGCCGGCGAGGCCGGGGGACACGAGCAAGCCGACGCAAAGCACGGACAAGACGGCGGAACGCAACATGCAGCTCTCCCTGAACAGCGGGGGTCCCTCGATTGGACCCGCACCGAGTTCAACGGTTCACGCCGGGTCCTGTTCGTCAGCGGTTTGCAAAACCCGAAAACGAAGGGCCTGAAACGCCCGAGGGGCGGGCGGACATAGGGTGGTGTCCGTGGGTACTCCCTTCACCAACCTCGATGCGCGCCGGCTCCTGGCCGACGGCCGCGGGCTTCGGCGCCTCGCGCGCCGCATCCTCAAGGACGCGACCCGTGCCGACGACGCCGTCCAGGACGCCTGGCTGGTCGCGCTCGACAAGGCGGGCGGCGAGCCGTCCGAGCCGTGGCTGCGAGGGGTCGTGCGCAACACCGCGCGCAACGCCGCCCGCGGCGATCGACGTCGTGGCACGCACGAGGCGCGCGTCCCGAGCGGGCCGGGGCCGAAGAGCCCGGCCGACCTCGCCGAGCAGATGGAAGAGCATCGCGCGCTCGTCGAGGCGCTGACCGAGCTGCCGGAGCCGTATCGAACGACGTTGTGGATGCGCTACTTCGCCGGTCGTTCACCGTCTTCGATCGCGAAGCACTTCGAGGTGCCGGCGGCGACGGTGCGTGTTCGCTGCAAGCGCGCATTGGCCCTGTTGCGACAACGGCTGGATTCGCGGCACGACGGCGACCGGCGCGGTTGGATGGCCGCGCTCGTTCCGTTGTCGGGCGTCGGGGGACTGCGCACGGGCGTGCTTTGGAGCATGCTCATGACGGCGAAGACGAAGTTGGTGGCGGCCGGCGTTCTCGTGTTGGTCCTGCTCACGGCCGGCGTGCTCGTGTGGTTGCCCGACGACCAAGGCGAGCAACCGGACGCGGACACGGAGCTCGTCGCCGAAGGGGAGCAACGCCCCGAGCTCGCGCCGCTCGAGGCCGGCGGGGCGACCGAGGACGAACCGATCGACGACGAGGTCGACGATTCCGCATCGGACGAGGTCGAAGGCGACCGCACGCCGGAGCCGCAGAACGAGCCGGAGGACGGCGTCCCGCTCGGCGGCCGGGTGTTCGGTGCGGACGGCAAGCCCTTGTCCGAAGTGACCGTCTACCTGGTGCCCAAGGACACGTCGAAACGCGGACCGAGGTTCGATCCGGTTCGCGTTGAGACGACGAAGGACGGACGCTGGAAGTTCGTCGCGCCTCGCGACTACCGCGACTACTGGTTCGCGGCCGCGCCCAAGAGCCACGCGGGGTTGTTACATGCGTTCGTGGACGGGGCGTCGGTCGTACCGGACACGCCGGTCGAATTCCGCTTGAAGGCCGCGTTCGAGCGCACGTTCATCGTCGAGAGCGTGAGCGGGCGCGATCTGGAGCAGCTACGGATCGGCGCCATCCCGCGCGACGTGGACAAGATCGTCACCTGGCCCGGACCCGGGGAGCCCACGATGGGATCCTGGGGCGTCGGCTTGGGGGACGATCGCCGCTGGACCGTCAAGCTGCCGTACGACGGCCCCATCCGGGTCTCCGTGGCGGCGCACCGCTTCGCGACCGAGGTGTTCGTCGTCGACGAAGGCGATCGACGCCCGGAGATCCGCGTCGCCTTGCGCGACTCGAGCATCGTGCGCATCCGCGTGAAGGGCTTCGAGCCGGAGACCGGGTGGATCAACGCCACGCTCCACGTGGTCGGCGGCCCGCTCGACGGTCACCAGTTCGGCAGCGCGGGCATGCGCGACGGCATCATCGAGTTTCGGTCCCGCGTCGGGCCCGGGACGTACCGCGCGAAACTCTACTCGCAGGTCATCGAAACGAAGTTCATCGAGCCGATCGTCGTGGAGGGGTATGGACAGACGGTCGAGCTCGAGACGTCCGTTACGCGCAAGACGGACATCGGCGAGCTCACGATCCGTGTGCCCGCGTCGCGCGAGCGCACGCAGCACCCGTGGTATCTCATCCGGCGCAAGGCCGACGGTGATTGGACGGCGGCGTATTTCTTCGCCACGCGGGAGAGCGAGCTGCTCTGGCGCTTCCTCGACGCAGGTCGCTACGACATCGTCATTGCGAACGAGCAGATGAACCTGTGCGCGGCCCTGCGAGGCGTGCGCGTCCTGCCGGGGGAGGTGACGAAGCTGTCGCCGGTGTTCGGGCGGGCCGTGTCGAAGCGGATGCCGAAGCTCGCGCTCGTCCTCGACGAGATCGCGCGGGCGGACGTGCTGGGGCCGGACGGCGGCACGCTGCCGCTGTATTCGGCGCGCGGCCAGTCGTGGGGTGTCTCTGCGATGCCGAGCGCCGGCACGAAGCTCGGCCCCTTCCCCGAGGGCGTGCGCACGCTGCGCCTCACGCTGAAGAACGGCAAGACCGAGGACGTGGAGCTCGACGACGCGCAGAAGTAGCGCGACTCAGTCGCCCGTCAGCACCAGCCCCGGGGTCGCGCGCGTCAGGAAGAGGATCGCGAAGCACGTGTCCGTGATCCGCATGTACGACGGTCGCCGGTCGGGGGCGTTCTTGTTCGTCCAGCTGCCGTCGCCGCGCTGCTCCGCGAGGATGAACGTCGCGCCCTTCGGATACCAGGCGTGCTCGCCGATGGTGTCGATGTCGAGGATCTTGCCGACGCGCTCGATCGAGTAGAGGTAGTAGTAGAGCCACGTGTCGAGGCCGATGATCTGGCTCTGGTCGTTGTCCACGTTCCGGTCCACGCGGAACTTCCTGGCCAACCACGCGAGTCCCTTGACGATCGCCTTGTGCTTCCCGGGGTTCTTCTTCCCCAGTGCGTGCCAACACAACGCCACGCTGCAGACCCCCGCGCACGTCAACGACGCGTACCCGCCCGCGTCCTGCTCGCCGCCGTACACGTAGCCCCAGCTGCCGTCGCGCTGCTGGTACTTCACGATGTAGCCCAGCGCCGCCTTCCACGTGGCGTCGGGAACCTCGATGCCGCAGTCCAAGCAGGCCTTCAGACCGAGAATCGCGAACTGCGTGTTCGAGAAGTCGCCCTTGCCCTTGCGCTTCGGCGCGACGCGCTTGATCTGGATCTTCTCCGGAAGCGGCTCCGCGTCCGGGCCGGAAGCGAACGGCGGCGCTACCTCGACCGGCTTGGCGAAGCCGTCGGCCCACACCGGATAGCCCCACTCGCCTCCGGGAAGCTGCGTGTCGACGAGCCACTGCGCACAGTGCGCGAGCCGCCGGCGGTGGCGCTGCGGGTCGATCTTGCGCAGCGCCATCGCCATCGTCGCGACCCGGTACGTGTACGCGAGCTCGCACGAGCCCAGCTGCTTCAAACCCTCCTTGAACGTCTTGTCGCCGACGGTGACGCCGCTGTGTGCGAGCGTGAGCATCACGAGCTCGATCGTCGCGTTCCACTTCGTCGCGCCGACGTCGCCGTCCGCGAGCGCGCTCTTCAGGTACGCGGCGCCCGACGACACGGCCTCTGCGACGGCGCGGCGCGACGGCCCGTCGTTCGCCCGTGCGGCGTCGGGCGAACCGACGAGCAGGAGCAGCAGCGCGAGTGCCGGGCACGCGCGTCTTGCCGCTCTCACTTGCCGCTCTCTTCCGGCGCTTCGCTTTCCGCGTCCTTCTCTTCGGCCTCGCGCGCGGCGGCGGCCGCCGCCTTCTCGGCGTCTCGATGCGCGCGCTTGATGCGCAAGATGAGCTTGCTGCGGTGCCGCATCCAGTCGCCACGCAGCATCGACCCGTACTTCGACAGCTTGTCCTCGTTGAACCGCAGCGCCTTCATGCGCCCTTTGGCCATCTCCGCGAGCGCCTTCTTCGCGAGTGCTTGCAGGTCCTCGACCTCGGGGAACGCGGCGACGCGCTCGGCCAGGCGCTCTTCTTCCGCTTGCTGCGCCGCGGCGACCCCGGTCCGCAGCGTCCGCATGTCGTCGAGAACCGCCAGGCGCGCCGCCTCGATCTCCTCCTTCGCGTCGTGGATGCGCGCGAGGATCTCGGCGCGTGCCAGGGCGCGCTCCTCCTTCCAGATGCGGTGCCGCTCGATGCGCGCCGCGCGCTCGATCTCGATCTGCTGCTTGAGGTAGTTGATCTGCAGCTGCCAATGAGCCGAGACCTTCACCTTGCCGTTCACGATCTTGATCTTGATCTTCGCCTGCAGCTGCTTGAGCTTGTGCTCGCTCGCCGTGGGGCCGTAGAGACTCGGCTCGGGGTGCGCGCGGTCCCACGCCCGCAGGGCCGCGTCGGGCGACATGTCGATGGAGTCGTAGCCGGCGGGGATCCCGCCCAGCTCCGTGTGCAGGCCCGCGGCGTGGCGTACGAACGTGCTCCACGAGTCGGCCATCAGCATCAACGCGAGCGCTCCGTCTTCGGTGAAGAACCAGCGTTTGTCCGCCAGCATCTCCTTGATGCGGTTCCGCATGCGCTTCACCCGGGACTTGACCCGGCTGCGCCAGACGCGGTGGATGGCGCCGCGCGCCTCGTGCTTGTCCGGCTCTTCGGCGTAGCCCTTCAGCGAGTCCTGGACGTCGAACAACGGGTCGCGCACGTCGGTCGGCGGCGGCTCTTCCTCGGGCTCCGCGAGCGCCGGGGCCGGCCAGGCGGCGAGGATGAGGACGAGAAGAACCCACACGTGGAGAATGCGCATCAGGCCCGCAATGGTAGCAACGCCGTCTTCTCGCCGGGGCCGCCGAGTACCGTACCGGGCATGCAGCGCGGCACGATCATCGCCTGGCTCCTCGTGTCGGTGCTCGCCTCCGCGTGTACGCAGGCGCAGGCGCCGGTGTGGTGTCCCGAGAGCGGTGCGCCGTTGCCCGCTCGCGTGCATCTGCGCGTCGACGGCGAGGCGCAGCGGCGCAGTCTCTCGTGCGAGAGCCGAAGCGCCGTGGACCTCATGGCGTTCCACGGCGTTCGCGTCGACGAGGACACGTTCTTTCAGGGGCTCGCGCGCTCCGACAACCCGGCGCTCGGATTCGTCGGCGGCGTCGACGAGCCGGGCGAGCGGCTTCCGCCGCACGGGTACGGCGTCTATGCCGGCCCCGTCGCCGAGCGCATGACGGCGTTGGGCGTTCGCGCGAGGGCGCACGAGGCGCGGGACATCGACTGGTTGCGACGCGAGATCGCGCAGGGGCGGCCCGTCATCGTCTGGGCGACGGGGTCATTGACGGCGCCGCGGCCGGTCGTGATGCGCGACGCGGCGGGAAGGGCGTTTCGCGCCGTCCGAGGCGAGCACACGTTTCTGGCCGTCGGCTATCAGCCCGGGATCATTCGGCTGCTCGATCCCGCCACCGGCAAGGAGAAGTGCGCGTCGATCGAGCGGTTCGATGCGTCGTGGGCGGTGCTGGGCCGTATGGCGCTCTCGGTCGATCAGCGGTCCTTGTAGCGCCCGCCGCCTTCGCGCCCGCACAAGCAGTCCGCCGGGCCGCGCGTGTAGTAGTACCCTTCGCACTGGTCGCCGCAGTTGAAGATCCGGTTCCACGTCGGCGTGAGCGCCACCTCGCCCTCGTCCAGGTTCTTCCCCTCCGGAGGCCAGAAGCAGGTGCACTTGCGGCACCACGACGAGGTGACGTCGCGCCGATAGTCGTAATTCGCCTCCGAGACGTCGTCGCAACAGAAGGTTCCCGAGCATCCGCCGAGGACGACGAGGACGCCGAGTACGAGGGTCAGAATCGAAGCGCGTTGCCAGCTCATGCCCGAATCCTACTCACCGCGATGGTGGGTCGCGTTCCCGAAAATGCCTGCCTCTTCATGGACGAGGGCCCGATCGGGCTTCTTCCCACCGGCAGTATTGTTCTTGTTTGTCGCGATCTCGTCTCCTCGAAGCTAGATCGGTAAGATCCGCCGCCATGCGCAGCACGGTCCTCGTCCTCGTGGTCTGGCTTGCGGGATGCGGCAGCACCCAGGCCTACCAAGGTCCCGCGCGGCCCGAGAGCCAGGTCGCGGTCGTCATCCCGGACAGCCCGCGACTGCGGCAGTGGGACGCGCCCCTCGCGCCGACCCCCGATGCCGGCGGGCAGATCTACATGCGGCTCGGCGACGTCGGCGTGGGCAAGACGAGCGATCGATTCAAGGTCTTGCCCGGCACGCACACGTTCACGGTCTCGTATCGCGAACATCGAACGCCCGTTGCCGGTCGCCGGCTCGAGACGAAGCCGATATCGCTCTCGTTCCCGGTGCAGGCAGGACGCGAGTATCGCGTCCGCGGCGCGGCGCTCTATCCGCCCGGAACGCACGCAACACGACCTGCGGATCCGGCAGCCGGATACCGCGTACGCATCTGGGCGGAGGACCGGACCGAAGGCAAGGTCGTGAAGATGGTCGAGGTGCCGACCGCTTCCATCCTCTTGATCGAAGACTAGCGGTGCCGGCCACACTGCCGCCCTTCGTACCGTTCGGAACGGCGCACTGGATCGCGCTGCTCGTTCTCGTCGCCGGCGGATTCTTCGTGATCGGCCCGCTGGGTGTCCGCGCGAGCGCGCGGGTCCGCCGCCGCACGGCGATCGGTCTCGTCGTCGTCCTGCTCATCGGCGAGGCCGGCATGCACGTGTACGACGCCGCGCGCGGCATCTGGTCCTTGCAGACGTCGCTACCGCTCGACATGTGCACGCTCGGCATTTTCGTCACTGCGCACGCGTTGCTCACCTCGAGCAGGATCAGCTTCGAGATCGCGTTCTTCTGGCACCTCAGCGGCAGCGTGCACGGCATGATCACGCCGGACATCAGGGTGGGCTTTCCCGAATTTCCGTTCTTCAACACGTTCATCGAGCACGGCGTCTCGCTCATCGGCGTGCTGTTCGTGATGGCGACGACCTCGCTGCGGCCTTCCTGGGCCTCGATATTGCGCGTGTTCCTCTTCTCGCTTGCATTGCTTCCGTTGGTCGCCCTCGTCAACTGGGCGATCGACGCGAACTACTTTTTCATGCGCGAGAAGCCGCACGGCGACAATCTGACCTCGATCCTGCCGGGTTGGCCGTGGTACTTCCTGCTGCTGATCCCCATCGCGCTCGGCCACTACGTCGTCATCTACCTCGTCTACCTTGGCCTGTTCCGGCGGCGCGCAGCCGCTACGCGCGCATAGCGATCAGCGCGATGTTGTCCTGACCGCCGGGGTTCCCGTCGACGCCGCGCAGCGCGAGCTCGGTCAGCGTCGTCACGAAGTGCTCCGGATCGCCGCTACTCGACGCATGGAGCGACTGGAGGTGCCCTGGCCGCACCGACGTCTCGGGCCGGCCGTAGTGGCACTCGTCGATGCCGTCGGTGAACACGACGACGAGGTCGCCGGGCGACGCGCCGAACTCGAAGCAATTCGCGTTGTCGAGGGCGAGGCTACGCGGCCGCGCCGGAGAGACGAAGCGGATTGACCTCTCGTTCAATGCCTCGAAGCCGTCGTCGCCGACCCGCACGCACGACGAGTCGCCGTACGACATGCCGAAACCCCGACGCCGCTGCCGGTCGTACGTCACCACCACGAGCGTCGTCGCGGACGGCGACGCGGTGGCGCCTTCGTCGGCGAGCGACGTGACGACGTCGTTGAGCGCCCGCGGCGTCGGGATCGGCGCCACGACACGGGCCGCGAGCAACTCGAGCAGCCGGTGACCGGACACGTCGCCGTAGTGCGCGTCCGCCACGGCCGCCAGGCAGAACGTGCCGTCGTCGACGGCGAAGAGCGCGTCCTCGTTCGGCTGCGCGGCGTCTCCCTTGGCGGCGAGACTCGGCGACGCCGGGTCCGACCCGACACTGAGGCTGCAGGCCGTGCTGCCGTCGTTGAGCAGACGACATACGAACGAACCGTAGTCTGTGTGCGATCGCCCGAGCAAGAGCAGCTTGTAAGGCTCCATGGCGCGAGCATACTAGCGTGGGTCAGTTTGCAGCTACGCGCGTGCATGCGGCTTGCCGGATGCTCGTCGGCGCTTCGCCGACCGCCCCGCTCTCGTCCTTGCGTGGACTGCCACGCGGCGTCTCTCATCGGCTTTGCGGCGACTTCGCCCCGACATGCCGACCACGACCGGGCAGCCCCTGCGACGGCACGTATCGCCGCCGATCTGCCCCTTCGTCCAAGTGACCCACTGCCGAGCATACGGCGCTATTCCCTCGCCGAGTTGAGCCGTATAGAATTCGGCTTCGAGTGTGTCGCGCAACGTCGAAAGGGACGCTTGAGCCGGATCATCCCCTCGCACTGGGGCCACCAAACGAAGTTCCGCACGGAGGCCCAAGCGCTTGCCAACTCGATCTTCGACGAGCTGGATCCGTCACTGCGTCCCAACGTCCTGCTCGTCGGCCTCGTGTCGGACCACGACAAGGACCTGTATCCCCTGTTCGTCGACGCGCCCGGCCAGGACTACTCCCCGAATCTCTTCAGTGAAGCCAGCCGCCGCGCGCGCGAGCTGCGCGCGAAGACGTACGGCGAGAACGGCGACAGCATCGATCCGCTCGAGAAGCGCCGCATCGTGCTGGACACCTGGCGCCTCGCCGTCGAGGAGGTCCTGGCGGAGAGCGACGACGCCACGAAGGTCGTCTCGTTCTGCTCGGCGCCCCGGCCCGTCGAGGAGTTCCTGGTCTCCACGGTGCTGCAGCTGGACCGCAACGCCTGGCGGGCGTACTTCGCGCTGCGCCAGGACGAGGACGATCAGCAGGCGGCGCGGCCCGCGAGCCTGCTCGAGGCCACGGTCCTGCAGTACATGCGCAAGTGCGCGGTCGGGCTGGCCGAACGGCATGCCGGCATGTACGAGTCGGTTCAGGACCTGGACCACGAGGAGATCTTGCGCGCGGCCGGCCGCATCCTGGCGGACTACCCGGCGCTGGGCGGGCAGCGCGACCTGAACCTGCGCGGGCTCTTCAACGCGTGCAACACCATCTCGTCGCTGCGATACGAGGGCGGGGCGGGCGTCGGCGCCCTCATCATCTCCCAGCCCGGGCACGAAGGCGTGAAGGTGCGGGTGAAGCTCCGTCGGCCGGTACGGCTGTACGACTACACGGCGGTGCGCAAGATGCTGGAGACGACCCGGCCCGGCTACGCGCTCTTGAGCGACGGCGCCGTGGTCTACGGCATCGGCGCGCTCAATCTGGCCTATTCCGTCCCGGGAGAGAGCCTGTTCCAGGTCAGCTTCCAGCAGCACTACGTGTGGGAGCTCAGCTACGGCGCGCGTGTGCTCATGCGCGTGAGCTACGGCCATCCGCGACTGCCGCGCTTGTCGATCAACGAGGGCCGCTTCCGGGTCGCGATCACGCGCACCTTCGGCATGATGGAGTCCGATCAGTTCGACCGGTTGTGGGAGATGGCGCTCGCGGCGACCAAGCAGGCGCACGGGACGATTCTCGTGATCGGCGAGAATGCTGCCAAGGAGGCCGAGCGGCTCGCGAAGCAGTCCGCACCGATCGACCCGATCCAGGTCGACGAAGAGGGGTTGCTCGCGTTGAGCAGCGTCGACGGCGCGATGTTGATGGACCCGGACGGCGTGGTCCACGCGTTCGGCGTGATTCTCGATGGGCGCGCGTCCACGAAGGGCGACCCGGCTCGCGGCGCCCGTTTCAACTCCGCGTTGCGCTACGTGGACTCGAGCGAGTCGCCCTGCATGGCGATCGTCGTGTCGGAAGACGGCGGCGTGGATGTGATCCCCGGGCAGCGTCGTTCCTGATCGACCGCCTCGTCCACGCGGGCGTCTTCGGCCCCGGCCTCGAAAATGTGCTCCTTGGGCACGGCCCCCGGGTCGCTAGACTGACGGTGCCGCAGCCAGGCAGTTGGGCGGCTGTCGGCGGTCGCGTCGACGGACGTGGCACACACATGGCGCCGGGGTGGACGACCCCAGGTTCGAAAGGAGGTGATCGATGGTTCATCGTGGCTTATGGAGGGTCTCCGGCTAGCGGAGCAGCCGACGGGCTGAGTCCTCTCGATAGGACCGCCTTTCGAAGACACACGGGCGGGTCTCCACAGGGGGATCCGCCCGTTTCTCAATTCGGGACGATCGTGTATTGGGACGAAGGGAACAGTGGGCGCGACGCTCACCTGGGGGATGTAGGGGCAGCCCTTGTGGCTGCCCAATCGGGCCACCACGAGGGTCGCCCCTTCAGCCAAGGCGCGCGCGCAGTCTTGTAGAGAACCGGGCGCAGGAGCGGGGGCAGGGCCAGACCCGATTCGGTATGCTCTGCGAGTGAACCGCTACGCGCTGCTGGCCGGAATCTTGTTGGTCGGCCTGACGTCGCCGGGCACCGCCGAAGAAGAGCCCTTCCTCACCGTCGATCAGCTCGTAGACCACCCTGCGCCCTGGTTTGAGTCGGTCACCCCGAAGGCGATGCGCGACGCGACCACGCTGCGGATGGCCGTCGTCCTGATCGAGTTCCCCGATCGCAAACACGACCCTCGCACGACCCCCGACGGCGTGCGCGAGATGCTCTTCTCGCGCGGTGAACACGTGCAGGGCGCCGACGGCAAGGCGGCTCACGGCTCCCTCGCCGACTACTACGCCGTCCAGTCCTACGGCCGCCTCGCCGTCGAGGGCCACGTCTTCGACTGGATGGAGATCGAGACCCCCGTCGCCGCGCTCCTCCAGATGCCCATGGTCAACACGCGCGGGAAGTACCGCGAGGTCGCGCTGGCGACACTGCGCAAGCGCGAGGGCGAGGACGTGCTCGCGGGCTACCACGCGATCTGCTTCGTGGGCGCGGGCGATCCGGGGCGGCGTGGGCGCGGGCTCTGGCCGCATCGCGGCAAGATCGAGGACGTGCCCTACATCCAGCTCTCCGAGGTCTACCCAGCGGATCAGCTGCTGCAGGTCGGCGTGCCCGCGCACGAGTTCGGGCACCTGTTCGGCTTCAAGGACATGTACGGCATCCGCAACCCGTTCCGCGGGCCGGGCCCGTGGAGCCTGATGGCGCGCGGCACGCACGGCGGCGAACCCTCCGAGCGCACGCGGCCCTTCTCGATGTGCGCGTGGTGCCGCACGCAGATCGGTTGGCTGAAGCCGGTGACCGTGGATCCGCGCGTCGCGCGCAAGGTCGTGTTGCGGCCGACGCTGTCCGGACCGCGTCAGGCACTGCGGGTCCTCGTCAAGGAAGACGGGTCGGAGTATTTCCTGCTCGAGGTGCGCAAGCGGGAGGGCTGGGAGACGGATCTTCCTGACGAAGGCCTGTTGATCTGGCACGTGGGGGAGCGCCGCAACGTCGAGGGCTTTCCGGTTCGCGAGTACGACACGATCCTCGAGCAACCGCATCCGCTCGATGTGAACGGCGCCACGACGCGCTACGCGGCGTTCAGCTGCTGGCCAAAGCCGGGGCAGAGACACTTCACGCCGGATTCGTCGCCGTCCAGCCGCTCGAAGTCCGACGATGCGCTGCCGGTCTTCCTACGCAACATCACGCGCCGCGAGGACGGCTCGGTCGAGCTCGAGATCGGTCCCGGTCCGACGCCCGGCCTGATTCCGGCAACGAAGATCGAAACGCGCACGCGTCGTCTCGTGCCGATCCTCCTGCTCGAGGAAGACGACACACCGCCGGACGGCGCGTCCCCGCGCGACATCCGGCGCGAGATCGACAAGATGCTGCTGTCGCAAGGCGCCTACATCGGGAAACGCCGCTCGCTTCATCGCGAGGAGGTGGCCGGCAGCCTGCGCGACTACGTGGAAGAGGCGACCTGCCTGCGCGAGTCGCTGAGCGGACCGGGTGTCAAGCGATCGGACGGTCCGTGGACGATCGTGCCCGCCGGGTCGCTCGCCGATCCCGCGCAGGCGATTCGACAGGCCCTGCCAGAGAAGGAAGAGCCCGAGCTCGTCATCGCCTTTGCCGCCCTGCCGGTGCGCGACGAGCGCTACGAACGCGGCACGCTGACGGACGGGACGCCGTATCTGCTCGTTCGCTGCGGTGACGGGCACTTCGGCCACGTCGGGCCGATGGCGCGTTGGTGGATGGAGGTCACGCGGGGTCCCGCGCGTCACGGCCTCGACGACGACTGCCTGCTCGGCACGGGCTGGCGCGGCGCCGGGGACACCGGCCCCCGCCGGCCGTTCCACCCGTGTCTTCACTGCAAGCTGCGCGCGGGTTGGCTCCATCTCACGACGAGCGACCGGCTGCGGCCGCTCGAGATCTACGGCGAAGCGGCGTGGAGCGCGGACGGCGCCTCGATGATGGTCAAGCGGGCCAAGGTCGGCTTCGAGGCGGACCGCGAAGCCGACTTCGACACGCCGCAGATCGTGGACATGACGCGCGACACGGCGTACCCGACGCTGGCCGACGTCCGTCGTTCGTTGCTCGAGGTCGGTCACTCGACGTCCACGGTCGGTCGCACGCTGCACAACCGTCCGATCTACCTCGTGCGCATCGCCGCGCCCGGGAGCGTGCACCCCGACGAGCGGCCCGCGATCCTGATCACGGCCGCGCTTCACGGCAACGAGGCGTCGACGGTGCCCGCCGTGATGACGTTCGTGGAGCAAGTTCGGCCGCGCTCGGACCGCACCATCTACGTGATGCCGTGCGTGAACGCCGACGCGTACGAGGACTTCGTCTCGAAGCCGTACACCGTGTGGCGCCCCCGCGCGAACATGCGGCCCGTCGACGACGACAAGGACGGCAAGCTCGACGAAGACGGCTACGAGGATCTGAACGGCGACGGGCAGATCGGCTTCATGCGCCGGCTCGAAGACGGCAAGTGGAAGATGCTCGGTCGCGAAGGCATCGACAACGACGAGGACGGGAAGTTCTCGGAGGACGTTCCCGGCGGTGTCGATCTCAACCGCAATTTCCCCCAGGGCTGGCGGCCCGGGCGCGGCATGTTCGGACTGTCGCGCGGCGTGGCGCCCTTGTCCGAGCCCGAGTCGAAAGCCGTTGCCGACGTCCTGCGCTCCCATCCCAACATCGGGCTCGTCGTCGACGTGCACAACGACGCGGACTGCCTCTTCATTCGCCTGGGCAATCCCGCGGACCGCAAGACCGACATCGCCTCGCTGCCGGACTACGCGTGCTACCGGCCGGTCATGGACATCGCCGAAGACGTGTTCGGCTATCCGACGCGGCGCTGCGGCAACGCAGGGCTGTTGGCCGTATGGGCGTACGAGGCCAACGGCATCCCGGGCACGATCCTCGAGATCGGCAACGGCGCGGGCAAGCGCGCACCGGCGGCGGGCGATGCCGAGGTTCGCAACGCGTGGTCGAGGCGACACTTCGACGTCGACGGCTGGAACGACTGGAAGCCGTTCGACCATCCCCAGCTGGGGGCAATCGAGATCGGCGGCGACTGGAAGACGTTCGTGAAGCGCAGTCCGCCCGCCGGTCACGCACTCGGTGTCGTCTGCGCGCGCACCCGCCACTTCCTGGATCAATGCGTGGACGCGCTGCCGCGACTGCGCCTCGATGTCGAGACCGGCACACCGCCGACGTTGGTGATCACGAACGAAGGCGCGCTGCCCACGGCTTCGCATCGGCTGCATGCGCTCGAGCCGTCTCGAGCGCGCATCGTGCTGTCGGTCGAGCCCGGTGCCGCGATTGCGAAGCTCCCCGAAGACGCGGTCGTCCTGCAGCGCAACGCGTTCGAGGTGCGCGTGGCGTTGCCGGCGCTTCCGGCCGGGGGCGCGCACCGACTGACGCTCGACGCCAGCCGCGAGATCGTCGCCCGCGTCTTGCCCGGTGGCCCGATCGGCGGTGCGTTGTTGCGTTGGCGGCCGGACCCGAGCGCCGGCGGGGACGTCAAGATCGTCCAGATGGACGCGCACAGCTCGCACTACGTGCTGCACGTGCCGGCGTCCTACAAGAAGGGTGCGAAGGTGCCGTTGCTCGTGGACCTGCACGGCGCGGCGCCCGTCACGCGCGGCCCGGCGCGCATCTCCGTTCGGCCCTGGAAGAGCCTGTGCGCCGAGCACGGGTTCATTCACGTGTTGCCGCAGTCGCGCGCCCGCGCGTGGGGCCACACCGACGGCGACGAGGCGTTCGTCAACGCGTGCATCGAGCACGTGATCGAGAGCTACGACATCGACGAGAAGCGGATCTGGCTGACCGGCTTCTCGGCCGGCGCCGACTATGCGCTGCACTTCATGACGCAGGATCCGAAACGATTCGCCGCCGCCGCGCCGATGATGCCGGGGCAGTTCCTGTACGGGCGCGCGGGGCGCGGACTGTCACGGGAGGGGCTCGAGAACTTGAAGGAGATCCCGCTCCTCTACGTCACGGGCAGCCGCGACGTGCGTCGCGGCACCGTACGCAAGATCGTGTTCACGCTGCGCGAGATCGGTCTGCAGTCGCACATCCGTGAGGTGCCCGACGTCGGTCACGAGTTCCCGGGGCAGGCGGAGTACGCGCGCATCTACGCGTTCCTCTCCGGCACAGACGAGTCGGGCGACGCGATTCCGGAGTTCGAGCTCGCCAAGAAGGCGGTGAAGGGTGGCCACGTCGTCATCGCGCCTGCGAAGAAGGCGAAGGGCACGGTGGTCGTGCTGCCGAGCAAGGATCCGCCCGAGACCCGGCCGGAGCTACGGGGCGTACGAGCAGGTTGCCGCCGGCGCGACGAAGAACGGCTACACGGTGTTGCTGCCGTGGAGCGAGAAGGGCTACGACGCCGCGTTGCTGAGCGCGTGCGTGAAGGCGGCCAAGGCGCCCAAGCCGGTGATCCTGTTCTCGCACGGCGGCGCGGGGAGCCCCGTCGCGCACCTCGGAGGCGGCGCCGTTGACGGGGCTGTGCTCAGCGGACCGCGCGGCGCGTTCCTGCGGGCGATCGAGAGGCAGGAGATCGCGATCCCTACGATCGTGTTGGTGGGGGGACGGTCATTCGAGCTGGAGAAGCTGAAGACGGCGATCGGCAAGCGCGTCGAGGAGAACGCGCCGATGGAGATGGTGATCGTCGAGGGGACGCGTCTGTATGAGCCGCCGCCCGAGTCGCGCATGGAGCGAACGCTGCGCGAGATCATGGGGCGGGTGCGGTAACGACCCCGTGGACGTGCGCGTGATCGGGGTTGATCGCGAGCGCGCGTGCGAACACGACCGGATCCGGCATCGGGACGGGCATCGGGACGGGCATCGGGTCCGGGCTCGGACCGCGGATCAGCGCCGCGGAACGACCTGAATGTGCAACACCGGCTGATGCTTCAGGCAACCCCAGAGGTGGGACCGATCCGCCGGACCCGTCTCGTCGTTGATCAGCCAATACCCACCCTTGCGCGTCGGATGCGCATACGCGTCGATCGGCCCCCCGGGCGCCAGCTCCGGCGGCGTCAGGTCGTGCGCGCACAGCGGACACGTGTGCGCGGGAAACAGGCCATGTTGAATCGTCTCGGCCATGACTACACTCGCGACAACACGCTGGATTCTACGTTTGCGCACGATTCGCGTCACCTGCCTCGTCCTGCTGGTCCTCGCCGGCTGCATCGCCCGCCCGCACCAACGGCGCCCGCGGCCGCCCCTCGAGTGCGCCGTCGCAACCGTGCACCCGCTGGCCACCCAGGCCGGTCTCGATGCCGTCGCAGCCGGCGGTAACGCCGTCGATGCCGCCATCGCCGCCGCCCTCACTCTCGGCATCGTCGACATCCACAACTCGGGCATCGGCGGCGGCTGTTTCCTGATGATCCGCCGCGCCGACGGCGACGTCCTCGTCATCGACGGTCGAGAGACGGCGCCCGCCGCCGCAACACGCGACATGTACGTTCGGGACGGGGCCGTCGATCCGACGCTCAGCGTGGAAGGCGCACTGGCCGTCGGCGTTCCCGGCTCGCTCGCGGCCTTCGACCACGCCGCCCGCGTCGCGGGTCGGCTGCCGCTTCGCGCGGCGCTTCGCCGTGCCGCGACGCTCGCCGAAGGCGGCTTTCCGATCGGCATGCGGCTCGCAGAACGATTCGCGTCGAAGCAAGCCGCCCTTCGCAAGCTCCCCGCGACGCGCGCCGCCTTCCTCGACCCCGACGGCAACGCCTGGCCCGAGGGTCACGTGCTGAAACAGCCCGATCTCGCGAAGACGTATCGCGCGATCGCCCGCGAGGGCGTCGGGCACTTCTACGGCGGCGCGTTCGCGCGCAAGCTCGAGACGTGGATGCGCGCCAACGGCGGCGTCGCGACCGCGAAGGACTTCGCCGACTACCGGATTCGACGGCGCGAGCCCGTCCGAAGCCGCTACCGCGGCCACGAGATCCTCGGCTTCCCGCCGCCCAGCTCCGGCGGCGTGCACGTCGCGCAGATCCTCACGATGCTCGAGCGCTTCGAGCTCGCCTCGCTCGACGAAGCCACCCGGCGCCACGTCGTCGCGGAAGCGATGAAGCTCGCGTTCGCCGATCGCGCGCACTGGCTCGGTGATCCGGCCTTCGCCGACGTACCCAAGGGGCTCTGTGCCGACGGGTACTGCGAGAGCCTGTCGGCGAAGATCCGCCTCGATGCGGTCGTCGACGTCGAGTCCCATGGTTCGCCGCCGAACGCGGACGAGGATCTCTTCAAGCACACGACCCACATCGCCACGGCCGACAGCGCAGGCAACTGGGTGGCGCTCACGACCACCATCAACACCTCATTCGGCTCCAAGGTCGTGATCCCCGGCACGGGTGTCGTCATGAACAACCAGATGGACGACTTCTCCGCCCGACCCGGCGTGCCCAACGCGTACGGCCTCGTCGGCGCCGAGGCGAACCGCATCGCGCCCGGCAAGCGACCGCTCTCGAGCATGAGCCCGACACTCGTGCTGCGCGACGGGCATCCCGTCCTCACGCTGGGCGGCGCCGGCGGCCCGACGATCATCTCACAGGTCGTTCAGGTCCTCATCTACGTCATCGACCTCGAAATGGACTTGCTTGCGGCGCTCGCCGCGCCACGCATCCACCATCAATGGCGCCCGGACGAGCTGCGCCTCGAAGACGACGTGTCCGCGTCCGTGCGGCGCGCGCTGGAACGACTCGGCCACCGCGTCGCGGTGACGGACGCGATCGGCGTCGCTCAGGCGGTCGGCGTCGATCGCGGGGGACGCCTGGTCGCGGTGCGTGAGCCCCGGCTGACCGGCCCCCAATAGCGCTTCGTGCGCTTCGCCGGCGCAGTCCCGCCCAAATGGTGCCCCTCGTGAAACACCGGGACTTTTTCTACGCTTATCAGGGAGCCCCGGGGGACCAGCAGTCGCGTCGACCGCCCGTCCCAGGGCATGGAGTTCGAAAAGCACATCGCCCCTGGGCCTGCCCCGGGGTGGCTCTGGAGGTTTGCAATGTTCAACAATGCGCGCACGGCGCCCGCGGTCCTGATCGCCCTGATGGCGTTCGGTCTGGCCGCGTGCGGAGGCGACGAGCCGGCGGCGACGACGGCCAAGGTCGCCTTCTACTCGCAGCCTGCGGCCGACGTCTGGATCGGCGGCGAGGTCAAGGGCAAGACGCCGATCACGGTCGAGCTGCCCGCGGGCGATCACCAGATCGCGTTCAAGGCCGACGGGTTCGCCGACGAGAGTCAGAAGCTCGCCGTCGTGGGCGGGAAGCACCAGACGCTCTCGGCCTCGCTGGCTCTGGCGGAAGGCGCGTCGAAGGAGGCGTTCAAGACGCTGCTCGCGAGCCTCGACGCCAAGATGGAGAGTCCCGACAAGATCGAGACCCATCGTGGCGGCAACAACGAGCTGATCACCATCTTCTGGCCGCAGGGCCAGATGCGGATGGAGGCGATCAAGACGCTCCGAATCGACACGGGACCCGACTACGAGTTCGACGGCGAGCTGGTGGTGAAGAAGGGCAGCAAGGAGCTCTACCGGAGCAAGTTCGAGCCCGAGTTCACCACGACGTGGGCCGATCTGCCCGCGAACGTGCTGGAGAACCTGAAGTACGGCTCGACCTACAAGATCGGCGTCGAGTTCACGGGCAAGAAGAAGAAGAAGTCGGTCTGGGTCAAGTTCAAGCCCGTCCGCGGCGCCAAGGCCGAGCGGGGCATCGCGAAGCTCGTCGCGAGCAAGCACTTCCTGCGGCAGAAGCCCTTCTACCGCGAGATGGCGGTTGCCGAGAAGCTGCTCAACTACCGCCTGTACGCCGAGTACCTGATGTACTCGCTCGACATCCTCAACCGGAACCCGGAGAAGACGCAGCCCTTCCGCAACATCGTGCTGGCGTGCCAGCGCATGGACCTCAAGGGCACCGAGCTGTACGAGGTCGCGAGCCAGTTCGTGAGCGGCAAGGGCCAGCTGAAGCCCGTCCAACCCAGCGCGAACATGCCCGAGGCCAGCGGCCCCCGCACGGCCATGCAGCTGCCGAACACGGTTCGTCAGAACCAGGGGGACCAGAACGCCACCTCGGGTCCGCGCCCCAACGGCGCGTACCTGCCGCCGATGGCGGAGGAAACGGGCGCCGCGTCGTCCAGTCCCACCGTAGCGGGCGCCGGCGCGCCGCCTCCGGGCGTCACCGCCGAAGGCGGTCTGCCCCCCGGTCCGGAGAACCAAGGTGAGCCGGGTGCGAACTTCGAAGCGGAGATCCTGGCGCTGAACGCCGTTGCGAGCGGGTTGGCCGCGCAGGCCGACGAGCTCGAGAACGAAGCGGCGCGGCTCGACGAGCAGGCAACGCGACTCGAGGAGGCGGAAGCCGCGGCGATCGCAGCCGAGGCTTCGACGCGCAGCGCACAGAGCACGGTGGACGCTGCTCAGGTCGCGTTGGACGCGGCCCGCACGGCCGCCGATGCGCCCGGGGCGACTGCGGCGGACCGCGACGCGTTCGATGCGGCGCAGCAGGCGTTCGACCAGGCCATGCAGGCCCTCGATGTCGCGGCCGAGCAACAGCGCGAGGCGGAGGACATCGTTCGCCAGCAGGTGCACGCGGCCGGCGGCTCGCCCGATGAGCTTCGTCGGCGCGCCAACGAAGCGATTCAGCTGGCGGACCAGATGCGGATCCGCGCGAACGAGGCGGGCGAAGCTGCCGAGCACGCGACCCACCATCCTGCGGAGCGCGCCGAGCTCGCGGCGCAGGCCGCCGCCGCGCGTCAGCAGGAGCAGCTGCTGTCGCTCCAGCGGCAGGCGGAGCAGGCCGACGCCTTGCTCATGGCAGCCGGCACGGCCTTGAATGCCGCGAACGAGACCCTCGCGGCGGTTCTCGCCAACCCGGCATCCACGGCGCAGGAGCGGGATGCCGCCAACCGCGCGGTGGAAGAAGCCGACCAGCGCATGCAGGACGCCGAACGCATCGCGGCCGAGAAGCGCACCGCCTTCGAAGAGGCCAGTCAGTAAGGGGATTTTGAGAGGCCTCTACGTCGGGGCGCGGGCGACCACCCGCGCCCCGGTCTTCCCCTTTTCGTGCATTCACTCCAGAAGGCCGGCGCCCGGCGAGGCGCCGGCCTTCCTTTGCGTATCGACCGTATCGACCGCCCTGGCCCGGCGAAGAGGAGGGGTATCATCCTCCCCCGTGTCCCTCGGCCAGACCCAACGCCTGATCCTCGATGCCATCGGTGGCGACGAGCACTCCCGCAACGAGCTGCTCGACCACCTGTGGCCCCGGACCGTTCTGTGGGTCGCGAGCCAGATGTCCGCGGCCCTGCGGGCCAAGACGGAGGCCGAGGACATCGCCCAGGAGATCCTCCTCTCGGTGCACAAGAGCTTCGCCGCCTTTCGCGGGGAGGACGATCGGTCGTTCTTCGCCTGGTTCTTCCGGATCGCGCGCAACCGGATCGCGGACGTGGCGACCTACGAGGGGGCCCAGAAGCGCCAGCCGGTCCCGCGTATGGCGTTCTCCCAGACGTCGCCCTCCACGCCGATCGTTCGGAACGAACAGCTCAGGATCATCCGCGAGGCCGTCGAGACCCTGCCCGAGGACTACCGCACGGTGATCCAGCTCGTGCGGCTCGAGGAGCTGCCCGTGCCCGAGGTGGCCGAGCTGATGGAGCGGTCGGAGAACGCCGTCCGCATCCTGTATTGCCGCGCCCTGAAGGCCATGCGCGCCGCCATGAAGCCGGACGAGTCCGTCCCCTAGGGCACAAACCCGGAAGGGACGAAATGCTGCCGCCTCCCCTCCGCCTAGATCAGATGCCATGACGCCGCAAGAAACGGATCCCCTCGTCGCCGAAGCCCTGGCGGACTATCACCGTCGCCGGGCCCTGGGTGAGTCCCCCGACCCGTCGACCTACAAGGAGCGGCTCGACGACTCCTACGAGGACTTCGTCGACGTCTTGGCCGCCGAGGCGATGTTCGACGACCTGCTCGAGCCGGCGACCGAGCTCGAGCTGCCGCGCCCGTTCGGGGAGTACACCCTGCTGCGCGAGCTCGGGCGGGGTGCGGTCGGCGTCGTCTACGAGGCGTTGCACCGCAAGCTCGGCCGCCGCGCGGCGCTCAAGGTCCTGCGGACGGGGTTCGACACCGACCAGCTCGCAAAGGACCGCTTCCTGCGGGAGGCGAAGGCCTGCGCACAGGTGCGGCACGACTCGATCGTAGAGATCTACGAGGCGGACGAGGTCCAGGGGCGGCCGTTCTACGCCATGGCGCTGATCGAGGGGCGCACCATCGAGCAGATCCTCAAGGACGGCGAGGAGCTCGATCCGAAGGCCGTATGCGGCGGCCTGGCCGGCATCGCCGAGGCACTGCAGCGGTTGCACGACGCCGGCATCGTGCACCGGGACGTCAAGCCCTCCAACGTGATCGTGCAGCCCGACGGCCGCATGGTCCTGGCCGACTTCGGCCTCGCGCGCACCGCCGTCGCCGAGACGTTGTCCCGGACGGGCACCGCGCTGGGAACGCCGCTGTACATGAGCCCGGAGCAGATGCTCGGGCAGCGCGAGGAGATCGACGGACGTTCGGACGTCTACGGGCTGGGCGCGACGCTCTACCAGGCACTGTGCGGCGTTCCGCCCTTCAAGACCGGCGAAGTGCAGGCGCTCATGCGCATGGTGCTCTCCGAGCGCCCGCAGGATCCAGGCGTGCATCGCGATGGGCTGTCCCAGGAGTGCGGACGCATCGCCCTGAAGTGTCTCGAGAAGGAGAAGAACGACAGGTACGCCACCGCCCGTGCACTGCAGAAGGACCTGCTCGCGTTCGCCGAGGGTCGCCGCGTCGAGGGGCGCCCGCTCTCCGGAGCGCAACGTGGACTGCGCGCCGTGCGCAGGCATCCGCTGATCGCGGCGGCCGCCGTTCTGCTGGTCGGGTTCGGGATCTGGCAGCTCTTCCTGCGGCCGCCGCAGCCCGCGTGGCTGACGGCGCAGGTATGGCCCGAAGCTTCGCTGCACATCAACGACGGCGAGCCGATCGAGACTCCCGTCAGCAGGTACGAGGTGGCGTCCAACCGTCGCTACACCCTGAAGTTCCAGGCAGAGGGATTCGCCACGCACGTACTGGACTGGCATCCCGAGCCCGACGAGAAGAACACCATCAACCTCAGCCTGCGGCCGGTGACGCGCGCGGCGCTCGAAAAGGTGTCGCAGCGTCTCGAGATCAAGCCCGAGATGTACGAACAGGGCAGCGGACCCCGGAGCGGTCCGGAGGATCGAGACGGCGTCGGGCTCCTCTATCCGCGCGGCCGCGTCCGCATGGAGGACCTCGAGGCGTTCGCGGTGTTCGTCGAAGAGAAGTACCTCCCGGGCCGCATCGTCTTCGAGATCGGCGACGAGGTCGTCTCGGATGAGCCGTTCCCGGAACCGGAAAACTCCTTCACCGCTTTGCCGATCCCGCAAAAGTTCCTGGACCGCGTGATGCCGGGTGACGTCGTCAAGTGGAGCTACCTCTACGACGAGACGGACCGCGAGCGCACGACAACGACGTTCGAGGTCATCGGAGACGAGGCGCACCGCGAGATCCGGCACCGGCTTGCCTTGATCCCCGTCGACGACGGAAGCGACGCGCAGATCTCGAAGAATCTCCGCGCGCTTCGGTTGCGCGTGTACCGCCAGGCCGGTCTCGATACGGCAGTGTTCCTGAGGCTGACCGAGAGACGCACGATTCCAGCGTACGAGAAGGGCCTCGATCCGACGAGCGCGTCGGACCTGGAGGCGATGTTGATCCTGCGCGACAGCATGACGAATCTCTTCGAGAACGACATGAGCGTTCCCACCGAGCAATGGGCGGTCGGCGAGGCGCTGCGCCAGGAGCGCTGGGATCCAGAGGTGTGGTCCTCGCTCGTTCGCGACTCGGACGGATAGGTCCGCGTAAGCGTCTCGGACACAGCTTTTGCACCGCGCCGGGGAACCGCCGCGCGCGCGTTTCCATCTGACCCCTCGTGCCCGCATCGAGCGGCGCACGAACGTCGAGGAAACGCACCATGCATCGCTTCGTCCTTCCACTCTTCGTCCTGCTCGCGATCTCGATCGCGGCCCGTCCGGCGCACGCGCGCATCAAGATGGCGGCTCTGCCGGAACGCGAGCGCGTCGAGATCCAGCTCGACAACGGCCACTTCACGCTGGTGGAGGAGGAGCGCATCGTGCCGCTGCTCCAGGCCACGAACATGGTCGATTTCAGCTGGTCGAACACGCAGATCGACAAGCGCTCGATCCAGTTTCGACCGATCGCGATCCGCACCGGTGGCGCGTTCCGGCCGATCAAGACCCTCGACGGCAAGTCCGAGGTCGCCGTCGTCAACGTCGCCTATCCGCCGAACGAGAATGCGCTCGTGTGGGAGGTCTTCGCCCGCAAGGCGTGCGCGCTGAAGGTCCGCGTCAGCTACCTGATCTCGAATCTCACCCGCGCGTTCGCGTACCGCGCCCAGGCGGACGAAGACGAGACCCGGCTCGTGCTGAAGAAGATCGTTCAGCTGCGCAACTACTCGGGTGAGGAATTCGGGCAGGCGGGCGTGTGGGCCGGGTTCGGTCCGAAGTTCGACAAGCACGTCGGCGACCAGGAGGACATCAAGATGCTCCTGCAGCGCTTCGACGGCGTGCCGATCACCAAGACCTATATCTACGACTGGTACGCCCACGGCGCGCTGAATCCCGACAAGCCGTTCGCTTCCAAGGTGCTGATGCACTATCAGCTGCGCAACGACGAGAAGAACGGCCTGGGGCGCTATCCCATGCAGCCCGGCAAGGTGCGCATCTTCATCGAGGACGGTCGCGGCGGTGAGGCATTCCTGGGCGAGGACTGGACACCGCTCACGCCCATCGACGGCGACATGCGGCTCTTCCTCGGCGAGGCACGAGATGTCGTCTGTACGCGCACCATCCGCGACAACGTCCGTCACGAGATCCAGGGCAACCTCTTCGACCAGGAGCTCTGGATCCAGTACGAGATCGAGAACTTCAAGGACGAGGCGGTGCAGCTTGACATCGTGGAGCAGATCAACCGTCTGGCAAAGCAGTACGGACGCTCGCCGCACGGCCATGCCGAGTGGGTGCTGGGCGAAGACACCTCCGACGGCATTGCGCTGTCGTACGAACGCGGCGGCGCGTTCCCTCAGCTCAGCGTCAAGCTGCCTGCGCGCCCTGAAGATCCGAACGAGAAGGTCGAGAAGCGCGTCGTCGTCCTCCACCTCACGATCAAGAACCTCTGGTAGCCGAAGGAAACGTCATGAAGCGCACAGCCATCGTCTCGATCTTCGTGTTGCTCGCCGGCGCAGGACGCGCGTACGCGAAGAACGTCGATCTCGTCACGCTGCCGGATCGCGAGACCGTGCAGCTCACCATCTACAACTCCGAGGACATCACCCTGGTCAAGGAGACGCGTTACATCACGCTCAAGAGGGGTGCGAACCGTCTGCAGTTCTCATGGGCCAACACGCTGATCGATCCTTCCAGCGTCGAATTCCGGCCGTTGGAGCACGCCGGCGACATCGAGGTCGCGCACACCACGTTCCCGGGGCAGAAACCGCAGCACCTCATCTGGACGATCGCCTCGAAGTACGAGGGACAGGTCAAGGTCGAGGTGAGCTATTTCACGAGCGGTCTGACCTGGAACATGGACTACGTGGCGGTGACGGGACCGGACGAGAGGGACATGCGCTTCCGTGGCTTCGTCCGCGTGTTCAACCAGTCGGGCGAAGCGTACGAGAACGCCGAGGTGCGGCTGATCGTCGGCTCGATCAACCTGGTCGAGAAGATCGCCGACCTGGCGCGCAGGAAGGGCATTCCGACGCCCGCGGCCGCGACGCCGGAGTACGACCAGCTGCGCATGGACGCGATGGAGAAGTCGATCGGGATGGCGGGTCGCCGCGCGCGGGATCAGCGCGAGGGCGCCAAGAAGATCGTGAAGGAAGGGCTCAGCGAGTACTTCATGTTCACGGTCGACGGCACGGAGACCCTTCAGAACGGCTGGTCGAAGCGCATGCCCGCGGTCGACGCGCACGACATGAAATTCGAGATTCTCTATCGCATGCGCGACTTCCAGTACGGTCCGCGGCCGGTCCGCTTCTTCGTCTGGCACAACGATGCCGAGCATCACCTCGGCGACGCGCCGCTTCCGAACGGGCTCGTGCGCGTGTTCCGCGAGAACGGCAACGACGGACTCAGCTACCTGGGACAGCAGCTGCTTCGCTATGTTCCGATCAAGGCGGAGATCGAGGTGAACCTCGGCCCCGACGATCTCGTCGTCTACGAGACGAAACAGGGCAAGACGGAACGGCGCAACTTTCGCTTCCATCGGGGCGGTGTCGTGGGCTGGGACGAACACGCCCAATGGCGCGACCGAATTCGCAACTACCGCAAGGAGCCGATTCGTTTCGATCTGCGCCGGCGGTGGCAGGGCCACGTCGACTACGACGTCGAGCACGCGACGACGCTGTTCGACTTCCAGACAATCGAGGCGTCCTTCGAGATCGCGCCCCGCGGTAGCGCGACGTACGAGTACGCGGTCACGCGTCATCTCGGGAAGAACGGCTCCCAGAATCGAATCGAGTTGAGGTAGGGGCGACCTTCGTGGTCGCCCAGTCGCCCAATTGGGCAGCCACAAGGGCTGCCCCTACAGAAAGAGTTCCCTACTCGTCCAGGCGCCGCCGCGAGTCCGGAACGCTGCTGCCCCGGTGCTTCCAGCCGCAATAGTCGACGATCTGATCCTGTAGCGCCTTGCCGCGCTTCTTCGACGTCACGTTCATCATGAAATGGCGCTCCTTGCCCGTCAGCACCACGTCGAAGCTCTGCACCTTCAGGCTCGGATACGTCTCGTGGACCGACTCCGATCCCGTCGGCATCGCGATCTGCGTCACTAGATCGACGCCGTCGAAGTCCTCGAACCGGCCGACCTGCTCCGGGTTCAGCCCCAGCAGCCCCTTCTTGCGGCTGATCGTCTGCTCCTTGGCGTCGAACTTGTAGATCGGACAGCTGAACATCCCGCGAATCGCCTCGATCGTCAGGAAGAGGCCGCCCGCGAGCAGCGCGATGCCCGGCGCGAGGTAGGCGATGCCGTCACCGCCCTTGAACGCGATCAGCAGGATCCCGCCGATGAGGCACGCGTCGCCCGCGAACAGCTGCATGAAGCGGCGCCTCGTGATCGGAGCGGTCCGGACGTGGAGCGGCTGCGCCATACGGGTGTTGTACACCGCGCACAGCCGCCCTCAAACGGCGGCTACTTCGCCAGCGACTTGGCCTTGGTGACGACGTTGAGGAACTCGCGCCGCAACGACCCTTCGTCCTCTCCGACCAGCGGCTTCGCGATCTCGAGCACCGCGTCGTAGTTGGTCTGGCCCAGGTGCGCCGAACCCCGCAGCAGCATGCCGAAGCCCGCCACGGCCGCCGCCCACTGAAAGTCGTCGTCGGCCTTCTCGAAGCTCAGGCCCTCGTCCATGGCGAACTGCTCCATGAGCACGCTGCGCAGGCTCTCGGGCTGCTTGTAGCGCAGGCGCAGCTTGAACAGCGCCTTGCTGTCCGCCATCGGCGGCTGCGCCTTCTCCTTTTCGGGCTCGGCGTCGGCCGGGTCCACGAACGGGTTCGGATCCACGCGCGGCCCGGGCAGGTGGATGCCCGCCGGCACCAGCTCGTAGAGCGCCGTGACCGTGTGCCCCGCGCCGATCTCACCCGCGTCCTTCGCGTCGTCGTTGAAGTCGCGTGCGGCCAGGCGCCGGTTCTCGTAGCCGATCAGCCGGTAGCCGGCGACCCGCTTGGGGTTGAACTGCACCTGGATCTTGACGTCCTTGGCAATCGTCACCAGCGCGCCGGTCAGCTCTTCGACGAAGATCTTGCGCGCCTCCTTCTCGCCGTCCACGTACGCGTAGTTGCCGTTGCCCTTGTTGCTGAGCTCCTCCATCTGGGCGTCCTTGAGGTTGCCCTGGCCGAACCCCACGACGCTCAGGAACACGTTCGACTTGGCCTTCTCCTGGATCAGGGCGACCAGCCCGGCGCGGTCGGAGATGCCGACGTTGAAGTCGCCGTCGGTCAGCAGCACCACGCGGTTGACGCCGCCTTCGATGAAGTGCTTCTGCGCTTCGTCGTAGGCCATCTGAATGCCGGAGCCGCCGTTGGTCGAGCCGCCCGCGCGCAAGCCGTCGATGACCTTGGCGACGTTGTCGAACTCGCCTGCGGACGTGGAGGCCAATGCGACCTGCGCCTGGCCCGCGTAGGTCACGATGCCGACGCGGTCGTCGCCGTCGAGGGACTCGAGCATCATCTTCAGGCCCTTGACCGCAAGCGGCAGCTTGTTGGCGTCGCGCATGGACCCCGACACGTCGACGAGGAACACGAGGTTGGCCGAGGGACGCTCGTGCGTCTCCATGGTCTTCCCCTTGAGCGCGACCCGTGCCAGCCGGTGCTGCGGGTTCCACGGGCACGCAGCGATCTGCACGTGCGCTGCGAACGGATGCGTCGCGTCGTCCGCGGGCGCTTCGTACGCGTAGGGGAAGTAGTTGATCAGCTCTTCCACCCGCACGGCCTGCGGTGGGGGCAGCCGGTTGTTCTGCACGAGGAAGCGACGCACGTTGGCGTACGAAGCCGTGTCCACGTCGATGCTGAACGTCGAGGTGTGCACGTCGATCGTACGCGTGAACGGGTTCTCCCGGACGCTGTCGTAGGCCTCGGTGCCGGGGATGGTCACGCGCGGGTTGAAGCCCTCAGAGCCGAAGCCCCCGTGACCCTCGCGACCGAAAAACCTCCCGTGCGGCGCGCTTCCGGCGCTGCCGTAGTGCAGGTTCCACGAAACGCCGTCCACCGGCTTGCTGTCGGCGCCCCCGTTTCCGCCGCCGGCGACACCCGTTCCGCCCATGACCAGCCCGATGCTCGGTGTCGTGGGTGTCGGCGGCGGCGGTCCCGGCGGGATGAGACCGCCCGGCTCCATCGTGACGGTGCTCGGCCCTCCGCTCTCGGCCACCGGGCCCTGGCCCCGCGTCTCGTACGTACGTGCCGCCGTCGCGCCTTCCAGCAGGGCGCGCCTCGCCGCGGCCTCCTCGGTGACCTCCATCAGCGTCTCGTCGACCGTCGTCTGCGGATCGCCCACGGATTCGGCGTTGTCACCGTCCCCGGCAAAGAGCATGTGTCCCTCCTCCGGCGGGCTCCGGAAGCCGTTCTCCGACCCGCGCGTCTGCGAGGCCAGCACCAGCACCGGCACCGCGACCAACACGGCCGCTGCGACTGCCAAACGCCCGTAGCCGCCTCCGCTCGACGCGGTCGAGACCGACGCGTCGGACGCGTCGAGAATCGCGGCGCGCTGTTCGGCCTTCAGCGCCGGCGTGCCTTCGACGGTAAGTTCCTTCTCCATGCTCGTCGCGAGCGCGCGCAGCGCTTCGATCTCGGCGGTGACGGCGTCGTCGCCTGCGATCTCCGCTTCGAACGCGGCCCGTTGTTCGTCGTCCAGCTCGCCGAGCACGTACGCCGTCAGGCGCGGGTCATCCTTGTCGATACGCATCACTTGGTCCTTCCACTGGTGGCGGGCGAGAGGGACTCGCCCATCTGGGCGCGCAGGGCCTTCATCGCGGTGTGGAGGATGAACCCGACGTTGCCGACCGAGGCCCGGGTCACCACGGCGATCTCGCGGTAGCTCAGTCCGTCCTGGAACTTGAGCCGCACCATCTCCTGTTGGCGGGGCGAGAGCCGTTCGATGCACGCCATGAGGTGCGTGCGTTGATCGGCGGCTTCCGCCTTGTGGGTGGGGGGCGCGTCGTCGCTTTGCTTGGTGTCGAGCGTGGCATCGTCGAGTGCGTGCATCCGTCCGTCCTTGCGCAGGTGGTCGATGGACCGATTGCGGCACACCGTGTAGAGCCACTGGGCGAGGTGGTCCTCGACGGCGTCGCGGGGCTGCGTGCACAAACGCAAAAAGCAGTCCTGGACGATGTCGCGGGCGGCCTCGAGATCGCCGACCCGGCGCCGGGCGTACCGCAGCAGCGGGCCCTCGTACTTGTCGAGGGCCGCGGCCAGCCACACCTTGCGGTCCGGGGGGCTCGTGCTCATGGGGCGCGTTCGTCGGTCTCCACCTGCTCTACGCGGAGGACACGTCCTTATTAGAGCCGATCCCTGGCGGTTCGCGGGCGGGGCCACGCCCGGGCCTACGGCAACGGCGTTCGTCACGCGCCGCTGAGGTGTCGCCGGCGGGGCCTCGCCCCGCCCCGACGGCAACTGCGTCGTCGCGCGCCACCGGGAGCCACCCTCGGATACCCTCTCGGCAGACGCGCACCAAGGGAGCCGACGCATGAGTGACGAGGGCATCCGCATCGTGGTCGTACAGGGCAGCGTGCGGCCGGGCAACTACACGGGTAAGGCCGTCGCGCTGGTGCTCGACGAGCTCAGCAAGAACGGCATCGCCGTCGATCACGTCGATCCCACCGACATGGACCTCGCATTGCCCGGCAAGCCCGGCGGCAACGAGGCCGCGTCGAAGCTGCAGGCACTCGTCGGAAGCGCGACCGGCGTCGTGCTCGCGACCCCCGAGTATCACGGCAGCTACAGCAGCGGCATGAAGCTGGTGATCGACAACCTCGGCTTCCCGTCCAGCCTGTCGGGCAAGCCGGTGGCGCTGTTGGGTGTCGCGGCCGGCGTGATCGGCGCAATCAAGGCGTTGGAGCACTTGCGAAGTGTGTGTTCGCACGTTGGTGCGATCGTGCTGCCGGGGCCGGTCTCGGTCGCCGGCGTCATGAAGGTGTTCGACGAGGACGGCAACTGCCTGGACGAGAGGGTCGAGGAGCGCGTACGCGGCGTGGCGACGGCGTTGTTGGACTACATCAAGGGCGCCATCTGCCCGGCGATCGCACTCGAGCGCCTCGTTCGCGAGTCCTGACCGACACGATCCCCGAGCCCGACGACGACGCGACTACTTGGGATAGCTCCCTCTCTCCTGCATCCACTTCGACACCGCCTTCATCCGCTTGCGGTACTGATGCGGCGGCTCGAACGGCACCGGTCCGGCCGTCTTCGCCGCGGCCCGCACGCGCGCCGCCTGCGCCGGCATCCCGTTGTCGCCGTAGTGACTCACGTTCTCGACCGCCATGCGCGCCGTCACCGCCAACACCGAGTAGTTCTTTCCGTCGAGCAACAGATAGCCGAGCGTTCGCCCGTACGGATCCTTCTGCCCGGACCGCAAGAGCTGCACGCGATCCGCGACCGCGATGCATCCGCGCAGGAACCCGGCCGCTTCGTAGCCGAACGGCTGCGGATAGGGGAGCTCGTGCTCGAGGTGCATCACCTCGGGAGTGTCGATGCCCAGGATGCGCACCTCTTCGCGCCTTCTCGTCCAGTGAATCGCGACCGTGTCCCCGTCGTCGAAGCGCAGCAGGGACTTCGGAACGTCCACCGCAGGCGAGCGGGCTTCCGCCGGATCGGGACTCGACCCGATCAGGAGTTGGACGGCGATCAGCAGGGTCGCGATGACGAGAACGAAGGCGATGCGCATGGGGGACTCCTTGGGTGCGCCGCGATCCTAGCGATCCGCGCGCGCGGAGTCATCGCGCCGACGGGTGTCCGGGTCACTCCCCCGTCTTCGCGTCGCTCTCCTGCGCCTTCTTCTCGGCCTCTTCCAGGTCGATCGACGCCGAGTTGATGCAGTAGCGCAGTCCCGTCGGATTCGGGCCGTCGTTGAAGACGTGTCCCAGGTGTGCGTCACAGCGGCTGCAGCGCACCTCCGTGCGGATCATGCCGTGGCTCTTGTCCTCGATCTCGGTGATGTTCGCGCCTTCGAGCGGCTCGAAGAAGCTCGGCCACCCGCAGCCGGAGTCGAACTTCACGTCGGACTTGAAGAGCGGAAGGCCGCAGCAAACGCACTCGTACGTGCCGTCCGTCTTGGTGTTCCAGTACTTCCCCGTGAACGCGCGCTCCGTGCCGGCCTGCCGCGTCACGCGGTACTGCTCGGGCGAGAGCTGCTCGCGCCACTCCTCGTCGGACTTGACGACTTTCTCGGACACCCCGGGCCTCCAAACGTTGGACGCTTCATCGACGGTCGCCGCCGGCGGAAGTTTCGGCGCGTTGTAGGGCGTCGCGCCGGCGTTGTCGTCGCGGTCTTCGCCGGCGTTGATGTAGACGGCGGCCAGCGCGAACACGGCCGCCAACGCTGCGATCCAGATCCAGGCGAGTTTCATGCCCCGATTCTAGCCGACGGGCCGGGGCGTCTTCCTACGCGCGCGTCTGAAGGTCGAATGTCCGGATTCGCCCGCCCGTCTTGCGCGGCGTGACCGTGCCGCGCCACTGCCACGGGACCTCGAGCGGATCGCCGTCGATGACCAACTCGAACGACGCCTCGCCGCCCTTGCTCACGCGCACCGGCTCGCCGATCGGGAAGAAGACCTGGTGCCAGTGGGTGCCGCGCTTCCACGGGCTCGTCGTGATGTGCGTCTGCGCTGAGAGATCCGCGGTGAACCAACCCACGAAGCCGTGCAGGTTGCCCGCGCGGGTGAAGCGAAACGTCGCCCTCTGGCGTTTCGGAAGCCGGTTGATCGTCAAGCAGTCGATCGACGAGATGCACTGCGGCATCGCCAGCCGCGTCGGCGTCTCGTCGGCGAACATGTAGACGCTGTTGTACGAGAGCTGCTGGTACGGCGAGAAGTCCATGCCGTCGTAGGCGCGCTTCCAGTACGTGATCCCGTCGTACAGGCTCTTGCCTTGCACGGGCGCGATCATCTGGTCGAAGCGGCTCGGCAGCATCCGGCCCTTGGGCTTGAGCATCTGCCTGCGCAGTCGCGCCATGACCGCGACGATGCCTTCGTCGAACCCGAAGTACCCGAGCAGCTCGCACAGGATGACGTCGGCCTTCACCTTCGGAAGACGGCCTCGGCGCAGGTCCATCTTGTGGAACTCGATGTTCGCGTCCGGGAAGTTGGCCGCCTTCACCTCGCGCGCGAACTCGACCACCGGGCTCGCGTCGATGCCGATGACGCGCTTGGCGCCGCAGCGGTGCGCGAGAAACGCGAGGATGCCCGTGCCCGTTGCGGCGTCGACGACGACGTCGCCCGGCTTCACGACCTCCTTGATCGCCTTGGTCATGAGCCGCAGCCGGCTCTTGTCCTCGAGCATGGTCTGATGCGAGCTGAGATCGAAGCCGTTCGAGTCCGGATCCGAGTGGATCTCTTCCATGTGCGCGGCGGGCGGCATGCGTCGGGTGTGTCCTGTTCCTTCGAAGGCCCGAAGGGTACGACCGATCCGGAGCCTCGTTGGGTTATTCGCTACGGTTTCGATGTACGGACCGGGGGGCTCGAAGCGTCAAACCTCGTTCGGGTACGCTTGCCCCTCGTACGGAGACATGTCTTGAGCGATCGCGAGCTGGTCCGGCGCTGTATCGACGGCGAAACCGGTGCGTGGAACACGCTCGTCCGCCGGCATCTCGATCTGCTCTACGCCTTGGTCGCGAAGATCCTGAGGCCTCAGCTCCAGTTCGAGGCCGAACCCGAGATCGAAGACGTGCTGCAAGCCGTCTTCACCAAGCTCTGGGCCGATGATCGCCGACGCCTGCGCGCCTTCGAAGGCCGAGCGAGGCTTTCGACCTGGCTCGTCGTCATCGCGCGCCGGGAGGCGCTGGATCGACTGCGCGGCCGCGGCATTCGGGAGCGCTCGAAGGCGGACTACGACATCGTCATGGCCGCGGCCGTGTCTTCCGAGGACGACGTCGATCCCGTGCACGCCTCCGAGCGAGCGGAAGAGCAGGCCGCCGTGGGCGCGGCGCTCGCCCAGCTGCCGCCCCGTGATCGGCTGCTGCTGCAGCTGATCTACGGCGAAGACTGCGCCTACGCCGAGGTCGCCCGGCTGCTCGACGTGGCGGAGAACTCCATCGGGCCGATGCTGCAGCGCGCGCGCAAGCGCCTGCGCACCGTGCTCGAGAAGGAGACGACCTGATGTACGGCTTTCGACCCTCGCCCCGTCGAATCCGGAGGCCACAAGGCAATGCGTGACTCCAACGATCTCCGTCCGAACGACGCGTGTTTGCGCGACGAAGACCTGGCCGCCCTCGCCGAGGGCCGGCTGGATGCGTCCGCGCGCGAGAACGCCGAACGACACCTCTCGAATTGCGCGGCATGCCGCCGCGCCGTGGTGGACGTGACCCGCGTCGTTGCGGAACAGGCGAAAGTGGAGCCGCCCGCCGAGCTGGCCGACCGGATTCTGGCCGCGACGCCCGAAACGGCGTCGCCAACGCGAGGGGGCACGATGTTGTCACTGAGGTCGTGGACGGGTTGGGCGGCGATCGCCGCCGTGTTGTTGGTGGGCATCGGCGTGATCGCCGGGTTTGGACAGCAAGATGAGGAGTCGTCGCGCGCCGACGACGGCGCCGTTCGGCCCGCTCCGCGCGTTGCCGACCTGCCCGAGGCGACGCCCGCGAACGCGGACGAGGTCGTCGTGCCGCCGCGACTACCGAATCCGGGCGGCCACGTGGAAGGCATGGAGCGCTACCTCGCGCACGTCTCCACGGACAAGTCGCTCTACAAGCCCGGCGAGCGCATGCTGGCCCGCGCCGTCCTGCTCAACGCGTTCGATCGCAGGCCGTTCGCGACCGAGACGACCGCGACGTTCGAGGTCAAGTCGGCGCGCGGCGAGCTGATTCACACCGAGCTTTGCCGGATCGCGGACGGCGTCGCCGGGTTCGGGTGGGACATCCCGTCCGACCAGACCGGCGGACAGTTCGAGCTGAGCGTGATGGCGCTGAACGGCGCGCCGCCGGCCAAGGCCGAGTTCGACATTCGCGCGTATCGCGCGCCGCGGCTGCGGACCGATCTGCAGTTCCTGCGCAAGGCGTACGGTCCCGGCGACGAGGTCGTCGCGACGCTCGAGGCATCGCGTGCCGAAGGCGGGATTCCCGCCGGCGCGAAGGCGGTCGCCGTCGCCCGCGTGGACGGCGTCGAGGTGCATCGGGAAGAGGTGACGTTGGACGCCGAGGGCCGCTGCCGGGTCGACTTCACGTTGCCCGCGAAGATCGAGGTCGGCGCCGGCACGTTGGCGCTCGCGATTCTCGACGGCGGCGTCCAGGAGACGGCCGCGAAGACGATCCCGATCGTCGTCAACAAGCTCGCGATCGAGTTCTTCCCGGAGGGCGGCGAGCTCGTCGCCGGGCTGGACTGCGGCGTCTATCTCTCGGCGCGCACGCCGAAGCAGGAGCCGGCCGACGTCAAGGGCCGCATCATCGACGAGTCCGGAAACGACGTCGCGACGTTCGAGACGGCGCATGAGGGCCGTGGCCGCTTCACGTTCGAGCCCAAGGAAGGCGCGTCGTATCTCGCGGTCGTCGATCATCCGGCCGGCATCACCGATCCGTTCCCGTTGCCGTCGGTCGCGTCGTCGGGCTTCGTCCTGACCGCCCAGCACGACGTGACGGACGCGGGGGCGTCCGTCGTCATCGGCGTGCAGTCGTCCGTCTCCACGGCGGCGACGGTCGGGTTGTTCCTGCGCGAGCGCGAGCTCGACATCAAGCCGGTTCGCCTCTCCGCGAACGAGGCCGTCGCCGTGCGGCTGGACCCGCAGGAGCGGGCGGACGGCGTGCTGCGGGTGACGCTGTACGACGCGGAGGGGGAGCCGCGGGCCGAGCGGTTGGTCTTCCGCCGGCCCGATCGAGCGCTCAACGTCGAGCTCACGCCCGATGCCGACAAGACGGTGCCGGGCGGGCGCGTGCGCGTGAACGTGCGCACGACGGATCATCTCGGTCGCCCGGTTGCCGCCGTCGTCGGGGTGGCCGCGACGGACGACGCGGTGCTCTCGAAGATCGACCCGCGCGAGCGCGCGCCGCGTTTGGACGCGCAAGCGTTGCTCGGTGCCGAGGTCTCGGAGCTGCGCGATCCGCAGGCGTATCTGGACGGCAGCGCGGACGGCGCGCGCAACGTCGACCTGTTGCTCGCGACCCAGGGCTGGCGCCGATTCTGCTACCAGGATCCGGCCGCGTTCTTGAAGGCCGAGGAAGACAGGGCGCGTACGGTCCTGGCGCACCACAACCCGTCTGCGGAGAAGTTGCTCGAGCTGCTGAAGGACCAGGAGGTCTGGGACATGGCGGCCGAGGGCGAAGAAGCCGGAGGCGAGCCTCCGGTGGGCGCGCCGATGCCGGGTGCGGCGGAACGACCGGATGAAGGCGATCGTGGTGCGGCGGACCCGGCCGCGGGACCCGTCCTGCCGCAGGGGCCGCCCCAGGCCCCGGGTCTTCGGGAGCCCGCCGAGCCCGAGCCGCGGGCGCCTCCGGTCGCGGATCCCGCGCCGCCGGCGTTGGAGCCGATGCCCCAGCCCGCGGCCAAGCCGCGGCCCAGGGGTGACGGAGACGAGGACGACGACATCGCCGCCGACTTCGAGGCCCCCGAACTGCTCGAACGCGAGGTCGCCCACAAGCGTCTGCTGCGGCTGCGTCGGCGTGACGAACCCGCGTGGTTCCGCCTGTACGCACATCGCGCCCCGCAGGATCGTCCCACGGGCGAGCGTCGCGACTTCACGGAGACCGTGTACTGGAACGCGGCGCTTGCAACCGACGACCAGGGCCGGGCGACGTTCGAGTTCGACGCCAGCGACTCGATCACGACGCTGCGCGTGCGGGCGGACGGTGTCACGAAGGACGGTGCGCTCGGCGTCGTCGACGCGACGGTCGAGGTACGGCGTCCGTTCTACGTCGAGCCGAAGTTCCCGCTCGAGGTGACGGCCGGCGACCACGTCGACCTGCCGCTCATGTTCGTCAACGGGACATCGGAGCCGATGAAGGTGACCTACAGCGTCAGCGGCGAAGCCGAGGGCCTGGACGGCGCGCTGTTCGTGAAGGTCGCCGGCGATGCGAGCGTCCAGGTCGCGGCGGACTCGTCGGCGCGGCTGATCCTGCCGATCGACGTCGGCACGACGAGCGGGGACGCCGTTCTGCTGATCGAGGCGGCGGCGGGCCCGTACACGGACACCGTCGAGCGCAACATCAAGGTCGTGCCTGCCGGCTTCCCGATCCAGGAGAGCTTCGGCGGCGTGCTGGAGCGCATCGTCGAGCACGAGATCGAGCTGCCCGACGACATCGCCGACGGGAGTCTCACGACGGAGGTGACGGTGTATCCGTCGCCGCTCGCCTCGCTCACGGAGGCGCTGGCGGCGTTGCTGCGCGAGCCGTACGGCTGCTTCGAGCAGACCAGCTCGTCGAACTACCCGAACGTGATGGCGCTGCAGTACATGGCGTCGCACGAGGGCGTGGACCCGGCGTTGGTCAAGCGCGCCAGGACGCTGCTGGACAAGGGCTACAAGAAGCTCGTCTCGTTCGAGTGCAAGCAGAAGGGGTACGAGTGGTTCGGAGGCGATCCGGGACACGAAGCGCTGACGGCGTACGGCGTGCTCGAGTTCGCCGACATGAGCCAGGTGATGGACGTGGACCAGGCGATGGTCGAGCGCACGCGCAAGTGGCTGCTCTCGCGCCGCGACGGCAAGGGCGGGTTCGAGCGCAACAGCCGCGCGCTCGACTCGTTCGGCAGTGCGCCGCAGGACATCACCGACGCGTACATCCTCTGGGCGCTGACCGAGACCGGGCAGGACGATCTCGACAAGGAGATCGCGAAGCTGCGCGAGCGCGCTTCGGCGTCGAAGGACGCGTACCTCTTGGCGCTCGCCGCGAACGTGTTCTGGAATACGGGCGATCGCGAGACGGCGCACGGCGTGATGAAGAAGCTCTCGGAGCTGCAGGACGAGACCGGTGTCGTGAACGGCGCCGCGACGTCCATCACGCGTTCGGGCGGCGAGAGCCTTCAGATCGAGGCGACGTCGCTGACGATCCTGGCGTGGCTGCGCACCGACAAGCACACGCGCGAGATCGAGAGTGCGATGCGCTGGTTGTCGGGACGTTGCAAGGCGGGGCGCTTCGGTTCGACGCAGGCCACGATCCTGGCGCTGAAGGCGATCACGGCGTACGACAGCCAGCGGGCGCGGCCGAAGGTGCCGGGCGTGGTGCACCTGGTGGTGGACGGCGCGTCGGTGCACGAGGTGCCGTTCCCGGCCGGGGCCGAGGAGCCGATCGTGATTCCGAGCTTCGCGTTCAAGCTCGCTCCGGGGCCGCACACGGTGCAGCTGCGCATGGAGGGCGGCGCGGACATGCCGTACTCGATGACGGTGCGCTACAACGCGACGACGCCCGTGTCGGCGGCGGGATCTCCGCTTTCGATCGAGACGTCCGTGGCGCAGGCGAGGGTCGCGGAAGGCGAGCCGGTCGAGGTGCCGGTGGTCGTGCGCAACGACACGTCCGAGGGCATTCCGATGGCGGTGGCGATCGTGGGGATTCCCGGGGGTCTCGAGGTGCGCGCGGAGCAGCTGAAGGAGCTGGTGAAGGAGGGCCTGGTGGACGCGATCGAGACGCGCGGCCGCGAGGTGATCCTCTACTGGCGCGCGATGGCGCCCGACGCGAAGCACGCGCTGAACCTTTCGTGCATCGCGGCCGTGCCGGGCACGTACGAGGGGCCGGCGTCGCGCACGTACCTCTACTACACCGACGAGGAAAAGGTGTGGGTCGAGGGCCTCCAGGTCGAGGTGACGGCGAAGTAGGAGGCCGGCGGAGCCGAGAGAAAAAACCCGGAACCGTGCAACGCGGAGGCGTGCCCGTGGCAAGGATGGGTACATGGCACGCCGACTCGAGTCCCTCTTCGTTCGCTACCGCCGCCGCGGGGACGTGGCCGCCCTGGGCAAGGTCTTCGATCAGGCCGCCCCCGAGATCCTCCGCGTCGCCATGCACTTCGCGCGGCATCCCGTCGAGGCCGAGGACCTGCTGCAGGACACCTTCCTGACCGCGATCGCCCGCGCCGAGACCTACGACGCCGACCGCCCGCTCACGCCCTGGCTGATCGGGATCCTCAAGAACCACGCGCGCAAGCTCGGCCGCCGGCGCAGGCGGGATGCCGGGACCGCCGCCGATGTCGAATCGGCCCTCGTCGCAGACGAGCCGTGGATGGACGTCACGTGGAGCGACGAGGTCGCCGGCGCCGTCGAAGCACTGCCCGATCCGTATCGCCAGGTGCTCGTGCTCCGCCTGCGCCACGACAAGTCGCCCGCAGAGATCGCCGTCCTGCTCGACCTGCCGCCGGCCACGATTCGCTCGCAGCTGCACCGCGGGCTCGAACGCCTGCGACGCCGCCTGCCGCCGGACGCATGCGTACTCGCGGCGCTGCCCGTCGGCGTCGGACTGCAGGGCATTCGCGAGACCGTGCTCGCGAGCGCGACCCAGGCCGCGGTCGTGTCGAGCACCGCAACGGCCACACTGCTCACCGGAGGCCTCGTCATGACGAAGAACACCATGATTGCCGCCGGCGCCCTCGTCGCCGTGCTGCTGTTCGGCGGCGTCGCCTGGTTCGGCGGCGTCTTCGATGCCGACGACGAGAAGGAGAACGATCGAGCCCTTGCCCAGACCGCGAGCGATGCCGATCGCGGCGCCGACGCTGCCGACGGCCCGTCCGCCACGCTCGTCGGCAACCGCGACTCGATCGACGGCGATCCGGCGCCGATCAGTGCACCGTCCGAGGGGTCGGCGGATGACGGCGAAGGCGTGTGGCCGCCGAAGCGCGAGATTCCCGCGGACAAGGGCAGCGTCGCCGGCACGATCACGTTCGAGGACGGCACGCCGGTCGCCGGTGTGACCGTGGCCCTCTGGGGTTCATCCGCCATCGCGGCCGAGACCGACGCGCAGGGCCGGTACCACATCCACGCGGACTGGGTGCATGCGCGGTCGGTGTATCTGTGGCTCGGGCGTGACGACCAGCCCGAGTACCTCGGCTTGATCCTCTCGACCGACGTGAAGATGCGCAACGGCGAGCTCGTCCTGCGCGACATCCGGGTCAAGCGCGGCCTCGATCTGAAAGCGCGCGTCGTGGACGCGCGGACGAGAGAGCCGATCGAAGGCGCGAGCGTCGTGCTGCGCTGCCAACCGCTCCGGCAGGGGCAGGCTTCGTCGGGGTTCTACCGGACCGGGGCGGACGGGAGCTTCCACTTCCCGTACGTGCCCCGCGGCGTCTACACCGTGGAGCTGGCGTGCGAGGGATACGAGGGCAGCGTCGAGGCGTTCGACCTCACCTACGGCCGGCTCCCCACGGAGCTGACCTTGCTCGCGTCGCGTCCGTTCGTCATCCAGTTCGAGAACCTGCCCCCGAGCGCGATCGGCACCACCGTCTCCGTGGACCTCTCGCGCATGGACCAAACCGCCTTCTCCGTGATGACCGACGCCACGGTTGCTCGCGACGGGACGCTGCGCGTGGACGCCCCCGAAGCGGGCCGGTATCGCCTAACGCTCTTCAGGTCGAGTCATCTGCCGCGTCTCGAGCGCGACGTCGAGATTCCCGAAGGGCGCCTGGAGCCCCTCGTATGGAGGCTGCCGAGCGGTGCGCACGTCGTCGGCTCGCTGCGTGACGCCGAGGACGAGCCGATCGTCGATGCGCAGGTGTCGATCGGCGGCGCCGCCGGCAGTCCCAAGACCGACGACGAGGGAGCGTTCGCGTTCTCCTACGTCCCGACCGGCGAGCGCACAGTCAAGGTTCACGTCGGCACGGCGTGGTTGAACATCGGTCGCGTGACGGTCGGCAGCTCGGGAACCGTACGCGCGGATCTACGTGCGGCGGGTTCGTGCGCGTTGACGGGGCGATTCCTCGTCGGCGGCACGCCGGTCATGTGGACTGAAGGCGGGCTGAAGATTCGCGACCTGAACGCGGATCGCGAGATCGCTACGGCACGGCCCGACAAGACGGGCGGCTTCCGTGTTCCGCTGCTACCGGCCGGGACCTACGAGATTCACGCGTGGTGCTCACGGGGCGCGCCGAAGAAGGTGCAGGTCGTCGTGGCGAACGGCGACGTGAAGGACGTCGGTGCGATCGATCTCGTTGCGTTCGAGCGCGTCCCGGTTCGGTTCGTGTTGCCCAACGGCGGGACGGTGCCCGATCAAATCTCGGTGCAGGCCTTCGATCCGGCCGAGCTGCCGAAGCGCGTGCCCGCGTTCGCGCTGTCGGACGGCGAGAAGCTATGGATGGCGCCGTACCTGACGCGCGAGGCGGACGGCGTCGCCTGGGTGGAGCGGCTCACGCGCGGCCGTGTGCGCATCGAGTTCGTCGCCGAGGGATTCGAGACGGCGGCGATCGATGTCGAGGTGAGGCGCGGCATGAGCGAGCCGATCGCAGTGCAGTTGGAGGCGAAGTAGAGCGGGTCGTCCCGCCGTGCCGGGAGCCGGGCCGGTACCATTGCGCCCGTGGATCCTGTCGCCGCTCGAAGCGAGCTCGTTCGCGGACTGCAGCTCGCCTATTCGGGCGAGTGGGGCGCCGTGCGGGCGTACCTGGGGCATCGCGCGTTCGCGGTGAACAACACGGCGGAACGCAATGCGATCACGCGGATCCTGAAGGACGAGCTGCTGCACCGGCGCTGCATCCTGAAGATGCTCGATCAGGTCGGGAGCAGTCCGGATCCCAAGGCCGAGAAGAAGCTCGATCGCGTCGGCCGATTCATCACGCTGATCTGCCGGTTCGGCGGCTGGTACATCCCGATGTACGGCGCGGCGCGGCTCGAGGCGGACAACATCGTCGAGTACGAGATCGCGGCGCGCTTGGCCTGGCACGCCGGGCTGCGCGACTGGATCGACGATCTGCTCGAGATGGCCGAGGTCGAGTGGGATCACGAGCACGTGTTGCGCGGGTTCGCGTCATCGCACTGGCTGTGGCGGTTCTCGCCGAAGTGGCCGGTCCCGGCCCTGCGTGAGCAGATCCGCGCGAGCTTCGACGCATGGACCCGCAGCCCGACCGACGTCGAGCGCCGGAAGGCGTGGTTGGTGCGGTAGGGGCAGCCCTTGTGGCTGCCCAACCGGTCATCCGATCGCGACGGGTCGACGAACGCTTGGGCGACCACGCTGGTCGCCCCTACTCCCACGCGCCGATCTTGCGCTGCCAACGCCCCAGGAACGCGTTCACACGGTCGCGGTGCGTCTTGTAGTAGACCGTCCCCATCACGAAGACCACGCCCACCAACAACACCAACAGTCCGACCGATGTCAGGCGCATCGTGTGCTCCATCGCACGCAGCAACCGATAGAAGATCGACGCCAACGACACGACGAGGCCGCCGAAGCCCATCAACAGGAACAGCCGCACGCGCAACAACGCGCCCGCCGCCATCGACGCCAGGCACAATGCGAACAACGTCACGTTGAACGCGATCGTGTGGCTGTCGTCCGCCAACGCGTAGTACCCGGCGCTCGCCAGCATCGACAGATGCGCCGCCGCCCGGACGCGGTTGCGCGTTGCGACCGTCATGTAGCGCCGCAGCATCTGGACCAACGCCAGCACGCCGAGACCGACCGGAATGACGTACGCGTGTGCTTGGCGGAACTCGAACTTCGAATGGAACGTGATCAGCACGAACGCCACGAAGCCCGCGATCGCGACGATGCGGTACGGCGACTCGCGCTCGTCCTTTCCCATGTACGAGAACATCAGGCTCTGCAAGCCGACCACGACCAGCATCACGTCCGTCCCCAGGTCGTTCGCCAGCGTCCAGAGGACCGCGAACGCCGGCAGCAGGAACAGCCCCGGCCACAACGCGCGGCGTACGTCTCTCGCGCCGCGATCGATGTACGGCTTGCTGCCCGACAGCAGCGTCGACAGCACGAGCACGGCCCACACGTCGTACTCGGCGCGCCACATGCCCGGGTTCGTCTCCGAGACGAACATCCGCAGCGAGATCAGGAATCCGATGCCGCAGAGCTGCAGCAGCGTCATGGCGACCGCCGGACGCCGCTTCGCGTACGCGCTCCAGCCCTCCCAGCCGATCGCGGCGTACAGCGCCAGGAACATCCAGTGCTCGCGCACCAGCAGCTCCGACAGCCCGTGCAAGCTGTGCAGCAGCGCCGTGACGGCGAGCGCCACCCAAACGCCGCACCGGCCGATCGCCCCGCCCGACGTCATGATCACCGAGCGCGTGTGATCGATCAGCCGTGGGACACCGGGCGTGAACAGCGACACGCTCTGCGGCAGGTGCGTCGCGCACCACCGCAGCCCCGCGGCGATGCCCACCAGCACCAGCGTCGCCCAGCCGATCGCCCAGGGTTCGATCGCCCTGTCGATCGACGCGTTCGGCCCGATCAAGGCGAAATACGTGAGCCACACAGGCAGGAACAGGAACAGCGCCGCCACGCAGCGCTCGCCGGCATGCTCGGGCGTGTCGTGTTCCTGGGGCGTCTGGTTCGCGAGCGCCGCCGCCAAGCCCACGACCCACAGCCCCGCGACGCTCCAAAAGCTCGTGATAGAGCGCGTGCCCGAAGCACAGGACGAAGAGCGCCGTTGCGGCGGCTTGCAGCGCGCGCACGTTGAGATGCCGCCCGATGAACGCGTGCACGGTCAGCGCCAGCGCCCACAGCCCCAAGACGATCCACACGACCGCGTTCACGGCAACGTAGCTCTCGATGAAGAAGTCGGCGTGCAGCGCGATGAAGAGCTCGATGCCGGCCACGGCATGCAGCCATCGGTTGCGGCGCAGGAATGCCTGGTGGAAGACGACGGTCGCGACGCCGGCCAACAGCGGCGCGAACGCCTTGGGCATCGCCGGTTCGCAGTTGCTCAGGCCCCAGATCGCGGCGGCATGCAGCGCGACGAGCAGGAAGGTGCCCCAGCTCGCGCGCGACTCGGTCCACTCGGCTTCGCTCAGCGCGCCGATCCGCCGGATCCCGGTCCGAAGCGGCGACTTGCTGCTGCTCACCGCCATCCAGAAGTGCGCCAGCGCGACCGCGCACCAGGCCGCCGGCACCGGATCGGAGAACGGGCTCAGGCCCGGGAGCCACGTCAGCAGGAAGAAGCTGCCAATCATGAGCGCCAAGCCGCCGAAGTAGCTCAGCCAGAGCGACGCGCCGAGGCCGCGCAGCCGCACCATCACGAGCCCGAGCAGCATCACCAACGGCGCGTTCCAGTGGTAGGCGTCGACCTGAACCGGGTCGTTGTGGAAGAACACCGCCTGGAACGCCGGGCGCAGGATGTACAAGCCCAGCAGGATGAAGCAGATCACACGTGCGCTGTTGCGGTAACGCTCCGCGACGTCGTGGTGCGTGGCGTACCAGCGTCTCGGCGCGGGCGTAGAAGAACAACGCGGGCATGCCGAGCGCGAACATCGCCGTCGCCGGCGTGCGCAGGAACGGAACGAGCAATGCGAAGCACCCGATCGCGAACGCGAGCCCGTAGTGGTACATGCCCTCGCACAGCCGCACGTACGGCTTGACGCCGGGATCCCTCGCGCGCGCGACGTACCGGAAGTAGAAACCCGCCAGCACTGCGATCACGCCGGAGATGAGGAACCGTTGCCACTGGATCTGGCCGAGGTCCGGATGGGTGAAGTAGTTGAACGTCAACAGCATCAGGACGAGCCCGGCCAATGCCAGGCAGCCGCGGCTGATGTACGTGCGAATGCGGAACGACTTGATCGCCATTCGCAGCGCCGTGAGCTCGGCCAGCGTGATGATCAGGCCCAGGCACACGACGTGCGGGTCCGAAAGCCCCACGACGCCAGCCGTTCGCCGAACAGCGCGCGCACTGCGAACACGTTGCCCATCGTCACGACGACGATCGCGACCGCGTGCAGCACGTGCCAACGCATGCGCAGCGCCACCGCCACCAGCGTCGCGGCGCTCAGGTACGGAATCCACGTCCACGCGGCGTCGCCGGTCAGCGCCGAGGATTCGGCGTGCATCGCGGACGCGA
>CBDCWP010000036.1:0-24709 GCA_965223505.1 Planctomycetota bacterium
CGCGCCGTCGACGCCGAGGCGGGCGTGCGTCGCACGCGTGGGTCGTTCAGGCCGCGGACCTCGCGCTCGAGCGCCGGGTGCAGGGCGTCGTGACGGGCCCCATTCACAAGGAGGCGTGGAACGCGGCGGGCGTCGACGTCCCGGGCCACACCGAGGTGCTGCGCGACCGAGCGCGGTGCGAGCGCGTGCTGATGCTTCTCGTGGGCGACCGGTTGCGCGTCGCGCTTGCGACCGTCCACGTTCCGCTACGTAGCGTGGCGGATCGACTCGACGCGGACGGCCTGGAACGCGACATCACGCTGCTTTCACGGGAGATCGCGCGCCGATTCGGCCCGGCGCACCCGCGCATCGCCGTGTGCGGGCTGAACCCTCACGCGGGAGAGGGCGGCCTCTTCGGTGCGGAGGACGCGGACGTGATCGCGCCCGCGGTGGCGAGGGCGGCCGCAGCCGGCGTGAACGCGCACGGCCCCCTTCCGGCCGACGGCTGCATCCCGTCGGCGGCACAGGGGGGCTACGATGCGGTCTTGGCGATGTACCACGATCAGGCGCTTCCGGCGGTCAAGGCGATCGCGCCGCGACGTTGCGTCAACGTGACGCTCGGGCTGCCTTTCATCCGCACGTCCGTCGATCACGGAACCGCGTTCGACATCGCCGGAAGAGGGCAAGCGACGGCGGAGAGCTTCGACGCAGCCGTGCGCACGGCGGTGGCCATGTCAGCGCGCGCAGAAACGGGTCGTTTTCCGAGCGCCAACCTCAATCGGTGACGTCCCTCCTCCGACCTACCTTGATAAGCATCGAGGGTCGTCTGCGCCACCGCCGCGTCAGCGGCATGGACCGCGATCCATCTTCACGTTGGGACTCGGAACGGCATGGCGCGCAAGGCCACGGACATGCTCGACATCTTCCGCTTCGAGCCCGAGGACGGCGGCGACGGGCGCAAGCGTCCGAAGAAGGGCGCGGGCAAGCGCAAGCAGACAGCCAAGCCGCGCGCGACCAAGCGGAACGCCACGGCCGGGTCGCGCGGGGGCGCGTTCCCGATGCAGCGACGGCACATGATGCTCGGCGGATCCGTCGTCGGGCTGCTGCTGGTGCTGGCCTTCACGCTCGGCCTGGCGGCCGGCAAGGGCGGCGGCACGACGACGCCGACGCTGAGCGCCGAGACGCAGATCTTCGTGCTGGGCAAGGTGCCGGAGCTCGACTGGCAGACCCAAAGCCGGACGAACCCGGAGCGGATCCGGCGCCTGCTGCGCAAGGAATTCGCGGTCGACGCGTCCCTCATCCGGCTCCAGACCAAGAACGGCGAGCACTGGATCTACCTGGGGCCGTTTCGCACGAAGGACGACGCGCGGCGGTACCTGGAGCGCAAGGGCCTGGATCAGGGCGAGATCGGGACGGGCTACCCCTTCCGCAATCCCCAGTACCGGCAGATCCGGCCGTAGCGGGTCCCTGAACCCGGCCGTTTGTCAGGATCGTGCGCAGGCCGATTTCCTGGCGCGGGGCGGGGTCTCGGGGATACTGCCGCCTTGTTCGCCCGCACCCGGGCCCCGATTCGAGAGACCTGCGCCATGTCGATCCACAAGAGCCTCAAGCTGAAGAACACGCTGCAGCGCCAGCGCAGTGTCCTCACGCGTTGGGAGCGCATCGAGAAGCTGCAGGAGCAGGAGCGCTGGGAAGAGGGCGACTCCGTGCTGGGGCTGCCCAAGGTACGCACGAAGTTCAAGGTCCGCTCGCGCAAGGCCATCAAGAAGGCCGAGGCGGAGGCCAAGGCCGCCGGTGAGAGCGGCGAGGGCAACGGCGAGGCGTAGCCTCGGAACGGCGATCAGAGCCGCCGACCGAGCATTCCTCGTAGACCGGCTGCTTAGTTCGAGCCGACGGCGCCGATGACGCGCCCCTTGCCGGAGCGACGCGGCGCGCGGCCCTTCGACTTCTTGGGGAAGTCCGGCAGGCGGTTCGCGTTCGCCGCGTACCACGCCAGCGCCTCGTCCTTCGAGCGCAGCGGCACGTCGACGAGCTCGGACAGCGCCTTCGTCAGGATCGGCTCGATCCAGGTCTTGTTGATGCTCGTGCCCTTGACCTGGACGTCGAGGATCACGCCTTCGAGCAGCGTCGCGACGTCCGGGTTGGCGATGTTGCTGGCCTGGGCGATCTCGACGTCGTAGTCGCGCACGTACGAGACCTGGTTCAGGAACGCGACGTAGTTGCGCGTCGACGAGCCGTGGCTCGACAGGCGCTTGACGATGTAGCCGGCCGCGCGCTCGTCCTTGAGCTGCGCGAGCGCCTCGGCCGCGTTGGCCGCGATGCGCGGGTTCTCGGCGGTGAGCGCGCGTACGAACGGAACGGCGGTGTCGTCGTGACCGAACGACTGCGCCGCGGCGACGGCCTCGCGACGAACGGCGGGCGCCGCGTCGCGCGCGCCGGAGAAGATCAACGCGCGCAGGGCCGACTCGTCGCCGAGGTCGGAAAGCACCCGGCACGCCTCGATGCGAACCTCGGGCGTCTTGTGGAAGAGCGCTTGCTTCGCGGCGGCGACGAGGACGGTGTCGCTCGTCTGGGCCAGCGCGAGTCGCGCGGCGGAGCGCAGCGCGTCGTCGCCGGTGGCGAGCGTCTCGATCAGCTTCGCTGCGCGAATCTCGTCATCGGGAATCGCGAGGCGCGCCGTCGGCTTCTTGGCGGACGCGACCTCGATCTCGGCCGGCAGCATCCATCGGCCGTCGAACAGCACGAGGCCCTTGCGGCGCTTGGCGTCCGCCGCGGAGATCCAGTCCGTGCCGACCTTCTCGTAGCCGAGCGCGCGGCGGGCGGCGAGGTGATCGCTCTCCTTGGCGAGGACGCGGCGGTAGGCGGCGTCGGCGAGGTCCTTCAGGCCCGCGGCTTCGGCCTCGAGCGCGAGCTTGTACTGGCCGACGACGTCCGTCGCCTCGACCTCCGCCGCCTTCTGCAGGAAGGCGGTGCGCGGGCCGACACCTTCGCGGTGCGCCTTGACGCGGTCGGGTGCGAGGTCGACGTTGCCGGCCTCGGTCTTGATGCGGTACCAGCCGTTGTCGAGACGGTCGACATCGCCTTCCAGGACGAGGCCGTCGTCGGTGGTGACGACGTCGGCGTAGGCGGCTCCGGAGAGCGACAGGACGCAGACGGAGCAAAGTACGAACAGCTTCATGGTGAACCCTCGCATGACCGGTATCCACCTTACCAACGCTGTTTCCAGGGCACGGAAGCGCGGAAATTGGTCCTTATTGGCGCTAGAAGGCGCAATCGCGCCGCTTCCAGCTCAGCAGCGCCGCCACCAGCAGCGCCGGGATCAACAGGTACAGCAGATAGAGCAGGAGCAGGTTGGCCTCGTCCGCCAACCGCGAGAAGTGGATCTTCGTGTAGAGCCGCACGGGGTAGATGCGGTCTTCGATCAGCAGGACCGCTTCGTAGTCCCGCAAGGCCATGATCAGCACCAGCACCGCGCCCGCGAGAATCCCGCGCAACGAAGCCGGTCCCCAGATCCGCAAGGCCCGCGCGCCAGGACCGGCACCCAGCATCGCCGCCGACTCCTCGTGACCGCGCCGCACCGATCGAAGCGCGAGCCACGCTGCCAGCAATGCGAACGGCAGGTACTTGCCCGCCAAGACCAATGCCGGCTGCAGCACCGTTCGGTCGGCTTCGACACTGGTCCAGAGCAGCTTCGTTCCGACCGAGAGCACCAGGCCGGGCACGGCCAGGGGAATCGCCCCCGCCAGGGCCGCGCCGAACATCGGCCAACGTCCGCCGCGCGTCGCGGCCCGCGCGAGCGGCACCGCGATCACCAGCGCGAGCAACGCCGCCGCGATGCTGATCTTGAACCAGCGCGTTCGTTGTTCGCGAATGCCCTCGGTCTTGTCCAGCGCCTTGGTGAACTCGAACAGCGAACCGCTGTCCTTCACGCGCTTCGCGTCGGCGCTCGTACCGCTCGCCGACGTCTCGCCGCTGGATGCCCACGACGCGATGCCGCCCAACGGAAGCCCGAGCGACAGGAACAACACGAGTCCCACGATCGCGTACGCGCCCACCGTCTGAAGCGGCCCCAACGCGATGCGCGGGCGCGGGCGCCCGGCGTCCCCCGCCGCCAAGACGGGACTGCGTCGCAAACACCACGCGCAGAGACCGATCAACAGGATCGTGACCACCAGGAACGGCGCGCCGGTCGCGACCGCGCGTCCGGCGTTGTCGCCGGCCTTCCACTGCAAGTACACGTCGGTCGCGTAGATGTGCGACGGCGTGCCGCCGGCCGGCAGCATGAACCCGAGCAGGTCCGGCACCGTGAAATCGGACACCGCGAACACGAAGCACAACACGAACGCACCGAGCACCGACGGCAGCACGGCCGGCAACACGACGTGCCGCCACGCGGCGCGGCGTCCGCCCAACATGCGCGCGGCCTCGACGGGGCCGGCGGGCACGGCCGCGAGCGCCGGCCCCACGAGCAGAACGACGAACGGGAAGAGCACGCAGCCGAACACGATGCTCGCGTTCCAGATCTGCAGCGCGCCCGACGTCAGGCCGAAGCACTGGATCAGGAACGCCTGGATCGAGCGGGCGCCGCCCAACGCGATGAAGAACGGCGGCAGGATCGCCGGTCCGAGGCAGAGCGCGCCGAGCAAACGCGCGCCGGGAAGCGCCGTCCGCGCGAGCACCCACGCGACGGGCAGGCCGAACAACATGGCGAACAACGAACCGCCGAGCGCCATGAGAGCGCTGTTGCGCAACAACCCCACCGTGCGCGCGTCGCCGAACACGGTCTCGTAGTGGGTCGTCGAGAACACGCGCTCGACCCGTTCGTATTCGTCCTCGGCGAGCTGGATCGGCACGCGCGGCGCGCCTGGTCGGGCCTGGATCGAGAAGGCGATGCCGTTGGGCGTATCGACGACGTCCCCGGCGGCCTCGTAGACCGTGCCGTCGCTGGTGTGGACGTTCCACACCTGGAACGAACGCACGACCATCGTCGCGACGGGCACGAGCACGGCGAGGGCGAAGAGCAGCAGTGCGACCGGAGTCGGTGAAAGGAAACGGTGTAGCCGCATGTCAGCGTTCGTGCCGGAAACGGAGGGTATCCCGCGCGCCACGTTTCCGCCCGATTCCGGCCGTGAACGCGCGTGCGCGGCGTACGTCCCGCGCACGGCGTGCCATCAAGCGTGCGCTTCGGCGTCCGCGGCCGCCTCGAACAGCGCACGTACCCGCGTCGCCGTCGGACCGGCCTCGCCGGAGCCGACGTCGTGGCCGTCGATCGAGACGACGGGCAGGATGCCGCGAACGGACGAGGAGATGAACACCTCGTCCGCCGCGCGCAGGTCCGCGGGCGTCACGCGCTCCTCGCGCGCGTCGATCCCGTTCTCGGCGCACAGGTCCAGGATCCGCGTGCGCGTCGTGCCACGCAGGATGCCGGCCTCCAACGGCGGCGTACGAAGACGACCGTCGGCGATCACGTAGACGTTGGCGGTCGTGGCCTCGGTGACGTCGCCGGACTCGTTGAGCATGAGCGCCTCGTCGGCGCCCTGAAGCCGTGCCTCGTGCAAGGCGAGCACGTTGTTGAGGTAGTTGCCCGTTTTCGCGGCCGGATCCAGCGCACGCGCGGAGTTGCGACGGCGTTCGACGAGCGCCGCCCGGAGTCCCTTCTCGAACTCCGCTCGTGTCGGACGGTTCGCAGGCGCCACGACGACGATGACGGTCAGCGGCGGCGCCTCCTCGAAACCGAGTCCCAACGGACCGGCGCCGCGCGTGACCATGAGGCGCACGTAGGCGTCGTCATCGCGGCCGACGCCGGCCGCCTCACACGTCGCATCGATCTGCGCGACGAGCGTGTCCCGCGGCACGTCGATCTCCAGATAGATCCGGCGACCCGACTCGCGCAGCCGGTCGAGGTGATCCTGCTCCTGGATCAACGTGCCGTGGTGCCACCACAGCACCTCGTAGACGGAGTCGCCGTAGAGGAACCCGCGGTCGAGGACCGGCACGACGGCGTCCTCGGGCGCGGTGATCTTGCCGTTGACCGAGATGACCGTTTTCACGCGCGGATTCTAGGCGCGACTTCGCTCCTCGGATCCCAAACGCGCGACGGGAAGATCGACGAGACCGCGCCGTTCGTCCGACAATGGCGGTTGCGCACGGCTGCGCAGCCGACGACGATGACGCCATGACAGGCAGTGCCGGCGACGAATTCGAGCAGACCTGCCTGCCCCTGCTGCCGGACTGCTATGCGTTCGCGTTGTCGCTCACCCGGCGAAGCCACGACGCCGAAGACCTGGTCCAGGAGACGTTCGTCCGAGCGCAACGCGCGTTCGCTTCCTTCACGCTCGGCACGAACGCGAAGGCGTGGCTGTTCACGATCCTCCGGCGCCTGCACATCGATCAATTCCGCCGCGCGCGCATCCGGCCCTCGACCCTGCCGGAGGAGGAGCTGACGGACATGGCCGTCGGCGCCGCGGAAGACGCGGCGGAAGACACGCAGGAAGAGCTGCCGTGGGACGATCTTTCGCTCGAGACGCTGCGCGCGGCGATGGAAGCGATTCCGGAGCCCTTTCGCCTCGCCGTGAGGCTGCGGGACCTCGACGGGTTCAGCTATCGCGAGATCGGCGAGATCCTCGACGTGCCGCCGGGCACCGTCATGAGCCGCCTGCACCGCGGGCGGGAATACCTCCGGCGGACCCTCGTTTCCCAGACGGAGCGGCCTCGCTCGGTTTCCGAGCGCCCGCCCGAGGCTCCATGATGGCGAACGAAGGGAACCGCTGGCACGACGACCCGCTCGAGGTGGACCGCTATCTCGACGGAGAGTGCACCGACGACGAGCGCGCCGCGCGCGCTGCCGATCTCGACCGCGACGCCGCGCTGCGTCAGCGCGTCGACGCCCGCCGCGCGTTCCTCGACGCGCTGTCGGCGCACGGCGAAGCCCGGCGCGCGTCCCTGCGCGCGCGCATGCCGGCGGGCCTGCCCGACCGCGTCACGTCGGCGCTGCGTAGACCGCGCGTTCCGTGGATGCGCTACGCGGCGGCCGCGGTGCTCGTTCTCGGCGTCGGTGTCGCGCTGTCGACGTTCGCCACCGACGACGTCGAGGCGATTCCGCCGGCCGTCCTGGATGCCGCGCGCATCGCCGAGGACGGGTTCGACGCGCGTGAGTGGGAAGAGCTGGGCTGCGTCGAGGGCGAGACGAACCCGTACACGTTCCCGCCCGTGCGGTTGGGCGAGCTGTCGGTCGGCGGATGCCGGATGCCCGGCAGCGACGACGGGAAGACGGCGGCGCGGTTGGAGATCGACCTCGGCGAGACGACGTCCGTAGGCTACGTCGCGGTGCCGGAGAAGGGCACACGGCAGAGCGCCGACGTCGGCAAGACCGTGTTGGGCGACGTCGTCGTCTACGACATCCTCTACGGGCGTACCCGCTACTACCTGGCGGTGCGAGCCGACGTGGTGAAGGAGCGCGGAGACTGCGCCGCGTGCCACAACAAGTCGCGCGAGGGACAGAAGAACCCCCACCGGATCGAGCTGCGAGCCTGGCGCCGTCGGTGAAGTTCTGATCCAGACACGGTAGAGTCCGTGCCGTGGCATCCGTCCATCTTCGTACCGGCGCAGAGACTGTCACGGTCGAGCTTCCGGACGATCTCGAGGTGCAGGTCGTCGAGCCCGCGCCGGTCGCGGCGTCGGACGATCCGCTCGGCCTGGTTGCCGCGGCCCTCGACCGGCCGATCGATGCCGCGCCCCTCGTCGACGCCGCGCGCAACGTACGCTCCGCAGCGATCGTCGTTCCGGATCACACGCGTCCCGCGCCGACGCGGATGCTCCTGTTGCCCATTCTGGCGCGGCTTGCGCGGGCCGGTCTCGTCCCTGCGCAGATCGCGATCGTCGTCGCGCGCGGCATCCACACCGCCGCGCCGCGTCCGCATATCGAGGCGGCGCTCGGCGCCGACATCATGTCCGAGCTGCGCCCGATCCAATCGGCCCCGAACACGCCGGAGATGAACGAGGAGATCGCGGTCGACACCGACATCGGGTCGATCCGCATTCACCGCGCCGTCGCGCGCGCCGAGCTCGTCGTGCTGACGGGCGCGGTCGCGCCGCACCATCTCGCCGGGTTCGGCGGCGGCCCGAAAGCGCTGGTGCCGGGCGTCGCGCAAGCCGAGACGGTTCACGCGGCGCACCGCTTGACGCTGGACGCGTTGGTGCGTCCGGACGGGTCGATCCGTCCGCTCACCGGCGCGATGGAAGGCAATCGCTTCCGCAACGCATTGCTGCGGGTGGCGCGGACCTTCGGGCGCACGTGGCTTTGCAACGTCGTTCTCAACGCGGAGGGCGCCATCGCGGCCGCGCGAGCCGGCGACGTCCAGCACGCGCACGAAGCGGCGGCGCGTTGCTGGACCGAGCTTCACGGGCTACCGGAGCCGGCGCCGGCCGACCTGGTGCTGGTGGGGACACCGGCGCCGCGCGACGTGGATCTGATCCAGGCGCACAAGTCGCTGCTGAGCGCCCACGGCTGGGCGAAGCCGGGCGCGCCGATCGTCTGGATGGCGCGGGCGCCGAACGGTCCGGGGCACCCGGACTTCCTGCCGTGGTTCGAGGCGGGCAAGCTGCCGCGCCATCTCGCTTCGCTGCGCGAGCACTTCCATCCGTACGGTCTGACCGCCTACAGCATTCGGCGGCTCGCGAAGCAGGATCATCCGGTGCACGTGGTCAGCGAGGTCTCGCGCGACATCCTGCGACCGATGGGTCTGCTGCCGTTCGACGATGCGCAGAAGGCCGTGGCGTACGCGCTCGCGAACAACGACGTGAAGACCGTGGCGGTGCTTCCGGCGGGGTAGCGCCCCCTTTGACACGCTCAGGCACGTCTTGTGGCGGCCCGTCCGGCGACGACGAGGCGTCGCGCCTACTTCGACGCCGACTCGACGTCTCTCGAGGTCGCGGGTTCGTCCGGACCCTTCAGAACGAGATCCAATCGTTCTTGCAGGGCTTCTGCCGACTTGTCTTCGTACCACTTGGTGACATCCGCTCCGCGGCGGATGTTGCCCTTGCGATCGATGAACACCATGAACGGCTGCCGGTTGAGCGGAATGCCGAGCGACTCGATGATCTCATTGTTGACCGGGTTGTCTTCCTTGCGTGACAGATCGATCTTGAGGCGCTCGATCTTCGAGAAGCCGAGCCGGAGGTCGTCGTCGTCGAGAATGACCTTGTCGTACTGTATGCACTTCGCACACCAGGTCGCGGTCACCTTCACGGCGGTGGGCCGACCTTCTTCGACCGCTTGATTGACCCGGGCCACGAGGTCGTCGGTGCCCTCGAGCTTGGTCCACTTGAGGTTGTCCGGGATGTCCGGCGGGCGCGTGAAGAACGCCACGAGTCCTGTGGCCACGACGAACATCAGCGCCACCTTCGCGCCGCGCATGTTGGCTTCGCCGGACGACTCGCCTTCCTTCCTCTGCAAGTGCATGGAGACACCGAGCCACGCTAGCAACGCACCGGCGAATCCGACGATGAACAACGTCGCCGGCGTGATCAGACCATTGTTGGCGACGTAAAAGAGCGCGCCGCCGAACAGGATCATGCCGAAACCGTAGCGAACCCAGACCATCCACGGGCCCGGGCGCATGGCGAAGTTCAGCGAACCGAAGGCGAAGAACACGGCGCCCATGCCGAGGCCCATGCTCATGAACATCAGGAATCCCATCACGGCGTCGCCGGTTTGGGCGGTGAAGAGCGCCATCCCCACGATGAACGGACCCGTGCAAGGGCTCGCAATGACGGCGGCGAGCGCGCCGAGAAGGAATGCGCCGACGAATGAGCCGCCGCGTTGCTGTGCGCCGCCCTGTACCTTCATCAGCCACTGCGGCGGCTGCAACTCGACGATGCCGAGCATGCCGACCGACAACAAAGCGAAAAGCCCGCCGATGCTCCAGATCACCGCGGGGATCTGGAACGCCGTCGAGAGACTCGCGCCGGTGAACGCGGAGATGATCCCCACGGCTCCGAAGGCCAGCGCCAGGCCGGTGATGTAGGTCAGGAGCAGACTTGCGACGCGGCTCTTCGGGAGATCAGTGCGGCCGCCGGTTACGACTGCGACGGTGATTGGAATGATCGGAAGCACGCAGGGCGTGAACGCGAGGAGCACGCCGAAGAGGAAGATCGGGCCGAGGAACCACCAGCCGAGCTTGTCGAAGAGCTTCTGAACCTCGCCCTCCTCAGCCACGACTCCGAGCTTGTCTCCCTCGATCACGGGCAGGATGAGCTCGGCCTTCGGACCCTCCGCGGGCGCCGGATCGCTGGGCTCCTTCGTGCCGCCACCGGCGGCATCACCCCACGTGGCGACGAGTGTCGCCTCGGACGGCAGGAGACAGTTCTCGTCGTTGCACGACTGCCAACCGGCCTTGATCTCGATGCGCTCGACGGACGCATCACGTTCGAACTCGACCTCGACGCTCACGACCTCGCGAATCTCCTTCGCACCGCCGCCGTCGATCGTGACCTTCCCCCATCGCACGCCTTCGGCCTCGACGGGCTCAACGGAGATCCCGATGTACGGATCGTTTCCGGGCCAGTAGAGGTTGTGCCCGAAATCGGGAATGAACGTGACGATCGCCTTGCCGCCCTTCTCGTCGACCTTCAGGGTGGCGGTGGCGCCGTTCTCGTTGAAGCGGGCGATCTCATCCTCGCCGTCCTTCTTCGGCTTGCCCACAACAGGAGGTGCGCCGGGCGCGCCGTCGCCGAACGGGACGCCGAACGGATTCCCGGCGGAGCCGCCGGTCTCGGCGCCACCACCGCCGAGCTTCGTCATGGCCGCATGGCCTTCGATCCGCTGATAGCACTGCTCGTCCGTGCACCCGCTGTAGTCGAACGCGAGGCCGATGGCGGTACCTGGCTTGACGCTCTTGGCGAGGTCGACCTTCACGACGAGCTCGAACGCCTTCTCGTAGACCATGTACTTGTCGCCGAACGTCGGATCGACCAGCTCGTGCGGTGCGGGCGTCGGCTTCACACCGTCGACGTGGTAGGTGACGCCGTCGGCCTCGACCGGCTTCCACACCATGCCCTTGTAGCCGCCGCCGTCCTCGGCGTAGATGTGCAGCTTCGGGAAGAGGGTTGCCTTGATCTTGAGCGTCCCGCTCTGCCCGGGCGCGAGATCGGCCGGCTCCAGGGTCGCGGTGAGCTCGATGCGGCCGTCGCTCTCGTCCGCCTGGGCCGCGGGGAGCCCCGCCCAAGCCATGACCGCGATCGCGGCGGCAATCGCCGCCCAACGCACACCGTGGACCGTACGCATGTCGGACCTCCGAGCCGCCCGCCCTCCGCGGGAAACACCGGCCGTCGATTGTAGGGCAGGCCTCGGAGGGCGGGGCTGACCGTTAGACGGCTGGTGACGCGCCCGTGTTTCGGGTGTCTACGACCGTGCGAACGAGGGCTCGGGCCGAGGTGGAATCGACGTGCGCCCGGGCGCACACGTTCCGCCTCTGCTTATCGGCGCTGCGCCGCGGCGCCGGTCGCTAGAATCCGCCGGTGATCGTCGCCCGCGAGTTCCGGTTCGAAGCCTCCCACCAGCTGCCCCGGCATCCGGGCCGCTGCAAGGACTTGCACGGGCACGGATACCGCCTCGAGGTGCTCTGTGAGGGCCCTGTGGACGCCGAGACGGGCATGGTCGTGGACTTCGCGCTCATCAAGCAGATCGTCCAGGAGCGCGTCCTGAGCCGCCTCGACCACACCCACCTCAACGACGTGATCGAGAACCCGACGGCCGAGGAGATCGCACGTTGGATCTGGCGCCGTCTCGAGGGGCAGGCGCTGCCGATCATCGAGATCCGCCTCCACGAGACGGCCACCTGCTACGTCGTCTACCGTGGCGAGGACGGTTCCTAGGTGCGCCGCGACGCGCGCTTCGGGCAGATCCTGGACGCCGCGGCACGGGTCTTCTCGCAGCGCGGCTATCACGGCGCGACGATGCGCGAGGTCGCGCGCGAAGCGAAGGCGAGTCTGGCGAAGCTCTATCGCTACATCGGCGACAAGGAAGATCTGCTCTACCAGGTGCAACGGCGCATCCTCGAAGCTGCGGTCGCGTCGGCGCAGGCCGCCTTGGCCGCCCGCTCCGCCCGCGAGCGCCTGCGGTCGCTCGTGACCGATCACGTACGGCGTGTGATGGCGCGTCCGTACGAGGCGGAGATCATCCGCGGTGCGCCGTCGCCGCTGCCCGACAATCAGAAGAAACGCCTGGAAGAGCTGCGACGCAGCTACCTCGCGCTCGTGCGCGCCGCGGCCGACGCGACGCTTCACGATCCGGGCGGCCGGCGCAAGGAGGCGGAGAAGCGAACGAGTCTCCTGCTCGGCATGGCCGACCGCGTGGCGCTGGAAGCCGCGTGGCAAGCGCCGCGGGCTCGCCCCGATCGTCTGGCAGCGCCGATCCTGCAACTCTTCCAGTCGGGTGCGGCCGGCAGGAAGTCGAAGCGCAAGACCGCGCGCAAGCGATCACCGCAACGGCGCGCGTGATCAGCCGTCCGACGCTTCCTTCTCCGGACCAGGCTCCTTGCGCAAGAGGATGTAGCCCCCCTGGTCCTCGGCCAGGTAGCCGGCGCGCCGCACCCACTCCGGAAACTCGCCGAGACGGTGCCGGTTGGCGTCGTCCGGCGGCTTCGGCAGGAACTGGTGCTTGCGAAACGCGCCCATCTCGGCCGCGCTCACGAACCGAATCGCGATGTGCTCGCTGACGACGTCGAGCAACACCTGCCCGGTGATCGGCCCGGTCCCTTCGGGCGCCTCGAAGCGGACGTCGCGCCACGCGTTCGGATCGTCGCTCGGATCCGGGAGCCGCCCTTCGCCCAAGACCCCCACGGCCTCGGCGGGCGCCGCGTTCATCTCGTTCACGGGCGCCGCGCCCGCGCGCTCGATCGGCGCATGCGTGTCGTCCTCGGGCCCCTCACCGTCTTCGTCGCGTAGGACGAACACGTAGAGCAGGCCCCCGGCAACGACGAGCAGAAGGATGACGGGGATCAGCGGTTTCACGACAGAGGTTCGATTCTACGGGGACGGCACGGGGGCGCCGCCGCCCTGACGGCGCGCGTCGAATTGAAGACGGGCCGGGCCCCGAAGGAGCCCGGCCCGCTGATGGAACCTACGGCGTCTACCGACCCGACTTGAGGACCGAGAAGTTCGCGTTGCCGAGGCGAACGTGCGTCACGTTGCCCGTGGCCGGGTCGAAGTTGGCCTCGACGAGCTGCATGGCGTTGTTGTTGGTGGCGCCCGATCGGTACGCGTAGTAGTACTTCGTGCCACCGGTGTCGACCGCCATGCTGGCGCCCGCGCGACCGTTGTTGCCGTCGGACGTCTTCGAGTCCTGCGCGTTGTTGAAGCCGGCGCTGATCGCACCCGTCGTGGCGTCGAAGCCGATGTCACGAATGATGCCGATGCGCTCCCGGTCGTGGCGACGCGTCGAGCCGCCCGCGTTGTACTGGTAGATCATCCGCGTGCCGTCGTCGCTCACGATGATCGAGGTGACCGCCGTGCTCGACGTGCTGTTCAGGCTGGCAAGCCCGTCATGGTTCAGACGGGCGATCTCGCCGGCGACGTTCGGGTCGAACCCGAAGATCTGCCCGCCGCGGAAGCCCTCGTCAGCCCAGTAGGTCGCAGTCTCGGGACCGGACACCGCCGAGAAGCTGCTCGTACCGGTGAAGTTGTTGGGCCCGCGCCACTGGTAGTGAGCGGCGAAGAAGACCCACCCCGTGTCCTTCGCGACGACCTGTCGCGAGAACCCGGCCGAACGACCCGGCGCGTAGTACCGGAAGTCGAGCGCGTAGTGCGGGTAGTAGTGGTACCCCGGAAGGAAGCCGTACTGCTGCGGCCAACCGGTGAGCAGGAATCCACGGCCCGCCGTCTTCCCGTTGATGGAGGGACCCGTCAGCGAGGCGATGTTGAACCCGATCAGCTGGTTGGCGGTCTGGTTCGAGCCCGAGACGGCGCTCATCGTGGTCACGTAGAAGAAGCGACCGTCGGTGGACTTGAAGCCGCCGATGGGACGAATCACGCCCTTCGTGGTCGTGAAGTTCGTCGTCGCCGGGCTGAACGTGCTGGCGGTGTGGTTGCCGAGACCGCCGGAGATCGAGCTACCGCCCGCCGCCGTCGGCAGGGCGCCGAGCAACGTGTTGGAGTTGAAGTTCCACGAGAAGTACGTTCCCGAGAAGTGGAACGAGCGCTGGGGCGGATCGTTGCCCGACGTGCTCGCGCTCGTCGCGCCGCGGTTGCTGTACCCGGCCCAGAAGAGCAGCCCGTCGCCGTCCTTCGTGAACACCAGTGAGCCGAAGCGCCAGATGATGGCGCTTGCGAACCGGTTGGACGTGATATCGACTTCGGACGCGCTCGTCCAGCCGTTCGTCGTAGAGCACGCGAGGACCTTCTGGTCGTACGCCGCCCACGCGCTGGAGTTGCTGGGGCTCACGCTGGCCGTCGTGTCGTGGCAGACGAAGGCGATGCGATCGCCCTGCTCGTTGATCTCCAGACCCGGGGTGGGCCCGGTGTAGGTGCCCCAGTGGCGGTAGCTGTTCGGTCCGCGCGAGAGCCCGTAGCCGCGGCCGCCGCCCATCGTTGCGCGACGCGCCGTCGAGTTGGTGGACACCTGGCGGAAGCCGGCGCCGTTCGGATCCACCCACGCGTACATGCGGTAGAGCTCCACGGAGCTACCGGACGTCGTCGTCCGCGGACCGGCCAGCATGGCGCAGTGATCGCCGTTCCAGTTGATCCGGAACGGAGCCGGCGCCTGGTCGTTCTCCATGAAGTTCGCACCGTCGAACAGGTGCATCTCGTCGTTGGTCGTCGTGTTGAACGTCGTGCCGGACGAGCTGAACGAGGAGACCGTGCTGAACGCGGAGTCCCACTTGTGGAACGTCGTCTGCATCGGCGTCGTCGCGTTCTGCGTCCAGTTCGCACCGCTTCCCGGCGCCAGCGCGCCGGCAGCGACGCCGCTCAGGATCTCGTAGCGCATGATGAAGTGGTCGCGGTACGAGGCATGGTAGCCGTCGTAGCAGCCAATGAGGTAGTAGAGGTACTCGTTCGTCATCGCCATGGCGGTGGCGTACTGGATCTCGTCGCTCGTCGTCGAGACCACCGCCCCCGCGCCGGGCTCGATGATCACGTACGTCCGGCCGCCGGGGAAGACCGTCTCGCCCGTGAGCGAGAAGATGGCCATTCGCGTGCTGTTGGCGTGCTCGTCGCGGTAGCTCGTGCTGGTCGTCGGGGAAACGGTGTGCAGCTTGCACACGGCGAATCGACCGTCGGGGCTCACCGCGATCTGCAACATGCGCGTCGCACTGTGGCGGTTCGCCGCCTTCGTCTGGACCATCGAATCGCCGAAGGACTGGTAGGTCCCCTTGTCGATCGCGAACGGGACGTAGATCTTCGCGGTGTTGCGAATGATGAAGAAGCCGAAGCGATTGTTGCTCTCGAACGCGTAGAGATGACCGCCGTCCGCGTACACGCCGGACGCCTTGTTGAAGGTGCCCTTGGCGACGCCGGGAACGTTGTCCGCGTTCGGAAGGTCGACGCAACTCGTGCTCGGCTGGTAGTTGCCCGAGAACCTGTAGCCGTTGCCGATCCAGGTCCGACCGTGCTGCGAGTCGCCCTTCTGGGCCGGCCGGGCGGCGTTGGCGTTGACCGCCGACATGTCGTCCCAGCACCCGGTCGGGTTGACCGCGACGCGCAGGATGTCGATGTTCGGATCGCCGCCGGCCGCGCCGCTGATGAGCTTGCCGACGTCATACGGGCCGAGGCCCACGGCAGGAGGCAGCGTGCCGATCAGGTCGCCGCCGGCGGCCTCCGCCACACCGTCGCTCAGGTTGTTGACCAGGCCCGCGCCGCCGATCACCTGCAGCTTGCGAACCCGCTGCTGGTACTCGTTCATCGTGTACTGACCGGCGCTGGTCGTCGTGGTCGCCGTGTCCGACGTGCTGCTCTCCGTGATGATCACGGTGTCCGGGCCGACGCTGAGGCCGAAGTGGCCGGACGTGATGTTGGTGCAACCACCGGGCCCCGTCGGAAGCTGCTGATCGGCGACTGTCAGCTCGATGATCTGGCGGCCCTGTGACTGCATGATGGCCTGGTTGACGACGGCGAGGACGCCGGAGTCGAAGCCGCCGGGCGAAACGAGGTCGATGCCGGGCGGCTGCGAAGAGCCGGCCGCGGGCGGCGTCGGATCCCAGTCGACGGTCCAGCTGTAGAGGCCCGTCGGCTCGCCGTTGACGAACACCTGGCTGAGCAGGGGACCGTCGCTCACGCCGTCGTACGGAACGCCGCCGCGGCAGAGCAGTTGCAGGCCCTGCGGTCCGTGGGTCGCGATGTCCGGGTTGTAGATCTGGCCGACCTCGAACTCGGGCAGCGTGTTGTACTTCGGGCCGCCCACCTGGACGCCCTCGCTCGTGAACGCGTAGTCGATGCCGAACGGATCCGGCGGCAGCGGAAGCGGGAGCGCGTCCTCGCTCTTGCAGATCTGGAAGGTGTAGTCCTTGAAGGCGTGCTGGCCGCGCTCGTTCGGAACGAGCGAGCTATACGCATGGACGTAGATCGTGAAGGTGCCTACCCGGCGCGGAATGCCGCTGAACGTGCCGAGGGCCGGACCGAAGTCGCCCATCGCCAGACCTTCCGGCGGGAAGGGCGCGTAGTTCGGGCCGAGGTCGGCCGGCGCCGGATAGGTCGCCGGGCTGCCGACGCCGAGCACGTTGCTCGCCAGGCCCGTCGCGTCGATCGAGAAGCCGGTGCCGTTCAGGTCGGCGTTGATCGTCGGCGCAAGCGGCGAGTTGAACGAAATGTTGTCGAGCGGATCCGGTACGTCGTCCGTCAGGTCGAACAGGAACGGCGGGACGCCGTCGACGAGCTGGATCGGCTCGGAGTAGATCGTGCCGGCGCGGCCCTTGGGCAGCGTCTCGGTCGCGATGATGATCGGGGGCGTGTCGACCTTCCACTGGAGCTTGCGGGTCGAGGAGTTGCCGATCGAGTCCGTGATCTGGAACGTGAACCGGAACGGCGCGCCGCCGGGGCCGACCTGGCCGGGCTGGCCGACGAGGCTGCAGGAGCCGGGCGGGTTCACGACGCCCAACGGAAGCGTCGCGCTGTCGAACTGATCGAGCGGATCGTCGATGAGGTCGCAGGAGTACGGCGGAACGCCGCCGGCGCCGATCAGGTCGATCGCGGCGAACTGGCCGAAGACGACGGTCTCGAGCGCGTCGGCGTCGTTGAACTTCTGCGGGTCGGTGTAGTCGGCCACCGGAATGATCGCCGGGCTCGCCGCGACGATCTGCACCGGACCGATGCCCACGTCCATCACGAAGGGCATGGTCGTCGTCAGGAACGGGGTGCAGCTCGTATCGGTGATCTGAATGACGAACTCGAAGTGTCCGTCCTCGAGGAAGATCCCCGTCAGGTGGTGACGGTGGTTGTTGCCGACCGGATCCGCGGTGTCGTCCGTCGCGATGCCGTCGGGCATGCCGCCGTTGACGCCGGGCGAGATCACCTGGACCACGTACGGGCCGCCGCATCCGCCATCGATCGGGATCTCGAAATCGAACTGCTGGCCGGACTCGAGTCCGGGAGGCAGGCTCGCGCTCGTGATGACCAGCGGGTTCAGCGCTGCGCGGAACCCCTTCCCGCTACCACAAGCCGGCAACGCAATCAGCGTGACGGCGATCAAGCCGACCCACGCGAATTTCAATGTGCTCTTGGTGAAATTAGGCATGGCCTCTCCCAGGCTGTTCTGGCTCCCGCGCCCTGTGGGAACCTCGAGAAACCCCAGGACGCGATCAAATCTAGAGCCATCCTACCGACCCACGGTGTCGCCCCGCAGGGATCACACGACGACGCCGATCCGATAGGAAGCTCGAAGGGCAGAGCGTACCGGCACCTGCCCACGGCGGCTAGATCCAACCAGCAATTACGCCCGGCTGGAGACCGTCCGCCCGACGCTCTAGTGCAACCCCCGAACCGATGGACGGGAAGAGGGCGTTTTTTGGCGTAACTTACTTTTGTGAAACGCCTTACAGCACCGCATGCGGGCGCATCCGCAGCGTCGGATTCCTCACCGCCGCCGCGGGCCGTGCGAAACCGCACAGCGGCCCGTTCGGAGGCTGGGACGAAGTGCTATCCGAGCGACACAGGCGCGGTCGATCACGCATGCGTAGAAACGCCGGCGACGCGCGGATGGAACCACGATTCGGCGACGGTCGCGCCGACTAGGGAAGCACCCCGAGCGCCTGCGCCGCGTCGTGCGCCCAGTCGAAGAAGGGCGGCATGAAGACGCCCATGACCAGCATGCCCACGATCCCGACCCAAAGCACCGTCTTCGCCGAGGCGGGAATGCCGATCGGTTGCAGCTCGTGCTCGTCTTCCGGAGACGCGAAGTACATGTCCTTGATCCACACGAGATAGAAGTAGAGCGAGATGACGACGCCGATCGCGCCGACGATCGCCAACGTGTACAGCCCCTTGTCCACCGCGGCGTTCAGCAGCAGGAACTTCCCGAAGAAGCCCGACATCGGCGGCACGCCGGCGAGCGAGAGCAGCGAGAGCGCCATCGCCAACGCGAGGAACGGCGAACGCTTCCAGAGACCGTGATACGCCTGCGACTCGTGCGTGCCCATGACGCCGCCCACGAGCATGACGACCGTGAAGGCGGTGACCGACGTGACGATGTACGCCATGAGGTAGAAGAGGATGGCACTCGTGCCCGTCACGGCTTCGCCGAGGGGCGTCGCGCCGTCGCCGGCCCCCTGCGCGATGGCGGCGAAGCCCATGAGCAGATAGCCGGCGTGGCCGATCGACGAGTAGGCCAGCATGCGCTTGATCGAACGCTGCGGCAGCGCGCCGAGCGTGCCGAACAGCAGCGTCACGATCGCCGCCGCGCCGAGCAGCGGCACCCAGCTCGTCAGGCTCTCCGGATTCGCGGCGAGCGCGGGCATGACCGCGGCCTGCATGAGCCGCAGCATCAGGATCAGGCCGGCGCCCTTCGACGCGGTGGCCAGGAACGCGGTCACCGGCGTGGGCGCGCCCTGATACACGTCCGGAATCCAGACGTGGAACGGAACGCCGCCGATCTTGAAGAACAGGCCGACGAACATCAGGCCCAGGCCCGCGATCAGCAGCGCGTCGACCGCGCCGTCGGTCGCGACGACGCGCGAGAGCACCTCGAAGGACAGGCTGCCCGTCGCGCCGTAGGTGAACGCGATGCCCAGCAGCAGCAATGCCGTGGAGACGGCGCCGATGACCAGGTACTTGAGCCCGGCCTCGGTCGACTTGAGATCGTTGCGCTTGAACGCCGCGAGGATGTACGCGCTGATCGTGACGAGCTCCAGGCAGATGAACAGCGTCAACAGGTCCGACACGCCCGAGACGAGCATGACGCCCGCCAGCGCGAACATCAGCAGCGCGTAGAACTCGCCGTGGCCCTTGTCCATGCGGCGCGTGTAGCCCATCGAGAGCAACACGAGCAGCATGCCGCCGGCGACGGTGAGGACGCGGCAAAAGATCGAGAAATCGTCCGAGCGCCAGCCGGTCAGCTGGGTGCCGTCGTCGGCGTCCGTGACGAGCATGGCCACGCCGGTCATCTGCTCGACCGGCATGAAGACGAGCAGGAGGAACGCGATCGCGAGCCCGGCGAGACAGGACGTCGCCGTCGCGACGGCGCGGCGGCCGGCCGGCAGCATGAGCTCGGTGACGACGGCGCCCAGGCCGGCCCCGATCACGATGAACTCCGGCAGGAGCAGGCGCAGGTTGAGGTTGTCGGTGATGTGGGCCAGGAACGTCACTTCGCGTCCCCCTCGGCGCCGGTCTCCTCGAGCGGGCGCGCGACGTCCCCCATCTCCAGGACCACGCCGGACTTACGCGTGTCGGTGAGCTCGGGCGGGTCGTCGAGCCGGTCCATGAGCGGCGTCGTGCCCTGCTCGATGACGTCGATCATCGGCTGCGGGTAGAAACCGAAGAAGACGAGCACCGCGATCAAGATCACGTACGGCGCCTTCTCGACCGGCGTGCGCGCGTCCTTGAGCTTCTCCCAGCGCGGCGAGATCTCACCGAACCAGGCGTCCTTGACGGCGCGCAGCAGGTAGACACCGGTGATGACGAGGCCCCAGACGGCGAGGATCGCCGGCACCTTCGTGATCAGCGTCGTGCTCTCCCACGCCGCGATGATCACCATCAGCTCGCTGGCGAAGTTCGCGAAGCCCGGCAGGCCGGCCGACGCCATCGACGCGATGATGAAGCACGTACCGGCGAACGGCATCACCTTCATCAGGCCGCCGAGGTCGTCGAGCATGCGCGTGTGCGCCTGGTCGTAGAACCAACCGATGAGCGAGAAGGCCAGGGCCGTCATGATGCCGTGCGCGAACATCAGGAACACGGCGCCTTCCATACCGATGGCGGTCATGGAGGCGATGCCGAGCAGCACGTAGCCCATGTGGCTCGACGACGAGTAGCCGATGATCAGCTTCATGTCGCGTTGCGACACGGCGACGAGGCCGCCGTAGACGATGTTCATGCAGCAGATCAACCCGACGTACGGCAGGTAGAACTCGGCCGCGTGCGGGAAGTAGGTGAGCGCGATGCGCAGGATACCGAAGGCGCCGAGCTTCATGAGCACGCCCGCGTGCAGCATCGAGACGGCGGCGGGCGCCGCGGCGTGGCCCGCCGGGCTCCAGGAATGCAGCGGCCACATCGGAACCAGGCTGCCGAAGCCGATGAAGATCACCGGGAACCACAGCATCTGGAAGCTCGCGTCGAAGTCGACGGTCTCCAGAAGCACCATGTTGAAGGTGCCGTAGCCGAGCGCGCTCGCGGACTCGGTGTAGGTCGCGATAAGGCCGACGAGCGCGAACACGGCGCCCGTGCTCAGCAGCAGCACCAGCTTCATGGTCGCGTACTTCTGATCGACGGTGCGGGTGGTGCTGCCCCAGATCCCGATCAACAGGAACATGGGGATCACGGCCAGCTCGTAGAAGAAGTAGTAGAAGAACAGATCGAGCGACATGAAGACGCCGAAGACGCCGGTCACCAGCGCCATCAGCGAGATGTAGTACTCCTTGACCCGCGTTCGGATCGTGTAGGAGACCATCACGCCGCAGAATATGATGAACGCCGTCAGCAGGACCATCGCCATGCCGATGCCGTCCACGCCGATGAAGAACGACAGGTCCAGGACGTCGCGGTCGATCCACTGGATCTTCTGCGTGTGCTTGTAGACGTGCTCGACGCCCGAGGCCGACGAGACGACGCCGTCTGCGCCGGGCGGCGCGTCGTGGAAGCCGATGAACAGCACCAGCGACGTCACGAGCGCGATGCCCGTCGCGACCGTGCAGATCGCGCGCACCAGGCGGTCGTTGCCGTCCTTGACCCAAAACAGCAGGAGGGCCGCGATCGCGGGCGCCAGAAGGATGATCAGCAGCGGACTCATCTACCTCCCTAGTGCGTCACGACCTGGATGAGCACGAGGCACAGGACCACCGCGGCCCCGAGCACGAACGACGTCACGTAGCCGTTCAACCGGCCCGTCTGCGCGCGGCGCAGGCTGTCGCCTCCGACGCGGAAGAGCTGCGCGGTGCCGTTCACGAGCGCCTGGATGACGACCCAGCGCTCGAACCACCAGCACACCTTCGCGATGCCCTGCTGCACGCTCTTCACGAGCCAGAGATAGAACGTGTCGATGTAGTACAGCCGGTCCCACAGCGTCCACAGCGGACCCAGTTTCGTCTTGAGCGGGTCGTCCTCGAGGGACGGCGCTCGGTAGTACACCACGTACGCGAGCGCCAGCCCGGCCAGCGCGACCACGGTCGAGATCAGCGCCACCGACATGTGGAACTCGGCCGGTCCGCCGACGTGCCACGCGTGCAGGAAGTGCTCGAAGCGGTTGTTCTGTCCAGGAATGCCGACGAAGCCGATGAACACGCTGAAGATCGCGAGGACCCACAGCGGGACCGTCATGACCTTCGGGCTCTCGTGCACGTCCGCATGGCCGCGGTAGTCGCGGAAGAACGTCAGGATCCACGCGCGGCCCATGTAGAAGGCCGTCATGCCGGCGACCAGCGTGCCGAGGCCCCAGAGCGGCATGGCGCCCCAGACCTGGTTGCTGTTCTGAACCGCGCCGAGGATCTCGTCCTTCGACCAGAATCCCGCGAGTGGGAAGATGCCGCACAACGCCAGCGTGCCGATCGCCCACGTCAGGTGCGTGGACTTCATCTTCGTGCGCAGGCCGCCCATCTGGAACATGTCCTGCTCGTGGTGGCAGCCGTGGATGACGCTGCCGGCGCACAGGAAGAGCAGCGCCTTGAAGAAGGCGTGCGTCGTCAGGTGGAACATCGCGGCGGTGTACGAGCCGGCGCCGAGCGCCATCGCCATGTAGCCGAGCTGCGAAAGCGTCGAGTAGGCGAGCACCTTCTTGATGTCGCGCTGGGTGATCGCCATCGTCGCGGCGATGAACGCCGTGATGCCGCCGAGCCACGCGAGCAACGTCGGCGCCCACGACACGTTGTCGAAGAGGAAGTAGCAGCGGATGATCATGTAGATGCCGGCCGCGACCATGGTGGCGGCGTGCATCAGCGCGGAGACGGGCGTCGGGCCTTCCATGGCGTCGGGCAGCCACACGTGCAGCGGGAACTGGGCGCTCTTGCCCATCGCGCCGCAGAAGACGAGCGCGGCCGCGATCGCAGCCCAGACGGCGCCGTCGAACAAGACCGTCGGCTCCCAGCTCTGAACGGCGCTGCCGATCACGCTGAAGTCGAACGCGCCGTACTTCGAGATCGCCGGCGCGAGCGCGGCGACCTTGTCGGCCCCGAGCTCGGCCACCCGCGCGGCGTCCGTGACGTCGAGCAGCCCTCCCACGGCCGCCCACACCATCAGGATGCCGAGCAGGAACCCGAAGTCGCCGACGCGGTTCGTGAGGAACGCCTTCTTGGCGGCCTCGCCCGCGGAGTGCTTCTTCCAGTAGTAGCCGATCAGCAGGTACGAAGACGCGCCCACCAGCTCCCAGAAGATGAACGTCTGGAAGAAGTTGGGCGAGAGCACGATGCCGAGCATCGAGAACACGAAGAGCGAGAACTTGGCGAAGAAGCGGCCCTCGCTCGGGTCGCCGTGCATGTAGCCGCGCGCGTAGACGAAGATCGCCAGCCCGACACCGGTGACGACGAGCGTCATGTTGAGCGACAGCGCGTCCAGGCGGGTGCCGAACGTGATCTTCAGGTCGTCGCCGACCACGATCCAGTTGACGATGTACTCGTACACGTCGCCCGCGGCGGCGCCGCCCGTCAGGTGCGGCACGAAGTAGTAGAAGAACGTGATGCAGAAGCCGAGCGCGACGCCGCCGATGGCGAGCAACCCGGCCAACGAGTTGTTCTTGCGCAGCGCCGGCAGGCAGGTGATGAGCACCGCGACGAACAGCGGCGTGAACAGCACGAGCCACGGCGCCCAGGACGCGAAGCCCTCGGTCACGAACGTGCCCGCGTCGGCGGCCAGGAAGGACGGCATCTAGGCGTTCCCTCCCTCGAGCGCGTCGAGCGCGGCCGCCACGCCCTCGGCGTGCTCGTCTTCCGGCCTTGGCTCTTCGTCGTGGTGGTGGTCCTCGCCCTCCAGCTTGAGCGTGGGCACGGGGCCGTAGTCGACCTCGTGCAGCTCGCGCGCCTCGTTGACGTCCGTGGTCTGCCGCAGGCGGAAGACGGCGATGACGATCGCGAGCCCGACCGCGACCTCGGCGGCGGCGACGGTCATCGCGAAGAAGACGAACACCTGGCCGTCGAGGTTGGCGTGCACGCGCGAGAAGGCGACCAGCGCCAGGTTCGCCGCGTTCAGCATGATCTCGACGGACAGCAGCATGATCAGGATGTTGCGGCGGCAGGTCACGCCGACGAGCCCGACGGCGAACAGCGCGATGGCCAGGGCGACCACGCGCTCGAGCGGCACGGTCGTCGCGAGACTGAGCAGCGCGGCCATCACGTCAGCCTCCGCTTCGTGAGGATGACGGCGCCGAGGATCGCCCCGAGCAGCAGGATCGAGGTGACCTCGAACGACAGCAGCCACGTCTCGAAGATCTGCTCGCCGATGGCCTCCGCGCCGCCGTCGAGCTCCGCGCCGGCCGTGGCCTTGGCGAAGTGCTGCGGCTCGACGACGCCTGTCTCGGGCGGGTTCGGCTGCGCCGCGTCGACGAGCCGTTGGTCGTCGGCGCCGACCGCGGTGATGAGCGCGTACATGCCCAGCACGAGCAGCGCGCCGGAGGCGATCACGCCGAGGACGGGCACCCGCGGCGCCGGCGCGTCCTCGAGAGACTCCTTGCGCAGGTCCATCAGCATGATCACGAAGAGGAACAGCACCATGATGGCGCCCGCGTAGACCAGGACCTGCACGACGGCGACGAAGTACGCCTCCAACAAGACGTAGTTGGCCGCCAGTCCGAAGAACATCAGGACGAGCCAGAGCGCCGACACGACGACGTTCTTCCGTGTCACCGCCAGGACGGCGGCGGCCAGCGAAGCGAGGCCGAAGACATAGAAGAGAATCGTCGTCATTGCACTCTCGAGGCGGCGTCTGCGAAGGCGCCGGCTACTTGTTGCTCCACTTCTTGATGGGATCCGGGCGCACGCCGCCCAGCTTGTACAGGACTTCCTTGTCGTAGATGAGTTCCGCCCGGGTCGCTCCCCAGATGGAGTGTTCCTTCGACATGAAGATCGCCTCTTCGGGGCACGCCTCTTCGCAGAGCGCGCAGAAG
>CBDCWP010000037.1:0-20944 GCA_965223505.1 Planctomycetota bacterium
GCGTTGCGAATGTGGGATCCAATGCGTCATGCGCGACGAACGATACCCGCGAACCTGTTGCGGCTTTGCGCTCTGTCAGGGGAGAGCAGGTCCGCGATCGGGTGTCGTCACCGCTTCGGCGGGTTCGACCGCACCGCCACGGCGACGCCGAAGATGCCGAGTCCCGGCATCACGCGCGCTGTACGACCCAGATGCGGCGCGACGTAGCGGGCATCCTGGCCCGTCAGGAACAGCGGCGCATCGTCGGCGAACCCCGCTTCCGAGAGCAGGCGCTCCACGGCGCCCGCGGCGCCCAGACGCAGACCCGTCCGAATCGCATGCTCGGTGCCGCGCGCAGGCATCCCGATCGCGCCCTCGAGCTCGACCTCGGGGAGCTTCGCCGTTCCGGATGCGAGCGCCCGCGCACCCAACCCGAGACCGGGCAGGATCGCGCCCCCCACCAGGGCGCCGTCCTCGTCACCGATGTCCACGGTGACGGCGCTGCCGCACGAAACCACCGCCGCCGCCGCGCCCCGCAAGCCGCGTGGCGCCGAGCAGCTGCACCCGCCGGTCGACGCCCGCTCGCTCCGGACGGTCCACCTTGGCTTCGGGAATGCCGGCGTGGTCGGCGCCGACCTTCACGCAGGTGCCCAGCCGAAGCTTCTCGACCTCCCAGACGAGCCCGTCGATCTTCGTCGGGTCGCTGCCGGAGATCGCCAGCACGGCCTCCTTGCCCTTGAGCATCGGCGCCGCCAGCTCGCGCACAGCGCGGCCGTCCGCGCGCGGCAGGCGCATCGGACCGGCCACGTCGTCGCCGCGGACCGCACCCAGCTTCGCGCCGGAGTTGCCGACGTCGATGACGATGATCAGATCGAGGGACGGTGCGGCCATCGGTACGGTGTCTCCCCCATGAAGCGGGCGGCGGTTCGCGCCTGGAACGGCGGCAGCCAAGGTACGCAATCCTCGGCGTCGAACGCGCGTCGTGCGCGGCTCGGGCGCCGAAGCTACCGCTGGTTGTCGAGGTGCTGTCCGGCGCGGCGACGGGTCTTGGGATCCCGCGGGTCGATGTTGAAGGTGACCTTTCGCCCGTAGCGGTCCACGACGACCGTGACGCGGGTCGTCGTCTCGGGCAGGCTCTCGGCGATCCGAATGATGTCGGAGCGCGAGCGGACCGGCTGGCCGTTGATCGAGACGATGACGTCGTTCGGCTTCAGATCGAGGACGTCGGCCGGGGCGCTGCCGGCGTCGACGATGCGTACGCCGTAGGGCTTGCCCGACTTGTCCTTCGCGACGTTGGTCTTCACGGACTCCATCACCGAGCGCGCGTTCTTGCCGCGGAAGTAGCGGTAGGTCGCATCGTCGAACTCGATGTCCTTGCGGCTCGCGGTGTTGCGCACGAATTTCGGCTTCAGATCGGAGATCTTGATCTCGTCGTCGCTGACGATCACGGACCCGCTGCCGACGACGCCGCCGTCACCGGACTCGATCTTGCCGGCGCTCGCGCCGTCTTTCGAACCGTCCTTCGATCCGCCCGTCGTGCCATCTTCGGCCGCGCCGTCCGCGGTCTTCGCGGCAGCCTCCGCCGCGGCTTCCGCGGACGTGGTGGGAACGACGTGGATGACGTCGACCCTCGGACGTGGGCTTGCGGCGGTTGTCCCACAACATCTCACCCTTTTCGACCGGGACGTCGTCGGGATCGTCGTACACCGCGTAGTGGATCTTGTAGAGGTCGCGCTCGGGCTCCTCGACCTTCGTGACCTTGAAGCGGCCCTGCCGGTCCTTCTCCGCGATGAACTCGCCCACGAGGAACTGATACTGCTTCTTCGGGTTGCCGTTGAACTTGAATGCGATGAGCGCGTTGTCCGGCGGCACGTTGATGATGAACTCGATCTTGCCGATCGCGTCGAGGCCCTTCGGCTTGGGCGGACCGGTCACCGTCTCCGGGGCGCCCTTCTCGGTCTGCGGAGGCCGCGGTCCGGAGAAGATCCAGTGCGTCGGGTCCTTGCGCTCGTAGTCCTTGCGCAAGATCACCTTGCTAAGCTCCGGCTCCTCGACCGGCGGCTTGAGCACGTTCTCCTTCGTGGCGGCGACGTTCTTGTCGAACTTGGCCACGATCGTGCGCATTTCCTTCGGCGGCTGCCGCGGATTCTGATCGAGCACCTTGGCGACGGCGTCCTTGACGTCGAGGACGTACCAGCCGGCGACGCCTAGCACGCCGACCATGAGCACGGCGTTCACGATCCAGATGGTGCGCCGCATGCTGTGGGCTTTCATGGTCGGACTCCTGTCGTCTCTTCGGCGCCGGCTAGGGTAGCAACGCCTCGGGGGAGGTCCCGGTTCGGCGCGGATGTACGCCGTATGTCAGGCCAGGGTCCCGGGTCGCGCCCCACTGTCTCTATCGGCCCTCTCGTTCGAGATGTTGCGCCATCCGGCGCCGCGTCTTCGCGTCACGGGGATCCACATCGAACGTGATCCGGCGGCCGTAGCGATCCACCACGACCTCGACGCTCTCCGTCTCGGGCGACAGCGCCTGCGCGATGCGCACGACGTCGGCGCGCGACGCCACGGGTTGGCCGTCGATGGAGACCACCGTGTCGCCGCGCTCGAGCGCCAGACGGTCGAGCGGCGCTTCGCCGAAGTCCACGATCCGGATGCCGAGCACGCGTCCCTCGGCGTCCTTCGCGATCGCCGTCTTGATCGACTCGAGGGCCTTGCGGGCGGCGCCGGAGCGGACCCACTCGGCGGCACCGTCGTTGAATTCGATCCGGGTGCGGCCGCCGGCCACGGGGACGCGCCGGTGCCCGATCCGGTGGACCGACGTGCGTTCGGGCGTGGCGTCGGCCGGGACGGCGATCGCGCCCGGATCCGAGGGGCGGACGGGATCCGTCGGCAGCAGGACCTTGCGCCCGTCCACGGAAACGGTGTCCAGCGTCGACGTGCCGTCGCGTTGGATGCCGCGCCAGAGCGTGTCGTACAGGTCCTCCTCGATCTCGCGGATGGACACGAGCTCGGCGCGTACGCCGTCGGCGAGCGTCAGCGACTCCCCCACCAGGATCACCGCGGTCTTCTTGCCGCCCCTGAAGTGAAATGTGACCGTGCCGCCGAGGGGTGGGTCGTGGAAGACCATCGCCGCGACGCCGTACGCCGTGAGCTCGAACGACCGCGGCCGGTCGGGAGGCGGCGCTTCGCGCCTTTGGTTGCTCGGGGGCGAGCCGCTCAGCGGCCAGTGAACCGGGACCATCTCGAGGAAGTGCCGCGGCCAGTATGTCTCCTCCAACTCGTCGCCGACGACGGGCGGCAGCAACGAAGCGGCGCTGGTGTTGCGCACGTCGCGATCGAAGTCGCGAACCACGTCGTTGACGACCGCGCCCGGATCCTGGCGGGGCGCATCGACGACGGCCGACACGGCAGGTCCCACGTCGGCCAGGTACCAGGCGGCGATGCCGAGCAGGGCAAGCGAGAGCGGGATGTTCGAGAGCCAGACGGCCTTACGGGTTCGATGGGCACGCATGCCCATTGGACGACGCGGGCCCCTTTCAGCGTCCGCCCGCCTGCAATGGCGATCTGGCCCACCTCATCGCAAGGCGCGTTCGGCGGGCGGCGCGTCGGGGCGAAGGCAGCGCGTAGCCATTTGTAACGACGCGTGGTCTGCCACGCGAGGCGCAAATGGCATAGCGGGGCCGAGCATCCGTCGTGCCGCCACCCCTAGGTGCCGTACATCTGGTTCATGGCTTCCTGATGCGAGGCGCCCTTGGAGATGCCGCGCAGCGCCAGCTTCAGCTCGTCCGGACTGTCGGCCGCGGCCAGCGCATCGTCGAAGTCGATGACGCCCTCGTTCACCAGCTGGACGAGGCTCTGGTTGAAGCTCTGGCTGCCGTAGTACTCGTGGCCTTCCTCGAGCGCCGACGCGAGCTCGCGCGTCCGGCCTTCGAGCACCATCTCCTTGACGGTCGGCGTGCCGAGCAGGATCTCGATCGCGGGCACGCGACCCGCGGTGGAGCGGCGCGTGATCAGGCGCTGGCTGATGACGCCTTCCAGCACCAACGAGAGCTGCAGACGAATCGTGTCGTGCTGGTGCGGCGGGAAGAACGAGATGATGCGCTCGACCGTCTGCACCGCGTTGACCGTGTGCAGCGTCGACAGCACGAGGTGGCCGGTCTCCGCCGCCATCAATGCGGCCGAGATGGTTTCCAGGTCGCGCATCTCGCCCACGAGGATGGCATCGGGCGTCTGACGCACGACGGACTTCAGCGCGGTGTGGTAGTCGGGCGTGTCGATGCCGATTTCACGCTGCATGATCGAGCACTTGCGATCCTGGAACACGAACTCGATCGGGTCTTCGATCGTGATGATGTTCTTGTGCGCACGGCTGTTCATGTGGTCGATCATCGCCGCGAGCGTCGTCGACTTACCGGAGCCGGTCGTACCGGTGACCAGCACCAGGCCGCGCTTGATCATCGCGAGCCGCTGAATCGGCCCGGACGGAAGATGCAACTCCTCCATCGACGGGATCGTCTCCTTCACGTGACGGAAGACGAACGCGATACGGCGCCGCTGGTTGAGGATGTTGCAACGGAACCGGCCGACGCCGGGCAGCACGAACGCGGTGTCGCGTTCCTTCATGACCTTGAACTGCTGCACCTCGTCGGGCTGGAGGATGTGCTCGAGCAGCGCCTGCGCTTCCTCTTCCGTGAACACCTCCTTGGCGATGAAGCGGATCTTGCCTTCGACGCGCGCCACCGGGCAGTGCCCCGTGCGCAGGATCAGGTCGGACGCCTGCTCCTTCACCATGACCTTGAAGTGGTTGAAGACGGCGTCGAGCATGGGATTGGGTCCTACGGAGGCGGTTCCTCGTCCCCGTCGGCGCCCGTGTCCGGCGTCGGCTGCCGTTCCGCGCGCGCGCGGTCGAGCGCCCGCGTGATGGCACGCAGCAGCGCAGGCAGCCCCGCCCCGGTCACGGACGAGATGGGGTACACCCTCCTATCGGCCGCCGCGGCCAGCCGTCTCAAGGCCTCTGCGGGCGCATCCTCGGCGGGTGTTAGGTCGGCCTTCGTAGCCGCGAGAATCTCGGGCCGGGAGGCCAGCTCCTCGCCGTAGGCCTCGAGCTCCGCGCGCACGGTTTGGTAGGCCGCCACCGGATCCCCGCCGTCCGTGGGGAACGGATCGACGAGGTGCACCAGCACCCGCGTGCGCTCGACGTGGCGCAGGAACCGGTCGCCGAGCCCGTGCCCCTCGTGGGCGCCCTCGATCAGCCCCGGCAGGTCGGCCATCACGAACCGCGTGTAGTCGGGGAGATCGACGATCCCCAGATGCGGCTCGAGGGTCGTGAACGGGTAGTCGGCGATGCGGGGCGTCGCGTTGGAGAGCCGCGAGAGCAGCGTGCTCTTGCCGGCGTTGGGCAAGCCGACGAGGCCGACGTCCGCCAACAGGCGCAGCTCGAGACGCAGCTTCTTCGTCTCGCCGGGTTCGCCCGGATCCGCCCGCGTCGGCGCTTGATCGATCGCCGTCGCGAACCGGTGGTTGCCGCGTCCGTGCTTGCCGCCGCGCGCGACCACGAACCGGCGATTCGGCGCCTCGAGGTCGACGATGAGTGCGCCCGACTCGGCGTCGTAGACGGTCGTGCCGACGGGCACGCGCATGATGCGATCCTTGCCCTTCGCGCCGGAGCGCTTGTTGCCGCCGCCTTGCTGGCCGTGCTCCGCGCGGAAGTGGCGCGTCTCCTCCATGTCCCCGAACGTCGTCAGCTCGGCGTCCGTGACGATCACGACGTCGCCGCCGTCCCCGCCGTCGCCGCCGGCGGGTCCGCCGCGCGGTTCCCGCTTCTCGCGGCGCCACGCGACGATGCCGTTGCCGCCGTCACCGGAGCGGACCAGGACCTCTCGCTCGTCGATGAACACGGCGTCTCCTGCCTTCCCGCGAAAATTGCGAACGGGGATGCACGTGGCATCCCCGTCAGCAAGCAATCAACTGGTCGTTCCGCTACGCGGTGACGATGTGCACGGTGCGGTTCTTGCGAAACTCCACGACGCCTTCCGCGACGGAATAAAGCGTGAAGTCACCGCCCATGCGCACGCCCTTGCCGGGCTTGAAGCGCGAGCCGACCTGCCGGACGATGATGTTCCCCGAGCGAACGCGTTCGCCGGCGTACTTCTTGATGCCGCGGTACTTGGGGTTGCTGTCGCGGCCGTTCTTGCAGGAACCTTGACCCTTCTTGTGTGCCATTGTCGTCGGTCTCCGATCCGGGCCTAGGCGACGCCGATGTTCTCGATGCGAACGTCGGTGTACAGCTGGCGATGTCCTTGCTTGCGACGGTACATCTTCCGGCGCTTCTTCTTGAAGACGATGATCTTGCGGTCCTTGTGCTCGCCGAGCACCGTCGCGCTGACCGAGGCGCCTTCGACGACCGGAATGCCGACCGTGCAGCCGTCGTCACCGCCGACGAGGAGCACGCGGTCGAAGGCGACGGTGCTCCCGGGCTCGGCTTCCATGCGGTCCAGGCGCACGCGCTCTCCGGCGCGCACCGTGTACTGCTTTCCGCGATCGCTGATGACGGCGTACATCGTGTCACTCCAAGCGGCCCATCCCGCCAGGGCGGGATTTCCGGGGCCAAGCGGGGGAAGGTAGCGCGAATTGGGGGGTGGACCAAGGAAACCGAGGGGCTCCCGAGGGTGCAAGGAGGCGCCGGCCGCGGCTCTCGGCAAGCGGTAGGTGGGAAACGGGAGCCGGGAACCGGGACTCCATTTCCCGTGTCCCGTGTCCCGTATCCCGTATCCCGCGTCCGCCGCCCCCTACTCGCTCTCCTGATCTCCCTTGCCCTCGCCCTCCTCGCCCTTGGGCGTCGGCGGCACCCCCTTCATCGCCCAGCCGTCCGATGCCAGGCGCGAGTCGCCTTCGAGGGTCACGGGCCCGCTGCACAGCTTGCGGATGCGCTTGAGCACCGCCGGGCGGTGCCTGCGAATCCAGTCGACGACCGACTGCGGCGCGCGGACCTCCAGTCCGCCGCGCCCCCGCGAGCGGGCGACGCGCGCCTGCATCTCGCGCAGGACCCGCAACCCCAACCCGACGATGTTCCGACGCCGCCCGGTTCCGTGACACTCCACGCACTCGTCGTGCGTGATGCGCGTGAGCGCCTGGCGAATGCGCTGACGCGACAGGATCATGCAGCCGAACGGCCCCATGCGACCGAGCCGGATGCGGGCGCGGTCCTTGGACAGCGCCTCTCGCAGCTCCTTCTCGACCTGGTTGCGCGACTTGCGCTCGCGCATGTCGATGAAGTCGATCACGATCAGGCCGCCTCGGTCGCGCAACCGCAGCTGCCGGGCAATCTCCCCCACCGCCTCCAGGTTCGTCACCAACGCCGTCGACTCCGGATCGGCCTCGTCCGTGAGGCGGCCCGAGTTGACGTCGATCGCGACCAACGCCTCCGTCGGGTCGATCACGATGGAGCCGCCGGAGGGCAGCCGGATCGAACGCCGAAAGGCGTCCTCGAGCTGCGTCTCGGCGTCGTAGGCATGGAAGAGCGGCATCGGGTCGGTGTGGATCAACACCTCGGGGATCGCCCGGGCGATGCGCTCCTGCCGTTCGAGCTCGGTCTCGGCGGCTTCGGGGTCCTCGTCGTCACCGTTCTCGTCCTCGCCGCCGTCGACGACCTCGATGAAGTCGTCGTCCACGAGACCGGTTTCCAGCACCTCGTCGTCGTCGCCTTCGTCGCGCGCCGCTTCGAGCTCGCCGAGGGGGGTCTCGGACGCCGCCGCCGCCGCCCGCACGGCGAGGTGTCCGGCCGCTTCCGCCGCCGCCGCCGCGGACGGATACCAGATCCGCAGGAGTTGGTGGATGCGGCCCGCCGTCTCCTCCTTGTCCACGACGATGCGCGTGGCATCGGCCGGCATGATGTCGCGCACGCTGCGCTCGGCGAGGTCGCTCTCACCCCGCAGGACACCCGGCGCGTCCGGTTGTTTCGCCCGTGCCTGGATCCGCTCCCACTCGGAGTAGAGCTGGTTCAGATCCGCGGTGAGCGCGGCGAGATCGGTCGTCTCGCTGGCCGTTCGCACGATGACGCCCATGCCCTCGGGCACTTCGAGCTTTCGGAGCAGCTTGCGCATGCGCTCGCGTTCGGCACCCTGGGGGATGCGCCGCGAGATCCCGGAACGATTGGTGAACGGCATCAACACGAGATAGCGGCCCGGAAGCGAGATGCGGCCCGTCAGCGCCGGCCCCTTGCGGCCGACGCCGTCGCGGGTGATCTGGACGATGACCTCGTCGCCGGGCGTGAGCCGGTCCATGACGTCCGCGCTCGGGTCGTCGCCTTCGCGCACCGGCATGTCCGACGCGTGCAGGAACCCGGTCAGCCCACGGCCGAGATCCACGAAGGCCGCGCCGATGCCCTGCTCGACGTTCTGGATGCGGCCGCGGTGGATGTTGCCGGCGGCGCTGCGGTCCTTCGACGCCTCGATGTAGACCTCTTCGAGACGACCGTCGACCAGCAGGGCGATCCGCGCCTCGTCACGATCCTCCGCGTTGACCAGCAGGATCTTCTCGGAGTCGTCGTCGCCGAGCGACTCCGGCGCCGGCACGATGTCGATCGCGCGCGGGTCGCGCCGGCGGTCCCGACCGAAGCGGCCGCGCCGGTCGTCCCTCCGAGAGCGGCCGCGCTTGCGCTCGTCGCCGTCGCGCTTGTCCTTCTTCTTCGAACGGGACTTCGCGCGCTTCTTCTTCCGGCCCTTCTCGTCGTCGCGCCCGCGTTTCCTGCGCCCCTTCTTCGGCGGGGCGTCCTCGGGCTGGGCGTCCGGGTCGGGCGCCTCGAAGTCCGGTTCCTCCGCGATGTCGGCCGCGCGGGGCTTGCGCGCACGTGAGCGCTTGCGCTTCTTGCGCGGCGCGCGCTCGGCGTCTTCCTCAGTCCGCGACTCGGCGCCCTCGGCGGCGCTGGAGCGGCGACGTGCACGCTTGCGCTTGCGCTTCTTCTTGGGACGGGGCGCCTCCCCCTCGATCGGCGGCGGATCGAGGAAGGCGCCCGCCTCCTCGCCTCCCGCGACGTCGTCGGTCGCGGGTCGGCGTGCGGCGCGCTTGCGCCGCCGCGGACGCCGCTTGCGCGGCGAAGCCGTGTCGTGGTTGTCGTCGGAGGCGGCGCCGGCCGAGCGCGAGCCCTCTTCGGGCTCGGCATCGGCGGCATCGGCCGCGAAGTCGTCGGGTTGCATTGCCGGAGGTTTCCCCCCGGGCGGAGACCACAGCGCAGCGGGCGCCTATCGAGGCCCGCGCGTCAGCAGCGTTCCGTTCCGGAGCTTGTTGAACCTGGTTGTCGTACCGATCGGCCCGGCGAACCGTCTGCCGATCACGTGGACTCCAGGCGCTCCCTCTCTACCGACCCGGCGCGACCGGCAAGCCCTCGCCGTTCCCGTCGGGCTTGATGCTCTCGCCCTGACCGGGATAACGAACGGCTTGACCTTCGAGGTCGCTGTATTCCGTCGCCGCCTGCTCGGCCCGACCCATCAGCTCGTCGCTGATGACGCAGTTCGTCGCGTCGGTGCCATGCAGGATGCGAGTGGTAATCGTGATGAGCAGATGCTCCTTGACGGTCGAGCTGTTCTTGCCCTGGAACAGCAGACCTGCAACGGGCAGATCTCCGAAGAACGGAACCTTGTCCACCGTCTCGATCTCGCGATCTTCCATCAGACCACCAATCACAGCCATCTGACGATGGTTGAGGATCATGTGGGTGACGAGTGTGTTGGACTGAACACGGGGCAGATCGATGGAGTTGGCCCCGACGGTGAAACGATCGAACCCCGGAAGGTTGCTCGTGTTGCCCGTCAGCGTTCGACGCTGCGGGATCACCGTCATCATGATCTTCTGCTCACCCGGGATCACGTGAGGGATCACCAGGAGTTGAAAGCCTACGTTGACGGGACTGTTCGGGTCCTCCTCGATCGCGAACTCGAGCCCGCCATTTTGGTTGGTCGTCGCTGTGCTTCTCGCGTAGCGGATCGACTCACCAATGAAAATCGTTGCCTCTTGGTTGTCGAGTGCCAACAGCTTGGGCGCCTGCACGATCCGCGACGAGGTGTCGCGCTGCAGGAAGCTGTACAGCAGGTTGATCTGGTTGAAGTCCAGCGCCCCGTAGCTGAACGAGCCGGAGGGCACGGGAGAGAAGCTGGTGCCGGTGATGCTGTTCTCGAGACCACCGGGGCTGCCGACGGCGAACGGGAGCATGTGCACGATGTCGGAACCCGTGAAGTTCATCCCGAAGCCGGTGCTCGGCGGCTTGAGGCCGAGCTCGATGACGTCGTTGTTCGACGTGACGATGAAGTTCATGTCGATGAAGACCTGCGGCGGCTCCACGTCGACGGACTTCACGATCGACTTGAGCTCGCGCAGGCGCGGACGCGTGCCGCTGTAGATGATCAGGTTCTGGACGGGCACGTACGTGACCGAGCCGTTCTCGCCGACGACGTTGCGAAGCGCCGCGACGATGGGGAACAGCTCTTCCTGATCGGCGGGGTTGTCGGTCGGGACGTACGCGTTGCCGACGACGATGTCGCCGCCGCCGCTGCCGCCGCTCGTGCCGCTCGTGCCGCCGCTCGTGCCGCCGCCGGTGCCGCCGCTCGTGCCGCCCGTGTTCCCGCCGCTGGAGATGACGCCCTTGTAGGGCGCCGGCGGACGCAGGTACCGGAAGCGGTAGTAGCCGCTCTCGGTCTCGAGCTTGTCGAGCGCGACGACGCGCAGGATGCCGTACTCCTCCTCGACGAGCGCGTAGCCGGCGGCCTTGACCGCCTGCTTCAGCGCCTCTCGCCAAGGCGTGTTGTTCAAGACCATCGTCACGCTGCCGGTGATCTCCGACGGAATGACGACGTTGGCGCCGGCGAAGTCGACGATGTTCTTGACGACTTCCTTGATGTCCTCGTTCGTGAACGTGTACGTGAAGGGACGCGGACGCTCGATCTTGATGAGTCTGTCCGCTTCGCGGATGAACACGCCGCCGATGTTCTCGGTCATGCCCGCGAGGACGTGCAACCAGTGAAGCTCGACCGCGCGGAGCGTAACCAGCTGCTCCGCTGCCTCGGGCGACACGAAGATGTTCACGCGTGTCGCGGCCTGGATCTTCTCGCGAATGACGTCGCCGAAGCGCGCGTCCTGTACGTCGAGACTGACACGGCCGTCACCGATGTCGTACTGCCGGTAGGCATCGGGGTCGACGTCGTCCTTCGCGTTGGCCCAATCCCCGCCCCCGACGATCAGCATCGCCGTCAGGCAGAAAACGAAACATGCGGCGAACGCCCGGACGAACGGGAAACGAACACGGTCCATCTGATCTGCCCTCCCATGCAAGGCCGACATGTTGACGTTCCGCAACGCGGAAGGCCCCCCTCGGCGACCTCTACGGCAAACGGTTCGGTCGGCCGTCCTTCGAAGTAAAGCCCAACCTCGGTTCTCGGCCAAGGCCCCGCGCCGCCTGTTGGGGCCCGCTAGGCCTTTTTCTCGTCTCCGGAGCACCCGGCCGGTGACGGAACGGAGACAAAGGGGGTCAGGACCCCTGCCTGGGACCTCGATCACGCCCGGGAGGGACTTTCGACTAGTCCGTGGGAGCACGTCGTCGATGCGCGCGGATGGGGAGCGCTTCGACGCCTATTTGTTGACGGCGCGGACCTTGGTGTCGCCACCGGCCGAGCCGACGGCGGGCACGCGAATCGTCTCGTCGCGGTACTCGAAGTAGACCCACGACTTGGTGATGCGCCCGACGACGACGTCGCCGGTTTCGTTGAGCTTGTCGCCCATGCGCAGGGTGCCGTGGTTCGTCAGCGCGATGCTGCGGCGCGGATTGTCCGGATCGATGATCGTGCCGCGAACGTGCACGGCCATGGCCTGGAACTCCGAGTGCGTCTTCGCCTTGGTCTTCAGATTCCGAATCTGCTCGAGCACCGGGCGCGCGCCTGCGCCGATCTGCTTGTCGTGCAGGTACGCGGTCCATGCCGAGATCATGCTGCTCATCTCGGTGTAGGCACCCTCTTCGAAGAGCTTGAGGAGCTCGGCATACTGCTTCTCCGCGATGGGGCGCGTCACTGTCGTTTGACGATGCGGGCGGCGCGCCATCGCGGCCTCGAGATCGGCCTCGACGGTTTGCACCTTCACCTGCAGCTCGGGAATCAACACGCTCTTCATCTCGATTACTTGCGAGATGCGCGCGCGCAGCTCGTTGGACAGGCGGTCGATGTCGCGTCCCACCTTGTCGGCGCGGAACACGTCACCGGCCTTGATCAACGCCTTCTCTTGCTCCATGAGCTCGGCGATGCCCCGGTTCGCCTCTTCCACCTCGACGACGATCTCGTCTTCGCGACGGTACTGGTCTTCGATCTCCTTGGGATCGGCGCGGACGCGCTCCTTGCGCGGATCGACGAGCGCGTCACGACGGCTGGCCGAAGGACGCAACACGTAGCTGTCCGGCCGCTCCGGCTGGAACTCCGCGATGGCCGCCTTCAGGCTCTCTTCCTGCAGACGCCGCTCTTCGCCCGGGATGTGGACGCGCTGGAAGCCGCCGCTCGCACTCGGGTTGTAGAAGTACGTCGCGAGCACGAGCTCCACGTCGTGTCGAACCGGCGCATTGCGGTTCTCGGGGTCACGCCGCCCGGCCGAGATCTCGAAGCCCTTCACGGCGATCAGGCGCGGGTCGTTCTCGACCATGTTGATGAACTTGAGGATCTGCGCGGCATCACCGCGGCACGTGAGCTTCGTACGCGTCTCGAAGATGCCTTTGGCGAGCTCGCTCTCGTTGGGGCTGCTCTCGGGCGCTTCGAGGAAACTCATGCCGGACGACGTGAAGAACGTCGAGATGTTGCGGTGGAAGTCCGAGATCTTCTGCACGGACGGCAGGACCGCGACTTCGCGCTCTTCGACCGCGCGGAACACGAGAACCTTTTCTTCCCGTTTCTTGGTCTTGCGAATCTCGACGTTCGCGGCCTCGATGTGGGTCTCGATGGTGGCGATCTCTTCCTCGAGCGCGTCGATCTCGGATCGATCGTTCAGGACGAGCGCGACGAGGCCGCCGGTCAGCAGGACCGTGACCCCGATCGTCAGCACCATCAGCTGCTTCTCACTGAGCTTGGACACGGCGCTCTCCCTACTTCTTCTTCTTCTTGGTCGCGACGGGCTTCAGCCTCAGCTCGACCTTGAAGGAACCGACCACCGGCGGGACGAGCTCGAGCTCGCCTTCGCGCGTCTTGGAGTTGATGATCTCGACGTTGGGGTTCGTGATGTACATGAAGTCGCGATAGAAGTCGGTCGGCTCGCCGGTCGACTCGGGATCGCCGGTGAGCGCGTTGTGGAAGGCGCTGCCGAGGGCGAGCGCTTCCTGGTCGTTCTCCATGGCCATGAATCCCTCGAACTTGAACTCGCCTGCCGACTCCTCGACACCCTTCTTCCTGCGTGCCCGGCGGCGCGTGCGTCCCGTGTTCAGCTGGGTGGGCACCTCGATCGTGTCGAGCCAGACCTTGTACGCGTCCTCGTTGGCCTGCCCGGTGACGATGTCGAAGAACTGATCCAGCTTGCGCGACCACAAGGTGCGCGAGCGGTTGATCGTCTGAATCGCGTCACGGCGCTTCTCGTAGACGGAGATCTCGCGCTCGAGCGCCAGCGAGCGGTCTCGCTGCATCTCCTTCGCGCGGCGTTCCTCTTCGCGCGCTTCCTTGAGCTCCTTGACCTTCGCGAGCTCGATGAAGTGCGTGTAGGCGTAGGCGCCGCCGGCGCTCGCGATCAGGATGACGCCCGCAACGATCGCGACGAATCGCGCGACGGGCGTGCCGGACCGGGGTCGGTACTCGGGGGGTAGCAGATTGATCTGAATCATGATGCCGCGTTACCTCTTGATGCGCGAAGCGAGGCCGACGGCGACCGCCAGCTCACCCACGTGCTCCTGCAAATGCTGCATGTCCACGCTGTCGGCGATGTCCATGTCGCCGGTCGGGTCCCAATACGCGGTGGGACGATCGAAGATCCGTCCCAGGTCCCGGTCGAGGCTCGGCAAGCGCGCGCCGCCACCGGACAACAGGACCTCGTCGATACCGAGGTCGAACTGGTTCTCGAAGTACTCGAACGAAAGGCGCACCTCGGCTGCGAGGTCGTCGACGGCCGGCGTCACCGCCTGGCGCACGCGCTCCTCGTCGTCGCCGGGGCGGCGTTTCAGGCTCTCGGCCTCGTTGAGGTTGATTCCAAGGCGGTTCGAGATCGCGTTGCTGAACGTCGCGCCGCCCGTGTGAATCTCGCGCGTGAACAGCGATGAGCCGGCCCGCACGAGGTTGACGCAGGTCTTGTGGGCGCCGACGTCCACGAGCGCGGAGACGCGGCCCGCGACCTCCGAGCCGCGGTGCACGGCCGTCTCGAACGCATTGCCGATCGCGAAGACGTCGACGTCGACGATCTCCGGATGCAGGCCGGCCGAGGCGAGGATGCGCAGCTGCTCGTCGATGATCGCGCGCTTGCACGCCACCAGAAGGACCCGCATCTCGTTCGCGGCCAGGTCTCCCAGGCCGTCGGCCTCGAAGGGCTGGCAGTCGAGCACGACCTCTTCGACGTCGAAGGGGATGTACTTGTCCGCTTCGTATCGAATCGCGTTGCGCAGGTCGTCGCCGGCCATGCGGAACATCGTCAGATAGCGAACGATGACCGCCTTGCCGGACACCGATGTCACGACGCGGCGGGAGTGGAATTCGTTGTCGCGCAGAACGCGCAGGACCGTCTCGGGAACGGCGTCGGGGCTCGGGAGCTCGGCGTAGCCGAAGCCGGAGATGACCGGCTTGTTGCTCCAAGTGAGCTCGACCGCCTTGACGGCGTGGGTCCCGATGTCGAGTCCGATCAGGCTTTTTACCTTCCGCAGCATGGCGCCCTCGGGGTGGTTCGGGCCTCCCGGCATTGGGAAGCCGGACCCCTTTCGACGCGCCGAAGGGGCCATCTTGAGCCCCATCCGGCCCCAACGTCGATTTCCGTGGACATGAAGCCGCGCGGACTACGTTCACACTGACCGGTCGGGCCCAAAGCCGCTGCCGCGGCCCTCGCGCGGGGGACTGCTCGTCTCGAGCAGCTAGCCGGCGCCGACCTCGACGACGCGCTCCTGAAGCAGCCGTTCGACCTGGTCCGCGGTCTCGAGCCGCAGGCACTGCCGGGCGATGGAACGGGCCTCGTGCAACGTCAGGGCGCGCAAGAGCCGCTTCGCACGCGGGATGTAGCCGGGGGTCAGGCTGAAGTCCCGAATGCCCATGCCGAAGAGCAACACCGTGTAGATCGACTTCGTGCCCATCTCCCCGCACATGGTCACGGGGATGCCGGTGTCGCGTGCCGCGTTGATCGTGCCTTGCAACAACCGCAGAAGGCTCGGATGGGAGGGACGGAACAGCGACGCCACTCGGGGGTTCATCCGATCGACGGCGAGGTCGTACTGGATCAGGTCGTTCGTTCCGATCGAGAAGAAGTCGACCTCGCGCGCCAGCAGGTCCGCGGTGACCGCCGCACCCGGGATCTCGATCATGATGCCGATCGGCGGGTCGGGCCGGTGTGCGAGACCTTCGGTCGCCAGCTCCCGCGCAACGTCGTCGATGATGCCTTTCGCGCGTCGCAGCTCCTCGAGGCTGCCCACCATCGGGAGCATGATGCGCACGTCGCCCTCGGCCGCCACGCGCAACAACGCGCGCAGCTGAACACGAAACGCCGCCTCGTGGGCGAAGCACCAGCGCAGCGACCGCACGCCGAGCGCCGGGTTCGGCTCCTGCTCTTCGACCGACGCGGCCGGGTTCTCCTTGTCGGCACCGAAGTCGTACGTGCGGATCGTCAGGCGTCCGCCGCCGATCCGCGACAACGTCGTGCGGTACGCGTCGAGATGCTCGTCCTCGGTCGGCAGGCCGTTCTCGACCTTGTAGAGGAACTCGGTGCGGTAGAGCCCGACGCCCTCTGCGCCGCGCGCCACGCCCGCGTCGACGTCGAGCGGAAACTCGATGTTCGCGAGCAAGGTCGCGCGGTGACCGTCGAGCGTCTCTGCCGGAAGATGCGCCTCGCGCAGCAAGGTCGCCTCGAGTCGCTCGTAGCGCTCACCGAGCCCGACCGCGCGCTCGACCGCCTCGGCGTCGGGCTCGACGACGACGGTGCCTTTCGTTCCGTCGACCCAGAGCATGTCGCCGGGCTCGACGGACGCGGTCAACCCGTCGACACCGACGACGCACGGGATGCCCAGCGACTTGGCGATGACCGCCGTGTGGCTCGTCGGCCCGCCGAACTCCAAGGCGATCGCCGCGACGTTGCGGTCCTCGAGCTGCGCGGTCTCCGACGGCGTCAGGTCGTGCGCGACGACGACGACGGGCCCGTCGGCCTGCCCCGGCTCGGGGGCTTGCGGCTTGAGGCCCGCGAGCGCGCGCAGCAGGCGCCGCTCGAGGTCGACGATGTCCTGGCTGCGTTGTGCGACGAGCGCATTGCGAACACGCGCAAGCTCGGCCGCGTACGCGTGCAGCACGGTCGCCACGGCGCGCTCGGCCCCGGCGCCCTCGCGAATCGCCTCCTCGAGCTTCGGGAGGAAGTCGTCGAGCATCGCCTCGTGCGCACCGAAGATCGCCGCGATGCCCTCCTGGCTCGCGAGGCTCTCCCGCAACGAGATGAGGTCTTCCTTGGCGAGCTCGGCCGCGCGGCGCAGGCGCTTCACCTCCGCTTCGAGATCGGGCGGCTGCAGCGCCGTCGTCGGCGAGACTTCGGGGGTCTCGTCGTAGAGCAGCGCGCGTCCGACGCGCGAGCCGCCCGAGACGGCGATTCCGCGCAGCTGGGTCATGGGCGAGGCGTCGTTCACGCCCAGATGGTACCCGCCCCGTGATGACGGCACGCGTGGGGGGCCGGCCGCGAGGACGCTATCCGATGCCGAATTTCTGCTGGAACAGCTCGACGAGCGCCTCGACGGCCGACGGCGCGTCGGCGCCCGTGGCCTCGATGTCGATCGAGGTTCCCTGCGGCGCTGCGAGGAAGAGCACGTCCATCACGCTCTTGGCATCGACCCGCGTGCCGACTTCGACCCCGAGATCGGCGGGGACCTCGGCCAGGATCAGTGCGACGTCGCTCTCGAACTGCTTCGCGCGTTCCGCCAAGACGGCGGCGGGGCGCGCGTGAAGACCGGCGGCGTTCAACACCTGAACGCGCCGGATGACGGAGTCGCCTACCTGATCCATGGTTCCCGAGCCCTGGTTTCCAATCAATCCCAACACGTCCCGATCGCGCACCGCGCGCATCGTCACAAACCGAGCCGCATCCGATTCGCGCGCCTACGAGTCCGGCGAGCCCCAACTCTCTTCCAAGAACGAACACATCGCCTTGGGCGTCTTCTGCGCCGGCAGCGCCTTCATCTCGACGTCGTCGCGGCCTACCTTTGCGATCCGCCCGGCGACGCGCAGGTACTCCTGCGGGTCCGACGCCGCGATGAGGAAGACGACGTGAACCGGCGCACCGTCGAGCGCGTCGAAGTCGACGCCCTCGCGATGGACGCCGACGGCGATCATCGTCTCTTTCACGACCTTGCTGGTCCGGGCATGAGGCATCGCAACGCCCTTGCCGATGCCGGTCGTCGCCTCTTCCTCTCGCGCAAGCACCTCGACGCACAGATCCAGTGCGTTCTGCTCGCTGATCGCGCCCGAGGCGACGAAGCTCTGAATCAGCTCCGAGATGACCTCGTCCTTGGTCTCACCGGTCAGCTTCGGCAGACAGTGCTTGTAGTTGAAGTAGTGCGTGGTTGCCGGCATGGACCCTCAGGAAACGGACCGCCGCGGCGGCCCTCGGTTGATGGGGATGGACTCCTGGAGAAGACCGCTGCGGCTACTCGCCGCCTCGCATCTCCTCGATCACGTCTTCATACGTCGCTTCCCGCGGAGATGCATCTTCTTCCGTGGGCGCCGTCGAGTCTACCTCAGTACGCCGCTCCCCGCGGTGATGGTCGGTGAGGCGCTCCTTGTACTTGCGCAGCTGCGTCGCGAGCTTCTGTTCGGCCAGGTCGCAGGCGGCGTACATGTCGGGCGCACTGGCCTTGCCGACGAGGCGGATCCCGCGTTTCACCTCGAGCACCATCTCGACCGTCTGGTCGAGATGGTCGATGTCCATGGTGACGCGCGCGGCAGTGATCCGGCCGAAGTGGCTCGTCAGCTTGTCGACCTTCGTCGCGGCGTACGTCTTCATCGCGTCCGTCACGCCCACATGCCGTCCTGTAATGATGGTCTTCAACGACTACCTCCCAATGCACGACGGGACCCGGAGTCTACTTCCGGTACCAGGAAATGGGGAACCCCGATCGGGGTCGGTTCACCGCGCAAAGCGACCGCCATCAGGCAAAGCCCTCGCGCCGGCGCCGCGCGGCCCGCCGACCTACGGTCACCCGCGGACAGGATGTCACGAATCCGCCGGTCCGGCTCGTCGGCTTCGGCTTCACGCAACATGGTGCCCACCAATGTGCGGACCATCTTGTAGAGAAATCCGTCGCCGACGACGTCGAGCAGCAAGAGGTCGTCCTCGCGCGTCCAGCGCAACGTGAAGATGGTCCGGGTGGTGTCGCCGGGACTCGACCCGGTGTTGGCGAAGGAGCGGAAGTCGTGGGTTCCCTCCAACGCGTTCGCGGCCGCGCGCAGTCCATCGACGTCGGGCACGCGCGGCAGGCGCCACGTCGTTCGCCGCAGCGACGGACGCTTCCGGCGCGAGACGAGAATGTGGTAGCGGTACCACTTCCACGCGGCGTCTCGTTGGGCGTGAAAGCCCGCGGGCGCTTCGACCAACGAACGCAACCCGATGTCCGCCGGGAGCACGGCGTCGAGTGCGCGCTCCAGTTCGGCCGCGGGCATCGTCGCGCGGGTGCGCATCGACGCGATCATGCCGCGCGCGTGCACGCCGGCGTCCGTGCGTCCGGAGGCGACGACCGCATGCCGCGCGCCGAGCACCTTCTCGACGGACGATTCGACCTCGCCCTGCACCGTTCGGGCGTCACGCTGCCGCTGCCAACCCTCGAAGTCCGTGCCGTCGAACTCGAGCTCGAGCCGCAAGAACCGTTCGGGCGTCACTACGTCCAAATTCGTCGCTGCCGTGAAGAGGGAATGCCGAGCGCCTTGCGGTATTTGGTCACCGTCCGGCGCGCGATCTCGAGGCCGTACTGCTTGGCCAGCTCTTCCGCGACCTGATCGTCCGAATACGGCTTGCTCTTGTCTTCGTCGTCGATGAGCGAACGCACGCGGTCCTTCACGCTCAGCCGCGACTCGATGCCGCCGTCTTCGTTCTCGGTGCCGCCCGTGAAGAAGAACTTGAGCGGCACGATGCCGCGCGGCGTCTGTACGTGCTTGTCACTGATGGCGCGGCTCACGGTCGATACGTGGATCCCGAGGACGTCCGCGATCTCCTGCATCTTCAGCGGCCGCAGGTGGTTGACGCCGAAATCGAGATAGTCGCGCTGGCGCTTCACGATCTCCTTGGCGACGCGCTCCAGCGTGCTTTGGCGCTGCGCAATCGCCTCGATCAGCCACTTCGCGGAGTCGACCTTGCGCTTGAGGTACTCGCGTACCTTCGGGTCGTTGCGGGCTTCCTTCAGCATCTTGCGAACGTTCGGCGCGAGTCCGATGCGCGGCAGATAGTCGTTGATCAGGCGGACGCAGTACTCGCCGTCTTCCCACTCCACGACCACGTCCGGACGAATGTAGCGAATCGGCCCGCCGCTGTACGCGGCTCCCGGCCGCGTGCTGAATCGCGCGAGCCCGTGAACGAGGTCGTAGAGCTCGGCGATCTCGAGCCCCATCGCCTTCGCCACGCGCGGCAGCTTGTTGCGCTTCACGTCGTCGAGATGATCGCGAATCAACGTGCGCTGCAGGGCTGCGTCCGGATCGTCGTCCGTGACTTGCAGCAGCAGGCACTCGCGCAGGTCACGCGCGCCGACGCCGCGGGGCTCCATCGACTGCCACGATACGCAGCGCGCGTTCGGCGACCTCGATCGACACCGGTTCGTCCATGCCGTCGATGACGTCTTGCAGGCTGCAGTTCAACAGCCCCGTGTCGCTGAGGTTGTAGATGATGTCACGCGCCGCCTGGGCCTCGTCGTCTTCGACGTCGAGCTCGTCGAGCTGGTGGAGCAGGTGATCCGCGAGTCCCCTGTTCCAACGCGGGCGCGTTCTGCATCGCTTCGAGCTTGCGATCGGCTGCTTCTGCGGCACCCCGCACTCTCGCGATTGATAGCTACCGTGCAGCCGCTCGGCGCATCGGTCAAGATCTTCGAGACGATCCAGGATGCGCTCGGCATCGCGTCTCGAAGGCCATGCCTCATCCGCGATCCGGTTCCGTCGGCTGGACTCGTCACTGCGCGCCTCGAGCAGCGTGTCCCGTGCCGGCTCCGACGATCTCGAGGGCCTCGTTCTCTTGGAGCTCGTTCTCGATCAGCTCTTTGAGGTCCATCGCCGGAAGCTGCAGGATCTCGATGCTCTGGATGATCTGCGGTGCAAGTCGCAGCTGCTGCGAGAGCTTCAGGTTGAGTCCGAGTTCGAGTCGCATGACGAGAGCAGTTTACCTCGCGTTCGCGCGCACGTGCAATCAGCGCAACGTTCAAAGCGTCCTTCATTTTCGTTGCGAAACTGCTTGACACGATCTCGTTCGCGCATTCACGAGCGAATTCTCGTGTGCGAACGCGCACGGTGCGAAGACGCACGGTGACACGTTGCAGCGCGAATGCTATGTTCTGCGTTGGAAACGTACGCAGCCGTCCCTCAAGACACGTCGCGACGGCCTTCGAACGCGTCCGCCAAGACCGACGCGTTCTGGTATTCGATCTGACCGCCTGTCGGAACGCCGCGCGCGAGGCGCGTGATGCGCACGTTGCCGAGTTTCGGTGACGCAAGCAGTGCGTCGCGCACCGCCAACGCCGTTCCGTCGCCTTCGAGATCGGGGTTCGTCGCGATGCAGACTTCCTGGACGTCCGACGCAGACGCGCGTTCGA
>CBDCWP010000038.1:0-294054 GCA_965223505.1 Planctomycetota bacterium
TCGCCCGCCGCCGCGTGCGGCCGAGTCGTGATCGGGACCGCGCTCGGCATGATCGCCGCCGTCAGTGCGCGCGATGGACGCATCGCGTGGATCTACCGCTACGACCGCGATGTCGACACGAAGCGCGAAGGGCGCAATCGTCACAAACCGGTGCAGGGCTCGCGCGTGACGGGCTTCACGAACGCGCCCCCGCTGCTGGCACTGGACCGTTGCTACGTGACACCGACGGACGGCAAGGCCGTGCTGGGGCTGATGGATCGTCCCCGCGGCAAGCACCGCTACATCGAGGGATGGCGACCGAAACCCCGCCTGCTCGGCATGGCGGTCGAGCAGATCGGCGGCCTGGTGATGCCGACCTCCGAGAAGGAGCATCCGGTGCTCGTGCTCGTCGGCCAGGCGCAGGACACCGATGTTCCCGGACCGATCGTCGAGGTCGTCGAGGCGACGACGGGATCGCGTTGGGTCGGCCGCGGCAAGGAGATCGGTTGGTCGGAGGCGAATCCGACGTCCGGGGCCGACGAACCGTATGGTCGCGTGCTCGTCACCGAGGCCGAGATCTTCGTGCCGACGGACGCGGGCATCGCGGTCTTCGATCTGCGTGCGGGCGACGTGTTGGGCGTGCTGGATCTCGACGACGTCGCCAAGGGTCTGGAGGCGCCACAGCGCCCGTACGGCAACCTGATTCCCATCCCGGGCCACGGGCTCGTGGCCGTGAGCGCGACCACCATCTCGTTCTGGGGGCGGTGACCGAGGGACGCGACCAGCCCCCAGGCAAAAGCCCTGTCCAAACCCCTTTCTTTCTCCCCCCGTCCGCTCCCCTTGGCCCGCAAGCGTGGTTCAATGCCTCGCCGTCCGCCGTTTCGGCGCGGATGTCGTATCTCCCCCGGAGGCTTTTCCCATGAGCGACGCCCCCCGGAAGCCGCCGCCGGCTCTGAAGGCAACGGGTCCCCGTCCGAACCGGACCTGGAAGCGTCCCGCAAGGTCAAGGAGGCGCACGAGCGCATCCGCAAGGAGCTCTCGAAGACCATCGTCGGGCTCGACGAGGTCATCGACCAGCTGCTGATCTCCATCTTCGCGCGCGGCCACTGCTTGCTGGTCGGCGTGCCGGGACTGGCCAAGACGCTGCTCATCAGCACGGTCGCGAAGTCGCTGTCGCTGTCGTTCAACCGCATCCAGTTCACGCCCGACCTGATGCCGGCCGACATCACCGGCACCGAGGTCATCCAGGAGGACAAGGCGACCGGCTCGCGCGCCTTCAATTTCCTCCCCGGCCCCGTCTTCGCCAACGTCATCCTCGCCGACGAGATCAACCGCACGCCGCCGAAGACCCAGGCGGCGCTGCTCGAGGCGATGCAGGAGCGGCAGGTCACCGTCGGCGGCGAGCGCCACGAGCTGCCGACGCCGTTCTTCGTCCTCGCGACGCAGAACCCGATCGAGCAGGAGGGCACCTACCCGCTCCCGGAGGCGCAGCAGGACCGCTTCATGTTCAAGATCCAGGTCGACTACCCGGCGTGGGACGAGGAGCGGGAGGTCGTCAAGATGACGACGGCGGACATCGAGACCGACGTCCAACCGGTGCTCGACGCCGAGGAGATGGCGGCGTGCCAGCACGCCGTGCGGCGCGTCCCGATCGCCGACCACGTCGTCGAGTACGCGATGCGCCTCGTGCGCGCCACGCGCGTCGGCACCGACGCGGCGCCCGACTTCGTCAAGGAGAACGTCGCCTGGGGCGCCGGGCCGCGTGCCTGCCAGTTCCTCGCGCTCGGCGCGAAGGCGAAAGCGGCGCTCTCCGGGCGCAACTCCGCCACGTGCGAGGACGTCAAGAGCCGTCGCGCATCCCGGTGCTGCGGCACCGCATCCTGACCAACTTCGCCGCCGAATCGGCCGAGCGCTGACACGCGCGATCGAGATCATCGAAGCGGATCGTGGAGCACGATCGCCGCGACACAGGACGTCGCCGGAGCGGGCGTGACGAAGCGGCTTCGGTCCTGAAGTCCGAGTAATGGCCAGGACCCGCGCCACCAGCAAGTACCTCGACCCCGGGTGCTCGCCGAGATCTCCCGAGCTCGACCTGCGCGCACGCCAGGTCGTCGAAGGCTACGTCTCGGGCCTGCACAAGAGCCCGCTTTCAAGGGCTACTCCGTCGAGTTCGCCGAGCACCGGGAGTACGTCCCGGGCGACGACATCCGATTCCTGGACTGGAAGGTCTATGGCAAGACGGATCGCCTCTACATCAAGCACTACGAGGAGGAGACGAACCTCGAGGCGCACCTCGTCGTCGACGCGAGCGAGTCGATGTCGTACGACAGCCGGGACGGGGACGGCCCGAGCAAGTTCGACTACGCGAGCTGGGCCGCCGCGGGTCTCGCGTATCTGATCACGCAGCAGCAGGACGCCGCCGGGCTGGTGCTGTTCGACGAGCAGGTGCGGCTGAAGCTGCCGGCGCAGAGCAGCCAGGGGCACCTGCGCAACATCATCACCGAGCTGGACAAGGCCGAACCGATCGCCGGCACCGGGATCGGACGCGCGCTGGCCGAGGCCGGCGAGGCGATTCGCCGCCGCGGTTTGGTCGTCCTGTTCTCGGACCTGCTCGACGACCCGAAGCAGATCCTGCGGGGTCTGCGACAGGTGCGCCAGCGCGGCCACGAGGTGTTGCTCTTCCACGTACTCGCGCACGACGAGCTGACGTTCCCCTTCCAGCGTCTCACGCGATTCGAGGGCATGGAGCTGATGCCCAACGTCACCGCGGACCCGGTCGCGCTTCGAACCGCGTACCAGGCCGAGGTGCAGGCGTTCCGGCGTCGGCTGCGCCGGGTGTGCCTCGCAAACCGCATCGACCTCGTCGAGATGGACACGTCGCAGTCGCTCGGCATCGTGCTGGCCGCCTACCTCGCGAAGCGCGCGGCGCGAAGGAAGGCGAAGTGAACGTGTCACCGCTCCTCTCGCCGCTCGCCCTGCTGACGACCAGCGCGCTCCTCTGGGGCGGCGTCGCGCTCGCGTCGATTCCCATCATCATCCACTTGCTGAGTCGCCGTCGCGTCCGCAAGGTTCGTTGGGCGGCGATGCAGTGGCTGCTCAACGCGATGAAGCGCCACCAGCGCCGGCTGCGGCTCGAGAATTGGCTCATCCTCGCGATGCGCGTGGCCGCGATCATCCTGCTCGGGCTCGCACTGGCGCGACCGATTCTCACGGACTCGCCGCTGGCCGGCTTGCTCGAGAACAAACGCAGCGTGTACCTCGTGCTCGACAACTCGTACAGCACCGACGCGAAGATGGACGCCCGCTCGGTCTTCGAAGCGGTGAAGAACGAGGCCGAGCTCGTCTTCCGCACGATGAGCCGCGAAGACACGGTCTGCGTGATCCTCACGAACGACCCCGACGAAGAGGTCACGGCGGGCGTGCAGCCGCACGTGCTCGTCCCGCGCACGGTCGGCACCGAGGGCGTGGACCGGGCGAAGAAGGCGGTGGCGACGCTGCAACCGCGTCACGCGAGCGCCAGCTGGCCGGCGACGCTCGAGTCGGTGCAGAACCAGATGGCGCCGGAGGACGTGAACCGGCTCGTCGTCATCGTCACGGACTTGCAGGCGCAGAACTGGCTGCGACCCGAGCGAGAGACGCTCGCGGACGACGCCGCGGCGGAAGGCGAGGCCGCGCCGGAGGGACTCGATCGCATCCGCGAGCACATGATCGCCATCCTGCGCCGCCCGAGCCAGATGCAGATCATCGACGTCGCGCGCGGAGAGCGCCGCAATCTCGGCATCCGGGAGATCGAGAACCGCACGCCGAGCGGCGCGTTCGTCGGGCGTCCGCTGAACCTGGTGGTCAGCGTCGCCAACTACGGCGCCGCGGAGGTGAACGACGCGCAGCTCGAGGTCTACGTCGACGGCCGGCCGACACCGCAGCGCTTCGCGGTCCCGACGTTGCCCGCCGCCGACGTCGGCATGCGCATTCCGAAACCGGGCGTCGAGCAGGTGCAGGTCGATCTCGGCCGCAACACGTTCGAGTCGCCCGGATCGCACGAGATTCGCTGCAAGGTGGTTCCGCCGCGGTCGGACCCCGGCGCCGACGCGCTCGGACTCGACAGCGAGCGCTGGTTAGCGGTGAACGTACGCCCGCGGATCGAGATCGTCGCGTGGACGCGCCGCAGCCGCGACGCGAAGATGAGCGAGCTGATGTACTTGCAAGGGCTGTACGAGGGCGACACGTCCGGCAACGGATCCGGTACCGTCGGCCCGGCGTCGCTCTACGGCTTCCGGCACGTCACGCAGGAGTCGGACCTGGTGCGCGCGATGAGCAACCGCCATCGCGAGACCGTCGACCTCGTCGTGCTGGCGAACGTGACGCCGCGTGATCCGAACATGGTCCGGATGCTGCGCGAGTTCGTTCGCGAAGGCGGCGGACTCCTCGTGTTCACGGGCGACAATCACCGCACGCCCGAACCCTTCAACGACGCGTTCTACGGCGACGCGCCGGAAGACCGCCTGGTGCCGTACCCGATCCGCGCCGCGCAGGTGCGCGACCCGGCCAAGCAGGAGCAGCACTTCGAACTCGACTACGGCGAGCAGGAGGATCCCCACCCGCTCGCCCAGCCGTTCGTGGCCGGTGACGAATGGACGAAGACGTACCGTCCGCAGATCTGGGGCCGTACACCCTTCGTGGTTCCCGAGCCCGAGTCGGGCGGAACCGACGACGAGGAACCCGAGGAAGCAGAGGGCGTGGTGCTGCGCTACACGGACGGCGAGGCGGCGATCGTCACGTCGAAGGTCGGCTACGGGCGCACCGTGTGGATCAGCACGAGCCTGGACTACGGCTGGATGTACAAGGCGCTCTTCCCCTTCCTGCCGATCTTCCTCGAAGAGTCCGCGCTCTATCTCACGAAGCCCGATGACACGGGCCAGAACCTGGGCATCGGCGACCCCCTGCGCGCGACGTTGCCGATGGGCGCGCAGGAGCCGCGGCTCTCGATCCCCGGCGGCACCCAGCGTGCCGTCTCGACGACCGGCGACGAAGGACCCGAAGGCGGGCGCGCGTCCATCGAGTGGCCGCAGGTCGGCACCGTCGGCATCTGGAAGCTCACCTACGACGTGCAAGATCCCACGGGCGAGGTGCGCAAGATCGAGCACCACTACGCGGTCAACCCCGAACCGATCGAGGGCGCGCTCCTTCCCGCGACGACCAGCGCGTTGCGCGAGGGCATCCCCGCCGAGCTGGGGCTCACGTTCCCGCAGACGTACGGCGACACCGGCAAGGAGATCGTCGAGGCGCGCGAGGGCGAGGTGACGCGCTACGTGTTGTGGATCCTGCTCGCGCTGCTCCTGCTGGAGTCGTTCCTGGCGATGCGCTTCGGCCGCCGTTCAACAAGCACCCCCGAGGCTTCGTAAGCATGAACATGCTCGCTTCCTCTCTGACTCTCGCTGCCGACCGAATCGACGTCGGTCCGTGGAAGTGGGCCAACCTGCCGCCGGCATGGCTGCTGGTCGTCCTGGTCATCGCGGGCTTCTTCTGGGTTCGGTCGGTCTACGTGCGCGAGCGCGGTCGCTCCGGCCGCATGCCGCGCTTTCTGCTGGCGGGCATCCGCACGCTCGTCCTGCTGCTGGTGGTGCTCATCTTGTCCGGCCCGTTCCGGGAAGAGACCCATACGGCGCTCGAGCAGTCGCACCTCGTCGTGCTGATCGACAGCAGCGCGAGCATGCGCACGAAGGATCGCTACGAGCGCGCCGAGCAGGAGCGGCTGCTGAACGCGGCCTACCCGGTGGGCGCGCGGCCGTCCTCCACCGAAGAGGTCTCGCGCGGTGAGCTCGTGCGACGCATCCTCGCGCCCGACGGCGAACGCATGCTGCGCGAGTGGAACGATCGCTTCGTCCTGCACTTCTTCGCGTTCGACGGGGACTGGCGCTCCCTCGGTTCGCTCGCCCGCGATCGAACGGGCGACGGGGACGAGAAGACGGCCAAGGCCGGCCGCGCGCGCGAGCTCGGCGAAGCGGTTCGCGATCTGCCGATGGACGGGGGACGCACGCGCATCGGCGCGGTCATCCGCAACGTCGCCAACGAGTTCGGCCGGCGTCACGATCGTCATCTCGCGGGGGTCATCCTGATCAGCGACGGCCGCGACACCAGTGAGGGCGAGACGCCTCAGCAGGTGCTCGCGTCACTGGGCTCGATCGCCGAAGACCTGCGGATCCAGCCGGTGATCGTCGGCAACCCGAGCAGCGGCAAGAACCTGTGGGTCGAGAAGATCCTCGCGAAGGACTTCGTGCTCGTCGGCGACGAGGTGCTTTTCGAAGTCGTGTTGCGTCAGAGCGGCTTCGGCGCCCTGCGAGGGGTCGAAGCCGTGATGACCGCCGAGCGCATCGCCGACAAGGAAGGCAACACGCTCGCGAAACCGGTGAAGTACGAGTTCCCGTCTCGGGCGTCGAACCCGCGCACCCGCACGCGCGAGTCCAACATCGCGATGCCGGACGAAGACACGCCGGTCGAGGTGCGTCTGCGCGCGCCCTTCAACAAGGCCGGCACGTACCGCGTCAAGATCCGCGCGAAGCTCCCGAGTGACCGCTCCAAGGAAGACGCGGTGCCGGAAGACGACGAGCGCACGCACGAGATCGTGGTGAAGGACCAGCGCATTCGCGTCCTCTACGTCGACGACGAGCCGCGCTGGGACTGGCGTTTCCTGTCGACCTATCTGACGCGCGAGCCGCCGCCGGACGCGCTGAACCCCGACCGCCGCAGCCGCTTCGCCGTCAACGTGCTGTTGCAGGGCGCCGATCCGCAGTTCAAGCAACCGACGAGCAACGATCCCCGGCTGCGGCCGCTGCGGCAGTTCCCGCGGACGCGCCGCGAGCTGTTCGAGTACGACGTGATCATCCTGGGCGACGTCAACTGGCGGACGTTCAATCCACTCTCGCCGCAGGAGAACAAGAAGACGCTTGAGCTGCTCGTCGAGTTCGTCGAGGAAGGCGGCGGCATCGCGTTCCAGGCGGGCGACGACTACCGCAACCCGATCGAGTACCTGGCGACGCCGCTCGCCCAGCTGCTACCCGTTGCCGCGCTCGAGAGCGACCGGCGCGAGTCGGAGAAGCCGAGCTTCGTCGACCCGTTTCACATCGAGCTGACCAACGAGGGCAAGCGGCACCCGATCTTCTCGATCGTGCCGGGACTGGACGACCGCGCGATCGCGACGCCCGAGGACATCGCCAAGACGTGGCGCGGCGACACGCCGCTCTCGCGCGACTGGAACTGGTACTGGCTCTACCGGGCGAAGGCCGGTCTGCGCCCGGGCGCGATCGATCTGGCCCGGGTGCGCGCGGCGCGCGGCGACCGCGACATGATGGACGATCGCGGTCAGCCGTTGGTCGTGTTCGCCGCGATGCCGTTCGGCAAGGGGCACGTCTTCTGGTCGTCGCTGGACTCGATCTCGCGGATCCGTCGCGAGAACCGCGACCAGTACTTCGGTCCGTTCTGGGAACAGGTGATTCGCTACCTGGCGACGTACCGGCTTCTGGGCGGCAACAAGCGCTTCAAGATCTTCACCGACAAGGAGGAGTACTTCGTCGGCGACACCGCGACCGTGGACATCACGGCGTTGGACGAATACTACGAGCCGCTCGCGGACCCGTTCCTGGACGGCGTGCAGATCGAGGTGCCCGGCGGTGAGACCATCGAGCTGACCGAGGGGCGCCGGCCGCGCAGCCGGCGGCAGGAGGGCGCACCGGGCTCGTATCGGATGTACCTCCCGCTGCGCAAACAGGGGCAGTACCGGTTGTGGATCGAGGAGACCGCGCGGGCGCCCGGTGCGCGCGCGAGTCGCGAGCGGGCGGAGCGGCGGATCACGGTGAACTTCCGCGCGAAGGAAGACATCCTGAAGGTCCCGGATCTCGAGACGATGCGCGACATCGCGCGCGAGGCGAATCCGGTAGCGCGCAAGGCGGACGCGATCAAGCTGTACGAGCTGGAAGACTTCGTGGCGAAGACGCAGGATCGTCCCCGCGAGCGGGTGCTCGATCGCGAAGAGCGAACCCAGTGGGACAAATGGTGGGTCTTGCTGCTGATCACGGCGTTGCTGGCGCTCGAGTGGGCCCTGCGCAAGTGGTGGCAGATGATCTAGGCGGCAGAGGGAGCGGGACTACGCTCCCTCGCGGGACCGCCCGTCTTCCGTCTCCCCTTTCCCGTTTCCCGCCTCCCGGTTCCGCTCCGATGTCCTGCCCCTTCCGGTACCCTGGCTTGCGTATGCGCCCCCGGCTTCTCCTGATCGCCGTGCTCGCCGTCGCCGCGCTGCCGTCACGTCTCGTGACCGCCGAAGATTTCGACCCCCACGAGCAACCGCGGCTGTTCGCCGTTCGCGACACCAACGCCGCGCGCAACGCCATCCAGGCCGCGAGGGACGCACTCGACGCGGGCCGCATTTCGATGGGCCTGCGGGAAGCCCAGCGCGTCCTCGACGACATGCCCGACGACTTCTTCCTCGTGGCGGACGAGAGCAGCCCGCGCTCGGTCCTTTGGCGTTCCGCGGCCGAGGAGGTGCGCTTCATCCTCGAAGGCCTCACGCCCGAACAACGAGCGGTCTACGAGGAGATGACCCGGCCGAGCGCCGCCCCCATGCTCGAGCGAGCGCTCGCGCTGCGCGACATCGACCACCTCAAGGCCGTGCAGCACCGGTTCGGCGCCAGCCGGATCGGGGTGGCCGCGGGGCGGTTCATCGCGCGCTACGAGCTGTCTCGCGGCAGCTGGCGCGACGCCGCGCGCCACGCGCAGGAGGCCCTGCGTTTCGCGCCGAACGACGCCGGTCTCTGGGTCCTACTCATCGACGCGCTGATCGGCGCGGGCGACCGCGAGGCGCTCCTGGCGCTCACGCCGCCCGCCACGATGGGGAGCGACGCGCCCGGCGCCGGCGAAGACGTTCGCTCGAGGCTCGAACAGGCGCTGGCGCGCGTTCCGGATCGCACGACGTCGCTCGACTGGCCGGCCTGGGGCGGCGACGCGTCTCGCTCCCGGCGAATCGAGAGCGACCCGCCGCTGCCGCGCCAGCTGCGTTGGAAGGAACGCACGGACTTTCGCGAACGCAGCCGCGACCGAACGGGCCGGTCCTTCCGCGAAGGAGAGCTGCAGGACATCTTCAAGGCCAAGCTCTCCAACTTCCGGCCGTCCCACCCCGTCGTCGCAGACCGCACGGTGTTCGTCGGCGACGGACGCTCCGTCCGGGCGTTCGATCTCTACTCCGGTCGCATGTTGTGGCGCTTCGACGCGGACTTCTACAGCGACGCGGACGTGCAACCGCCGTTTCGGATGTACGCACCCGGCCGCTTCGCAGAGGGCCGCACGAGCTTGGAACGCGCGTTTGCCCCGGTCGTCGTCGGCGACACGATCATCGCCACCGTCGAGGAGTGGCACCCGTACGTTGCGGACCGGCTGCAGCGCATCGAGATCAGCATGTACCTGCCTCGGCGCATCCTCGTCGCGCTCGACAAGCGCACGGGCGCGCTGCGCTGGCACATGGGCCAGGACGGGCTCGAGCACCTGACGCTCGCGCAGACCTCGATCGTCTCGCCGCCGGCGGTCTCCGAGGGGCTCGTTGTCGCCGTCGGCTCCGTCTACCACGGCAGCCACAACGTCTCGTTCCTCGCGTTCGACCTGGAGACGGGCCGCTTGCGCTGGCGGCGGGCGCTGGGCACGGGACAGCAGGAGCTGAACCTCTTCGGCATCCCCGTGAAGGAGCTGGCGGCGAGCGCCGTGACCGTGTCCGACGGCGTCGCCTACGCGAGCACCGGACTCGGATTCGTCGCGGCCGTCGACATCCGCACGGGCGTTCCGCGCTGGCTGGCCTCGTACGACATCATCCCGGTGCGGCCCGTTCAGTACTGGTACACGGCGCCGTTGCGCATCCCGAGCGTGGCGCCGAGTCCACCGGCCGTACGCGGCGACTACGTCGTCGTCGCCCCCACCGACGGCACGCACCTGTACGCCTTCGACCGTCGGACCGGGACGATGCGCTGGCGCAAGCCCTACAAGCCCGGCAGCGCGAGCGGACACGCGCAGTACTACAACAAGTTCGTCCACTTCCTCGGCATCGTGAACGACGGCAAGCGCGACGTCGTCCTCACCACCGACCTCACGTTGCACGCGTACCAGCTCGACAGCGTCGACGAACGTGACGGCGACCCCGAGCCGGTGGAGGTCTGGGCGGCGCTCGCGGGCTCGCTGGTCTCCGGCGTCGTGGGGCAGGGCGCCGTTGCCGGCGACGAGGTCGTCGTGCCCACGCTGGGCGGCATGCAGCGCTTCTCCCTGAGCAAGGAAGGCAAGCACCTCGGCAACCATCCGTGGCCCGAGAATGCCGAACCCGGAAACCTCCTGCCGCTCGAACGCGTGCTGCTCGTGGCGGCGCGCGAAGAGGTGCAGTGGTTCTACGACTGGGAAGACCTCGAGCGCGACGTCGCAAAGCGCCGCCGCGAGCATCCCGACGACCCGACCATCCTGATCGAAGCCGCCGAGCTCTACCTACGCGCCGGCGAGGAGACCGAGCGGTCGCGCAAGGCGTTTCACGAAGCGCTTCGCATCGCCCAACGCGTCGCCCCGGAGTTCGTGAAGCGCGCGCAGCGGGGTCTGTATCTGTCATGGATGCTGGAAGGCGAGCGGGCCGAGGCGGTTGCCGCGAAGGCGTCGGCCGCGTACCGGGAGGCGCTTCAGTACGCCCAGTCGCCCGTCGAGCGCATCCACGCGCGGGTGCGCCTGCACGACGTGCTGCAAGACTTGCCCGACGAGCGGCTGGCGAACCTCGAAGCGCTGATTCGGGAAGCCGGCGACGCGGAGTTCGTGTTCGACGAGACCGCCGGTCCGCAGCGCGCGCGTACCGAGGGCATGTTCCTTCTGGCGCAGGCGTATCTCGACCGTGGCGAGGTCGAGCCCGCCGTAGGCGTCCTGCAGCAGGTGCTGGCCGAAGCGGGCGACGAGCTCGATGAGGACAGTGCACGCGAGCGCGCGCGCCGCACGATCGACGACATCATCGCGAGCTTCGGCCGCGCCGCGTACCGCAAGCAAGAGGAGCGCGCGAAGGAGCTGATGCGCCGCGCCGCGGACGCGGACGACGTCGCGTTGCTCGACCGTGTGATTCGCGAGTATCCGAACGCTTCGACGCTTCCGGCGGCGTTGCTGGCGCGCGGCGAGAGCCTCATCCAGAACGGCCAACCCTCGTTGGCGGTGCCCTCGCTTCGGCGCCTGCTCGCCGACCAGCCGCATGGCGTGCACGCGGCCAAGGCGCTCGCGCTCGTGGCGCGGGCGTATCGAGCGGAAGGCGCGCTGGGTGGCGCGCGCGTGGCGTTGATCCAGATGTCTCGCAGCCACGCGGGTGCGCGGTTCGAGATCGACGGACGCGAGTGGAGCGGCGAGCAGTTCGCGCGCGCCGAGCTCGCGCGCCTGCCGAGACGCGAGAAGGCCAAGGGCAAGAAGCACGCCCTCGAAGCGCCGCTGCACGAGGTGCACGCCGAGCGCGTGAGCCCCGACGCCAACGCGCGCGCGCTCGACGTCATCACCTCGAACGATGCGGATGAGGATGTCGAACCCTCGCCGCTCGCGGTCATGGTCTACGCCCAGTCCCTGACGGCGTTCGATCTGCGCAAGGGCGACATCGCGTGGAAGCAGAACGTCAACGGCAGCTGCCAGCGCGCGGCCTACGTCGACGGCCTGCTCGTGGTGGCGCGCACCCCGTTCATGGAGGGGCGCGCGGCCGAGGACGGCACGCAGGTCTGGGAGCGCGACGTCGGCGGTCACGTGCGCGAGATGGCGCTCGCCAACGGCGTCGTCTACGCGCTCGTGCAAGACACGCGCGGCTTGGCGGGCGGCAGCCACCTGATCGCGATGGACGCGTACCGCGGACACGAGCTGTGGCGGCGCGACCTCGGGCCGGACAACCCGCGACGGCTGCGCACCTGGCGCGGTCGCATCCTGCTGGAGCGCTCGCGCTGGGACATGAGGCAGCCGATCGGCAGCCTGCTGATCCTGGACGGGTTCAGCGGCGGGTTGCAGGACGAGTTGCGCATCCCAGTCCACGTCGATACGCCTTCCGTGCTGGTCGACGGCGCCCTGTGCGTGGCCCACGGCGAGCGGGATCCCCAACGGCACACGACCCGCCGCAGGCTCGTGGCATTCGACATCGCCAAGGGCAAGAAGCGCTGGGCCAAGACGTTGCCGAGCCAGGAGAAGATGTCGCCGAACGTGACGGGGCTGATGCCCGACGGCAAGCGGCTCGTCGTCCTGCGAAGTGACGGCACGTTGATGACCTTCGCGATGAGCGACGGCGCGCTCGAGCAGGAGACGCGCATCTTCGTGGGCGATCGCGTTCACGTACGCCCGTTCCGCAACAGCCCGTTGCTGCTCGACGCCAAGTCGCTGACGTTCCTGCCCACGCCGCCGCGGCCGCGCAGCCGCGGCGAGATCGAGCCGACGTTGATGTCGTTCGACCGCCGTACGGGGAAGTTGCGGTGGGAGCGTTCGTATCGCGCCGGCATCGATGTCAGCACGGTTCAGCTATGGCACCAGGACGACGTGATCTGCGCGTTCGTCACCCACCGAGAGTCGATGGTTCCGCACATCCTGGTGCGGCTGCTGAACGCATCGACGGGCGAGCTGCTGCAGGCGATCGAACCGGTGGGTCTGTCCCAGCAACGGTGGATTCCGTCGGCCGAGGTCGGGTACGGGACATTGGTCGTCTTCGGCCGCGCGGGCGCGAGCGTCTTCGTGAAGAAGGGGTCGAACCGCTGACCGTCGGGAACGGAATCTGAACAGCCTGCCCGCTCCTCGTCCGTTCCTTCGCCGTTGTCCTGCCCCCTCCGGTACCCTGGATTCATGACGCGACGCATTCTCCTTTGCCTGCCACCGTTGCTCGCACTGCTCGCCGTGGGGCTCGCCCTGCAGCCGCAACCGAGCGACGCGGACGACGGCGCGCGGGCGCAGCCGCTGGTCGACGCGCGCGCCCACACCGCGATCGAGCGCGGCACCCGCTATCTGATGCGCCTCCAGAACCCGGACGGCTCGTGGCCGAGCAACGCGGGCAAGAAGATCAACGAGCGGTACGACGTGTTCCTCAACGGCACGCGCGTCTCGCACGTCGGCGTGACCTCGCTCTCCGTGCTTGCGCTGCTCGCCGGCGGCCACAAACCCGGCCGCGGCCCGCACGGCCAGGCGCTGGAGAGGGCGATCGCGTTCATCATGTCGCGGGTGCAGCCGAGCGGGTACATCGCCGCGAACGGCACGCGGATGTACAGCCACGCGTTCGCGACGCTCGCGCTGGCCGAGGTGTACGGCGTCTCGCGCAAAGCCGAGATCCGCAACAAGCTGCAAGACGCGATCGAGTTCACCGTCAAGTGCCAGAACCAGACGGGCGGGTGGCGCTACGTTCCGTTCACGAACGACTCGGACATGAGCGTCACGGTCTGCCAGGTCGTCGCGCTGCGCGCGGCGCGCAACGTGGGAATCAAGGTGCCCCGCGCGACGGTCGACCGCGCTCTGAGGTACATCATCGAGAGCGCGATCTCGGAAGGCGAACGCGGTCCCGCGGGCGCGTTCTGGTATCAGCCGCACGACCAGCGGTTCAACCGCCCGTCGTTTGCGCTCTGCGCAGCCGGTCTGACCGCGATGTTCCAGGCCGGCCTGTACGACGACCGTCAGGTCCGGCGCCACATTCGCGCGAACAAGATCGACAAGCCGAACCCGCCGACGATTCGCCAGTCCGTCGAGTACATGAAGAACCAGTACTGGCGCATCTGGCACCGCTCACCGAATCCGGATCACTACTTCTACTTTTACGGCAACTACTACGCGGCGCAGGCGATGTATCAAATCGGCGGTCGCGATCCCGCCGCGTGGGAAGGTTGGTACCGGCAGGTGCGAGATCATCTGTTGGAGCGTGCGCAGTCCAACTCGCACGGCGGCAAGAAAGAGGTCTATTGGCGCAGCAACGTGGATGACACGAATGCGTACGCCACGGCCTGCGCGCTGCTGATCCTGCAGTTCCCGTTGGACTATCTGCCCATCCACCAACGCTAACGGCACCCTGGGCTGGGTGCGCTCAGGACCGCTTCGTCGTCCTCGCGTGGCCGACCACGCCACGTCCTCCTCATCGGCCTTCCGCACCCCATCCAGCGCGCCGTTGAATTGCCGAGCGCGAGGCCCTTGTTAGGTCGGAGAGGCGATACTCTCCCCCCTGTGCGTTTTCGACCGAACCCCTGCCCCGCATCCCGGTTTGACCGGGTGCCCTTCCCCCCCCGCGAGCCGGCGTGAACGAGTCCGAGCACGACTTGATGGCCCGGGTCCGCGACGGGGACCGATCGGCGTTCGAAGCGCTCTATTCCAGATTCGGTTCACCGGTCATGCGGTTCCTCTTCCGCCTCTGCGGCGACCGCGAGCTCGCTGAGGACCTCACCCAAGAAGTCTTCGTGCGCGTCTGGCGCGCCGCGCCGCGCTGGCAGCCCCTTGGAAAAGTCAGCACCTGGCTGTTCCAGATCGCCAAGCGCGTGTGGTGGAACGAGGGGGCGAAACGAACGCGGCGCGCCAACGTCTGGCGCGACGCGGAGGCATCGACCGGCGAAACGGCCGGTGGCGATGCCGACGCGGCCGCACGCCGCGTGGCGCGCGACGAGCTCGCGCTCGCGCTCCAACGTGCGATCACGGAGCTGTCGCAGCGCCGCCGGCTGGTCTTCGTGCTCGTGCGCCTGGAAGGGTGCTCGCTTGCGGAGGCCGCTGCCATTGCGGGGATTCCGGTGGGCACCGTGAAGAGCCGCGTCGCGTCCGCGGAAGCGGCCCTTCGGCGGCGGCTGCGCAAGCACCGGCCCTAGACGACCCCAATGCGAAACCACATCCGACACGCCGATCTCGTCGCGCGCGCCCTCGGGGCGCTCGAGGGACCGCTGCGCAAGGACGTCGACGACGCGATCGCGTCGGCCCCCGACGTCAAGCGCCGCTTCGACGAGGTCGCGTCGCACCTGCTGCTCTACGACCGGCTGCCCGACGCGCCGCCGGCCCCTGCGTTCGATCGGATCGAAACCGCGCTCGCAACGACAGCAGACGAAGACGAAGACGCGCGCACCGGCTACGAGGCGCAGGCCGCGGCGCCCGCCGACACGCTCCGCTGGGCGGCGCCGGCGGCGCTGGCCGCGGCGGCTGTCGTGATGATCGGACTGTTCGTCTCCGGTGTCTTCGAGCCGTCCGTGGCCCCGAAGCGCGCGGCGATCACCGTCGGCGCCGGGATCGTCCGGGACGGCAGCGTCGTCTCCGCGGCCGGACCGGCGGAGCTGCGGGTCGGCGCGCGCGTTCGCATCGTGCTCGACGGCGGCGCCCGCATCGCCGTCGAGAGCGAAGAGCGGGTCACGCTGATGGCGGGACGGGCGTACTTCGAGGTGCAGCCCGGCGCGTTCGCCGTCGCGACGTCGTACGGCGACGTCGAGGTGCTCGGGACCGCGTTCGAGGTGGACGTTCGCAACGACGAGCTAGGGGTCGGCGTGGCGGAGGGCAGCGTGCGGGCCGCCGGCAACGTGCTGGAGGCGGGGACACGACTCGCCGCGGGCCGCGTCGAGCCGGCGACGAACGGCCATCGACCGGGCCTCTGGTTCCAGCAGCCGCGCGTCACGCTGCGCCAGGCACGACCCGGGGCCGTGGCGGTCGGAGAGCGGGCCCGCCTGATCCTGACGATCGAGAACCCGGGGTTCGTGGAGCTGCGAGCGCCCATCAAAGCGGGCACGTCGGCCGTCTTCATCGACTTCACGCATCCCGACGGTAGCGAGGGGGGTACGGCGGTCCTGGCGGGGAACGTGGTCTCGGGCGGAAACCTCCCTCAACCCGGCGAAGCGGTGATACTCGGGCCGCGGAAAGCCCTACCCTTCACGGTGGAGCTCGACAGCCCCTTCACGCAACCGGGCCTCTGGCGCTGCAAGGCGCTCTTCCACTCGGCCAAGGGGCGCATCGTCTCCCCTGAAATCGAGATCGAGGTGCGCTGAATGCCTGAGTTCAAGAGTCCCGGAGACCGCTCCGTTCGCGAGATCGTCCAGCGGCTGCGCTCCCTGCGCGCCCGCATCCGCGGGATCTTCGCGGTCGTCGGCATCGCCCGGCTGGGCGTGGTGGTGCTGGGCACACTGGGCCTGTTCTTCCTCGCCGACTGGTTGCTCGATCTGCCGATGGGCGTGCGCCGGTTCGTGCGCCTGGGTCTGCTGGACCATCCGAGCTGGCTCGCGACGCTGCCCTGGCTGTTGTGCCTGGGGCTGTGCGCGTTCTTCGCCTACGTGTTCACCCGCACGCACCGCGGCGTCGCGGGGCTGTTCGCGTTCCTCACGGCGGGCATCGTCGGCGTCTGGGTGTGGTACGCGGTGCGTGTCTTCGCGCCGCTGCGCGTCCGGCTGTCCGACGAGGACATGGCGATGACGGTGGAGGAGCGCTACAAGCACCTCAACGACCGGCTTGCCGCGTCGCTCGACTTCGAGCGGGAGCTGCGCGCGCCGAGTCGCGGCGAGAGCCCGGCGATGATGCGCAAGGTCGTCCAGGACGCGGTCGAGGCCGCCGAAGGGCTGTCGATGCACGACGCGGCGTCGGGCAAGCGCGCTGCGGCGTGGACGGGCGTGGTCGTCGGCGTGGCGTGCGTGGCGCTGATCGTCGTCGCGCTGATGCCGGCGACGATCGGCCTGTGGTGGGAGCGCTCGATCCTCGTCCAGAACACGCCGTGGCCGCGTGACACCAACATGTACGCGGTCGCGATCGACAGCGCGGGCGAGGTCTCGCGCTGGAATCCCGCACAGCCCTACTCCGTCGCGCTGGGCCGGCCCCTCACGATCCACGCGCAGGCCGATGGCGAGGTGCCGGACGAGGCGTTCCTCGTGGACCTCATCGACGGCCAGCAGCCGCTGGCCCGGCGCATGTTCGCCGTCCCGGACATGGAAGGCGTGTTCGCCTTCGAGTTCCGCGACGTGCGGCGTCCCTTCTCCTTCGTCTTGCGGGGCGGCGACGACGAGGACGAAGAGCCGCTCTATCGGGTCGAGATCACGATTCCGCCGCACGTGTTGAGCATCGAATCGACGGTCACCTATCCCGCGTATCTGGGCGGGACGTCGGAGACGTTCGCGCATGGCAACGTCACGGTGCCGGAAGGCTCGACGGTCGCGGTCGCGTTCACGACCAGCATGGACGTCGCGACGGCCCAGCTGGTGATCGCCGACGACGTGCGGCCGGTCCAGTCGAGCGACCCGCGTTCGTTCTCGTTCACGTTCGAGGCCGACGCGACCCTCACCTACCGCCTCGCGCTCGAAACGCCCGATGGCAAGGTCAACGATCCGGCCGCCGACACGTACGAGGTGCGCGTCCGGCGCGACCAGGCGCCCAGCGTCGAGTGGATCTTTCCCCGCCAGACCCTCGAGGTGACCGCGGAAGGCCGCTTGCCGCTGCTGGTGCGCACACGCGACGACCACGCCGTCACCCAGCTCGCGCTCGAGGCGCGAATCGGCAGCGACGAGATCGTCCGCTTCCCCGTCATCGAGTTCGGGACCACCGATCCCGATCGCGAGAACGCCGTGGCGGCCGCGGACGGACCGTTCGGGCGCACCCAGGTGCTGACGTACGTCCCGCTCGAGATCAAGGACCTCGAGAGTCCCACCGGAGAGCCGCTCGTTCCGCCGGCGCGGCTGGCGTTCCGCATGGTCGCGAACGACTCGCGCGGGCAATCGCGCGAAGGCGAGTGGACGTACGTCGACGTGTTCGGCCCGGCGGAGCTCGAACGCGGACTATCGGGCCGCCGCGCGAACGCGCGCGCCGAGGTGGACCGGGTCTACGCGGAACAGAAGGTCCGTCGTGACGAGCTCGAGGAGATCATGAGCGGCCCCGTCGGTCCGGCCGAGCTCAGCCTGCTCAAGGAGATCCGTTTCTCACAGGGCAAGCTGGCGCAGGATGCGGACCGCGCGACGCGTGGACTGATCGAGATCTTCAACAGCTTCATCTACAACCGCCTCGGGACGCGCAAGCCGACCGACGAGATCCTCTTCATGCTCGATCGGCACCATCGCGCGACGTACGGCGTGCTGCCCGCGGGCGACGCGGCGTCGTTGCCGCCGGACGAGGTCGAGTCGGCGCGGGCCTGGCAGGGTGATCCCGCTTTCCCCTATGCGCTCTACGAAGAGATCATCGCGATGCGCAAGGAGAAGGTGGACAAGGGGCTGATCACGCGCCTCGTCGCCGTCATCGACGACGCCGTGCGCGTCGGCGGCTACCTGGCGCCGGAAGCGCACCGTGCCGCGACACGCGCCGTGTCCGGCACCAGGGAAGACATGCAGGCGGCGTTGGACGCGCAGGACGCTCACCTCGCCGCACTGGACCGGCTGCTCGACTCGATGCGGCGCTGGAAGAGCTTGAGCGATGTGACGGCGTTCCTACGCCGCCTCATCCAGGAACAGAAGACGCTGAGCGACTCGATCGAAGGCGATCCGGACGACCCCGGCGACAAGTGACCCGACGTCCATGACGGTTAGGACCCCCATGTCCCAGAACCCCTCCCCCACATCCGACTCCCCCTTCGGCAAGGCGAACCTGCGTTGGATCGTTCGCGGCCTGACGCTGATGCTCGTCATGGGCGTCCTGCTGCACGCCGGCGCGCCGTCGGCGCGCGCAGACGACGATCTCGAACAGGATCGCGCGAAGCGCAACGCGGCCAAGCAGGAAGAGATCAAGAGCAAGGTCACCGAGCTGCGCTCCGACATGGAGAACCTCGCAGAGGAGCTCAAGCGGGGGAACCAGGACTACGAAGAGCAGCTCGTGCGCGGTGCGCTCAAGCACCTCGACGCGGCGGATCTCTCGAAGAGCATCGAGGCGGTGGTGAGTGCCCTGAAACAGGCGCGACCGCAGAACGAACGCGCTCTGGATGCGTCGACGCAGGTGCTCGACACGCTGCAGCAGCTCCTGGACATCCTCGAGGACCGCAACCGCGAGTTCAGCAAGAAGGAGATCGAGGACCGCATCGAGAAGGCCAAGCGCGCGCAGGAGGAGGCCCGGCGTCTCAAGGAAGACGAGCAGAAGATCGTCGACGAGCTCAACAAGCTCGAGGAGATGGACAAGTCGAAGGCGGCGCGAGACGCCGAGCAGATCAAGGCCGAGATCGACGAGCTTCGCAAGGACCAGGCCGACGTCCAGGAGCGCATGACGCCGGAGAAGCTCGACGAGCTCAACCGGCGCAAGGCGGCGATCGAGAACCTGCTCGAGCGCCAGAAGGACGCGCTGGATCGCACGAACGCGGCGAAGGAAGCGCGGGACAAGCAAGGCGCCAGCGAGGCGCGTGAGGCCGCGGATCGCGCCGCGAAGGAAGCGCGCGACCTCGCCGCCCGCGAACGCAAGGCGCAGATGGAAAGCACGCGCGCGGAGCTGATGGACAAGTCGGCGCGCATGGCGCGCATCCTCGAGCAGTCGGCGGCCCGTCATCGCGACGGCGCGCGTGCGCGAGAGAACGCCGAAGACGCCAAGGCGGCGGCGGAAGCCGCGAAGGCCGCCGCCGAGGCCGCGAAGGCGGCGGGCGAAGGCAGCACGGACGAAGCGCTCGCGAAAAAGCTCGCGCAGGAGGCGGCCGCCGCGGCGCAGGCGCTCGCGGAGAAGATGCGTGCGGACCGGGAGCAGGCGTACGGCGATTCGAAGGAATCGAAGAGCGACGGATCGAAGTCCGACGACGGTTCGGAGTCCGGTGGCACCGAGAGCGACGGGTCGAAGTCCGATGGCTCGAAGTCCGACGGGTCCACGTCCGATGGTTCGAAGAGTGACGGGTCGAAGTCGAACGGGTCCAAGAGCGACGGGTCGAAATCGGACGGGTCGTCGTCGGGGACGCCTTCGTCGTCACACCCGCAGGCGCGTGACCTGGAGAAGGCGCTCGAGCAGATGGCCGCCGCGGCCAAGAAGCTCGCGAACGCGTCCGGCGCGGAGGCGAAGGCCGCCGGCGATGCGCTGCAGAAGGCGGCGAGCGCTGCCGCCGAGGCGGCGAATGCCGCGAACGCGAGCAGGTCGTCCGACGCCGACAAGGCGAGCGCGATCGCGAGCGAGAGCGAACAGCTGGCCGACACGCTCGAGACGGCGGCCAAGTCCGGCGCGCTGTCGTCGGGCAACGCTGCGAAGCCCGAGACGGCGGCGTCGAAGGCGGCCGAGGAGGCTGCGAAGGCGTTGCGCGATGCGGCGGACGCGATTCGCGCGGCCCGCGAGAAGGAAGCAGCCGGCGACAGCGGCGCCGCAGGTGACCGCTCCGAGCAAGCGCGCGCGTCGTTGGGCGAAGCCGCCGAGGCCCTCGAGCGGGCTGCGGGCGGCTCGCAGAGCGAAGGCTCCCCGAGCAGCGAGAGCCGGCCGAGCGGAGCGGAGGGCGGCGAGAGCGCGTCCGAGCGAGCCGCCGCGGAGGGCGAGCGCGCGAAGGAAGCCAACGCATTGGCCGAAGCGATCAACGCGTTGGGCGAAGAGCTGGCCAAGGCCGCGAGCGATCCGAGCGGCGCCGGCTCTCCCGAAGGCGCCCCGTCGGCGGAGGAGGCCAAGCAGGCGGCGAAGGAAGCCGCCGCGGCCGCGGCCGCCATGGCGGAGGCACGGGAGGCCATCGCGGGTGGTGAAAGCGGGCGCGCGGGCGCTGCGCAGGCGGAGGCGGCCGATCGCCTCGAGCGCGCGGCAGATCAGCTGTCCGGCGGAGGCACCAATACCGGTGGCGAGCTTGCGGACGGGCAGGCGGACATCCGCAGCGGTGCCGAGCAGCTCGCCGGCGAGATGGGCGCCGAAGGCAGCGCGTCCGAAGGCTCCGAGGGCAGCACGTCCGAAGGCTCCGAGGGCAGCACGTCCGAAGGCTCCGAGGGCAGCACGTCCGAGGGTTCCGAGGGCAGCACGTCCGAGGGCTCCGAAGGAAGCACGTCCGAGGGCTCCGAAGGCAGCACGTCCGAGGGCTCCGAGGGCAGCAAGTCCGAAGGCTCGCAGGCCGAGGCCGGCCAGAAGATGCAGGAAGCGACCTCCGCGATGAAGAACGCGGAAGAGGCGCTCGATCAGGGCGATCTCGAAGCGGGCGCGGAAGCGCAGAAGGAAGCCGTCGAGGCGCTCGACGAGGCGAGGGCGGCGCTCGACGAGGACATCCGCAATCTGCTCGAAGAGCAGGGCCGCACGCAGGAGGAGATCGAGAAGGCGCAGCGCGAGCTCGCCGAGCGAGCCGAAGAGCTGAAGAACGCCACCGACGAGCTCGACCCCTCGACGCCCGAGGGGCAGGACGCAGCCGCGGCCGCTGCGCAGGCCATGAAGGAAGCCCAGCAGGCGATGCAGAAGGCGGGGCAGCAGGCGTCCCAGGGCGACCAGGCCGGCGCGCAGCAGTCGCAGCAGCAGGCGCAGCAAGCGATGCAGCAAGCGCAGGAACAGCTCGGGAAGCTCGGCGAGGAGTCCGCCGGCAACCAGGACGTCGAGGAGCGACTGAGGGAGCTGCAGGATCAGCAGGCGGCGATTCGCGAGCAGATGAAGGAGCTACAGGACCTCGTCGACGAGACCGAGTCGCCCGAGGCGAGCCAGAGCGCGCAGGGTGCGAAGGAGTCGATGCAGGAGGCCGAGCAGCAGATGCAGGGCGGCTCCCCGCCCAAGGCCAAGGAAAACGCCGAGGATGCGCGCGACTACCTGGAGCAGCTCGAGGACCAGCTCGACGAAGAGCGGCGCCGCTACGAGTCGCTGCAGCAGGAGGAGCTGCTGTATCAGCTCGTCCGCGACCTGAAGGAGTACCGCGAGCGCGAGATCGAGATCCGCAAGACGACGATCGAGCTGACGGAAGCTTCGAAAGCGGGTCGTCTCAGCCGCGTCGAGAAGACGAAGAGCCGCAGGCTCGCGAACGAGCAGTCCGAGCTCAAGGCACTGATCGACGAGCGGCTCGCGGCCATCAAGGAAGAGGGTTCGACCGCGTTCGCTCTCGTGCTCGAGGAGGTCAGCCTCGACATGCACGAGGTGGCGAACATGCTTCGTACCGTCGATCTGGGTCCCCTCGTCGTGGGGCTCGAAGGGGAGATCATCCACCGCTTCGACAGCCTCATCGGCGGATTCGAGGACGAGATCGAACGCCGCCAGGAAGAGGAACAGGACGGCGGCGGTGGCGATCAGCAGCAGGGCGGCCAAGGCAAGCCGCCGCTCGTGCCGCCGATCGTGGAGATCAAGCTCTTGAAGCGAATGCAGGACGACCTGAACCTCAAGGCCAAGTCGTTCCTGGATCGCCATCCCAACATTCGCGAAGGCGACGACATCACCGACGCGCAACGGCGTCAGCTCGAGCGACTCTCCCACCAGCAGGGTCGGTTGAAGAAGGTGCTGGACGACATCATGAAGGCCGTGTTCGGCGGATAGGAGATCCCATGCACGACGCGAAGCCCACCCGCCGGATCCGTTCCTCGATCCTCGCATTGGCGGCCTCGGTCGCGCTGTGCGCCGTACCGGCGACGCTGAGCGCCGAGGAAGAAGGACCGGGCGCGGTCGAGAAGAAGATCAAGGAGCAGATGGAGAAGATCCTGAAGCTCATGAAGGAGAACGAGGACGCGCTGCTGAAGCTCAGCACGGGCAAGTCGGCCGACCCCAAGGGGGTGGACATCGAGCCGCCGGTGCCGCCGGAGGGGTCGCCGCCTCCGTCGTCGGGCGGCTCCGGCTCGTCCGGTTCGGGTGCGTCCGGCGGCGGCGCGGGTGGGTCCAAGGGCGACGACATCCGGCGCAAGCTCGAGGAGCTGCTGGAGCAGCAGCGCGGCAGCAGCCGGATCCCCGGCGAGCTCGAGGCGCTGGTGCGCATGATCCCGACGAAGAAGGGGCAAGGAGAGGGTCAGGGCGAGCCGCAGGACCAGAGCGGCAAGGAGCCCAACGAGGCCGAGATGCGCGACAACCGCCAAGAGGAGCAGGATCCGAAGGAGAACGGGGGGCAGGACCCGCAGGACCCCAAGGGCCCGCGTGACCCCAACGACCCGATGTCGAATCGCAAGCCCGAGCCCGATGCGCCCGAGAATCCGCAGGATCCGAAGTCGGGTTCGTTCTGGGACACGCAGCTCCCGGCCGAGATCCGCGAGGCCGCTGCAGGTGGGAAGCTCAAGATGATTCCGGTGCAGTACCGGGATCTCGTGCGCCGCTACCTGCTCTGGCTCCAGAAGAACGCCAAGTAAACGCGGTCCTTGGCCCCGGAAGGGCCAGGGCCACGACGATGGACTCGCTGCGCAGGCTCTGCGGCATGCGATACTGACCGGACTGACGAGGAGACCGACATGACGCTTCGTAGCTGCTTGACCAGCCTGATCGTGCTGGCCGCCCTGATCTGCGTCGCTCCCGCGGCATTCGCCGAGGACGAGCCCCAGGGCAACGACATCCGCGCCAAGATCAAGGCGCAGATGGAGAAGATCCTGAAGCTGATGAAGGAGAACGAAGACGCTCTCATCCAGCTCAGTGCCGGGAGCTCGGCGACGACCCGGAAGGTCGATGTGAAGGTCGACTCGCCCGACGGCGAGTCCGGCACCAGCGCCGGCTCGAAGGAAGATCCTTCGTCGAAGGGCGAAGCGGTCGGCAAGAAGCTCGATGAGCTGTTGAAGGCGCACGCCGGCAGCGGCTCGATTCCGCCCGAGCTCGAAGAGCTCGTGCGCATGATCCCGACCTGAGACAGCTGCGGCGGCCAGTTTGGCGCGCCCAAGGACAAGCCGAGTCAGAGCCAGGGTCAGCAGAACCAGGCCGATCCGCGCGACGGTCGGCAGAAGGACGAGGAACTTCGCAAGCAGGGCGAGCAGAACGAGCCGAAGAGCGGCGAGAAGTCGCCGAACGACCCGGCCGAGAAGCCCTACACCGCAAAGAAGGAAGATCCGGTCGATCCCAAGGACGCCGAAGCCGCCAAGTGGCAGGGCTGGGCCGCGCAACTTCCGCCGGAAGTGCGCGATGCGATCGACGGCGGCAAGCTCGAGCGCATCCCGCTCAAGTACCGCGAGACGGTTCGCAAGTACCTGCTCTGGCTGCAGAAGAACGCGAAGTAGGGTCCCCGACGCCGACCGTATCGAAGCCGCGACCACGCTGTGACCTGCGTACAACGATCGCCCCGGTGTGACGTTTCAATTCCTCCGAGGCCGGCCCCCTCGCCGGGTCGAACGCCGGAATCCGGGCTAGGATGAGCCTGCGAACGCCCGGTGGGAGCGAACATGCACCACAACGTCCAGCGACCGACGGTCCGCCGGATCGCCGTCCTTCTGGTGATGTCGACGCTGGTGGTCTGCCTGGGCGGCAAGATCGACCTGCGCGACGCGCAAGCGCGCGACGAGGTGCGCCGCGGCGTGCCCGAGAACCCCATGCAGAGGCGCAATCGCCGCAGGGCGATCAAGCGCGGCTGCGACTTCCTCGCTTCGAAGCAGCGCACCGACGGCGGCTGGGGTGAGAACCGGGTCGTCGTCGCGTTGACGTCCCTGACGGTGCTCGCGCTGATGTCGAACGGGTCGACGGACGGCCGCGGCCCCCACGGGAAGCAGGTGCGCAAGGGCATCGACTTCCTGCTTCGCATCGTGGAAGGGAAGGAAAAGCGCAAGAAGCGGTGGCACGAGGGCTACTTCGACTACCCCCAGGACAACACCTCGCGGATGCACGGCCAGGGCTACGCGACGCTCGCGCTGGCCACGGCGCTCGGCACCTCGAGCAGCGAGCGCTACAACCGCATCAAGAGTGTCCTGAAGAAGGCGGTTGCGTGCATCGAGTACGCACAGACCACCACCGGCGGCTTCGGATACAAGCCGATGCCCAGCGCGGACCACGAGGGGAGCGTGACCGTGGCGGTCGCGCAGGGCCTGCGCGCGGCACGCGACGCGGGCATCCTGATCAACAGCCAGGTGGTCCGAAAGGGGCTCCATTACTTGAAGCGCAGCCAGAAGCGAGACGGCTCGTTCAAGTACAGCACGCATCAAGACCAATCGACGTACGCCCTGACGGCGGCGGCGTTGTCGTCTTTCTATCTCTACGGCGAGTACTCCGAGAAGGAGGTCATCGCCAAGGGCATCAGCTACATGAAGACGCGGCTGCGCAGCCGCGGCCCGGATCTGAATTGGTACTACTACGGGCATTTCTATGCGGCGTGGACCGCGTGGCAGCACGACGGGCACACGTGGGAGAAGCGCGGGACCGAGAACTTCTGGGCCTTTTGGCAGGACGTGGTCTACACCGATCTCCTCGAGCAGAAGCAGCGGGAGGACGGTTCGTTCTATCAGGACAACGGCCGTTACAACTTCGGCCCGGTTCTGAGCACGGCGTTCGCGGTGTTGACGTTGGCCATCCCGGACGAGGTCGTGCCGATCTTCCAGCGGTAGCGTAGGGGCAGCCCTTGTGGCTGCCGAATTGGGCGACCACGAGGGTCGCCCCTACTTCCGGAGCATGCGGGCCGGTCGGCCAACTGCCGAACCCCGCACCCGCATCCGCTCCCCCTCCCGCATCACACGTAACGAATCCGAAGGCAACCTGGGCGACCACTAGGTCTCGTGCACGTTCACGTCCACGCGACGCGGGTGTAGGGGCAGCCCTTGTGGCTGCCCAACGCGAAGCGCGACTGATGCCCCCCAAATTGAAAAAACGGCCCGGCGGGTCTCACTCCCACCGGGCCGCTCTCTCGAACTCGAGACCCGACCGGGTCTCCTAGGTGAGGTCTAGCCTCACCCCTTGCCGCCGCCTCACGAGCCGCCGCTCGGAGCGCCGCCTCCACCCGATGAAGGCGGAGGAGCGGCGGTGCCGCCACCCGTGCTCGGGGGCGGAGCGGCGCCGGCGCCGCTACCACCCGAACCGGAGCTCGAACGGTTGCCGGTGCAGGCCGCGATGGATACGACAAGCAAGAGAAGTCCCAACACCGTCAGGGTGCGTCGCATGGGGTTTCGCCTCCGAATGTGGGTTTCCGAGCGCGCATGGTCGCAACACCCGACGACACACGCAATCGGAAATCCCGAATACTTGTACAAACATGTATCTACGGGCCCTAGGGCTCGCCGGCGCCCTCGTCGCGCTGCGTCGCGTCGCGCTCCGCGAGCACTCGCAGCGCCTTCTCCGCTTGGCTGTCGTCGACGACGGACATCGTCGGCACGGTGGAGAGGTCGATCGCCGTCTCGCCGAGGGCGCCCACGAATCCCTCGTTCGCGACGACGGCTTCGATGCCGTAGGAGACCAGCAGACCGAGAATCATGTGGGCCTCGAAAACGGTGGTCGAGTAGTCGACCCGCGTCATGCGTCGGCGTCGTGCTCCGGTTCGGGACGGCCACGCAGCGTCTCGTTCAAGCTCCCGCTGCGAAAGCCGTCCATGTCGACACTGACGTAGGCGAAGCCCGCGGCGCGTACGCCTTCGATGGCTTTCTCCCGCACGCCGGGCGCAAGCAACGCGGGCAGATCCTCGAGCGGGACCTCGATCCGCGCGACGGGGTCGTGTACGCGCACGCGGACGGTGCGAAAGCCCAGCTCTTTGAGTGCGCGCTCCGCGCGGTAGACGCGGTCGAGTCCGTCCTTCGTCACACGCGTACCGTACGGGAACCGGCTGGACAAGCACGCCTCGGCCGGTTTGTCCCAGGTCGAGAGCCCGCGCGCCTTGGACAGGGCCCGCACCCACGGCTTCGTGACGCCGGCGTCCAGAAGCGGGGAGACGACGCCGTGCCGCTTCGCGGCCGCTACGCCGGGACGGTGGTCGCCGACGTCGTCGGCGTTGGTCCCGTCGAGCACGTGCGCCAGGCCGCGCGCATCCGCCAGTGCGCGAAACTCGCCGTACAGGTGGTCCTTGCAGTGGAAGCAGCGGTCCGGCGCGTTGCGACGAAACGCCTCGATGTCCGTCTCTCCCCCGTCGAGGGCCACGTGTTCGACGCCCGCGCAGCGGGCTTGCTCTCGCGCCGCCTCGAGCTCTTCGGGCGGCAGGCTCTCGGACCGGCTCGTGGCCGCCAAGGTCGCTCCGGGTCCCCAGGCCTCCGCGGCGAGATCCAACAGGAGGGCGCTGTCCGCACCACCGGAGAGCGCGACCACGCCACCGCCCTCATACCGGGCGAGTTCGGCGAAGACACGCGACGCGGCGTCCTGCGGGTCCTGGATGTTCTCGTCGGTCATCGAGAGAACAGACTACGCCACGCAGAGCCGCGGAGCCGCAGGGAACCGGCCCCATCGAAAACGGGGCGCCCTTCGTGTGAAGGGCGCCCCGCGAGGCTGTCGATTCTGATCGTTCGCGACTAGTTGTTCGTCGTGAAGTTGATGCAGAAGTCGTCGATGAAACCACCCGGATCGAACGGACCGATCGAGGCCGGCAGGAAGTACGTGTACCGCACCTGCAGGTACTCGTTTCCGCTGAAGGCGTTGAGGCCGTTCACGTTGGTGTAGTTCGGGGCGTTGTCGATACCGGAGTGCGAGAACGTGCCGACCACCTGCCAGGCCGTCGCACCGAGCAAGTCGGGCGTGCCGTCGGGAAGGATGTCGAACGAACGCGCCTCGACCTGGATGCAGACGCCGCCGTTGTTGGCGACCGCCGGGATGCCGGCGACGTAGTCGCTCACGACCGGGTCTGCGTAGGTCGGGCCCGAGGGACCGTTGATGCCGGGCGCCGCAAGGAAGATGTTCGTCGTGACGACGGGCTCGAGCCCACCGCCCTGGAACCGACCTGCGTCGAAGTTGCCGCGGTAGAAGCCGTTGCTGCCCTCAGTCGGAGTCACGGCTGCGCCGCCGAGACCGCTGATGATGCTGTCACCGTCTTCCATGACCACACGGCCGATGGCGCCCGCGCCACCGTGGTTCTGCACGTTGCTGCTGTTCGCCTTCGGGGTGAAGCCGCCGCCGCCGCCCGCCGTCGTGATCGACGTCGTAGCCGCAAGGACGATCTCGTTGGGCGTCAGAAGGCGGATGCCGCCACCCGAGCCACCGCCACCGCCGGCACCGCGTACGTAGACGGAGAACGAGCTGCCGTTGCCGCCCGAGCCGCCTGCCGCATCGATCGTGCCGAAGATGAAGATGTCACCCGAGGAGGTCACGTCGACGAAGCCGCCGCCCGCGCCACCGCCGCCACCCGTGGCGCGGTAGGCACTCGAGTTGTTCCAGGGACGCAGGTTGGCGAAGCCACCCGAGCCACCGCCCGAGCCCGCCTCCGGCGTCTGCAGCCTGCTACCGTTGTTGCCGACGGCCTCGTAGGTGAGACCCGCGTCGGGCAGACCGGAAGCAGTCAGCTTCAGCTCGTAGATGGTCCCCGTGTTGACGGACATGCCGGGCGTGCCGTCTTCGGCGTGCCCCGCGCCACCGCCACCGGCGGCCGTCATGTCCCAGGGGTTGTACTGGTTCGAGTTCTTGGTGCCGCAGGGGTTGCCGGCGAGACCGGCGCCGTCACCGCCCGGAGACGCCATGTTCGGGTCGTAGCCGGCCGAGCCGAAGCCCGCGTGACCGGCTTCGCCGAACTTGGGGTTCTGGTTGGCCTTCTCGGCGTTGCCGCCGTCGCCACCACCGGCGACGCCTTCGCCGCCCGCGCCACCGACGTCCGCGGCCTGGTAGGCCTGGCCGTTCTTGCCGTTGCTCTGAGGCGAGTTGCCGACGTTGTCGCCGCGCACCTTGAGCGTGCCGTTGTTCTCGATGACCACGTCGCCCTGGCTGAGAATGATCGCCGGGTTGCGGCCGATCACGCGCACCGTCGCACCACTGCGGATGCGGAACGTCGCGAACTCCCAGATGACCGCGGTCGAGCCGTCCGTCGAGTTGACGCAGATCTGAGCCGCGCCCGTATCGAGCTCCATGTCGGCGCCCGCATCGAAGTCGTCCTTGCCGTTGGCGTTCGCCTGCAGCGGGACGTTCGCGGCGCAGCCGCCGACGGCGTTCTGGTCGGCGGGCAGGGACGGATCCTCGAGGCTCGTGCCGTTGTCGCCGTCACCCGCGAAGAGCATGAAGCCCTGGGCCACGTTCGGCGCGCGCGCCGTGTCGTGATCGCCGGTGGTCTCGTCACCGAGCGCGCCCGGCTCGTTCGGGTTGTCGTCGTCATGCGTGAGGAGCTTCTTGCCGAACTGCGCCGGCGTGTTCTCGGTCGTGAACGACATCGTGAAGGGCGTCAAGGGCAGGCCCGCGAAGTCGACGACGTTGAACGTCAACCGAATGACGATCAGCGAGTTGTCCGGCCACTGACCCGCAAGCGGTGTGATCGTGATGTCCGTCGCGCTCAACGTCTGGTTCAGCACGATCGAGGACGGGATGATCTGCGGCGTCGCCAGGGTGTTCTCGACGTCCGCGCCCCAGGTGAAGGGGTCGTTCGGCGTCTGGTCCGAGGTGTCACTACCCGCGTAGAAGCCCGACGTGTTGTTGTTGGGCGCCGTCTGGCCGTTGCCGAGGATCGGGTCGCCGGTCGCGTACTGCTCGACGATGATGTTCTCGGCGCTGACCGAGCAAGGATCGAGGTTCTCGCTCATCGGCAGGAAGACCTGGTTCGTCGGGCCGATGGTGACGGCCTGCGCGCCGTTCGCCGGCACGACACCCGCGACGGTCACGGAAGGCGCAACGGCGACGACCTGGTCCTGGAACTTCTGCGGATCGTTGTCGAGACGCGTGTGGAACTCGTGGTTCGACGTGAAGTTCAGCTTCTGCCCCGACGTGTTCTGCACCGCGAACTCTTCGGGCCAACCGATGACGGACACGCGGTACTGCGTATCCGGCTGGAAACCCGAGTTCGACAGGTCGCAGAGCGTGGGCAGCTGCGGCTCGAAGACCACGACGGAACCGTCACCGGCCAGGCGGAACTTGCCCGGGACCGTGAGGCCGAACGCGTCGCCCTGCCGGATCTGAATCGATGCCGGCGTGATGGTTGCAAGGTTGACCGGCTCGCTGAAGCGGAACTCCAGCGCGACGTTCAGTTGCAGGTTGTCAGTGCCGTCCTGGATGAAGCTGACCAGGACGAGTCCCTGGCCCGCTCCGCTGGGCCCGGGGCCGCCTGCCGTGCCGCCACAAGCGGGCGCCGCCAAGCCGATCCCGAGCACCGCGATGATGCAGGCCAGAATGCGAGTCATACGATTGGTGATGGCCATCTGCCGATCTCCGTTTGTTGGGTCCGAACCTCTGTTTGGTGGTGACTGCGACCTCGATACGCAGCCCCCTCCGGCATCCCGCAGGGTGCAACTCCCATACCGTCGCATACCCGGAATCCCATCCACCTGGACGGGGTGCTCCAACGGCTCGGGAACGCGGAGTTTAAGGGGGTTGAGCCCCATTCTCCAAGGGGAATGGCCCCCGCGCCCCACAACCGGAACGTTGGTCCGTGTGCGATATCGCACGAGTCGGATGAACGCCCGTCGCACGCCGCTTGTTACGGCCATGTTAGCTGGGGGCGTCGCCGGGCGACGGCGCATCGGTTCGACGTCAGACGCGGGCGGTCTGGCGGCCCACCACGTCGGCCAACCGCCGCTGACGTTGGGCGGATCCCAGCTCCCCCACCGCCTCGTGGGCGCGCGCCAGGGCCTCGTAGCCGCGCGGATCGTCCGGCGCCGCGAGCACGTAGCGACGCAGCGGAAGCATCGCCTCGCGAGCCCGCCCGCAGCGCACGAGTGCCCGTCCGTAGTCGCGAAGCGCCGGGTCGTCCTCGGGAAGCACACGCGCAGCGGCGCGCCCGGCATTGACCGCGCGCAGGGTCTGGCCCGTCTGGAAGAGCCACTGCACGAGCAGGGACAGCGCCTGCGGGTGCCTTCGATTGCGGCGCAGGGCCGAGCGCAGACGCGCCCGCGCCAGGCCCAGCTTGCCCTGCTCGAGCGCCAGCTCCGCTGCGGCCGCCCACAACGACGGCACCTCCGGATTCCAGGAGAGGCCGCGAAGGAGGCCGCGCTCGGCGGCCTCCGGCCGCCCCTCCGCCAGCTGGGCGGCGGCGACGTCGAGATGCAGCTCCGGCTCCTCGGGATGGCGCCGGGCGGCGCGTGCGAGCACGCTCACCGCTTCGCGGCGGCGGCCCGAGCGTCCGAGGGAGCGGGCGAGCACGCGCGCATTCCGGATGTCGTCGGGGTCGAGACGCAGCGCCCGCCGCAGGGCACGGGCCGCTCGGACGGGGCGGCCGAGCTCGAGCAGGGTCTCGCCGACGACGCGCCAGCTCGACGCACGGCGGGGGTGCGTCTGCAGCAGCCGTCGCAGCAGAGCGAGCCCGGCCCGGCGGTCGCCGTTGGCGATGTGCACCCGCGCGCCGAGGGCGACCACCTCCGGCTCGGGCGGCCAATCCTCGAACAGGGGGGCGAGCACGTCGCGCGCCCCGTCCGGGCGGCCGAGCTCGTTCAGGCTCTCGGCCCAGCGCGTACGGGCCTCGACGTACTCGGGATCGCCCTCCGCGGCCTCGCGATAGTGCTCCGCCGCGTCGGCCCAGCGCCCTTCACGGCGTGCGAGCTCGCCGAGCCCGTAGTGCGCATCGGTACGGAACCCCCCGTCGAGGGCCTTGAGGTACCAGTTGCGGGCGTCCGCGGGCCGGTCGAGCGCGGCATAGACGCGCGCCAGACCGACCGGCAGCTCCGGATGGTCGTCCGCGCGCAACCGCACCTGTTCCCAAGCCGAGAGCGCCTGGCTGGGCCGCCCCACGACGAGGTAGCCGACCGCGAGGTGCCGGAACACGTGCGGACAGGTCGGATCGAGCTCGACGACCCGCCGAGCGTGCTTCTCCGCGGACCGGATGTCGGCCTGGAGCGCGAAACAGTGCACGAGGTTGCAGTGGGCCTCTTCGAGCTCGTCGTCCAGCTCCTGCGCCTTGAGGAAGGCCCGGGTCGCGCGGGCGAGGTAGCCGAGGCGGCCGTAGCACAGCCCCAATCCGATCCAGGGCGCCGCGCTGGCGGGGCTCAGCGAGACGCACCGCCGGTAGCGCCGGATGGCGGCGCGCAGCTGATCGCTCTCGAGGTGGCAGTGCCCCAGGTACAGGTCGATGCGGGGGCTGATGACGCCGCGCCGGTCGAGGTTGCGAAGCATCGTCCGCGCCACGCGCAGCTCACCCTCTTCGAAGCGTTCGACCGCCTTCGAAAGACGTCTGTCGGAGTCGTGCCACATCCGGCGGAAGTCTCGCAACGCCGGGGGACACGCCCGTGGAGGGGAACGCGCCCCGGGAGGGCCGCTCGCGGTGCGGCGGGCCGCGAGAAAGCTTGGTGCGCGGCCCGTTCGCGTTCTAACGTGCCGGATTCTGTGCCGGGTCCTGCGCAAGAACGCGCTCGATCGGGATCCGCACGTGGAGTTCAAGCCATGACGACCCTTTCTTCGAAGACGACCGTCGAAGACAAGATCCAGATCCCCTGGGGGGAAAAGGGCGAGAAGCGCCCCGAGCTCGTCGACGTTCGCAACTTCGGCATCATGGCCCACATCGACGCGGGCAAGACGACCGTGAGCGAGCGCATCCTCTTCTACTCCGGACGCATCCATCGCACCGGCGAGGTCCACGAGGGCGCCGCCACGATGGACCACATGAAGGAGGAGCAGGAACGCGGGATCACGATCACCAGCGCCGCGACGAACACCCTTTGGAAGGCGTGCCACCTCAACATCATCGACACGCCCGGCCACGTGGACTTCACGGCCGAGGTCGAACGCTCCCTGCGCGTGCTGGACGGCGCGGTCGCGGTCTTCGACGCGCAGGCCGGCGTCGAGCCGCAGTCCGAGACCGTCTGGCGGCAGGCGAACCGGTACAAGGTGCCGCGCATCTGCTTCCTCAACAAGATGGACAAGGCGGGCGCCGACTTCGACATGGCGGTCGAGTCGATCCGCGTGCGTCTCGGCGCGAAGGCGTTCCCGATTCAGTACCCCGTCGGCCAGGCCGCCGACTTCCGCGGCATCATCGACGTGTTGGAGAAGAAGGCGTTCATCTACGACGAGGAGAGCGAAGGCCGCCGCTGGCACGTCGAGGAGATCCCGGAAGAGCTCACCGAGAAGGTGCATCAGCTGCGCTTCCAGCTCGTCGAAGCGGCCGCCGAGATGGACGACGCGCTGCTCGAGCGCTACCTCATGGGCGAAGAGCTGCACCGCGACGACCTGCTGGCGGCGATTCGCAAGGGCGTGCTCGCCGGCAGCATCGTGCCGGTGATGTGCGGCTCGGCGCTGCGCAACAAGGGCATCCAGCGACTCATCGACGCCGTCTGCTACTACTTGCCGTGCCCGCTCGACGTGCCGCAGATCGAGGGCACGATGCCGGGCTCGGACGAGGTGCTCGTCCGGCACCCGGACAAGAACGAGCCGCTTTCCGCGTTGGCGTTCAAGACGGTGGCCGACAAGAACGGCGACCTGTACTTCGTGCGCGTCTACAGCGGCGTGCTCAAGCAGGGCGATCAGATCTGGAACGCCGTGCGCGGCAAGCGTGAGCGCGTCGGCCGGCTGATGGTCATGCACGCGGCGGAGCGCGAAGCGGTGAGCGAGCTGAAGGCGGGCCACATCGGCGCGGTCGTCGGCTTCAAGGACACGTACACGGGCGACACGCTGTGCACGAAGGAGGATCCGATCCTGCTCGAGCCGATGGTGTTCCCGGAGACGGTGATCGCGCTGTCGATCGCCCCGAAGAGCCGCGGCGACCGCGACAAGCTCGGAGAGGCCCTGCAGAAGCTCGCGAAGGAGGACCCGACGTTCCAGGCCTACACGGACGACGAAACGGGCGACACGATCATCAGCGGCATGGGCGAGCTGCACCTCGAGGTGTTGGTGAGCCGTCTGCTGAGCGAGTTCCGCATCGACTGCGAGGTCGGCAAGCCGAAGGTCGCGTACCGCCAGACGCTGAAGAAGGCGGCGGACGTCGAGGGCCGTCACGTGAAGCAGTCCGGCGGCCGCGGTCAGTTCGGTGTCGTGAAGGTGCGCGTCAGCGTGCACAGCGACACGGAGAACACGTTCGAGAGCAGCGTGGTGGGCGGCAACGTGCCGAAGGAATACATCCCGTCGGTCGGCCAGGGCTTGCTGAAGGCCTGTGAGGACGGACGTCCACTGGGCTTCCCGTACGTGAAGCTGCACTTCGACCTGTACGACGGCAAGTCGCACGAGGTCGACTCGTCGGAGATGGCCTTCAAGGAAGCGGGCCGTTTGGCGTTGATGGCGGCGGTGAACCAGGTCGGCGTGGACATCCTGGAGCCGTGGATGGCGATCACGATCACGGCGCCCGAGCAGAATCTGGGCGACGTGTTGGGCAGCTTGAACCAGCGCCGCGGGCAGGTGGAGAAGACGGAGAAGGGCAGCGGTGACGCGATGCGCATCTTTGGTCACGTGCCGTTGGCGGAAATGTTCAAGTACAGCGAGGTGCTGCGCGGCTTGAGCCAGGGTCGTGGTGTGTACTCGATGGAGCCGCACGAGTACCGGACGGTGCCGCAGTCGATCGCGGAGCAGATCCGCAAGGAGATCGAGCAGGAGAAGAAGGCCGGGAAGAAGTAGGCGGCTGCGCCGCCTACTTCCGTAGGGGCAGCCCTTGTGGCTGCCCAATTGGGCGACCACGAGAGTCGCCCCTACATTCAGAGGCCGGCCGGTGGGCCCCCCCGATCCCGGTCCCGCTCGGGGTCCCGGTCGCGCCGGATACCCGTGTTCGCCCGCACGCGCCCGACCCCTCTCCGGTCACGCCCGATACCGTGCCAGGCTGGCGATTGTCTCGTTTTCGAGTCCACCGACACCGACCAGCCTCCAGAACCGTCCTTCACGAGCCCCCAACGCGAAAACGCAACAATCGAGCCAGGCACGTTCGTTCCCCGGCATGCCCCCCTCGACTGGCGGGTCGCTGGGGCGAAGGCGCCGCAAAGTGACGGAGGACGCCGCGTGGTCTGCCACGCAAGGACGACGGCACGAAGCGCCGCCGAGCATCCAGCGATCCGCCACTGCCACGCAAGGACGACGGCACGAAGCGCCGCCGAGCATCCAGCGATCCGCCACTGCCACGCAAGGACGACGGCACGAAGCGCCGCCGAGCACCCAGCGGCCCGCCTACATGATGTTGAAGAGTTGCTGGAGACTCGCACTGCGTGCCGGATAGTTCGCGCCGGCCGTCAATCGCGCCCGGCTCTCGACCGGCTCCGGATCACAGATCAACCCCAACGCCACCACCGCCATCGAACGCAAGTACGTGTTGCGCCCGTCGTCTTCCGCCAGCTCGATCAACGATGGCACCGTGCGCGCGTCGCGTAACCGCCCCAGACCCGCCGCAATCGCCGCCTGGCCGCCCAACGACCGCGTCAGCCGCAGCTGACGCTCCAACGTCTCCGCCGTGCCGTCCACACCGAGCATCGCCAGCGCCTTCACGGCCCCCAGGAACACGGCGCCCGAAAGACGCTCGTCCAACAGCCGGCGCAGCGCGTTCACGATGTTCTCGCGCGGCTTGCCCATCAGCCCCAGTCCCAGCGCGCAGTGCGACCGCAGCACGCCGCTCGACCCGCGGTGCTGCGCGATCTCCAGCATGTCCTTCATCGGTACCTCGCTCCGCGTCAGACCCAACGCGGCGGCGTAGGCGCCGACGTCCTCGTCCGGCCCGCGTCCGCGCGTGAGCCCCTTGTGCAGCAGCTTCACCGACGCGCGCTGGAACTCGATCGCCTCGCGACCGAACGGCCTCACGTCGCGGCAGGCCAGTCCCAGCGCAATCGACGCGTACGGACGCAGCCGGGTCGACCCCTTGTAGGCCTCGTTTTGCAGGAACCTCGCCGCCCTCGATCCCACCAGCACCAAGGTCGACTCGGCGCGTAGGTCCGCGCCCAGCAGCTGGCCCATCGCGATCAGCGTGAGGCCGCGCGCGGTCACGTTCGGCTCCTTCTTGATCGACGCCTGCAGCGCGTCGATCGCCGCGAGCCGCGCGGCCGGCACCATGCGCTCCGCGCGCTCCCCGAGCGCGATCGCCGCCGCGCCGCGCACCGCGACGTGTTCGCGCGACTTGCCGAGCACGTGGAACAGCGTCGTGTTGCAGTTGGGTCCGCGCTCCAGCCGCGCCAACGCCGTCAACGCGTGCGAGCGCTGGAAGCCGTCCCAGCGCCGCCCCATCGACGACTTGCGCACGATGATCTGTCGCAGCGCGTGGCGCACACCCTGCGGAACGCCCTCTTGCGGTTGCATGCTCATTGCCGTGAGCAACGCGATGCGCAGATCCGCGGCTGGGAACTTCTGATACATGCGCCGCCACAACGAGCGCGTCATCTGCCGTCCGTGCCGCTCGGCCGGCACGTCTCGATAGGGCTGATCCGAGAGCAGGGCGATGGCGTACATCGAGAACGCGCGCACGCGCGTCGACGCCTTCTTGTCGTCGAACGTACCCAGCAGGAACGAACGCAGATCGTCGAGCACCCCCTGCGGCAGGCGCTCCGCCGGATCCGTGCGCCGCATCAATCCGAGCCCGAGCACGGCCGACTCGTGCACCTCGAGCGGTTGCGTCTTGTCGAGCACGAAGCGCTTCAGAAGCCGCACCGCCATCTCGTCGCCGGTCGAAACGCGGCCGATGGCGATGAGCGCCGTCGCGACGAGGCCCGGGTCGCTGCGCTCGAGCGGATCCACGATGCGCAGGAGCAACGGGAGAACCTCTTTCGAGACGATCCGCTGTCGCAGCAGCTCGGCCTCGCCGAGGCTGCCCGGCCCAGGCCGCCCGAGATCAAAGAGCCCCTCCGACGTGTTGGTCGTGGTCGTGCGCGCCGTGCGCTCGGGCAAGAGCGCCGCGGCATTCAACATCCACCAGGCTTGCCAGCCGTCGTCGAGCCAAAAGAGGTTGCCGTTGCCGCGCCCCCGGTTCGGCGATCCGGGACCGGTCGTCACGGGCGTGGGCACGCCCGGGGCAGGCGGCCCGGCGCCGTTGCCCGGCGCCACCGGGTTCCCGCCCTTGAAGTTGCCGCCGTGCGCCCACGCACTCGCCGTGAACACGGCGCTCAACGCGACGACACTCAGCAACACGCGAACCATCACAGAATCGTAAACGCCTCCCGTAACGCCGCGTTGGGCAACGCGTAGTTGGCCGGCAACATGATGCGCAGCAGACTGGGTCGAAGCTCCGGATCGACGAGCCGCCCGAGCGACACGACGGCCATTGCTTGCACGACCTCGCGCACGTCGCTTCGACGCGCGAGCGCGCACAACGGGTTCACCGCTTCCAGATCGCCGAGGTTGCCGAGCGCCGTCGTGAGCTGAGCCAGCTTGGACACCGACTCGGTCTCGACGAGCTCGTCCGTCAACCGTTGCGCGACACCCGATCGGCCCAGGAGACCCAGCGCCAGCGCGCTGCGGCCCTGGAGCGCCGGCGACTTCGCGGCTGCGAGCCCGACGTCCAACGCCGTGAAGACGTCCTTGCTGCGGATCCCGATCTGGCCCAACGCCAGAGCGGCATGTCCGCGCAGCTCTCCGATCGCGTCGGGCTTGCGCACGACCGGCACGAGGGCCGTCGTCGCCCCGGGCAACCCCATCAATCCCAGCGCGACGGCCGCCGCGCCGCGCGCCGACGCGGTTGCGGTCTTCGCGCGAAACGCGTCGAGCAGGTACAGCTGGGCGCGATCACGGAACGCGATGCCCTCGCCGACGCTGCCGCCGTGGTGCGCGGCCAACGCCAGCGCGATCAACCCGAAGCCACGCTCGTACCACTTGCCCTTGCGCGCGCGTTGCTCGATGACGGCGCGCGCCTGGGTCGCCTCGAGCACGCGCGTGCTGCCCCCGGCCAGATCCGCGCCCAGGATCCGGCCGAGCGCGATCGCGCGCAGGCCGCCGACGAGCATGCTCTCGTCGCCCTTCGGCGCGCGCGCGAGCGCGCTTGCGAGCACGACGCGCTCGCCCGCGCCCCACTGTTCGACGAACGTGCCGATGGCGAGCAGCGCCGAGACGCGCAGCTCGTCCTGGGTGCGGGGATTGGAGAGCACGCGCAGGATCATTGCGCGCGCGGCGGGACCGCCCTGGCGCGCGACCGCCGTCAGCGCGTGCGCCCGCTCGACCAGGTCCCACTTGCGGCCCTGGACCTTTTCGCCCGCGACGATACCGCGCAGTCCCTCGCGTACGCCCTCGGGGATGCCCGCGCGCGGCTGCAAGCCCAACGCGGTGATCAACGCGATACGCAGGCTGCGCTTCGGATAGACGTTGCCCAGCCGCTGCCAGATCAGCTGCGACAGCAGACGGCCGTCCTTGGCACGCACGTGGTCCTGGAACGGCTGATCCCCGAGCAGTCCGATCGCGTACATCGCGAAGATCCGCGTGCGCTCCGGGACGCGCAAGTGTTCCGCGCCCGCCCGTGTGTCGAACGCGTACAGCAGGCGCTGGCGCACCTTCTCGATGCGTAACGCCTGGAGCTGCTGCGCGGGGTCGGTTCTTCGCAACAGCCCGAGGCCGAGCGCGGCGGACTCGCGCACGATGCCGGGGGCGCTCTCGTCTTCCATCCAGTGCAGCAGCAGGTCGATCGAACCGGGATCGCTCGTGATCTTGCCCAGTGCGATGCATGCCGATGCGCGCACGTCAGCGCGGTACTTCGACTGCGGATCGAGGATTTCACGCAGCAGCGGCTCGACGCGGTCCGTGGCGAGCTTTGCGCGATCCGCGTTCCATTCGGTCAGGTCACCGGGGGTGATCCAGCGTTGGCGCACCATGCGACGGTCAGGCAACGCGTGCGGCCGGTTCAGCTCCCACCAGAACTCCCAGGTGTCTTCGAAGCTCGGCGTGATCTCGCGCGGCTTGCGGCGCCCGACCCGGCCGCCGGTGAGGCCGCCGCGCCCGGGTGTCGTGATCGGACCGCCGAATCCGGGATCGACGTGTCCCGGGGTCTCGCCGGGCTTGGCACCGGGAGGGCCGCCGGGACCGCTCTCGGGAGGCGGCGGGACGAAGACGCCGCCGTGGGCGTGGGCAGGCGCGGGGTTCGCGCCACAGATCAGCGCCGCGGCCAGCGTGCAGGCGCCCCAGCGGGCCATCGCAGCCGGAAGCGAACGCCGGTGCACCGTCAAACGGCAGCCTCCCCAGGACCTGTCAAGCAGGCCCCTCGACCATGAGAACGCCGTCGGGAGCCTGCTTGCAGCAGGCTATCGGTTGTTGGCCGGCTCGCTGGCCGCGTTGGTGTCGACGCCCCACTCGAGCAGCTCGGACACGACCTTGCCGTCGCGCTCGCGCTTCACGAGCCCGTTCACGGGGATCTCGCCGCAGATCCAGCGCTTGCTCACGGTGCCGCGCCGGCTCTTGAACGTGATCACGTGGCAGTCGAGCGACTTGCCGCCGATTTCGATCGTCTCCTTGGAAACGGTCGTGTCGCCGCGGCCCTTGCCGCGCAGCGGCATCGTCTTGCGACGCTTGTGCTTCACGACGTTGCCGCGAATCACGGTGTCGCCGTGAAGGATCTCGCTCTTGATGTGCACCTCGTCGGCCGTCACGGCGACCACGCGCAGCGTGCTGACCGTCTCCTGCCCTTGCACCACGTTTCGCATCTTGATCCACTCGCCGACCTTGGCGTCGCGAAGCGGGTGCGGAATGCCGGTCGTCTCGTCGTCGGTAGACGGTGTCGCGGCCGACGGCCCGGGCACGGGCTTGTCGGTGACCGGCTTGTCGGTCATCGGCCTGTCGTCGGTTGCCGGTTGCTCGTCGGTGGCGGGCTTCTCGCTGTCCTTCACCTCTTCGACGCCCCACTCGAGCGCCTCGAGCAGCGTGGCCTCGCCGAGCTTGACCCGCCAAACGCCCAGCGCCGGAACAGCGTTGGTGACGTGCATCTCGAGCTGACCGCCGCCGAAGTCCACGAACACCTTCGCGACGTCGACGTTGTCACCCTTCACGTCCTGCTTGGACGTCGAGTGCTCACCGACGGGACCAAGCGCCGTCAGCGACTCGAGGAGACCCGTGTTCGGCCACGCCTCCGGCAGCGGAATGTTGAGCGGCGGGCCCTCTTCGACCTCGAACGGCGCGATCACGTTGCCGTCGACGATGTCGACGACCTTCACCTTGAGGATGATCTTCGCCTGGTCCTGCATGCCGGGCATCGTGAAGCGGTAGCGCACCCACTCGCCCTTTTTGACGTCGGCCAGCGGGTCCATGGCGCCGGCCGTCCGCTTCGCCGCGTCGCCGTCCTTGGGCGGCGTCGGCTGCGGCGTCGTGGGCTTCTTGGGCTCGTCCGCCTTCGGCGTCGCCTTGGGTGTCGTCGGCTGCTTCGGCGTCGTGGGCTTCTTCGCCTTCTGCTCGGCCTTGTACGCCTTGATGTCGGCCTTGAGCACCTCGATCGCCTTGAGCAGCTGGGGATCGCGGTTCGCGCGGCGATCCGCCGCGGTCTCTTCGACGTGGACGTGCGGCTTGACGCCGTGCCCCTCGAGGTTGGTGTCATCCAGGCCGAAGTACCCGACGTGCGGGATCCGGAACGTCGTGCCGTCCGACAGCGTGATGTCGTTCGTCCCGATCACGCCGCCGGGCGTCGGCACGCCGACGACCTTGCCGAGCTCCATGGCCTTGAAGCACCACGGGAACACCTCGGCGTCCGAAAACGAACGCTCGTTGATGAGCACGACGACCGGCCGGCCCCAGTACTGGTCGAGGTTCGGCTGCGGCAGCGTGCGGCCGCGCATCGCGCGAGGGCGCACCTTGGCGAACGGACGGGCGCTCAGGATCTGGATGAGCTGCTGGTGGATGTTGCCGCCGCCGTTGTTGCGTACGTCCAGCACCATGCCGTCGATCGGCGGCCGGCCGCGGCGCTGCTGGTTCCACGACGCGACGGCGTTGCGGAACTTCTGGAGGTTCTGCGGGTTCATCGCGCTCAGGTGGATGTAGCCGACGCGGCCGCCGGTCTTCTGCCGCACGATGCGCGCGTTGCGACGCAGCCAGGCCTGGCCCTTGAGATTCGCGATCGCGCCTGCGCCCACCGGCTCCAGCGTGTCCACCGCGCGCTCGTCGCCCAGTCCCTCCTCCGAGATCGGGCGGTAGCGCACGAGGATCTTCTTGCCGGCGGTGCCGGCGAGAAGGCGATCGATGTCGGTGTCGGCCTTGATGCGGGTCTTGTTGAGCACGACGACCTCGTCACCGACGCGCAAGCCCACCTTGTCGGCGGGGCCGCCGCGCAGCACCGAGGCGATCTTGCGCCCGCCGCTCTGGCCGGGCTTCTCGGCGAATTCGAGCCCGAGGTAGCCGGTCGGCGTCGCGCGCGCCGCGACGGCGTTCGACGTCTTGGTGCCGCCGCGAATGCCGAGGTGGCTCGCGTTGAGCTCGGCGAGCATCTGTCGGATGACGTTCTGGAACTCGTCCTTGCTCTCCGCGTCGATGGCCATGTCGCGGTACTTCGTCTTCATCGCGTCCCAGTTGACGCCGTGCATCTTCGGGTCGTAGAAGCCCTCCTTGAGGCGGCCCCAAGCCTCGTCGAAGAGGTTCGCGAGCTCGTTGCGCAGGTCGACCTCGATCGTGCCGATGAAGGAGATCTTCTCGCGGTTCTCGATGCCGCTCGGCGCCGGAACGCGATAGATCTCCTCGCGCCCGCGCGCGCCCGCCGCGTAGTAGATGAAGTCCCCGCGCGGGCTCCAGCACGCCGCGGACCCGTTGCGAGCGATCTGCATCGACGGTCCGCCGTTGACGCTCGTGACATAGAGACCGCCGGAGCGGCCGCCCGTGGGGTTGAACGACTCGTAGACCAGGAAGCGCCCGTCCGGCGAGAAGTTCGGCACCTGCAGGAAGCCGCCGCCCGAGGTCACGCGGCGAACGTCCGAGCCGTCCGCGTTCATGACGAAGATCGCCTGGTTGCCGGCGCGCGCCGAGTCGAACGCGATCAGGCGCCCGTCCGGCGAGAACACCGGATCGTCGTCCGCGGCCGGGTCCTTCGTGAGCTGCGTCGTCTTCTTCGTCTTGACGTCGATCGTCCAGATGTCGCGGTTGCCGCTGCGCTCCGAGCAGAAGACGAGCTTCGTGCCGTCGGGCGACCACGCGTGGAAGAAGTCGCCCTTCTCGTGCTTGGTGATCTGCTCGATCTTGCCCGTCTTCAGGTCGATCGTGAAGATGCAGCTGCCCTTCGCGCGATCCGACTGGAATGCGACCTTGGTGCCGTCCGGGCTGAAGCGCGGCCACTCGTCCTTGTGGATGCCCGTCGTCAGACGCGCGGCGTTGCCGCCGTTGGCGGGCATGGTCCACAGATCGCCGTGCACGCTGAAGACGAGCCGTCCGTCCTTCGAAACGTGCACCTGCTGGGTGCCCGAGTTGATCGTGCGCTTGGCGATCCCGCTGTGGCGCACGTCGCTCAGGATCGTGAGCTTGATCGGGTTCGCGGGCGCGTCCTTGGCCGTGACGTCCGTGTGGAAGAGCTTGCCGCCGCGCTCGAACACGACGCGCTTGCCGTCCGGCGACGGGTCGGGGCGGTGCACGTCCAGCCCGGTGTACTTGCTGATCTGCGTGCGCTCGCCGCCGGCCGCGGGGATGCTGTAGAAGTTCGCGACGCCCTTCTCCTCGGCGACGTAGTAGATCGTCTTGCCGTCCTTGGAGAACCACGGGTAGCGCTCGTTGCCGTCGGTCTTGGTGACGCGCTTCGGGTCGGCGTCGGGGTCGCCGACGGGCATCGTGTAGATGTCGTAGTTGCCCGAGCCCTCGTAGTTGTCCTGGTAGATCGTGTTGGTGCCGTTCACGTAGACGATGTGCTTGCCGTCGGACGAGTACGCGACGTCGCGCACGTTGCCGTCGCGCGTGAGGCGGCGGACGCTGCCGCCCGTGACCGGAACCTCGAACGCGTTGAGACCGGGCGTGCCGGCGTCGCGGTTGGAGACGAACAGCAGCCGCTTCCCGTCGGGCGACCACTCGCACATGATCTCGATACCGCTGTGGAACGTGACGCGCTTCGGCACGCCGCCGTCGACGCCGACGACGAAGAGGTCGTAGCCGCCGTTGCGCTGGGACGAGAAGGCGATGTGCTTCCCGTCGGGACTGATGCGCGGCAGCGTGTCCTGCGCCTCGTGGATCGTGAGCCGGTCGGCGTGCTTGCCGTCGGTCTTCGCGACCCAGATGTCGCCGCGGTAGGCGAACGCGACGGTCTTGCCGTCGGGCGTCAGCGAGGGGTAGCGCAGACCGCGCGTCTCCTTGTCGGCGGCGGAGGCGTCGCCGGCCGAGACGGCGAGCAGCGCAACGAGAGCGGCGAGCGAGAGGAAGGAACCGAGTCGCAGCATGGAGAGCTCCAATTGACGGGCAGCCCAACAGGCTAGCAGATCCGCCGCGGCGGGGTGTCCAACGACAGGGCGCTGTTCAGCTCGAAAGACGAAGACCGTGCGAACGTCCCGCGGTCGAGGAGGGCACCGCGTGGAGCCCGCGCGAGGACGACGAAGCGGCCTCGACGCGCCCAGCCAACGTGCCGCCTAGTCGTCGTCTTCGTCGTCCCGGGGCTGCGCCAGCGTGTTGTACGTTCCGCGCGTAGCGGGCGGCGCGTTGGATGGGATGCGGAAGGTCGATGAGGAGGACGACGCGTGGTAGCCCACGCGCGGACGACGAAGCGGCCTCGACGCGCCCAGCCAACGTGCCGCCTAGTCGTCGTCTTCGTCGTCCCGGTGCTGCGCCAGCGTGTTGTACGTTCCGCGCGTAGCGGGCGGCGCGTTGGATGGGATGCGGAAGGTCGATGAGGAGGACGACGCGTGGTAGCCCACGCGAGGACGACGAAGCGGCCTCGACGCGCCCAGCCAACGTGCCGCCTAGTCGTCGTCCTCGTCGTCCCGGGGCTGCGCCAGCATGTGTACGTTCCGCGCGTAGCGGGCGGCGCGTTGGATGGGATGCGGAAGGTCGATGAGGAGGACGACGCGTGGTAGCCCACGCGAGGACGACGAAGCGGCCTCGACGCGCCCAGCCAACGTACCGCCTAGTCGTCGTCCTCGTCGTCCCGGGGCTGCGCCAGCATGTGTACGTTCCGCGCGTAGCGGGCGGCGCGTTGGATGGGATGCGGAAGGTCGATGAGGAGGACGACGCGTGGTAGCCCACGCGAGGACGACGAAGCGGCCTCGACGCGCCCAGCCAACGTGCCGCCTAGTAGTCGTCCTCGTCGTCCCGGGGCTGCGCCAGCATGTGTACGTTCCGCGCGTAGCGGGCGGCGCGTTGGATGGGATGCGGAAGGTCGATGAGGAGGACGACGCGTGGTAGCCCACGCGAGGACGACGAAGCGGCCTCGACGCGCCCAGCCAACGTGCCGCCTAGTAGTCGTCCTCGTCGTCCCGGGGCTGCGCCAGCATGTTGAGGAACGCCTCGTTGTCCTTGCTGTCGTCCATCTTGTGGATCAGCAGCTCCATGGCTTCCGCGCTGCGGACCCGGTCGATCACACGCCGCAGCGTGTAGATCTTCTCGAGCAGGTCCGGCCGGATCAGCTTCTCTTCCTTCCGCGTGCCGGAGAGTCCCACGTCGATCGCGGGCCAGATGCGCTGCTCCGCCAGCTGGCGGTCCAACACCAGCTCCATGTTGCCGGTGCCCTTGAACTCCTCGAAGATCACCTGGTCCATGCGCGAACCGGTCTCGATCAACGCCGTGGCGATGATCGTCAACGATCCGCCGTCCTCGACGTTGCGCGCGGCGCCGAAGAAGGCCTTCGGCTTCTCCAACGTACGCGAGTCGATGCCACCCGACATCGTGCGGCCGCCGCTTCGCTGCAGCAGGTTGTAGGCGCGCCCGAGACGCGTCAGCGAGTCCATGAGGATCACGACGTCGCGCCCCGTCTCCACGAGACGCTTCGCCTTGCGCAAGACCATCTCGGTCAGCTTCACGTGCATCTCGGGCGTGTTGTCGTTCGTCGACGCCACGACCTCGCCGGTCGTCGCGCGCTTGAACGCCGTCGCCTCTTCCGGACGTTCGTCGACGAGCAGGATCATCAGGTACGCGTCGGGATGGTAGTCCTGCACGGCCTGCGCGATCTTCTGCAGGATCACCGTCTTGCCGGCGCGCGGCGGCGAGACCAGCAGCCCGCGTTGGCCGAAGCCGATCGGGCAGAGCATGTCGATGATGCGCAGCGTGATGTCGCCGTTCGCCGACAGGTTCATCGGCCGGTCGGGATCGATCACGGTGAGCTCGTCCCACTGCGGCGTCTTGTGGTAGAGGTGCGGCGCGACCCCGCAGATCGAGAGCGGCTTGATGAGCTGCGGGTTCTGCCCGCGGCGCTTCGGCGGCCCCATCTCGCCGTCGATCGTGACGCCGTTGCGCAGGCCGTACTGGCGAACGACCGCCGGGGCCACGTACGCGTCGTCGTTCGACGCCGCATACGTCTGGTCGGGGCGGCGCAGGAATCCGTGCCCGTCCCGCGTCGCATCCAGGACGCCGAACTCGTAGAGATCGAGCGTCGAGGGCGGCTCGAACGGGTTCGCCGGGTCGGGCGCGGGCGGATCCGGCTTGTCCGTCAGGGACGTGATGATGCCGGCGTCGTCCCACGCGCTGTTGCTGACGCTGCTGCTGGCGCGTGCGCCACCGCCACCGCCGCCGCCCCCTCCCCGGGAACGCCCACGGCCGCCACGGCGTCTGCGTCTGCGACTTCCTGTCGCCATATCGGGTCCTCGCAATGCGATTCACTTCAGAGCGGCTGCGACCCAGGCCCTCGATTGGGCCCGAGTCCCGTCATTCGCCGGCGCGGTCCGCACGCATCCATTGCAGGGTGCCCAAGCCGAAGATGCCCCCGCTTGGGTGTGGCTGCGCGCGAACGTCGCCCCGAATGATGGCAAATGCCATGAGTGGGAAGCCCGTTCAGGAGGCCTCCCGGCGCTCTGCGCGGATGGAATGCTACGTCCTCCCCCGGCGCAGGCAACGAGAAACCACGGAAATGCCTGATCGACGCGTCGAATTCCGGTCCCTCCCGGCCCGAGGGCCCCGCGCAGACGTCGACGGGTCGCGGGCCGAGCGGCTACCTTGTGCAACCTTTCCCGCGGACTCCCCGCGGCCCTGGAACAGCTCATGGACTTCGACGTTTCCACCCTCGGCCCGTGCCGCAAGAAGGTCTCGGTGACGATCTCCCCGGATCGCATCCAAGAAGCCTTCGACAAGAAGTACGACGAGATCAACGACAACGTGGCACTGCCGGGCTTCCGGCGCGGTCGCGCGCCCCGGCGCCTGCTCGAGAAGCGCTTTTCGGACAAGCTCGGCGACGAGGTGAAGGAAGAGCTCGTCAAGGCGGCCATGGAACAGCTCGTGGACGACAAGAAGGTCGAGCCGCTGGCCGCGCCCGAGATCGACATCGAGGCGCTCGAGCTCGATCCGAGCTCCGAGATGAAGTTCGAGTTCGAGCTGGTGACCAAGCCCGAGTTCGAGACGCCGAAGTACGCCGGACTCGAGGTCAAGGTGCCCCCGGTCGAGGTGACGACCGAGCACGAAGACAACGCGATCGACGACCTGCGGCGCCGCAGCGCGACGCTCGAGAACGCCGACACGACCGTCGACGACGGCGACGTGTTGATCCTCGACTGGGAAGCGCGCGACGGCGACAGCATCGAGTCGCAAGACACCAACGTCTACTACCCCTTCGGCCGCGGCGTCCTGGCAGGCTTCGTCGTCGAAGGCTTCGACGACCAGCTGCGCGGCAAGAAGGTCGGCGCGGAGGCCACCGCGACCGTCCAGGTCGCCGCAGACGATCCGCGCGAGGAACTTCGCGGCCGGGAGCTCGCATTGACGGCGACGCTCAAGGAAGTGAAGCGGTACGTTCTGCCGGAGATCGACGAAGCATTCTTGAAGCAGCACGACTACGACGACGCGGACGAGCTGCGCGCCGACATGAACAAGCAGCTCACCCGCGCGATGAAGCGCAACCAGGAGCGCGACGCCGAGACACGCCTCGTCGATCAGATCGTCGACGCGGTCGAGATCGAGCTGCCTGAAGAGTTCGTCGAGCGCGAGCTCGAGACCTGGGCGCAGCGCAAGCGAATGTCGCTGCAGGTCGAGAACGTCGCCGAGGATGAGATCGCCAAAGCGGTCGACGCCGACGCCGACGACGCCAAGTCGTCGATCGAGCAGGACATGCGCAAGTTCTTCCTGCTGGATCGCATCGCGGACGAAGAGGAGATCGAGGCGACGGAAGCCGACATGTCGGCCGCGATCCAGGAGATGGCCATGGCTTACGGCCGGCCGTTCGAGGAGATCGCCGGCTCGTTCCGCGACCCCAACCGCCTGAGCGAGCTCAGGACGATGATTCGCCATCGCAAGGCGCGCGAGCGCATGCGGACCGTCGCGAAGATCGTCGAAGACGCGTCGCTCGCGGAGCCGAAGAAGGCGGCGAAGAAGAAGGCGGCCAAGAAGAAACCCGCCGCGAAGAAGAAGGCCGCCAAGAAGAAGGCGGCGAAGAAGAAGACGGCGAAGTAACCCGAATCAAGGTCTCGAACCAACAGCGTGGAAGCACACATGTCATTCGACCCGTACGCGCACGGCAACGAGCAATTCACCAAGGGCCCGTGGGGCTACATCCCCAACCCGACGATCATCGAGCGAACCGGTCGTGGTGAGCGCCACTACGACATCTGGAGCCGGCTGCTGGAGGACCGCATCATCTTCCTCGGCACGCCGATCAACGACACGGTCGCCAACTTCCTGACCGGGCAGCTGCTCTTCCTCGAGAAGGCGGATCGCAACCGCGACGTGCACCTGTACATCAACAGCCCCGGCGGCTCGATCAGCGCCGGCCTCGCCGTGTACGACACGATGCAGTACATCTCGTGCCCGGTTGAGACCGTGTGTATCGGGAGCGCGGCCAGCATGGGCGCGCTGCTGCTCGCGGCGGGCACGCCCGGCAAGCGCTACGCGCTGTCGAACGCGCGCATCATGATCCACCAGCCGTGGGGCGGTGCGCAGGGCACGGCGGCCGACATCGAGATCCAGGCCGAGGAGATCCTCGAAGCGCGGCGCATCATCAACGGCATCCTCGCCAGCCATACGGGCCGCCCGATCGAGGAGATCGAGCGCGACACCGAGCGCGACAAGTACCTCGCCGCGAACGACGCCCGGGAGTACGGCATCATCGACGAGGTGCTGGAGCCCAAGAAGGGCCCGGGCGCCGACGCGAACGACGGAAAGTCGGGCGAAAACGGCAAGTAACAGGACGTGGCCCGTCGTTTGCCGGATGTAAACACCGGTCCCTGCATCGGTTGCACATCGGAACCTGGGCGCGGCTGCGCCGCACGCTAGACTTACGGCGCCCCGAAAGCTCAGCGGAGAGATCAGCGGATGACGTCACGGCGCGGGCCCGTCGAGAAGTGCACCTTCTGCGGCAAGAGCCGCAACCAGGTCGAGAGCCTCATCGCCGGCCCGCCCGGCATCAACATCTGCAACGAGTGCGTCGAGCTGTGCAACACGATCCTGCTCGAGGAGCTCAAGCGCAGCGGCCGTCCGGCCAAACGCGCGAAGCGGCGCGGCGGCCCCGGCGGCGATGGCGCCGGCGGCATGTGGGAAGAGGGCACGCTCAAGAATCCGAGCGAGATCCTCGACCACCTGAACGAGTACGTGATCGGCCAGCACCGCGCGAAGAAGACGCTGGCGGTCGCGGTCTACAACCACTATCGGCGCGCGCTGTACGACGGCGAGGCCGAGGTCGAGCTCGACAAGTCGAACATCCTGCTCGTCGGCCCGACCGGCAGCGGCAAGACGCTGCTCGCGCGCACGCTGGCGCGCGTCCTCGACGTGCCGTTCGCCATCGCCGATGCCACGACGTTGACCGAGGCCGGCTACGTCGGCGAGGACGTCGAGAACATCCTCCTCAAGCTCCTGCAGGCGGCGGATTTCAACCGCGAGCGCGCCGAGTTCGGGATCATCTACCTGGACGAGATCGACAAGATCAACCGCACCACGCAGAACCCGTCGATCACCCGTGACGTGAGCGGCGAGGGCGTGCAGCAGGCGCTACTCAAGATCATGGAAGGCACCGTCGCGAACGTGCCTCCGCAAGGCGGGCGCAAGCACCCCGAGCAGCAGTACATCCAGATCGACACGCAGAACATCCTCTTCGTCTGCGGCGGAACGTTCGCCGGCCTCGAGGACATCGTCGCCCGTCGTCTCGGCACGAGCCTGATCGGGTTCGGCCGCGGCGGCGAGCCGGTGACGAAGGAGATGGAGGCGCAGGAACGCGCGCGCCTGCTCGCGCACGCGGAGCCGCACGACCTGGTCGACTACGGCATGATTCCCGAGTTCGTCGGCCGCCTGCCGGTCATGACGAGCCTCGATCCGCTCACGCGCACCGACCTCGTGCGCGTGCTGCAGGAGCCCAAGAACGCATTGGTCAAGCAGTACCAGCAGATCTTCGCGTTCGACAACGCCAAGATCGAGTTCGACCAGGACGCCCTGCTGTCGATCGCCGACAAGGCGCTCGGCCGCGAGACCGGCGTGCGGGCGTTGCGCTCGATCCTCGAGGACCTGCTGCTGGACGTCATGTACGACCTGCCCGAAGCGCCGGAAGGCTCGAGCTACCGGGTGACCAAGGCGTCGGTCGAGGGCGAAGAGCCCGTCCGCCGAACGGTCAAGCGCCGCAAGACCGGCTCGTGACCCCCTCGGACGCGCAGACCGTCTCCCTCTCTGCGATGTCGCCGGCGGAGATCGAAGCGCTCGTCGTGAGCTGGGACGAGCCCGCCTACCGCGCGAAGCAGATCTTCCAGGCCGTGCAGCGCGACGGCGTGCTGGATCCGGATCGCATCACGACGTTGCCGCTGGCGCTGCGCGAGCGCATGCAGGCGTCCTGCACGCCGGCGACGAAGCTGGTCGAGGCGCAGACGTCCGCCGACGGCACGCGCAAGTACCTCTTCGAGCTTCGCGACGGGAAGCGCGTCGAGTCGGTGCTCATTCCCGAGGGCGACCGCGCGACGGTATGCGTCTCGGCCCAGGTCGGGTGCCCGATTGCCTGCGTGTTCTGCGCGTCGGGCGTCAAGGGCCTGATTCGCAACCTCGATGTCGCCGAGATCGCGGAACAGCTGCTTCACGTCGCCGCCGACCTCGGCAAGCGGCCCACCAACATCGTGATGATGGGCATGGGCGAGCCGCTGCTCAATCTGAAGAACGTCGCGGCGGCGATTCGGCTCTGGACCCACGAGCAGGGCATGAACTTCTCGCCGCGGCGCATCACGGTCTCGACGGCCGGCACGCCCGCGAAGATCGACCAGCTTGCGGAGATGGCGCTCGGCGTCCAGCTGGCGATCTCGTTGCACGCGCCCAACGACGAGGTGCGCGCCGAGCTGGTTCCGGGCAGCCCGCAGGGGCGCGTTCGGGGACTCGTCGATGCCGCCGCGCGATTCGCCAAGTCCACCCGCCGCGATGCGACGGTCGAGTACGTGCTGATCGGCGGGCTGAACGACCGCCCGGAGCACGCCCGCGACCTGGCGGACGCGGTGCGCGGCCGGCACATCCACGTCAATCTCATTCCGCTCAACCCCGTCGGGCACCGTCCGGACCTGAGACCACCGTCGGACGTCGCGGCGGAGGGGTTCGCGCGCTACCTCAAGGAACGCGGCGTGTCGGTCACGCTGCGCACGCAGCGCGGCGAGGACATCGACGCCGCGTGCGGACAGCTTGCGTTGGAGCGCTCTCTCAGCGAGTAGCGAATCCGGTTCGCGGCGCGCGCCGTTCCGCGTAGCTTGCCCCGATGGACGTCACCGAGGACCTCGTTCGCCACGTCGCGCAGCTGGCGCGTCTCGATCTCACCGAGGAAGAGGTGCGTTCGATGCAACCCCAGCTGGCGCGCATCTTCGAGCACGTCGAGGGGCTCCAGTCACTCGACGTCGGCGACGCGGACCCGGCGACCCTCGCCCCCATCGACCTGGAGGCGCTTCGGGACGACGTCGAAGGCCCGACGCTGACGACGCGCGAGGTGATGGGCAACGCGCCGGATCACGACGGCTTCTTCATCGTCGTGCCGCGCTTCTTCGACGACGACGGCGGCGCCTCCGACGGCGAAGACGGGGACGCGCCGTGACGCACCCGCTCGACACGTCCGTCGCCGAGATGGCCCGCCGCGTGCGCGATCCGGACGACGACCTGACCGCGCGCGCGCTCGTCGACGAGAGCCTGCGCCGCATCGAAGCCCTCGACGAGCGCGTCAACGCGTTCCTGTGCACGACGGCCGAGCTCGCGCGCGATCAGGCGGGCGCCGTCGACGCGGCCGTGACGGCAGGCAAGGACGTCGGCGCGCTGGCGGGCGTGCCGTTGGCGGTGAAGGACAACCTGGCCGTTCCGGGCGTGCCCCTGACGTGCTCGTCGAAGATCCTCGGGGACTACGTGCCGCCGCGTTGGGCGACGAGCGTCGAGCGCGCCGTTGCCGCCGGCGCGTGCATCGTCGGCAAGACCAACCTGGACGAGTTCGCGATGGGCTCGTCGACCGAGAACTCCGCCTTCGGCCCCACGCGCAACCCGTTCGACCTCGAGCGGGTGCCGGGCGGTTCGTCGGGCGGCAGCGCCGCGGCGGTGGCCGCCGGCATGGTGCCGCTCGCCCTGGGCAGCGACACGGGCGGCTCGATCCGCCAGCCCGCGGGACTGTGCGGCATCACGGGCATCAAGCCGTCGTACGGACGCGTTTCGCGCAACGGTCTCGTGGCCTTCGCGTCGAGCCTCGACCAGGTCGGGCCGCTGGCGCGCTCGGTGGACGACGCGACCACGTTGCTGGATGTGATCGCCGGCCCCGATCCGCTCGACGCCACGACGGTAGCGTACGACCACGGTGTGTCGAGCAGCACGGCCGACGACGTGCTGTCCGGTCTGCGCGTCGGGCGCGTCGAGGAGTTCGCGCTGGCAGGCGACGAGTACACCGACGCCCGCGAGTCGGTGGAGGCCGTTCGCGAGCGGCTCTTCGATGCGGGCGCGACCGACGTGCCGCTGTCGATGCCGATCACGTCGGGTTCGATCCCGATCTACTACGTCGTGGCGCCGGCGGAGGCATCGAGCAACCTCGCGCGGTTCGACGGCGTGCGCTACGGCATCCGCGAGCGCGGCGACAGCTTGCAGGACCTGTACGCGCGCACGCGCGACGCGGGGTTCGGCGCCGAGGTCAAGCGCCGCATCCTGATCGGCACGTTCGCGCTGTCCGCGGGCTATGCGGACGCGTACTACAAGAAGGCGATGTCGGCACGCGCGGCCTTACGCGACGGGTTCCGCGCGGCGTTCGAGGAGGCGGACGTGATCGTCTCGGGAACGACGCCCCAAAGCGCGTTCCGCATCGGCGAGAAGACGGACGACCCGCTCTCGATGTATCTGTGCGACGTGCTGACGGTCGCCGCCAACCTGGCCGGCGTTCCGGCGATGTCGATTCCCTGTGGCACCGACGCGAGCGGACTGCCGCTGGGCTTGCAGGTGTGGGCGCCGCTCGGCCGCGAAGACCGCATGATCGCGGTCGCGCGCGCCATCGAAGCCATGTTGCCGAATGCGCCGCGTTCTCCATTGGCCGAGGAGGTGTCCGCATGAGCACGCCTCGGCTCATCGTCGGCATGGAGGTGCACCTGCAGCTCAAGACGAAGACGAAGTGCTTCTCCGCGAGCCCGGTGAACTTCGGCGCCGATCCGAACTCGCTGACGGATCCCGTCGTGCTGGGCCTGCCGGGCGCGCTGCCGGTCCTCAACCGCGAGGCCGTGCGACTGGCCGTGCGCACGGGCTTGGCGTTGGGGTGCGAGATCGCCGACGTCACGAAGTGGGACCGCAAGAACTACTTCTATCCGGACCTTCCGAAGGGCTACCAGATCAGCCAGTACGACAAGCCCTTGTGCGTGAACGGCGCGGTCGAGATCGACGACGACGAGGGCAATCCGAAGCAGATCCGCATTCGCCGCGCGCACCTCGAAGAGGACACGGGCAAGTCGACCCACGACGAAGGCGGCGCGAAGTCGCGGGTGGACCTGAACCGCGCGGGCACGCCGCTGCTCGAGATCGTGTCGGAGCCGGACATCGCTTCGTCGGGCGAAGCGGCGCGATACCTCGACGCCTTGCGCGAGATCGTCGCGTACGTGGGCACGTCGGACGCCAACATGGAGGAGGGCAACCTGCGCTGCGAGCCGAACATCAACCTGGTGTTCGAGAACGGCGACCGCTCCCCCATCGTCGAGGTCAAGAACGTCAACTCGGTGCGCAACGTGGCGAACGCGATCGAGTACGAGATCGTGCGCCAGACGAAGGCGTACGAGGAGAACGGCGAGACGATCGAGAACACACCGCGCTCGACGCGCGGATGGCACGACGACAACGAAGCGACGGTGCACCAGCGCTTCAAGGAATCGGAGGACGACTACCGCTACTTCCCGGAGCCCGATCTGCCGCCGCTGCGCATCGCGCGGGACTTCGTGGAGACGGAACGCGCTGCCTTGCCGGAGCTCGCGCGGGCGCGGCGGGCGCGTTACGAGGCCGAGTATTCACTCTCGACGTACGACGCGGGCGTGTTGACGGCCGATCCGGCGGTGTCGAACTGGTTCGAGGCGGTGCTGGACGTCGGTCGCGACCCCAAGGCGGCGGCGAACTGGGTGACGGGCGAGCTGATGCGTCACTTGAACGAGCACAAGCTCTCGTTGGCGGACGTGAAGCTGGCGCCGGCGGGCCTCGGCGAGCTGATCGACCTGCAGTCGGCTGGCACGATCAACGCGCGGACGGCGAAGGAGCTGTTCCGCGAGATCGTGTCGACGGGCGAGTCGGCCAAGCAGCTCGTGGACGAGCGCGGGTTGGGGCAGGTCTCGGACACGGATGCGATTCGCGCGGCGTGCGAGGCGGCGATCGTGGCGCAGCCGGCGGCGGCCCAGGACTTCAAGTCGGGCAACGACAAGGCGATCGGCCGACTCATCGGCGAGACGATGAAGGCGCTCGGCGGCCGCGGTGACCCGGCGCTGGTGCGCAAGGTTCTGATCGAGCTGTTGCGCTAGCGGTCCGGTTGCGTGAGTGGGGGGCAGCTCCTCTCCGAGAAAGGCTCGGGGCTGTGCGTCGTGACCACGGCGCCCGCCCTAGCCTCAGGCCGGGCCGTTCGGGTCCGGCGGCACCCACTCGTCGGTCTTGCGACGGTAGACGTACACGCTGTCGCAGTCCGAACACTGGAGTCGCAGTAGGCCGGACTTGTACGTCCCGATCATCACTTCGTGAGTGTCGAGCTTGACCTCGATTCGTCCGTCGCGGATGCGCCACCTGAAGTCCGCGAGATCACCCTTCGCCGACGGCGCGCGCGGCGGCGGCTCCTCGACGACCGGTTGGGGCGAGCCGCCACACCCTCCGCACGCCGCGTCCGGCACCTCCGAACCGGTAGGCGGCGCCGGAGCAGCAAGCGGACCGTCGTGCCTGCACTCGCCGTTGTCAAGGAGCGTGATCTGGCGCATGGCGCTGCTGTTGAAAGCCTTCTGCGCCTGCGTCTCGGGATCCTCAGCGGACGACGCGTAGATCGCGCGCCGCGTCTCGGTTTCGTCGAGCACCCAGATCCCCGCCAGGTCCGCTTGCGAGATCGTCGGGGCATCGTCGGTGAAGATCAGAATCGCGGCGACGACGGCGGCGAGCACGCCCGTACCCGCAAGGACGAGCTTCTTCGGAAACGGCGGCGCGGGTGGCGGCGGCGGCGGTGGGAGCGGCTCGACGACGACGCCGGCGGCGTCTTCTTGCGAGGGGTCGGCCGTTCGACGAACCGCTCGCGCAAGCCGGTCGATGTGCTTCTCGAGATCGCCGTCGAGGGCGTTGAGCCACTGCTTGCGACCCAGGTAGTACGCCAGGCCTTCGGCAGGTTCGACGTCGTCGATTCGGAACGGAATCACCTTCGACTCGTGCCGCGCCGCCTGGTCGAGCTCTCGCTCGACATGCTGCGACCCATTCGAGAACTTCGAGAACACGAGGACGAACACCGGCGCGGAGTTGATGCCGCGAACGATCGCCGCCGCAAAGTTCTCGCCCAGTCGCACGTCGCGCGGCGCGATCCAGCACTTCACGTCGCGAGACTCGAGCCCCGCGCAGATCTGTTCCGCAATCTGCTTGTCCTCGGACCCGTAGCTGATGAACACGTCCCGCTTCGTCATGCCATCTCCAACACGGACACGAACTTCGATTGTCTCCGGCGCCGAATCTGTTTTCAACCAGCCCTGTCGAACGGCGCAGTCCTGGGGTCTCAGCTGCGGATCACCACGCACCTAGGCGGAATCGAGTCCAGTTGCTTTCGCGAATCGCCCTTCGGGCTCGCTACGGCGCGTTCGGCTCGGCCGCTACCGACTCAGCACCGCCGGTCCCCGTATCGACAAGCGGTACGACGAACGGTCGCCGACGATGCGTCCCCGCACGTCGGGGTGTCGAAACGATGCCCCCATCTCAACTTGACCATCCTTGTTCGCGTCAACGCGCGCGCCTACGATTCCTCGCCGGAGGTTGGATGGCGCCGGTGGTTCGATGTGCATTGACGGCACTGTTGATTGGAACGACGCTGCCGCTGACCGCGTGCCACGGTGCGCGCGTCGTGCACGACCGCACGCCGCCGGCCGTCACCGTCGCGGACGCCGACCCGGACAAACCTGCCCCGCCGTTGAAGTCCGCGTCGCGTCGTTCGAAGCTCTCGATGTCGAACGCACGACGAGCCCGCTCGACCGGGTGGACGTTCGTCGACACCCCCATCGGACGCGGGTTCTTCACACCGCAAGGTTCGCGCGACGGCATCGCGTGTACGCCGCTGCACGCGTCCGTCGCGTACCGGCACGAGGAAGTGCTCGACGTCGGGCTCTTCTACAACGTCAATCCGCGCCTCACGGTGGGACTCCTCGGGCAGCGCCTGGAACGTCGCCGCAAGGCGCGGGTCGACGGCCAGCTGATCGACCCGACCGACCTGAGCAGCTTCATTCCCGAGGTCACGCTCGACGAGCGCACGACGTCGCTCTCGTTCGGACCGTTCGCCCAGCTGCTGCTGCGTCGCGAGTGCGGACCGATGCCGGCGATCTACCTCGGCGGCTACGCGCTCGAGTGGGGCGAGATCACGTCCGCGAGCACGACGATCAGCCGACCGACGCTGGTCCTCGACGCGGCTTCGACCGTCGCGAAGAAGGGGGATCGCGCCGATCGGTTCCGGTCCATCTACATCGGTGCCTCGAAACGGGTGCCGGGCTTCCGCCCGAACCGACTCGTGCGCGACATGCGCTTCTACGGCGGCGGCGGCTGGGGCATGCGCAGCGGGTCGCGGTACACCACCGCCGTCACGGGCAGCGGCGATCCGCGCATCCGGTTCGTGCGCCGCTCGATCACGCGCCACAGCGTCGTGGGGTGGCTGGGCACGGAAGCGCGGCTGCCGAAGGACTTCTACCTGTACGGCGAGGTCTTCACCGGCGACGAGTGCGACTTCGGATGGGCCGCCGGACTGCGCTGGCAAAGTCCGTTCGGCGTCAGCTTCAGCATCGGCATCTACGACTGCACGCGACCCATCCAGTCACGCGCGCTGGACCTGGTCTATTTGGAGGGCGGCGTGGGCTCGCAGCCGTCCCTGGCGACGGGCGGTTCCGGCGGCGCCGGCGGCGGCACGGCCACGCTCGGGCACCTCTGGGGCGACTGACCGACGGGGCGGTGGGACTCGGACCCTACTTCCGACAGAGCACGAAGAGCACGGGGTTCGACCCGCTCACGGAACCGCCGGAGATGATCGCGATGCGTCCGTCGGCGCTGACGGCGCCGACCATGTCTTCGTTCCCGAACACGCCGCTGCGATCGGCTACGACCGCCCCGTCGGTGCTCACGTTGTAGACGGCCGACCCCATCACCGCCCCCAGGGTGGTGCCGTCGAAGCGGGTCGCGTCGATCGAGAGCTGGTTGACCCCGTCCGCCGTGATCGTGCCGGTGATGGACTCGAACGGTCCGGTCAGGTCCTTCTCGATCCCCACGACCCAGTACGAACCGGAGAGCGTCGCGTTGGTTGCCGCGGTCGCGGCGCGCATCAGAAGCAGGATCGCCGGCGGCGTCGAGTTCGCGTTGCCCCCCGCGAACGCGCCGAAGCCGCCGCCGGTCATCAGACAGCCGTCGTGCAACGCCCCGAACAGGCTGACCGTGGCCAATCCACTCGGCGCCACCGTGTAGGTGCCGGGAAGCATGCCCCCGTCTTGCAAGCCGTCCTCGTTGATCGCGCCGGTGCCGTCGTACGCGCTCACACCATCGAACGCGACCTTGGTCGAGTGGAGGCTGCCGGCCGAGCCCTGGTCGAGGTACGCCGTCATGTGGAAGTCGCCCGTGAGCGTCGCGGGCGAGAAAGCCCCGACGGAGCGAATGAGCACGAGGATGAGGGGCGTGATCGTCGTGCTGGTCGTTGCCAGGATCGCGCAGTTCCCGTCCCCGGAGATGCCGCCTCGCACGACCTCGGTCGCCGCTTGAAACACGCGCAGCGTGCCGTCGGGATCGACGGTGTACGTCAACCCTTGCGCGCCCGGAGCGCTCACCATGCCGCCGTCGTTGGCCATGCCGTCCAGCGTGACGTTGCCGGCGCCGTCGCTGACGGCGGTGCCCCAGGTCGCCGTGCCGCCGCCCGCGCCGCCACTGGGTTCGTACAGCGCGAGCCAGTACGTGCCTGCGAACGACGCGACGCCGATCACGCCGCCGTCGCTTCCTCCCCCGCCGCACGAACCGAGGATCAAGGTCAGGCCGACCAGCAACGGTGCGAAACGCGATCGAGTCATGCTTCTCCTCCTTCTCAGGCGGAGAGACTAGCAGATCCCTTGAACCGGTCGCAGCGCGCGATTCGACCATCGCCTCGGACCCGTGCGCGCGCCTTCACGATTCCCAGGCGGCAATTCCGGCCGTGCCGACCGACTACATGGCAATCCAAAGGAGGGACGCCATGTCGTTCACCGCTCGGTTCGTCGTTCTGGTGCTTGTCGGGTTCGGACTCGCCGCATGTGGCGGAGGCGGCGGTCCGTCGGTCGCGCCGACGGTCGGACTCGGGCAACCGCCGACACAAATTCTCACGGTGACGAACCACGACGACGACGGCCCGGGCTCGCTGCGTCAGGCCGTCGCCGATGCGCCCCCGGGCGCCTGGGTGGTCTTCGATCCGGGTCTCGTCGTGGGCATCGTCCAGCTCGCGACCCCGATCGAGATCACCAAGATCGTCACGATCGGCGGTCTGACCGGCGCCGGCACGCGCCACAAGATCTCGGGCCAGGCCGCGTCGCAGGTTTTCATCGTCAACGGCGGGGGGCTGCAGCTGAACGACCTCATCATCGAGGAGGGCTTCTCCTTGACTGCCGGAGGCGCGATCGAAGCGTACGACGCGCCGGTTGTCTGCTGGCGAACGGCGTTCGTCGCTTGCTTCGCTCAAAACGTGGGCGGCGCGGTGCTCGTGCAGAACGGCTCGCTGAACGTCTACGACTCGGCGTTCACAGGCAACATCACGAACGGGGCGGCGGGCGCCGTCGCGATGCTGGAGAGCGACGCACGGATCGAGCGATCTTCCTTCTACATGAACGCAGCAACGCAGGTCGGCGGCGCCCTGAGGCTCGAAGGCGGGACGACGACCGTCGTCAACTCGTCGTTCCACGAGAACGAGGCCAACGGGCCCGGGGCGGACGGCGGCGCGATCTCCGTCGCCACCGGACCCGTGTCTTCGCCGGCGTTTCTACGCGCCTTCAACGTGACCGCGACGCAGAACACGGCGACGTCCGAAGGGGGCGGCATCTACGTGAACGCGCTCGCAAACCCGGCGGAAATCGAGCTTCATCGCTGCATCGTCGCGCTGAACAACGCAGGCAACGACACGGACATCGCGTACGGCGCCGGCAGCACCGACGCGGCGGGCTCGTACAACTTCGTCGGTGTCGGCGACGGGAAGCTGCTCCACGGCCTGCAGAACAACCAGGTCGGCGACGGCTTCGCGCCCCTCGACCCCATGATGCTGGCGCCGTTCTCCCTTCCGGATGGACGCATGGTGAGCCTGCCCCTGCCCGCCGGCCCGTGTGTCGACACCGTTCCGGCCGGCCAGAACCCGAACCCGGAGGGCTTTCCGATGCTGGTCGATCTGCGTTTCCTGCCGCGCGATCCCGGTCTGCCCTCGGACCTGGGTTGCTGCGAGCTCTAGCTACTTCCCACCCGCCATGAGGGCGGCTGCGACGGCTTCGGCGTCGGCGTGCGAGACGACGTTCGTGAGCGCCTCCGCGAACTCCTGTTGAATCAGCACCGTCGTCGACGCGACGATCTCCCGGCGATCGATCGTGCCGCCGGCGGCGATCGTCGCCTGGGCCTCGGTCTTCACCTCGTCCCAGATCTGGCGGATCCGGGGTTGGAAGTCGGTGAACGCCTCGGTGATGCCGCTGCGCTGCTTCTCGTCGAGACCAAGCGCCAGCTTCTTCAGCGCGCGTTCGACGCGTTCGGCGTTCTTCATGATGCGGTCGTCGCGCTCGACGGCCTTACGCAGCGTGCGGAAGCGCTGGACGTCTTCCGGCGTGGGCTGCCAGTCCGCCGCCGAGGCGAACGGCGCGACCGTCTCCTCCGATGGACGCTCACCGGACGAACTCGAGTCCGCCCCCGATTCCGACGACGGCGCTTCCGCCGACTCGAGCGCCTCGATCCGGTCGAGGACGCTCGCATCGAGCTTCGTCTCGAGCTGCGGGCGCCGGTCGGACTCGAGCGCCGCGAGACGCCGCTCGAGATCGGTCGTGTCGACACTGCCCGTGACGACCGCGTCCCGCGGCGCCGGCTCGTCCCGCAGCTGGTCGTACACGACGATCGCGCCCGCGGCGGTCGCCACGTTCAACAGCAGGATCGGAAGGATCTTCATGGCCGTCTCCAAGCGTTTCCCTCGAAGAGGGTACCCCCTGGACGCTCGCCGCCCACCCGAGCGGCGGCCGCAGGTGATGGATGCGGTGAAACCCCTCCCGTGCCTATGCTGTACCCGTCCTCGGAGGTCCCATGCGCTACCGTTCCGTCCTCGCCCTGACATTCGTGGTGCTGCTCGCGTTCCCCGCGGCCGCCGAAGAACCGGCGCAGGCGCCCGAGGTCAAGCCCGGCGATCAGATCAGCTGGGTCACGGACCTGACCCAGGCGTTCGCGCGCGCCAAGGCGAAGAAGAAGGTCCTCATGATCTGCGTCAACGCCAACGAGGTGGACGAAGGACGGATCGAGCCGGCGGCCAAAGGACTGCGCGAGGTCGTCTACAAGGACGTTCGCATCGTCAAGAAGTCGCGCGAGTTCGTCATGGCGTTCCTCACGCCGCAAGGATCGTCGGCGGACTACGGTGAGCTGCGGGCGCTCGGCATCGAGGGGTTGATCGTCTCGCCGCAGCACATCTTCGTTCATCCCGACGGCAAACCGTTGCTCGGACGACACAAGTACTGGCCGCACGGCAAGGGCGAGAACGCCGTGAGCGCGCTCACCAAGATGATGAACGCCGCGCTCGAGAAGTACGCCGAGATGGCCGGCGCGCCGGAACCCGGGGCGCCCGAGAAGCCGGCGGCGCCGGAGCCGGAGCTGCCGCCCGAGGGGCCGGACGCGGGCGCGATCAACACGAAGGCGCGTCAGGACTGGATCGCATCGACGTTACTCACGGTCAAGACCGGCGCGCCGACGAAGCGCAAGGAAGCCCTGCAGCTGCTCGTCACGAAGGACAAGGACGGGGACTGCATCGATGCGCTGCTGCTGGCGCTGCCCACATACGAGGAAAAGACCGAAATCCTCGTCGACGCCATCCGTGCTTTGGGACGCAACAAGCTGGAGAAGGCCGCGCTGCCGCTTGCCGCGTATCTCAAGCACGACAACCGCGACGTGCGCGGCAACGCCGCCGTGAGCCTCGAGTACATCGGTTCGCCGGCGGCGCTGCCGGAGCTCAAGAAGCGGTCGGCCAAGGAGAAGGACGAGGACGTCTCGAACCACATGTATCGGGCGATCGGCCGCTGTGGCGCCGGCGACGGAAAGGTTCGCGCGCTGCTGGTCAAGAAGACGACGAGCGCCAAGAGCGAGAAGATGTCGTACGGCCCGATCATCGGGCTGGCGTACGCCGGACGCGAGGTCAAGACCGCGCGCGCGGTCGAGAAGCTGTTGAAGAAGGTCGGGCCACCGGCGTTCGGACGCCGGGCCGGACGCAATCTCGACAACGTCGTGAAGCGTGCGCTCCTGGTCTGGTGCCTCGGGCAGGTCGGCGACGACAAGAGCGCCAAATTCATGAAGGAACGCATGATCAAGCCGATCGAGAACGCCTCCAGCCGCTTCGTCGAGCCGATCATCCGCGGCTACGAATCCGTGGCGAGCTACTGCCTGGGCGTCGAGGAGGAGAAGGAGGCGGTCGAGGCCACCATGCAGGGCACCATCGACTTCCTGCGCCGGGACCCGTTCATGGACCCCATGCGCCGCGACCGGGACACAACCGAGTTCAAGCCGCTGGGCGAGTGGGAAGGCTCCACGTAGCGCCGCGCAGTAGCAACCCGGTTACCGGTTGGTTGTGAGAACGGCGCTCAGATGGCGGGGCCGGGGAACACGGTCGCCGTGCGTTCGTCGTACTCTGTAGCGAGTGCGTTCTCGGGCAACGGAGTCGACCGGTATGAGCAGCCGCATTGCATGTCTCGTGAGCCTCGTGGCGCTCACGTTTTCGGTCACGACCGCGGAAGCGAAGGAGGCCGAGAAGGCCCCCGCCGCCCAGCCGGGCGACCAGATCGTCTGGATCAAGGATCTTCCGAAGGCCTTCGCGCGTGCGAAGGAGAAGAAGAAGATCCTGATGATCTGCGTCAACGCGAAGCAGGTCGACCAGGGCCGCAACGAGCCGGCGGCCAAGGGCCTGCGCGAGATCGTCTACAAGGACGTGCGCATCGTCGGCAAGTCGCGCGAGTTCGTGATGGCGTATCTGACGCCGCAAGGCACGTCGGCCGACTACGGCGAGTTGCGCGCGTTCGGGATCGAGGGACTGATTGTCTCGCCGCAGCACATCTTCGTGCACCCGGATGGCGATGAGCTCATCTCGCGGCATGAGTATTGGCCGCACGGCCAGGGCGAGAACGCGGTCAAGGCGCTGTTGAAGCTCATGAACGACGCCCAGGCGAAGTACGCCAAGATGACGCCAGAGCGGGGCGGCAAAGCGCCTGCGCCGCCGGACGACGACGACCTGGAGATGGAGCCCGAGCCGCCGACGCCGGAACAGGACACGCCCACTGAGTCCGACGCGGCGCTGCGCAAGCAGTGGATCGACGAGCGGCTGCACAACGTGAAGCTCGGCGCGGCTTCGAAGCGCGTCGAGTCGATCTCGTTGCTGATCGAGCACGACAAGGATGGCGACTGCCTGGGGCCGTTGCTCGCCTTGCTGACCGAGGTCGAGGACGTACACGTCCTCACCGACCTCGTGCGCGGGCTCGGTGTGAACGAGCTCGACAAGGCCGCGCTGCCGCTGACGAAGTTCCTCAAGCACAAGGAGAAGGTCATTCGAGCCAACGCCGCGATCAGCCTGGAGCACATCGGCTGTCCCGAGGCCGCGGCGGAGCTGCGTTCGCGCGCGTCGCGCGAGAAGGACCTGATCGTCCAGCGACACATCTACCGTGCGCTCGGACGCTGCGGAGCGGGCGACGCGAAGGCGCGCGCGACGCTGCTGAAGGCGGCGAAGGAGACGAAGGACATCCCGCGTTCCTACGGAGCACTGGTGGGGCTCTCGTACTTCAAGGGCGACAAGAAGGCCGCGAGCGGGCTCGAGAAGATCATTCAGCGGATCGGGCCGCCGTCATGGGGCCGCGGCGGCGGCAGTTGGGAGCGTGGCACGCAGCGCACGCTGGCAATTTGGGCGCTCGCGCACGTCGGTGACGAGAAGAGCGCCGACTTCCTCAAGGAAAAGCTCATCGCGCCGATCGAGAAACGCGGTGGTCGATGGTCGGGCCGCTTCTTGAGCTTCTTCAACGCCGCCGCGTCGATCCTCCTCGGCGACGAAGACGCCCGCGACAACCTCGACAACGGGTTGCGCTACTACCTCGCGCGGGCCCAGGAGGAGCACCCTTGGATGGACCAGGATCGGCAGGACCGTGACTTCTCGGGATTCACCCCGCACGCGGACTGGGACGTTCCGAAGGAGAGCGGCTTCGGTGGCGGCGGCGGTGGTCCCGGGCCCGGTGGAGGCGGCGGCGGGAGCGGGAATCGCTAGCGCCTGTCCGAAGACGCGCCCTGCTGCGGTCGGCGATTCTCTCGCAGCGCAGGTCCCGATATCGGAATGGCGTCCCGAACCGGCGTAACCCGCGGGACGTTTCGCGCGATGCCCCCATATGGGGCGGGGGCCTCGACGGAAGGGCTACCGGTGCGCCCCGACCGGGCGACGTGTTCCGAAACGCCGGGTAGGATTCCGGCTCGCCGCACCTCGGGAGAGCCGATGAGCCGCAAGGCAAAGAACCTCGTTTGGATCGACCTGGAGATGACCGGGCTCGACCACGACCGCTGCTCGATCCTCGAGATCGCAACCATCGTCACCACCGAGGACCTCGAGGTCGTCGCCGAAGGCCCCGACTTCGCGATCCACAACACCGAGGCGCAGCTCGAGACGCTCTCCGAATGGAGCCGCGAGCACTTCACGGCCTCGGGACTGCTGGAGCGCTGCGCCGCCTCGGACATCGACCGCGCGCAGGCCGAAGCCGAGACGTTGGCCTTCGTCAAGAAGCACTGCAAGCGCGAGAAGTCGCCGCTCTGCGGCAACTCCGTCCACACCGACCGCGCGTTTCTCTACAACCAGATGCGCCAGCTCCACGACTACCTGCACTACCGCAACGTCGACGTGTCGAGCTGGAAGGAGATGCTGCGCCGCTGGTACCCGCACGCCTATGACCCGCCTCGCAAGGCAGGCAAGCACGAAGCGCTCGCAGACATCCGCGAGTCGATCGCCGAACTGCGCTACTACCGCGATGCGTTCGTGCGCGCGCCGGACGCAGCGGCCGATCAGAAGCGCGGATAGCTCTCCGGGAATCGAATCAGGTTCCACGTTCGCTCGTACGCGGCCCAGTGGGGCCATCCCATCGCGTGGTACAGGTCGGCGCGTGCCGCGAAGTCCTTCTCGTCGGGCTCGTCCGCATCGTCGATCAGCCGCTCGAGCACCTTCAGCGCCGCGCCGAACCGGCCGTGCCCCCGCTCGTACGCGATCTGAACACGCGCGTTCTCCTCGTCGCTCATGTCGGCCCAGCGCTTGAGCTCCGTGTACGCCGCCTCGAACTCGTTCGCACGCTTCGGCCGACCCGCCAGCGCGCGCACCTTCGTTCGCAACGCATCGATGAGCGCCGCCTTTCGCGGCGCCATCTCGTCGTCGCGCTTCTTGTCCTGCTTGTCGTCGGGGTCGCGATTGACGCCGAAGTGCTCCGCCAACGCCTTGCGATCGATCAGGTCGATCACCGCGTTTGCCGCCTTCACGACCTTCGCGGCCTGCTCCTCGTCCAGCTCACCCTTTCCGAACGCGAGCGCCAACTCTTCGCTGTACACCGGCAGGTGCTTCGGATGCTGCTCGAGGATGCGCGCGGCGAGCTTGCCAAACGCCTCGGTCTCTCCGCTCTTCCGCAGCTTCGCGAGCTGCTCGACCATGAAATCGCGCACCGCTTCGTTCGTCGCTTCGAGCGCGTCCGGCTCCTCGTCGTCCTCCGCCGCGTCGTCCGGATCGTCGTCATCCAGGTCGGCGTGCTTCGGCGGTACCAGGTAGCGCACCGGGAAGCCCTCCGGACGCTTGCCCGGACCCGCCTCGAGAGCATCCGGCGCGCCGTAGCTGATCGTCCCGATCAGCTCGTCGCCGGGCGATGCCGACTTGGGCAGCTTGCCCTTGATCGCGGAGAGGAAGACGGCCGCAGACTCACCTGCCAGAAGCGTACGGTCCTCGAAGTCGGACCGCCCCACGAGCGCGGCCTCGCCGGTCGGGTGGACCCCGAGCGAGATCGCCTTGCCGAGGTGGATGTCAAGGAGCAGCGCCGTCTGCTTCAGCGCCTCGACGCGCTTCGCGCTCTCGTGCCGGAAGTGGAACCGCACCCGATACGTACCCGCGTCCAGCTTGACGTCTTCGTCGCCACCGCCGCCCGCGCGTAGCAGGCGACGATTCGCGTCGAAGAGCATCCAGAGGCTCGACGAGTGCGCGTCCCAGACGCCGTCTTCGGTCGCCAGAGACGTCTTCAGATCGATCGTCGCGTCGTCTTCGAGCTCGAACTCGTACGTCAGCACGCACTGGTGGATCCGGCGCCCCTCGGGCAGCACGTCCCGGTCGTCGTCCAGCGGCTTCGCCTCGAACGCAACCGGTCGATAGCGCTTGCGCAGCTTGGTCAGCTCGGCGCTCGGCTTGACGTCCTCGTTGCGGAACGGGGCCGTCACGAGGACGCGTGTCGCGTGCTCCGCCCCGTCGACGCACACAGTGCGGCAGTCGGGCATCAGCCCGTGAAAGCGCACCTCGATCTCGCACGTGCTCTCTCCGTGACTGGACCAATACTGCGACAGGCACACCTCGAGCGTGCGCCCACCCTCGACGATGACCCCGTAGCCCTCTTCCTCGTTCGGATCGAGCCGCGTCCACTCTTCGGTCTTCTGATAGGCCAGGCCCGGCACCAGGTGCGTCGTCTGCAACGCGTAGACGCGCGAGGCCTCGTTGTCGCCCGCGCGCAGCGTCACGTCGGCCCAGGTCGCTCCGGGCGGCACCGCCAGGAACGTACGCACGAGCTTGCCGGGCGTGAACGCGACGGTCTCGCGCCAACGGTAATCGTCCTCGGCCGACACCGCCGTCGGACGAATCACGGTCACGGGCACGCGGAACAACGGTCCTCGGTCCGGCGCACGATCGTCGTAGCCGCGCACCTCCCCTTCGTGAGCGCCCGGCGGGAGCGCGGTCGGATCGACCCTCACGTCGAACGTCTCGCCGCCGTGCGTGAGCAGGAGATGGCGCGGCGCCTCGATCCACACTGCGCTCGACTCGAGCCGGATCCGGTTCCGATACGCCACGCGACGGCGGTGGTCTTCGTCCTCGTGGAAATGCGGCTTCACGCGCACGCGCGCCTCGAGGACGCGGGCGGCTTCGAGGGGCTCGCGCACGTAGATGCCGCGCGCGTCCCGGCGCCGCGGGAGCGTCACCTCGTAGCGGACGTCCTCGTCGCTTCGTTCGCCGTTCTGCTCCAAGTAGGCCCACGCCCGGTCGATCTGGATCAGCCCCGCGCCGACGTCGTACGCGCGCGCGCCCTCGGGACGTCGCGCGGTGTTCTCGAGCGCCCGCCGCACGCGGTGCGGCGAATACGGCATCTTGTTGGCCTTCATCGCCGACCGCAACAGGGCGATGCCGCCGCACGCGTTGGGCGCCGACATGGACGTTCCGTTCATGTGCATCTGGCCCTGCAGCGACCAGGTCGGCACCGGCGCGATCGCGCCGCCCGGCGCGCTGAAGTCGACGCCGAAGGCGCCGTCGAGCGTCGGTCCACGCGACGACCACATGAAGTAGTTGGGCGGGACGTCCTTCCGCAACGCGTACTGCGCCTTCATCATCGACGGCGACAAGTACGCGCCGATGCCGAAGATCGCCGACGTGGTCCCGCCGGGCCCGCCGACGGTCGAAAGGCCCGGCCCCTCGTTGCCCGCGCTCGCGACGAAGATCACGCCGTGCTTGTTGACGATCTCGGTGTAGAGCCGCGCCGTTCGAACGTCGTTCGGATAGGGGCTGGCGCCGCCGTAGCTCATGTTGATCAGGTCGCAGCCGTTCTCGAGCGCGGCGATGAGTCCACGCACGCTGCCGGTTCCGCTCGAGGACGAGTCGTTGCGCGTGTCGCCGATCTTGACCGAGACGATCTGCGCGCCGGGGGCGATGCCGTTCAGATCCGGGTCGTCGGGGAAGTGCGCCGCGACGATGCCCGCGACGTGGGTTCCGTGCGCGCCGGTGTCGACGACGATCGAGAGCGTGTCGCCGTCGTCGTAGACGTTCATGGCGTAGTTGAGCAGCGACTCGTCGCTGAACGTGGCGTACTGCCGCTCTGCGCGGAAGTTCGTGAGCACCGTCTCGTCGGTGAGGTCGCCGTCTTCGTCCGTGTCGAGCACGGCGCGCCACGTCGCGCCGTCGTGGAAGACGACGCAGTCGAAGACCGGGCCCGGGTCGTCGAACGAGAGCTTCTTCAGCTGTTCGAGTCGCAACTCGAGGTCTTCCTTCTGCTTCTTCGCCTCGGGCGTCTTGGCCTCGACGGCGTTCGCCGTCTCGAGCACCGCCTCCTGCGCCGCGATCGCAGCACGCTGCTTCTCGTCCCACTTCTTGCGCGCCTTCTTCTTCAGCCGCCCGACCAACCGGCCGGGATACAGCTCGTAGGCGCGCTTGATGCCCAGGCGAACCTCGCCCTTCGGGCACTTCCAGTCCGGCGGAATCGCGATCGTACGGCCGGTCAGGCCCTCGACCTTTCCGTCCTTCACCTTCCGCACGGTGGACGTGTCGACGTCGCCGCTGCCGGACCCGTCCACGACGTCGATGATCTTCGGATTGCCGTCCGAGGTCGTCTGCAGGCCGGCCGCGCCCGGATCGACGCCCGTGTCGAAGATCGCCACGACGACGCCGCGCCCGTCGTACTCGGGATGGGCCTGCAGGAAGCGGTCCGCCCCCGTTTCGGCCTTGGGCAACAGACCATGGTCCGGGAATTCGTCTTCCGACGCAGCCGGCCGCATGCCCGCGGCCGTTAGCAACAACAGGAACAACCCGATCTGACGGGCGCGCACCATAGGACACTCCTCTTCCCCCGACCGGAGGCGGGCGCCCCGTTCTACCGGGCTTGCAGCGCCTGACAACACCGCGGCGGTAGAATCGCCGTCAAGGAGACGACGCGATGACCCGTGCCCTCTTGCTGGCAGCCGTGTTCGGCCTGTTCGTATTCTCCGCGCCGTACGCGCGCACGACCGATCTCGGTGACGGCAACGACGACGTCGCGAAGATGTTCGAGTCGTACAAGAAGGGCGGCCCCCGCACCAAGAAGAGCGACGCCAAGCGACGCGTGATGATGACCGGGTTCGGCCTCTTCTCCGGCGTCGACTACAACATCTCGGGCGTGGTCGTCGAGTCGATGGCGTCGGAGGACTTCTGGCCGACGGAAATCCTGGCGACCGCGATGTACGCGCCGCCGAAGCAGGAAAACGTCGGCAAGGGTGTGCTGAAGAAGAAGGACGGCGGCGCAAGAGTCTGGCAACGAACGCTGAAGGTCGCCGGCGAAGAGTACGAGGTCGCGTTCCTGTTGCTCGACGTCCTGTGGGACCTCGGGCCGGCCATCACGCTGTACGAAGCGCAGCACTTCCAGCCGCACCTGATCATCATGACGGGCCGCGGTGGCAAGCGGGCCGTGTTCGAAGGCGGCGCGGTCAACAACGCGACCAAGCACCCCGGCTTCCGCTACGACGGGAAGGCGGACGGCAAGAACCGCCCGGTGAGGTCCTTCGTGTTGGATCCCGAGCTCACCGGCATCGAAGCGGCCATCGCGACGACATGGGACAATCAGAAGCTGGCCGACATGGCGCGCGAGCAGATCCAGGCGATCGGCGACGCGAAGTTCGAGGTCGTCGCGCCCGCGAAGGCGCGGCCGGAGAACAACTACATCTGCAACAACATCACCGCGGCCGTCATGCACGGCCTCAAAGGCGTGGATGTCGAGCTCGCCGGGGGCAAGATCAAGCTGAAGGACGTCAAGCTGCCCGATACGCGCGGCGGGTTCTTCCACTATCCCGCGGCCGCGACGAACAAGGCGTGGCACGTCTGGCAGTGGTGCAGCGTGTGGCGGCACGTGATGCAACGGCACTTCGAGAAGCCGGACTAGGGTCTGCCTGAAGACTCGTCCTGCTGCGGTCGTCGGTCGTTAGTTGCCGTCCGCCATCTTGCTGGCCTCGGAGATGCCGACCGCCAGGCCCATGCAGAAGTACAACGCGCACGAGAACGCCCCCATGAATGAGGTCAGGATCGCGGTGTGCCCGGTGATCAGCATCGAGAGCACGCCCGTGAACAGGAACGTGAAGCCGCCCATCGGCCCTGTGAATCGCATGTAGGCGAGGACGACGCCGTAGACGGCGCCGAGCAACAGCTGCACCGGGAACAGCGCCCAGCCGACGGGTGTCATCACGTTGACCAGCACCAAGCCGATCGCGCCGCCGATGCCGTACATGATCGCGCGTCGCTTCATGCGCTCGCCGGTCAGCGCGAAACGCTGTTCCTGCGCGAGACGCTTCATCATGAATTCGTCCTGGGCCTCCTGCGGCAGCATGCGCAGGCCCGCGCTGATGGGACGTCCCGTCACCGGGCACACGTCCTTCTCCCCCGGCGGCATGGCCTGCGGAGCGGGCGCGTTCGGCGCTTGCGGAGCGCGTGTCGGCGGCGCCTGGTGCTTGGTGGGGTCCACGCGTTCCTATCGTCCGGGCGCGCGAATCGACTGAAGCGTCCGACCTTACGGACGGCGAATTCCCGCTACGACCGCCAGGGAAGCCGCGACAGATCCACGTTGCCGCCGCTGAGAATCACGCCGACGCGCTTGCCCCTGACGAGCTCCGTCGCGCGAGCGACCGCCGCGACGGGCACCGCGCTCGACGGCTCGATGACGATCTTCATGCGCTCCCAGACCGTGCGCATGGCTTCCACGATCTCGGTTTCCGCCACGGCAACGATGTCCGACAGGTGTTCGCGCAGGACGGCGAACGTGCGGTCGCTGAGCGACGTGCGCAGGCCGTCCGCGATCGTCTTCGCCGCGCCGACGGGGATCAGCGTGCCCGCGCGCAGCGACTGCAACGCGTCGTCCGCCTCGGCGGGCTCGGTCCCGTAGATGCCGACATCGGGATCGAGCCCGTGCGCCGCGATGCACGTGCCGCTCGCCAGTCCCCCACCGCCGACCGGCACGAAGAGCGCGTCGAGGTCCTCGACGTCTTCCATGAGCTCCAACGCCACCGTGCCCTGCCCTGCGATGATGCGGTCGTCGTCGTACGGGTGGATGAACGTCGCGCCGGTCTCCCGAACGACCTCGGTGGCGGTCGTCTCCCGCGCTGCGAGCGTCGGCTCGCACGGAACGACGGTGGCGCCGTAGTCTTCGACCGCCGCGCGCTTGATCGCCGGCGCGTCGGTCGGCATGACGACGAACGCTCGGATCCCGCGCTGTTTCGCCGCCAGCGCGAGTGCCTGGGCATGATTGCCCGACGAGTGGGTCACGACGCCGCGTTCGGCCTCGGCGTCGGCGAGCATGCGCACGGCGTTGGTCGCGCCGCGGAACTTGAAGGCGCCGACCTTCTGGAAGTTCTCGCACTTGAAGTACAGCGAGCAGCCGTAGCGCTCGTCGAGATGGGCGTTCGTCAAGACCGGCGTTTGATGGGCCCGCCCCGCGATGCGGCGCGTGGCGTCCCGGACGTCGTCGAGCGTCACTCCCATTCGATGGTGGACGGGGGCTTCGTGCTGATGTCGTAGACGACGCGGTTGACACCCCGCACCTCGTTGATGATCCGGTTGCTGATCCGTCCGAGCACCTCGCGCGGCAGATCCGCCCAGTCGGCGGTCATTGCGTCGGTGCTTTCGACCGCGCGCACGGCGACGACGTTCTCGTACGTGCGCTCGTCGCCCATGACGCCGACCGTCTTCACGGGGACGAGCACGGCGAAGTACTGCCAGAGCTTCTCGTGTTCGCCGTCGCGCTCGATCTCCTGGCGCACGATCGCGTCGGCCTCGCGCAGCACGTGGAGACGCTCCGGGTCCACCGCGCCCGCGATCCGCACCGCCAACCCCGGCCCCGGGAACGGCTGCCGCTCGACGAAGCCGGCCGAGACGCCGAGCTCCCGGCCGATCGCGCGCACCTCGTCCTTGAAGAGGTCGCGAAACGGCTCGAGCAGCTCGAAGCCGAGCTCCTCAGGCAGCCCGCCGACGTTGTGGTGCGTCTTGATCGTCACGGACGCGCCGCCGAACGCCGACTGGCTCTCGATGACGTCCGGGTAGAGCGTGCCCTGCGCGAGCCACTTCACGTTCTCGACGCGCTCCGCCTCCGCCTTGAAGACGTCGACGAAGATGTGACCGATGCGCTTGCGCTTCTCCTCGGGATCCGTGACGTCCTTCAACGCGGCGACGAAGGTCTCGCCGGCGTCGGCAAACCGAACAGGCACATGGAAGTCGTTCTCGAACGCGTGGAGCACTGCCCGCGCCTCGTCCTTTCGAAGGAACCCGTTGTCCACGAAGATGCAGGTGAGGCGGTCGCCGATCGCCTTGTGGATGAGGACGGCGGCAACCGTCGAGTCCACGCCGCCACTGATGCCGCACAGGACCTTCTCGTCCTCGCCGACCTGCGCGCGGATCTTCGCGACGCACTCCTCGACGAACGAGGCCATCTGCCAGTCGCCGGATGCGCCGCAGACGTCGTAGAGGAAGTTGCGCAGCAGGTCGGTTCCCCGCGGCGTGTGGGTCACCTCGGGGTGGAACTGCACGCCGTAGATCGGCTTGGCGGTGTGCCGCACGGCCGCGTACGGCGCGCTGGACGTTCGCGCGAGCGCTACGAACCCCTCCGGCACGCTCTCGACACGGTCGCCGTGGCTCATCCACACGTCCATCTCATCGCCCAAGTCGTGGAAGAGCGCGTCGTCCTGCCCTGTGATCTCGATGCGCGCCGGACCGTACTCGCGCTCGACCGCGTGGTCGACCTCGCCGCCCAGCAGGTGGGTCGTGAGCTGCATGCCGTAGCAGATGCCGAGGATCGGGACGCCCTGGTCGTAAACGGCGACGTCCACGGTCGGCGCGTTGTCGGCGTACGCGCTCCAGGGACTGCCGGAGAAGAGGACGCCTTTGGCCTCGCCGATGCGCTCGGCGAGCTGCTGCGGCATGACGATCTCGGCGAAACAGCCGAGCTCGCGCACGCGGCGCGCGATCAGCTGCGCGTACTGGCTGCCGAAGTCGACGACGAAGAAGCGCTGGTGTTCGACGTTCGTGCTTCAAACCCGCTCCACCAGGTAGTTCGGCGCTTCGCGCGTGATCTGAATGTCGTGCGGGTGCGACTCGTGCATCCCGGCGGACGTGACGCGCACGAAGCGCGCCTTGGTCCAGAGGTCCTCGATGGTCGCGCAACCGCTGTAGCCCATGCCGCTTCGCAAGCCGCCGGTGAGCTGGTAGATGAACGAGGCCAGCGCGCCCTTGTAGGGCACGCGGCCCTCGACGCCCTCCGGCACGAACTTCTGCCGCTCCTTCACCTCACCCTGCTGATAGCGATCCCCGCTGCCGGCCATCATCGCGCCGATGCTGCCCATGCCGCGCACGGTCTTGAACGAGCGCCCCTGGTAGTAGATGAGCTCGCCCGGGCTCTCGTCGGTGCCCGCCAGCAGGCCGCCGAGCATCACGCACGAGGCGCCGGCCGCGAGCGCCTTGACGATGTCGCCGCTGAAACGGATGCCCCCGTCCGCGATGATCGGGACGCCGGCCTCGCGGGCCGCGCTCGCCGCCGCGTCGATGGCGCTCAGCTGCGGGACGCCGCAGCCCGCGACGACGCGCGTGGTGCAGATCGAGCCGGGACCGATGCCGACCTTCACCGCGTCCGCGCCCGCGTCGATGAGCTCGCGCGTGCCTTCCGACGTACCGACGTTGCCGGCGACGACGTCGATGTTCTCGTGCGCCGCCTTGTAGCGCTTGACCGCGTCGATGACGTTCTGAGAGTGTCCGTGGGCCGTGTCGACCACGACGACGTCGACGTGTTCCGCGACGAGCTGCGCGACGCGGTCGTCGTCGTTCACGCCGACGGCGGCGCCGGCCATCAAGCGGCCCTTCGAGTCCAGGTTGGCCTCGGGGAAGCGCGAGAGGTTGTCGAGGTCGCGCATCGTGATCAGGCCGTGCAGATGCCCGCCGTCGCCGACGAGCAGGAGCTTCTCGACCTTCGCGTTCTGCAGGATCGCGCGCGCGTCGTCGAGCTTGGTGCTCGGATCCGCGGTGACGAGACCGTCGCTCGTCATCACCTCTTCGACCTTCTGGCCGTTCTCGACGAACTTCAAGTCACGGCTCGTGAGAATGCCGACGACCTTGGGGCGTCCTTCGGCGTCCGGCGCGCCGTCCACGATCGGGATCCCGGAGATCTTGTGCACGTCCATGAGCTCGCGCGCCTCGGAGATGGACGCACTCGGCGGCAGCGTGACGGGGTCGGCGATGACGCCGTTGACGCTGCGCTTCACGCGCGAGACCTCGAGCGCCTGATCGGGCGGCGAGAGGTTCTTGTGCACGATGCCGATGCCGCCCAGGCGCGCGAGGGCGACGGCCATCTCGCTCTCGGTCACCGTGTCCATCGCCGCGGAGACGATGGGCGTGTTCAACGGGACGTTGCGGGAGAAACGCGTGCGGACGGAGACGTCGCACGGCGTGACATTGCTGCGCTGCGGAACGAGGAGGACGTCGTCGAACGTCAGCGCCGTCGTGAGGATTCGCTGTTCCATGACCCTTGGTACCGCCGCCGCCGGTACCGGTCAAGTTATGTCGTGCGAAGTCCGATCCGCCGCTTCCGGCGCGGAATCAGCAGCAGGTCGAGCACCAGGAACAGCACGGCGGCGGCGATCAGCCAGCGCCGCCAGATCTCGGACTCGGGGGTGATCTCGCCCACCGGCGGCGGCGCCTCGGACTGTTCGCGGGCGGGCGTGATGTCGCGCGCGGGGTCGAGATCGACGAAGCCCGTTCGGCCCTGCCACACGGGTGACGCCGCCTCTCCGGTCGTGATCGTCGCTTCCCCGTGGGCGCCCGGCGGAACCCGCCACGCCGCACCTTCCGGATCCACGCGTGCCGTCACGGCGTCGCCCGCGCCGCCGTTCCGCCACCGCACGAGCGCGGTCGGTCCACCGGGCAGCGCCGTCCGCGGACGCAGTGCGTCACCCGTCCGGTAGAACGGCAGCAACGGCGCCTTGGGTGCGTGCGCGAGACGGCGGATCGCCTGCCGAATGAGGATCGGGATGCTGGGATCCATCAACAGCTCGGGATCGCCGTAGTCGAGACCGAGCACCACGTAGCGAACGCCGTCGCGCTCGCCTTCCGCGACGACGGGACGACCCTCGGCGTACGCCAACGGCCTGAGGCCTTCGCCGCGCACGGGTGTGGCGCGCTCGACGTACGGCGTGGTGAAGTCGAGTTGTCGAACGAGCGGATGATCGCGCTCCATCCGCCACACGAGCGGCTCGTCCATGACCTCGCCGACCTCGAACGGGAGGTCCCCGGCCAACGGCGCCAGGAACAGGTACGCGCCCGGTCGCAGCGCGCCCTCCGGCAACGCAACGCCGTCGACGACGACGACGTCGCGCAGGTCCGCTTGCGCAAGCTCGGCGGGCGTCACGACCGTGCTTTCCGGCGCGTCGATGTCCTGCAGCGCGCCGAGCGTTTGCAGCGCCGCCACGGTGTGCCGGCGCGCCGCCTTGCCGCGCACGAGCATCACCGACGGCTTGAGCGGCGGCACCAGCCAGGCGCTCACTTGATCGTTGAGCACGAACGCGTCGCTGCCGCCGAGCGTCATCCGCAGCCACTCGCCCTGCGTCGGCGCCGCGGCGTCGAACGCGACGTCGACCGCGCCGTTCGGCTCCAGATCGAGCATCTCGTCGAAGACCACGCCGTCGCCGACGACCCCCACCAGCCGCCGCACCGTCTTGCGGTCCAGGCTGTTGCGCACGCGCGCCGTGATGCGATACGCCGCGCCCTCCTGTTGCGGCGTCACGCCGAAGCCGACGATGCCCTGGTCGTCGCGCGCACGACCGGCGCCGAAGACCCAGATCTCGTCGGGTGTTGGACGTGCGGTGATCACGTGAACGGGCTCACCGAACATGTCCACTCCGGCAGCAGCGGCCGCCGCCTCTTCGGCCGCGCCCAGGTCGACACGCGACGAAGCCGGCTGGACTTCACCGCGTTCGACGCGGCGGCGCAACGCGTCGAGCTTCCCGGCGACGGCCTCGCGGTCCTCGGAGAGCGGTGACACGATTTGGATCACGTCGCCCGCAACGAGGGCTCCGACGCGCCCGTCGGCATGCGCGCGGGCGTGCGCGGCGGCGAGCTCCAAGCCGTGCGCGAGACGCATGCGTCCATCGGCCTCGACGGCACGCGTCGTCACGTCCGCGTCGACGACGAGCATGAGGTCGAACGGCGACTTCTCGGCTTCCGCCGGACGCAGGCCGCCGATCGCCAACACCACACACGCCAGCGCCAGCAACCGCGAACACAGCGCGGCCGTCTCCCGCAGCCTCCGGAAGCGCGCGATGGTGCGCGTCGTGCCGATCGTCTCGCGCAGGAGCCCGACGAACGGGACCTCGATGCGTCGCCGGCGCTTGAAGTACAGGTGCGCGACGATCACCGGCACACCGACCGCGAAGCCCCAGAGTGCGGCAGGCATCGCGAGCTCGAGCCCCATCATGCCGAGGCCCCCACGACCACGCGCCGGCGCAGCATCTCCTGCAGGCTGTCCCAGAACGAGGTGCGTACGTCGACGCGCTGGTATTGGATCTCACGCGCCAGGCACCAACGCTCGATCGACTCCGCGCGGCGGCGCCAGGTGGCGTGCAGGGCCTCGAGCATCTCCGCCGTCACGTCGACGTCGACGATCTCGCCCGTCTCGCGATCGACCGCGCGCACCGACGCGCCCTTCGGCAGCTCGACGTCGGTCTGGTCGAGCACGTGCAGCGCCGCGACGTCGAAGCCGCGCGTGCGCAGGTGCGCCATGCCGGCCACGGCTTCGCGCGGGTCGTAGAAGTCGGACACGACCAGCGCGACGCCGCGCGTGCGGGTCGCGCCGAGGATCTTGGCGAGGTCGCGCGTGTGATTCGTCTCGCCTTCGTCCGGCGTCTCGCCGAGCTCGTCGAGCAGCTTCTGGGCCCGCTCGCGCCCGCGGTGGATCGTGATCGTCGCGTTCGAGGCCGACGGCAGCCACGCCAGCCGCACGTGCTCGAGATGCGCGAGCGCGATGTAGCCGAGCGCCGCCGCCAGCCGCCGCGCGGTGTGCGACTTGGCGCCCTCCATCGAGCGGCTGCGGTCGACGCAGAGCAGGAGGTTGAGGTTCTCCTCCTGCTCGAAGCGCTTGACGACGAGGTCGCCGAGGCGGCCGTACACGTTCCAGTCCACGTAGCGCAGGTCGTCGCCGGGCACGTAGTCGCGGTGGTCGGCGAACAGGCCGCCCGCGCCGGTTCGCGCGGTGCGCCAGTCCCCCATGCGATCGCCGAAGGACTGCCTGCGTTGCTGAACACGCAGACGCTTGAGGCGCATCAGCTCCTCGGGGGTAAAGAGCGGCGCGCTCACTTGGCGCCTCCGGCCCGCCGCCGCATCTCCTCGAAGTAGCGGCGCAGGAAGTCACGCATGCGCGGGGAGTAGCTCTCCCAGTCCACGGCGCGCTGCAACACCTTCTCGAAGTCGCGCAGCGCGTCTTCGAGCGGGACCCTCTTCGGCGGCTTGACGCCGGCGTCGTCGTCCGGCACGGCGACGATCGCGTCGTCCTTCTTGATCATGTCGCCTTCGCGCACGAACGGGTCGATGACCTCGATGTCGAGCTCGTCATCCGGGATCTCGGGCGGCGGGTCGGGCGGCGTCTGAGGTTGCGGTGTCGGCTGCGTCTCGTCTTCCTTCTTCTCTTCTTCCTGGTCTTGCGGCTGCGGCTGGTCCGGCGGCTTGTTGCTGTTGTCGTCGCCCCCCCCGCCGCCGCCCCCACCGTCGCCGGTCTCGATCCAGAGCAGCCCGACGTGCAGCGGGCCGTCGCTGAACTTGAACGAGCCGGGTTCCGGCCGGATGTAGAAGTCGAGGCGGTGCCGGCCCTTCGTTCGAAGCGGCTGCAGCTCCTCGTACGCGTCGAAGCGCACGACGACCTTCTCGTCGACCTCTTCGCCCGGCGTCAGCATCACGTTGCCCACGTCGAACGGCCCCGAGCCGTCCCAGTACATCGTGACGCGCGCGTAGAGCTTCTCGCCCTCGTTGCCGTCGACGAGCTTCGGAAGCGGCAAGTCCCAGCGCAGGTCGACCTCGAGGCCGGGCATGTCCTCGCCGACGGGGAGCGCGTTTGCCGGATCGCCGCCTTGTCGGGCCGGCGGGGTCGCGCGCACCAGCGCGTGCCCGATCTCCGGACTGTCGGGCGGCACCGGGTCCGCGCGGCGCGCACCCAGGTCGAGCAGTGTCAGCAGCGCGTCCACGCTGTCCTGCCCCGGCGCGGCCCGCCAGTCGTCCTGGCGCGCGAGCAGACGCGTCCCGGTGGCGTCGACGATCAGGTGCATGGGCCCCTGCAACGGCTGCGGCGCCCTGGGACGCATGTCCACCGTCGAATCTTCGGGCCGCGGCGCCACCGGAATCGGCGGGCCGCCGACCATGCGGAGCACACACGCGAAGCCGCGGCTCTTGGCGACGAGCGCCGCGTCGCCGTAGACGGTCTTCCACAGCGCGACGCGCAGCGGCCACTTGGCGTCGGCCTCGGCGATGCGCGGGTGCAGCGCGATCCAGATCGGACGGCCGAGCTTCGTCGCCGCCGCGCGCGCCGTCGGGATGTCGTCGAACCACGCCACGGTCGGCGCCTTGCGCGGTGCGTCCCCGTCGTCGGCAGCCACCGGCGACCAGCCGGCCAACAGCGCGAGCAGAACCAGGAGGCGACGGCGCGTCACTTGTCGTCCTCCTTGGGTTCGTCGCCGGGTTGCACCGGGTCCGCGCCGTCGTCGGGCTTCGGCTCCGGCGGCAACGGCGTCGCCGCCAGCGGGTCCTCCGCGAAGATCATCAGGAACCGGTCCGCGGCGAACGGATCCGCGGCGCCGAACGCGCGGTCGGGGGTCTGGCCGAGTCCGGCCGTCGTGCCGGTCCCGGCGCCGCGCTCGCCCAGCAGTCCGTCCACGCCGGGCGCGAGCAGGCAGAACACGAAGAGGAACACGAGCACGTAGCGAACGAACTTGCGCGGGAGGTGCTTCGGCCAGAGCGACTCGGCGTTCAGCTCCCGGAGCCGGCCCAGTGTCTGCGCGACGAGCAGCGCCGGAACGGTCGCCGTCGCCGCGTCGTCGCTCAGGCCCGCGGCGGTGTTCGTGTCGTCGCGCCAGGCGTTCGCGTCGTCGAGCCGCCGCGCGGTGGTTCGAGGGCGGGGCCGCACGGTCTGGGTCATGAGCGTGCGCAACACCCAGCCGAAGAGCAGCAACGCGATCCCCACCAGCGGGGCGCGGATCCAGTCGTGCTCGAGGGCGCGTACGCCCGGCAAGGGGACGACCGCGCGGCTGACGAACGCGGCGAGGGCGGCGACGGCCAGCAGGGCGATGTGCAGACGCGCCGCACGGCGCGCGCCGACCGACGTCGCATAGGCGCGCCCGAGGCGTCCGAGCTCCTTGTGCACTTCGCTCATCGGCGCCCAAGGTACCCGCCGGACGGCCCGGCGTCCGTCGCCCGGTCACAGCGCGGTGACACGCACGCGACCGGGCAGGGACGAGAGTGTAGCGGGCGGCGAAGCGCCGGCGCGCATCCGGCAAGCCGCGTGCCCGCACGGATCCGCAAACCGACGCACTACCCTTGACGCCAAGGGCCCGCCGTGGGGTACCTTCCGGGCCGATGGACTACTTCCAACGCGAGATCGTCGGCTGGCTCTGCATCCTCGTCGGGAACTTCTTTCTCGCGAAGTCGGTCATCTCGCGCCGCGACCGGGGACAGATGCGCGAGCTGCTCGGGCTGCCGACCGACAAGGTCAAGCGCTTCCGCAACTTCTTCCGGCAGCGGCTCGAGCGCATCGTCGGGTTCCTGTTCCTGTTGGTCGGCGTCGGGCTGCAGCTGTACGTGGTCGTTCGCCGCGCGCAGAAGGCCGAGGGCTTCAACGACCCGCGCGAGGCCCTGGGCGAGATCAGCACGTACCTGGCGGTGGCGATCGTCGCGCTGCTGCTGTTCGTCGCGCTGCTGCACCTCATCACCGACTACTTCAGCAAGCGCATCTTCATGGACAACCTGGGCTACCTCATGGTGCGCCAGCGCTACAGGCTCGCGGACGACCCGGCGCTCATGAAGCAGATCGGCGAGCTCCTCGGCGCCGACCGCGAGGACGACGACACCGTCGAGAGCTACACCTTGCGGTTGCAGGAAGCCCTCAAGCTCGACGAGATCCGGGCCAAGCTCCTGGCGCGCGGCAAGCTGCCCGACCTGGGCCCCTCGACCTACGAGCGCCGCGCGACCGAGACGGGAGAGATGGAGGCCGCGCCGCGCCCCGAGTGAGCGCGGCTACGCGGCGACGGTATCCTCTCGGCCTTCCCCGAACCGCGCAGGTGCACCATGTTGGAAGGCAAGTACGACCCGACGATCGTCGAACCGAAGGCCCAGGCCTTGTGGGACGAGGTCGGCGTATACCGCTTCGACCCGGATGCGCCAGGTGAGATCTTCTCGATCGACACGCCGCCGCCGACCGTGTCGGGCAGCCTGCACGTGGGCCACGTGTTCTCCTACACACAGGCCGAGTGCATCGCGCGCTACATGCGCATGAAGGGCCGTAACGTCTTCTACCCGTTCGGGTTCGACGGCAACGGCCTGCCCACGGAGCGGCTGACGGAGAAGGAGCGCGGTGTCCTCGGCATCGACATGCCGCGCGAGGACTTCGTGAAGCTGTGCCGCGAGACCTGCAGCAAGTACGAGCACGAATTCGAGGAGATGTGGCGCAGCCTGGGCTTCTCCGCCGACTGGTCGCTGGCCTACAGCACGATCGACGAGCGCGCGATCCGCATCTCGCAGCGCGGGTTTCTCGACATGCACGCGAAGGGCGAGGTCTACTTGCACCACAGCCCCTCGCTGTGGGACACCGAGGCCCAGACGACGCTGGCCCAGGCGGAGCTGGAGGAGAAGACCCAGCGCACGTTCATGAACGACGTGCGGTTCGACCTCGCCGACGGCGGTGAGGTCGTGATCGCGACGACGCGGCCCGAGCTGCTCTCGGCCTGCGTGGCGATGTTCATCCACCCCGATCACCCGAAGGCGGCGACGCTGCTGGGCAAGAAGGCGATCGTGCCGCTCTACGGGCACGAGGTAACGATCCTGGCCGACGAGAAGGCCGATCCCGAGAAGGGCACCGGCATCGTGATGTGCTGCACCTTCGGCGACAAGACCGACGTCGAGTGGTACCAGAAGCACGACCTCGAGCTGCGGCAGGCCATCGGCAAGGACGGCAAGCTCACCGAGATCGCGGGATCCGAAGCGGGCATGTACGTCAAGCCGGCGCGGCGCAGCATCCTCGAGCGGCTCGAGCAGTCCGGACACCTCCTGGGCCGCGAAGAGGTCGAGAACGTCGTCAAGATCGGTGAGCGCACCAAGCGCGAGATCGAGTTCCTGCCGATGCGGCAGTGGTTCGTACGCGTCCTCGAGCACAAGTCCGAGCTGATCGAGCTCGGGAACAAGGTACGCTGGTTCCCCGCGCACATGGGGAAGCGCTACGCCAACTGGGTCGAGGGCCTCGAGTGGGACTGGTGCATTTCGCGCCAGCGCTTCTACGGCGTGCCGTTCCCGGTCTGGTACTGCGAGGGCTGCGAGGCCGTGTTCGTCGCGCCCGACGAGTGGCTGCCGATCCTCGATCACGGCAAGCACGACGTGAGCCACGCGTGCGCGTCATGCGGCGGGACCGCGTGGCGCCCCGAGATGGACGTCATGGACACGTGGGCGACGTCGAGCGAGACGCCGGAGATCAACGCGCGCTGGGGCGATCCCGAGGACGGCGAGCGGCGCTGCCCGATGCCGATGACGCTGCGGCCGCAGGCGCACGACATCATCCGCACCTGGGCCTTCTACACCATCGTGAAGAGCCGCATCCACTTCGACGACATCCCGTGGCAGGACGCGATGGTGTCGGGGCACGTGCAGGCGCCGGGCCGGCAGAAGATCGGCAAGTCGCTCGGAAACGCGCCGGCGGACCCGCGCGACATGATCACGCAGCACGGCGCCGACCCCACGCGCTACTGGGCCCTCTCGGCCACGCTGGGCAACGACTACGTCTACAACGACGACGACTTCAAGCAGGGCCGACGGCTTTGCGTCAAGCTGTGGAACGCGAGCAAGTTCGCGCAGCAGCGGCTCGAGGACTTCGACCCGAAGGCCGAGACGGCGCCCCCGGAGCCGATCGACACGTGGATTCGCGCGCGGCTCGCCAAGACCGTGGCATTGGTGTCGGCGAACCTGGACCGCTACGAGTTCGGGATCGCCAAGGGCGACGTCGAGCGCTTCTTCTGGGGCGACCTCTGCGACAACTACCTCGAGATGATCAAGAACCGGCTCTACGACGACTCGCCCGAGGGCGCCGCGTCGCGCCGGGCCGCGCAGGCGGGGCTGTACGACGTGCTCTGCGGCGTGTTGCGCCTGCTCACGCCGTACGTGCCGCACGTGTGCGAGATCGTTCATCAGTCGTTGTTCCGCGCGTCGGAAGGCGTGCCCGCGATCGCCGCGGCGCCGTGGCCGGCCGCGGAGGCGCCGTCGAGCGCGGAGGACGCCGAGGCCGACGGGCAAGCGGCCGTGGCGGTGCTGACCGCGATTCGCCGATGGCGCTCCGAACAGAAGCTGTCACCGGGCAAGCCGCTCGCGCGCGCGCACCTGAACGTCGCCTCGGAAGGGTTCGCGCGATTCGACGGCGTGCGCGAGGCGGTGCGCGCGGCGGGCAGGGTCGAGACACTGGACATCGACCACGACGACGCGCTGCCGGCCGGCGAGGTTCGCCTCTTGACCGCGGAGGCCGTGCCCCCTAAGTCGTAGGCGTGACCGGCAAGCCGAAGAAACGCAAGCGCAAGAGCGCCCAGCAGACGCTTGCCGCCGTCGACCTCGGTTCGAACAGCTTTCACATGGTCGTCGCACGCGTCGTGAAGGGGCAGCTGCGCGTCGTCGACCGTCTGCGCGAGCCCGTGCGGCTCGCCATGGGCCTGGACGGGCGTCATCGTCTGGACGCCGGCGCCCGCGCACGGGCCTTCAGCGCGTTGCGGCGGTTCGGCGAGCGCATCGAGCACTTGCCGCGCGGATCGGTGCGCGCGGTCGGCACCAACACGCTGCGCAAGGCGGGAACCCGCCCCTTCATGGAGCTCGCCCAGGCGGCGCTCGGCCACCCCATCGAGGTCATCTCCGGCCAGGAGGAAGCGCGCCTCATCTACCAGGGGGTGATCCACGACGTGCAGCCGAGCGCGGCGAGTCGTCTGGTCGTCGACATCGGTGGCGGCAGCACCGAGATCATCCTCGGGAAGGGCGCCACGATCCGGAAGTCGGACAGCCTGCACATGGGCTGCGTGTCCTACACACGGCGCTTCTTCCCCAAGCGCCGGATCACGCCGAAGACGTTCGAGCGCGCGTTGACCGGGGCGCAGCTCCAGCTCGAGCCGATCAAGCGCACGCTGCGTCGATCGACCTGGAACCAGGCCATGGGCGCCTCCGGGACGATCCGCGCCGTGAGTCGCTACATCGAGCGGCGCGGCCTCGCCGCAGGCGCCATCGACGCGGCGTCGCTGCAGGCGCTGCGCGACGAGCTGATCGAGGCGCGCGACTTCGCGGCCTTCGACCCCCAGCTGGTCAGTCCGGCGCGCGCGGCGGTCTTCGCCGGCGGCCTCGCCATCCTGACGGCGATCTTCGAGGACTTGCGCATCGAGCGCATGGAAGCGGTCAACGGGGCGCTGCGCGACGGCGTGCTCTACGACCTGATCGGCCGGATCCGGCATCAGGACATGCGGGACAGCACGATTCGCAGCTTCATGAAGCGCTACGCCGTCGATCGCGCGCAGGCGCGGCGCATCGAGAACACCGCGCTCGATCTCCTGGAGCAGGTCTTCGCCGACTGGTCTCTCGAGGGTGCCTGGTCGAAGCGGGCGCTTTCCTGGGCGGCCCGGCTGCACGCCATCGGCATGACCGTGGCCTACAGCGGCTACCACAAGCACGGCGCGTATCTGATCGCCCACACCAACATGCCCGGGTTCTCGCGCGAGGATCAGATCCTGCTGGCCGCGCTGGTGATGTCGCATCGGCGCCGGCTGCGGCCGCAGCCCTTCACGGCGTTGCCCAAGGAGCGCCGGCGCGCCGCGCGCCGGCTGGCGATCCTGCTACGCCTCGCCGTGCGCCTGCACCGCAGTCGCTCGCCGAGCCGGCTGCCCCCCATCGTCGCGTCGGCGCGCGGCGACCGCATTCGCTTGCGCATGCCCGCGGGCTGGCTGGACGCGCACCCCCTGACGGCGGCGGACCTCGAGGTGGAGCGCAAGCGCCTCGCGAGGGCGAAGGTCGAGCTGACGTACGAGTAGCCGTCGGCCGGCGGCCGGTCGGCCGAGCACCGGCCGCGCCGGCGGGCGATCCGCTCCCGCAATCCGCACGCGTCCGAGGGTCCTCCCACGTACACTCCGCGCTCACTCGGAGTCGTCACTCTCCCATGTGCGGTTTCATCGGTCTCCACGCCGGTTCCGACGCGGCCTTCGAAATGACGGACGCGCTCCTCGTCCTGCAACATCGTGGGCAAGACGCCGCGGGCGTTGCGACGTTCGACGGCGACACGTTTCACATCCAACGCGACGTCGGCCTCGTCAAGGAGGTCTTCACCGACCGCGCGATGACGCAGCTGACGGGACGTCAGGCCATCGGTCACACGCGCTACCCCACGGTGGGCACCGGCACCGCGTCGGACGCGCAGCCGCTGTACACCAACTCGCCGTACGGCATCGCGATGGCGCACAACGGCAACGTCACGAACTACCTCGACCTGAAGAAGGAGCTCTCCGAACGCGACGGACGCCGCCTCGGGACGAGCTGTGACGTCGAAGCGATTCTCAACGTCTTCGCTGCGGCGCTGCGCCGGCGTCGAAGCGCCCAGTGGCCCGACGCCGCCTACGCCGCGATGAAGGAAGTGTTCCGCCGCGTGAAGGGTTCGTACTCGGGCGCGGCGCTCGTCGGCGGAAAGGGACTCGTCGCGTTCCGCGATCCGTTCGGCATCAAGCCGGCGATCCTCGGCCGTCGCAAGGTCGCCAAGCAGGGCCCCAAGCGCAACGGTAGGGCGCGGAGTCGGAACGAGTGGCACTACTGCGTCGCAAGCGAGAGCGCGGCGCTGAACGTGCTCGGCTTCGAGATCGTCGGCGATCTCGATCCGGGCGAAGTCGTGGTGATCGAGCCGTCGGGCAGGCTGCACCGCAAGGTCGTCGCCGGACGGGGCTCGCGCCAGCATCGGCCGTGCGTGTTCGAGTTCGTGTACTTCGCGCGTCCCGACAGCGTGCTGGACGACATCTCGGTCTACCGCGCGCGGTTGCGCCTCGGCGAGGCGCTGGCCGAGCGCGTGCGGCGGCGCAAGATCGAGCCCGACGTCGTGGTTCCGGTGCCGGACTCGGCCCGGCCGGCGGCGTTGGAGTGCGCCCGCACACTGAAGGTGCGCTACCGCGAGGGTTTGCTCAAGAACCGCTACGTCGGCCGCACGTTCATCATGCCGGGCAAGACGAACCGCGAGAAGAACGTGCGCGCGAAGCTGACGACGCTTCCCATGGAGCTCGACGGAAAGAAGGTTCTGCTCATCGACGACTCGGTCGTGCGCGGGACGACCACGAAGGCGGTCGTCTCGATGGTGCGCGAGGCGGGCGCCACCGAGGTCTACGTCGGCGTCGCGTCACCCAAGATCAAGCACCCGTGCGTGTACGGCATCGACATGCAGACGCGCAACGAGTTCATCGCGCGGCAGCAGCGCACGGACGACGGCATCGCCAAGGCGATCGGCGCGAACGGCGTCGTCTACATGACCGTCGACGAGATGGTGAAGGCGGTGCGGGGCCCGACGGAGCGCGTGTCGAAGTTCTGCCGCGCGTGCATGGACGGCAACTACCCGACGGGCGACGTGACGAAGAAGGTGTTGCGTACGCTCGAGTCGGAGCGTAACCGCCAGAGCCGCGACGCGCGCAAGAGGCGCGACGGTCGTTCACTGCAGTCGAACTGATCGTCCACGACGGCGCGTTGGATGGGGAGCGGAAGGCTGGACGTGGCGTGGTCTGCCACGCGAGGACGACGAGGCGGTCCTGAGCGCCCCCAGACCAGCGCGCCGTCCGCGTGTCAGTCGTCGAGGCGCTGCATGGTGAAGATCAACTTCGTGATGTTGCCGGCGTACTTCTCGCCGGTGTCCTGGTCGATCAGCTCCAGGACGTTCTGATCCTTCGTCAGCACCGTCAGCTTCTTCTGGATCGGCGCGTAGCCCGGCCGCTCGATCCAGACCTGGTACGGCCCCGGCAGGGCCGGGCCGATGAAGTACACGCCGGGCTCGTCTTCGATCAGGAACAGATCCGATGCCGTTCGCCACTCCTCCGTCGTCCCCAGCGGCCCGCCCAGCGTGCCGCGGTGCAGCAGGTCGAGCCAGTCCGACGCGTCGCGACCATGTTCCATGTCGACCATCGCGTCTTCGACAGGGCGTGACGATCCTTCTTCCTGGAGCAACAGCCGCAGCCAACCGCCCTCTTCGAGCTGCATGTCGCAGACCGTGCGCACGTTGTCGGAGAACCGCTCGAGCTCGACGCGTTTGGCCCGCGGCGCGTACCCGGGCGCCCAGAAGGCGAGATCCGCCGGCTCCTGCGGGTCGAATCCCTGCAGCACGTACTCGCCCTTCTCGTTCGTACGCGTGGTGCGGAACAGCACCTCGCGCGCGAGCGCCGCGCTGAACAACCCGCGCCGCGCGACGAGCTGGTCGCTGCTCAGCTTGCGCCAGCCGTCGTCGAAGGCGGCCACCCGGGCGCCGGCGACGGGATCGCCCGCCTTGTTCGTGACGACGCCGCGCACCTGCATGCCGCGGCCCAACGTCACGTCGCCGAGGTCCTCGGACGTTCCGGCCTTCAGCGGCAGCGTCTTCAGGGATCGGCGGCTGTGCGTGAGCAGTGCGAGCTTCACGCCGCGCGAAGGCAGGTCCGGGATCGTGTACGCGCCGTCGCGCGTGGCGACGCCGCGGTCGAACAGGATGCGCCCCTTGTCGGTACGAACCATGACGTGCAGGAAGCTGATCGGCGTGTCGTCGACGCCGTCGACGGCCCGGAACGATACGGCGGCGGACTCGGCGAGCACGAGCTTGTGCGTGGCCTTGCGGCCGGGCGTGATCAGGACGAAGTCGCGCGGCAGGTACGGGCGCGGATGCGGCGCGTCTGCCGCGAGCGGCCCCGGCTCGTAGCCGTACGCGAGCACGACGTTGGGCGACATGCTCTCGACGCCTTCGAGGCGGAATCGCCCCTCCGCGTCGCTGACGGCGCTGATGCCGGCCGCGCGCACGGTCACGCCGCGCAACGGCTCGTTGCGCTGGTTCGTGACCGTCCCTTCGACGCGGCGCGCATCGTCGGTGATCGCCGTTTCCATCGTCATCAACAAGGGGCCGTTGGTCGGGAGCTCGACCTGGCGCAGCAGGCTTCGGCGCCCCGGAACGTAGGCGCGAACGAAGTACGTGAGGCCGGGCAACCCGCGCAGCCGAAATCCGCCCTTGGGGCCGGTGTAGGCCACGAGATCGTCGGGTCGCGGCTGATCGCCGTCGCGCGGCTCGCGCGACACGAGCACGCGTACGCCCCGCGCCGGTTCGCCGTCCGGGTGTCGCAGCACCCCCTCGAGCACCTCGCCGTCGGGCGGGTCGAACGTGATCGAGACGGTCTCGCCGGGGGCGCCCTGCACGATCGAGTCCACGGGCACGCCGGCGCCCCGCACGGACACGCGCAACGGCACGTTCGGCAGCAGGCCGGTGAAGGTGGCCTCGCCGTGCTCGTCGAGCGGCAACTTGCGCGGTTCGTCGAGCACCTGTCCGGGGCCGAACACCTCGCGCAACAAGGCGGCGACCTGGGGCTCGACCATCACGTAGGCGCCGGGGTCCCCCGCGGTCGAGAGCACCTCGCATTCGATCCGCGTCTCGGCGTCCGTGAGCTGAAGGTCGCCGACCTCGGTCTCGGTCGCGCCGACGGCGGGCGGACTGAGCTCGACGGCGTGCTCGGCATAGCCCGTCGCGCGCGCACGCAGTGAGAGCAAGGCCGTAACGGGCCCTCGCCAGGTGAAGGAACCGTCCTTCGCTGTGGTCGTTTCGACGCCGAGAGGGCCGGGCACGCCGTAGCCGCTGACGCGCGCGTCGGGAACGGGCTTGCCGTCCGGATTGACGACGCGCCCTCGAATCCGCCAGGCGGCCTCCAGTATCGCTTCCACGTCCTTGTCGACGCCGGTTCGAAGTCGAAGGCGCGGGCCGCGACGCTCGGTCGTGGTGCAATCGACAATGACGAACCCGGGCGTGAGGTCGTCGAGGATCAACGCGCCGCCTTCGTCGGTGCGTCGCAGCCCCCATGGACTCGCCGGCTCCACGCGAACGGCGACGTTCTCAGCCGGTCGTCCGTCGGGCTCGCGCACGCGAACGACGATCGAAGGCGCGGCCTCCGGCAGCTCGATCCGCGTTTCGGGCCCGAGCTCGGCGGCGCTGACCCAGTGCCACTGATGTCCGACCGCGCCGAAGGCGACGCGCGGCTGCTCGGCGAAGACCCGCAGCCGCTGCACGGGTTCGCCTTCCTCGGAGCGACGCTCGATGCGCGCCCCGAACGTCGCCTTCAGGGGGCCGCGCAGGATGCCGTTCGGACCGGTGACCTCGATGTCGACCCAGTCGGTGGCGGCGCCGATGGCGTCGGCGACATCGGCCGGCGGCGTCGCCGCCTCGGAATCGGGGTCGTCGATCTCGGGGATCGGGTCGTCGTAGGGGTCGCGCGGGCCGCGGCCGCCGTCCAGGAGCCGCGGGACGATGAGAAAGCCGCCGACGCCGATGATGACGAAGAAGGCGATGACGTAGATCCAGCCCTCGCGCATGGTGGCGATCGTACTCTCGCGCGGACCATTCCACGTGAACGATTGGACGACACGGTCGGGCGTCACCGGCCCGGACCCCCGATCACCGCCGAATTTCCCGGGGCCCCCCAAACGTGTCATCGCGCGAGCGGCCGCCGCGGCTACGCCTCGGCCTGCGCGCCGACGCTAGCGGGCCCCGCGCTCGACGTCCGACGCGACCCGATCCATCCAGTCGCACATCCACGACGGCAAGGAGAGCGAACGACGCACCGCCTCGCCGCCGTCCGCCAGCACCGCCGCGGCCCGCGAGTCGCGCGTGCTGCGAAGCCACGCCGACTCGGTCGACGCCGGATCCTCGGCCGCGTCGGCGACGCCCGTCACCCGCTGCAACGACGGTCCGCCGGACGGCCCGTGCGGATAACCCAAGACGGCGTACCCCGCGACGAACAAGACGCCGATGCCCGTGACCAAGCCGAGCGCGGCCCCGAGGCCGCGACGCAACGCGCCGTCCGTTCGTCGCGTCTCGAACCAACCACCGAGAAACGAGAAGAGCACCGCGCCGGCAACGAGGGTCGCGACGAACACGACCACCCACGCGGTCGCGTCACGCATCGAACCGTCGAGGCCGGCGACCTTGGAGACCGTCGTGGCGACCGCTGACCCGAAACGCGTCGCGACGAAGAGCCCCGCGCCGATCACCAGGACCGTCATGAGCTGGCGCAGCGCGCCCCGCAACGCACCCCACACCGCGAAGAGCAGGAGCACCGCCAGCACACAAACGTCCGCTGTGTTCATCGCACGAACCTACGGAAACGCCCGGAGCGAGGAGATGGCGCGAAGGTCGACCTCACCCTCGTCGGTGACGTGCGCTACGCCCTTCGCCGAGATGCCGTCGCGCTCCGCCTCGACGAGCACGCTTCCGTCGTCCTCGATGTCCAACAACACGACACACTCGTATCCCTGCGCCCGCATGTGACGCCGCACGATCTCACCGGCGTCGAGGGACGTCTGCGGGGACGACGAACGCCCCATCGGAACGCCGCGCTCCATCAGGTCGCGCGTCCGTTTCTCGATCGCGTCGATTCGTGGCGCGATCGACGAGGTCACCCTCGCCGCCTGGTCCGCGATCTCGGCTTCGGCGCGCTCGCGCTGCGCGTCCTGTTCGCCGTGCAGCCGCGCGATCTTGTCGCGAAGCTGAACCATCTCCAACGCGAGCTGCTTCGTGGCGGCACGGTTGCCGAGTGCGATGAACAACGCGACGGCAGCAACGACACAGGCGATGACGGCGAGCCAGATCACGGGCGCATTGTAGAAGCCAAACTGGCTTCGCCTCATCCCTTGTCCCGAGTCGATGCGAACAACGCAAGGCGCTCTCGAGTGTTCTCGCGCGGGTCCAGCGCTGCGAGAGGATCGATGCGGGCTAGAAGGAGATCAGGACCGCGCCCGTCACGAAGAGGAACGACATCAGGGAGAACAGCGAGAACCCCATCAGCAGCACGGAGCGCGAGATCGGCCCGCCGAGCACCAGTCTCGATGCCCCGCACCAGCCCAGGATCTGGAGCGGCAGGACCCACACGGCGCGGTCGCTGCGCAAGATGATGTGCGGGTACATCAGGTCGCCGATCACGATGCCGCCCAGCAGCAGCGAAAGCAGGACGAGGTTCGCCCAGGACGGCGGCTCGAGATCCACGAGCCGCACGCCGACACCGACGAGCAGCATCAGCACGCCCAGCACCAGGGCGGCGAGGATCAGCTGCCCCTTGAGGCTGTCGGGTGTCGCGTCGTGGGCGACGCGCGCAAAGCGGATGAAGAACACCTCTTCGTCCGCACTCGGGAGCTCCGCCGGAAGCCGCGGCCTCGTCGGCTGCGGAAGCGGGAAGTAGGCCTCGGTCGCGTCGGCGTCGACCGGCAACGGCTCGGCGCCGGACGCAGGCGCAGGCCGCACCGGAGCCTTCGATCGCGCGACGTAGTGGCTCGTCGTGTAGCGGCGCACGATCTCGCTGCGGCGCACCGTGATGCGGTTGTCGGCGTGCATGCCGGTGAGGCGCACGACAATGCTGTCGTCCGTCTCGCTCATGGCGTAGCCACGCAGCACGACCCCGTTGTCGAGGACGAAGATCTCGTCGGCTTCGGCAGCCGGGGCGCAGGCGAGCCACGCCGATCCGGTTAGGCAGATGATGAGGAGTATGCGCAGGGCCACGGTTTCTCATCGGCCATCGGGAGGCCCACGCCCAAGCGCATCCTTCGGAAGCGGCCAATTCGCGGCTAGGGGGCGCTGTCCTGCTCCGCGACGACGCCGTCGAAGATGGTGAGCCAGCGGCGCGCGTGACGGGCGACGTTGTCGTCGTGCGTGATCAGAACGACGGTCGTCCCGCGGGCGTTCTCTTCGTCGATCAGCTCCAGCACGCGGCCGCCCGCGGTGCTGTCGAGGTTGCCCGTGGGCTCGTCGGCCAAGAGCAGCTTCGGATGTTTCACGAGCGCTCGGGCCAGCGCAACGCGCTGCTGTTCCCCGCCCGAGAGCTGGCCGGGATAGTGCGTCACCCGCTCGGCCAGCGCGACGCGGTCGAGCGCCTCGGCCGCGCGGCGGCGACGCTCGGCTCGCGTCAGTCCCCCGTACAGCAACGGCAGCTCCACGTTGCGCAGTGCCGTCTCGTCACGCAACAGGTTGAAGCGCTGAAAGACGAAGCCGATCGTCCGGTTGCGCACGGCCGCGAGCTCCCGGTCCGACAGGCCGGACACGTCACGCCCTTCGAGCAGGTAGCGCCCGGCGCTGGGACGGTCGAGACAACCGAGCATGTGCAACAACGTGGACTTGCCGGAGCCGGACGGACCGGTCACGGCGACGTACTCGCCGGTCTGAAGCTCGAGATCGACCGGCTTCAGCGCCTCGACGTCCACCGCGCCCGACTTGTAGGTGCGCGCGACCCCGTCCATGTGAACAAGCGCGCCGTTGTGCTGATGGGCGTCCTGGGTCACGTGAGCCTCCGGCTGAGAACGCGAGCGGGCTGCAACCTGGCCGCCCGGCGCGCGGGAACGACCGACGAAAACAGGCCGAGCACGATCGCGATCCCGGTCGCGACCAATGCGTACCCGGCATCGAAGCGGAAGGGGAACTCGACGATGTCGCGCAACACCGATGCGCCCCAATAGCCGAGCGGCAGGCCCGCCAGTCCGCCGACCAACGACAACAACACGCCTTCGACCGTGATCTGCAGCGCGACGTCGCGGCGTCGCGCGCCCTCGCAGCGGCGCACGGCAAGCTCGTCGTAGCGCTCGCGGATCGTGATCAGGTTGAGAGTCGAGATCATGATCACAGCCACACCGACGATGATGATCCAAACGATGTTGCCGATCAACGCACCTTGCTGCGTCTGCGCGCCCATCGCATCCATCCAGTCGCGCCGGCAGAACACCCCGATGTTGCTCGTGAGCCCCAGGAGGCCCTTGGTGGCGTCTTGCTTGAACACGGTCAGTAGGCGGTCGCGCGCTTTCGTGACGGCCGCATCGTCCGGCAGCGCGACCGAGATGCCGGTGAACTGGTCCGACTCGACCGCGGACGCAGGCACGTAGACGTTGCGGAACGAGAGCAGGCTGCTGGTGAGGGTGCGCGCGCCGCGGCCTTCGTCGAACGTCTCGAAGAGGGCGCGGTAGGTGAGCGGATCCGACAGCACCCCCACCACCGTCATCCGGCGCGTCGCGTCCGGTAACGTGACCTCGACGGTGCGGCCGACCACGTCGTCGGGCGTAACGCCGGGGAAGAGCTGACTTGCGGTCTCCGCGTCGAGCGTGCAGCTTGCCAGGGTCGCGTCGTCGCCGTTCCGCAGCCAGCGTCCGGCAGCCAGCTCGATGTTCAGGGTGCGCACGTACCCCGGCGCGGCGGCGACGATCTGTACGCGGTCGAGCTTGACGTCGCCCTCGATGCCGCCGCTCACCTGCCGGCGCGGCACCACGACGGCGTTCGGAATGTCGCCCATCAGGTCACGAATGCGCTGCACCTGCTCGTCGCCCAGCTCTTCGCGGCGCATGCCGGGCCGCAGGATCGGGAGGCGTCCGACGTCGACGGTGAAGCGGCCGAACTGCCGTACGTCGCGCTGGATGTCCTCGTCCATGCCGTAGGAAAGCGAGATGACGTTCACCGTGACCGCGATCGCGACGGCGCTCGTGAGCGCCGTGAGGAGACTGCGGAGCGGGCGACGCAACACGTGCAAGACGCCTTCGCGGACGACGTCCCAGAAGCGCGCGAACCGGGGCGTACCGTCACTCATCGGCGAGCCCCCGCACGGGCTCCTGCTTGCTCGCCCGAATGGCCGGCAACAGCGCTGCCAGCAGCCCGATGATCATCGCCACGGCGCAGGCCCAGGCGGCTTCCCGAAACGGGAACGTCCACGTGAAGCCGGCCACCGGCTCGAGCTCCGCACGCAGCTCCGCCAGCATCATGCCGAATACGCAACCCAGCCCGCAGCCGATCGCGCTCAGCAGGAGGCCTTCGATGAGGAAATGCGACGCGATGTCCCGCCGCGTCGCGCCTTCGACCCGGCGAATCGCGATCTCGCGCGAGCGGCTGAGGACGTTGAGCAGTCCGAGATTCGCCATCACGACCGCGCCCATCGCAAGACACGCGAGGAACATGGCGATGTTCACGGCGCCGAAGCGATCGACCTCGTTGCCGGTGACGACGGGCAGGACGAGGGGGTACAGCGTGACGACCGTCTTGTCGCGCTCGACCATCGACTGACGCATCGCCGTGGCGGCATCCGAGACGTTGACCGTGTCCACGCGCATGTAGATCCAGTCGAGCACCGCCGCCTCGCCCGCGACCTGCGCGGGCACGTACACGCATTGCTCGGACCGTTTCCACTCGTCGGACACCACGAGCGGAATGCCCATCACCAGCAGGAACTGCTGCGCGACGCTCTGATAGAGCGGATGCGCGAGGTCCATGCCGAGGTCGTCGGTCGTCAGCGCGGTCTCGTTGCGCGCCTTCGTCACGCCCACGACCTCGAGATCGCCCATCCGGCTCGAGACGCGAATGGTGTCGCCCGGCTCGATCGACGGCCGGCCCAGCCAGCGGGCGACGCGCGCTTCGACGACGCACTTCTCGCCGTCGTCGTCCGCACGCAGCCAGCGGCCCTTCTCGAGCTCCATCCCGCGAGCGCGGGGACCGTCGGGCGTCGAAGCCAGCACGGTGCACACGTCGTCGGTGTCGCCCCCGGGCTTCGGCACACGTTGACCGATCTTGAATCCGCCGAGCGCGCGAACGCCGAAGCCCTTCTGCTCGACCGCGTCCCGCAGGTGGGTCATGTCGTCGGTACGCAGAACGGTGTCGCGCGCCGACGTCGGGTCGGCCGTGACGGCGATGCGATTGGCGCCGAGCTCCGTGCCCTGATTGAGCGCGGCATCGCGGGTGCCCTGGATGACCGCGCTCGGGAAGATCGCGACCGCGACGCCCCATACCGTGCCCTGCAAGAGCAGGAGCGAGCGGATCGGACGGCGACGCAAGCGGCGCAGCGCCAAGCCGAGGGTGGAGGCGACCTTCATGCCACCGAAAGGCTACGAAGGAGCGCGGGGGCGGCCGCCCTGGGTCCGAGCGCTACGCCGAATGTCCAAGCGCGGCCGTGGGCTGCGAACGACGGGCGCGAAGCAGGGGCAACGACCACAGGGCGAGGAGGCACAGCAGCCCGGCCACCGTAAGCGGCGCTCGCAGCGATGTCGGCGGCGGGACCACGTCGGGCTTCGCCGCCGTGATCCAGGTCGGATCGAACGGCGCAACGTCGCGGCCCAGTCGCGATGCATCGAGATCGAGCAGCCCGCGAATGCGCACGCCGGCGGAAGCCGCCTCGCCGCCGATCAGGTTCTCGAGGAACAGCGGCCAGAACGCGGTGTCGATCAGCGGCGTCGCGCCGCGCGTCGGATCCGGCGCGAATCGAAGGGCGCCGTTGCTGCGCGCGACGAGCACGGGCCAGTTCGAGCCGCCACCGCGTCCCAGCAGGAGGGTCTCCCCGTCCCGCATCCGCTGCGCACCGCGACGGTACTGAAGGTCCGCGCCGCGCACGCTCAGATCCCGGGTCAACGCGTGGCGACGCACGATGTCGACGCCAGCGGGCGCGGACACGACGGCGTCGTCACGGATGGGATCGAAGGAGACGCGCGACGCCGCACCGACGGGCTTGCGGCCGCTGACGAACGCGATGTCGCCGTCCTCGGACTCCCGGTAGCCGGCTTCGCCCACCGCGGCGATCAGCCCGTCGCGAATCGCGTCGCGAAGACGCGAAGGCAAGTCGGGGTCGATCGACACGCTCGCGGGACGCGGATCGAGCACGACCTCGTCGTCGGCCGGCAGATCGTCGACGGGGAGATCGCTCGTGCACACGAGCTTTGCGCCCGCTTCGATCGACGACGTCTCCAGGGTGAACGAACGGTACGAACCGGGCTGCATGTCGTCGAGCGTGACCTGCTGTTCGCCCAGCCGTACCGTCGCTGACGTCACTCTGGTCGCGTCGTTGAGGACCGTCCCGAACACCTCGTACCCGCCGTCCTTCGCCGAAACGTCGACGGCGACGATGCCGACGTTGCCGGCGTCCGGGTTCCCGATCGCGACCCAGCGCACGTCGCCGGGGTCCGTCTCCGGCAGGCGATCGGAGATGACGATGCGAACCGCCGCCGGCGCGGCGCGGGCGGCCGCGAGCAGGTCGTCGTCGCTCGGCCGCAGCAGTCCCAAGGCTGGCTCGTGGATGACGACGGGGTCGGCGCGCGTCGTCGCCGCGACGTGCGCGAGGACCTGCCCGTACCGATCCGCGTAGCCCTCCGACGCCTCGACCGAACCTGCCGCGACGACGACGCGCACCCGCCGCTCGGGATCGCCGCCGTCGATGCGCGGTCCCATGGCGGCCAGCGTGAGCAGCGCGGCTGCGCACATCGCGAGCACGGCTTCCAGATCGAGACGCCGCGTGCGGGGCCGATGCTCGCGCTCGTCCTCGTCGACGAGGAAGAGCAACGTGGGCAGCTCGACGATCTGCGGCTTCGCCTTCCGCTTGTGGAGCCAGTAGATGACCGGCACGACCACCAGCCCGGCAAGGGCCCAGAATGCGGCGAACGTCACATCACCTCCAGGATGATGCGTCGCAACAACGCCTCGGGCTCGAGGTCCGGCGCGAACGGCAGATAGTGCAACCCGACGGCGTGCGCGTGATGGGCCCACAGATCCGCGTGCGCCTTCGCGCGCGCCGCGACACGCGCGGCTGCAGGGGCGTTCAGTCGGATGCGACGCTCGACGCCCGACTCGACATCGCGCGCGAGGAACGCGCGCTGGGGCGCCGGCGCGGTCACCTCGGGTACGCGCATGTGCATCAGGGCGCCGCGTACGCTTCGGCCGGCGAGCGTGTGCAAGATGCCCGGGTCGGCGCGGGTGAGCAGATCGGAGATGAACTGAAAGCGCGCACCGCGGGGCACGCGCTTGACCAGCTTGGGCAACGCGGTCTCCAGACCCGCGCGGTCGGACGGGACGTCGCTCGAGAGCGCCTCCAAGACGGTGCGGATCTGCCCCGAGTTGGACGCTTCGAACAGGACGTTCGCGTCGCCGTCGCGCAGGCAGCCCAGGCGCACGCGCCCGCCCGCGCCGAGACCGACGGCACACGAAAGCGCGGCGGCGCGAGCGCTCGCGCCGCGTCCGCCGAACGGCGCCATGGACGCGCTGCCGTCCAACCACACCTCCGTGAGCACGTCCTTCTCGGCGTCGAACTGTCGCACCTGCAGCTTGCCGAGACGCGCCTCGACGTTCCAGTCGACGCGCCGCAGGTCGTCGCCCGGTCGGTACTCGCGATGCCCCCGGAACAGAAAACGCCCACCCTCGCCACGGACGGCGCGTTGGCCGTCGGCCACACCCGCGTGCAACCGCCTGACCGCGGCCGGGACGATGGACAGCAGACGCAGGAACGAGATCGGGAAGATCGCGCTGTCGATGTCGGCTTGCCGGCGCATCGCCATGTGGAACGGTTCCCGTCGTCCTGCGTTCGAAGCGGCCCGGCGCTAATCGGCGTGTTCGACCGGGTCCTCTTCGCGATACGAAGGCCGGCCGCGCCACCCGAGCTTGCTTCGCAGCGCATCGTAGAACGGGCGGCCCGATACACGCAGCAGTCGGACCGGGACGTGCGCGTCGAAGACCTCGACGACGTGGTCGGCCGTGAGCGGATAGGGCTCAGCGCCGTCGACGGTCACGCTGGCGGGGGAACGGCTCTCCCCGCACTGGAGCTCGATCCTGTGGTCGCCGGCCAGCACGACGGGACGGGTGGCCAGGCTGTGCGGCGCGATCGGCGCCATGACGATCGCGTTCACGGTCGGATCGAGCAAGGGTCCGCCGGCCGCCATCGCGTGCGCCGTGGATCCGGTGGCCGTCGCGAGGATGAGGCCGTCGCCCGAGTAGCGAATCGCCTCGCGGCCGTCGATGCGCACGTCCACGTCCACCATGCGGCCGATGTTGTCTCGGCCGAGGACGACGTCGTTGAAGGCGAGCTCCTCGTGCTCGACCGCGCCGTCCTTGAGGAAGCGCACCCGGAGGCGCGTGCGCTCGCTGGTCGTGAACTTGCCCGCGAGGTAGTTGCGAATGCCCTCCTCGAGGTTGCCGGGCGAGACGTCGGCGAGAAAACCGAACCGCCCGTAGTTCACGCCGAGAATGGGAATCGGATTGTCGGCGAGACGCCGCGCGACGTGAAGGATCGAGCCGTCGCCGCCGAAGACCAGGATGAAGTCCGCGTCGACGTTCGAGAGGTCGATGTCCGTGTCGAGATCGACGGCGACGATCTCGAGATGCTGCTCGAGAAAGTCGCGGTGGTCGGCGACCCCTTCCGCGACGCCCTTGCGGCGGCGGTCACCGACGATCAGTACGCGGGGCCTTCGGGTGGCCATCGGCGCAAGGGTAACGGACGGACTGCGATCGGGGGCCGATCGGACCTGGACGGCGTTCGTAGGAAGGTCGGGTTAAACGGGTGGAGCGTGGGAGGCGTGGGGATAATGTCTCGCGGTTCATCCACCCCCCAGAGAGAGCGAACATGGACACCGCCGTGAGCACGCAGGACTACAAGGTCAAGGACATCGGGCTGGCCGACGAAGGCCGGCGGATGATCAACATCTCCGAGCCGGAGATGCCGGGTCTGATGGCGTTGCGTGAGCAGTACGGCGACTCGCAGCCCCTGGCCGGTGCGCGCATCGCGGGCTGCCTGCACATGACGGTCGAGACCGCCATCTTGATCGAGACGCTGACGGCGCTGGGCGCGTCCGTGCGCTGGTCGTCCTGCAACATCTACTCCACCGAGGACCCGGCAGCGGCCGCCATCGCGGCGACCGGCGTCCCCGTCTTCGCCTGGAAGGGCGAGACGCTCGAGGAGTACGACTGGTGCATCGAGCAGACGCTGCGGTGGCCGGACGGCTCGGGACCCAACATGATCCTCGACGACGGCGGCGACCTGACGTGGATGATCCACGACAAGTTCCCGGAGCTCCTCGACGAGATCAAGGGCATCACCGAAGAGACGACGACCGGGGTTCACCGGCTCTACCAGGCGGCCGAAGCGGGCACGCTCAAGGTGCCGGCGATCAACGTGAACGACTCCGTGACCAAGTCGAAGTTCGACAACCTCTACGGCTGCCGCGAGTCGCTTGCGGACGGCCTCAAGCGCTCGACCGGCGTGATGGTCGCGGGCAAGGTGGTCGTCGTGGCCGGCTACGGCGACGTCGGCAAGGGCTGCGCCCAGAGCATGAAGGGCCTCGGCGCCCGCGTGATCGTCACCGAGATCGACCCGATCTGCGCGCTGCAGGCGGCGATGGAAGGCTACGAGGTCACCACGATGGAGGAGGCCGCCCCGGAGGGCGACATCTTCGTCACGGCGACGGGCTGCAAGGACGTGATCACCGGCACGCACCTCATGCAGATGAAGGACAACGTCATCGTCTGCAACATCGGTCACTTCGACCATGAGATCGACGTGTCCTGGCTGGAGTCGCAGGACGACATCCAGGAGGAGAACGTCAAGGAACAGGTCGACCTGTTCACGCTGCCCAACGGCAACCGGATCATCCTGCTGGCGCGCGGTCGCCTCATGAACCTGGGCTGCGCGACCGGACATCCGAGCTTCGTGATGTCGAACAGCTTCACCAACCAGGTGCTGGCGCAGAAGGCGATCTGGGAGCACGAAGGCCCCTACCCGGCCGGCGTGCACGTGCTGCCGAAGAAGCTCGACGAAGAGGTCGCCCGCGCGCACCTCGAGAAGCTCGGCGTGAAGCTGACGGAGCTGACCGCGGACCAGGCCGAGTACCTCGGCATCCCGCAATTCGGCCCGTTCAAGCCGGACTATTACCGCTACTAACCCCTCCCCGCCTGCTGCGCCCGGCGATGCTCTCGCTGCGCCGGCTTCTGACTCGGAACCCGGTCCTCGACGTGCAATCGCACGCCTCCGGCCGGAACCCTCGTCCGAACCCAGGCTCGCTTCGGCCTCCCCGGGCTCGCGACGGCGGGTGACTGCTACGCCCGGCGATGCTCTCGCTGCGCCGGGTTCCGACTCGGAACCCGGTCCTCGACGTGCCGATGCACGCCTCCGGCCGGGACCCTCCTCCGAACCCAGGCTCGTCGTTTAGTTGCCGTCGCCCTCGGGCTTCGGGAGGTCGGGCAGCGGCCCGCTCGAACCGAAGAGGTCGTACGTCTGACCCGACGCGGTCCGCAGCGACCCGGCCGTGACCTTCTCCTTGTCGCCCTGCGTGACGACCGTCGCGGTGAGCTCCCCCGAGCCCTTCGATCCCTAGAGGTTGAACACGAACTCGTCCTCGGCGCCGGAGGCCGAGGACTTCGTCAGGTCGAGCTCGATCTCGTTGATGTTGCCGATGTGCTCGAGAATGACGGGGTTGTCACGGATGTCCGTCTTCACCTGTTCCGCGATCACGTCGAAGCCGAACTGCACGACGAAGTAGCCACCGACACCGATCACGACGAGCACCGCCACGATGATCAGGATGATCATCCCGGCTCCGCCGGACTCACGACTGCGCCTCATGGTTGATTCCTCCGGCGCCAAGCGTACCCAGGCGCGCCGGACGATGCATCCGACTCGACGGACTACTCCTTCGAATCCACCGGCAGGTGGGCCAGATGCAGGATCTGCGCAGCGTGATTGGCCTGCTGAGGATCCTCGGCGTTCTCGTCGAGGATGCGTGACTCGAATGTCGAACGGAATGCCAGGTATCGGTCTTTGTGAGCGCGCACGACGTACTCGTACGTGAATCCGCTCGACTCGCCGGGGTTCAGTTTCGCAAGCCCACCCTGGCCGCCGTCCACGAATTCGATCGACTCCTGGACCTTCCACTGAACCCGGCCCAAAACCGAGTCCGAAGTTCCGGGCACGTTGACACGCAGCACCGACTCCTTCGCGCTCGAGTCTTCGATGAGGGTGCCGAGATAGGGAACGATCACGTTGCGAAGGATACGAATGGGAACCTGGCCGATGTTCTTGAACGTCATCCCGAAGGTAGCAACGTAGCGGCCCGTGCCGTCGTCGGCATGCTCACTGATCGCCCGCGCGTTCATCGTCACCGTCCACTCGAGATTGCGATCGACCTCACCGCGAAACCGCACCTGTTGGAGCCGCAGATCGAGTTCCTTCAGGCTCAGCTCCGTACGAGACTTCTCCAGGGCGATCTCGTTTCGCTCGGCCTCATACGCGAAGTACTTGATGATGGCGAAGCAAAACGCGAAGACGACGCCCGCGATCTTGAGAACACGCTCGAGCTTGTCGAAGTCCCGCCACCATTTCGTTGGAGCCGCCGCGCGCGGCGGCGGCTGCTTGAAGCCCTCGATCGTCTTCAGCGCCGCGGCAAGCTGATCGCCATCGAACTTGAAGACGCCCCTCGATCCGCTTGACTCCGCCGCCATGGCGCTAGTTGGAGATGTCCTGGATCGACACGCTCCATTGGAAGCGACACACCGTCGACGGGCTGCCGTCCTCGGCGGGGAGGCACTCGAACTCGACCATGTCGATGCCTTCGGAGCAACACACGGTGTGGTCACTCGTGACGATCACCGGCTCCTTCGCCCCTCCGACCCTGCAGTGCGTGGTGACCTGCAGCCGGCAATTGCCGGTCGCGACGAACAGAATATCGAGCTTGAGACATTGATCTTCCGGCCGGAAGAGTCGAAGTTCGTCGTTGTCGCCGCAACGCAAGATCATCGTGCCCTTGGACGCACCGCCGACGGACGCCGCGTCGCCGGTGGAGCCGGAGCTTGCCGCTGCCGAAGCCTGCTTCAATGCGAAGCGCGGCTCTTCGAGCGCCTCGGCGCGAAGCAGGTCGTCTTGAAGGCCGGGCTCGTCAGCGACCGCGGGCGCGCGGCAAGGCTGTCGACACACACACCCTGTCAGGATCGCCACCGCACCCAACAACACTCCAAAACGCGCAATTCGCGCCATACGCATCGCCCCTTTCCCACGTACTGCGTCCCCACGGCACATCGAGCAACCGCCTGAATCTGGCGAATCAGCCGCACGGCGTCAACGACATTTCAGTCACGGCACCCGGATGGTCGACAGGAGTGCAGTTCGTACGCACAGGGGGTTGCCCGTGTTCGACAACCGCAGACAGGCCCAGCGCATCGCCTTCGGCGGCTCCGCGACCGTCGCCACCGCCCGCGGTGCAGTCGAGGCCGAGATCCAGGATCTGAGCTACGCCGGCATTCGCGTCCGCGTGCGCGCGGAGTCGCTCGGGTTCGCGTCGAGCTCTCAACTGGCGTCGACGGCGAAGAACGTCCAGGCGACCCTCGGCGCCCGTTTCGACGTGTCGCTCCACGAGTCCGAGCTCGGTTCCTTGGTGCAGCGACGCGTCGACCTGACCCGCATCTCGATTCCGAGCAATGCGCCCGAGTCCATCGACCTGGGTTGCCGGTTCGAGACACCGCTCACCATCGAGGAGACCGAGGTCCTGGGTGCCGAGCTGCCTCCGCAAAGAGCCCGCTTCCATCCGAACGCCGGCGGCCCGAAGGCGCGGACGCCGCTGTCCGACTGGGACGATCTCCCGTTCAACGAACGCTGGATCCGGTTCGCGCCGAACAAGTTCCGCGCCTACGTCAACGCCCGGGTCTCGCTCGATCCGGCGCTTGCCTGTGACACGAAGTCGGTGTCGCCGGACGCGCTTCGTGTCTGGTGCCGGCGCGACGGGAACCGATTCGCGCTCGGCGAGTCCCACAACATTCTCAATGCGGCCGTGCTGTTCAGCGAGCGGTACGGCGACTACGTCGAGTTGCGTGTCACGCAGGGCGCCGACGAAGTCTGGAACGGCGTGGCGTGCGTGCGCGGGGTCGAGATCAACCCCGACAAGCCCAGTGTCATGCTGCTCACACTCGGCTTCGGGCGCGCGCTCGATCGTGAAGAGCGCACGCGTTTCGGCCTGACCGGCTGATCGACGCGTCACGCCGCGCTACGCCTCCGAGCGGATCAACCCGTCGAGCCAGTCATTGCGCCCGCAGTCGATGACGAGGTGCACCCGCGGCGTCGTTCCGCGATAGTCGACGGCATGCGGGCGGATCCAATCGGACACTCGAACGCGCCCAGCACGTCGCGCAAGTAGGCACACCGATCGAGCCAGGCCGTCTCGATCCAATCTCCGCCGCCCCAGTGCGTGGTCAGCTGGAGAATGGGATGGTCCGCGCCCGAGCGCGCGCGCAGCGCGATGCCGCCCCACGACCCTTCGTAGTCCGCCTGGTTGAAGTGCGCCGTCCAGTCCTCGTCGCGGAAGCCCTTGATCGACGTGTCCAGCCGGTCGGGGTCGAAGTGCAACGGAAGTCGCGCGAACGCGTGCAACGCGGATATCGTGCAGCGCGAGATGAGCATCAGGTCCCTCCTCGCGTCGGCATTCCTCCTCGCGATCCTCGGCGCCGCGTGGGCCGGCGACGAACCGAAGATCGTGGAGAAGCGCGACGGACGCTACCTCCGGCTGTCGCTGAAGGACGACCCCAAGGCGCAAGGCTGGCTCTATGAAGTCTGGGACGATGCCGAAGGGGAAGCCGAGAAGCACGCCGAGCTGATCGTCGCGCTTCACGGCGCCGGCGGCGACCCGCGCAACTTCATCCTGCCGAGACTGATGACGGACCGGCACGCGTTCTGCCTCGCCGTTGCGGGACGACGCGAGGTCGCGCACGCGACGGGCCGGGGATTCATGTGGAGCCGCGACGACGTGGCGTACGTGCTAGCTTTGACACGCCACGTCATCAAGACGCGCCGCGTGGACCCCAGGCGCGTTCTGGTCTGGGGCCACTCCGCCGGCGGCGTCATGACGCTCGACGTGCTAGCGCAGGCGCCCGAGCTCTTCGCCGGTGCGCTGACGTCGGCGGCGGGCGCCGCGCCGGGCACGCCGCACGCCGCGAAGCGCGTCTTCGTGATCCTGGGCGAGGACGACCCGAACTACCGCATCGCACCGCGCGTACGCGAGCACATCGAGCGAGCCGAGAAGGCGCCCGGCTCGTGCGCCCTGCTGTCCGTCGAGTGGCTCGAGCACGTGCTGCCGGCCAACGACTTCCTCGACCTCGGCTTCGACTGGGTGATGCACGGCAAGGGGCGCGGCGGCGAGGCGAAGGTGGGGCTCGTTCCGAAGGGTCGTGCCGGCCCCTGGCGGCACATTCTCATCCGTCACACCGAGGCGAAGGAGCGCGACGAGGACGTGGAACGAAGCAAGAAGGACGCCGTCGCGCTGCTGGACGACGTCCGCAAGGCCGTGACCGACGGGACGGCGTTCTTTCCCTTCGAAGCGGCGCGCCTCTCCGAGGACACCCGCAGCAGATCCGCGGGCGGCGGGCTGTCACCGAGGCGCGTGGTGTCGTACTTCGGCGAGGCGCCGGCACTGGAACCGGGCGCATCCCCCGAGGTGATCGCGTCGTCGTTCGGCCTTCATCTCGTCCTGCGCGAGATCGACGAGGACGGCGAAGAAGAAGACTAGTCGCTCCGAGCGCCGCCTACTTCGCCTTCGCCCAATCGGGAAGCGTGCCGGGGTCGATGCCCATCACGGGACCCGACAGGAGCGTGAAGATCAGCGCGACGAGAATGATCCCGATGATGTTGAACCAGATGCCGGCACGAACCATGTCGCGAATGGGCACCCAGCCCGAGCCGAACACGATGGCTTGCGTCGGCGATGCGACCGGCATCATGAACGCACAGCTCGCGGACAACGTGGCCGGGATCATCAGGAAGCGCGGGTCGGTGCCGATCGCCGTGCCCGCGGACGCCAGGATGGGCAGGACCATCTCCGTCGTCGCGGTGTTGCTGGTGAGCTCGGTGAGAAACGTGAGGACCACGCACACGAGGATCATCACGAGAATCGGCGACTGTCCCTGCAGACCCGCGAACTGACCGCCGAGCCAGTCGGAGAGCCCCGACGACTTGAAGCCGGCCGCGAGCGCGAAGCCGCCGCCGAACAACAGGAGCATCCCCCAGGGGACGTTCCTCGTGTGCCGCCACTCGAGCAGTCGCTCGCCTTTGCGCTCCTTCGACGGGATCACGAACAGGGAGATGGCCATCGCCATCGCGACGACGGCGTCGCCGACGAAGTCCCTCACGCCGTCGTCCGTCACCTCCTTCTGAAGGAACGGCAGCGAACCCCACCCGCGGAGCGATACGCCGCCGATGTCGAAGCCCTTGCGGGTCATCCACAACAGCGCCGTGGTGCCGAACACGACCGCCGTGATCACCTCGTCACGACGAAGCGGGCCGAGCTCGCTGCGTAGCTGCCGGACCGCGTCGCGCCCGCCGAGCAACGACGCCCCCGGCAGCTTGAACGTGACGTGCGTCAGCATGAACCAGCCGGAGACGAGGAAGGCGACGGAGATGGGCAACCCCAGCAGCATCCACTCGGCGAAGGAAGGCGCCGGCGCCCCTTCGAAGAGACGCACGAGCTGTTCCTTGTACGACAGGTTGGGCGGCGTTCCGACCAACGTCGACATGCCGCCGATGTCGGCGGCGTACGCGATCCCGAGCATGACCGTGACGCCGAGCAGCTTCAGATCGCGCTCGCCGACACCGCGGTCCTTCGCCGCGGCGAGGACGGCGAGGCCGATCGGCAGCAGCACCATGACCGTCGCAGTGTTCGAGATCCACATCGACAACATCGCCGAGGCGAGCATGAAACCGAGCACCAGACGCTTCGGCTGACCACCGACGGTGCCGACGATCGCGAGCGCCATGCGACGGTGCACGCCGGACGCCTGGAGTCCGAGCGCGAGCAGGAAGCCACCGAGAAAGAGAAAGATCGTCGAGCGCGCGTAGTTCGGCGCGACCTTGTACATGGGGTCGATGCCCAGGACCGGCAGGAGCACGAGCGGGAGCACCGCCGTGACCGGGATCGGCACGGCTTCCGTAACCCACCACACGGCCATCCAGACGGCGACCGCCGCCATGCGCGCGACGCCCGGATCGTCGCCGGGACCCAGCAGCCAGACCACGCCCGCCAGGGCCGGTCCGAGCGCGAGCTTCCAGCGCCGGCCCCGCACGTCGGGGTTGTCCGAGTTGTTCATAGGCTCCCGCTCGGATCGCTAGGCGACGCCACCCGGCGTCGGCAGCGCGTTTCCCACGAATTCGAGCAGCACGGTAGGCGTGAAGGGCTTCTGAAGGAAGTGCACCTCGACGCCGACCGGCACCTCCAGCGCCTGGAAGGTATAGCCGGACACGAAGAGCGTCACGAGGCCGGGACGACGGCGCGCGAGCTCTTGCGCGAGCTCGACACCGCCCAGACGCGGCATCACGACGTCGGTGAGGAGCAGGTCGATGTCGCCGGCGTGCTCGTCGGCCACTTCCAGCGCGTGGCGGCCGTCGCTCGCCACCAGGACCCGATACCCGCGGCTCTCCAGCACGTCGCTTGTCAGACGTCGTATTTGTTCCTCGTCCTCGACGACGAGAACGGTCGCGCGGCATTGGTCGGCATGGGGCGCCTCTCGCGACTCGAGCGCCGCATGCGAGGGCGCCTCGACCGTCGGAAACACGGCCGTGAAGCACGAACCGCGTCCGGGACGGCTGCGCACGTTGACGAACCCGCCGTTTTGCCTGACCAGGCCGTACACGGTCGCGAGACCCATGCCGGTTCCCGCTCCCACCTCCTTGGTCGTGAAGAAGGGCTCGAAGATGCGCGCGCGCGTCTCGGCATCCATGCCGCAGCCGGTGTCGGCAACGGAGACCACGGCGTGCCGAGCCGGGTCGAAGGACCCGTCGTCCTCGCGAGCATCCTCCGGGCGCGCAGGACGCGACTCGATCGTCAAGACGCCGCCGGACGGCATCGCATCGCGGGCGTTGACGACGAGGTTCAGGACAACCTGCTCGATCTGGGTTCCGTCGGCGCGAATGCACGCGGCGTCCGAGGTCGTCTTGAGATCGAGCTGAATGTGCTCACCGATGATCCGTCGAAGCATCGTCGCCATCGCCTGCGCGAGGTTGTTGAGATTCAGGACCTCCGGCGTGCGCGGCTGCTTGCGACTGAACGCGAGCAGCTGCGTGGTGATCTTGGCGGCGCGCTCGGCCGCCTCGACGATGCCCTCGACGTCGGCCTTGTTGTCCGCGTCGGACGCGACCCGCTCGAGCAGCATGTGTCCGTGTCCCAGGATCACCGTCAACAGATTGTTGAAGTCGTGTGCGATGCCGCCCGCGAGCCGCCCGATCGCCTGCATCTTCTGCGACTGCAAGAGCTGCCGCTGCGTGCGCTCCAGATGGTCGAGGCTCGACTGCAGCTGTCGATTCGCGTCCGCGAGCTGGCCACCGCGCTGACGCAGGTCGGAGGTCATCTGCGTGGCCTGGATCGCGCGTTCGAGGTGGGACGCGAACAGCTGCAGGAACGGCAGGCACGACTCGTCGACCGGCGCCTTGAAGAAAGCGCGAGAGCGCCCGGTTCGACGGCTGACCACGAACGCGACAAGACGGCCCTGGGTCGATCGAAGCGGCATGTACACGCACGTCGCCTTTGCGTCCGCGCTCTGCTCGATGCAAAGGTGCGACAGCTCTTCGACCAGCGGTTTCGCGGCGTCCTCTCCGGTGCAGAGCTCGGCGCGATCGACCGCAGACGCCCACTGCACGAATGCCGCCGACGCAGGCTCGGGTTCCGCATCGGACGCACCGGCGACGTATCCGACGAGATGCCCCTCCGGAGTGGCGCGAAACAGAACGACCTGGTCGAGATCGAACACGGAAAGCAACAGCTCGGCGCCGCGGTCGAGAACGACGCTCGCGTCGTCGAGTCCGGAGCACCGCAGCGCAAGATCGCTCAGGGCCTGGATCTGCGTCAGCTGCCGGTCGAGGTCCTTCTGCGTTCGGTACAGCTTCTGCTCGGTCCGCACGAGCAACTTGATCTGGTCGGCCAGCGCGTCGTTCTCGGAGCGCAGGGCGCCGGCGGTGCGTTCGTTGGAGTTGGTCGTCAACGGCGTGGCTCTCGGTCAGTCGTCGTAGACGGCGCACAGCGCCACCGTGTAGTTGTGATAGCGCGTGTCGGTGCCGATCGGCGCGATCTCGCCGTAGCTGTGAAAGCCGATCCACGGAACATCCTGCCCTAGCGCGGTCTGCAGTGGCGCGACGATCTCCTTTCCGGCGTTGAGACCGAAGAGGACGCGGCCGCGCCCCGCGCAGTCGAACTGCATGACGAATGCGGGTTCGCGATTCGGCTGCTTCTCGAGGATCGTCGTGGCGCACGCGCGGGCGCTCTCCTTGATCGCGTCCGGGTCACGGCGCGTCAGGCGAATCGGGTTGCCGCCGCGCAAGCCGCCGCCGGGAAAGAACAGCGCTCCCGACTCCTTGTCGAGACCGAACGGCGTTCGAATCACGTACGGCGCATACTCCTCGGCGGCCTTGCCCGCGAGCGGCTCGCCGATGCACAGATGTACGACGCCCTCCGCGTTGAGGTCTTCGGGATCTCCGTCGAGATACTCCTTGAACACCGACCACGCAGGTTCGCCGTCGATCTCGTACACCCAGCCCCCGTCGGCGCGCGTGACGGTGCGTTCGAGCCCGATCGGCGAGCATCCGTGACTGACCGCGACCTCGAGCCGCCCACTGCCGCGCATCACGAGCGCGGAGATCGCGTCGGACGCGACCTTGTCGTCGGCGTACTGAAAGGTCTGCTCGAAGACCATCGCATCCGCTGACGTTCCGCCCACCACGGCGACAGGCGCCGAGAGCCGGGCATGCAGAGCACTCAGGAACTCCGCGCAGTTGCCCTTCAGGCCGTCAGGGAAGACGAGGACGCCGATCAGGTCGTCGACACCCTCGGACACGATGCGCTGCGCGAGCTCCGCGCCGCGCCCTGCGGGATCGGCCGAGTAGTCTTCGAGCAGATGAGGTTCGAAGGCGATGCTGTCGGACTGGATGGCCATCACCGACGCGGCGAGCTCGCACTCCAAGGATGCCCCGGTGACGATCACGCCCTCGCCGGAGCAGCCGACCAGACGGGCATCGCCCATCTCGCTGCGCACGCCCTCCAGCAGCTTGGCCTGGTCGTAGCCGGTCGTGGCGAAGACGATCACGAGATCGGCGCGCCGGTCAGGCAGCCCGTCCAATGCCTCGCGCGCGCAGGTGCGCCCCGCTTCGAACGAATCCGCCGTTTGACAGTGTCCAACTGCGGCGGCCGTCGCCATGCAGCCCCCCTCGAATAGACCCAACCCTTCCAGTCTACGCGATTCGGCGCTGTGTTGCGTCCCCCAACGACCGGAAGCGACGATTGGGTGGATTCGGAGCGAGGGTCGCGTAACCGGGTGCGCACCTCAACGAGTCACGACGTCAGGCCGAGCCCGTGACGTCGTCGCTCAGCCCGGTCGTTCCCCAGATGCCGCGGCGCATCCCGTCGGGCGCTTGGACTTCGAACAGGGGCCCAAAACCGAGGCGCTCGTGAAATCGTACGGACGCGTCGTTGCGCGGCTCGAGCACGACGGCCGCAAAGCGCGGGAGGCCGCCGGCCGCGCGCGCAACGGTGTCGTAGAGCGCCGCGGCATACCCGCGTCCCGTGGAACTCGGCTCCACGCAAACCTGCTTGATGAGCACGAACGACGTCGCGACCCGCCGGCGGATCTCCCGGCCGACGCTTTCGTCGGACCCGATCCGCTCGTCTCCGTGCGCGATCACGAACGCGCGGATCGCGCCGTTCGCCTCGAGCACGAACGCGTGGTCCGCCTCCACCGCGAGGCGTCGATAGTCGGTGGCATCGAATTGCGAGACGAGAAACCCGCGTGCGGCGTCGGGCCGCGCCGGATCGAGCGTCAGCGCCCCCGCCAGCTCCGCCAGTCGGTCGGCGTCGTCGGGCGTCGTGCGGCGGATGGTCGTCCGGGGGTCCACGCCGTGAGCGTACCGACGGGTCAGCCGTCCAGGCGCTTCTTGAGCGCCCGAAGGCCGGGAACCCTGCGGGCGAGCTTGCGCAGCCGGATCGGCAGTACGCCGCCGAGCCAGGGAAGCGGTCCGTGCGGACACAACCGCAGGCGGTGATAGCCGCTCAACTTCATCCGCCAGCGCCGGCACCAGGGGTAATCGGTCACGAGGTTGATCTCGCTGCCGCCGCCCCGCCGGAACTCGCGCTCGATGGCCGCGCGGAGCAGCAGGTTGCCCGCGCCAAAGCGTTTGAGCTCGTCATCGTAGGCGTGACGCAGCAACATCAGATTGCGACCCAGCCGCACCGCCATGTGCGCGGCGGCAAGACGGTCTCCGAGTCGAAGCGAGTGCCACTCGAGGATGCCGCGCTCGTGAAAGCGGCGCGCGAGCGCTTCGTACTTCGCGACGGACCCGGCGTCGGTGGCGATGGCCGTGCCGTCCTCGGACGACCCCTTCCAGCCGGAGGCTTCGAGCCGCATCAGGGGACCGAGGTGATCGGGGGTGGCTTCGGGCCCGGCGAGGAACGTGATCGCCGGTTCCCGGCCGCCCTTGCGGATCCTGTTCTCCGCACGCCGCATGTCGCTGCGCAGGTTCTTGCTGATCGACTTCTGCCACGTCTCGAAGTCGCCGTCGATCGCCAGGGACGATCCGTCGACGGCGCGCTCGCCTGCGACGGACCAGCCCGGCACACCCGCGTCGACGGCGGTGCGTGTCGGCGAGTTGTCGCGCACGCCGCCGAGCTCCAGGTAGGCGATGCGCGCCTCCGACCGAAGCGCGGCCAGCAAGGCGCCGAGCGCGCCGTCATGGCCGGGTCGCAACAACACGTCACCTTCATCGGTGTGGTAGTCGAACGGAACGAATGCGCGCGGCCGTGGGACGCCGAGGATCCGCTTGGGTTCCAAGACGGCCGGCAAGACACCGGCTACCGTCTCGCCGTCGAGCGCGATGAAGCAAACCCAACGCGACGGCGCGCGGACCTTCTGCTCGAGATAGGTCGCAATCCACCCGTGGGTCAGCATCGGCAGCCCCTGCGGCAGGCTGCCCGCCAGGTCGTCCCAGCGTTCCGCGTAGTGGGCGAGCTCATCGAGCGTCTCGATGCGTTCAACTCTCACGGGACGGCGCCCCGATCTCGAAGGTGACAGCGTGGTCGTCGCGGCGAAGCAGCGTCAGAAGGGCGTGCAGGAACACGACCAGCCCGATCATCTCGAGCGTCTCCTCGGCGGTGACGAACAGACCGTACCCGAGGTTGTGAATCCCGTGCGCTTCGACGTGCCGGCCCTCGAAGAGCTCGACGCCCAGCGCCCCGCCCAGGTACAGCAGGGCGGCGAGCAGGAACTGATTGCGCGTGCGCCGCGGCAGATGGCGCAGGAACCGCAAGAACGCCACACCGACGCCGAGCACGACGGCGAACCCGACGACGACCCAGGCGTAGTGCAAGAGCCCGCCGACGCCGAGCGCGCCTCGCAGCGGCTCGATGAGCAGCTCGTGGAACGAGGCGGCCTCGTCGAGCGCCATCAGCAGGAAGCCCAGCGCCAGCACGAGCCAGTGCCTGGCGAAGCGGTCCATGGAGCTGCGCCGCATCGCGGCGATGACGGCGAGCGCCGCGGCGTTGAGCAGTAGCAGCAGTGTGGCGAAGAACGTCGCGGGGCCACTTTCCGTGTCCATGTAGAACTTCGGGATCAGGCCGAAGCCCCAATCGTGCTCGGTGAGGTGCATGAGCAGCGCGCTCGCGAGACCGGCCACGAACAGCAGCAGGACGCACGCGCTCAACCAGCGCGTGACGCGGCGCGGATCCAGTCGAACCGGCGATGAGCTCGGGGATCGGCCCATGTCTACCCCATCGGCGTGATCGGCCCGGGGATGAATGACACGGTTGGGAGTTAGGGTTCGCTCCGCATCGATCCGATGATGGAGCGTGATGGCCGAGCCGATGCTCATCGACGGTCTCGAGATCGTCTGCGTGGACGACGTGGACGGGCTCGACCAACGCACCGAAGCCTGGGACGCGTTGGCGTCGCGGCAGGGACCGTGCATTCCCATGTTCGGCCACGCCTGGATCTCCATGCTCTTCCGCATCTACGCCGGGCCCGACGACCGGTGGTTCGTGCTCTTCTGCTACGACGCCGGCGAGCTGGTCGGCGTGATGCCGATCTGGATGGTCCCCCACCGCGTCTTCGGCGCTTCGCGCCCGCGCGCGCGGGTTCCGTGCGACTACCAGACGTCGGAAGGCGACGTGTTGCTCGAGCGCGACCGCGCTTCGCGGGTCCTACGCGCGTTGATCGCCGGTCTTCGGACGCAGGAGCCGAACGTGTGGCGGCTCGAGCTCGGCTGCGTGCGCGACGACAGTCCGACCCACGACGTCCTGTCCGCGTTCGCCGCCGTGACGCAACCCGACGGCCGGGGATCCCGCATTCCGATTCACGGCGAACTGGACACGTGGGCGGCGTCTCTCAGCAAGAGCCTGCGTCGCGACATTCGGCGTGGCGAGAACAAGATCGCGCGCGAGGGCGTCGAGGCGACGTTCGAGTTCCTCGCGGGCGCCGACGCCGACCCCACGTTCCTCGACGAGGTGATGAGGATCGAGGCGTCGGGGTGGAAAGGCAAGCAGGGCCTGCCGATGTCCTCGGACCCGGTGAACACGGAAAAGCACCGCTACCTCGCGTCGAAGTTCGCCGAGCGGGGACAGCTCGAGTGGCACGCGTTGCGGCTCGACGGCGCCGTCGCCGCCGTACACTTCGCCGTCCGCATGGGTGAGAGTCTCATGCTGCTCAAGCAGGCGTACGACGACGCGTTCTCGAAGTACCACGTCGGCCATCTGCTCTTGAAGCGGGCCGTCGAGCGTGAGTACGAGCGCGGCGAAGGCCACGAGCTCAATCTGGTGACCGACTGGGCCTGGTGCCGGCGCTGGAACATGTCGGTGCATCCGTATCAGCGCGCCTCGATCTATCCCGGCCGCCCGCTCGCACGCCTCGCGCACGCAGCGCGCTCCGGACTGCGGCGCATGGTCGGGCAGGTGCCGGGCGTACGCCGGTTGCGGCAGCGAACGCAGCCGGACTGAGCCGCTCGACGAAACGCATCCCGGTGTTCAGAGGATCGCGTTTCCCCTACCCTCGGCGGCCATGGGGACCGCGGAGACCATCGACGAGGTCATCGAGCAGCTGACGGCGATCATCGATCGGTGCGTCGAGGACGAGCTGCGGCTCGGCTACTTTGCGGCGCTCTACCGGAAGGTCACCGTCGAGGTCAAGACGGGGATCGCGGAGGGCTTCTTCGACGACGGCGCCCGCATGGAGCGGCTCGACGTCATCTTCGCGAACCGCTACCTGACCGCCTACGACGCGCACCGTGCCGGTAGGCCGACGACAGAGGCATGGGCGTACGCGTTCGAGATCGCCGATCAGTGGTGGCCGATCGTGCTGCAACACCTGCTGCTCGGCATGAACGCGCACATCAACCTCGACCTGGGCGTCGCTGCGGCGAAGACGGTGCCCGCAGACGAGCTGCCCAACCTGCACGGCGACTTCAACAGGATCAACGACATCCTGAGCCGCCTGGTCGCCGAGGTGAAGGAAGAGCTCGCCGAGATCTGGTGGACGCTACGGCTCTTCAACCGGTACCTGGGGAGCGTCGAAGACGCGATCATCAACTTCAGCATGACCAACGCGCGGGACGCGGCATGGGACGTGGCACTGCGGCTCGCGCCGATGGACGACGAAGAGCGGGGCGTGGCGATCGCCGCTCTGGACGCCGACGTAAGGCGCTTCGGGCGCGTCATTCGCCATCCGGGCGTCCTCGCGAGCACCGTCCTGAAGACGGTCCGGCTCGGCGAGCGAGGCTCGGTGCGGAGGAAGATCGAGATCCTCTCCTGACGAACTATGCCGGCGCCGGCGTGGGGTCGGACTCGTTCTTCCGCTCTTCGACCTGCGCCTTGTCGAGGTCCTTGCCGCTCTCGAGCCTGAGCAGGCGGTCGAGCGAGAACGGGCCGGAACCGCGCCAGACGATCATGCAGAGGGTGAAGAACACGAAGAACGTGAACTGGAACCCGAGGTTGGTCGTCAACAGGCCGCCCTCGGCGCCCGCGCCGAACACGTGCACGCCGACCGCACCGAGCATCACGAGGGCGTTCAACCCCGCGGCGATGCGGGTCACGAAGCCCAGCGCGAGCGCAAGCCCGCCGACGACGTGCGCGAACACGACGCCCCACGACATGAACGTCGTCCACGTCTCCATCTCCTCGCCCTGCGGCAAGCTGGACTCGAGCGTGTTCATGTCGGTGATGAAGGCCATGCCCTTGATGAAGAGGGCGATGCCCAGATAGACGCGCAGCAGGTCGATGGGTCGAACGTGCTTGAGACCCGGGATGAGCGGCTTGCGTGTCGGCTTGGCGGCCATCGCCTCGCGGCGGCGCGCCATGGCTTTCGCGTGCTCTTCCTTCGCCACCGCTTCCTGCTCCGGCGTGAACCGGACGAGCCACGCGAAGAAGGAGAAGCCGAGCACCAGGAAGCCCAGAATCATCAGGAACGTCGGCCGGTGCGGCTCCCACTTGAGCAGGAACCCGGCCGCGACCGCGCCCATGTTCCCTCCGGCGCCGACGATCCCCGCGACGGCGCCCAACGCCTTCTTGTTGATGAACGGCACGACCGAGTACGTCGCGCCCTCAGACATCTGCACGAACAAGCTGAACAGGATCATCGTCGGGATCGCGAGGGCCAGCACCTCCATCCGGGAGAAGAGCAGCAGGGCGATGCCCTCGATGAACAGCGCGATGAACAGCCAGCGCACGCGGCCCTTGAGTCCGCCCTTCTGCACGAACTTGTCACTGATGTACCCGCCGAGCGTGCGCGCGAAGATGTTCATCAAGCCGAAGAGGCCGGCCACGAGACCGGCCGTGGCGATGCCGAGCCCGAAGTAGTCGGCGTAGTACAGCGCCGCGATGTTGTTGATCGTGAGCTCGATGCCGAAACAGGCCGCATAGATGAAGAACAGCGCCCAGACGCGCTTGTCCTTGACGGCCAGCATGAAGGACCCCTTGGTCTTCTTCCGGGGTTCGAGCTCGCCGCTGGCGCGCAGCTCTTTGAAGTTGCCGTTCGGCAGGTCGGTCGTGAAGAAGAAGTAGCAGAGGCCCACGATGAAGCAGACGGCGCCGGCGACGACCATCGAGAGGCGCCAGCTCCAAAAGTCGCCGAAACCCATCGCGAGGAAACCGGCGAGCAGCAGCGGCATGACCATCTGCGTGACGCCGCCACCGAGGTTACCCCAGCCGGCGGAGGTCGCATTGGCCGTTCCGACGACGTTCGGCGCGAACATCACCGACGTGTGATACTGCGTGATGACGAACGACGCTCCGATGACGCCGATGCCGAGCCGGAAGATCATCAACGCCTCGTAGCTCTGCGCGAAGCCGATGCTCATGACGGGAATGGACCCGAAAATCAGCAGCCCCGTGTAGCAGAGGCGCGGCCCGATCTTGTCGCAGAGCCACCCGATGAAGAGCCGGGCGATGATCGTGATGGCGACCGAGGCAATGATGAGGTTGGCCACCTGCTGGTCATCGAGCTTCAACTCGTCGCGCACGACCTTCATGAGCGGCGCGATGCCGAACCAGGCGAAGAAGCACAGGAAGAACGCGAACCAGCTCATGTGGAAGGCGCGCATCGGCCGCGTCTTCAAGCTGAGCAGATTGATCCTGGTGGCCTTGTTCTGGACTTCCATGACGCCTCTCCGGGTTACGCCCTACGAGGCTCCGCTATGCGCCCGGCCCGCTACGGCGGCTAGGCGTGATAGTGAAGACTCTCGCCGAGATACGGATCGCCCTCCGGAACAGGCTTGGCGTTCCCCAGTCCGCGCAGGAAGAACCAAGTGAACCCGGCGAGCAGCGCGGCGAGCGGGGCGATCCCCCACAGCACCGACACGAAGTGGTCACCGACCAGCGGCGGCGCGACCATCAGATGCAGGTCGAGCCAGCGACCGGCCAGCAGCAGTACCGCGACACGCAGCATCGTCGTGCGATTGCGCTTGGCGGGTCGCGGGAGCAGCAACAGGAACGGGATGAGCCAGTTGACGCCGACGTTGATTACCATCCACGGGCCCCACGTCGCGTTCATGCGCGGGACGTAGTAGGTCGTCTCCTCGGGGATGTTGCTGTACCAGATGAGCATGTACTGGCAGAACCAGATGTACGCCCAGAAGGTGGCGAACCCGAGCATGAGCTTGCCGAGGTCGTGAAGATGGTCGTCGCGCAGAATGCCGCGCAGCGGTCCGGCGCGCTCCAGCAGGATCGCGATCACCGCGATCGCGGCCAGCGACGACAAGAACAGGCTCGAGAAGTTGTAGACCGCGTATACGGTGCTGTACCAGTGCGGCTCCAGCGACATGACCCAGTCGAACGCAGCGAACGAGTACGTCAGCGCGAACACGACCAGGAACCCGCAGGACAGCTTCACGGCGCGGCCGTGCAGCGCGTGTTCGCCCGGCTTGTCGTCCTGCCGGCGCGAGACGCCGCGCAGCATCCAGGCGAACGCGATCCAGATCCCGAGGAACAGGACGGAGCGCACTAGCACGCCCGCAACCGACAGCCATCCGCTCTTGTGTTGCAGCAACGGATCGCTCTCGACCGCCTCGGTGTGGGTCCACTCGTAGGCGCCGAGCGTGATGAGCAGGATGACGAACACGCAGGCCGCCGTGTAGGGCAGGGTCGTGGCCAACGCCTCCGGTACACGCCGGATCGCGACGCTCCAGCCGGCGCGGGTGACGAACCCGAACACCAGGAACAGGAGCCCGCCGAGCGACAGGCCGAGGGCGTACTGGCCCGCGACGATGAGCCCGGCCCAGCCCGCCTCCGTGTCGATGAAACAGCCCCCGAGGGTCACGACCACGGCGACGGCAGCGACGACGATCAATCGCTGGGTCAGCGCGCCGTCGATCAGTCGCGGTCCCGCGGAAGCGGGCTCGACTACTGCTTCGGCTTCTGCAGCGTGCGAATGTAGCGAATCACCTTCCATCGGTCGTCTCTCGTTACCTGGTTTGCGTGCGAGGCCATGTCGCCCTTGCCGACCGTGATGACGCGGTACATCTGTCCGTCGCTCATCTTGATCAGCGCGGGATCGGTCAACACCGGCGGCGGGCGCATGCCGCGCCGGCTGACGGGTGTGTTGGCGGCGCCGAACTGTCCGTGGCACGTCGCGCAGACGTTCATCCAGACCTGCCTGCCGCGCGTAAGGTGCGCGGCCTGCGCCGCCTCGGTCAGCTCGTCGAAGTTCCACGACGGCTTGTAGGCGTTCCAGCGCGCCTGCTCTTCCGGCGGAAGCTTGACCCACTCGCCGGCGGGCCGGCTCTCGTCGATGTTCAGAAGGCCGTCCCCCTGGTGCATCGGCAGGAACCCGCGCGCCACCGTGCCCTCGACCGGCCGGCGCAGCGTGCGCCCGTCGTCGAAGAGCGGATTGACGTCCTGCGACTCGAAGCCGGGGTTCTCGCCCATGTTGTGCATGAACTCGAGATTGCGCTTGCCGTAGTCCGGCTCGGCGAACAGATGCAGGCCGATGCCGACCGCGATCAGGAGCACCAACAGCCCCTCGAACGGATGGAGGCCCTTGATCATGCGTCCTCCTCCACGTAGTCGGTCACCGACTCGGCCCCGTGGTGCGTGAGCAGCTCGCGCGCGTCGTCGACGGTGCGCTGCGCGCCCTCGAGGCGCAGCAGCAGCACGAAGCGGTCGTCCGTGACGGCGATCTCGGGCTGCTTGCCGCGCTTGCCGGGCCACAGCCCGCAACGCATGAACAACGCAAGGACCACACCGAGGCCGGCGAACAGCACCGTGATCTCGAACGCGATCGGAATGAACGCCGGAAGCGAGTTGAACGGCTTGCCGCCGACGTTGAGCGGCCAGTCCACCGACGACGTCCAGAACTGGAAGTAGAGGATCAGCGCCGCGCCGAGCAGGCCGGCGAGAAAGCACACCCAGGTCAAGCGGGACGAGCGGATGCCCATCGCCTTCTCGATCCCGTGAATCGCGTAGGGCGAGTAGACGTCGACGATCGAGTACGACCCGTCGCGCGCCGCGCGCGTGGCATCGAGCACGCTCGCCTCGGACGCGAAGACGCCGTGGACCATGCGAGCGCTCATGCGGCCCCCTTTCCGCGCCCGAAGCGCAGAACGCCCTTCACCTCGCCGATCGCGATGACCGGCAGGAAGCGGACGAAGAGCAGGAAGAGCGTGAAGAACAGGCCGAAGCTCCCGATCAGGGTCAGGATCTCGATCGAGGTCGGCGAGTAGTCGGCCCACGAGGACGGCAGGAAGTCACGGTGCAGCGACGTCACGATGATGACGAAGCGCTCGAACCACATGCCCAGGTTGATGAAGAGCGAGAGAACGAAGACGAACATGATGTTCTCGCGCACCTTCCTGAACCAGAAGAGCTGCGGTGTGACCACGTTGCAGGTCACCATGATCCAGTACGCCCAGGCGAACGGTCCCGCCGCGCGGTTCATGAACACGAACTGCTCGTACTCGTTGCCGGAGTACCAGGCGACGAAGAACTCCGTCGCGTACGCCAGCGCGACGATGCCGCCCGTGCCGATGATCAGCTTGCACATCGCGCTGATGTGCCCCTTGGTGATGTACGACTCGAGCCGCATCACCTTGCGGGCGATCAGCATCAAGGTGAGCACCATCGACAGCCCGCTGAAGATCGCGCCGGCCACGAAGTACGGCGGGAAGATCGTGGTGTGCCATCCGGGAATCACCGACGTCGCGAAGTCGAAGCTGACGATCGTGTGCACGGAGAACACGAGCGGGGTGGCCAGGCCTGCCAGCAAGAGGCAGACGACCTCGTAGCGATGCCAGGTGCGCGACGAGCCGTTCCAGCCCAGGCTCAGGAACCCGAAGATGCGCTTGCGCAGCCCCTTCATGCGGTCTCGCATGGTCGCGAGATCGGGCAGCAGCCCGATGTACCAGAACGTGAGGGAGATGATGAAGTAGGTGCTGATCGCGAACACGTCCCAGAGCAACGGCGAGCGCCAGTTCACCCACAGCGGGCCGCGATCGTTCGGATACGGCAGCACCCAGTGCGCCAGCCACGGCCGGCCCATGTGAATCAGCGGGAACAACCCGGCGCACATGACCGCGAAGATCGTCATGGCCTCGGCTGAGCGGTTCACGCCGGTGCGCCAACGCTGACGGAAGAGCAGGAGAACGGCCGAGATCAGCGTGCCGGCGTGGCCGATGCCGATCCAGAACACGAAGTTCGTGATGTCGAACGCCCAGCCCACCGACGGGTTGAGTCCCCACGTTCCGATGCCGGTGACGACCTGATAGCCGATGGCGCCCAGGCCCAGCAGGAGCATCGTGACGGCGATGCCGAACCCCGTGTACCAGAGGTGCGTCGGGCGGCCTTCGAGCGGCCGGCAGATGTCCTTCGTGACGTCACTGATGGACTTCTCGCCTTCGACGAGAGGCTGCCGGAGAGTGTGGACATCAGCCATGCTTCTCTCCTTCGCCCGTGTCGGGCTTGTCCGCGACACGCGTCAAGTACGCGACCGAGGGTTTCACACCGATCTCTCCCAGGGCCTGCGCGGCGCGAGGTGACTTCATCTGCGCGGTCACGGAGCTCTTCGGGTCGTTGGTGTTTCCGAAGACGATCGCGTCGGCCGGACAGGCCTGCATGCACGCGGTCTGGATGTCGCCGTCGCGCAGGCCGCGTCCCTCCCGCTTGGCCGTCGCCTTGGCCTCCTGGATGCGCTGGATGCAGAAGGTGCACTTCTCCATCACGCCGCGCGACCGGACGGTCACGTCCGGGTTCAACACCATGTTCTGCAGCCGGTCCTCGCGCGGATAGTCGAACCAGTTGAAGCGGCGGACCTTGTACGGACAGTTGTTCGAGCAATACCGCGTCCCGACGCAGCGGTTGTAGACCTGTTGGTTGAGGCCTTCCGAGCCGTGCACCGTCGCCAGCACCGGACACACGGTCTCGCAGGGCGCGTGATCACACTGCTGGCACATCATCGGCTGGTGAATCGTCTCGAGCTCGTCGCCCTCGCCCTGGAAGTAGCGGTCGATGCGGAGCCAGTGCATCTCGCGCTGACGGCGCACCTCGTCCTTCCCCACGACCGGGATGTTGTTCTCGGCCTGGCACGCGATGACGCACGAGGCGCAGCCGGTGCAGGCCGACAGATCGATCGCCAGCCCCCAGTGGTTGCCCTTGTACGGGTGGTCCTCTTCCCACAGCTCGTCGAACGCATGCGGGTGCGGTACACCCGATGACGGATCTTCCCGATAGGCCGACAGCGTCGTGTGCGACGCGACGTTGCGGCGCTGCTTGCCGTCGGGCGCGAGATGCGCCGGAACGTCGAGCGAGTGATAGAGCTGCGTGCGGGCGAGCCGCGCCGTCAGCCCCGTCTTCTTGATCGCGACGACGGCGGCGCCAGCCAAGGGCGCCGCGTTCACGCCCACGATTCCGTTCGGCTCGACCGTCGGCGTCGCTTCGATCCAGTCGGGCCCGACGTCGTGGAACCGTCCCGTGCCCTGGCGTCCGTATCCCAACGCGACGGCGACCGTGTCGTCGGCCTGTCCGACCTGAACGAGCGCGGGCAGCGAGACCGCGACGGCGCCGTCCGCCTCGAGCTTGACGATGTCGCCGTCTTCGACCCCGAGCCGCTTCGCCGTCGCCGGCGAAAGGCAAGCGTAGTTGTCCCAGGAGACCTTCGAGACGGGGTCCGGAAGCTCCTGCAGCCAGGGATTGTGCGCGTGCCGCCCGTCGGTCATCGCGACTTTGGGATAGAGCACGAGATCGAGACGCTTCTGCTCGTCGGGCTTCCATGCCGCCGGCGATTCGAGCGCGCCCGCGTCGAACGATCGCGACGAGGCTTCCACCTGGTACCGGCAGAATCCGTCGTGCAGCGACTGGTTCCAGAACACGTCGAACGACGTCGGTTCCAATACGTTCGGGAAGATCGCCGTCTTCCAGACCGCGCGCATGATCGCGCGATCGTCGCGATCGTCGCCGCTCCACTTCGCCAGACTCTCGACGACCGCACGCGTCTGACCCAACGGCGCGATCGTCGGCTGACTGACGGTGATCGTTCCCTTGACCGGCTCCGCGTCGCCCCAGGCCTCCAGCGGATGGTGGTCGGGGCAGACGTAGTGGGCGACCGACGCGGTCTCATCGACGCGCTCGGCGAAGCTCACGACGAGGTCGACCTGCGCGATGCCCTCGCGCAGCGTCTCGGCATCCGGAAGGTCGAAGAGCGGGTTACAACCCGCGATGAAGAGTGCGCCGACCTCGCCGGCCGCCAGCTCGTCGCGCAGCGCCGCGAGCGCGCGGTCGTCGCCGGTCCGCTGTAGGGACGGACGATCGAGATCGATGACGCGCTGCTTGTTCGACGCGTCGTCCGCGCCCAACAGGTGGTTGAGATACGCGGCGATGCGCTGTGTGTTCGCGTCGTCGACGTCGCAGACGACGACCGCGCTGCCTGCGGGTGCGGTCGCGAGGCGCTCGGCGACCTCGTCGAGCAGTGCGGGGTCGGTCTTCGGCGCCGGGCCCTGCGCCCACGGCGCCTTCGTGCCCTTGCGGCCCGCGACGCGTTCGGCGAGCGCCGAGACTACCAGCGGCAGATCGCGCGGCGCCGTGACGACGCGCCGGTCGGCGTTCGTCCCCGTCAACGACACGCGCGACTCGAACTGCACGTGGTGGCAGAAGGCGGTCGCACCGGCATCGAGGTTCCGCGCGGCCTGCCATCCGCGGGTGTGGTCCACCGGTGCGACCCAAGTTCCCAGGAAGTCCGCGTCGACGGACACGATCACGCGCGCGTTCTCGAGCCGGAAGCGCGGCAGCATGCGCTCGCCGTAGAGCGCCTCGTACGCGTCGAGCATCGCCGAGCTGGAGAGCGCGTCGTAGCTGACGTGCTTGCTGTCGTCGAACCCGCCGAGGAAACGCTCGATCGTCGCGCGCGCGGTCACGCCGTTCACCGTGCCGCTGAGGAACCGAACGCGCTTGCCGGCGCGCTTGATCTCGCCGAGCTTCTGCTTGATGGCGCCGTCGACGGCGTCCCACGTTCCCGGATTGCCCTTCACCAGGGGTTGCTTCAGCCGTTGGCCGTCATAGAGCGACAGAATGGAGGCCTGGCCGACGGCGCACGTGCTGCCCTTCCCGCCGGCGAACGGATGCAGGCTGTTGCCCTCGATCTTGATCGGCCGGCCGTCCCGGACCTTCGCGACGACGCCGCAGGCGGCGGGACACGCGCCGCACTGGGTCGCGTAGTACGCGGACGTTCCCGGCGTCACCTCTTCCGGCTTGTCGTGGAAGGGCACGATGTCGTGCTCTTCGCCGCGCGAGCAGCCCGGCAGCACGGCGACGCCGAACGAGAATCCGGCGAGCTTCAAGAACGCGCGACGGGACGGCGAGAGACCCGCGAGCAGCGGGATGCCCTCCTCGTCGAGCCGGATGGCTTGTGTGTCGTGTTCCGACATGTCGGCGTCCTAGTAGTGGCACGCGGCGCAATCGAGCGACGCGTTCACCTGTTTCCCTGCGACGCCGTTCTCGTTGACGTCGCGATGGCAGTTCACACACCAGCCCATGCGCAGCGTTTCGTGCTGGTGCATGCGCTCCATGTTCCGCACCTCCCCGTGGCACGTCTCGCAGCTGACATCGGCGTTCACGTGCACGCTGTGGTTGAAGTAGACGAAGTCGGGAAGCCGATGGACCTGCTTCCACTTGATGGCGCTGGCCGGCGTCGATTCGTCCGGATTGAGGTTCTCGTCCAGGCCCTGCGCCTCGTAGAGCCTCCGCAGCTGCTCGGAGACCAGATGACGCACCGGGCGTCCCTGCGCCTTTGCGTCCTCTTCTTCGGCGCGCATCGCGCCGAACGACGTCCGCACGATCTTGTGGCAGTTCATGCAGATGTCGGTCGACGGCACGGCGGCGTGACGTCCCCGCTCCGCCGAGAAGTGGCAGTAGAGGCAGGGAATCTCGAGCTCACCTGCGTGCAGGCGGTGCGAGTAGTCGATCGGCTGCTGCGGGCTGTAGCCCTGGTTGTTGCCCGGAAACCGGGTCTCGGCGAGACGCGGCCACAGTGTCAAGTAGACGACCGCGACGGCGACGACCAGGAACGTGATGCGCGTGTGTCTCGGCATGTTGGTTTCCCCGTTAGCAGGGAATCTCTGCGTTCTTCCTCGCGTAGAACCACCAGTTGACGACCAGGCACGAGAGGTAGTAGACGGCGAAGCCGTACAAGGCGTACTCAGGCGTGCCGGCCTTGATCTGCGTCGCGAAGATCTTCGGAATCAAGAAGGCGCCGTACGCCGCGACGGCCGACGTCCAACCCAGGACGGGGCCGGCTTGATCCTTCGGGAAGATGATCGGGATCATCCGGAACGTGGATCCGTTCCCGACACCCGTCGTCGCGAAGAGCAAGATGAACAGAAGCAGGAACGGAACGAAGTACTCCTCCGGGGTGTGAGAAGCGTTCGCCTGCGAGACGAAATACCCGGCGCCGATGGTGGCGCCGATCATGATGACCGTGTCCCACTGCGTGACCTTCGCGCCGCCCCACTTGTCGGAGAGCCAACCGCCCAAGGGGCGAATCAGCGCGCCGACGCCCGCGCCGATCCAGATGTACAGAGCGGTCTTCGGCGCGGCCGGGTTGCCGACCGCCTCGGCGAGCACGCTGCCGTCCTCACCCACTCGAATGAAGCCGAAGACGTCGTCGATCAGCTTGGGGAAGGCGTTGGCGTAGCCGATGAACGACCCGAAGGTCATCGTGTAGAGCCACGTCATGACCCAGTTGTGCTTGTTGCGGAAGATCGCGAACTGCCCGCGCAGGTTCTCCTGTGTCGCCTTCTGCGTCAGATAGCGCATCGAGAGCAACGTGACGCAGACGCAGACGACGAGGATCATGAAGATCTTGAGCAGGACCGGGAAACCGCCCCACGGCGTGATCAGCAGCACGACTCCGACGGTGGCGCCGACGTAGCCGAGCGTCGTCAGCCACAGGTACTTGCCGATCGCGGCGGACGTCGAGCCGTACTTGTGCTGCGGCAGGTTGTTCATGCCGAAGAAGGCCAGCACGCCGAAGAACGCCAGGATCGGCACCCAGACGAGTCCCGCGTTCTGAATCCACAGCTCATGATGAACGACTTCGGTCGTTCCCTCGGGCGTGGTCGTCCAGGTGTACGGGGCGCCGCCCAGGCCGCCGAACGCCCCGAACGTGATGATCCACGGCAGCAGGAACTGCATCACGCTCACGCCGAGATTGCCGAGGCCGGCGTTCAGCCCGAGCGAGAGCCCCTGCATGCGCTTCGGGAAGAAGAAGCTGATGTTCGACATGGAGGACGCGAACGCGCCGCCGCCGACGCCGGAGAGCGCGGCGAGCACGACGAGCGTCAGGAACGAGACGTTCGGATCCTGCAGCGCGACGCCCGCGCCGACCGCCGGGATCAACAGCAACGCGGTCGTCATGAACTTGACGTTGCGCCCGCCGCAGATCGCGATCATGAACGAGTTGGGGATTCGCAACGTCGCCCCGGCCAGGCCGGCGACGGCGGGCAGCGTGAACATGAGCGCGCGGTAGCCGTCGCCGTCGTACGACTGCCCGTCGTTCATGAACGTGAAGTCGAACAGGCTCTTGTCGGCGAAGTGCACCTTCTGGATGAACTTCGCGACCATTCCCCAGTACAGCCAGACCGCGAACCCGCAAAGCAGGTTGGGAATCGAGATCCACAGGTTCCGGTTGGCGATCTTCTTGCCTTCGCCTTCCCAGAACTGCTCGTCCTCGACGTCCCAGCGCTCGAGCTGTCTACTCATCGGCGCCCTCGCTGTTCGGGGCCGTCGGCAGCACGCGCTGCGTTCGACGCTCGTAGTTCCAGCGCACGACCTGCGTCTTGCGCCAGAGGTACATGTTCGGGATGACCAGCACGTGCACGAGCCGCGTGAACGGGAAGAAGGCGATGAGCACGAAGTTGCCGACGATGTGCCACTTCACGAGCGCCGGCATCGGCGTCACGTAGGAGATGTCGGGGTTGAGCTTGACCAGCGACCAGAGATAGGGCGACAGGGTCGACGCGAACCAGGACGATCCCCAGTTGTAGGTGACGGCGATCGCGATGCCCGTTCCGATCTGCCCGAGAAGCATGAGGTACAGGATCCAGTCGGCGGGGCTGGTCACGATGCGCGCGCGCGACGAGCGCATGCGCCGAATGATGATGTTCACCATGCCGATGACGGTCAGGACGGCCGCGATCAGCGCTGTCACCTCGAGGATGATCAAGCGCAGCGGGTCGCCGTTCCACCAGAGGATGGAACGCGGAATCAGGAACGCGACGACGTGTCCGAGCAGCACGAACAGCAGGCCGTAGTGAAACGGGACGAGCGCCCAGAAGTGGCGGTCGTTCTCCAGGAACTGGGACGAGAGGCTCGAGTACGTGAACGCCCGTTGGCGGTACCGCTGGATCGTCACCACGAAGAACAGGATCATCGCGACGTACGGGAACACCGCGTAGAGCAGGGTGTCGAGGTAACCGAATTCAGAGCTTCCGGGCATGGTCCACCTCCACGCCGTCCGTGTACGCCTTGGGCGGGTACTGGGGCGGCAGCGCGCACGAGGAGCCGCACTCGTAGGGCTCCGCCTGCGTCGCGGGAACGTCGACGGCTTCGACCTGCGTCTCGCCGTATTCCGCTTCGAGCGCCGTAAGCAGGTCGCGCAGCACCTGCCGGTACGGACTGTCCTTGTCATCGAAACCGGCGTTCATCTTGAAGAGCGCCGGCTGGACGTAGGTCGTGCTGAAGAGGCCCGCCTTGCCTTCCGGCAGGCGTCCGAGGACGCGCAGGCCGGCGGTGAGGTGGTCGGGCAGTTCCGTGCCTTCCTCGACACCGAGCGCTCGCAGGAGCTGGCGCATCTCGACCAACATCGCGCCGCGCGCGTAGTCCTCGCCGTACAGGTGCCAGCCCATCTCGAGCGAGCAGACCGGATTGATGTCGAACGTACGCGTGTAGTGCTCTTCGGCATCTTCCGGCGTGCTGTCGTTCAGGAACACGCTCAGCGCCAACGCGCCCTCGCCGGGGAACTCGTCGTCGCGAGCGATCAGGTCGCATGCTCGGATCAAGCCGCACGTGCGATCGGCGTCCGGATAGCGCAGGATCTCCGCCACCGCGTCGAGAACGTCGCGCTTCATCACAGCCCCCTCGCCGGGCCGCTCAGGAACCCGAAGCCGGCCTGCTGCTTGTGCTCCTGCGGGTCGCGCATCATCTCGATCGCTTCCTCGCGGTGCATGGGCGGGATCACGAAGCGGTCGTCGAAGGTGCAGAGCGCCGTCATGCGGTAGATCGCCTCGGCCTCTTCCGCGGTCGTGTCGGCGTCGTGCAGCACGCGATCGACGACCTCTTGGTCGACGTCGCCGACGGTCTTGGCGCGGCGGTAGAGCCGGACCGCCATCTGCTTGCGGAGCGCGTAGGTGACCTGGCCGGTGTTGCCGCCCCCCAGGAGGTTCGCCAGGAAGCCCATCGGCGCGCGCGCCTTCTCGATGTCGTGGAAGAACGCGTCGCTGATGCTCTCGACAGTGTCGCCGTCCTGCTTCGACATGACCGGCAGCAGCGGCGGTACGTAGAAGAGCATCGGCAGCGTGCGGAACTCGACGTGCGGCGGGAGCGCGATCTTCCACTTCTTGACGAAGTCGAACACCGGCGAGCGCTGCGCCGACTCGATCACGCTGTCGTGGATGCCGTTCTCGCGCGCCTCGCGGATCACGTTGGGGTCGTTCGGATCCAGGATCATGTCGCGCTGCGCCTCGACCATCTCCTCGGGCGGCAGCTTGGCGACCTGCTCGATCTTCTCGGCGTCGTAGAGCATGACGCCCAGATAGCGGATGCGGCCCACGCAGGAGTGGAAGCAGGCGGGCGCCTGGCCGGTCTCGAGCCGCGGGAAGCACAGGATGCACTTCTCGGACTTGCCGGTCTGCCAGTTGAAGTAGGTCTTCTTGTAGGGGCACGCGGCGACGCAGGAGCGCCAACCGCGGCAGACCTTCTGGTCGATCAGGACGATGCCGTCCTCACCGCGCTTGTAGAGCGCGCCGGACGGACAGGACGCCACGCACGACGGGTTCAGGCAGTGGTTGCAGATCCGAGGGAAGTAGAAGAATACGAGTCGTTCGATCGCGAACATCTGATCGCGCTCTTCGGGCGTCAGCGCGTCGAGGTTGGGGTCGTTCTCGGCGTAGACCGGCGAGCCGCCCAGGTCGTCGTCCCAGTTGGGCCCGGCCTCGATGTCGATGAAGTCGCCGGTGACCTTGGAGATCGGCCGCGCCGTGGGCTGGTCGTCGCTCTCGGGCGCGTCGAACAGATCCTCGTACTTGTACGTCCACGGCTCGTAGTAGTCGTCCATGCTGGGCATGGACGGGTTGTGGAAGATGTTCGGAACGATGCGGCCGCGGCCGGTCGACTTCAGCCGCAGCTCGCCGTTCTTGAGCTCCCAGCCGCCGCGATACTCGTTCTGATCTTCCCACTTCGTCGGGAAACCGGTGCCCGGCTTCGTCTCGACGTTGTTCCACCACATGTACTCCGTGCCTTTGCGGTCGGTCCACACGTTCTTGCAAGCGATGCTGCAGGTGTGGCACCCGATGCACTTGTCCAGGTGGAAGACCATCGAAACTTGAGAGCGAACGTCCATGTGCCCTATTCCTCTCTCTCTCACCACATGAGCCGGGGCAGCTTGCGCACGTAGACGTGCGTGTCGCGGTTGCACCCGGTGGGGCCCCAGTAGTTGAAGTGGAATGTGAACTGCCCGTAGCCGCCGACCATCAAGTTCGGCTTCAGACGCGTACGCGTCAGACTGTTGTGCCCACCGGCGCGCCGGTTCTTGCGCAGCGGGGAGCGCGGAACGCCGTAGGTGCGTTCCGGCGAGTGGTAGATGATGCAGATGCCGCGCGGAATGCGCGCGGAGACCGCGGAACGCGTGACGACGACGCCGTGGTCGTTGTGGACCTCGACCCAGTCGTTGTCGTCGATGCCGAGGTGCTCGGCGTCCTTGTCGTTCATCCAGAACGGCTCGCAGCCGCGGGACAGCGTCGTCATGCGCTCGTTGTCGCCGTACGTGGAGTGGATGTGCCACTTGCCGTGCGGCGTGAGGTAGTTGAGCATCAGCGTAGGGCCGACCTCCTCACTCACGCGCAGGTCCGCGTACTCCGTCGGGAGCGGCTTCGGCTTGTACGTCGGTAGGTGCTCGCCGAACTGGATGTAGCCCGGATGATCCAGATACAGATGCTGGCGTCCGGTCAAGGTGCGGAACGGAACCAGCGTGTCCTTCTGGAAGGTGAACGGCGCGTAGGGCCGGCCGTCGTTGATGAGCCCCGACCACATCGGGCTGTTGATGAAGCGCTGGGGGCGCGCCTGGATGGTCTCGAAGTCGCACCGCACCGCACGCGTGTCCTCGGCCAGGTGCGTGAGCGGAATCCCCGTCTTCTTCTCGAGGTTCTTGTACGAGCGGAAGGCCAGCTCGCCGTTGGTCACCGTCGCGAGGTTGAGTACGGCGTTGCAGGCCTGCTTCGCGTCCTTGATGGACGGATAGGTGCTGCCGCCCCAGTGCTCGACCGGCCAGGTCGCGACCATCTCGTCGTAGAAGTCCTCGCACATGTAGTGCGTGCCGTGGGCCCCGAGGCCACCGGAGCGCACGTTCGGACCGAGCGAGATGTACTGGTTGTAGAGGTTCTTGTAGTCGCGCGTGACGACCTTGAGGCCGGGCATGGTCTTGCCGGGAATCGCATCGACCTCGCCGTCGATCCACTCCTTCATGTCGGTCTGCGCGATCTCGGCCGGCGTGTCATGCGCGAGCGGCGCCGCGACGATGTCCTTCACGGGCTCGGGGAAGTGGCGCTCGGCGAGCTCAGAGAACCGCTTCGCGATCGCCTTGAAGATGTCCCAGTCGCTCTTCGACTCCCAGCACGGCGGCACCGCGGGCGCCAGCGGGTGAATGAACGAGTGCATGTCCGTCGAGTTGAGATCGGCCTTCTCGTACCAGGTGGCCGCCGGCAGGACGATGTCGGAGTAGAGCGCCGACGTGTCCATGCGGAAGTTCAGGTCGACGACGAGGTCCATCTTCCCCTGCGGCGCGATCTTGTGCCACGCGACCTCCTTGATGGAGTCCTCGGCGATCGGCGTCGCGATGTCGTTGTGGTGCGTTCCGAGGTAGTGCTTGAGGAAGTACTCGTGTCCTTTGCTGGACGACATGAGCGCGTTGCCGCGCCAGATGTACCAGACGCGGGGCCAGTTCTCGGGCGCGTCCGGATCCTCGACGGAGAACTTCATGTCGCGGTTCTTGAGCTGCTCGATGACGTGCTTGACGACGCCCTTCTCGTCTTTCGCGCCCGCCTCTTCGGCCTCCTTGACGAGGTCGATGGGGTTCTTCTCGAACTGCGGGTAGAAGGGCAGCCAGCCGTTGCGCACGGCGCGCACCTGCGCGTCGATCGTGTGGCCCTTCGCGAGACTGTTCTCGGGCTGCACCTGCGGCACGGTGTGGTAGTCGGTGAACTCCTTCTCGTAGCGCCACTGGTCGGTGTTCACGTAGTGCCATGACGGTGCGTTCTGAAGCCGCACGGCCGGATACCAGTCCTTGCCGAACGCGATCGAGCCCCACGACTCGCCGGGCGCGAGCTTCTCCTGGCCGACGTAGTGGGCCAAGCCGCCGCCGTTCGTCCCGACGCATCCGCAGAAGAGCAGCGCGTGGATGCCCGCGCGGTACATGAGATTGGCGTGGTACCAGTGGTTGATGCCCGCGCCGATGATGATGGTGCACTTGCCGCCGGTGTGCTCGGCGGTGCTCCCCCACTCGCGCGCGAACTGGATGAGGTCCTTGCGGCCGATGCCGGTGTACTTCTCGGACCACGCCGGGGAGTACGGCGCGTTCTCGTCGTCGTAGCTGGTGGGGTAGTCGCCCTCGAGCCCGCGCGGTACGCCGTACTGAGCCATCATGAGGTCGTAGACGGTCGCGACCTTCACGGTCGACCCGTCTGCCAGCGTGATGTGCTTGACGGGCACGCCGCGCAGGAGCGGACGCGCGTCGGCGAAGTCGTCCAGCTCCACCGACATCTGCTCGTCTTCCTGGCCGAGCAGCGTCAGCGCCGGGTCGATGTCCTCGCCGCTCTCCGGGTCCTTGAAGAGCAGGTTCCAGCTGCCGTTCTCCTCGCCCCAGCGGTGTCCGGACGAACCGCCGGGCATGCGCGCGTCCCTGGACAGCTCGTCCCAGATGAGGAACTTCCAGTCGCCGTTCTCGCTCTTCCCGTAGCGCTCCGTACGGCCGGCGCGCAGCATCTGGTCCGGACGCCAGACGCCGTCCTTCTCCTTGAGCTCGACCAGGAACGGCGAGTCCGTGTAGCGCTTGCTGTAGTCGACGAAGTACGGAACCTGGCGGTCGTGGTGGAACTCCTTGAGGAGCACGTGGTTCACGGCCATCCACCATGCGCCGTCCTGGCCCGCGTTCACGTTGACCCACGTGTCGGCGTACTTGGCGACCTGGTTGAAGTCCGGCGAGAAGACGTACATCTTCGTGCCGTTGTGCCGAGCCTCGGCCGCAAAGTGGCAGTCGGGCGTGCGCGTCATGTTGAGGTTCGACCCCATGACGGCCAACAGCTTCGCGTTGTACCAGTCCGCGCTCTCGTTGACGTCGGTCTGCTCGCCCCAGGTCTCGGGCGACGCGTTGGGCAGGTCGCAGTACCAGTCGTAGAACGACAGGGAGACGCCGCCCATCAGCTGGAGCATGCGCGCGCCGGACGCGTAGCTGAGCATCGACATGGCGGGAATCGGCGAGAAGCCTGCGATGCGGTCCGGACCGTGCGCCTTGATCGTATGCACGTTTGATGCCGCCATGATCTCGAGCACCGTGTCCCATGACGTCCGGCGAAAGCCCCCTTTGCCCCGCGCAAGCTGCCAACGGCGACGACGGTCCGGATCCGCAACCATCCAAGCCCAGGCGTCCACCGGATCGCGGTGCATCGCCTTGGCTGTTTTCCATGTGTCGAGCAGCGCGCCGCGGATGTACGGATACTTCACGCGCAGCGGGCTGTAGAGGTACCAGGAGAACGAGATGCCGCGCTGGCAGCCGCGCGGTTCGTACGGCGGGATGTCCGCGTTGAGCTTGGGGTAGTCGAGCCCCTGCATCTCCCACGTGACGATGCCGTCCTTGACGTGGATCATCCACGTGCAGCCGCCGGTGCAGTTGACGCCGTGCGTGGAGCGCACCACCTTGTCGTGCTGCCAGCGGTTGCGATAGAACTCTTCCCAGCCGCGTCGCTTGGCGCCGACGACGTCCTGGATCCACGGGAGGTTCTTGCCGTTGGTGCTCATACCGTCGTTCCTTCCTTGGGCGCAGCGGCCGCCGAGGCGCGTCCCTCCCAAGAAGCGCGCTTGATCAGCGGCTTGCGGACTCCGCGGAAGCGGAATGCCCAGATGCGGTTGAAGGCGCCCAGCACGATGGCGGCGCCGAGCAGGCCCATCAGCGCGAAGATGAGCGGAGCGTTGCTCGACTCCTCTTGCTCGTGCTTCGCGGTGTGTTCGAAGTACGCGACCAGCCCGAGGATCTCGTCCTCGGTCATGGGGTGCTCGCGGAAGGTCGGCTGCATCGTCGGCGTCGCGGGCGCGCTGAGCCAGGTGCCGAGCTTGCGGCGGTCTTCATAGCGTTCGAAGACCTTGGTGAGGTCCTTGTCCGAGAGGCGACCGCCGCCGAACGCCTTCAGCCCGCCGATGTCGTGGCAGGCGATGCAGGCGGCGCCGCCGTTGGCGAGCTGCTGCTCACCCGTGAAGAGCTCGCGGCCGAGCAGTACGTCCGCATTCGTGAAGGGCCGCATGCTGATCTGGACGCCCGCGAACTGCGACTTCTCGAGCTCGCTCTCGACGGCCACGAGGTCGAGCAGCTGCTCGGCGCGCTTGCGCGACATGCCGGCGATCGGGTTCATGCGGGCGCCGCGCGCCTCGTCGAGGAGCTTCAGCGCGTAGGGGTCGCCGCTGTCGAGGACGCCGGTGGGATCGACGATGAACTTGATGAGCCAGTCGCGGTCCTTGCGCTTCTCGACGTGCTTGAGATCGGGTCCGGTGAGGCGTCCGCCACCGATCGTGTGACAGCTCGAACAGTTCTGTTTGAAGTCCGTCACAGGGTCTTCGGCGAAGGCCTTCGGACACCACAGGATCGCGATGATTGCCGCGAGGCAGATCAGCGATGCGCGTCTTGCGATGTTCACGGGCAGCCCTCCGTGCACTTGGAGCCGCCGTGCACATAGGAAACGGCGTGCCACCTCGCGCCCGACGCACCGAAATCAGGCCCTCTTAAGTCGTTTCATGGACGCCACTTGCGACAGTGCTTCCACGCCCTACGGGCGCGCCACCGCGCGGCGCATACACCGGTATGCGCGTCGACGGAGCCGGACGGCGCCGAGGCCGAACTGCGGGCCCCGCCGGGGGTGCATACACGTCGATGCACCGCACCGAGGGGATCGCGTACCGCGCTATGCGGCGCGCGGCGCCTTCACGGCCTCCTTGCTGGCCGGTCCGCCCCGGATTCGGCAATCCCCATCCGGATGTTCCGCTACGCGCGCCTCCTGCCCTGCCTCCCCTTCGCGCTGCTCCTCGGTGCATGCACGACGTCCAGCCTCTCCACCGGAAGTGCTCGGGCCGCCGACGCCGCGATGGCGAGCCGCTCGGAGGACTCGTACGAACGCCCCGAGGACGTCGTTCGCGGCCTTCGCCTTCTCGAGCAGGCGCTCGAGGCACGCCGCGACCGGCGCGCCGCGTTCGTGGGCACGTACTGGATGACGACCCGCGCGATCCAACGCCGCATCGGCACGGGCTACTACGAGGACGACGACTACGTGTCGAACGCGGTGGTGCGCATCGCGAGCTACCACCGGGTCGCGCACGAGGCGTACGAAGACGGGCGTCGAAGCGACGTCCCGGTCGTCTGGCGGCGCGCGAACGATGCCGGCACGCGAAAGGCCGCCGGCCACGAGGTCGTGTTGCTCGGGATCGTGGCGCACGTCCGCGACTTGGCATACGTCGTCGCCGACCTCGACGACCGCGCCGCACGCGACCGGCAACGCCGGGACTTCCAGTGCATCGAGACGATCCTGTGCGAGACGATCGACCCCGTGCAGCGCTATCTGGGTCGGCGCCACGACCGCGCCTTCGCGCTGATGGACGCCTTGGCCATCGACTACGACGAGAGCGTCTTCTGCCGCTGGCTGATCGCCATGCGCAACGAAGCCTGGCGATTCGGAGTTGCGCTGGCCGATGCCTCCGACGCGGAGGAACGCCGGCGGATCCGCGCGCGCATCGAGACACGGTTCCTTCAGCGTTCGCGGTTCATCGGCCGAACGCCGCTACGGGCACTGGCGCGGGATCGATGAGCCCGCTCAGTCCTTCCGGCGCAGCCACGGAACGACGACGTGGTGGACGACCCTCTTGGACATCGTAGGAGGCAGCTCGACCGGGAGCGGCCGGTGGTAGCGCGTCATGACCCCGCCGTCGTCGAGCCGCTCTTCGACGTAGAACAGTCGCAACGCCTTCCCCGCCGACGGCAACAGGAACGCTCCGTCCGCGTTCGATACGACGCTCCACGCCGGTTTCACTTCGCTTCCGTCGTCCGGGACGTACGCCGCGGACAGCTTCGGGTGCGGCACGGCGTGTCCGTTCGGCTCGTACAGGCGTCCGACGACGTGGCGGAATGCGTCGAACTGGATCGTCACGTCGAGACGCCGTTGCTCGGCGCCCAGCTCGTACAGACCGAAGACGCCCTGCATCAACGGCGCGGAGACCCACAGGCAGAACGTCTTTTCGGTCTTGGGCATCCAAAGCCGGAAGCGCCCCTTCTCGTCGGCCCGCACCTTGCCGAGAAACGTGCGCTCGCTTCGATAGACGCGCCAGTCGACATCGGTCTGAAGCAGCTGTACCTGCGGCTGACCGGGCAGCACCTCGCGCTCGGCGAATTCGACTTGAACGCTCTGCGGTGCCGTGCCGTCTACGTAGCGGATCGCCAGGTCGAGCAACACCCCGTCCCACGCCGCTCCGTCGACGGTCCGAAGCGGTACGACGAGCTCGTGAACGCCGTCGCCCTCCGGAAGCTCGAACCGCCAGTGGATGTCGTGCGTGCGGCCCGCGCCGGTCGTCCAGGTGCCGCTGAGGTAGTGCGAGGCCGGAACGGTACGCCTCGCGCCACCCGACGCGTCGAACATGTGGACGGTCCGAAGCAGCTGTAGGGAAACGGAGGGGCGCGCGCGCGTCAGCTCGATCGGCGCGCCGTCCATCACACCCAGAAACGTGAGGTCGCTCAGCGTTTCCGGCAGATCGGGCAAGCGCAGGCGCACATTCGGCTCGGGCAGCTCGCGCATGACCCAACGATCCGTGCCGTCCATCGAGCGACCGTCGAGATGCAGCGGCGCCTCGGTCCATCCCGGTCCCATGCCGACGAGCGCGGGACGATCGGTCCCGGCGCCGCGTAGCGTGAACGCGCCGCGCGCGTCGGTCCACGCGCCGCGATGCCCGGCCCTCACGTAGACCTGCCCGCGCGGCATTCCGTCCGGACCGACCAGCTGTCCGTCGTACCGGGTGGTCACGTCGGACGGCACGCGAATGCGGTCCTCGATCGCGACCGTGCGCCAGAACGGCCGCTTCCGTTCGTTCTCGCTCCAGCAAAGCCCGATCTTGGAGCCGGCGCCGGAGGGCAGGACGACCCGGCCCGCGCGGTTGGTGCGCGGGAGAGCTCGCGTCTCGCCGAAGTAGTCGACGAAGACGCCATCCACCGGCTCTCCGGTGTCCCACTCGAAGTGCAACACCCGGGGCGCGCGGCGCGTCACACGCAGCTCGAGATCGGTACTCGTGGTCCAGTTGCCCGGCAACCGCCCGCCGTCCTCGCCGTCGACGCGGAACTCGTGGGTCGCGTACCCGGGCGTGCACACGCTCAGATACGGCTCACCGCGCTTCGGCATGCGCAGCTCACCGTTACTCGAGGGATAGAAGCAGAAGACACCTTCGCTCGAAATGGGAACGAGGTGCCAACCGGTCTCGCTCGTTCGCAGGGACACCGTGCCCTCGCGCACGAGCCGGTCGCGTTCGTTCAGAACCCGGCCCTGTACGACCGCGCGCCGTCCCACGATCGGCGGCGGCGGCTCGACGGGCCCGGCCACCCGTGTCGCGTTCGCGCTCGGCGCATCGCCGGGCGCCTTCGCGCGGCTCGAACCCTCCAGGCCGGCCGGCAGGCTCGCGACGTCCGGCGCCCCGTCCACGCCGCCGTCGTAGGCGCCCGGTCGCGCGTCGTTCGTCGCCTCCAGCGCCCACCAGACGGCGCCGGAGCCGATCAGCACGGCAACGAGGCCCGCCCACGCGAAGTTCGCTTTCGTCATCATCCACACTCCCTGCAACCAGCCGGCGGCGCGGGCCACCGGCGACAGCCATCCGAGGTCGTGGAACGAGAGCGGTGCGATGAGCAGCGCGCGATCTCCGAGGCGACGATCGAGACGAGCGCGCAGCTGTTCGACGGCGCGACGCAGGCGTGTTCGCACCGTGGCAGCCGGCACGTTCATCAGCCGCGCGATCTCGTCGATCGAGTACTCGTCGAAGAACCGCAGCAACACCGTGGTGCGATAGGGCTCCTCGAGCGTGAGCACCGTGCGCGTCACGATCGTCTGGAGCTCGGCGCGCTCGACGACATCGTCCGCCGGCGCCTCGTCGGGACGCGCGACGCGCGCTTCGCGACGCCGGCGGCTCAATGTGGACCGCGTGTTGTCGACGGCGCGCCGCCGCAGCACGCGCTGCAGCCAGCCTCTCGGATTGCGGCGATCGGGCGGGGGCTTCTGCAGCGCGGCCAGCCAGGTTTCCTGCGCCAGGTCGTCCGCGGTGTGCGGATCCGTGGCCATTCGGTGGGCAAGCGTTCGAACCCAACGGCGATTCGCCAGCAGCTCGTCCATCGACGCCGAACGACCCGGTTTCATGGGCACCATCCTATTCCGCGACCACATACCCATCGGTGCCGGCGTCCCGGTTGATTCAACATTCCGCGAAATCGACGCCGGTCCTGCTTGTATGGTCCGGCGCATGGCGGCGGTCACGACCAAAGACGTGCTCCTGGCGAACCTCGACTGGGCGTTCGACCGCTCGGCCTGGCACGGCACGACGCTCAAGGGTTCGCTGCGAGGGCTGAAGCCCGAGGTCGCGTGCTGGCAGCCGGGTCCGGAGCGCAACAGCATCTGGCAGCTGCTGCTGCACGCCGCGTACTGGAAGTACATCGCGCGCCGCCGGTTGGCCGGCAGCGACGAGCCGGAGTTTCCGCGTTCCCCCAGCAACTTTCCCTCGCCGCCCAAGGGCGGGACCGCGACGGACCTCAAGCGCGACATCCGGTTGCTCACCGACGAGCACGCGATGTTGCGCACGTCGGTGGAGGCGTTTCCGGTCACGCGGCTCGACGAGCGCTTCGGCAAGGCGGGCCCGACCGCCGCGGGACTGATCCTCGGCGTCGCTGCGCACGACCTCTATCACACGGGCCAGATTCAGCTCTTGAAGCGGCTGCACGCGGAGCGCTGAGATGACCGCGACGAAGCGAATCGCGCGGACCCTCGAACGGGTGCGCGTGCAGTACGACGCGCTGATCGACCTCGCCCGGGATCCCGACGCACCGACCCTTCGTGACGAGAGCGTGTCGGCGTGGTCGATCGGGGAACAGCTCGAGCACCTGGCGTTGGCCGACCGCCCCATCCTCGACGCCGTCGATCGGATCCTGGCCGGCGGCCATGCCGACGATGCGAAGAAGAAGCCGAGCAAGATCGGCCGAATGATGCTGCTCTCGGGCTGGATCCCGCGCGGCAAGGGCCGGGCTCCCGAGGTCGCGAGACCGAGAGGTGCCGATCCCGGCGCGATCGCGGCCGGACTCGCGATCGAGAAGGAGCGCTGCGAAGCGTACGACGCGGCGGCGCTTCGCGAGGCGGCCGGCACCGTGGCGCACTTCGCGTTCGGACACATGACCGCGTGCCAGTGGTTGCGCTTCATCGAGGTGCATCACGACCACCACATGAAGATCATCCGCGACATTCAACGAGCGTGCTGACGTCTACTTCGCTCGAAGATGTACGCTCGGGATGCCCAACTTCGCGACGTCGGGCGGGTAGCGCTGCGCGTTCTTCTCCCACCAGGAACGCCACCAGGCACCGTCGTGCTTCTCGTCGTAACTGACGCCGGTGATGCGACCCAGCCCGAAGTAGCCGATGCCGTAGACGCTGTCATACGTATTGTCCGCCTCGACGACACCGATGAGGAACGGAACGGCGCGCGCGTTCCCGATCGCGGCGACCGCAGTCGCCAGCGGCCACCAGCGTCGCTTGTACGGCGTGTTCTCGATTGCGCTCAGCAAGGCGTCGAGCGTGGCGTCGTGCTTCACGGTGCCGAGGGTATGGGCGGCAGTGTGGAACAGCTCTCCGGGCAGCCGCTCCTCCGCGTTGATCGCCGGTACGACGTGCGCCACGAGGTACTCGATGTCGGGCTTCAACAACGTCACGAACTGCAGCGCTGCGACGCGCATGTCCGCGCTCTCCTCGGGGTCGATCCACCACTCGTGGGCGATCTCGAAGGCGCCGCCGTCCCGGAGCATCTCGATCACGTCGATGCCCTGTCGCCGACCGCGCTCGATGTTCAGCGCTCGCTGGTTGCGCAGGAGCTTGACCCGATCCTCTCCGGTGCGCGTCTTCATCTTCTCCAGAAACGCAGCGACGCCGGCCCGAAGCAGCTCTTCGAGTGTCGCGTCCGCGAACTGGTCCCGCCAAGCCTCGAAGTGCTCGTGGTCCTCCGCGATCTCGGGGCCCGCGTAGACAGTGAGGATCCCGAACGCTTCCCCTTGCACCTGCGCGTCCTCGTCTTGCGCGCCGAGCACCAGGAAACCGGCAACGTGCTTGTGCACGTGTAGACGGCCGGCGTGACAGAACTGCGCGAGCATCTCCCGTCGCGCGATCGGCGGCGCGATGCGGCTCCATACGGATCGGACGATCTCGATCCCTTCCTTGGGGATCGACGCCCCCAGAGCTCGCGCATGACCTTCACGCGCTCAGCCGCCGTCTTGCCCCGGTTGATCCGCTCGAGCCACGCCTCGGCATCGAAGGAGGCGTCGTCGCCGCCAGGCGGGTTCGGCCGGGGTGGCTCCGCTCGTTCGGTCGCCGCTTGGCCGGTCAGGCCCGGCGACGCTTCGAGCACGTCGGTCTCGGTGTGGGACGCCGCGACCGTCACCGGCTCGTCGCTGCCGTGTTCCGACTGCGCGACCCATCCCGCGGTGAACCCGACGGCCGCCGACACGACCGCGATGACGATCGACTTCGACATGACGATGACGCTCCCAATGCTCGCTGCCGTGGCCGTGCGCGAGATGCCTGCATCCGCCGCGAGGACCAGCAGCGCCGGACTCCACGACCATGCGCCGTCGCCGTCGCGTTTCGCCAGCCGTTCACGCAGCTCGCGCCGGGCGTGCGCCAATCGGCGATCGACGGTCGCACGGGACGTCCCGCGCCCCTCCGCGATACGGCGCGCACTCAGACCCTCGAAGTAGCGCGCGACGACGACGTCCCGAAGCGGCTCGTCCAACGTGTTGACCGCGTCGATGACGCGCCGACACAGCACGAGCCGCGTCCGGGCATCGACGTCCGTCGCGGACGCTTCGCGGCGGGCAACCAGGTGCTCGCGCCGCGCACGGCGCCGCTCGGAGCGCCGCTGCTTGAGCGCAAGGTTGCGCGCGACGACGTGGATCCAGCCGCGCACGTTGCGCTCGCGCTTCGGCGGCGTCTGCAGCGCGCGAACCCACGTCTCCTGAAGGGCGTCGTCGGCCGCGTCTTCGTTGACCAGCCCTCGCAAGAGGCCGCGCACCGCGGCGGACACGCGCTGAAGCTCTTCCGTCGTGGAGGGAACGATCGGCATCTCTACCAGGAATAACCCCGCGCACTCGAATCCCGCTCACGAGTCGAGAGCGAAGAGCCGAAGGAGCGCTCGCCGGATTCCCAGCCACCTTGTTCGAGGGGCGACCGGGCTCTCGTCTCGCGCAGCAGCAACGCGGCGCGCAATCGAGGGTACGATCCGCCGCCCCGGAGACCGCACCCCTCATGACCGACCTGCTTCGCGACCCCGTCTCGATTCGGACCCGGCGGCTGTTGCTGTGGACCGCCGGCCTGTGCGCTGCGACGTTCTTCGGCGCGGTGGTGACGGGCCGCCTCGTCGCGTTGGTGCTCGTCTGGAACCTGTTCCTGGCCTGGGTTCCGTACGTCATGAGCCGGGGCATCGTCCGCATGGCGCGCGGGACACGCCACGGCACGGGCCTGCTCGTGCTCCCGACGGCGCTCTGGCTGCTCTTCTTCCCCAACGCGCCGTACATCGTCACGGACCTCGTCCACGTTCCGCGCATCCCGGCGCTGCTGATGGTGCCGGGCGCGCTGATGATCGCCGCGTTCGCTGCGCTCGCCATGAGTCTGGGGCTGTACTCGCTCTACGACATGCACCGCATCGTGCGGCGTCGGCTCGGGGCACGCTGGGGTTGGAGCTTCGTTACGACGGTCGTGTTCCTCGCGGCCATCGGCGTGTGGATGGGACGCGTGCTGCGCTGGAACAGCTGGGATGCGCTCCGGCACCCGACCGCCGTGCTTCGAAGCACGCTGGAGGGGCTGGCACGCAGTCCGAACGCCGCTGTCTTCGTTCTGGTGATGGCCGCCGGCATGCTGTTGCTGTATCGGGGCGCGATCAACCGCCGCGCGGGCTGACCTACGCCATCGATCCGTGCGCGCCGGCGTGCAGCACCTGCGCCAAGTAGAGCGAGTTGCCGTCCGGGTCGCTGAACGACGCCAAGCGGACGTGCTCGTCCTCCGAGATCGGGCCGTCGAACGTGACGCCGCGCTCGCCGAGCTTCGTCATCACGTCTTCGAGTCGCTCGTTCACGTTGAGGCCGATGGAGATCGATCCGCGCGTGCCCGGCTCGGGCGCGTGCGGCGTCTTCGGATGCAGCCCGATCATGAGACCGGGACCGGCATCGATCTCCGCCCAGTCGTTGCCGGCGCGCAAGTGCAGCTTCAAACCCAGCTGTTCCGTGTAGAAGCGGATCGAGACACTCATGTCCGCTACGTAGATCGTCGTGTTTCCGCCTTCGATCATGTCGTGCTCCTGGCCAAGACGTGTACAGGGAGTCTTCGAGATGCGCAGGCGTCGGGCAAGTCGATTCGGTCGCGGAATGCCTGAACACCCTCGGTTGGGCGTAGGATGAGCCCATGAGCGACCGCCACAGTGCAGCGATGCTGTTTCAACAGGGCGTTCGTCGCTCCGAGGTCGCGCGACGCCTCGGCGTCTCGCGCTCGACGGCGACCGAATGGTATCGACGCTGGTGCGCGGGGGGCGCCGAGGCGTTGACCCGGGCGAGGCGGCCGGGTCGCAAACCGAAGCTCACGATGACGGGTGCCGTCGATCGGATCCACAACGCGCTCGAAGGAACGCCGCGAGACGCGGGCTTCGACCTCGACCAGTGGTCGCTCGCCTCCGTGTCGGCGCTCATCGCGCGCACGACCGGCGTGTCCTATCACCCCCGCCACGTCGTTCGCGTGCTCCGGCGATTCGGCTGGGTCGTGGCTCCGGTCGGGGCGTCGGCGCAGCATGCGTTTCGTCAGTCCGACTGGGCCGACCCCGACGGCAACGCGCTCTTGCTGCGTCTTCGCGTCCGTTCGGCGCGGAGTTAGCGCGCCTCGTACTTCAGCATCAGGTTCTCGGTCTGGATCTGACCCTTCTGATAGCTGCGCGCCCGCAACGCCACCGGGATGGCGGGGTGGATGACGAGCTCCGCGATGAGCTCCTCCTCCTCCTTCGAGGTGTTGTACATCTTGACCACGAAGCCCTCTTGCCCGGCGATGGTCTCCTTCGCCGTCACCTTCGCCAGCATGCCGCCGAAATAGCTCATCTTCTCGCCGACCTCGAGCTCGAGCTGCCCGAGCAACGCCTGGTACATCAGGAAGTGCATGCCGGTCATCTGGGCGAGGCCCAGGTGCATGGCGCCGAACGCGAGCTGCGGCCCCTTGATGTCGCGCGCGGGCACCGTGTGCTCCTGCGACGTTCGAACGCGGTACATCGGCTGGCCCCGCGCGTCCTTCTCTTGGGTCGCCTGGATGTCGATGTCGTAGACGACGACCTTCGCGTTGCCCTTCCGGTCGTACCTCGTGCCCTGCATCTTGTAGTAGAGCGGCTTCGCCTCCTTGGGCATCTTCCACTTCTCGGCGCCGCTGAGCGACGGCAGCGCCAGGACCGCCACGGCTGCGGCAACGAAGAGTCGCGGGATCGATCCGAACGGGGCGCGGTGAGAGCTCGGCATGGTCATCCTCCTTGGGAGCGAGCTTACACCCGACTGCGACAGCCCGGGGACGCTGCTATCTTGCGGCCATGGCGCGGCGTTGGCAGGGACCGGCAATCCTCGGTGTAGCGATCACCATCGCCCTCGGCGTGTGGCTGTTGTCCGGACCATTCGACGAGCCGGCGCTTCACGACACGCCGGACGCCGACGTCGCGGGTGACGAACGCCCGCAGCTTCACGGCGCCGGCGCGCCCGTTCCGAAGATCGCCGACGAGGCCGCGGACACCGGGGCGAAGCCCGCGGAGAAGAAGGACGTGAACCTCGCCGCCTTGATGGGTTGGGCGAACGGCAAGGACGATCCCGCGCTCCCGAAGGCGCGAGAGCCTTTGGACGTGCTCGTGATGGACCGCAGCGGCACACCCGTGCCGCGCGCGATCGTCGTCGCCGATTGGGGCGAATGGAAGACGCGGGCGTTCGAGACGGACGACGAAGGCCGCGTCGTCATGCAGATCGCCCCGAACTCGCGCGCACTGTCGGTCGTCGGGCAGAGCGGACGCAGCACCGGCCCGTTCTGTTTCGTCCACTATCACGCCCTCTCTCCCGGCGCACGCTCGACACGCATCGTGCTGCGCTGCTCGCGCGCGATCCGCGGACACGTCGACATCGGTGGACGATCACCGGAGCGCGGCTCGGTGAGCGCGTATCGCATGGGCCGCCCGACCATGGAGGACGGCGAGCGGAAGATCTCGTTCTACCGCGTCGCAGGACTGGCGACGAAGGTCACCGTGAATCCGGACGGCACGTTTCAGCTGAGCGTGACCGACGACATGCCTGTGACGCTGCTTTACGCAAGCTCCGAGTCCGACGACGCCCACCGGGCGATCGTGAAGGACGTCGAACCGGGAACGATCGGTGTGCGGCTGAGCGCGCGCGTGCGGAAACGCGAGGCGACGCTGCGGCTACGGGTCCTCGCCCCCGACGGCAATCCGATCGTGGGCTTCCCCGTCACGTGTCAGGGCATCGGCGGTCAATCGCACGAGACGCAAACAACGGATGAAAACGGCCGCGCTCCGTTCGAGGTGTTCGACGGGTGGTTGTACCGCGTCGTGGTTCTGCCGTCGGCCGCTACGACGTCACCCTGGACGATCTTCAGCGGGACCGTCGTTGCGGACGGCGTCGAGCACGAGATCCGCACGGAGCCGGCGCCCGCCGACATCGAGGGCACGGTCGTGGACGAACGAGGCCGGCCCGTGAAGGGCGCGTGGGTGTGCGTCATCGCCGGCGCGGAGTACAAGGCGTGCATGCCGACCAAGGAGGACGGCACGTTTGCCGGGTCGGCCAACGTGCCCGCGGGCACGCGCGTTCACGTCTACGCACGATTCCCGATGGAGAAGCCGACGGCACGCGGTTACGCCGAGAATGTCGTCGTCGGCGATCCGGTCCACCTCGAGCTCGAAGAGCTCGGCCCGCTCTCGGCGAAGGCCGTGAACTGGAAGGTCACGACGAAGTAGGTCGCGTCCTTCCGATCACTCGTTCTTGACCCCCCGGCTCCGGTCGGATACTCCCGGGGGTCCCCAGGGAGGAGCCAGACGATGAGTGAAACGCAGAGCGCGCCGGGCGCCGTAGGAAGCATGGTGTGCGGAATCATCTCCGTCGTGCTGTGTTGGACGCCGTTCATCGGTCTGATCCTGGGCATCATCGCGATCGTCCTGGCGGCCAAGGCACGGCGTGCAGCAGCCGAGACACCGGACACGTACACCACGGGCATGGCAACCGCAGGGTTGGTGCTGGGGATCATCGGAACGGTCATCGGCGGCATCTACAGCGTCATCTGGATCGTCGCCTTCGCGGCCGTGGGGACCGCGATCGACGAAGGCATGAAGCAGATGGAGGAAGGCGCGCAGATCCGCTGGGACATCGCCCTTCGCCGCTACTTCTAGATCGCTATCTTCGTCCGCGGACCGGGAACGGGTTCGCGAACTCGCACTCGATGCTGGTGGCGTTGCCGTCGAAGTCGACCCCCGTGATGATCGCGTTTCCACGGAGGTGGATGTGCGCCCGCAACGCGCTCGGCGTCGTGAGCACGAAGGCCCCGGCTCGGCTCGTGCGGGTGCGCGTCAGTCGTACGAGGTCGCCGGATCGGAACGGACCGAACGGCCCCGAGCCCTCCGTGTCGGACACGTAGATCTCCGGATCCGGATCGGTGCCGTCGAACGCGTTGAGCTCGTACACGCCGTGGGAGACCGTCGGGCGCCGCAGCGTACGGCCCTGCGGCAGGTCGGCCGGCTCGCAGGTCACGAATGGACCGTCCGGCGACGGACGGATCTCGGACGCGAGCAACGCGCTGCCGCCCAACCGCGAGGCGGCGTTGCCGAGCACCTGCGCGAAGATGCCGATGGTCCAGACTCGAATGCTCGCGCCGTCCACCGACGGCGGAATGAACACGCTGTAGTTCTCGGGCACGCCGAGGATCTGCGTCGACGTGATGAGGTCGAACCCGTTCGGCCCCACGATCGGAGGATCCGTCGGCTCGCGGGTGTTCGTGCGCACGTTCGTAATGGCGCCGTCGGCCGGGAGGCCCGCGAGAACGTCGCCGGCAAACGACAGGTCGAATGTCGTCTCGACCCACTCCGCGCCGTCGTGTTCGACGTGCCCGCTGTACTCCATGAAGCCCGTCACCGTGACGTCGAGGAAGAATCCCAAGTCGGTGAAGTTGACGACGCCGAACTGCGCGAGACCGGACGTGCCCCCCACGATGATCGCCGGGTCCGGACCGGAGATGAAGTTGGCCGCGCCCGTGTTCGCGATGTCGATCGTCGCGGTACGCGACGCGGCGCTACCGTCGATCATCGACTCCGGCAACGTGAAGCTCGGGAAGCCCGGCGTCTCTTCCCGGGTCATGACGTCGTCGTGGTACTCCACGACGTGCAGCAGCCCGCTTTCGACGGGGACGCCACCGAGCTCGATCGTGGCCAGCATCCGAACGCGGTAGTCCGCGATCGCTCCGGCCTCCTTGTCGCCGAAGAACGGCGTCGCGACGAGCGCGAGCGCCAGAACCAGTCGAAGACCATGACGCATTGCGACCTCCTCATCCCCGGGGCTCCCAAGTGCGCTGAAGTGTAGACACGGCCGCCTTCGGATGGCAAGCCGCTTGGGCCGGCGCTATGGTGTGGCGCGCTGCGAAGGAGACCGCCATGCCGACCAAAGCCGCGACCGTGAAGGACTACATCGACAGCCTGCCGGACGACCGTCGCAAGGCGATTCGCAAGGTGCGCGCCGCTGTGAACAAGGGCCTGCCCAAGGGCTACAAGGAAGGCATCCAGTACGGCATGATCGGTTGGTACGTCCCTCACCGGCTCTTTCCCGCCGGATACCACTGTGATCCCTCGCAGGGTGTGCCGTTCGCGGGACTCGCCTCCCAGAAGAACTACATGTCGCTCTATCTGATGTGCATCTACGGCGACGAGAAGCAGCGCAAGCAGTTCGAGAAGGACTGGAAGAAGACAGGGCACAAGCTGAACATGGGCAAGTCCTGTATCCGCTTCAAGAGCGCGGACGACGTGCCGTTGGACGTGGTCACGAAGGCCGTGGCGCGCGTTCCGGTCGACATCTTCATCGCGCACTACGAGAAATCGATCCCTGCGAGCAAGCGCAAGAAGCGCTGACGCCTCCGCGTTCAACCGCCCTTCTGAAACGTCTCCACGTCGAGCTGAAGCGCGTGGGGCTCGGAGGGCGCGGCGGCGACGTGCCGGACCCGCGCCTCCCCGGCCCACAGCTGATGGTTGCCGTCCACGATCTCGAGCACCGGCGCGGGGCCGTACTCGCGCGCCAACGCCATCGCCATGGTCGACACCTCGCGATCAGACAGGTCCAGGCCCTGATTCGGATTCGCGCGGAACGTCGCACGGGTATCGCTGAGGCCGGTCGTTCGGCCCGGCAGCATACGACCGCCGTATCCCTCCGTGGGTAGCAGATAGGCTTCGTATTGCCGGCGCGCAGTCGGGCCGGTCAAGACGGGCGGCGGAGGCGGCGTTCCCATCGGCGGCAAGTCGAGATCGAGCACACGGGTCTCGTCGTCGGAGAGCGGTTCGGTGAACGAGCATCCGAGCTCGAGCGTGCCTTCGCGACCGCGCTCCTGCCCCAGGCGAACGACGTGAAGTCGCTTGCGCACGAGCTGGCCGAGCGCCTCGTGATCCAGATCCACGTTGAAGCGAGCGCCGAAGTGCTGCTCGACGACACGCCCGAGGCGCAGCAGGTCGTCGCCGTCGAGGCATCCAAGCGCTGCGAGGTCGACATGCAGGCGCAAGCCCATGCGGCTGATGTCCAGGACGGTGCCGCGGACGTCGGCGTCGCGGCCAAAGACACGGGCCGGCAGGTTGCACGGGACGCGCAGGGCGCGGCGCTGGTGGGTCATCGCGGACTCTCCGCCCCGCCACCACCGACCTCCGGAACTCCTTTCGACCACTCATGAACGTCTCTGAACACTTGATGCGCCGTCAGACGGTTTTTGGGGGGAGTCCAAGCCGGACGTCTCAGTTCGAGACGGGTGAAACGGCCTCGAGCCTGGGCGGGTCAGGTGCGCGCGCGGATCTCGTAGCGCAGCCAACGGCAGTCGATCGGGCCGTTCATCACGGGCACGCGCCTGCTCACGCGCAGGCCCAGGTACCGCGTCAGCGCCTTGTTGCCCGAGAGCACCCAGGCCGTCGCGCCTGCGCACCGCCGGTGCAGGAAGTTCCCGAGCGCCACCCACGAGTCCTCGAGGTCGCCGTCTTCGCCGAGGCGCTCTCCGTAGGGCGGATTGCACACCACGACGGCCGGTGGCGCCGCCGGCTCGAACGAGCGGGCGTCGCCCACGGTGAAGTCGACCAGCCCATCGACGTTCGCCTCCCACGCGCCGCGCTTCGCCAGGTCGATCGCGCCGCGATGGCGATCCGACCCCTGGATCGGAAAGTCGAGGGAGTGTCGTGCGCGGGCCTTCGCGTCGTCGAGCAAGGCGGTCCACAGCGCTTCGTCGAAGTCCGGCCATCGCTCGAACGGAAAGGCGCGGCTCAGCCCCGGCGCGCGATCGGTCGCGAGCAGCGCCGCTTCGATCGGAAGGGTGCCGGAGCCGCACATCGGATCGACGAGCGGCGAAGCCCGGTCCCAGTCGCTCAGCAACAGGAGGCCTGCCGCCGTCGCCTCGTTGAGCGGGCTCTTGACCTGCACCGGCCGGTAGCCGCGCTTATGCAGGCTCTTTCCGGCGTAGTCGCGGTAGAGCAGCAGCCGCGTGCCCTGCAGAACGAGCTTGAGCGGCAGGTCGGGGGTCTTGCGATCGATGCTGGGCCGCGCGCCATGCCGCGCCCGGACCACGTCGACGATGGCGTCCTTGGCCTTCAGTGTGACGAAACCGGAATGCCGCATCGAGGGCGCGTCGCGTACGCTCGAGTAGATCGCAAGCGTTTGATCCGGCGCGATCCACTCGTTCCAGTCGATGTCCGCGACGGCGTCGTACAGGTCATCGGCATCGTGAACTTGCGCGCGCAGGAGCTCTTCCTGCACGCGAATCGCCGAGCGCAGCCAGAGACACGCCGCGTACCCCAGACGCCGGTCGCCGCGAAACGCGACGCCGCCGCGGCGCACCTCGATGTCGAGCGCGCCGAGCTCGCGCAGCTCGCCCTCGAGCGCAGGCTCGAGGCCTTTGCTGCACGCGGCGAAGTAGGGCCGGTCCCCCATACGGGAACCGTATGCCGGGTGCGTTCTCGCGAGCGAATCAAACCCGTGAGACGACCTGCGCTACCGCGTGCTTCGCCACCAATCAGTCCATTGCGAGCCGACCACATTCGGCCGGTTGTTCATGAACTTGATCGCGGCGCCGGGCGGCGCGCTGGGGGGCGTCACGCCCTTCGGCCCCGCGTCGAGGATGCGCCACCACAGGGCCAGTATGCCCGGCCAGCCGGTCGCGCCGTCCGGAAGCGGCTTGGGCGGCTCGTCGAGGATGCGACGGGTCTGCCACGCGTCGTAGCGCGCGGTGTAGAGCGCAAGCCTGGCTTCCTCCTTTTTGTTGCGTTTCGCCTTCGCCGTCAGCGACCTCGACGCCCGGCCTTCTTCGTCGGAGAGCTCGATGGTCGCGCCGAGAATGCGCTTCCCGCGCGCCTTCAGGATCGCCGCCGGCAGCGCATGTAGCGCGACGATCGCTTCCTCGAGCACGGCGGGCGCCGTCTCGGGCATGTGATCGAGCATCAACGGAACCGCATCCGCGTCGCCCGCCGTGCCCAACGCGTGCAGCATCGCCACGAGCGTCGCGTCCGCCACCCGGTCCTTCTTCTTCTTGCGCCACTTCCCGAGCATCACACGCGACGCCTTGCACGGCACGAGTGCGAGCGCGACGACGATCTCGCGCTCGAGCGCTTCCGGCGCTTTCGCCAACACCTTGCGTACGGCACTCTCGACGGCGCGGCCGGCACGCTTGGGGTCGTCGGTGACGTCGCAGCCGCCGATGCACGCGATGGAGCTCCGCAGGGCCTCGACCAACGCGCCCCGGGCAGGCTCGCTGGTCGCGCGCGGCCAAAGACGCGGCGCGTTCGCTGCCAACCAGACATGAGCGCCTCCGCACCGCGACGCACGACAGGCCTCAGACAGACCGGTCACGAGCCGGGCATCGTCGATCGGGCCCGCGAGCGCGGCATCCAGGATCGCGCGCCCCGACTTGCGGCAGACCGCCGCCGCCACCGCCCAGACGCGAACGCGCACGTCGTACGGCGCGGTCCGGGAAAGCGCGGTCAGCGTCGGCATGAGGTCATCGAGCACGTTGTCGTCGATCGATTCGATACTCTCTCGAAGCGCCGCAGCCATCTCGTCGAGCGCGTCGTCCACCGCGGACGCATCGTTCCGGCCGTTCGCTTCGTAGTGCTCGGCCGCGGCGCGAAGCTTCGTCGCAGCCGTCAGCGCCCGGTCCACGCCCTCGTCGGCGTTCGCGTGCGATGGCAGGAACCAGATACAAAGCACCGCGCACAGCGAAGTCGTTCGCATCGAGCTGCCGTCCTTCCCGTTGGTTCCAACGCCGTCAGCGCTCCCCTTGCATCGAAAACCGGCATCGCGCCTCACGCCCTCTTGTACCCTCCCGTGCCGTGACGCGCTTCCGCAAGCTCATCTCCGACAGCTGGTGGCTGATCCTGCTGGTGCTGGCGGGCGCGGTGGTCTTCCTCGGGCCGTGGGTGCCCAAGCTGCGGGTGCACGCGGGAACGTCGGTCTTGCTCGGCGAGAACGACCCGGACCTGGCGTACTACGACAGCACGCGCCCCCTGTGGGGCTACGACGAGTACGCGATCGTGTGCGTCACGCGCGACGACTGGATCAATCCGGAGGGCGTCGCGATGCTCGAGGAGCTCGTGGCGGACCTGGAAGCCGTCCCCCACGTGCGGCCCGTCGTTTCGCTGCTCGACGTGCCCTTGCTTCGGCAAGAGCCGGGGCGGTTCATCAACCCGGCGGCGGTCAAGACACTCGACGACGAGGGCGTCGACTTCGACCTCGCGCGCGAGGAGCTCGTCAACCACACCCAGGCGCGCGGCAACCTGATCTCGGCCGACGGACGCGCCGTGTCGATCCTGGCATATCTCGACATTCCGCCGGAAGCGATCGAGCTCGACAAGATGTGGTCCGCGCTGCGCGGGCGAAGGCTGACCGACCCGGAGGCGGCAGCGGAGATCGAGCGCCGGCAGCCCGAGCGCGACGCGGCGGTCGCCGAGTTCGCCGCCCGACGGATCGAGATGGTTCAAGGCGTGCGCGAGGTGGCCGCGAAGTGGGAGACGAAGCTCGACGAGCCCGTGCGGCTCTCCGGCATCTCGGTCATCAACACGAACATCAAGGAGCATCTCAACGCGGACCTGAGCACGTTCAGCATCGTCTCGCTCGTCTTCTTCACGGTGGCGTTCCTGCTCGTGTATCGCAAGCTGCGGTTCGTCTGGCTGCCGATGGTCACGTGCGTGCTCCCGGTCGTGCTGATCGTCGGGGCGATGAGCTTCCTCGACGTGACCGTGACCCTCATCACGGCGAACCTGCCGCTGCTGCTGTTCACGCTGGTGCTGCCGTACGCCGTCTACTTCATCGAGCGCTACAGGGAGCGGCGCGCCGTCGAACCCGGTGAGCCGGGCCAGGACAGCACGGCCCATGCGGCCAGCCGGATCTGGTTGCCGTGTCTGTTCTCGTGCACGACGACGATGGCGGGGTTCGCGGCGCTGTTGACCAGCGACACGCGGCCCGTGCACGACTTCGGGCTGTTCATGGTGATCGGCATGGGCGCGGGGTTGATCATCGTGTTCCTGGCCATCCCGGCGATGTCGCGCCCGCTGCCGGCCATGACGGTCGCGTCGGCGGGCGCCAAGGCCGGGCCGACCAAGATCGTGCGGCTCTTCGAACGGGCCGCGTTGAACGCGCCGGTCCCGGTCGTGATCGGGACGGCGGCGGTGCTCGCACTGGCGATCTGGGGCGCGACCCGGATCAGCGCGCAGTCCAAGGTCACCGAGTATTTCAAGGACGACAGCGAGGTCTACCTCGGACTCGAGTACATCGACAGGGAGATGGGCGGTACGACGCCGCTCGAGATCATGATCGAGTCCGAGGAAGAAGGCTTCTTCTTGAAGCCCGAGGGCCTCGAGGCGTTGGCGGCCGCCGGGCGATTCTTCGACGGCGTGAGAGAAACAGGCAGCGTCCGTTCCCTACACACGATGGTGGAGGAGCTGAAGAAGAAGAACGAGAACATCGTGCCCGTGCTGCCGTTCCTGGCCAAGCAGGAGATGGTGCGCAACGTCACGAGGGAGTTCGCCAACGAGGACTACACCATCTCTCGCGTGCTCGTCCGACTACGGGAGACCGCCCCCACGCTCGACCGCGACGTGATCCTGCGTGACCTACGCGCGTACCTGGAAGCGCAACCCGAGCTCGAGGGGCTGAAGGTGCGCGAGACCGGCGTGTTCCTGCTCTACAACAACATGTTGAACAGCCTCGTACGCACGCAGAAGCGCACCTTCTACTACGTCGTGCTGGCGATCTTCCTGATGCTGCTCGTGTTGTTCCGGTCGATCCCGCTCGCGATTCTCGTGCTGCTGCCGCAGGTGCTGCCCGCCGTCGCCACGCTCGGTGCGATGGGCTGGATGGGAATTCCGCTCGACCTCATCACGGTGGTCATCGCGTCCATCGCGATGGGCATCGGCATCGACGCGTCCATCCAGTACACGTTCCGCTACCGGCACGAGCTCGACCGCGACGGCGATCCGCGTGCGGCGCTCACACGCGCGCACGCCACGATCGGACGCGCGATCTGGATCGCGACGTCGGTGATCATCGCGGGGTTCCTGATCCTGGTGCTGTCGGAGTTCCGGCCTTCGATCTGGTTCGGCCTGTTCACGGCGATCGCGATGTTGATCAGCCAGGTGGCGGCGCTGACGACGCTGCCGTCGCTGTTCCTGCTGACCGGACTGCCGAAGCCGCGGAAGACCGCTACGACGCCTCCGGTTGCCCAAGCTCCGCAAGACGCTCCTTCGCCAGGGCCTTGAGGTCTTCCAGACCGTCGAGCGAAGGATCCTCCGGCAGCGACTCGAGGCCCTTCAGGAACGTCCCGGGCATCCAGTCGGCGGTGCTCAGCTTCATCCCGCGCTTGCCGGTCTTCAACGCACGCTTCTTGTCGCCGGCGAAGAGCTGCATCTCGGCCAGGTCGTAGAACGACCACGGCACGTCGATCGGCGGCTCGTGCTCGACCTGCGACTCGCGGAATCCCTCGGCCTTGATGAGCATTCGATTCGTCTTGTCGTCGAGCGTCCACTTGCCGTCGCGACGGGCCCGCAGCTTCAGCGCGTTGAGCAGCGGATAGGCGTGGCCGTTCGACACCTCGACCGACTTCTCGTAACAGCGCAGGGCCTCCGCCTCGTCGCCGGCGCGCTTCATCACCCCGCCGAGACTGGCCCACGCGTCGAAGTCGTTGGGCGCGTACTGCACCGCCTTGCGCAGCGACTCCTCGCCGGCGCGCGGAATCGTCTTGCCGTCCTTCTTGTTCTGGGCGATCCCCAGCTCGCGATAGGCCTCGCCGTAGCTCGACTCCTCGCGGTTGCCCAGCTTGGCTTCCTTCGCCAACGCCGAGTGCATGAGCGCGATCACCTTGTCCCACTCGCCCTGGCTCTTGGGGTGGGCGCTCGCCTTGAGATCGTGGAGCGGGTTGTCGGGGTCGAGCTCCGCGGCGCGCTCCCAAAGCGCCGCGGCTTCCTGCGGCTTCTCGTTGCGCAGGGCGTTCTCCGCCTGCATGAGAATGTCCTCGAGTGCGTCGGCCTGTGGCGCCTCCTGCTGTCCGCGCAGGGCGAGTCGAATCGGGCTGTCCCACGCGTTCTGCTCGAGGGACTCGGTGAGTACCTGCCGGATGAGCTTCTTCGACTTCTTGCGATGCTTCTTCGGTTCGATGATGTAGGGAAACGCCTTGATCTGGTTGATGTCGAACGGAATCGGTGCGTCTTCCTGCCGAAAGATCACCGTGCCCGACTCGTGCGCGCGGTGACGGGCGCCCAGCTCGTAGAAGACGTTGGCGTTCAGACCCGTGATGTCGGCGAGCGCGAAGCGCGAGTACTCGATGTACTCGAACATGGCCTGGCTGATGTCGCCCGAGAAGAAGTCCTTGTCCGTGCGCTTCGCGCGTAGCGTTCCGCCGCCCTCGGACGCGGGGAGCTCGACGGCATTGATGGCCGGCTCGAAGACCTTCTCGTAGATCTTGTCGAAGTTGACCTTCCGCTTCTTCTTGCCCGCCCCCACTTCCTTCTTGCCGAAGGGCATGATGACGAAACACACGTCGCGATAGCGTGACGGATCACTCTTGGCAGCTTCAGGCATGTCCGGGTCCCCGTGATCAACGTCCCGAGCATAGCGGGTTTCTGGAACGTGTTCATTACTCTGCGGATTTCGGAATTGGGTAGGCTGGCCGCCGTCACGGATGCGGAGGTGCGGAATGCCCGATGTGGTTTCGATGGCCGAGTGGATCGAGGCACGGCGTGTGCTGCTGACCAAGGAGAAGGAGCTCACGCGGCTTCGCGACGAGGTCGCCCGGCAGCGGCGCGACCTGCCGTGGGTGCGCGTGGAGAAGGCCTACGCATTCGAGGGAACCGGCGGGACGAAGTCGCTCGGCGATCTGTTCGCCGGTCGCAGCCAGCTCATCGTCTACCACTTCATGTTCGATCCGACCTGGGAGGCAGGCTGCAAGAGCTGCGCGTTCGTCACCGATCACTTCGACGCGGCCGTCCCGCACCTGAACGCGCGCGACGTCACGCTCGTCGTCGTCTCCCGGGCGCCGCTGGCGACGCTGCAGGCGTTTCGCGCACGCATGGGCTGGAAGTTCGAGTGGCTGTCGTCCCACGACTCCGACTTCAACTACGACTACGACGTCTCGTTCACGCCCGAGCAGGAGCAGTCTGGCGAGATTCGGTACAACTTCCGCCCGACGCAGTACTTCGCTTCCGAGGGCCCCGGCATCAGCGTGTTCGCGAAAGACGGCGACGAGATCTTCCACACGTACTCGAGCTACTCGCGTGGACTCGACCTGCTCATCGGCGCGTACAACCTGATCGACCTCACACCGAAGGGGCGGCAGGAAGAGGGCCTGCCGTTCGCGATGGCGTGGGTGCGCCATCACGACAGCTACGACGAGAGTTCCGTCTCTCCCTAGCCCGGGCTACGAGGACTGGGCAAAGGACTCACGTTCGATGTCGAGGCTGCGCATGATCCGCTGCAGCGCGGCGCGCGTCATGCCGCACGTCTGCGCGGCCCGCGTCACGTTGCCCTCCGCCTCGCGAAGCGCGCGCTCGATGTAGCTGCGCTGGAACATCTGCACCGCTTGCTGCTTCGCCTGCTCGTACGGCAACGGACCTGTGTCGGCGTCGTCCCCCGACCCGAGACCGAGGTGGGCGGGACGAATCTCGCCGCCGTCCGATACGACCAACGCGCGTTGAATGCAATTCTCCAGCTCACGCACGTTGCCGGGCCAGGCGTAGTTGCGCAGCGCCTCGAGCGCCGCCGAGGAGAGGCTCAACGTGTGGCTTCGAAGCGCCGGGACGGCTTCCGCGTACTTCGCCATGAAGTGCATCGCCAACGCGGTGATGTCCTCCGGACGTTCGCGCAGCGGCGGCACGTCGATCGTGACGACGTTGAGCCGATAGTAGAGGTCTTCGCGGAACGCGCCCTCGGCCATGCGCTGCTCGAGGTCCTGCGCGGTCGCCGCGATCAACCGGAAGTCGACGGAGACCGGGCGCGACGTGCCGAGCGGCACGACCTTGCGCTCCTGCAGCACCCGCAGCAGCTTGCCCTGGAACGGCCGCGACATCAGGCCGATCTCGTCGAGGAACACCGTCCCCCCGTCGGCCTGCTCGAAGATGCCCTTGCGATCCCGAACGGCGCCCGTGAACGCGCCGCGTTTGTGACCGAACAGCTCGGACTCGAGCAGCGTGTCCGGTAGCGCCGCGGTGTTCACCGCGAGAAACGGCTTGTCGTGCACCGCGCTCTTGCGGTGGGTCGCGAGCGCGACGAGCTCCTTGCCGACGCCGCTCTCGCCCGTGATCAGCACCGACATGGACGTCGGCGCGACCTGCGCGATGCGTTCGAGCACGGGCGTCATGCGCGCGTCGCGCGAGATGAACGGGCTCGATCCGCCGCGCCGGGTCCGGTCGGACCGAACGCGCTCGTCCATGAGCGCCTGCATGCCGAACGATCGCATCGCGTTCTGCATCTCGTCGTTGTCGAACGGCTTCGTGATGAAGTGCGAGGCGCCGCGGTGCATCGCCGAGACCGCCATGTCGATCGTGCCGAAGCCGGTCACGAGGATCACGCGCACCCGCGGAAGCCGCTTGTGCACCTCGTCGAGCAGCTCGAGCCCGGAGAGCCCGGGCATCGTGATGTCGGAGACGATGACGTGCGGCGTCCAGGTCTGCAGCCGCGCCAGCGCGTCCTCCGCGCTGCCTTCGGCCTTCACCTCGGCACCGAGCGCCTCCGCCAACATCGCCAGCCCGAGCCGAACGTCCGCCTCGTCGTCGACGACGAGCATGCGACAGGTTCCGGGCTCGAAGACGCGTTCCGATTCCGTCACGGTGCTCGCCTCACTCGTCATGATTGCTCCCCGCCCCCACCGGTGCGTCCATGCGCGCTTCCGTGCGCCACGCGGCGCGGTCGGCCTTGCGCGGCAAACGCACGGCGAACGTCGTTCCTTCGGCCCCGGTTGCGAGCAGCTCGAGCTCGCCACCGTGCTCCTGCACGATCCGGCGCGACGTCGGCAGTCCCAGACCCGTGCCGACCCCCGCGCCCTTCGTGGTGAAGAACGGCTCGAACACGCGCGGCCGCACGGCTTCCGGGATGCCGGTGCCGTCGTCCTGCACCTCCACCTCGATGCGATCGCCCTGATCGCGCGTCGTGATGCGCACGGTGCCGCCCTCGGGGCAGGCCTGCGCCGCGTTCATCAGGAGATTGATGAACACCTGTCGCAGCTGGACCTCGTCGCCGACGATCACCGATCGGGTCGCGCCGGCGCTCACGTCCAGCGCAACGCGGGCACGCTGCAGGATCGGACGCAGGAAGCCCTGCACGTCGTCGATGAGATCATGGACGTCGAAGGGCGCCGTCTCGAAGGAGCCGCGCGCGGCCAGGTCGAGCAGTCCCGAGATGGTCTGCTTGCACGTCTTCACGTTGCGGCCGATGACGTCGGCGCTCTCGTGCAACGTCGTGCCGGGCTCGAGCTTCTTCTGCAGCATCTGCGCGAACATCGAGATCGCGGCAAGCGGGTTGTTGAGCTCGTGCGCCATGACCGCCGCGATCTCGCCGAGCACCGACATGCGCTCCTGATGCGCTTGCGACTCCTGCAGACCGATGCGCTCGGTGAGGTCGCGCGAAACGCACAATCGGCTGGGCGTGCTACCGGGCGCCGCCGGCAACGTGGTCGTGTGCACCTCGAAGATGCGTCCGTCGTTCTCGACCACGCAGGCCTGATGTCCGCTGTCGACGTCCGCCAGACACGAGAGGCAACCGCCCTCGGGACGTGCGGCGTGCTTGCAATCCAGACGCCGCGACTCTTGCGAACGCCGCCGGAACGCTTCGACGATCGGCCCGGCCGCGGCGTTGGCCAGCGTGACGCCGCCCCCCGCGTCCAGGATGAAGAGGCCGTCTTCCATCGAATGGATGACGGCGTGCAGCCGGTCGCGCTCGAGGCGGATGTCCTGCTCGCGGCCGCGCAAGGTCTGCGCCGCCGCCTCGAGCTGCTGGCGGCGGTCCTCCATGGCGTCGGCCATGACGTTGAACGCGTTGGCGAGGTCGCCGATCTCGTCGCCGGACTCGTGGTCGACACGGGCCTGTAGATCGCCCGCCCCGATCTTGCGCGCCGTCTCCGCGATGTTCGAGAGCGGGTTGAGCAGGAACCGTACGGGAAAGAACAGAACGCCGGCCGTCAACAGCAGCAACGCCAGACCGATGAGCAGGTACTGGTTGCGCAGCTTGTCGGCGGGCGCGATCGCCTGCGCCCGATCCACGCCGAGGCCCATCTGCCAACCGGTTCGCGCGACGGACCTCCGATACCCGATCACGGCGGGGTCGTCGAGATCCGCGGCCTTCGACGACGACGCGTTCAGCAGGTCGAGCGTCACCCCGTCGCGTCCCGTGAGCTGCAGGCTGGACAGCGTCATCTGCGGCAACGTGCCCAGCTCCGTCATGCCGGCGATCCAGGTGTCCGCCCGCACGACGAGTTGCAGCGTGCCGACGCGCCCGTCGCCCGTGAGCGGACGCAGCGGCGTCGAGATGCGAAACGTCGGATAGGGGTGCTGCGCGGTCGCCGCCGTCAGATCGCCGACGGTGGTGGCGTCGACGGCCGCGCCGGCCGCGTCGCCTTCGACCCCGGCCGGCGAAGCGACGTGCACCCGGCCGTCGGTCGTGAGCAACACCGCGCCGACGAACGAGGGAACGAGCGGCAGCTTGTTGTCGCGCAGGTGCTGCTCGAGCGCCGCGTGGACCGCGGACGCGGCGTCGCCGTCGTCGTGGGACCGGTGCTCGACGAGCTGGGAGAGGCTCGACCGAATGAACCCGTCGCTCGCGAAGTCCTCCGCGCGGCGTCCGTGTAGATCCAGATGACCCTCGACGACGACGTGCACCGAGGCGGCGCGTTCGTCGAGACGGCGCTCGATTTGCTCCGTGAGCGCCGTACGCGCCTCCGAGGTCAGCACCACGCCGCCGATGCCGAACGCGACGAGGCAGATGGCGAGAAACGTCAAGGGCAGCTTGTAGCGGATGCGAACACGGGACAGCGGATCACGCAACGCCGACGCTCCCACTGCCGACGCCGTCGATGATCCGCCGGGCGTTCCCGCCGAACACCTTCACGAGGTCGTCGTCATCGGCGCCGAGCTGTTCCAGCGCCTGCTTCTGACCTTCGTACAGGTCCTTGCGCCAGCCACGCGGGAACGTGCTGGAGTCGGTGCCGAAGAGGACGCGGTCGGGGCCGAAGACGTCCATCGCGCGGTCGAACACTTCGACGAGCGTGAGGCCGCCCGGCTGCGTGCGTCGCCACGAGTTGGACGACGACGTCTCGACGTACACGTTCTCGCATTGCACGCCGGCCATCAGGCATTCGCGGAAGAGGCCGGCGCCGAAGTGCGGGATGACGAACGGAACGTGCGGAAACGCGTTGGCCACGGGCACGATGCCGAGCGGGTTGGCGTAGGTCGGGTCGTATGGGCGCGGCAACCCGAGCAGGTCGCGAAGCTTGACCTCGAGGATGCCGCAGTGGACGACCGCGACGGCCTTGTGGCTGTCCAACACCTCGAAGAAGCCGCGACACGAGAGGTCCTCGGGATGGAAGTGGTGCATCGCGGGAAAGAGCAGCACGCCTTTGAATCCGCCTTCTTCGAGATGCTGTTCCGCGACCGCGGGCGCGTCGTCGGCGGTCGGATCGACGAGCACGTAGCCGGTGAGCCGCTCGGGCTCGGCGCGCACCGCCGCTGACACCGCGTCGGCCTCGTGGGGCAGGCTGGCGAACGTGACCGCGTGGTCGACGCCGTTGGCGTCGAGCTCCGCGATCCAGCGCCGGGTGTGGGCGCCGACGTCCGGCTCGGGCATCTCGATGCCGGTCTGGTCGGCGACCTGGCGCAGCTTCTCTTCGGGGTCGCCGGGCAGCGGCGACATCCCGGCGAGCGCGTCGAAGAAGGGGCGCGAGAAGAAGTGCGTATGGGCGTCGAGCAGCACGCGGGACCTCGGGGGCGGAGGAAGGGGCTGCCGGGGAATATCAATCCGTGTGCCGTAGAGGCCGCGCCCGATGGGCCTGCCGCGGGGGGTCGGGTGTGTGGAATTTTGCGCAATCGCCGGCCGCGACGGTGCGTCGGATCGCGCAGAAATTGGCCTGCGAACAGGGGTTGACAACGACACTAACGAAACACTAACATATAGGTATGAACGCCACACCGAAGACCCGGGAAGCCCGCATGGCCGAGATCGCGCGCGCGTTTCGCAAGTACGCGCGAACGAATGCGGCTTCCTCACAGCTCTCCCGATGTCCCGTCGCTTCTCCCTCCTCGACTCCGTCCTCGACTCCCTCGCAGATGCACTGTGTGCCGACCGGCTGGCCGGCGTTGGATCGAGTGCTCGGCGCCGGTGGTCTGGCGCGCGGCGCACTGCACGAGTGGTTCGGCGTCGACGCTCCGGAAGGCGCCTCCCCGCCCGCGACTGTCCCCCCTTTGCATCTGCTCGCCCATCTCGCCGAGCGTGCGACACGACCGACGCCGGTGACCAAACGCACGAGTGTGCTTTGGATCGGTCGCAAGGTGTGGCCGTACCCGATCGCCATGAGCGCCGCGTTGCTCGAACGCTCCGTCTTCGTGGATCCACCCGACGATCGCAGCCGCCTGCGCGCGATCGACCTATGTCTGCGCGCGCGTTCGGTGGGCGCCGTCGTCGCCGACGCGCGCGGACTACGCATGGCCGAAAGCCGGCGACTGCAGCTGGCGGCGCAGGCCGGCGACACCTTCGCCTTGTTGGCGCGACCGTCCGGCGAACGCGACGAGCTCTCGGTCGCCGCGACCCGTTGGCACGTGTCGCGCGTCGCGAACACCGGCCGCGTGAGCTGGGAGCTCGATCTGCTGCGCTTCAAAGGCTCCCTGCATCGGTCGAATCTCTCTGTCGCCGGCCGTGTCGGCAATCTGGGGCGGTGGAAGCTGGAGCTCAACGATGCAACGGGTGTTGTCCGTGAACTTCCCGATGTGGTCGGTCGACCTGTTCCGACGAAACGAACAGCAGCGCGGGTCGGGTAGCTCGTCCGAAGCGGTCTTGCTGACGGAGACCGCGAACGGACACGAGACCGTCGTGCAATGCTGCGAACGCGCCCGGCGCATGGGCGTGCACGCGGGTCTGCATCTGGCCGAGGCGCAAGCACTGCTGGTCGGACATCCGTCTCGCTCCGCGCCGTTCGACGCGCGCCGCGACGACGAGGCGTTGAAGTCGCTCGCGGCCTGGGCTTCGCGCTTCTCCCCCACCGTGGCCGTGGATCCGTTCGCGCCTTCGGGAACGGGCGGACTCTTGCTCGACATCAAGGGATGCGAGCGCCTGTTCGGCGGCGAGCAACGGGTGATGAACGCCTTGGCCGACGCCGTTCGACGCTTCGGCATTCGGGTGCGTACGGCCCTGGCGGACACGGTCGGCTGCGCTTGGGCGGTGGCGCGATTCGGAACGAACGAACGAACGGCCGTTGCGCCGGGCGACGAACGGGCCGTGTTGTCTCCGCTTCCGGTCGAGTCCTTGCGCATCGACGAGAAGGCGGTGGACGCGCTGTTCGAGGTCAGCGTGGAACAGATCGGACATCTCTTCGCTCTCTCGCGCCGCGAGCTGGTCGTTCGGTTCGGCGAAGCGCTCCTATTGCGTCTCGATCAGGCTCTGGGGGAAGCCATGGAGCGGGTCACACCGACGCCGATCGTTCCGCCGCTGCGTCTTCACCGCGAGTTCAACGGCGTCGTAAAGAACCTCGAGGCGATCGAACGCACCGTGCACGAGCTGGTGATCGACATCGTCAACGAGCTTCGGCAACGCCAGTGCGGCGCGCGCGAGCTGAAGATCGAGATGACGCGCGCGTTCCTGGATCCGGTTCGCGAGGTGCTCGTGCTGACACGGCCCAGCGTGGATGCGGATCACTTGTGGGCACTGCTGCGTCCCAAGATCGAGAAGGTGCATCTGGGGGACGGCGTCGAGCGCATCTCGATCCAAGCGGGCCGCGTCGCGTCGCTTTCGCACCATCAGACGACGACCTGGAACGCGGGCGACACGCAGCCCACCGACCGCGAGCTGGCCGAGCTCCTGGACGTGCTGGTCGGCGAATGCGGTCCCGAGCGCGTGGTACGCGTCGAGCCGCTCGCTTCGCACGTTCCCGAGCACGCTTTCGCCTTCCATTCGGTTTTGGGTCGTTCGGTATTGGAGCCGGGGCGAATCGCAGCCACGCCCACATCTCCTGCCGAACGACCTTCCCTCTTGCTGGATCGACCCGAACCCATCGAGGTGCTGGCGTTGTTGCCCGACGGCCCCCCTTCGTGGTTGCGTTGGCGGAAGCGCGAACGCCGGGTCGTTCATGCCGTCGGCCCGGAACGGATCGGCGCGCCGTGGTGGAACGGACGGAGCGAAGATCTCGAACGCTGTCTGGCGTTTCGTGACTACTTCAAGATCCAGGACGAGCACGGGCAATGGCTCTGGGTCTTCCGTGGCACCGAGACCGGACGCTGGTTCGTGCACGGAGAGTGGGCGTAGGCCGCCATGCCGCCCGACCGGCCCTCCCCGAAGATCGTTCCGCATCCGTGGCTACATCGCACCGGCTCGCGCTCGAAAGCCGCGCGGCACGACGCCGTGCACGCGGCCTATGCCGAGCTGCAGGTCACCTCCAACTTCACGTTCTTGACCGGCGCCAGCAACCCGGAGGAGCTGGTCGAGCAGGCCGCGCATCTCGAGCACGGCGCGATCGCGCTGACCGACCGCAACACGCTGGGCGGTGTCGTTCGTGCGCACGTCGCGGCGCGTGAGACCGGCATGCCGTTCGTCGTCGGATGCCGGCTCGACTTCCTCGAAGAGACGGGCGCCGACGCGGTGCTCGTCTATCCGACCGACCGGGCGGCGTACGGCCGGTTGTGCGGGCTGCTCACGGTCGGCAAGCGCCGCGCACCGAAAGGGGAATGCCATCTCGCTCCGGCGGATCTGCTCGACCATCAAGAAGGGTTGCTGGCGGTCGTCGTGCCGCCCGAGGACCTGGACGGGTTCGCGGAACGGGTTCGCTCGCTCGGCGCCGTCTTCGACGACGACCGGCTCTCCATCGCGACCTCGTGTCTATACGGAACGAACGACGAGCGGCGCCTGCAGCGGCTCATGGAGATCAGCGGCACGACCGGCGTCCCGTTGGTCGCGACCAACGACGTGCACTACCACTTGCCGGAGCGGCGGGCGTTGCAGGACGTGCTCACCTGCGTGCGGCATGGCTGCACGCTCGACGAGGCCGGCTTCCGGCTCTTCCCGCACGGCGAACGGCATCTGAAGCCCGCGCACCGCATGGCGCGTCTGTTCCGGGCCTGTCCCGAGGCGCTCGAGCGCACCTCGGAGATCGCAGAGCGCGCGTCCCGGTTCTCCCTCGACGAGCTGCGCTACCAGTACCCGGAGGAAACGCGTCCGCCGGGCACGACGCCGATGGAACACCTGATCGCGCTGACGTGGGAGGGCGCGGAAGAGCGCTATCCCGACGGCATCCCCGCGCAGGTCCGGCGTTCGCTCGAACACGAGTTCGCCGTCATCGCGGAGCTCAACTACGCGCCCTACTTCCTGACCGTTCACGACATCGTCGCGTTTGCGCGTTCGCGCGGGATCCTCTGCCAGGGACGCGGCGCGGCGGCCAACTCGGCTGTGTGCTATTGCCTCGGTGTGACCGCGGTCGATCCCGACAAGGTGTCGCTCCTGTTCGAGCGCTTCGTGAGCAAGGAGCGCGACGAGCCGCCGGACATCGACGTCGACTTCGAGCACGAGCGGCGCGAAGAGGTGCTGCAGTACGTCTACGAGAAGTACGGCCGTGATCGCGCCGCGTTGACCGCCGAGGTCATCACCTACCGCGGCCGCAGCGCCGTGCGCGACGTCGGCAAGGCGCTCGGCTTGTCGCTGGACCTGGTGGACCGGCTCGCCAAGAACGTGGGGTGGGAGCTCGAGAGCTTCCAGGACGACCGGTTGCGCGAGATCGGCGTCGACCCGTCGAACCCGATGATCGGGCGCTTGCTCTCGCTGTGCGAGGACGTCATCGGGTTCCCACGCCACCGCTCGCAGCACGTCGGCGGGTTCGTCATCACGCGCGACCGGCTCTGCGAGCTCGTCCCCATCGAGAACTGCGCCATGGACGACCGCACGGTGATCGAGTGGGACAAGGACGACATCGACGCGATGGGCATGCTGAAGGTGGACCTGCTCGCACTCGGGATGCTGACCTGCGTTCGCAAGGCGATCCAACTGGTGAACGGCGCGCCGCGGGCCGCGTCGGAGAACGCCGGCCGTTTGGAGGAGCGCGCCAAGGCGTTCGAGCGTCACGGTCTGACGTTGCACACGATCCCCGCGGAAGACCCGGCCGTCTACGACATGATCTGCAAGGCCGACACGGTCGGCGTCTTCCAGATCGAGTCGCGCGCGCAGATGGCGATGTTGCCGCGGCTTCGGCCGCGCGAGTTCTACGATCTGGTCATCGAGGTCGCGATCGTGCGGCCCGGCCCGATTCACGGCGGGATGGTGCATCCCTACCTGCGCCGGCGCGCGGGCGAGGAAGCGCCCGAGGTCCACGAACCGAAGGTGCAGAAGATCCTCGGCAAGACGTTGGGCGTGCCGCTCTTCCAGGAGCAGGCCATGGCGTTGGCCGTGGAGGCCGGCGGCTTCACGCCCGGCGAGGCCGACGAGCTGCGCCGTTCGATGGCGGCGTGGAAGCGCAAGGGCAAGGAGATCGAGCGCTTCGGCCGCAAGCTGATCGCGGGCATGCAGGAACGCGGATACCCGCTCGAGTTCGCGGAGCGGTGCTACAAGCAAATCCAGGGTTTCAGCGAGTACGGCTTCCCGGAGTCGCACGCGGCGAGCTTCGCGTTGCTCGTGTACGTATCGGCGTGGCTCAAGTGCTATCACCCCGCGGCCTTCGCCGCCGCGCTCATCAACAGCCAGCCGATGGGCTTCTACGCGCCGGCGCAGATCGTGCGGGATGCGCGCGACCACGGCGTCGAGGTGCGCGCCGTCGACGTCAATCACAGCGATTGGGACTGCACGCTCGAATACGACACGCTCGCGTCCGGCGCATCCGGGCCGGCCTTGCGCCTGGGGATGCGGCTCGTGCGGGGGTTGCGCGAGAACGACGCGCGGCGTGTGCGCTCGGCCGTCGAGTGTTTCGGACGCTTCGACACGCCCGAGGCGTTACATCGTTCCTGCCGTGTCACGGTACAGGGGCTGCGGCGACTCGCATACGGCGATGCGTTTCGTTCGATGTCGCTCGATCGTCAGGAAGCGTTGTGGCGCATGCGCTCGATTCGGGACGAGGAGCTACCGTTGTTCGAGCGCGCGTACGTCCAATGCGTACAGGAACGTCCGAACTTGCCGGAGGTGACGCGCATGAAGGAGGTGGTGCATGACTACGCGTCGGCGCAGCTGTCGCTGAAGGCCCATCCGTTCTCCTTCCTGCGCCACGAGGTCCGGCAGCGCCACGTCACGCCCGCGCAGGCGTTCGCAGACGAGCAGCGTTGGCCGCATCGAACGCCGGGCGCGGTGGCGGGGCTCGTGCTCTCGCGTCAGCGTCCGTCGACGGCGAAGGGCATCGTCTTCCTCACGCTGGAGGACGAGACGGGGGTCGCGAACGTCATCGTCAAGCCGCGGGTCTTCGAGCGGCACTGGCAGATCACACGGCGGGCGCGCATCGTGATCGTGCGCGGGCACATCGAACGCCAGGGCGAGGTGGTGCACATGATCGCACGCGAGCTCGAGAGCCTGGACACGCTGATGTCCGAGATTGCCTCCCGATCACGCGACTTCCATTAGGCTCTGTTTGGAGATGCCGCGTCGCGAGCCCGGGGAGACCGATGCGAGCCCGAGCCCGAACGAGCGGTTCTCGCCGCAGGCGGGCTCTGTGCCCGTCGAGGACGAGGTTCCGAGTTCGGACCGGGCACAGCAAGAGGATCGTCGGGCGCAGCAGCGGCAGTTTCCAAACAGAGCCTAGGCGGCTCGCTGGATGGCGGCGCTGCGCCGCGTCGTCGTTGCGTGGCAGGGCGGATCGCTGGATGCTCGGCGGCGCTAGGCACCGCGTCGTCGTTGCGTGGCAGGGCGGATCGCTGGATGCTCGGCGGCGCTAGGCACCGCGTCGTCGTTGCGTGGCAGGGCGGATCGCTGGATGCTCGGCGGCGCTAGGCACCGCGTCGTCGTTGCGTGGCAGAAGGCGGCTCGCTGGATGCTCGGCGGCGCTAGGCACCGCGTCGTCGTTGCGTGACAGAAGGCGGCTCGCTGGATGCTCGGCGGCGCTAGGCACCGCGTCGTCGTTGCGTGGCAGAAGGCGGCTCGCTGGATGCTCGGCGGCGCTGCGCCGCGTCGTCGTTGCGTGGCAGACCACGCGGCCTCCTCCGCGGCTTTGCGGCGCCTTCGCCCCAGCGACCCGCCGTTCATGCGCGTGCGAAGGTCGGGGACCCTCGTGGTCGCCCCTACATCCGCACCAGACGCACGCCGTCCGCGACCTGCCACTTGTACGCGCTGTCGTTCTTCGGGTGGATCGAGTACGCGACACCCGGCTTCATCTTGGCGAGCTCGCTCCGCTCGAGAACGAACCGGAACTCCCGCTCCGAACCGTCACCGGACGTGAAGAAGTACCCCGTCGCCCGCGCGAACACGTTCGGAAGTCCCTCGGCCTTGAGCACGACGTTCGGATCCGACTTGTCCCGGAAGGGCCGGTACTGGACGTACGTCGCGTTCGAGAACCACTCCTTCGCGTGGAAGTAGAAGACGCCCGCCCCCTTCGGACCGAGGACCCTGCTGCCCTTCAGCCCTGGCGGCATGTCCGCGGATCCCTCCCAATACGCCTTCGCGACCGTCAGCGTCTTGTGCGCCGGAGGCCCGCACGGCCGGGCGCCGCCTTCGGGCTCCGGATTCGGGATCGCGGCGTGCCGGCCGAAGCGGTCCGACACCTCGAGCGTGCGGTACGGATTGCTGAACGGAAACACCTCGCTGCGCGCGCCCTTCGCGTAGCGCATGCCCCAGGTTTCGCCGAGCTTCGCCTCGCTCAAGTCGCGGAACGTGTGCACGTGCGTCATCAAGCCCATGTAGCGGGGGTTGAGGATGTTGTCGCCGAGCTTCTCGTAGTTGAGACGGCGCCAGCGGCCGCCGACCCAGACCTCGTTGAAGGTGTGCGCGTTGAAGCTCGTCGAGCCGGGCTGCACGCCGGCGCAGATGATGCGGCGCACCTCGTGATGCGTGATGCACTTGTCCACCATCTCGACCTGCTTCGGATCGGACGCGTCGATGAGCGGAATGGCCACGATCATCCGCGTGGGAACGCCCGCGGCGCGCAGGGCGGTCGTCAGGTAGATCGCCGACGAGGTGCACGTGCCCCGGGTCTCGTTCTCGAACATGGACTTGCCGAAGAGCTCGTGCGCGAACTGCTGCTCGGTCGACCACTCGCTGTTGCCCCGGCCGGCGAGGAAGTTCCTCTCGCACCCGGGAAGCACGCGCGGCTTGCCGTCCTCGAAGCCCACGAAGTAGGTGCAGAACATGCCGCTCGAACGCGCTCTCCTGACGAGCCAGAGCGCGACGGCCTCCACGAACGCGCGGTCCGTCATCTTGCGCGCGTCGATCCCCTTCTCGTCCAGCTCGGCCAGCACCCGCTCGCGCATCGCGTCGTCCCAGTTCGTCGTGATGCCGGGCTTGATGTCGTCCGGCTGGGCGACGAACGCCGCCATGCGCCAGTCCTTCTGCGCTTCGATGCCCTCCGCGACCCTGTTCAGCGGGTAGTGCACGACCTCGAGCTCGATGTACTCGTCGGTCTCCTTGCGAACGCGGGCGTCCTGATAGTCGTCGGTGAGATGCGCCTTGTTGTAGGGCGGCATCACGCGCACGACCGTGCGAATCGTGTAGGCGTACTCGCGGCGCTCGTCCCAGTCGCCATCCGGCTTCCCGTCGCCGTCGCTGTCCGGCTTCTTCGGGTCGGTGAAGTGCTTGTGAATCTCGCGGAAGTCCGAGAGACCGTCGCCGTCGGTGTCCACGTCGTCCGCCCATGCCGGCGACGACCAAAGCAATGCCGCGATCATGGCGCTGACCATCAACCTCATCGCGCCCTCCAGGCCCCCAGGATACGGAGACTTGCAGGCGCCGCGACGAGGCTCCGTTTGGAAGCTGCCGCTGCTGCGCCCGACGATTCTCTTGCTGCGCCCGGCCCGAACTCGGAACCTCGTCCTCGACGGGCACAGAGCCCGCCTGCGGCGAGAACCGCTCGTTCGGCGCGGGCTCGCATCGGTCTCCCCGGGCTCGCGACGCAGCATTTCCAAACAGAGCCTAGCCGAACACGACCTGCCAACCGATCGACAGGATCGCGACGTCGGCGATGGCGTGACTGAGCGCGCCGGGCCAGATCGACGCGTACCGGTGGTAACACCACGACCACACCGCGCCGCCGACGAACACGCCCGCCGTGCCGACGAGGGTGATGTCCCACGGCACGAAGGCGCGCAGCACGATCACGTGGTGAGCGGCGAAGATGGCGGCGGAGACGAGCACCGCCGCCCCGGCCGGCATGAGCGCGCGCGCTCGTGTGAAGACGAACCAGCGGAACGCGTATTCTTCGAGCACCGAATTCACGCAGATCAGCCACAAGCTCCCGGCGATGAAGGCCCCCCTCGTGTCGAGCCCCGCTTCGGCGACGACCGTCCGAATCACACCCAGGTCGATGCGGTCGGCGATGAAGAGCGCCCACGCCGCCCAGATCGTCGCGCCGACGAGCACGCCGAGCCCGGTCGCCGCCGCGAACCCGCCCTGCCTCGGTGGCGACGCACTCGGCCTGCGCCGGTCCACGAGGAGAAGCCAGACGATCGGCAGTCCGTAGAGCACGATCTTGCCGAGCGCGTAGCCGACGCTGCCGACCGCAGTGCCCCGCGCGACCCAACACGCCAGGTACGCCCCGATCGACGGCGCCGGCGTGATGATCAGCAGGGCGATCAGCGCGTTGCGCTTGGCGGCGGCGTCATTCACGGCGGCACGGTACCGCGCGGGTGAGCCCCAGCCCTATACTCTCGCGCGAAGGAGTTCGATCATGTTCAAACGCCTCGTCGCCGTGGTGTTCCTCGCCGCCGTCTTCACGCCGTGCGCGGAGGCGGAAGAGGTCACCCTCGTCGAAGACCGCTACGTCGAAGAGGCGCTGAAGCAGGCCGGGACGAACCGACCCGAGCTCGAAAAGGTGCTCGACCACTACGCCGAGAACGGCTTGAAGCGTTCAGCGGCTCGATTCCTGATCGCGAACATGCCCGGAAAGGGCTACATCGTCACGGAGCTGCGCGACGCCGAGGGCAACCGCGTCGAATACGACCCGCTGTCGTACCCCGACTTCAAGGCCGCCCTCGAAGCACTCGAAGCGCTGGAGAAGAAGCACGGCGAGCTCGACTTCGCCCGCGATCACGTGGTGAGCGACCTCGAGACGATCACGGCCGAGTTCCTGATTCGTCACATCGACCGTTCCTTCGGCGGCTGGAACGCGGTGCCGGCGAAGGAGCGCGTCGGGTTCGAGGCGTTTCTCAACTTCGTGCTTCCGTACCGCGGCAGCCAGGAGCCGATCGACGACTGGATCACGCCGCTGCAGCAACGTTACGCCGCCCGCGTGCGCAAGCTCGGCGACTCGCTGACGAGCGCCGAGCTGTACAAGTGGCTCAGCCAGGACGTGCACAAGCGCTTCCGGTTCAACGAGCGCTACTACCTTCATCCGACCGACCAGGGCTTCACGGAGATGGGCCGCTCGGGCCAGGGCCGCTGCGAAGACATCACCAACATGATCACGTTCGCGGCGCGCAGCGTCGCCATCGCGACCGCTGCCGACTACACCCCCGCCTGGGCGCATCGTGACAACAATCACGCGTGGAACGTGTTGCTGGACGCGAACGGCAGGGGCTTCGCCAAGTCGAACGCGCACGCCGCGAAGGTCTACCGGAAGACCTACGCGATCCAGCGCGCCTGCCTCGCCTTCCAGCTTCCCGAAGGCCGCGAGGCGCCCAATCGCTTCCTGAAGAGCACGTCCTACATCGACGTGACGGACCAGTACGCCCCGACCACCGACGTGACCTTGACGCTCTCCGAAGGCGCCGCCGGCGGCGAGACGTTCGCCTACCTCTGCGTGTTCAACGGGGGGAAGTGGGTCGCGATCGACTGGGGCCGCATCGGCGACGGCGTCGTCGGCTTCCGGTCGATGGGCCGCAACATCGTGTACCTGCCGGCGATTCACGACGGCGAGAAGCTGATCGCCGTCGCGCCGCCGCTGATCATCCACAAGGACGGCGCCGTCGAGACGCTCACAGGCGACGGCGCCGAGTCGTCGGTTTCGCTCACATCGGTCAGTCCGAAGAAGAAGAGCCCCGACACGGGCGTGGTGACGCCGAAGTCGTTCCTGAAGAACGGCGAGACCTACGTGCTGAAGCGCTGGACGGAAGGCAGGTGGGAACCTGTTTCGGAGTTCACCGCGAAGGACGAGCCGGTCGCGATCGACCGCCTCGCCGTCGACGGACTCTACTGGCTGGTCAAGAAGGAGTCGCGCCGGCTCGAGCGCGTCTTCACGATCGCCGACGGCAAGCAGAAGTTCTGGTAGTCGATGCTCTCGCCCGACCGCTGGCTGTGGATCGGAGGCATCGCGCTCATCCTCTCGTTCGCGCTGCCCGTCGTTTCCGATGGGCGCTCCGGCCTCGAGCTGGAGTGGGCGTGGGAGACGTGGCAGCCCGCGACCTACGCCATTCTCTTTGCCCGGCTTCTTCCTGCGGTGCTCGGCCTCGTCGCGTTGGCGTTCATACGCCCCCTGAACACGAGCAGGCGGGGAGCGGCCCTATTCGCCGTCACGGTGCTGTTCGCGGCGTGGCACTTCGTCGCCGGCGACACACCGGTGAATCTCTGGATGCGCTTCGACGCAGGTGTGCGAATCGGCACGCACACGCACTTGGGCGCGTACCTGCTCGTGGGCATTTCGACGGTCGTGGCCGGCCAGGCCCTGCCGACCCGCGGCATGCTGATGTTCGGTGGACTCTGGCTCCTGGCGGGTTACGCGATTCCGCACCGTGGCGGCGAGCCGTTGGCCGTGGCGTTTTTCGAGTCCGACTGGCGAGACGCGTGGCACCCGTTGGTCTGCCTCGCGACGCTCGCATCCATCGCGGTTGCGGCGCTCTTCGGACTGCACAGCCTCGTGCGATGGCTGCTGCTGGGACTCGCCGTTGCCGGGCCCGTCCTCTTCGTCTGGAACCTGGACGTACACCAATCCCGTATCGACCTCTGGTTCGCGTCCACGGTGACCCTGCGTGGGGTGTGTCTCTACTACGGCTTCGTGATGCTCTCGGCCGCGGGCCTCGTCGCCGCGCGCGGCGGCGCTTTGAACCGACCCTGACCGCGCGCTGTTCGCGCTCAGTGGCCGCGCTTCCTGCGCATGCGCGGGTCGCCGCGTATCCGCTTGTGCCAGGCCTTGGTCTGCTTCTTCCACTTCTGCTTCGCTTCGACGCGTAGCTTCTGGTTCTGCTTGCGCGCGACGAATTCCATCTCGCGCAGCATCTTTCCGTAGCTCTCGTAGCGATCCGGATCGAGCCGGCCGTCCTCCAGCGCCTCGCGCACGGCGCAGCCCGGCTCGCTCTCGTGGCGGCAGTCCCGAAAGCGGCACGCGTCCATGAGCGCCTCGATCTCCCCGAACGCGCCCTTGAGCCCCTCGCTCGCCTCCCACAGCCCGAGCTCGCGCATGCCGGGCGTGTCCATCAGCAGGCCCCCACCCGGAATCTCGACGATCTGACGGTTCGTGGTCGTATGGCGCCCGCGGTCGTCGGACTCGCGAATCTCGCGCACGAGTTGCACGTCGTCGCCGACGATGCGATTGATCAACGTCGACTTGCCGACGCCGGAGGAGCCGATGACGGCGATCGTCCGACCGGGGCCCACGTATGGCTCGATGACCCCGAGCCCGCGCTCGTAGAGCGCGCTGATCGGGTGGATCGGAACGCCGCTCGCCACGGCCTTCGCCTCGACGAGACGATGGAGATCGTCGCACAGGTCGATCTTGTTGAGCAGGATCACGGGTTGCGCGCCTGCCTCCCAGATCATCGTGAGATAGCGCTCGATACGACGCGGATTGAAGTCACGATTGAGCGAGACGACGAGGAAGACGGTATCCAGGTTGGCGGCCACGATCTGTGCGTCGACGGATCGACGCGCTGCGCGGCGCATTAAGGCGCCGGTGCGCGGCAGCAGATCCTGGACGAGCGCGCGGTCCGACCCGGCGGGCCGTTCGACCAACACCCAGTCACCGACCGCAGGACGATCCAGTCCGGCGGCCTCGTGACGAAAGCGGCCGGACGGAACCGCCCAAGGCGCGTCCGTCTCCGTGCATACGCGCCAGCGCCCCCGTTGTTCCTCGATGACGCGCGCGGGCTCCAGCCCGTCGCGCCGCTTGATCTCGAACGCCTCCTGGAAGTGGGCGTTCCATCCGAATTGCTGTAGGCGGTTCAAGACCGACCTCCCGATACGAAGTTCATTGTGCGGATTGCGGAATGCAGGCGTCGTCGCGGCACGCAGTGGTGACGCGAAGCGCCGATCGCGAGGTGCGAGCGCACGCGGGCCGAAGTCGAGCTACGACGGGTGCGTGCCGGCGTCCGTCAGGGAATCCGCCGACGCGACGTCGGCGGGGCCTTCAGCGGACGGCTACGAGGAGAGCGCCCCGGCGGCGGAGGCGTCGAGTGTCGAGGTGAATCCAGTCATGAGCGCCTCCCTTCGTGATGTCGTTGCAGGGAGGACGCGCTGGAGGATGCGCGGGTTCCGTCCGAATCCTCAGCGGCGAAACGTGAGCGACAGACCGGCGAACACCCCGGGATCGACCCGGAGCGTCGTGCTCGTACGACCGTCGGCGTCCGACACGCGGTACTCGCGGTAGATGTCGACGCCGGCGTGGGCCTCGAGCGTCGCGTCGGCGCTCGGCGTGAACGAGAACCGGAACGTGATCGGGATGCGCGTGTCGTCGAACGTGCCGTCGGGCATGGGGCCGTTGTCGCGCAACCGGAAGCGGCGGGTGTCCACGGTGCCGGCGGCAGAGATCTCGAAGTACCGGCCGAACGTATGGGACAGCACGAGCCCGCGGCCCTCGAGGGCGAGGCGCCAGTCGTCCTTGAAGCGCCAGTCGAACTGCGGCGTCGGGAAGATGAACGGATCGTCCTCCAGCAGCGTGACGACGATGACGCCGAGACCGCTGCGGAACGTGGACGAGAACTCGTGGCCGACGACGCCGATGAACGTGAACCGCACGCCCTCGCCGAGGTCGGCGCCGACCTCCCCCGACGTCGAGACGCCGCCACTGAGGAACACAGCCCACTCCCGGCTCAATGGTTGAAAGTACGTCGCGCTCAGTCCGAAGGTCTGGAACTTCTTGAACGGATCGCCGCTCGTCGCAAGCAGTGGGTCGCGGCCGTCGAACGTGTAGTCGCGCAGCTGGTAGATCGCGCTCATCGAGAACGACCCGAACGTCGGCAGCGGACGGCTCGCACCGACCAGCGCCGACGCCTCCCACGTACGCGAGCTCTGCCCCGTGCCCTCGATGTCTCCGCTCTGGTTCAGCGATGTCGCGACGGAGCCGAAGAAGGTCCAGCCCTCGTCGCCGGGACGCAGACCGGCCGACGAGATGTTCGTGAAGTCGAGCGAGCGGTTCAGGTTCTGGTTCTCGCCGTCATCGCGCGTGAGGCCGCCGCGCGCGACGAGCGGGGGTCCGTTGGGCGAGATCGCCGTGGGCGCGGGCGGCGAGGTCCACGTCGGATTCGACGTCGGCGCCGCGTCGGAGTCGGCAATGCGTCGTGTCGCGCAGCCCGTCCAGAGCACCGCGAACGCGATCAGCAGTCCGAGCCCGGCGTGTCGATGAAACTGCACCATCCCAATGTCTGATCGGCGCGCGGTTCCATCGGGCTGAAGCGGGTTCGTACCCCGTTTCGGTCCGCGAGATCACGAATTCGCGGGTCAGTCGGCGAAGACCGTCTCGAGCAGGTCCGTGATCCGCGCCGCGGGGTCGTTGCGGATCCTACGCTCTTCGTCCGCCAGCATCACGAAGAGCCCTTCGAGGCCCTGCTCGACCACGTACGTGTCGATGTCGAGCTGGATCGGCGGCACCAACGGGACCACGTTGTAGCGGCGCACCAGATCGCCGTAGATGCGGGCCAGCCCGACCTCCCGAAGCTTCGCCGAAACGATCGGCCGGAACCGCTCGAACAACGGCTTCCACGCGGTGCGGCGGAAGAACTGCGTCGCCGCGTCATCACCGCCGTCCAGGATCGAACGGGCGTCCGCGATCGTCATCTGCCGGATCGACTCGAAGAAGACGGCGACCGCCTCGGCGGAGGCCTTCTCCGCCGCACGGTTCATGGCGATCTTGAGCTCGTCCACCTTGCTGCCCAGGCCGACGCCCCGCAACACGCGCCCAGCGTCCTCGAACTCGTCCGGCAGCGGAATGTGAATGCGCGGATTTCGCAGATAGCCGTCGACCTGCGACGTCACGCGCACGGCGTTGCGCGTGCCGACCTGCAGCGCCTCCTTGAGGCCCGCCACGATCGTCTCGTCGTCGAGCGTGCCTGTGCCGGCCGCGCCCCCCACCCGGCCGAGCACGTCCTGCACCGAGGCAGCGTCGACGTTCGAGCACCCGCCGAACGGGAGCAACGCCAAACCGGCCAGCAGCGCAATGCGTGACGTTCTCATGGAATCTCCATCGAGGGCCGCACATCCTCGCACGTCGCCCTCGTCCGCCTACGCGATTCGTGGCCACCCCTCGGTACGATCAGGCTGATACATGCACGACGAACTCGACCGTCTCTTCCGCGCTCGCTTCGGGACACCGCCCGCGTCGACACGACCGCTTGCCGGTGACGCATCGCGACGTCGCATGATCCTTATGTCCGGTCCCGACGGTGTCACCGCCGTCGGCGTGATCGGTCCCGACGCGGCGGAGAACCGGGCCTTTCTCTCGTTCTCCCGCTCGTTCAAGAGCATCGATCTTCCGGTGCCCCAGATCTACGGCGAAGGCGACGGCGCGTACCTGCTCGAAGACCTCGGCGACACCACGCTCTTCGCGGCGCTGCAGCGCGAGCGCGCGGGCGCCGCGGCGTTCCCGGACTCGATGATCCCGGTCTACCGGCGCGTGCTCGAGACGCTGCCGCGGTTCCAGGTCGAGGGCGGGCGCGTCGTCGACTACCGCGTGGGGTATCCGCGTGCTGCGTTCGACCGGCAGTCGATGCACTGGGATTTGAACTACTTCAAGTACCACTTCTTGAAGCTCGCCCACATCCCCTTCGACGAAGAGCGGCTCGAGCGCGACTTCGAACAGTTGATCGCGTTCCTTCAGGGCGCGGACACGTCGCACTTCCTCTACCGCGACTTCCAGTCCCGCAACGTGATGTTGCGCGACGGCGCCCCGTGGTTCATCGACTACCAGGGCGGACGGCGCGGCGCGCTGCAGTACGACGTCGCGTCGCTGCTGTACGACGGCAAGGCTGCGATTCCAAAGTCCGTCCGGGCATCCTTGCTGAAGCATTATCTCGACGCCGTGCAGGACCACCTTCCGGTCGACCGCGAGGCCTTTCGGCGTCACTACATCGGCTACGTGCTCATTCGCTTGATGCAGGCGATGGGCGCGTACGGCTACCGCGGCTTTTACGAGCGCAAAGCGCACTTCCTCCAGAGCGTGCCGCATGCGGTGCGCAACCTCGAGCACCTCCTGACGGAACGACGCATCCCGATCGAGCTGCCCGAGCTCACGGCGGTGTTCGAGCGGATCTGCGCTTCGGAAAGGCTGCGTCGTGACGTCGGGCCGAAGGCCGAGGGCCTGACGGTGCGCATCTCCAGCTTCAGCTACAAGAACGGCTACCCGGTGGACGATTCCGGGCACGGTGGCGGGTACGTCTTCGACTGCCGCGCCGTCGAGAACCCGGGCCGGCAGGAGAAGTACAAGGGCCTCACGGGACGCGACGACGCGGTGATCGCGTTCCTGGAAGCGGAGCCGTCCTGCGAGGCGTTCTTTGCCCATGCGCTCGGACTCGTGAAAGCGCAGGTCGAATCGTACCGCGCGCGCGCGTTCGACTCGCTCAGCGTGAACTTCGGCTGCACGGGCGGCCAGCATCGGTCGGTCTACTTCGCCGAGCGGCTCGCGGGCGCGTTGGAAGCGACATTCGACGACGTGAACGTGACCGTGACGCATGCCCAGGCGGGTTCCTGGCCGCGAGCCGCGTCCGTCTCCGCCGGCGGAGACGACCGCGCGTGAGCATCGACGCGATGATCTTCGCAGCCGGCCGGGGAACCCGGTTGCGACCGCTCACGGACACCAAGCCGAAGGCGCTCGTCGAGGTCGGCGGCGTCCCGATGCTCGAACGAACGGCGCTGCGGCTCGTCGCCGCGGGCGCGGACCGGCTCGTCGTCAACGTGTGCCCGTTCGCGGACGACATCGAGGCGTTCGTGCGTTCGCGCGACGACTTCGGTGTCGAGGTCCGTTTTTCGCGCGAGGCCGAACCGCTCGAAACCGGCGGCGGGCTGCTCGCCGCACGCGGCCTCTTTCGCGGCGACCGGCCGATCGTGCTCCACAACGCCGACGTGTTCAGCGATCAGCCCCTCGAGGAGATGGTCGCGGCGCATGCGACAAGCGGCGCGATCGCGACGCTCGCCGTGATGCGGCGAACGTCCAGCCGCGGGCTGCTCTTCGACGACGGGGGTCTGCTCGGCCGAATCGATCACACCCGCGACGTGCGCCTGGAAGCGCGCGCGCCGGTGGGAACGCCGTGGGAGATCCCGTTCTCGGGCGTTCACGTCATCGCCCCGCGCCTGCTGGCACGTATCGAAGAGACCGGCGCGTTTCCCATTCTGCGCTGCTACCTGCGTCTGGTCGCGGGAGGCGAGCGCATCGACGCATTCCGCACGGACGGCTGCACCTGGGTCGACATCGGGCGGCCGGATCAGCTCGAACACGCCAACGCGCTGGCCGCAGAGTCCGCATGAGAACGCCGAAGACCTGGAAGCAGCTTCTGATCCTTGCGGCGATCCTGATCGCCGTGTGGGCGTGGGACCGCTGGATCGAGCCGGGGGCGCTGAGCGGCGGAAGCTCGAGCGAAACCGGCGCGTCGCCGCCCACGGGCGGCACGCCGGGCACCGGAACGGCGACGGCGGACCCGATCCGCGTGGCATTCGAAAGAGGGCGTGGCAAGAGATGGGTCGAACACCACGGCGTGGTGACCAAGATCCTGCGGGATGACGACGACCCCGACGGTGGACGCCATCAGAAGTTCCTGATTCGCTCACCGAGCGGGGTCAGTGTGCTCGTCGCCCACAACATCGACATCGCCGACCGCGTGCCCCTCTCCAAGGGCGATGCGGTGTCGTTTCGAGGGGAGTACGTCTGGACCGAGAAGGGCGGCACGCTCCACTGGACGCACCGCCCCAAATACGGCAATCGCCAAGGTGGCTGGATCGAGCACGCCGGCAAGCGCTATCGCTGATCCGCTCGCAGCTACGCGACCTGGTGCATGTGAACGTCCCGCTGCGGGTACGGAATGTTGATCCCGTTCTCGTCGCAGGCCAGCTTCATCGCTTCGGTCACCTCGCTGTAGACCTTCCAGTAGTCGCCGTTCTTGCACCAGGGACGCACGTTGAAGTTGACGCTGCTGTCGGCGAGCGCAATCAGGTTGACGGACGGCTTGGGGTTGTCGAGCACGAGCGGGTGCTTTTCGAGGATGTCCAGGAAGAGCGCCTGGGCCTTCTTGAGATCGTCGTCGTAGCCGATGCCCATGACGAGGTCCACGCGCCGCGTGCTGTTCGCCGAGTAGTTCACGATGACGCCGCCGAGCATCTTCGCGTTGGGCACGATGACCCGCTTGTTGTCCTTCGTATCCAGGATCGTCGAGAAGATCTGGATCTCCACGATGTCGCCGGATGTGCCCGCCGCCTCGACGAAGTCGCCCACGCGGAAGGGCCGCAGCATGATGATCATCACGCCCGCCGCGAAGTTGGACAGCGACCCCTGCAGCGCGAAGCCGATCGCGAGGCCCGCCGCGCCGATGATCGCGACGAACGAGTTGGTCTTGACCCCGAGCGTGCCGAGCGCGGAAATGAACACGAACACGAGCAACATCGCGTAGACGATGTTCGTGATGAAGCCGATGAGCATGTCGTCGACCTTGGCGCGGCGCAGCACACGACGCGTGATCGCACGAACGATCTTCGCGCCGATCCAGCCCGCCAACAACGTGACGAGCGCGCCGACGATGCTGGGGCCGTACGCCTGCAGCGCGTCCCACAGCTCGGCGAGGAAGGACTGCAGCAGCTCGTTGAACTCGGCAGCGATGATGACCATGTCCCATTTCTCCTTCGGTGTTTGAAATTCGGCGAGAGTCTAGCGATGGACGTCGTGCATGCGTCGGGTTGCGCGACCGTTGAATTGCACGAGGGCGGGCGCCACGACGCCCGCCCTCGCGGTCTGTTGAATGGTGACGAGTGTGCTAGCTCCGTGCCTTGAGCAAGTCCCGGATCTCTTCGAGCAGGACCTCCTGCTTCGGCGGCTCCTTGGGCTTCTCTTCTTCCTTCTTCTTGAACTTGTTCATGGCCTTGATGACCACGAAGATCGAGAAGGCGACGATCAGGAAGTTGATGATGGTGTTGATGAAGGCGCCGTAGCGAATCGCCACGCCTTCCTCGGTCACCTTGCCGGCTTCGTCCGTCACCGGGTCCTTCAACGATACGCTCAAGTCGGCGAAGTCGACCTCGCCCATGGCCATGCCGATGGGCGGCATGATGACGTCGGCGACGAGCGACTTGACGATCAAGCCGAACGCAGCGCCGAGAATGATGCCGACCGCCATGTCCATGACGTTGCCGCGCATCGCGAACTTCTTGAACTCCGCAAACATCCAGTTTCCTCCATCCGGGCAATCAGGCGTCCCTGCGACGCCTCGAGGGGGTTGCGCACAGCCTGACGACGGTCCTCGATCGACGCCAAAGACGAATCTCGGCGCAGCGCCGTTCTCTTCACGACTTCTTCAAAACAGAGGGCGTGTTCGTCGAATTCGGGGCGCGAACGACGAAGCGGGCTAGCGCTTGAGCGTCGTCGACTCGGTCTCGAGCGCGATCTCCTGACCGCCGGCCGTGAGAACGGTCGCACGAGTCTGGATCAGATTGCGCTCGGGCACGCCGATCACGCGGCACACGAGTTCGAACTGCTGCACCTGATTGGGCGCCAGGGCGAAGGTCGAGGACTTCGCGGACTGGCCGGCGCCCGTCACCGAACCGCCCCGGTTGCCCGCGCCGCTCACGAACTCGAGCTCGGCCGGCAGCGTCCAGGTGACACTCAGGTCCGGGGTCAGCGACGTGCCTGCGTCGTTCTCGACCTTCAAGGTGTAGATGAACTCCTCGCCGACCTTGAAGATGCCCTTGGCGTTGCGCGCCAGGTCCACGTCGATCATCTCGAGCTGAATCGCCGGAAGGCCCTCGATCGTGGTCGAGCAGATGCAACCGGCCGCGGCGATGCGCGTCGAGTCGGTCGCGTGCGCGCTCACACGGCAAAGACCGAGGTCGTTGGCCATGAACTTCGCGCAGTGCGTCTTCTTCTCGCCGACCGCGAGCTTGGGAATGCGGATGGCCAGCACCTCGCCCTCGATCAAGCGCGCGCCCGGGCACCCGCGGATCGCCAGGTGCACGTCCTCGAGCGCGAGCGTTCCGACGTTCTCCACGGTCGCACACACCTCGAACGGATCGCCGATGAGCACGCTCTTGCCGGGCTCGATCGTGCAGCTGACGACGATGTCACGGCAAACGCACTCCTCATCCTCCGCGTGCACGGGGGCCAACACGCCCAGCGTCAAGACCAGCACCGGGACGAACGCCACGAAGATGCGCTGCATCGCTTCTCTCCCACGCGCTCCCTCGAGCGCTGCCGGGATGCTACCGGAACCGCTGAGCGTCCACGACTCCTGCCGGCATGCGCCGCCTACGGGCCGAACCGGGGCAGCGGATCGGGCCCCGCCGGCAGCAGTCCACGCTTCACGAGCCCGTCCACGAGCGCCTCCATGTTGGCGTTGACGAAGTCCGTGAGCCGCGTGTGATCGGGCGGCCGGCGGCGATAGCTCAAATACTCCTCGTAGGCGCGCTTCCCGTCCCAGCCCTGGAAGAGCATTCGGTAGCAGGCGATGACGCCGCCCGTTCGTTCGGAGCCGGCCGCGCAGTGCACGAGCACGCGCTTGCCGGCTCGCTTCGCGGCCAGGATCTCCGCGAGTGCGCCTTCGTAGTCCGCGATGTCTCCGCGCCCGCTGCCGTCGAGGCTCACGAAGTCGATCTTCGGGATGTCGAGCTTCTTCGCGGCGGCCACCTCCGCCTCGTGGTCTTCCCGGCCGGGCGTGTCGATCGCCAGGTCGATGATCACGTCGATCTCGTTCTCCCGCAGCACGTCTTCGATGATGCGCGGATGGATCTGCCCGCTGCGGTAGATGACGCCCTCTTCCACGACGCCCCAGTTCTTGGGGAAGAACATGTACCGACCGCCGTCGAGCCACCAATAGGCAAAGAACCCGATCGCGCCCAACACGAGCGTGACGGTCAGCTTGAGCTTCCAGCGTCGGGGCGGCTTCATCGGCGTCATGGTAGCCGCCGGCTGCGCCTTCCATCGCGAGTTGCTAGAGTGACGACCGAGCGAGACGGAGCCCGCCGATGCAAGTCAACCATCTGCACCTACACGTCAAGGACCTCGATGCGTCGCAGCGGTACTACGAGACGTACTTCGGCTTCCGCGAGCACACGTATCACGGTCCGATCCTGTTCCTGCGCAACGAGGACGACTTCGATCTCGCCCTCGCGCCCGACGAGACTCCGGAAGCGCTGCCGCCCTGGTTTCACTTCGGCTGCCGGCTCGCGAGCGCGGACGACGTCGTCGCGCTGCTCGAACGCATGAAAGCGGACGGCGCCGGCATCGCGAAGGACCTCTATCGGGACGAGACGCTCGCTTCGTTTCGCGCGGCCGACCCCGACGGCCATCAGATCGAGATCTACTGGGAGTAGGGCGCGCTACGTCGCGAAGCCGCCGTCGACGGTGTACTCGGCGCCCGTCACGTACGACGCCGCGGGCGACGCGAGATAGCGGACCGCCCCGGCGACCTCCTCGGCCGTGCCGAACCGCGCGAGCGGGACCATGCTCGCGATGTGCTCCGCCATCGCCTGCGCCTCTTCCTCGGGAACGTCGAGGCCGTCGAACAGCGGCGTCTCGATCGGGCCGGGGCTGACGATGTTCACGCGGATGCCCTCGGGCGCGAGCTCCTTGGCAAGCGCCTTGGAGAACGTCGTCACCGCGCCCTTGCTCGCCGAGTAGACGGAGAAACCGGGAATCGGACGCGTGTCCACGACGGACGAAATGTTGATCACGTTGCCCTTCGACGCGCGCAGCAACGGAAGTGCCGCACGGGTCATGCCGATGAGGCCCTTCACGTTGATGCCGAACACGAAATCGTAGTGGTCTTCGTCCGCCTGGTCGATGGGACCGGGGGGCGCCACGCCCGCGTTGTTGACGAGCACGTCGAGCCGCCCATAGCGCTCCTTGACCTGGTCGACCGTGCGTTGGATGTCCGCGCCGTTCGAGACGTCGCCGGCGATGTAGTCGCCGCCGTCGATGGTCGCCGTGGCCTCCTTCAAGACGCCCTCACGTCGGCCGGTGATGACGACCTTGAATCCGTCCTCGGCCAGCGCCCTCGCGGACGCGAGCCCGATACCTGTGCCGCCGCCGGTGACGAGTGCAACACGTTCGGTCATGGGGATCTCCTGGGGGTGGAACCGAATGAGATACACCCGACGGCAAGGAGGCCGCCCGGGTTTCAGCCTGGTCTCACCGCAGTCGAGGTCGGGGCGGCGCGGAAGCCCCCTTCTAGAGGGACGCGAACTCGACCAGGATGCACGCGCCGCCGGCGATCACGTCGACGCCCGCACCGCGGGCCGCTGTCACGGCTTCATACGATTCGGCGCCGGGCTGCAGCCAGATGTGGCGAACCCCCGCGGCCAGCGCGCTCTTCACGACCTCTGTGGTGACGTCGGGCGGGGTCACGACGGAGATCCCGTGCGGCAGCTCCGGCAGCTCGCTGATCGACGCGAAGCACGGCACACCCTCGATCTCCGTCTGGTTCGGGTTGACGGCGTAGACCTTGCGCTCCTGTTTCACGAACGCGCGCAGGACGCTGTTGCCCCACTTGCTGCGGTCCGCCGACGCACCGACGACTGCGTGCGGCGAGCCGGCGAGGAATTCGTCGATGCTCTCTTGCAGGGTCTTCTGGGGCATGTGGCGTCGATCCGAGGGTGCGTTGCGGCCTGCTATCATCCCGGCCCCGGCCGCCGGTGACAAGGGGTGTACGTGCTCGAGAAGTTCAAGCGAATCCTGACGATCATGATGTTCGTCGAGCTCGGCCTGCTGGTCTTGCTCGGCGTCCTGACGGCTTGGTGGGTCCCGCTGGTCGAGGTCTTCGTGTCCTTCCTCTGCGCCGTGTTCGTGGGCCGTCGATACGGCTTCAGCGTGCGGCGCGATCCCGGCTCGCAGGTCTCGGTGTTCGACGCGACGGTGGGTACGCTCGCGGCCGTCCTGCTGGCACTGCCCGGACTCCTGACCGACCTGCTGGGGCTGATCCTCTGGTTCGGGCCGACGCGAAAGTCCATGGGCAAGCGGGCCGTTCGATGGGCCGAGCAGCGCTCGGGTCACGCGTTCGGCGCACATGGGTTCGCGACCAACGAAGGGCCGCCGATCGAGGCCGAGGTAGTCGACGTTCGGACCGTGTCCGAAGACTGAGATCGCGCCATTACGGAACGGTTACGAAGGGGCGTATGCGAACGCAGCTTCGCGAACGCGCGACGGGTCCCGGCACGTTGACCTGCTCCGGCGCACCCCCTACGCTCCCCTTCATGGTGAGGGTCATACTCGTTGTAGGCGCGCTATCGCTGTTCGGATGCGGCGCGGCGTGGGCCGATCCGCCCGCCGCTCCTCCGCCGCCCGCGTTGGACGACTCGCGCGTCGTACTGCCGCAGGAACCGACGTTGCCCGAGGCGACGCGCGACGCCGTCGCCGCGAGCCAGAAGCCCTTGCGGCGCGGCCGGCGCATCGGCCGCGATCACGCCTGGAGCGCGTACGTGCCCACCGTGCCGATCGCCGAGATCCGCTCGGCGTGGACCGTGGCCGCGACACCGCCCAATCCCTTCCTGCTCACGTCCGGCGAAGCGATGACGCCGGCGCGCGGCGGACTCTCGCTCAACGTCACGTTCCTGAGCGACGAGCGGCAGCTGACCGACAATCAGAACCGGATCTGGGAGTCGGACGGCGAGGTCCGCATCTACTCCCTCGAGTACATCACGCCGGCGATGTACCTGCGGCTGTGCGGCCGCCGTTTGCCGTTCCACGTGAGCGGCTCCCTCCACGGCTACGTGCTCGGCCATGCGACCTTCGATTGGCTGCGGAATTGGGTCGAAGAGAACCTGCTCTCCGCGTCGCAGTCCGTGCTCGACAGCCACGACACGGGAGGCAGAGACCTCTTCGTGCAGTCGCCCACGGATCGCGAGACCTTCCTCGGCTCCTCGCCGCTGTGGAAGGCCAAGATCGTCGGCAAGCTCGGACTGCCGCCGCTGGATCTCTGCGGCAGCTGCCTGGTGAGCGCGCTCAGCGTCGGCATCACGCCGCCGGCCTTCGGCGACAACGAAGACTCGGGGAATGACGACGTGGCATTCGACGCGACCCTCGCGTACCAGATGCACCTCGGAAAGGGCTTCCGCGTCACCGGCGCGTCGTCGGTCGCGTTGCCCGGCGACAGCAGGCGACTGAAGCGTCTCGGCGTCGCGACGGAAGACGTGATCTTCAGCAGCTTCCTGAACCTCGAGTACTGGTTCTCGAAGCGCTGGGCGTTCGCGATCGGCGCGTCGTTCAACTCGGCGTTCATCGGCGGCACGGCCCTGCCGATGGACCTCGACTCGTGGTACATCAACGCCGGGCTGCAGTTCCGGTGTTCAAGGAAATCGACGCTGTACCTGCTCTTCGCCGAGAATCCGGAGAGCACGATCACGACGACGCAGTTCGCGGACTTCGACGACTCCCAGAAGGAAGCGGACTTCACGCTGACGTTCGGCTGGAAGTTCGCGTTCTAGCGCCCCGGGCGACCGCGGAGGCACGCGACGTGCGGGCGAAAGGCGGTACACTGGGCCGCTCGATTCAGGGGTGAATCCTCGGCGCAGCAGGACTCGGTGAACTCGACATGAAGCAGCTCGCTCTCGTTCTCGTCCTCGTGCTCGCCACCGCCTGCGGCGGCGGCGGCCCGGCCACGCAAGGCAACACCACCCAGCTGACGCCCCAGGAGACGGTCCAGCAGATCCTGGAGGACTGCGTCGCCGGCGACCTGAGCCAGCTCACGGACCTGCTCGATCTGCTGGCGGACCTGCAGAACCCGAACACCCCGCCGCCGGCGTTCGAGCTCGGTCAGATCAGCGTGCTGACAGCGAGCGTCGGCTGGAGCCTGGACACCGACAACGACAACGTCGCCGACCTCTTCGGCACCATCCAACTCCGCGACGCCAGTGGGGTGCCCGCTCCCGCGCTGCTCATTTTCTTCAACCCCAACGATCTCGCCGGCTCTCTCGCGGCACTCCCCGACGGCACGCAGATCCGCACGACGTTCGACCGGCCGGGCGACCCCAACCTCGCCGGCGACATCACGATCAAGCTCATGAACGGGCTGCCCGACACGGCATCCGGAACCGTCACCGTGACGAACGCCGCGGCGCAGTGCACGTCGATCTTCTCCTTCACCGACGTCCCGGCACAGCCGCTGCTCGGTGCGTACCCGACCGGTCAGCTCGACATGGACATCACCACGCCGACCAACAGCATCCTCGGCGACGTGACCACGAACGGCACCTCGAGCGCGGTGATGTCGCTCGCCTTGAACGGTGGCGCGCCGATGGTCTTCAACGTGGACCTCGACACGCAGACCGTCACACCCGCACCGTAGCCGTTCGAAGCCAACGGTCGACCTCGCGCTGGCTTCGAAGGCGCACGTGCGGGCGCTCGCGAAACTCGTGCGCGATCTCCCGCTGCCGGCGCCGGTGCTCCGTCAGCTCCCACAGCAGCAGGGACTGCTTGCTGAAGAACGTCATCCGCAGGCTCTCGTAGTTGCCGTTGCAGCAAGGCACGCGCCGTAGCGCCCGCACGACACAGCGGCGGAGCACGCGCGGCATGGCCGTGCGCAGCGGAAAGTCGAGCCACACGAGCAGGTCGATCGCGTCGACGTGCGCGCGCCGATGCTTGCCGTAGTTGCCGTCGATCACCCAGCGCGGCCGCTCGACGACCTCGCGAATTCGCCGCGAGGTCGCCTCCGCCGGTCCTTCCTTCCAACCCGGTCGCCAGTGGATCTCGTCGAGGTGCGTCGGCTCGACCCCCACCATCGGGGCGAGCTTCGCGGCGAGCGTGGACTTGCCCGAGCCGCAGGCGCCGACGATCCAGATCCGGTCGGGCAGCGTCACGCTACGGCTTGGGCGCGGTCGAGAGCGCCGCCTGCAAGATCGGGTTGGCCGGGGCGCCGCTCCGCCAGGCCGCAACCACCGGGATCTCGAACTTCGGCTTCGCGAGCCGCAGGGCCTTGATGCCGCGCCCCTTGGGTCCCGCCGGGTCGAGCGTCGCCAGCGCGGTCACGCCCAGCCCCGCTTCGACGAACGCGAGGATCGTCGCCTGGGTGCCGGCGGAAATCGTCCGCGCCGGTCGCACCCCGTGGTCCTTCAGCGCGCGCATCTGGACGTCGTGGGCGCGCAAGCCGGGGCTGTAGCTGATGAAGGTCTCGTCGCCGATGTCCTTGAGCGAAACGCGAACGCGCTTCGCCAACGCGTGGGCGCGCGGGACGACGACATACCCGTGCAGCGTCCCGACGCGGCGTGTCGCGATGTCGGCGGGCGGATCGGGCAGGTAGCTCACGAGCAGGTCGGCGTCTCCGCGCTGCAGCTCGTCCACGCTCGGGGACGCGATCTCGCGCAGGTGCACCTTCACGCCCGGCGCTTTGCGCTGCAGGCGTCGGACCCACGCGGGCAGGAGGTCACAGAGCAGTTGCGTGTCGGCGTGGATGTGAATGTCGCCGCCGTAGGCGGACGCCTGCAGCGAGCGCACGACGGACGGCAGGCCCTGGAAGAACGGCCCCACGAACTCGTAGAGCTGCTTGCCCGCGGGGGTGAGCCGCATGCGGTCCTTGGCGACGCGCTCGAAGAGCTTCTCGCCGAGCTCGCCCTCGAGCTTCTTGACCTGCTGGTGCACCGCCGGCTGCGTGATCGGGTACGGAAACGCCCGGGCCGCCCGCGCGTAGCCGCCGGTCCGGGCCACCCAGAAGAACCCCTCGAGTCGATGCACCTGGATCACGCGGCGTCTCCCGTTTCGTTAAGCTCACCGAATCGATCATATCAGCGCAAATGAGTGGGCGGAATCGAGCGGAGGGGCGATCCTGAGGGTGTCGGTTCGGACCGGAGACCATCATGAAACGCGCCGCGCTGTACCTCTTCGTCGGCTCCGTCGCGACGAGCGCCCTGCTCGCCGCCTACGCATTGCTCGTGGGCTCCTTCGGCGAGTTCGAGGGGAAGCTGTTGCTGACGACGCTTTGCATCTCCGGCGGCAGCATCCTCGCCATGTCGTGCCTGCCCGCGTTGGAGCGCTCGCGACTCGGAGTGATTCCGAGGATCGGCATCGTTTCGGCCGCCATCGGGTTCGGCCTGCTCATCATCGCCGTCTGGGCGGAGTGGAACGACGACGAGTTGCTGAAGTTCGCCGTGACCGCCGTCCTCGCCGGCTCGGCGATCGCGTACAGCTCGTTGTTGAGCCTCGTTCGGCTGGCGCCGCGATTCCGCTGGATCCTGCCCTTCGGCTTCGCCTGCGCAGGACTGCTGGCGGTCATGCTCACGGCGATGGTCTGGGAAGCGTTCACGGACTATGAGGTCTGGTGGCGCCTGACGGGCGTCGTTTCCGTCCTGCTGTGCGCCGCGACGGTCATTGCTCCGATCTTCCATCGACTGAGCCGGTCCGCGTCGCTCGATGCCCCGGCCGGCTTCGAGCCCCGACTTCGCTTCTGCCCCCACTGCGGCGCCCCGGCGTCGGCGGCGGACAGCGCCGGGAAAGCCGCGTGCGCCCTTTGCAACGCGCGCTACGCCGTTCACTTCGACGTATCCCGGGAGCGCGAGGCACATCTGGACGGGGTGTTCAAGTAGCGGCTACCCTGCGGCCATGCGCCGTACGTTGCTCCTGCTCGTTTGCGTTCCGCTTCTCGCGTCGCCGGCTCGTGCCGAACCGGAAGCGGTATCGATCAAGGACATGATCGACCCGATCGCGAAGGTGTACGTCGATTCGGGCGTGCTCATGGGCGCGGTCATCGGCGTGATCGACGACACCGACGAGGCGGTCATCGGCTACGGCCGCTTCAGCGCGCAGAAGGCCGAGACGCCCGACGGCGACACGATCTACGAGATCGGCTCCGTCTCGAAGGTGTTCACCGGCATCATGCTGGCGGCGTTGGCCGAAGAGGGCGTCGTGAAGCTCGACGAGCCCGTCGCGGATCTGCTGCCGACCGGTGTGATCGTCCCTTCGCGGGCCACGGACGACGGCAAGCGGCAGATCAGGTTGGTCGAACTCTCGACACATACGTCGGCTCTGCCGCGCATGCCCGCGAACTTCGATCCGCCGGATCCGGAGCGCCCTTACGAGCACTACACCGTCGAGCGACTGTACGGGTTCCTCTCGTATCACAGGCTGCGCCGCGAGCCCGGCGCGCAGTACGAGTACAGCAACCTGGGCGCGGGGCTGCTCGGGCACGCTCTCGGACTGCGATCGAAGCACACGTACGCCGCGCTGCTGCGATCGCGCATCACGAAGCCGCTGGGCATGCAATCGACGCACACGCTCATCCCGGCGGCTGCGGTGCGCAAGGCGGCGCCGCCGTACACGGCCGACGGCCTGCCGACCAAGCGCTGGCGGTTCTCGACGCTGCAAGGCGCGGGTGCGATCCGCTCGAGCGTCAACGACATGATGAAGTTCGCCCGAGCCAACCTGTCGCCGGACGAATCTCCGCTCGGCAAGGCGCTGAAGGTCGCTCAGCAGATCCACTGGCGCAAGGAGGGCGCCGACTTCGCCGGCGTGGGGCTGGGCTGGCATGCGGGACCGGGCCGAGTGCGCATGCACAGCGGCGCAACGGGCGGCTATCACAGCTTTCTGGTGATCGACCCCGACGCCAAGCGCGCGGTCGTGGTGTTGTCGAACACGGCGACCGGGCAGGTGGACAGGCTGGGACGCGACGTCCTGCTGGCATTGCGCGGCAAGAAGATCGACCTGCCGAGGTTCCGCAAGCCGATCGAGATGACGAACGAGGCGCTGGACGCGTACACCGGTACGTACGAGCTGGCGCCGATGTTCAGGATCCAGGTGACGCGCGAGGGCAATCGGTTGATGGCGCAGGCGACGAACCAGACGAAGCTTCGGCTGTGGCCGGCAGCGGAAAACGAGTTCTTCTACCGCGTGGTCGAGGCGACGGTGACGTTCGAGCGAAACGACGATGGCGACGTCACGGCGCTGGTGCTGCACCAGAACAACGCGCACACTCGCGGCAGGAAGATGGACGGGTAGATCCGGCCCTCCGCGCATGGGGATTGCATGATCCGGCCGGATCGGGCACAACGGGCGCCCGAGATGCGCTGCCTCTTCGTCAACCCCCGCTTCCTGACCGCGTCGTTCTGGAACTATCGGGCCACGTGCACCGGGGCCGGCGCGCGCTTCCCCGCGCCCCCGCTCGGACTGATCACCGTCGCGGCGATGCTGCCGGACGACTGGGACGTGCGGCTCGTGGACTGCAACGTGCGTCGCTTCGAGCCGGAAATGTTCGACTGGGCCGACCTCGTGCTCATCGGCGGCATGCTGCCGCAGCAGGTCGATGCCCTGGACCTCATCCACCAGGCCAAGCAACGCGGCAAGACGGTCGTCGTGGGCGGGCCCGACGCCACGTCCAGTCCGCATCTCTATGCCGAAGCCGACCACCTCGTGCTCGGCGAGGTCGAGAACACACTCGGCCGCTTCCTGGACGATCTGCGCAACGGCGTCGCGCAGAAAACGTATCAGGACCCCGACCGACCGGACGTGACGACCTCTCCCTGTCCGCGCTACGACCTGCTCGACCTCGGCAAGTATCTGCACATCGGCGTGCAGTGGTGTCGCGGTTGCCCGTTCTCCTGCGAGTTCTGCGACATCATCGAGCTCTACGGCCGCGTGCCGCGCGCGAAGACCACCGAGCAGATGCTGCACGAGCTTCAGACGCTCTACGACCTCGGGTACCGGGGGCACGTAGACTTCGTCGACGACAACTTCATCGGCAACAAGAAGCTCGCGAAGCAGTTCCTCCCCCACCTGCGCGACTGGCTCGAAGCACACGCCTGGCCCTTCGAGTTCTCCACCGAGGCGTCGGTCAACCTCGCTGACGACGACGAGCTGCTCGGCCTGATGCGCGACGTCGGCTTCTTCACGGTCTTCGTCGGGATCGAGAGCCCGGACGAAGAGACGCTGATCGCGACGAAGAAACGACAGAACACCAAGCGCTCGATTGCGGACGGCATTCACAAGATCACCCGGCACGGCATGTTCGTGAACGCGGGCTACATCATCGGCTTCGACAGCGAGAACGGCAGCGTCGGCCGCGGCATCATCGAGAGCATCGAGGACACGGCGATCCCCGTGAACATGGTGGGCCTGCTGCATGCGCTTCCGAACACGCAGCTCACGCGCCGGCTCGAGCAGGAAGGCCGCCTGCACGACGACCACTGCCGCATCAAACCGACACAAGGCGACCAGTGCACGGCGGGGCTCAACTTCGAGACGAGGCGCCCGCGCTCCGACATCCTGCGCGACTACCTGCAGGTCGTGGAGACGATCTACCAGCCCAAGGCCTTCTTCGACCGCGTGATCGAGACGTGCCTGCGGCTCGATACCTCCGCGCGCAAGATCCAATACGGATGGCGGGGCCGCCTGCGTTCGTTGCGCGCCTTCGTGTCGTATTCGCTCTCGCTCGGCGTGCTGCGCAAGGGCCGGCGCCACTACTGGCGCATGCTGTGGCGTGTCGGTCGCAAGAACCCGGGCGCACTGTTTCACTCCGTGCTGCTCGCGGCGCTCTACCTGCACCTCGGTCCGTTTTCCGAGTTCGTCGCTCGGCACACACGGCGCGCGCTCACCGAGCAGGAAACGCGCGACGACGCGAAGCAGGACGCGACGAGGCCGGCCGAGGCCGTCGGCGCGTAGCGGTCACTCCATCCACTCGGCGAGGCTGTCGGGGAGGAAGCGCGCGTCGCGCGCCTCGGCGGCGGCCTGCTTGCCGCGGATGCGGATCGCCATGCTGAGGAAAGCGCTGCTCTCGCTGGTCAGCGCCTTCATTTCCTTCTCGAGTCGCTGAAGCTCGGGATCGGGCCCGATGCCCATCAAGTACGACTGGTGCGGCAGGCGCAACTTGCCCATGCGCCGGCTCATGTCGAGATCCTGCTTCGTACGGATCGCCCAGTTGACGAGGTCGCGCAGCTCCGGACGCAGCGCGACATTGGACATGTGACGCCGCGTGACGAGGCCCAGCTCCTCGTACCGGTCCTCGACGGCTTGTTTCGTCGCGTCGCCGGGCGAGGCCAGCTCGGCTTCCATGGCGGCGCCGAGGCGTTCCACCCGCTGCGCCACGCGGACCTCGAACGTGCGATACCCCTCGTGGGCCAGGAGCAGCCCCAGTCCGGCGAGGAACAGATAGCCGAACCAGCGCTCGGCCTTGTCGTAGTTGTCGCGGAAGACACCGATCGGCAGCGCCAGGAGCAGGGCGCCGGCGAGGGCGCCGGGAATGCACAGGAGGGCGCGGGGCGCCGTCAATCCCCCGTCGGTGAGGTGGCCGAGCCAGAGGAAGGTCCCGACGGCGCCGAGCAGCATGCCGGCGAAGGTGCCGCCCCCGCCGCCCAGGATGCGGGCGGCGTTGAACAGGCAGAGTCCGGCGACGATGGCAACGATGATGAGCGGGTCGGGCATGGCGAGCTCCTCGGTCCGCCTTCCAGAACCCACGAGGCCGCCCGAGCGGACACCGAAACCGAGATTCCCGCGGAAATCTAGCTCGGCAGCGGCTCGTCCGCGGATCGAAGGGCCTCGAGCTCGCGCAGGACGCGGTCGGTCAGCCCGTCCGCGTCCAGACGGAATCGCCGCAGCCAGTCCTTCGCGTCCCCGTGCCAGACGAGTCGATCCGGCACCCCGTAGGCCCGCACCCGGCAGTCCACCGGCGCCTCGAAGGCCGCCAGTGTCTCGAGCACCGCCGAGCCGAACCCGCCGTTGACCGCGTGCTCTTCCACCGTCACCAGCAAGGGAAATCTCCGGGTCAACCGCTCCAGCGCCTTGACGTCCAGCGGCCGCGCGAAGCGAGCGTTGAACACCGCCGCCTCGATCCCGCGCTCGGCCAGCTTGTCGGCGGCGTCGAGCGCCTTCTTGACCATCGTGCCGTACGCGAAGAACACCACGTCGCTGCCCTCGCGCAGCAGCACGCCCTTCCCGTTGCGAACACGCTTGTCGTTGCCCGGCAGACTCTCGTCCGGTGCGCCGCCGCGCGGATAGCGAATCGCCGACGGCCCGGACAGCGACAATGCGTGCCGCACCATCAGGTCGAGCTCCGGCGGATCGGCGGGCGCCATCAACGTCACGCCCGGCAACGTGCGCAGGTACGCGATGTCGTAGAGTCCCTGGTGCGTGACGCCGTCCCCGCCGACGATGCCCGCGCGGTCCATCGCGAAGACGACCGGCAGGTCCTGCACGACGACCTCCTGCCACACCTGATCGAAACCACGTTGCAGGAACGTCGAGTAGATCGCCACGACGGGCTTCATGCCCATGTCGGCCATGCCCGCCGCCGCAGCGACGCCGTGTTGCTCGCAGATGCCGACGTCGATTACACGCTCGGCCAGATCGGGCTCGATCTTCGAGAGACCCGTACCCGACGGCATCGCCGCCGTGATCGCCACGACGCGGGGATCGTGCTTCATGATGGCGTTCATGCTGCGACCGAACGCGTCCTGGTACTTGATGACCGGCTTGGCGCCTCTCGCTACGGCAGGACGCGCGACCTTGGTGGGCGCCTTGACCGGCTTCTTCTGGGTCGCCCCTACTGCGTGCGCCGCGTCGTCGCCGGGCGTGTGATAGCCGCGGCCCTTTTCCGTCACGACGTGCAAGAGGACCGGCCCGCTCACGCGCTGGAGATCGAGCATGAGCTGCTCGAGCCGCAGCACGTCGTGCCCGTCTTCCGGGCCGAAGTACGTCCACCCCAGCTCGCGGAACAGGTGTCCCGGGCTCAGGTAGTTGGCCATCGCCTCCTTCACGTCGCCGACCCAGCGGCTGAGCTTGTCGCCGACGAACGGGACCATGTTCAGCGCGTCGAGCAGCTCCGTCTTGCCCTCGCGGTACGCGGGCAGCGTGCGGATGCGGTTGAGATACCGGCGCAGCGATCCGACCGTGCGCGCGATCGACCACTGGTTGTCGTTGAGGATGACGAGCAGGTTCGCGTCGCCGTGACCGGCGTGGTTGAGCGCTTCGAAGGTCGCGCCCGAGCCGGCCGACGCGTCCCCCACCAGAGCGACGACCCGACGGTCGTCGATTCCGCGCAGCTGATCGGCCATCGCCATGCCGGCCGCGACCGACACGGCCGTCCCCGCGTGTCCCGCTGTGAAGGTGTCGTACGGGCTTTCGCCCCGGTGCATGAACCCGGACATCCCGTCCGTCTGGCGCAGCGTCGGAAAGCGCTTGCGGCGGCCGGTCAGGACCTTGTGCGGATACACCTGATGGCTCGTGTCGAGCAGCAGCCGGTCGTGCTTGAAGTCGAAGACCCGGTGCAGCGCGACGGTCAGCTCCACGACGCCGAGGTTGCTGCCGAGGTGGCCGCCGGTCGAGGTCACCGACTCGATCAGGAACTCACGTAGCGCGTCGCAGTACGGAACCAACTCCTCTTTGGCGAGGGACTTGAGGTCCTCGGGGTTGTCCACGCGGTCGATGAGTTCCACGCCGGAAGGATACCCGCGTGCGCGGCTTCGGCCCCCGGAACGACGAGCCCTGCGATTGGTTGTTCAACCCCTGTTCGTTGCGGGGAGAATGCCCGCATGACGGCCCCGGAGACCGCTCGCGCCGACGCCTTCTTGGCCCAGGCGAAGGAACGTGTCGAGATCGCGCTCGACGCCGCGTTGCCCACCGAGGCGACCGCGCCCGCGCGCCTTGCGGAAGCCATGCGCTACTCGACGCAAGCGGGCGGAAAGCGCTTGCGGCCGGCACTCGCACTCGCCGCATGCCGAGCCGTGGGCGGCGACGCCGAAGCGGCGCTGCCGTTCGCGTGCGCGCTCGAGATGATCCACACGTACAGCCTGATCCACGACGACCTGCCCGCCATGGACGACGACGATCTGCGGCGCGGACGCCCGACGAATCACAAGGTCTTCGGCGAGGCCCTCGCCATCCTGGCCGGCGACGCGTTGCACACGCTCGCGTTCGGCGTGATCCTGCGCGAGGTCGCGGACGCGAAGACGGCGCGGCGGCTCGCGGCCGAGCTCGAGCACGCGGCCGGCTACGCCGGCATGGTCGGCGGCCAGGTCGACGACCTCGAAGGCGGCGGCCAGCCCCCCAACGAAGATCAGCTGTTGCGCATTCACGAACGCAAGACGGCCGCGCTGCTGCGCGCCGCGACCCGCGGCGGCGCGATCGCCGGTGGCGCCACCGACGCTCAGGTCGAGTCGCTCGGACGTTTCGGACACCACCTCGGGCTCGCGTTTCAGATCGTGGACGACGTCCTCGACGAGACCGGAACGGCCGAAGCGCTCGGCAAGACGCCCGGCAAGGACCGCGAGGGCGGAAAGATGACCGTCGTCGCCCTCGAAGGCGTCGACGCGGCGAAGCAGCGCGCGGACCGTGAGCGCGAGCTCGCGGAGGCAGCGGTGCGCGAGTTGCCCGACGCACAGCTGTTGATCGACCTCGCGCGTTTCGTCACGCGTCGGGATCGCTGAGCGCGATGCGAACGCCCTGCGGGTGTCCCCAACGCATGTCGTAGACCATGACCGCTTCGACGTCCGGCAGCGCGATGCGCAGCGTGCGCCGGTCATCGTCCGTCGCGTCGTTCGGCGCGGGCGCAGGCGACCATCGAACCTCGATCCGATGCTCCTGCGACTGCTCGTCCGGCGGGATGACCGCGTGCAGCAGACTTCCGGTCTTCGGCGGATGCACCAACACGAGCGTGAGCTCGGTTCCGCCGGCGCGCTTCACCAGGGACGTGCGTTCGACGTCGACGTAGCGGGCGGGGTAGTGATCCGCGAACATGAACCGGAGCACGCCGACGACGAGGACGACGAATCCGATCGCCAATACGGGAATGACCCAGCGCCAGATCGATCGCTCCGGATCCGGACGGTCCGCGGTCACTCGTCCGACTCGAGCCCGTCCTCGCCGACGCGTAGTGCCCGCTCGGCGATCTCGCCGTCGGACTCGGCGACGAGCTCGGCAAGCCGGGCCTCGGCGTCGTCCAGCATCTCGCGGCACTCGCGCAGGTGCTCGACGCCCTCCTTGTAGCGCTCGAGCGACGCTTCGAGCGGCAGCTCCTCCCCCTCGAGATCCTGCACGACGGCTTCCAGCGCCTCCATGCGCGCTTCGAAGCTCAGCTCGCTCTTCTTGTCGGATGCCATCCCGCGAGCATACCCCGGCGCGATCGACGTGGCGCACCCGTGCAAATGCCCCTTTGAAACTCCGTTTGCGCGACAATGCCGGGATGGCCGTCCCCGTCCTCGTGCTCGTCGTGGCGCTCTACGCATCGGTCGCCACTGCGTACGTCGAGGCCCGGCGTCGCGGCGAGTCGGCCCCTCCGTCGTGGGCGCGCTGGACGGGCGTATTCACCGTCGCCGTCCACTTCGCCGGACTGCTCGCGCTGGCGATGAGCATCTCGAGCAGTCCGTTCGGCACCTCGAGCCAGGCGCTGTCCTTTCTCGCGTTCGCGCTCGGCGGGCTCTACCTGATTCTCGAGGCGACCAGCAAAGTCGACAGCTACGGCGGCTGGTTCTACGGACTCGCCGCGGCGATGGCCGCCGTCGGCGTCCCCGGTCTGATCGAAGCGGGACCGCCCGCCGCGAAAGCCGCCGATCCGGATCCGCTTCGTTCGTGGCACGTCGGCCTGGCGCTGCTGAGCACGGCGGCCGTCGTCGTGAGCGGGCTCCTGGCGGCCGGCTACCTCGGCACCTACATGCGTGTGAAGCGCCGCGCGATTCGCGACACGGCCCGAGGGCCGTCGCTCACCGGCTTCCAGCGTCTGACGCGCAACGCGTCGTTCCTCGGCATGATGCTGCTCGCGCCTTCCGTCGTGTTCGGCATCAACGCGGCGACACGCGATCAGGCGCCGCCGTACCTGCTGATTCTCACGGCGTTCACCGCTGCCGTGCTCGTGCTGCTCACGCTCGCCTGGTTGATCTGGTGGCGTCGTCCGTTGCGCGGCGCGCTCGCCGCGTGGTTGAACGTCTCCGGCACGGTGTTGGTGTTCATCTCCGCGGGCGTCGTCCACCCGTTGGTGATCGCCGCCTGATGGACGTGTACCAGGCCGGCATCGATCATCACTCGGCCCCGCTCGAGGTGCGCGAACGTCTCGCGCTCGATCGCGACGCGGCCATCGAGGTCGCGCGGTCGATCCACGCGGAAGGCTGGGTCGACGAGGCGCTCGTCCTCGCGACGTGCAACCGCACCGAGCTCTATGTCGTGAGCCGCGCGCCGCGCGCCCAGGAGCACGTCCTCGCGGCGTTGCTCGAGCGCATGCCCGAGGCGCCGCCGCCGGACGCGCCGTGCTACCGGCAGCAGTCGGGCGAGGCCGCCGCGCGGCACCTCGTGCGCATCGCCTGCGGACTCGAGTCGGCGATCCTCGGCGAAACGGAGATCCAGGGACAGGTGCGCGACGCGCACGAGCGCGGCCTGAGAGCCAACAGCGTCGGCGCGTTCCTCGATCGTCTCCTGCGAACCGCGATCCGCGCCGGCAAGCGCGCGCGCGCGGAGACCAACATCAGCGCCGGCGGCCTTTCGCACGGAAGCGCGACGCTGCAGGTCGTACGACGCGTGTTCGACACGTTCGAAGACCGGCGCGTGCTCATCTCCGGCGCCGGTCAGATCGCCGCGCAGGCGGCGCGGTCGTTGAGCTCGCTCGATCAGGCCGCATTCGTCGTCGCGAATCGCACCAAGGCGAACGCCCGTGCCATCGCGAACGACTTGCCCAACGCCGAAGTCGCGCCCCTCGAGGACTTGCCCCGGCATCTGAGCGCGTGCCACGTCGCCGTCTTCGCGACCGGCGCCGACCCCCTGTCCGCCGACGACATCAAGTCGGCGCTGCACAAGCGCCGCGACCCCTTGCTCGTCGTCGACCTGGGGCTGCCTCGGTGCGTCGACGCGCGGGCAAGCGAGCTTCCCGGCGTGTTCCTCTACGATCTCGAGGCGCTCGAAGCGATGGTCGCTGATGCGCTCGAGGTGCGCCGCGGCGCGGTGATCGACGTCGACGCGATCATCGAAGGCGAGTTCGGCCGCTTCCAGACGTGGCATCGTTCGCTCGGCGCGTTGCCCGCGATCCGCTCGCTGCACGAGTGGGCCGAAGCGGTTCGCGCCGAAGAGCTCTCGTATCTGAGCGACGAGTGGAACGACGACCAACGGCGTTCGCTCGATCACCTCACCAAGCGGCTCGTCCGGCGCTTGCTCGGGCGCGCGTCCGCGCGGGTGGCACGCGGCGCCGAACAGAAAGACCCGGACCTCCCGACGCCGGAGCATCTCCGGCACCTCTTCGGGCTGGACGACGACAGCGGAGGCACGGCATGAGCTCGTTGTTCGAGCGAGCGTTGCGCGGCGAGGCCGTAGAGCGCTTTCCCGTTTGGATGATGCGGCAAGCGGGCCGGTACCTGCCGGGCTACCGCGCCATGCGGGCCAAGACACCGTTCCTCGACCTTTGCCGCTCGCCCGATCTGGCCGCGGAGGTCTCGCTGGAGCCCATCGAGCGTTTCGACATGGACGCGGCGATCGTGTTCGCCGACATCCTGCTCACGGCCGACGCGATGGGCGTCGAGGTCACCTTCCCGGAAGGCGGCCCGCGCATCACGAGCCCGATTCGCACGCCGGCCGACGTCGAAAAGGTGCACGAACCCGATGTCTCCCGCACCGAGGCGGTCGCCGAGACCGTCGCCCTACTGCGCGCCTCGCTGCCGGAGACGAAGGCGGTCATCGGCTTCTCCGCCGCCCCGTTCACCCTGTGCGCGTACATGATCGAAGGCGGCTCGAGCCGCGACTTCTGGCGCACGCGCGCGTTCGCGCACGAGCATCCGGACGCCTTCGCGACCTTGCTCGAACGCGTCGCCGACGCCCTCGTCCCCTACTTGCGCGAACAGGCGCAGGCGGGTGCGAACGTGCTGCAACTCTTCGACACGTGGGCCGGCATGGCGAGTCCGCGCTTGTATCGCGAACGCGTCGTTCCGGCGATCCGGCGCGTCGTCGACGGGCTCGGCGATGGCCGCCCGCCGATGATCCTGTTGCCGGGCATCGCGACGCAAGCGCGCCTGGACGTCGCCGTCGCGTCCGGCGTCGAGGGCCTTTCCATCGACTACACGACGGATCTTGCGTACGCGTACGAGCGCGTCGGCGACCGCGTTCGCCTCCAGGGCAATCTCGACCCGACGGTCCTGCTGTCGAACCCGGAGACGATCCGGTCCGAGATGAAGCACATGCTCGCCCAGGTGCCGCCCGGCAGGCCACATCTCGTGAACCTCGGACACGGCGTCCTCAAGGACACCGACCCCGACAACGTCGCGGTGTTCGTCGAATCCGCGAAGCAGTTCCCCGTGACGGCGACCGCGTCCTAGGCCGCAGTGCAGACCTACGACCGCATCATCGTCGGCGCCGGCATCGCGGGACTCTCCGAGGCGTGGTGGCGCACGCAGAACGGCGAGAACGTGGTCGTCCTCGAAGCGACGGACCGCGTCGGCGGCGTCATTCACACCGACCGCGTCGACGGCTTCCAGGTCGAACGCGCCGCCTCGACGATCCCGTCCACGGCGCTGCACGTACAAGATCTGGCCGCGGCGGTGCCCGGCGCGCCGAAGCTCGTGCCGGCATCGAAGGCCGCCACGAAGCAGTTCCTCTTGGGGCGGGGCGGGTTGCGCGCCGTGCCGCGCTCGCCGCCGGCGTTGTTCGAGACCGGACTCCTCTCGCCCGGCGCGAAGCTGCGCGCGCTCATGGAGATGCTGCGCCGCATGCCACGCAACGAGCGCAGTCGTGCCTCTCTTCAGGGATTCGTCGGCGAGCGCTTCGGACGCGAGGTCGCCGACGCGTTCCTGCGTCCGTTCACACAGGGCATCTACGGCACGTCGCCGGAACAGCTCGGGGCATTCGACGCGTTTCCGGCACTCGTCGCGGGCGCGCGCCGCCGCAACGGCGTCTTGCGTTCGCTGATGAGCAAGAAGGGCGGCGCGAAGCGACGCGTCCTGTTGCCCAAGGGCGGAATGGAAGCGTTGCCGAAGGCGATCGCGGCGGTGCTGGGAGAACGCGTGCGCACGAACGCGACCGTCGAGACCCTTGCGCCGGGCGCGCCGGACCGGTCGGCCGAGGTCGTGTTGTCCGGCGGCGAGACGCTGCGCGCCGACGAGATCGTGCTCTGCGTGCCCGCGTCGGCGCAGGGTCGCCTGCTCGAGGCCGTGCCGCACGTCGCGGAGGCGTTGACGCCGATACCCTACGTTCCGATCGGCGTCGCCGCCGTGGGCTTCCGCCGCGAAGACGCGCCGGCGGTGCCGGAGGGGTTCGGGTTCCTGCGCTCGCGAAGCTCGAAGGCGCGCATCCTCGGTGCCACCTTCGTCTCGAAGCTCTCGAACGACGTCGCGCCGCTCGGATGCGAGCTGCTCAACGTCTACTTCGGCGGCGGCGAGGATCCCGAGTTCGTGAACGCGCGGGACGACGACGTTCGCGACCAGGTGCTGCGCGATCTCGGACGCGCCTTGGGCGGGCGCGTGCGGCCGCGTCTGTTCGATCTCTGGCGCTGGCCCGCTGCGATCCCGGTCTTCGCGCCCGGCCATCGAGCGCGCATGGCCGCGCTGAACACCGAGCTCGACCGGTCGCGCATCCGGCTCTCCGGCTCGCACGTGACAGGGGTCGGCCTGGACGCCTGTTGCCGTCCGGCGGCGCCGGTTCCCGCTCCCGGCGGTGTGACGCGCGTCTGACCGCTATGCGTTAGGCAAAGAAACGAGCGCGCAAAGCGCGCCTCGATGCGCGTCGAGAATCCGTCCAAGGATCGTCTTGTCGTGCGCGAGCGAAACGAACCACGCTTCGAACGGACTCGGCGGAAGGTGCACGCCTCGATCCAGCATCAGACCGTGATAGCGACGGAACGCGTCGAGGTCGGTCGCCTTCGCTTCGTCGAGGTTCGCGGGCGCGGACGGCGCGAACCACAGTCCCAGCATCGCGCCGCAACGTGACGACGTGACAGCGACGCCCTCGTCGCGTGCCACGCGCTCCAGCCCGTCCGCCAAGGTCGTCGCGGTCGCCTCGATCCGCGCGAAGACACCGGGCTCCGACAGAATGCGCAGGGTGTGATAGCCCGCCGTCATCGCAACCGGGTTGCCTGCCAGCGTGCCGGCCTGGTACACGGGCCCTTCGGGCGCCACCTGCGACATCAGGTCCTCGCGGCCGCCGTACGCCCCGACGGGCAGTCCGCCGCCGATCACCTTGCCGAAGCACGTCAGGTCCGGCCGCACGCCGAAGCGCGCCTGCGCGCCGCCGACGTGCACGCGAAAGCCGGTCATGACCTCGTCGAACACGAGCAGCGCGCCGTGCTCGTCGCAGAGGCCGCGCAACCCCGCGAGGAACCCGTCGCGCGGCAAGATCAAGCCCATGTTGCCCGCTACGGGCTCGACGAAGACGGCTGCGACGTCGCCCGCGTTCGACTCGAACGCGGAACGCACGGCGTCGAGGTCGTTGTACGGAACGGTGAGCGTCGCCTGCGCGACCTCGTCGGGCACACCGGGACTGTCGGGGGTTCCGAACGTGAGCGCGCCCGAACCGGCGCTCGAGAGGAACGCGTCGCCGTGTCCGTGATAGCAGCCCTCGAACTTGATCACCTTCGGGCGACCCGTCGCGGCGCGCGCGAGACGAAGCGCCGACATGCAGGCTTCCGTGCCCGACACGACGAACCGCAAACCGATCGACGTGCGGCAACATCGAGACGACCTTGCGGCCCAGCCGGACCTCGTCGGGGGACGGCGTTCCGCTTCCGACGCCGCGTTCGACACGGGCGACGATCGCGCGGGTCACGGCCGGGTGCGCATGACCGAGGATCATCGGCCCCCACGAGCCGATGAGATCGACGTACTCGTTGCCGTCGACGTCGATCAGCAAGGCGCCCTCGGCTTTGCGAATGACGCGCGGCGTTCCGCCGACGCTCTTGAACGCGCGCACGGGACTCGAAACGCCGCCTGGAAAGAGCGAAGCCGCGATGCGGTTGTACGCCTGGTTGCGCTTGCCCGTCATGCGCCTCCTTCCGGCGTCAATGCCCGTGCGATCGCGTCGGCGAGCGCCTCGGCGCTCGGGTGCGGGGCGACGATGACGTTGCGGAATCCGCGGGCCTGCAGTGCGTCCGCCGTGGTCTTGCCCATCGCCGCCGCCGGCGTCCGGCCGCGATCGATCACACCACGCTTGAGCAGTGCATGATGCAGGCACTCCACGGCCCGCGGGCTGCCCGCCCAGATCGCATGCGGATCTTCGGCGCTCGCGCAACGATCTCCGAACGTCGGCGAAACCTCGACCTGGTACGCCGTGATCTCGTCGACGCGCTTGCCCGCGTCGAGGAAAACGTGCACCGCGTCTTCCCGCGCCCGCAATCCACGTAGGAACAACACGCGCTCGATCGCGGCGGCCTGGTCGACCAGCTCGCGCGCGAGCGACGCGGCGTCCGAGGTGCCCACGAAGATCACGTCGAAGCCGCAGTCGCGAGCGGCCGCCGCCGTGCGTTCGCCGACGCAGACGGCTTGCCACCCTTGCGCGTCCTTCGGATTGACGTAGCGAGCGCCGTACGCGCTGGTCAACAGGACGACGTCGTGCGCCCGTGCTTTCAACGCCCCGGCAACGGCGGCCGGATCTTCGGGCGGCGCAACGTCGCCCCACGGGAGCGGCACGGCGTGAATCCCCCGCGCCTGCACGAGCGCGGTCCAGCGGGTCGTCGTACCGCTGCTCGCGACGATCCACACGACGGGTTGCGGGCCGATCACGACGCCACCAGGGGGCCGGCGCCCTGCTCGAGCAGCGTGGCTGCCGCCTCGCGGCCGATCTTCACGGCGTCGGAGAGCGGCCCTTGCGACGCGTGCTCGTAGACCTGCGTCCCGTCCATGGAGCACACGCGCACGCGCAATCGAAGCGCACCGTCTTCGACGTCGGCAAACGCGCCCACCGGCGCGTGGCAGCCGGCGCCCAGCTCGTGCAACGCCGTGCGCTCCGCCGACGTGCACGCGGAGGCGCGAATGTCCTTCAGCTGAGAAAGGCACGCCTCGGCCTGGGCGTCCCCCTCGCGAATCACGATGCCCAACGCGCCCTGGCCGGCCGCGGGCAGACAGACGTCGGGCTCCAGCACCTCGCTCACATGGTCGTCGCGCCCCAACCGGCGAAGGCCGGCCAGCGCGAGCACGACCGCGTCGATCTCGCCGTTCGCGACCTTGTCCATCCGCGTGCCGACGTTCCCGCGAATCGTCTCGAAGCGGAGGTCGGGCCGCCGGCGCCGAAGCTGCGCGACGCGTCGCGGACTCCCGGTGCCGACGCGCGCGCCCTCGGGGAGCTGGTCGAGCCCGACGCCGTCCTTGGCCACGAGCGCGTCGCGCGGGTCTTCGCGCAGCGGTACGCAGCCGACGATCAACCCCCCCTCCTCGGCGGCGGGCAGGTCCTTGAGGCTGTGAACGGCCGCATCGACGCGGTCGTCGTGCAACGCCTGGTTGAGCTGCGCGGTGAAGATGCCCGTTCGACCGAAGGCGTGGAGCGCCGTCGTTCGATCGCGGTCTCCGTCGCTTCGCACCCAGACCATCGCCGTACAACACGAGACGCGCGCCGCGACCCACTCGGCTTGCACCTGCGCCAGGGGGCTGGCGCGCGATCCGATGCGAAGGAAGTTCCCCGTCATGCGCCGTCCTCGCCGGGTTCGATCCGTTCGACGCGGCTCGTCACGTGATCGCCGCTCGACACCCGTGTGCGCAGCGCGTCGCCGATGCGAACGTCCGATGCCGCTCGCACCACGCGGCCGCTCTCTTCCAGCGTCGTGAGCGAGTAGCCCCGACCCAGCACGGCGAGCGGCGACAGCGCGCGCAGGCGGTGGCGCAACGAGGTGCAACGCGTGTCAGCGCCACGCAACTGCGTAACGGCCGAGCGCGTCGCGCGGATCGCGGCGCGTCGAACGCGCTCGCGCTCGTCACGCAGGCGCCGACGAAGCGGCGGGAGCAGTCGCGCCCGCAAGCCGCCGAGCGCCTCCGCGCGGCGACGAAGCGCGGCGCCCGGGCTGTGCGCCGTCAGTCGCCTACGCAGATGCTCGAGGCCGTCGCGGTCGCGACCGAGTCGGCGCTGCATCTGCACGCGAAGCCGCCGGGCCTCGCTGTCGAGCTGCCGCAGCAGGTCGTCGCGCACCGGCACCACGAGCTCGGCAGCTTGCGACGGCGTCGCCGCGCGGACGTCGGCGACCCAGTCGGCGATGGTGACGTCGGTTTCGTGGCCGACGGCCGACACGACGGGCGTAGCGCAGCGGGCGATCGCGCGCGCGACGATCTCCTCGTTGAACGCCCAGAGGTCCTCGAGGGATCCGCCGCCGCGGCCGACGATGATCACGTCCGCGCCGACGCGGGTGTCCACCCGCTCGATCGCGCGCGCGATCTCCTGCGCGGCGCCGTCCCCCTGCACACGCACCGGATCGAGCAGCACGTCGACGCACGGGAAGCGACGCCGGATGACCGTGACCATGTCGCGGACCGCCGCGCCGGTGCGGCTCGTGATGAGGGCGATGCGGCGCGGCAAGAACGGCAACGGCTGTTTGCCTTCGGCGTCGAAGAGTCCCTCCGCCTCGAGCTTGCGCCGCATGCGTTCGAACGCGAGCTGCAGCGCGCCCGCGCCGACCGGCTCGATCGTCCGGACGACCAGCTGATAGCGGCCGTGTGGCGGATACACGTCGATGCGGCCGCGAACCAACACCTCCTGCCCTTCTTCGGGGGCGACGCGCAAGCGCGCCGCGGTCGAGCGCCAGACGACGCAGGGCAGCACTGCGCCTTCGTCCTTGAGCGTCAGGTAGACGTGTCCGGACGCGGGTGTTCGCGGCTGCGAGATCTCGCCGCGCACCCAGACGTCGTCGAACGTCGTTCCCAGCAGCCCCTGCACCTCCGTCGTGAGGGCGGAGACCGTCAGGATCGCGTCGTCATCGGGCCGCACGCTACGCTTCGCCCTCGCTCGGCAAGGGAAGCCACAGCCCCTCGATCGACTGCGCCTTCCCGGTGCGTTCGTCGATCTCCGCGAGGACGGCGCCGAGGCGCTCATCGCCTTGAGCCACCTTGAACGGCTCGTGCACGTTGAGCCGCATCTTCTTGAGCACGGCCTCCTTGATGCGGCCGATCACACCGTTGTACGGCCCGGTCATGCCCGCATCCGTGATGAAGGCGGTCCCGTTCGGGCGGACGACCGCGTCCGCGGTCGGTACGTGCGTGTGCGAGCCGAAGATGAACGAGACACGGCCGTCGAGGTACCAGGACAGCGCGATCTTCTCGCTGGTCGCTTCGGCGTGCATGTCGACGACGACGATGTCGGCCTTCTGCTTCATCGCCTCGACCTGCCGATCGGCCTCGGCCATGAAGTCGCCCTGGGCGTTCATGAACACCTTGCCCTGCAGGTGGATCACGCCGACACGAACACCGCGCGGACCCTCGACGACGCACGTCCCTCGTCCCGGCGCCCCGACGGGCCAGTTGGACGGCCGCAGGAGCGTCTGCTCGTTGTCGAACAGCGGCAGCGCCTCGCGACGGTGATACGCGTGGTCGCCCATCGTGATCACGTCGGCGCCGTAGCCTTGCAGCTCACGCAAGATCTTCTCGGTGATGCCGCTCCCGGACGCCGCGTTCTCCGCGTTGACGACGACGAAGTCCACACCGCGCTCGTCGCGCAGCTTGGGCAGGAAATGAGCGAGGACCTTGCGGCCCGGTCGCCCGACCACGTCACCGACGCCGAGAATGCGATACATGCGCGGGATTGTAGAGGCGCGGGTGCGCGGCGCAGTCCGATCGTCGGAGCGTCCTACCGGGTCTTCACCATCGACAGGCCCGAGTTGCGCCACGCGCTGGCGTAGTTCTTGCCCTTGGCGACGGCGAAGCGGTAGCCGTTGCGGGAGATCGGTGTCTTCTTGCCGCCTGGCGCGAGGCGGTTGCCCTCGAAGGTGTGGAACTCGACCTGCTGCGTCTCGCGGTCGACCCAGATGCGCAGCTCGCGCGCTTCGACGCTGCCGAGGAACCGGCCGGCGTTGTCGTACTGCAGGATCACGACGCCGCCGACGCGGTCCTGCTTGATGCCCTCGATGCGCGTGATCTGCCACCATTCGCCGACCGTGCTGCGTCCGGCACGCAAGAGCTCGTTGAGCCGCGTGCGCACCCGTCCGACCAATCGCTTGTCGCGGTTCAGGTCCGGGTCGGGCGGCACCTGGATGACGGGCTTTTCGGCGTCCGGCAGCGCCGGCGGCGGCGGGGTCGCGTTCGTGTCGGGCGTCGCCGGCGGCGGGACGGCGCTCGGGTTGGCTTCGGACGACTTCACCGCCGGCTCGTCGAGCGGCTTCGGATCGGGCGGCACGGCGGCGGGGATCTTCGCAGCGGGAACGTCGTCGGGCAGCCCGAGGTTGTAGGCGGCCAGGCGCTTGCGCAGCATCGCGTTCTCTTGCCGCTCGCGCATGAGCGCTTCTTCCCGGTCCTTCAGCTTGGTCTCGGCGACCTCCATCTTGAGGTTCACCTCTCGCAGCGCCTTCTCCGCGACGTCCTTTCCGATCGCGTTGTTGCGCGCGCGCTGCGCGAAGTCCGCCATCTCGTCGCGCTCCATCTCGGCGACGCGCTTGCGCTTGGCGAGCTCGGCGAGCTCGGCCTGCGCCTCGTCGTACTTCTTCTGCTCGGTGCGCAAGCGGTCTTCGGCGTCGCTCAGCGCGAGCTGCATGCGAGAAACGCGGCCCTGGGACTCCGCCGCGCCCTTGCTCATGCCCTCTTGGTAGCTCTTCAGCCGCCCCGCCTCGAGCGCGGCGACGTTGACGCTGTCGTTCGGCAACGGACGTTGCTCCTGGATCGCGACGACGATGACGTAGATGCCGCCGAGCATCACGATGAGCAGTCCGAGGATCAGCGCGGGCACGAGACGCTCGTTGCGCGGCTTCTGCGCCTCGCCGAGACGCTGCAGGAGCTCGCGCTGAATCGACGCGAGGTTGCGAAACGTGTCATTGAGGGCGTTGGTGCTCTGCAGCACCATCTCGCTGCGATCGTTGCGGCGCAGCGCCGCGGCCAGCTCGCCCTGGATCTCGTGCATGCCCCGCAGCGCGTCGGCGTTCGACTGAAACGCGCGGGCGAGGTCGCGCATCGCGCCCGGGGCGACGTCCGATCCGTCGGACGCCAACGCGTCGGGCCGACGCGCGGCCATGGCGTCCGGCGTCACGATCTCCGGCTCCGCGGCGACGTCGCGGGGCGCGTCCGGATCGGGGCGGTCGGCGTCGGTCATCAGAAGTCCTTGATGCGGTCCAGACTCGGGTCCGAGATCAGCTCGCGCAGCTCCGCCCTGGTCCTTTGAAGCGCCCGAAAGGGCTTTCCTTCCGCAGTTTCGACACTCTTTGCATCGGCCAGTTCGACGCGGGACCCGAAGGGGAGCACCAAATTCGCCATCTTACCGGCCGGAACCTCGACCTCGCTGCGAAGCGCGCCCAGCGCCTTCAGAGCGAACGACAGGCCGCCGTCGGCGTCGATCTCGCCGCGCGCGGCCATTTCCGCCAGGCTCTTCAGCGTGGCGGGACGCGCGCCGTTGATGCCCTCGATCCGCAGCGCCCCGTCGGCGACCCGGTAGGTGCGCGGTTCGTCGGAGGTGTTGAAGACGAGCAGGCGGTAGTACGCGAGGGCCTCGGGGTCGAGTCCGAGCCGGCGGTTGAGCTCGGCGTCGTGTCGTTCGTCGGGCTGGGTGTCGCCGAAGACGTTGGTGAGGGCGCCCTTGAGCCCCGGTCCGAGCTCCCCCACCCAGAGGGTGACCTGCGGAGGCGCGTTGCGGCGCGGCTGTGTGGGGCCGGGCTTGTCGCCGGGTCGCAGCCGCGGAACGATGAAGACGACCAGCGCCGCGACGGCGAGGCCGATCGTGGACAGGATGATGAGCGCCTGGGACCAGTCGCTCTTCAGGCCTTGGAGCGCGCGGGGCATGGAATCAGTGTAAAGGCTATCGCACGGATGCGGCCGTTCGCCCCCTACCCGTCGCTCCAGGCCGGATTCGCGGACACCGTCACGCCCGGAACACAGGCGTTCCCCGGCGTCTCGGACCAACCGCCGCTACTTGATCTTCTCGTCCACCCACGGCGGCTTGTTCGCCTTCTTGTGGTCGCGGAACCAATCCTTGAAGCCCGCCATCGTGCTGTACGCCTGGCCGTCCGCATCCGTCGGCTCGCCTGCGTAGTGCTGGACGACCTTGATCGCGTCGACGCGGATCTTGTCCCAGAACTCCTTCGTCGCCTGGACCTTCGTGTCCGTCGTGTTCTGCGACGCCGTGTTCTCCGTCGCCTGGTAGATCTTGATGAACTCCTCGGTCACCGCGTAGCGCGTCTTGCCGGGCACGTTCGTGAACAGGACCATCGCCTTGTGAGCCGCAATCAGGCGGTCCACCTCGTTCGGCGAGTTCTTCGTGTGAACGAAGTTGTCGAGCATCCACTTCAGACCGGCCGGGTGGTTCAGCTTGCCGATCGCCGCGAACGCCATCTCGAGGTGGTCCGTGCTCACCTGGTACTTGGCCTTGCGCAGGCCGTCGAGCGCCTTGGCGATCTTGTCGCTGAGCTTCTTGCGCTTCTTCTCGTCGTCCGCAATCACCTTGAGCTGCGCGATGTCGCCCAGGATCTTCGCCGCGCGAATACAGACGTCGTCGCGGATGTTGGTCTCGGCCCGGATCTTCTGCAGTGTGAGCGCCTTGAAGAACAGCTTCTCCGCCTTCTTGGCGTGATCGGCCTCCTGCTTCTCCACCTTGTCCAACGCGGCCTTGTAGTCCTTCATCGCGGCGGCGTGCGCGGCCTTCGCCTCCTCGTCGGCGTCATCCGCGATATCGGCCGGCTTCTCGGGCTTGGCGAAGTTGTAGTAGGCCTTGAACGCGACATCGAGGTACTGCAGCAGATCCTCGTTCGTGATCTTCTTGCTCTTGATGTCGGAGGAGAGCTGGTCGAGGTCCTTGCCGGCCTCGGCGGGATCCACCGGAGGGCCCTGGTCGACGGCCGCCATGGCCGCGGGCGCGCTCAACAGGAGCAGCGGAACGATCAGCAAGATGAGCCATCGCAGATGCGGCATGGCAACCTCCGTCGAATTCGAGTGGACCCGCATTGTAACGAACGCGACCCGCTTGCGGGCCGGGGCGCCCCAAACGGGACCGGATTCCCGCACGAGGGACACGAATCGGTCGTCGTGTCCCCGTCCGGAGACACGTTTCGGCCTGAATCGGGCGTGTCCGTTGGAAAGAGCAAACCCCCTGCCGGGCGAGGGGAGCGCGTCTCTACAATCCCGCGGTGCCCGCTTCGCGTCCCCCGCTCGTTCGTGTCGTACGCAGCGCGCGCGGTCTGCCGTCGCCGACGGAGGTCCTGCGTCGGCTCGCGCGGCGGCCGCACCCGTTCCTGCGGCTGGTCGCCGGACCGGGCTTTCGTGGCACGCCGTGGTCCTTCATCGCCTCGGACCCGGTTGATCGCATCCGCACCACGCCCCGCGGGCGTATGACGCCGCTCTCGGCTCAGCTGGGGGCGCTGCGGCCCGTGAGGATCGAGCGCGAGGGCCCCGCGATGCCGTTTGCAGGCGGCTGGGCCGGGTGGATCGGCTACGAGGCGCGCAGCGGCGTCGAGAGGCGGCCGCCGCCGCGCAGCGCGCCGCTGGCCTTCCCCAACATCTGGCTCGGCCGCTACGACGCCGTGCTCGGCTGGAACCACGCGACCGGCAAGGCCTTCGTCGCCGGCTCGGGCGCCACCTGGGCGGCGGCTCGGCGCGCCGCGGACGCGCTGGTCGCGCGCGCGCGGAAGCAAGGACGCTGTGCGTCGAACGGCTGCTCGCTGGCCACGCCTCGCGCCCAGCGCGAGCCGGCGCAGTTTCGCCGCGCCGTCACCCGCGCGCGCAACGCGGTGCTTCGCGGCGACATCTTCCAAGCCAACGTCTCCCAGCGGTTCGACGCGCGGGCAGGCGGCGATCCCGTGTCGATGTTCGAGCGCCTGGTCGCGTCGCAGCCCGCACCGTACATGACCTACTGCGACGGCGGCGACGGACGTGTCGTGCTCTCCGCGAGCCCGGAGCGGTTCTTGCGCGTGCGCGGACGTGTCGCCGAGACCGATCCGATGAAGGGCACGCGGCCGCGCGGCGCGACGCGAGGCGAGGACGCGGCGCTTCGCAGGGCGCTCGAGGAAAGCGAGAAGGAGCGCGCCGAGCTGGCGATGATCGTCGACCTCTCGCGCAACGACCTCGCGCGCGTCTGCGCGCCGGGAAGCGTTCGCGTCACCGTGGCACGGCGCCTGCTGCGTTTCGCGCGCGTGCACCAGGCGATCGCCGTGGTGCGCGGACGGCTGCCGGCGGACCGCGACCGCGTGGATCTCCTGGAAGCGGCGTTCCCGCCGGGCAGCGTGACGGGCGCACCGAAGGTGCGCGCCATGGAGATCATCGACGATCTCGAGGGCGAAGGCCGCGGCCCCTACTGCGGCGCGCTCGGCTGGTTCGACGACGGCGGCGACATGGATCTCGCGGTCGCCATCCGCACGATCTTGTTCTCCGGCCGCACGGCGTCGTACCGCGTCGGCGCGGGCATCACGCTGCGCTCCGATCCGCACGACGAGTGGCGGGAGACGCTCGACAAGGGTCGTGGGCTCTTCGCAGCGCTGAGCGGTCACGAGGACGACGCATGAGCGCCCGCCGGCTGCTCCTGCAGGACGTCGAGGCGTTTCTCTATCACATCGAGACGGTGCGCAACCTCTCGGACCACACGGTGCGCGCCTACGCGGGTGACTTGATGGAGGTGGCGACGGCGCTCGAAGACATGGGCTGCAAGACGGCGCGCAAGGTGGACCTGTTCACCCTGCGCCGCTACCTCGCGACGCTGCGCGACCGCAAGCTGTCGGCACGCACCGTCGCGCGCAAGATCAGCGCGATCCGCGCGCTGTTCAAGTGGCTCTCGGCGGCGGGCAAGCTCGAAGGCAACCCGGCCGAGGGCCTGCGCCTGCCGCGCCGCCGGCGCGGGCTCCCGCGCGTGCTGACGGCGGCGCAGGTTGCCGAGCTCTTGACCGCGCCGCCGCCCGACGGTTGGGCGGGCCGGCGCGACCGGGCGATCCTGGAGACGCTGTACAGCACGGGCGCGCGCGTCTCCGAGCTGGCCGGCATGAACGTCGCCGATCTCGACCTGGCGGACGGGACCGTGTTGCTGCGCGGGAAGGGCCGCAAGGAGCGCATCGCGGGGCTGGGCGGGCCGTGCCTCGAAGCCCTGGACGCGTACCTGGAGGCGGTCGCCGCCCAGCGGGTTCGAAGGGAACGCGAGGCGGTGTTTCTGAACCGCTATGGGACGCGCCTGAGCACGCGCAGCATCGCGCGCATGCTCGACAAGTACGTCGCGCAGGCCGGACTGCCCGCGCACGTCAGTCCGCATACCCTGCGACACTCGTTCGCGACGCACATCCTCGAGGCGGGCGCCAACCTTCGCGAGGTACAAGAGCTCCTGGGACACCGCAACGTGGCCAGCACGCAGATCTACACGCACCTGACGCTCGATCACCTGAAGCGGGTCTACGAGCGCGCCCATCCGCGGGCGGGAAAGACGTCGCGCCGATGAGAGCTCCGCCGGTCGAGTACGTGGAGGGCGGCACGCCCCGACCGAGCCGGATCAAGTGGCTGTTCTTCCTCGCGTGGGTGATCGTCTACCTGCTCGCCATGTGGCAGTCGAGCTGGCAGTGGTCGTCGCACCACTGGCCTGCGTTCGGCAGTCCGCGGCCGGACGTCTTGAACCGCTTCGGCGCCGCCGCCCCCACGCTCGTGCACACGGGCGACTGGCACCGGCTGTTCCTCGACGTCTTCATCGAGGTGAACCTGATCGGGCTGTTGTTCACGCTCTGGATCTGGACCGGTTTCGCGTCGCTGATGATCACGCTTTGGGGACCGGGGCGCACGTGGGTCGTCTTCGTCGCCGGCGGCGCCGGCGCCGCCCTCGCCCACGCGCTCGCCAACCCGGAGCTTCCGATCGCCGGCGCGGGCCCGACGGGCTGCATCATGGCGGCGCTCGGCGCGTTCGCCGTATGGGGCTTCGCGAACCGGGGACCGATGGCCAAGAAGGTCCGCAAGATGGTCATCGGCTACTTCATCTTCATGGCGATCCTGTCGGCCGTCTTTTCCCTCTATCAGACCGGCGAGGTCACCGCGTCGGGCTTCCACTACGCCGGCCTGCTCGGTGGGTTCGGCGCGGGCATCGTTTGCTTGTTCGTGCTGGGTCCGCGACGGGCGAGCTCGGATCCCGGCGTGCTGTCGCGCGCGCTGTGCGTCGTAGCGTCCACCGCAGTCGTCATCTCGTTCGTCATCCAGGCGCCGCGCGCGGTGTCCGGCGCGGCGCCCAACCACGTCGAGGACTACTTCAAGCAGCTGGCGCGCATCGAGCGTCTTGCGTACCGCCTGTACCAGAACCCGCGCGACTCCACGCCCTTGAAGCGGATCGAATTGCGCGACTCGATCAACGCCGTCAAGGAGCTCGAGTGGATCGAAGACTGGGAAGGGCGCGACGCGTTGTTTGCCTACTTCGAGACGCTGCTCCCCATCGCCCGCAACGACGTCGCCGACCCGCACGGAACGCTGATGCGGATTCGGAGCGCGTACGTCGTCTATCTCTCGCAAGAGGAGCGATTGCGAGCGGAGTACGCCGTCCAGAAACGGGCCGTCGAGTACTGGACCTTGCCGTGAGGGACGGGTCGGCGATTCGGGTGGTGCGCACGCGCCGCGGCGCGCGGCTCGTTCAGGACGGGCTCATCGTGAGCGAGGTGCTGCGGCGGCCCGGCGCGACGGACACGCTGTTCGACGTGCTGGCCGCCTCGATCGCCGCGCTCGCCCCGGGCCCGAAGGTCGCGATGCTCGGCTTCGCCGCCGGCGGGATCGTCGCGCCCCTGCGCGCGATGGGATTCGGACACCCGCTCGTCGGGGTCGATCTCTCGGTCGACGGCGAAGCGCTCTTTCGCGAGCTCTCCTCCCCGTGGTGCGGCGACGTCAAGCTCACGTGCGCGGACGCCGCCCGGTGGCTACGGCGCGGGACGACGAAGTTCGATCTGATCCTGGAGGACCTCTCCGCGGACACCGTACGCGGCGTGACGAAACCCGCGGTCAGCCTCGGACCGCTGCCCGCGCTGATGCGCTCGCGGCTCGCGCCGGGCGGCATCGCGGTCACGAACGTGTTGCCGGTTCCGGGCATGCCGTTCACGCGGCTGCTCCCCCATCTGGCGCGTCCCTTCCGACACGCTCGTGCCGTCGTGCTCGACGAGTGGGAGAACCGAGTCTTGATCGCCGGTCGCGCGCCGCCGGCGGCGCGCGAGATCTCGCGTGCGCTGCGACGGCATCTCGAGGCGATCGGGTCGTCGGAGGCGGGGAAGCTCCGCGTGCGGACGATTCGGTAGCGGCGCCGCTACTTGGACTGACGCAGCTCGATCCAGCGGCCGGCGGCGCCGCGCTGCGCGCCCACACCCCACGGCCCGGACAGGTCGTGATGGGCGGGAATCTCGACGGTTCCCAGCGACGTACCCGCCACCGACACCGTGAGCTTCCGGTCTTCGATGCGCGCTTCGATCTCGAAGGGCGCGCCGCGCGCGACGGCGGGGCACTTCGCGCCCAACAGGTTGTTCCACTTGCCGCCGTCCGCGCTTTGGAAGTCGAAGACGTTGACGCCGTAGTCCGCCGTGAAGGCGATCGACACGAAGCCGGCGTCGCTGCGTGCGAGCAACAGGTTCATCTGCTTGCCGTAGCTCGGGAGGATCTCCAATCGGCCGCCGACGCGGTACGGCGGCGCGCCGGCGCGCTGCGTGCGCCAGGCGACGGCATTCGAGCTCGGGAACGCGTACTGCCGCCACGTCGTGCCTTGCGCGTCGAGCGAGCGGATCACCTCGTCCCAGGCGGGCTTCTGCTCCTCGAGCCACGCGTGCCACTCTTCGTCGAGTCCTTCGTAGCGCTTTTTGCCGAACGCCTTCTCGACCTGCTCGCGCACACGCTTGGTGAAGTCGCTCCCGCCCCCCATGCGCCGAATGGCCTTGCGCACCTTGTCGAGCTTCTTGCGATGCGCGTCTGTCGCGAGCCACTCGAACAACACGCGCTTGACGGCGTACAGCTCGTTGAAGCCGAGGTCCGCACGCTCGTCTCGGAAGAGCGCATCGACGGCCGGCAGCTTGCCGTCCTTCAGGAGACGCTGCACGCGCAGATAGGACTTGCCGCTCATCGGGTCTTCCATCAATCCGTCGATGAGGTCCAGCGTCTTCAACGCCTCGTACTTCAGGAATTGACCGGCGCCGTCGCCGAACCAGTCGGGGTGATCCTCGAAGTTGGGCATGTTGTCGAAGCGCACGAGGTGCGCGGCTTCGTGTGCGAGCAGATTGCGGGTTTGCAGCGGCAGGCCGTGGGCGTCGAGCACCTCGTCGCTGACCTCGGGCTGCATCGCGACGTGCGCGGACTTCGTGGCGAAGTGCGCGAATGCCAGATTGCGCTTGAACGCGCCTTTGGTGAGGCCTTGCTCGGCCGCTTCGTAGTCGGCCGTGTCGCGATAGAGATTGATGACGAGCGGCTTGTCGGGACGGCGGCTGCCGAGTCCGTAGAGCGCGGCGGCCTCCTTCCAGAGCGCCTCGACGGTGGCGAGCGCTTCGTCGGCGCAGCGCGGCGACTCGAAGTGGCAGACCACCTCGAAGTGGTCGCCGGTGCGAACGGTGGTCTCGCCGTCTTCGGCGAGGACGGTGCCATGTAGCGTGGCCAGGACGAGGAAACTCGTGACGAGGGTGGTGCGCTTCATGCCGGAAGAGTACGGGGGGACTCAGATCCGTTGTTAGGGACGTGACGACCTTTGCGCGGTCAAACTCCGGCCTGGTAGAACAGCCGCATGGACGGTGTGATTAGCGAGTGTTCGTGCGGTCATCAGTTCTCCACGGGACGCGAGCACGCAGGACGTCACTTCAAGTGCAGGCACTGCGGCGCCGAGCTCGTCGTTCCGATGCCCGATGACGCGACAGGCGAGGATGCCGTGGTTTGGATTCGCAACGCGCGCAACGGCGGTGCTACTCGAGGCGCCATTCGATCGCAGCTTCACACGTGGGGTGCGGACTCGAACGAGACGGCCCTGCTGATGGATGAGGCGTTGGGCGCGTCGAAAGCCGTCGTGATTCGTGAAGAGAGGGCTGCTGCCGCGAAGAAGGCGCTGATCATCGGCATCGTCGTGTTCGTCGCCTTCAATATCCTCGCGCACATCCTCGACCTTCCGTTCCGGATCGGATTCGGTCGATAGGCTGCGCTCCTCCTACTCGCGCATGAGTCGTTGCCGGCGCGCGAGCCGGGACGCGTGGACTTCGGCGTGCCTGGCCTTCGCTCTCTCCCTCGCGACATACCAGGCAATCGCGCCGCAGGTCCCTGCGACGAACATCAGGATGCCGATCCACATGGTCTTTCGACTCTTCTCCGGTGGGACACGTCCCTCATGGAAGATCCAACAGCTGGAGATCTTGGCGTCCGGAAACGTCTCTCGGAGAAGCTCGCGCTGTGAGCTAGAGATCGGGTCGATCTCGTTGATCACCAGCCCGCGCAGCGTGTCTTTCGACAAGAGTCTCTCGAGGCTGCCCTCACTGGAGACCGTCGTCGACTTCAGAACGACATTGAAGTCCTTGGGCGTAGGCGCCTCCTCACCGTCGTTCAGCTCCGCCATCATCTGGTCGTAGGCGCCGCCCCGTGGCACGAGCGGAATCAACACCGTCTCCCAGACATCGACGGACGCCGTGAGCTTCCGGCCCTCGTACGCGTATTCCAAGGTGCCCGAGAATTCGCTCAGCTCCACGTGCGCGTTCGACCCGGGTCCGTTGGTCGCAAGCTCTTCTAGTGTCATCTTCTGGGCCGTCGGCAACGCCAAGGAAGCTTGCTTCGAGTCTTTGTAGCCCATGTAGGCCACCACGACGCCGCCGACGATCATCCCGGCGACGAGCCCCACCACCTTCTGACCGATGTACCCGCCGAGAGGGTTGGTCGACTCGCTGCTTCGCCGGAGGCTTCGACGAACGGGCGCGGCTGGCCGAGCCGGCGGTTGAGAGGTCCTCCAAGACTTCTGCCGTCGGCGCCCCTGAGCCATGGGACCACCGTATCGGTTACGGGGGGAGGGTGGTACCCCCAACGGGATTTGAACCCGTGTCTCCGGCTTGAAAGGCCGGTGTCCTAGGCCAGGCTGGACGATAGGGGCACGCTTCGAACGCCTCGAAAGCGCGCAGAGTCTACAGCGCCTCCCGCCGGCCGGGCAGCCGTGCGCGGGAGTCGCATCCGGACCTCACTGCACCGGACGGAACTGCCGGTTCAGGTGGTCCCGCCAGCGGTCCACGTTCTTCCCGACCGCCCGCCAGTCGACGGGCTTGACGCGGAAGTCCTGGCCGGGGCGCTTCACGTGCGGCGCGTCGTACTCGACCGTCGCGCGAACCGGCATCTGGGCCGACGCACTTTCCGCCAGCATGGTCTCGACCGGCTCGGACGCGAGCCAGCGCATGAACCGATCGGCAGCCGACGCGCGCTTCGCCCCCTTCAAGATCGCCGCCGTGTTCGGGATGATCACGGTGCCGGGCTGCTCGGGGGCCTGGTCCGGGTAGACGACCACGACCGGATCCCCGCGCTTGATCGCGATCCAGGCATCGTCGGTGTCCGTCAAGCCGAAGGCGACCTTCTGCTCGGCGTCACTCACGGCGCGCATCACGCGCCCGTTGGACGCGACGACCTTCATCAGTCCGCTGTTCATCGCCTCGGCGCAGCGGTCGAAGAACGCCTTGCCGGCGGCCTCGTCCTCCGTCAGCAGCGCGACCGCGTGGGTGTAGGTCGTTCCGGTGAGCGGGGCGGCCATGCAGGTGTGCAGCCCCATCGCCTTCCACTTCGGGTCGTAGAGGTCCTGGACCGATGTCGGGTATTGCTCCGGCGTCAACAGCTCCGTGTTGACGAGCAGTACGCGCGCCCGGGCGCCGAATTGGATGAACTGCGCGTCGGGATCGCGCCACTGCTCAGGAAACGCCTCGACGACGTCGGCCGGCAACGTCGCGAACAGCCCGAGGTCGGCCAGGTGCGCCATGTGCATGATCTCGTTCGACCAGTAGACGTCGGCACGCGGGTTGTCGCGTTCGCGCAGAAGCTTCTGCGGAAGCCCGATGCTTCGAAACGCCTCGCTCTCGCCGTGAAAGTCGACCTTGAGCCCGCTCTCGTTCTCGAAGTACTTGATCGTCAACCGGCTCTGGTCCTGATCGACGCCGCAGTAGAGCACCAGATCCGGTTCGCTCTCCGGCCAGAAGAACCAGACGAGACACGCCACCAGCAGCACGACGCCGATGGCGACGAGATTCTGGAATCGCACGATGCCCGCACTCACCTGACCCCCTCTCGTCGATCCAATTGTGTATCCGTTCGGTAACACCGTAACGGATCCGATACGAAACGGACAGGCCTACATGTCGTGGGTCCGGCCCCTTCGCGCAGCCCGCTTGAAGCGATTCGCGTCGACGCCGAGCGTCCGCAGCTTCTTGTGGAAGTTCGGCCGGCTGATGCCGGCCAGGCGCGCCGACGCCGCGACGTTGCCGCCCGTGCGCGCGAGCAGATCCTCCACGTAGCGGATCTCGAACTTGCGCTGTGCCTCGCGCAGCGGCATCGGCGGCTTCGCGGTGCCGTTGGCCTCGCGCAACCGGATCTCCGCTTCGTGTTTCTGAATCTCGGCGGTCGTCGAACCGAACGAGGTCAGCTCGCCGGTGTCCAGTGGATCGCGGCGCGCCTCGAGTTGCTCCTCGACCGCCTGATAGCCGTCCGGCGAGAGTCGACGCTCGACCAGCGCCCGCAAACGCCTGTTTTCCCGCGATAGGCGCTCTTCGTCGACGGCACGCTGAATCACGCGCACGACCTCGTCGACGGAGAACGGCTTCTGGACGTAGTCCTTTGCGCCGCGGCGCATGGCTTCGAGCGCCATCTCGACGGTGCCGTAGCCGGTCATGACGACGACCGGGATGCGCGCGTCCATCTCGGTGAGAATCGCGACGATGTCGAGTCCCGAGAGGTCCGGAAGCTTGACGTCCGTGAGCACGGCGTCGAAGCGCCCCTCGACGAAGCGATCCACGCCGTCTTTGCCGGTCGCGGCCTCCGTGCTCGTGAATCCTGCGCGCTGGAACCCCTTGGCCAACGCGTGCCGCATGGACTCTTCGTCGTCGATCACCAGAACGTGGGGCGGGGTCGAGCTGGGCGCGTTCATGCCATGGGCCAAGCAACCCCTGGACCGTTCTGGGCACGATGCCCGACGCAAGCGTCGGCGCGACCGCCGTCGGTCCGTCACCCCTCGAGGACGGAGGCGTTACGCCCTCAGGCCTTGGGCAGCGACACGGAGAAGCGCGCCCCGCCCCCCGGCGCCTCGCCGACCTCGATCCGGCCCCCGTGCCGCTCGATGATGCCGTAGGAGATGAACAGCCCGAGTCCCGTCCCTCCCTCGCGCGCGGTGAAGAAGGGCTCGAAGATGCGCGTGCGATCGGCCTCGGGGACCCCCGGTCCCTCGTCGCAAACCTCGATGACGGCGGCGCCGTCCGCCGTGCCGGTCGTGACCGTCACGCGATCGCCTTCGTCGCTGGCGTGAATCGCGTTCGTCACGAGATTGAGCACGACTTGATGCAACTGTCCGTCGTCGCCGAGCACCTCGGGCGCGTCGCCGTCGTGCGCCTCGAGCGTGACGCGCGACTGCCTCGCGCTCGGCTCCGCGGTGCGTAGGACGTCGGCGACGACGCGCCCGAGGGAGACGGGCGCGAGCTTGCGCGACGGCGGTCGCGCCACGTCGAGCAGCGCGCGCACGAGCACCGCGGCGCGATCGGCGGTGCGCTTGGCCATGTCGATGTCTTCGAGAACGGCCTCGTTGGTCGTGGCCGAGCGCACGCTCTCGAGGCATCCGAGGATGCCGCCGATCAGGTTGTTGAACTCGTGCGCGACGCCGCCCGCCAGCGTGCCGAGGCCGGCCATCTTCTCCGTCTGCACCAGACGGTCCTGGGTCGCGCGCAGCTCCTCGAGTGCTTGCGTGCGCTCTTCGAGCGTCGCTTCGAGGGTCTCGGTCTTGCGACGCACCTCGTCCTCCAGCCCTTCGGTCGCGACGCGAATCTGGTCGCGCATGCGCTCGACGTCGCCCGCCAGTCCCACGAGCTCGATCGCGCCGCCGCGCGCCTGGGGAACGGGGGTCGAGAGATCGCCCTCGGCGATCCGGTTGACCGCCGAGCGCAGACGTCGCACGGGGCCCACGACGAGCACGACCAGCGTGAGCGCCAGGAGCACCGCCATGCCGAGCAGGAGCATCCCGAAACGCATGCTGAGCTTGTCGGCGCGCGCGGACGACGCGCGCTCCGCGCGAACGGCGGCCTCCGCGCGAAGCTCGCTCATGCGTGCCTCGATGCGCGCGTCGCTCTGCACGCCCATGCGGTCCGCGAGCACGTCGATGCGCCGAAGCTCGTCGCGGCTGCGCCGGCGCGCACCGCTGACGAGCGCTCGCTTGAGCGCCTCGACATCGACACGCTCGGGATCCGCGGCGTCGCGATAGAGCGAGAACGGCTCCTGCTCGATCCACTGCCGCGAGCGGGTCTCGGCGCCCTCGACCAACCCGTGGGCGGTGTCCTGGGAGAGCTTCACCAACGCGGCGGCCAGCTCCTTGAGCGCGGCCTCCGAACGCTGTTGCTCCGCGGCCGCATCCTCGCGCGCCGCGTCGAGATCCTCCGACGTGATCCACGCCAACACGCCCGCTCCGCCGGCCAGCACGACGCCCCCCACCAGCACGAGCGTCCAGATGACGAGCGAAACCCTCAACCGTCGCCCCGCTTCTTCACCGGCTCGAGCTCGTACGCCGATGCCAGGAACGGCATCGGCAGCTGCAGCCCCTGCCGCTCGGCCGCGTTCAGATCGACGAAGACGCGGACGCTCTTGACTGGTCGCGCGGGCAACGACTTGGAACGGTCGCGGTCGAGGCGGCGCGCGAGCTCGGACGCCGTTCGCCCGACGATGCCGTGGTGGCCGGCCAGCACGACCACGGCCCGGCCCTTGCGGAACTGCAACGGATCGTCGCAGACCAGCGGCACCTTCTTGCGTCGCGCGAGCTCGAACGCCTCGCGGAAGGAGAGCAGCTTCGCGTCGGACGCGAGCCGCAGGTGCAGCACCGCGCCGGGTTGCGCGTCCTCGTCGTGCGTCGCCCAGGCGAACCCGCCCGCTTCGGCGAACGCGTCGAAACGACCCGTCTCGTCCTCGGTCGCAAGGCGCACGTGCGGCGTCTCGGTCGCGAGCATGCGCCGCAGAATCTCGCCGAGACGCTCCGCGCGCAGCTCCGCGTAGACGATCGCGTGCAGCCCATCGACCTTCGGCAGGGGATCGAGTGGCTCGCCGTCCACGGTGTAGCGTGAGGTCACGAAGACGCGCGGAACGCTCGGCGCGATCTTGCGCATGCGCTCGCAGGCTCTGTCACCGAGCGCGAACGCCAACGGGCCGCGCGGCATGCGCACCGTCGGCGCGCGCGCCTGCGCCCGCAACTTGCGTCCGAACGCCTCGAAGCCGGCGGGTGTGTCTTCGATGGTCTCGCGGCACACGCGCGGGAGCTTCGCCAGCTCGAGCCCCTTGCGAATGTGGTCGTAGACGTGAAGCAACCGCGCGTCGTCGCGTTCGAGCACGGCGGCGGGAATGTCGCAGGCCGGCAACTCCTCTTCTTCGGCCGACGCGTGCACTCCGAGCGGCAACAGCAAGAGGAGAACGAACGAGAGGCGGCGCATTGCCGCGATTATGCCTCTCCTGTCGCGAATACGTCGAGTTCGAAGGAAGAACGCTCCCCGGCTTCGAGAAGCTGCGCCCCGCGAAGCGCGATCATCGCTCCGTTGTCGGCACACAGCGCGGTCGACGGGAAACGGATGCGGAGTCCGTCGGGCGCACGTTCGTGCAAGAGACGACGCAGCTCGCGATTGGCCGCGACGCCCCCACCGACGACGAGATCGCGTACACCTTCCTGCTCGGCGGCGAGCAGGGAGCGCTCGATGAGCACGTCCACGACCGCGCGTTCGAAGGACGCCGCGACGTCGGCGTGGGACACTTCGAGATCGGATCGGTCAGGCGCGCCGCGCTTGCCGCCGGGGCCCTTCAAGTAGTACAGCACCGCGGTCTTCAGCCCGGAGAACGAGAACGCGAGCGGGTCGTGCTTCACCTTCGAGCGGGGGAAGCGCACCGCCTTCGGGTCGCCCTCCATAGCGAGCTTGCTGACGGACGGACCGCCGGGCTGCGGCAGTCCGAGCAGCACGGCGACCTTGTCGAAGCACTCGCCGGCGGCGTCGTCGATGGTCGAGCCGAGCCGCTCGATTCGGCCGGGCGCTCGGCACGCGTAGATGGCGGTGTGGCCGCCCGACGCGACGAGCGCGGTGAACGGGAACTCGAGATCGGCGTGCTCGGCCTGCGCCGCCACGCAGTGGGCTTCGATGTGATGCACGCCCACGAGCGGGAGGTCACGCGCGAGACAGAGCGACTTGGCGGCGGCGACGCCCACCATGAGCGAGCCGACGAGCCCGGGGCGGTTGGTGACCGCGACGGCATCGAGGTCGTCGAGCGCGATGCCGGCGGCCTCGAGCGCGCGCTCCACGACGCGCGTGACACGTTCGGTGTGCGCGCGGCTGGCGATCTCGGGCACGACGCCGCCGAAGTCGGCGTGCAGCTCGTATTGGGTGGCGACCTCGTTGCTCAGCACCTCACGCGGCGCGCGCAGCACGGCGGCGGCGGTGTCGTCGCAGGAGGTGTCGATGCCGAGGATGAGCACGGCAAGAACCTACCCCGATCCAACACCGAGACGAACCTGAACTCCAAGCCTCTCGAGCCGAGTCGCGGCGTGTCGTTGGGGCGACGGTGCCGCAAGGTGACGGAGGACGGCGCGTGGATTCCCACATAAGGACGACGGCACGAAGCGCCACCGAGCATCCAACGGCACGCTACCCCTTCTTCGGCTTGCCGCGGTTGATGTTCCGAAGCGCCACGTCACCCGACAAGAGATCGACCGCGCGCTGCAGCTGCGGGTCGACGTAGTCCGCCGCGACCTCGGGGAACCGCGTCTCCTGACCCCAAACGGCCTCTTCCTGGTTCACGAAGAATTGGCCGAGCATCTCGTTCTGCTTCGCCGTCAACGGAATGATCACGTCCGGGAACAACCCCGCCGGATCGCCGTTGTTGCCGCCGGAGCTCTGGTAGGAGCGACCCGACGGCGTGTAGTAGCGCGACGTCGTCAGCTTGATCGCCGCGCGCGTACCGGGGATCTCGCTGATCTGCTGCACGAGGAACTTGCCGTAGGTGCGCGTGCCCACCAAGAGCGCGCGCCGGTGATCCTGCAGCGCCCCGGCGACGATCTCGCTCGCGCTCGCGCTGTAGCCGTTCACGAGCACGACCAGCGGCAGATCGGGGACGTCGTTGGCGTCCTTGGACGCCGAGTGCTGCTTGTTGGAGTCGCGGGCGCGCCCCTCCATGCGGACGAGCACGCCTTGCCGCAGGAAGCGGTCGGCGATTTTCAAGGCGACGTTCAGCACGCCGCCACCGTTGTGACGCAGGTCCAACACCAGGCCCTCGATGCCGTCCTCCATCATCGACTCGACGGCGCGTCCGAAGTCGTCGACCGTCTCTTCCGCAAAGTCGGTGAGCCGCACGACGCCGAACTGTCCGTGGTCGCCGACGCGGCGCACGTAGACCGTCGGCGGACGGATGACGCCGCGCACGACGGCCAGCTCGGTGACGGGGTTCGTGGAGGGCCCGTCCTCGGGGCGCGGTCCCTTCCGGTAGGCGATGCGCACGGTGGAGTTCGGCTCGCCCTTGAGCAGGTCGGTCACCTGGTCGAGGTCGATGCCGCCAAGAGGCACGTCGCCCGCGCGAACGATGGTGTCGCCGACGGTCAGACCGGCGACGGCGGCGGGGCCTCCGGGCAGGACGCCGACGATCATGAGTCCCTCGTCGACCTGCTCGATCTTGATGCCGAGACCGGCGTACTTGCCTTCGATGCCTTCGCGCCACTCTTGTTGTTCGCTCGGAGGAATGAAACCGCTGTAGGGATCGAGCTCGAGGTAGGCGTCCATGGCGCGATAGAACGCCTCACGCTCTTGTTCGGAGGACAGCTCGTCCACGTAGGTCGCCGCCACCTTGCTGCGCACGTAGCCGGCGATCTCCTCGTTCCAGTAGACGCCTTCGGCGTCGGCGGCGCCGGCGCCGCGATCCACGAGCAGGAAGGCGATGGTCAGCGACGCGAGGACGCTGGCGCAGATGAGGAGCGTTCCGGGTTTCATGCGATCTCCTTGGGACCTCAGTCTAGCCGCGGGTGTCGGCCTGCATCCCCATCACGATCCCCCTCGACCCCCAAACCCGAACCCGATCCTGATCCCGAACCCGATGCCGCCCCTGATCCCGGCGCCCGGACGCGACCCCATTCCCGACGCCCGGTCCCGACGTCAATCGAAGTCGCCGCGGCCGAACTCGACGGGATGATCCGCGCCGACGTTCAGCACCAGGCCCAGGCCGACGAAGGACGTCAGCAGGCTCGAGCCGCCGTAGGACAGGAACGGAAGCGGCATCCCCACGATCGGAAACAACCCCAATGTCATCCCCACGTTGATCAATGCCTGGCACCCGAAGAGCGTCGCGACGCCGATCGCGAGCAGCCGTCCACTCGGCTCGCGAACGCGCAAGGCGGTGCGCAACAACAACAGGATCAACAACGCGTAGATCGCGAAGAGCGCCGCGGTCCCGGTGAGACCGAACGCAGCGACGAACACCGGGAAGATGAAGTCGGAGTGCCGCTCCGGCAGGAAGCGCACGGCTTGGTGCGTCTCTTCACCGAGCCCCGATCCGGTGAGGCTCGCCGCGCCGACCACCGTCTTGCTGTGGTGGATGTGATGTCCCTGCTTCTGCAGCAACGCCTTGTCCGCGCTCTGCTGCAACAGATACGCATGGATGCGGTTCTTCTGGTACGGCTTCAAGATGCCGGGGACGAAGTACATGGCGACGGCCGCGACGAGACCGGCGCCCGCGACGATCGCCAGATGACGGCGCCGCGCGCCCGCGACGAACAGCAGCACGAAGAGAATCGGAATCAGCAAGAGCGCCGTCCCGAGATCGGGCTGCAGCATGATCAGCATGAGCGGCAGGAACGTGAGCGCGAACGGGACGAACAGCCCCGTGAAGCGCCGGTAGCTCGACTGGTATCGAATGAAGCCGGCGAGCGTGATGACCATCACGACCTTCATGATCTCGCTCGGCTGCATGCGGAAAGAGCCGAGCTGGATCCAACGCTTCGCGCTGCGGCCGCTGCCGGCCACGAGCACGGCCAACAGCAAGAGGATCCCGACGCCGTAGATGACGTAGCGCCACTCAACGACGCGGCGATACGGCACCGCCAGCATCAGCAGGCACAGCACGACACCGATGACCGTCCAGCGCAGCTGGAGCCAGCCGTAGTCGACGGCCTTGCCCTGCGACGCCGCCTGCACGGTGAACACACCGATGAACGCGAGCAGCACGCCGAGCGCGAGCAGGAGCCAGTTGGCCTGCTTCAGCCGGTCACCGAGCGTGAGCTGACGCACGTGCGCTCTCCTCTCTCATCGCCCGTACCAGTACGAGAGGATCTCGGCGACGGCGGGGACGGCGGTCTGGCCGGCGGCCGCCTCCGTTCGCGCGTGCAGGACGCAGGCGAACGCGATCGGATTCGCGCCGCCGCCCTCGGCGAACCCGACGAACCAGTGGTGCCACGCTTCGTCCTCGTCGCCCCGCGGGCGCCAGGGGCGCCAGGTGCCGCCGACCTGGGCGGTCCCCGTCTTGCCGTAGACCCGCGCGTTCACCCCGCTCCAGTCGGCCCCGTCGGCGGTTCCGGCCCGCACGGCCAGCCGCATGCCGTCGTGAATGGGCTTCAGGTGCGAGGGACTGAGCCGCAGGTCGTGCTGGGCCCAACGGGGGGCGCCGCCGTCCACCGACATCAGGGCGTGCGGCGTGACGACGATGCCGCCGTTGGCGATCGCCGCGATCGCGCGCGCCATCTGGAGCGGCGTCGCCAGCACCGGCCCCTGACCGATCGCGACGTTGCGCCGGTCGTCGTGGCGAATGACTTTCTTGTCGTCGGTGCTGGTCCGGCCGATCTTCCGGTCGAACCGTGCGGTGAACCAGATGTGGCCGCCGCGCGCGAGCTCACCCTCCACGCCGAACTGCCCGCCCAGCGCGGTGACGCGCCGCACGGCCTTGCGCAGCGTGTAGGGCAGGGCGGCGTACGGCGCCTTGTCGTAGCGAAGCGGCAGGCGCTGCAGCGCGTCGGCGCCGGAGAGCGCGTGCACCTCGAAGCGCAGATCGACGTACTGACCTTCGACCAGCTCGCGGGTCACGCGGACGTTGACCTGGCGCGTGCCGGTCTCGCGATGGATCTGCTGGGCGACGTCAGCGAGGGTGCGTCCCAGGACGCGCGGGTCGCCGCCGACCGTCGATGGCACGTTGCGCGCGCTGCCGACGACGATCTTCGGCGGCTTGATGCCGCGCCGCTCGAGCAGCTCGGATGCGACCGCGCCGACGCGCTCGACCGGGAAGTCGATCCAGTCGTGCAGCCACAGTCCGCGGCTCCACCCGGGCACTTCGTCGCCGGGCCGGTGCCCGATGCCCAGGCGTGACGCGAAGTCCGCTACGTAGTGCCGGTACGTGCCCCACGTCTCGTACTCGCCGAGCCCCCAGGCAAAGTAGCGGTTGCAGGAACGCGCGATCGCGCCCACCAGATCGACCGAACCGCATCCATGGCACCCCGGCGTACCGGCCGCTCCACGGCGACAAAAGTACGTGCCGATCGGGAGCGGCTCCCCGCTCGACAGCATGCCCAATCCCACGATGACCTTGAACGTGCTCCCCGGCTCCACCGGCACCTGCGCAACGCGGCTCAACCCGACGGAAACGGGCTGCGCGACGAACGCCCGCCAGGCCGACATGTCCACGCCGGGCGGCAGGTCCCCGCGCGGTGCCCACGTGCGTTCGTCTTGATCGGCAACCGCTTGCGTGAAGGCGGGCTGGTAGAGCTTGCCGAGGTCCGTGTTCGGATCGAATCGCGGCATCTCCGCCCACATCAGGATCTCGCCCGTCACCACGTCGATCGCGACGAACGCACCGGACGGGCGGCCCTTGGGGTAGTAGCCCTCGCGCGAGCCGTGCCGTTCGATGGCCTGTTCCGCGACCCGGCTCGCGTCGAGCGAGATCGAGAGACGCACCTCGAGCCCGCGCTCGGGCGGCGCCTTGTCCACGACGCGCGTGAACCAGCCGTCGCTGTCGAGCTCCAGCACCTGATGGCCGGGATAGCCGCTCAGCAACCCGTTGTAGGCGCGCTCGAGGCCGGCGCGTCCGACGCGCGTGGTCGGCGTGATCTGGCCCGGGAACCGCTCGGACAGCTGCTCGAACTCCTCCTTGTCGCGAACGACGCTGGCGTGACCGAGGAGCTGCGGCGCGAAATCGCCCTGGGGATAGTGCCGGCGAAGCGCAGCTTGGATGCGGAACCCGCGGTAGCGTCCCACCTCGTCGAGCTCGACGAGGTGAACGACCTCGTCGCTGACGGGGCTCTCGACGACGTAGGGCCGCCGGAGCAGGTCTTCCCGTCGCAGCTCGCGCTTGTCCTGCAGCAGGAACTCGTCGACGCCGCGCTGCGCTTCCTCCGCGACGTACGCATCGACGATCTCGTCGATCTCCTGCAGCCGCTTGCGCGCGCGCTTGTCGAGCTCGCCGGGCGGCACGCCCAGCGCCTTCTCCAGCGGCGCGAGATCGCCGAACGGCAACGGCTCGAGGGTCGCCCCGGCAACGGCCGCCCCCGCGAATCCGTCGACGCTGCGGCGCGCCGCGCGCACACACTCGCAGTCCGTACGCCGCCTCTTCTCGACGTGGTGAAAGTGGACGCTGCCGCAGGCGGTGCAGCGAACGCGGGCGCGGTGCAGCCAGTCCCAGCCGACGAAGCTGAGCTGGTGCACCGGGATGTCCTCGGCGAGGACAGCGCCGGTGCGATCCGTGATCTCGCCGCGCGGCGCCTCGAGCTTCTCCCACCGGCGCCGCATGTCGCGCGCCTCCTCGCGCCACGTCGCGCCGTCCACGACGAGCAGCTGGCCCGCGCGCAGCCAGACGGCGCCGAGCCCGAAGCAGAAGGCGAGGTAGAGGATGACGAGCTTACGCCGGTAGCGCATGGCCGCCCCCCCGCCCGCAGACGTCGTCGAGCAGGCGATACCGGTCGATCAGCGCGAAGAGGCCGATCGAGAGCAGCGTCGTCCAGAGCGCGACGGGGAACGGCTCGAGGAACGCGCCCCACGTGACGCCGCTGTCGCCGAACGGCAGGATGCGCAGCAGATACAGCCACCCGGCGATCACGGTCGCAAGGGCGGTCAGCAGCACGCGTGACGCGCCCTCCATGCGCCCGCGGTGGGTGCGGCCTTCGGCGAAGAAGAACGCGACGCACCCCAGCACGAAGCCGTGCGTCCCGAGGGGATCCAGCGAGAGGGAGTCACGCACGAGACCGATGCCGATCCCCCACGGGACCGCGTGGTACCCGCGCGAACGAAACGCGATGTAGAGAGTCGTGAGCAGCCAGAGATCCGGCGCGAAACGGTGCAGCGACAGGGCGGTGGGCATGAGGTCCGGCAGGAAGCCGGCGAGCAACATCAGAACGAAGAGGACGAGCAACCCCAACGCGCATACCCCGGTGCCACGTGAGCACCGCCGGTCGGGCCATACCGGCGGCGCGCGCTTTCGATCAGCGCTTCGACGCGTCCTCAGTATCGGACGGCAGGAGGACGACCACCTCGACCGAGCGGTCGAGGTCGAACGCGGGCCGCACGTACAGCGTCGGCATGCGATCGAGGTCCGGATCGGTGCTCTGGGAGATCGTCCCGACGAGCAGGTTGGCGGGCACCCGCTCGTCGAAGTTCGAGGTGAACACGGCCGCCCCGACGGGAACGCTTCCCGCCCCGCGCGGCGTGCGGACGAACTTCAGGATCAGCTGGTCTTCGCCGTCCCGCACGCCGGAGCGACGCGCGAACCCACGCAGCAAGACCTCCTTGTCGGTGCGTACGAAGACGCCCAGCCGCGAGCTCGGGTCGGTCGCGAGCTGCACGATCGAGGTCGTCGAGCGCACCTTGCGAACGCGTCCCAGGTAGACCCGCCCCATCACCACGGCATGCCCGACGCGCACGCCGTCTTCCGCGCCACGGCTGATGAGAATCGAACGCCGCCGCGGCGCCGGATCGTGCGCGCGCAGCACGCGCGCAACCAAGGCGCGCGGGCGCCGGCCTAGCTGGTCGTCAGCCAGCACGCCTTTCAGCGACTCCATCCCGCGCACGCGCTGCACGAACTGCATGTGACGCTCCCACACGTCATGCAGCTCACGTTCGAGTTCGCGCGTTCGCGTGGAGTCGCCGTCGCCCCCCTGCCTGCCCGACGGGGTGGGGATGTAACCGGCGGCGCCGTCGAAGACGCCGGAGACCGGCGACTCGAGCGCGGGGACGCCGTCAGGCTTCAGCACCGGCAGCGCGAACAGGGCGATGAGCACCGCTCCCCATGCGTGCTGCTTGCGAAAGCGCATCGACGACCCTTCGGCGCGCGGGGTCCCGAAGACCCCGCTAGATCATGGGGTCATACACCTGTAGACCCCCAATACCTTGTATTCAACGGCCTTTTTCGGCTGGGTCAAGGGGCGTTTCCCCTGGAACGGCCATTCGATCCGCCTGATTGGACCTGTCGGGGCAGCCCTGGTGGCTGCCCAACCGCCGCATCACTCCTCGGCCTGGTCCAGTGCGACGTGCAGGTCGCGGATCTTCTCGAGGAAGACGCCCGTCCCGCGCGCGACGGCCGTCAACGGATCTTCGGACACGCGCACCGGAAGGTTGATCTCTTCGGTGATGACGCGATCGAGCCCGCGCAAGAGCGCGCCGCCGCCCGCCATCACCACGCCGCTGTCGACGAGGTCCGCCGCCAGCTCGGGCGGTGTGCCCTCGAGCGTCGCCTTGACGGTCTCGACGATGCCCCGCACCGGTTCCTGCAGCGCTTCGCGGATCTCTTCGCTCGTCACGACGACCTTGCGTGGCAGGCCCTGCTTGAGGTCGCGGCCCTTGACGTCCATCGTCATCTCGCGCTTGAGAGGATACGCGCTGCCGATGCCGATCTTGATCTTCTCGGCCGTCTGCTCGCCGATGAGCAGATTGTAGGTGTTGCGCATGTAGTCGACGATGGCGGTGTCCATCGCGTCGCCGGCGACGCGCATCGAATGCGCCGTCACGATGCCGGCGAGCGAGATCACCGCCACCTCGGTCGTGCCGCCGCCGATGTCCACGATCATGGAGGCCTGCGGCTCGGTGATCGGCAGGCCGACGCCGATGCCGGCGGCCATGGGCTCTTCGATCAGGTAGACCTTGCGCGCGCCGGCGCGCTCCGCGGAGTTGATCACGGCGCGCTTCTCGACGGGCGTGATGCCGTACGGAATGGCGATCACGACGCGCGGATGCACGGCCCAGGTGCGATCGTGCACCTTGTAGATGAAGTATCGGAGCATCGCCTCGGTGATCTCGAAGTCGGCGATGACGCCGTCCTTGAGCGGGCGGATCGCGACGATGTTGCCTGGCGTCTTGCCGAGCATCTCCTTCGCGGTGTCACCGACGGCGCGGCCTTCGAGGAGCACCTTGTTGGTGCCCTTCTTGACGGCGACGACGCTCGGTTCGTTGAGGATGATCCCGCGTCCCTGGACGCAGACCAGCGTGTTGGCGGTACCCAGGTCGATCCCCATGTCGATGGAGAACTTCCCGATCAGGTATTCGAAGACCTTGGCCATGGGCGGACCGGTATCCCTTCTGGTGACGTGACCAAGCACCCCGGACGCGAATCGACCGAAGCCAAACGCGGCCGGAGCACTCACTCCGGGGGCGGGGCGAGGAACGCCGTCCCCGTCGTCGAAGTATGTACACCATCGAGGGGACGCACACGGGAGCCCGCAAGCTAGGAGGTCGGCTGCGCTGGGGGCGGGCTGAAGTCGGGAAAACCCGGCTGGGCCGGCGTCCTGGTGTCGTGCACGATCCCCCTCGTTCCAGAGTTGAGCGTCTCACCCCACAGGCACCTGCGTGTCGTGCCCGAGACCGTTCTCGTGCTCGTTCCCGCGGTCACCCTCGACCGTGACGGATGCCTGCTTGCCGGACGCGTCCCTCCCTCGCCGAGAGGGCACAACCGGGGACACAAGGGTGGGCCTGTTTCCTTGTCTCACGGTCACGGGCACGGTCACGGTATCGGGACACGACACCCCAGGGAGGCCCGAGCGCCCTGTCGTGCGGCGTTCCGGCGCAGGCCCCCGCGCGCGCGCGCCGCGATCGTCTTCGCGGCGCGTCGCCAGAATTGAAAAAGGACGCGGCGACCTCGGTCGCCGCGCCCTCGGAATCTCGGGAAGCGCTCGCCTACTCGGGCGTGGTCTTCTCGGCGAACATGCCCGCGTTGAAGTGGTCCTTCAACGCCGTCTGCATGGCCCAGCAGGCCACCAGCAGGATGATCGTCGTCATGATGACCAGCCCGTTGCCCAGCCCGTCCTTCGGGGCTTCGCCTTCGAGCTCATCGTGATCTTCGTAGATGTCGCGTGCCATGGGCTTGCTCCTTCAGGATCGCCGCGTTAGCGGTTCATGATCCGGTCGCCCTGACGGATCTCGCCCTTGGAGTAACCCTTGAGCGCGAAGCCGGCCGACTGCTTGGCCTGGACGTCGTTGATCTGGATCGTCGCGACGTACTCGCCGCCGCGCGAGACCACGTACTGGAAGCCCGCCTTGACACCGTCCTCGGCGCCCAGCGAGATCACGTAGACGTTCGCGCTGTTGTTCGCGGCGTTGATCTGGCCGTTCTGCGCGGGCTGCTCGGCGCCGACCACGCCACCCGGGTAGCGGTTGCGCCAGGCGGCGAGCTCGAAGTTCGCACGCTCCAGATCGGCGTTCAGCTGCGCCAGACGGCCCTCGACGCTCTTGCGCGTCTCGGTCTCGTTGTTGAGCTGCATCTCCAGGCGGTTGCCCTGCTCGACCGCGGCGTCCCGGTCCTGCTGGACCGCGACGTTCGCCTCGTGCAGCTTCTTGTTCTCGCTCTGCAGCTGGTCGATCAGCGTGCGGTTCGAGTCGAGCGACTGCGTCATGGCCTCCAGCGCCGCCGTCGCGCGCGTCAGCTGCGCGCTCTGCTGGTCGTTGTGCTCGCGCAGGTGCTGGTTCTCGGCCGTCATCTTGCGGTTTTCCGCCTCCGACGCCGTGAGCTTGTCGTTCGCGTCCCGATGCGCCTGCTTGGCCTGCGCCAGCTGGTCCTTCGTCTCGGTGAGCGCCTTGTTCTTGTCGTCGATCTCCGCCAACAACTGCGCTTCCCTGTCGTCGTACTGCTGCTTCCAGTGGTCCTGGTGACCGAGGTAGGAAGCGGCACTACCGACGAAGGCGGCGGCCAGGATCAGGTTCAGAACGACGAGGATCTTCGCGACCGTGCTCATTCGACTCTCCTTGCGCAGCCCCAGATCGTTGGGGCCGGCTCCGAATGCGGGTGCCCTGTGAAAGCAACGGCACTACCCTCCCAGGAGCACCGCCTACACGCAAGCGTCCAGGGTTATGTCAAAGGCCTTGGGACGAGTCAAAGGATTTCAGATGACCCCCCGAGTTTCGGGCGTCGCAACGTCCTAACCGATGCCTTCGTCCGCACTTGAGGCCACCAACCCCCATTTCATGCCCGTTTGCGGGCTCGTGCGGTGCGCAGCGTCCAGATGAGCACGAGCGCGCCGGCTAGGATCCATGGCCACGGTCCCCTGCGCGCGTACACCGTTGCGACCTCGTCGATGGACAGCTTGCCGACCGCGAACCCCTGCCGGAACGTCGTTTCGTCGCCTCCGGCGGGAACCCTGTCGCGTACCCGGCCGTCATCGACGGCGTGAAAATCGCCGTGCATCGTCCCCGTGGGCCCGAAGAAGCACGTCGGCCCCGTGTTCCCGGCCATGACAACCGTCATCCCCAGCTCCGCGGCCCGAAGCCGAGCCACGGCGCGGATCTGCGCTCGGAAGCCGGTCTCGCCGAACCAGCCGTAGTTGGCGGTGTTCAGCAGCACCTGGGCGCCCGCCGCGCGCCACTCGCGGCACGTCTCGGGAAACGCCAGGTCGAAGCAGACGACGGTCCCGGCGTGAACCTTGCGCACGATCCCGCGGTTGCGGCTGCGCGAGAAGACGTCCTGGTCGAGGATCTGGAAGGGCTGCTGGTCGGCCTCGCCCGGCGTGGCGCCGGGGTCGAGCTCTGGAATGACCGAGACGACGTTGCGGAACCAACGCAGGAACGGCAACACGTCGCCGAGCGGCGTGTACTCCCCGCCCGGCACCAGGTTGATCTTGTCGTGCCGTCCGCGCTCCCACGGCGCGAACCAGTTCGGATTCTCCCATTGCACCCGCGGGTACTCGTCGAACGGGCTCTCCGCCTCCGGGATGTAGCTCGGCACGACGTGGAACAGACTGTCGTGGGAGCCGTAGCTCCAGGTGTCGACGTGCCGCTCGTCGCCGCGCCGGAAGTGGTGAATCGCGCCGATGAGCAGCGTGACGCGGTCCTTCGGCGGCACGGCGTACTTGATGCGGCGCATGACGCGAACCTGGTTCGACCACTGCTCGGGGAACCGCGCCGCCAGCTCGGGCGAGACGAACACCCACGGCACCATCGTCTCGGGCCACATCAGGCAGAAGACGCGGCCTTCGCCGACGTGCTCGATGGCCGTGGACGTGAGGTCCAGGTGCCGGCGGAACATCTCGTCGCGCTCGCTCGCCTCGCCGTGCTTCAGGCTCTGGGGCACGTTCGCCTGCACCGAGACGAACTTGCCGACCTCGTAGGCTTTGCGCTGCCGCCGGCGGTCCTCGAGCTCGCTGTGGCGCAGCATCGCGAGCCCCGCTAGCGCGGCGAACACGGCGGTGGGCAACAGCGTCGCGAAGCCGACGCGGCGCCACAAGAGACGACGTTCCGCGGGCGGAGCACGCAAGGCGGACGGGATGCCGGACGCGACGGCGGAGGAGCACCCGGCCAGGAACGACAGCCCGTACGCGCCCACGTACGCCGTCGCCGGCACGAGCAAGGGAGCGAAGTCGCCCGCGAACGAGAGCGACCGCGCCGGCCACGGCATGCCCCCCATCCAGACGGTGCGCAACATCTCTTCGAGCACGACGCACAGCCCGACCGTCAGGATGTACGGCCCACCGCGCTTCGCCACCCAGCGGATCGCGAACCCGAGCAGGACGTAGATGGGGCCGAGCACGAACCCGGTGCCGAGCACGAACGTCGGATCGATCTCCATCACCCAGCGCGTCGCGACGGCGAAGTGCAGCACGCCGTACAGGAACGCCCAGCGTTTCCAGCGCACCCCGCCGGCGTGCCAGAGCAGGCACAGGAAGGGCGCATCCGCCAGGAAGATCGCGGGCGGGAACGGACCCGGCGGCAGCGCCAGCAGGTCGAGCACGAGCCCGAGCGCGATCCAGCCGAGATAACCGAGCGCGCCCGCGTGCACGTACGGGAACCACGTGCGCCACGGCTCGGCGGGCGGACTCGGCGCAGGCGAGCTCGACTCGTCCGAGCTCGGATCGGGGGCAGGCACCTCGCTCACCGGCGCTCCGCCACCGGCAGCACGTCGAGGACGACCTCGCCCTCGGGCGCGGGGTCGTTCTCTGGGATCGCCACCAGCGCCTCTGCGGCCGCGAGCCCGAACGGGTCGCCCGATCCCTTCCACGGCAGCGCGTCCGCGCGCAGACCGCCGTCGTCGTCACTTCGGAGCCGCACGGGCCGATAGCGACGGCGCGGTCCGGGCTTGCCCCACGGACCGTCGTACCGCGCCTTGAACGTCGGCCGCGGCGCGACGGGGCGACCCGCGTAGGCCTCCAACGCGGCCGCTACGAGCACCTCGAAACCGACGAACGATGCGGCGGGGTTGCCCGGGAGCCCGAAGACGAGCGTCGCCCCGCGCGCGCCGAACCAAAGCGGGCCGCCCGGCTGCACCGCCCAGCGGTGGAAGTGCTGTTCCACGCCCTCGGCAGCGAACATGCCGGGCACGAGGTCCTTGTCGCCCTTGCTGACGCCGCCGGTGAGCAGCAACCCGTCGAATGCGAGGCCGCCGCGGATGGCCTCGCGCAACGCGTCTTCGTCGTCGCGCGCGAAGCCCAGGTCGACGGGCCCGGCGCCGGCGCGACACAACTGTCCGCACAGCACCGCGTTGTTCGAGTTGCGAATCCGGCCCGGTCCGGGTGTCTCGTCGATCGAGACGAGCTCGGTCCCGGTGCCGAGAACGGCGACGCGCGGCTTGCGCGCGACGGGCACGGCGGCCACGCCCGCCGACGCCAACACGCCGAGGGCCGCGGCCGAGAGCACGCTGCCGCGCCGAAGCACCGCGTCACCTTCGCGTACGTGGCTTCCTCGCGCCGCGATGTGCGCCGCGTCGGACGGGACGCGCTCGATGCGCACGCGCTTGCCGTCTTCCGACGTCCACTCGAACGGCACGACGCGCTCGGCGCCGTCGGGCACGGGCGCGCCGGTCATGATGCGCGCCGCCGCGCCCTCGACGACCCGGGTGGACGGCCAGTCGCCCGCCAAGACCTCCTGCGCGACGTCGAGGTCGGCGCCAGCGCGGACGTCCGTGGCGCGCACCGCGTAGCCGTCCATCATCGCGCGGTGGAACGGCGGGACGTCGTGGTCCATCGCGACGTCCTCGGCCAGCACCCGCCCGATGGCGTCGGCGGTCGCCACTGTCTCGACGGCCGGGCGCACCGCGGCCGCGGCCTGCGCGACACGCTCGACGGCCTCCTCCACGGTGAGCATCGCGGGATCGTAAACGGCACGCGCGCCGCCGGCGTCATGCCGCCGCGACGCGGGTACGATTCCCGCCCCGCCACGGATCTTTGACCATGCCCCACGTCGTCCCCTCGCAGCGCTCCGGTGCCGGCCTGAAGGTCGCGCTCCTGGTCGCGAGCTGGTACCCGGAGGTGACGGACCGGCTGCGCGACGCCGCCCTCGAGACACTGACGAACGCGGGCGTCGAGGACGACGACATCCTCGAGGTGCACGTGCCCGGTTGCTACGAGCTGCCCCAGGCGGCGTCGTGGCTGGCGCGGGCGGGCGACGTGGACGCGATCGTCGCGCTGGGCTGCGTCATCCGCGGCGAGACGGCGCACTTCGACTACGTGGCCGGCGGCTGCTGCGACGGCTTGATGCGAGTTGCGCTGGAGACCGGCATTCCCGTCGGGCTCGGCGTGATCACCGCGGAGAACGAAGCGCAGGCGCGCGCGCGATCCGGCGACGCGAAGGGAAAGGGCGGCAACAAGGGCGTCGAGGCCGCCGAGGCCGCGCTCGCGATGGCGGGCACCTACAAGGCGCTCGAAGATCGCCGGAGGCGGCCGTGAGAGTTCGCACGCGCGCGCGCGAGCTCGCGCTGCAGTTCCTCTTCCAGATGGACTTCCAGGACGAGGACTACCGTTCGGAGCTCGACGGCGTTCTGGCCGAGGCCCTCGACGGCAAGTCCGGCGCGAAGGAGGCGACCGCCTACGCCGTGCGTCTCGTCGACGGCGTCATCGCGCACCGGCGCGAGATCGACGACCTCGTTCACGAGGCGGCGCGCAACTGGGACATCGAACGCATGGCCGTCGTGGATCGCAATGCGTTGCGCATCGGCTGCTACGAGCTGTTGTACGCGGACGACATCCCGATGAAGGTGGCCATCAACGAGGCCATCGAGCTCGCGAAGAAGTTCTCGACGGAAGCATCGGGCGCATTCGTCAACGGCATCCTCGACCGCATTCGCAAAGACAAGGGACTCTAGGGAAGGCGCATCATGGGACTGCTCGACAAGTTCAAGAAGGGACTGTCGAAGACGCGTTCGCGGCTCTTCGGCGGGCTCAAGTCGGTGCTGACGCTGGGCCGGACGATCGACGAGGCGCTGCTCGAAGAGCTCGAGGAGTCACTGCTTCTCTCCGACGTGGGCCCGCTGACGACCGACGCGCTGCTCGAGTCCGTACGCGAAGCCTGGAAGCGCGGCGACGTGAAGGACGCGGACGATCTCACGCCCTTCCTCGAGGAGCAGATCGGCGAACGCCTGCGCATGGGCGGCACGGAGCTGCGGCGCGCCGAGAGCGGGCCGACCGTCGTGCTCGTGTGCGGCGTCAACGGGTCGGGCAAGACCACGTCCATCGGCAAGCTCACGAACTTCCTGCGCAAGCAAGGGCACTCGGTGGTGCTCGGCGCGGCGGACACGTTCCGCGCGGCGGCGGTCGAGCAGCTCACGATCTGGAGCGAGCGCAACGGCGTCGACATCGTGAAGCAGGCGACGGGCGCGGATCCGGCGGCGGTGGCGTTCGACGCGTGCCAAGCGGGCCGCGCGCGCGACGTCGACTTCGTGATCCTCGACACCGCGGGACGGCTGCACACGCAGGAGAACCTCATGCAGGAACTCGGCAAGATCCGCCGCGTGGCCGGCAAGGCGATTCCGGGCGCGCCGCACGAGGTGCTCCTGGTGCTCGATGCGACGACCGGCCAGAACGCGGTGCGGCAGGCCGAGCTGTTCCACGAGACCGCGGAGGTGACGGGGCTTTTCGTCAGTAAGCTGGACGGGACCGCGAAGGGCGGGGCGGTGCTGGCCGTGCGCGACACCATCGGGGTGCCCGTGAAGTTCGTCGGGTTGGGAGAAGGCATCGACGATGTCGAACCGTTCGATCCGGATGCCTTTGCCGCCGCGCTTTTCGATTAGGGACGCATCCGATCGGGTGGCGCGTCGAAGGTGGCGATGACGGCCCCCGCCACCACCCGCCGACCGCGCCTGGCATGGTGCGTCGCCGCCGGACTGGTGATCGTGTTCCTGGCGGGCGAACCGGCGCTCTTCGGTACGCCGACGTTCCGGACCGGCGCGGCGCTGCGCGCGGTGCTCTTCGCGCTGCTGCCGGGCGTCCTGCTGCTCGTCATCGGCGTACGTCGGCTGCCGGCGCGCTCCGCGTGGACCAGCCTCGTTTGGCTGTCGGCGCTCCCGCTGGTCGTCGGTGGTCTCGGCCTCCTCGGCGGCGGGAGCGCGTCCAGCGCCATCCATTGGTGCAGTCTGGCGCTGCTCACGAGCTTCCTGGCGATCTGTTGGCTCGACGTCGGCGAGATCCGGATCGCATGGCACGCCCTCACCGTCGCGTCGGTCGTACCGCTCGTGTTCGCGATCACCGACGCCGTCGATGGCGAGCAAGTCGCTTCGTTGTACGGCCGACCGGGCATCGCAGGCGTGGCGCTCGGTGCGATGATCGGTGTCGCGTGGGTCTTCTCGCCGATCCGGAGTCCTCGCTGGCGATGGGTTCCGGCGTTCGCGCTTGCGGTCGGGTGTGTGCTCACCGACAGCCGCACGGCGTTGATCGCGTCGGGGTTCGGCGTGCTCGTCGCGCTGGCGATCAGCGCGGGGACGCCGGAGAAGCGTCGCGCAATTCGGCTGATCGCCGTCGGCGTTGCTGTTCTCGCTACATGTGGAGCCGGACTCGCGCTCAGCGACGTCATTCCGTTTCCGGGGAGTCGGGAGACCGTCGAAGTTCGGATCGGCCTTCAGCGCGCGTCGACGAAGCTCATCGCCGAGCGACCGCTCCAAGGGCATGGCTCGGGCTCCTTCGCGAGCGAGGTCTTGCGTGTTCGCGATCCGAAGGAGGCGCAGCTCGAGCGCGGGCTCAAGACCGTGCGGCGAGCGACGCATGCGCACAACGACTATCTGCACGTGGGCGTGGAGGGCGGATTGTTCGCGACGCTCGCGCTGCTGCTGTTCGCCGGCGGTTCGTTCTTTGCCGCGCGAAAGGCGTTGCGGAACGAACACCCGCTGGCACGGCCGCTGGTCGCAGCGGCAAGCGGCGTGCTCACGACGATCTCGATCGCGGCGCTGGCGGATGGCATGTTCCTGGATCCGGCGCTCGCGCTCCTCGCGGCGATCGCCGTCGCAACGATCTTGCGGCTCGCCTCCCCACCGTCTGACGAGCGGCGCAGGGAACGGGCGTCGATGATCGCCTGTCTCTTGTGCGGCGTCGTGCTGTTGGGAACCGTCGTCGTGCCGTTCCGGGAAGCCATGGCCGGCCGGGCGTTCGTGCGCTACCGCCAGGCCGTTCTCGGCGGCCTGACGAGCGCCAAGGCCGACGAAGCGGCGAAGCAGCATCTCGAGAACGGCGCGCTCGAGTGGTATCCCGACTACGCGGACGCGCATTACCAGCTCGGCGTCAACGACGTGAAGCACGGCCGCTTCGACGCGGCGAAGCGGCACTACCGCGAGGCCCTGCGCATCGATCCGGGCATGACCGAGGCCCGGCTGGACATCGCCCTCATCCACGAGATGCAGGGCAAGTTCCGTGACGCGAAGGACGCACTGCTCGAAGCGGTGCGGCGCGACCCGACGCGCTTCGACGTTCGCCTGCGCCTCGCGCGACTGGCGCTCGGGCCGGAGCCGGTCCCGGGCGACCCGTTCGACGAGGCGCAGGACTGGATCGAGGTGACGCGCCTCTACAACGAAGCCGAAGAGATCGCGCCCGAACGGTACGAGAACGACCTGGCCGACGCCGTCGTCGCACGCCGTCGTGCGCGCTCGCCGGACGATCTCGCCGTGGCGATCGAGCTGCTCGAGAAAGCGCTGTTGCGCGTGCCCGATCCGGCGCGCCGGACGCAGGAGACGGCGCCGGCCGACATCTTGCTGGAGGCGTTCCGTCTCGCGGAAGCGCAGAAGCTCGGCGATCTCGAGCTGCGCACACGACTTCAAATCGCGCTGGCCACGGACTCGCGGCTCGCCGGCCGCATCCTCGGCGAAGCAACGCGCTTCCTCGACGAAGGCGAAGCGCGCGAAGCGAAGATCCGCGAGAGCGTGACATCGGTGGTGCCCAAGCTCGACTTCTCGTCCGCGAACCGCGCGTTCGACGCGGCCGCGGTTCGTCTGGCCGCGGTGCTGCTCGAAGGCCTCGCCGACGGCTCGTCGCAGCTTCGACTCGCGCAGGCCGAGAACGACGAGAAGCGTCACCGCCGCTCCCTCGCACGCTACCGCGCGTTGCTGGCATTGATGGCGCCGCCCAACTCGTCGGATCGGCGAACGGACGATCCCTCGATGCCGTTCCGCGTGCGCTCGGAGCTGTTCATGCAGGCGGCCAAGGTCGCCGCGCGCGTGGACGGCGACCGCTCGCGCCTCTACTACACGCGCGGCTTCTCGATGCGCGGTTGGGAGCATCTCGCGGGGGGCGAGCCGCTCGCGGCGATCAAGGCGTTCAACGACGCGCTCGAGTACGACGCGGCGGACCTGGACTCGCGACACGGCCTCGCCAAGGCCCTCGCACGTTTGAAACAGTACGACGACGCGGCGAGGGAGCTGCTCGAGGTGCTGCGAGCCAACCGCAACATGCGCGAAGCGGTCGCGCTCGACCCGGACTTCGCGCCGCTGATGGACCGCCCCGAGATCAAGCGGGCGATGCGGTAGCCGGCGTGACTGCGGCGCCCTTCTCGGTCGTGATCGTCAACTGGAACGGGCGCGACGACCTGCGCCGTTGCCTACGTTCGATCGGCGCGCAGTCCACCCCGCCGGCGGAGATCGTCGTCGTCGACAACGCGTCGCGCGACGACTCGCTCGACATGCTGCGCGTAGAGTTCCCCGACGTCGTCGTGCTGCCGGTCGACGTGAATCTCGGCTTCGCCGAGGGATGCAACCTCGGCATCGACGCGACGACCGCCGCGTGGGTGCTGACGCTCAACAACGACGCGGAGCTGTCGCCCGGCTTCACCGACGTCATGCGCGCGGCCGCCGAGGCCGCCGACGACGACGTGGGAATGCTCCAGCCGCGGGTGATGCTGCACTCCGGTCGCGTCAACTCGACGGGCGTTCGCGTGTACGCGAACGGCGCCGCGCGCGATCGAGACTTCGGCCGCGAGCCCGGTCACGGCCGCGAGGCCGGCGAGGTGTTCGCCGCGACGGCGGGCGTCGGTCTGTACCGGCGCGCGATGCTCGACGCGCTGCGGGTGCGCGGGGTGGTGTTCGATCCTGCCTACTTCATGTACTTCGAGGATCTCGACCTCGGGTGGCGGGCGCAGCTGGCCGGGTGGCGGGCGTGGTACGTCCCCGACGCCGTGGCGTCGCACGCATTTCAGGCGAGCAGCAAGAAGCGCGGACGCCACTTCGTGACGGTGCAGTGCATGCGCAACCGCATGCGTACGTTGTTCAAGAACGCGTCCGCGGGGTTGCTCGTGCGCTCGGCGCCGAAGACCGCCCGCGACATGTTCCACGTCCTTCGCTGTGACGGCGGCGGCGCGCTGGCGCGCTGGCTCGGCGCGGCGCTCGACGCGCTGCGGCAACGCGGCGCGGTCACGGCGTTGTCGAAGCGCGCGCGGCGCGAGGTCGAGTCTTCTTGGGTGCGAGGCCGGATGCGCTGATCAGTCGATGTCGCCGAGCAGGATCTTGCCGCCGGCCTCGAGGCACGCGAAGACGGCCTTCTTCTCGCCGAACGTCATGTGCCATAGCAGCCAGGTACCTTCGGACTCCTTCTCGGTCGCGAACTCGTCGAACGACGGCTTGCCCTTCATCGCCAGGAACTGGATCTGCGAGAACATCTGATCGACGCGGCTCTTCTCGTCCTTGGCGTCGTAGTTGGAGCCGTCCTTCCACTTGCGCGCCGCGTCGCCGCCTCGGTACGCGATGTGGGGCGCGAGCCCTTTGCGGTCCTCGGCCGCGACGGTCGCCAACATGCCCTCGATCGCCGTGCGTGCGCGGGCGGCGACGCCGTCACCGCCCCCCCCCACCGCCTTCGTCACCGTCGCCGCACCCCACCAAGGCCGTCATCGCGACCACGACGCTCGTCATCACCCACCGCATCTCGTGCTCCCTTCGTCCTCGACAGGGGCGCGATTGTAGGCAACGGGACGAAAACGGACAGGAGCGCCGTTCGTCAGCGCTGCCGGGCCATCAGCCACTTGAAGATGCCGGCCACCCGGGGCGTGAGCTTGGTGCGGTTGTAGGCGTCGGCGGCGCGCTTCACGACCTCCGCCTGCGTCGGATACGGATGGATCACGTTGGCCAGATCGCCCAATCCGACGCCGTTGGCGATCGCGACCGTCAGCTCGCCGATCGTCTCGCCGGCGTGCCGCGACACCAGCGTCGCGCCGACGATCTCGGCCTTGCCCTTGCGCAGGTGGATCTTCACGAAGCCCTCGGTCTCGCGGTCGAGGATCGCGCGATCGACGCTGCCCAGGTCCTCGCGGATCGTATCGATCTCGATGCCCGCTTCCTCGGCCATCGAGGGCGTGAGTCCCACGTGCGCCACCTCGGGCTCGGTGTACGTGCACCAGGGCACGACGAGCTTGGAGCTCTTCGCTTTCGTCGGCAGGAACGGAAACAAGGCGTTGCGAATCACGATCCGCGCGTGCGCGTCGGCCGTGTGCGTGAACTGGAACCGCGATGCGACGTCCCCCGCCGCGTAGACGCGCTTGTTCGTTGTGCGAAGCGCGTCGTCGACCGTCACGCCCTTGCGGGCGTCGAACGCGATGCCCGCCGCGTCCAGCGCCAACGACTCGACGTTCGGCGCGCGGCCGACCGCGACGAGAACGGCGTCGACCAACAGCTCGGTCGACGCGCCCTCGCGCCGCACCGTCACGCGCTTCTCGTCTCCGGCAGCGGACAGCTCGGTCTCCTCGCAGGCGCACAAGATCGTGACGCCGTCACGTTCGAGCGCCTTGCGCACGACGGCGCCCGCGTCGGGGTCTTCGCGCGGCAGCACGCCGCTCTCGCGTTCGATGAGCGTCACGTCGCTGCCGAAGCGCGCGAACGTCTGTGCCATCTCCGCGCCGATGGGCCCGGCACCGATGACCGCCATGCGGCGGGGAAGCTCCGTCAACGAGAACAGCGATTCGTTCGTGAGGTAGTCGATGTCGTCGAGACCGGGAATGGGCGGCGCGGACGCTCGGGCCCCGGTCGCGATGCACGCCTTGGCGAAGTTCAGCGTCGCATCGCCGACCTGGATCGTCCGCGCGCCCGTGAAGCGCGCATCGCCGAGGAAGACGTCGATGCCGAGCGAGCGGAAGCGCTCGGCGGAATCGTGATTCGCGATGCCGGCCCGCAGCGCACGCATCTGCGCCATGACGGCGCCGAAGTCGACGCGCGACGGCGACGCCTCGACGCCGAACGCGGAGGCCGCTCTCACGTCCGCGACCGCGCGCGCGCTGCGAATGAGCGCCTTGCTGGGGACGCATCCGAAGTTCAGGCAGTCGCCGCCCATGAGGTGTCGTTCGACGAGCGCGACGTTCGCGCCGAGGCCCGCCGCCCCGGCCGCCGTCACCAACCCGGCGGTGCCGGCCCCGATGACGACCATGTTGTAATTCGCTTCGGGTTCGGGATTCACCCAGCCGGGCGGATGGACGAGCTCGACGAGCTCTTGGTTGTAGGGATCGGCCGGTTCTACGATCTGCCCAGTGCCCGTCATGCTGCTCCCCCACGTTGCGATACTGACGGGAACGGGGGGCCGCGGGTTTCAGCCCGCGTTGCGGCGAACGAGCTCTTCGAGCTGCCCTTGCAGGCTGGCGACGGCCGTTTCGAGTCGCACGAGCACCTCTTCGGCGCCGTCGAGCGTGCCGCCGCGCGCCATGGCAACCAGCTCCGACGTCGCGTCGATGGCCTCGGGAATGGCGAAGTTGCCGACGGAGCCCTTCAGCGCGTGGGCGCTGCGCTCGACGGCCTCGGCGTCACCCGACGCCACGGCGTCACGAACGGCGGTCATCATCGACGGGCTGTGCTCCAGGAACAGCTTCCCGATCCGCACGACCAATCCGTGGTCGCCCAGCCGCTCGGCGAGCATCTCGGGGTCGAGCGGCGTCACCTCGGACTCGATCGGCTCGAGGCCGGCCAGTTCCTCGACCGTCGCACAGAGGAATTCCGGGTCGACGGGCTTCGGAACGTAGGCGTCCATCCCGGCGGCGAGGAACCGCTCCTTGTCGCCCTTCATGGCGTGCGCCGTCATCGCGACGATCGGGACGCGCCGGTCGCCGGGCGCCTGGCCGGCCCGAATGGCGGCCGTCGCCTCGAGGCCGTCCATGTTCGGCATCTGCACGTCCATGAGGACGACGTCGTAGTCGTGCATCCCGACGGCACCCACCGCTTGCTCGCCGTCGTCGACCACCTGCACGCGATGGCCACGCTGCCCGAGAATGCCGACGGCGAGCGCTTGATTGATGTGATTGTCCTCGGCGAGCAAGATCGAAAGCGATCGCGAAGACGTCTTGGCGTCGTCGGATGCCGCGGGCGCGTCGGCTTCCGGCGTTGCGAGCGCCTCGATCACCGCGTCGAAGAGCTCCGACTGCTTGACGGGTTTGAGCAACCGAGATCGAACGCCCAACTCCTCGCCGCGGCCGGCGAAGTGATCGTCGGCGCCCGACGTCAAGATCACCATGGGGGTGTCCGCGAAGTTGCCTTCGCGCATCCTTGCCGCGAGGTCGAGACCGTCCAGACGCGGCATCTGGTAGTCGCTGATGACCAGCGCGTACGGCGCGTCCTCCTCGAGCGCCCGTTCGAGCGCCTCGAGGCCCTCTACGCCGTCGTTCGTCACCGTCGGCTGCAGTCCCCAGCTCGACAGCACTTCGCTCAGGATCCGGCGGTTCGTGGCGTTGTCGTCGACCACGAGAACGGAGGCGCCCTTCAGCGACGCCGGCATGCTGTAGGACGAACGCGACGACGCAGCCGACGCCTCCACCGGAATCTCGAAGTGAAACGCGCTGCCTTGTCCGACGCGGCTCTCGACCCAGATGTCGCCGCGCATCAGGTGGATCAGCTGTGAGCAGATCGCGAGTCCGAGGCCGGTGCCGCCGAACCGCCGTGTGGTCGAGGCGTCCGCTTGCGAGAACGAGTCGAAGATGTGCTTGCGCTTCTCTTCGGGGATCCCGACGCCGGTGTCACGCACGGCCACGTGGAGGATGATGCCACCGGTGCCGGAAGCGCGGCTCGTCACCGTGACGACGACCTCGCCCTCGTCGGTGAACTTCACCGCGTTGCCGACGAGATTGACGATGACCTGACGCAGTCGCACCGGATCGCCGAGAATCCCGTCGGGGACGTTGCCGTCGACGCGCAGCGCCAGCTCCAACCCCTTTGCATCGGCGCGCACGGACTGCGTGCGCACCGCGTCCCCCAGCATGTCGCGCAGCGCGAAGCCGACCGCCTCCAGCTCGAGCTTGCCGGCTTCGATCTTCGAGAAGTCGAGGATGTCGTTGAGGATCACGAGCAGCGAGTCCGCCGACGACTTCACGGCTTCGAGATACTGCCGTTGCTCCTTGCTGAGGTCGGTTCGCAGCGCGAGCTCTGTCATCCCGAGGATGCCGTTCATCGGCGTGCGGATCTCGTGGCTCAGATTCGCCAGGAACTCGCTCTTCGCCTTGGTCGCCGCCTCGGCCGCCTCTTTGGCCTCCTCCATCAGGATCATCGCGTGTTTCATGTCGTCGACGTTGCGGGCGACGCAATAGAGCAGCTCCCGCTCCGGATCCGGGACGGCCGACCACGAGAGCCAGTGGTAGGTGCCGTCCTTGGCGCGATACCGGTTCTCGAAGTTGAGCGTGGGCGCGCCTTTCTGGAGCCGCCGCGCCTCGGCGATGGTCGCCTCGACGTCGGCGGGGTGAACGAGCCGGAGCCACGGCGTCGCGAGCATTTCCGCTTGCGTGTAGCCGAGCAAGCGCTCGAACGCGGGGTTCACGCGCTTGAAGTAGCCGTCCATGCCGGCGATGGCGAGCAGGTCGAGCGAGATCTCGAACAGCTTGGCGCGTGCGAACTCGAGTCGCTCGCGGCCTTCGGTCTTGGGGCGTTCGTCGTCCGACATGTTCTCCCCCCGGTCGCTACCGGGCGCCACAAGTCTATGAGGCCGGGCCGGTGTCGGCACGTCGCCGTGTCCCGGCCCGTTCTCCGGCGCAGCGAGCGGTAGAATCCGCGCCTCGGCCTGACTCCAATGAGGTACCCCTGTGCGCAGTCTCCTCCCCGCTGTCGTCCTCGTGCTCACGGCGCTCCCGCTCATCGGAAGCCCTCGGACCGCGTTCGCCGGCGACGCCCTGCAGCCGTTTCATCACACGATCAAGGCGAAGATCGATCCGGTGACGCATCGCATCGAGATCGTGGACGAGATCCGCATCCCCGATGACCGCCTCGGAACGCCGGGCGGCTTTCGCCTGCACGCGGGCCTCTCGGTCGACACCCTCTTCGGTTCCGACTTCAGGGTCGCGCCAAAGGACGGCGAACCGGAGGCGGGGGCGACCGGCAGCGGCGAAGAGGGAACGCAACACGCCCTACGCCTGAAGACGTGGCTGATGAGCCCGAAGGCACGGACACCGGCCGAGACCATGAAGCTGCGCCTGCGCGGGACGATCCACCATCCGCTGCAGACGGAGAGCGAAGAATACGCGCGCAGCTTCTCGCGCACGCCCGGCACGATCAGCAAGGAGGGCGTGTTTCTCGGAGGCTCGTCGTGGTGGCTGCCGCGCTTCGGCGACGAGCTCGTCACCTACACCCTGGAGGTGACGCTGCCGGAGGGCTGGCGCTCCGTCAGCCAGGGCGCGCGCACGAGCTCGAAGACCGCCGACGGCAAGCACGTCGATACGTGGACGTGCAAGCATCCGATGGACGAGGTCTACCTCATCGCGAGCCGCTTCCACGAGTACAGCCGCTCCGCCGGCGGCGTGCTGGCGCAGGCGTTCCTGCGTTCGCCCGACGAGAACCTCGCGAACAAGTACCTCGAGGTCACTGCCCAGTACATCGAGATGTACCGCAAGCTCATCGGTCCGTACGCCTTCGAGAAGTTCGCGCTCATCGAGAACTTCTGGGAGACCGGATACGGCATGCCGTCGTTCACGTTGCTCGGTCCACGGGTGATCCGTTTTCCCTTCATCCTGCACTCGAGCTATCCACACGAGATCCTGCACAACTGGTGGGGCAACTCGGTCTATGTCGACTGGGATACCGGCAATTGGTGCGAGGGGCTGACGGCCTATCTCGCCGACCATCTCATCCGTGAAGGTCAGGGCCGCGGCGTCGAGTACCGGCAGGACACGCTCAAGAGCTATCGAAACTACGTCAAGGAGGGGAAGGACTTCCCGTTGACGAAGTTCCGCTCGCGCCACTCCTCGGCGACGCAAGCGGTGGGCTACGGCAAGTGCCTCATGCTCTTCCACATGCTGCGGTCGCAGCTCGGCGACGACGTCTTCCAGCGCGGGCTGCAGCAGTTCTATCGCCAGAACAAGTGGCGCCGCGCTTCGTTCGGCGACATCCACGCGGTCTTCGAGGACGTCTCCGGCCGCGAGCTCGACCTGTTCTTCCTGCAGTGGGTGAAACGCACGGGCGCGCCCGAGCTGACGCTGGGCGACGTCGTCGCGAAGGAGAACGCGATCGAGTTCGAGCTCCGGCAGGTGCAGGAGGGCGCCGCCTACCGCCTGCGGGTCCCCGTCGTGGTGACGATGGAAGCGGGAGCGCCGGCCAAGCGCGTCGTCGTCGACATGCTGGCGAAGAAGCAGGCCTTCACGATCGATGTCCCGCAACGACCGGTGCGCATCGATGTCGATCCGGAGTTCGACGTGTTCCGCCGGCTGCACCGCGCCGAGATCCCGCCCACGATGAGCCAGATGTTCGGCGCGGACAAGGTCACGCTCGTCGTGCCGGACGACGGCGATCCGGGCGCGGCGCGCTGGCGTGCGCTCACCGAGGCGTGGAGCCGCGGCGCCGACAAGGTCAGCGTGGTCAAGGCGGACGCGTTGAAGGCTCTGCCCCAGGACAGCGCGGTGTGGGTGTTGGGCGCCGGCAACCCTTGGTGCAGGGTGCTCGAGCCCGAGCTCGCGCGCCACGGCGCCGGTCTGACGGACGACAAAGCGGACTTCGGCCTGGTCGAGATCCCACGCGCGAACCACAGCTTCGTCTATGTCGTGCGGCACCCGGAGAACGCGGAGCTCGCCGTCGGGTGGATCGGATCGCCCGTCGCGGCGGCGGTCGTCGGCCTCGCGCGCAAGCTGCCGCACTACGGCAAGTACAGCTACCTCGGCTTCCAAGGCGAAGCGCCCGACAACGTCGCCAAGGGCCGCTGGCCGACGACCGGGTCGCCCTTGTCGCACCTCACGGACGCGAAGGCCGGTCCCGTTGCGCGCGGCAAGCTGCCGGCCCGCACCCCGCTTGCCCGGCTCGCGCCCGTATTCGATCCGAAGCGATTGATGGCGCACGTCGAGTGGCTCGCCGATCCGGCGCGCGAAGGACGCGGCGCGGGCACGAAGGGACTCGAAGACGCGGCGATGTACATCGAGGCCGCGATGAAGAAGGCGGGCCTGAAGCCGGGCGGGAACGACGGCACGTTCTTCCAGACGTTCGTGGCGCCGAACGGGCCCGAGGGGAAGCCGGTGTCGTTGCGCAACGTCGTCGGCGTCATCCCGGGCTCGAACCCGGAGATGGCGAAGCAGTCCGTCGTCCTCGGCGCGCACTACGACCACCTCGGCCGCGGCTGGCCCGACAACCGCGCGGCGAAAAAGGGCGAGATCTACAACGGCGCCGACGACAACGCCTCCGGCGTCGCCGTGCTGCTCGAGCTCGCGCAGCTGCTCGGCAGGACGCACAAGCCCTCGCGCACCATGGTCTTCGTCGCGTTCACCGGGGAGGAGTGGGGCCTGAAGGGGTCCCGGCACTACGTCGAGACCATGAAGCGCTGGCCGGCGAGGCAGGCATTGGCCATGGTCAACATGGACACCGTCGGCCGTCTCGAGGGTAAGAAGGTGCAAGTGCTCGGGTCGAACACCGCGAGCGAGTGGCGGCACATCGCGATGGGCGTCGGGTTCACGACCGGCGTCGAGTCCGACTGCATCGCCGACGATCCCGGCGGCTCGGACCAGCAGAGCTTCGTACGCGTCGGCGTGCCGGCCGTGCAGATCTTCACGGGCGCGCACGCGGACTACCACCGGCCGACGGACGACGTGGAGAAGATCGACGCGAACGGCCTCGTGAAGGTCGCGACGTTCGTACGCGAGACCCTCGTCTACCTGGGCGAGCGCCCGCAGCCGCTGACGTCGAACCTGAAGGCGGGGGGTGACGCGCCGCGTCCGCCGCGCAACGGCGGGGGCCGCCGCGTGAGCTTCGGCACCATGCCGGACTTCGCGTACCGCGGACCGGGCGTCAAGGTCGCGTCGGTGATCGAGGATTCACCGGCGGCGAAGGCCGGCATCCGGAAGGGCGACATCCTGCTCGGGATGGACGGAGAGGAGATGAAGGACCTGCGGTCCTTCTCGCAGATGCTCGGCCGTCACGAGCCTGGCGACGTCGTGAAGGTGCGCTTCCGCCGCGGGGACGAGGAGCAGACCGTCGAAGCGACGCTCGTCGCGCGTTGACGCTGCGCTGCGCTACCCGTCGATGGAGATCTGCCCGTTGAGGAACGGGTTGTGGATGCGCTCGGCGCCGATCGTCGTGTCCTCGCCGTGGCCGGTGTACACGACGGTGTCGTCCGGCATGCCGAGGATCGTCTCGCGCAACGTCTTCGCGTAGACCGCGGCGTCGCCGCCGAGATCCGTCCGCCCCACCGAGAGCTTGAACAGGCTGTCCCCGAAGAATCCCTGGCCGTCGAAAAGGAACGTGACGCCGCCGGGCGTGTGACCGGGCGTGTGCACGACCTCGATCTCGCCGTCGCCGAAGGGAATGGACGAGACCTCGGCGAGGTCGATGTCCACGCGCGGGACGCGCAGGCCCTGCATGCCGAACATCATCCCGTGCTGCGGGAGCTGCTGGAGTAGCTCGAAGTCACCTTGATGCAGCGCGAACGGAACGTCGAGCGCCTCCTTCACCTCGTACACCGCGCCCACGTGATCGAGGTGCGCGTGCGTGCCCAGGATGTGCGTGATCGTCGCACCCGAGGCGTCGACGGCGGCGAGGATGCGCTCGGCTTCGTCGCCGGGGTCGATGATGACGCCGTCGCCGCTCGCGCGATCCTTGACGATGCGGCAATTCTGCTGGAAAGGGCTCACGACGATGGTGGTGACGTCCAGGTCCATGGCGCGCATCTTCTCCCGCTCCGCAGGCCGACACGAGAAAGGAACACCCGGGGATCTGCGACCGCCGTGCCGCACCGGGACCTACAATTGAGGAATGAGCATCCTCGCCCCCCGCCGCAAGACCCGCAGCGTCCGCGTGGGCGACCTGGAATTGGGCTCGGAGCACCCGATTCGGGTCCAGACGATGACCAAGGGCGATACCGCGGACGTGCATGCCACGTTCGACGAGATCATCGGTCTCGAGGCGACCGGCTGCGAGCTTGTCCGCGTGAGCGTGCCGAGCATGGCGCAGGCCGAGGCGCTCGGCGAGATCAAGAAGATGATCTCCATCCCCCTCGTCGCGGACATCCACTTTTCGGCGCCTCTGGCGCTGGAGGCCATCGCGCAGGGCGTGGACAAGGTGCGGATCAACCCGGGCAACATCGGTCGGCGGGACGAGGTCGAGAAGGTCGTGCGGGCCGCGAAGGACAAGGGCGTCGCGATGCGGATCGGCGTCAACTCCGGGTCGATTCGCGAGCGCAAGGGGCTGTCGGTCATCGAGAGCGACGAGGACCTGATCGAGCTGAGCGTGCGCGAGGCGCTGTACCACGTCGAGATCCTCGAAAGCCTGGACTTCTACGACACCGTCATCTCGATCAAGGCGCACACGATTCCGCTCACGGTCGAGGCGAACCGCCGTCTCGCGAAGGCGTGCGACTATCCGATCCACCTCGGCGTGACGCACGCGGGCAGCTTGCTGCCGGCGACGGTGAAGTCGTCGGCCGCGATGGGCCTGCTGTTGACCGAGGGGATCGGCGACACGATCCGGCTGTCGATCACGGGCGACAACCGCGACGAGGTCAAGGTCGGTCACATGCTGCTCGAGCATCTGGGGTTGCGCGAGCCGACGTTCGACGTCTACGCGTGTCCGTCCTGTGGTCGCGCGGAGGTGGACCTGATCGGATTGACGAAGCAGGTCGAGGAGATCACGAAGGACCTGACGTATCCGTGCCGCGTCGCGGTGATGGGCTGCATCGTGAACGGACCCGGGGAAGCGGCGGATGCGGACGTGTCGATCTCCGCCGGGCGCGGATTCGGGTTCATCTACCGTGGTTCGCAGATGATCAAGAAGGTGCAGGAGGCGGATCTGGTGCGGGAGCTGCGCGCCGAGATCGACGCCTGGATTGCGGAGAAGCAGGCGGAGGAGGCCGCCGTTTGACGGCGAGCCTCGTCCGCATGCTTCTGTAGGGGCGGGGCAACCGGGTTCGCCGTGTGCGCGTCGTCGTTCGCGGGCCGGAAACCAACGTTCGTATGGTCGTTTTCCGGTCCGCTGGGAGCCAATCGTACGGGTGTGACCGCTACAGTGGGCGCATGGAGTTCCAACGGACGTTCTCCGGCGCGCCGTGGGAATCGAAAGTCGGATACTGCCGCGCGCTGCGTGCCGGCAATCACGTCTTCGTGACGGGGACCGCGCCCGTGGCCGACGACGGCTCGACGTTCGCCCCCGGCGATGCCTACGCCCAGGCCAAGCGGTGTTTCGAGATCGTCGAGCGTTCGATCGCTCCGCTGGGCGCGACGATGAAGGAGGTCGTGCGCACCCGCATGTTCGTCACCGACATCTCGCAGTGGGAGGCCTTCGGCCGCGCGCACGTCGAGGTATTCGCCGACCATCCCCCCTGCACGACGATGGTCGAGGTGAACGCCCTCATCGATCCGGACATGCTCGTCGAGATCGAGGTCGACGCGATCATCGGTGACGAGCCGTCGTCATGACGAGTCGAGGGCTGGGCACCTGGGCGCTGCAGCTGTGGGCGCTCTACTCGCTGGTCGCGTACGCCGCATCGCTCGCGTTGACGTCGACGCACTACGACCGCGCCTTCGACCACCTGTCCCGAACGTACGTCAACCGGGGGATGCTCGAGGGGGTCATCGTCGTCGTCGCGTCTGCCGCGTTGCTGTGGAAGGCACGATCGCTGGTTCGCCTTTTCGTCCCACCGCGCGACGACGCCGTCAGCAGCGGCGGGGTGTTCGACACGGCGCTCGTGTGCACCGGCGTCACGATCTTCGTCATCACGATGGGACGACTGGCCGGCCTGCTGGTGTTTCCCGTCGGCGAATGGGTCCAGCGGGAATTCCTGGAAAGCGGCGCGGAGCTGCGCTGGGACCTCGGAGCCGTGCTCGCGGCGCTTCTGGCGATCGTGACACCACGACTCATCGCCGTGATGAAGCTGCAGCGTGAATCGGGAGCAGCGCAATGACGCCGCGCGCGTACATGGCCGCCGGGGTGCGACTGCTGGGTGGCGATGCCCTCTCGCTGGCGGTGATCTACCTGACGTACTCCATTCCCCTCCTCTTCTTCGGGCTCGTCTGGGACCTCGATGACATGCTGCTCTACTTCGGTTGGCCGTTGCTGACGGCCGTGTTGGGTGTCCTGCTCCTACGACAGTCGCAGTGGATCGCAGCTGTGGCCGGCCGTGGCGACGACCCTGAGCAGCCGCTGACGCACGGCGCCCTGCGCACGCTCGTCTTCGACCTCGTCGGCTGCTACGCGGCAATCAAGGCGTTGCACCACGTCGCCCTCGTCTTCATGACGGATCAGCCCGCCGGGCTCGAGCTCACGAGGCCCTACCTCATCGCGGGATACGCGCTGGTCGCCGTCGGTCTGCTGTTCGGCCCCCTCCGGACGCTGCGCGCAGTACGGGGGCTGAAGGTCGGCCCCCGGCACTTTAGCACGTCTCCCCTCGAAGCCCGGGAGCTCGAGGACATCGGCCGCCGCGCACTGAGCGCCTGGTTCGCGCTGGCCGCGTTGACGAGCGCGATCAAGTGGGTTTCGACCACCCCCTGGCGACTCGAGGGTACCGACTTGTCGACGCTTGCGTCGATTGTTGCGACGGCCGTCGTCGCTTGGCTGTTCGCGCGCGCGGGTCGGCTGCCCGGACGCCTTCGACTCCCGACGACGCAGCTCGCATTCGAGACGGTCGCGGTCACCGTGCTGGTCGTGATCGTTCCCGACGTCGCGGCGTTCGCCCAGGGCCTTCGAATCGGGTTCATCATCCAGCTCGGGACGCCCACCGCGACACCGATCACGCTGGCGCTGATGATCGTCCTCTCGTTCGGCGCGCTCTATTGGGCGCATCGACTGCGCACCCGCGGCCACCCGACGCTCGGAACGGTGTTCGAGTAGCCGGCGCGGCGTGCCGTCGGGAACACGGCGACGCCCCGACACGTATCTTCCCCGTGACAGGCGCCGCCCCAGCGATGCGCCCGCGACGCGCCGACCGCGGCTCGCGCCCCCATCGATGCGCGGATCTTGGGTAGCATCCGATTCGGTGCCGGAGGGTTGTGCCATGCGTCGGTTCGGTTGGGTGTTGGTGGTGCTCGTCGCGTTGGGCGGGCCGGTGCAGGCGGAGGACGAGACGCCGAAGTACGAAGGCCGCGACGCTGCGGCCTGGGCCGAAGACCTCGACGCGGCCGATCTCGACCGACGGCGCAAAGCGGTGTTCGCGCTCTGGAACCTCGACGAGGCGGCGAAGACGGCGGTGCCGCAGCTCGCCGAGGCGATCGGTGACGACGACGACTACGTCGCGAGCACGGCGGCGAAGGTCCTCACCAAGTTCCAATGGATGAAGGCGCCGGGGGTGCTCGCGCCGGTCATGCCGACGCTGGCCAAGGCGCTCGAAGACGAACGCGCGCAAGTGCGCACCGACGCGGCGCAGCTGCTCTGGTATGCCGGACCGCCGCTGGACGACGCCACGGCCGTCTTGCTGACGGCGTTGCGCAAGGCGCTCAAGGACACCAGTCCGTTCGTACGCGCCAACGCCGCGGCCGCGCTCGGCAACTTCTGGCGCCGGGCCGAGGAGGCGCTGGACGACCTGAAGCCGCTCATGCGCGACGAGAGCCGGGACGTGCGCATCTGGGCCGTGCAGTCCGTCGGAGCGATCAACGCGAAGGCCGCGCTCCCCGAGCTGATGGCGTCGCTGAAGGACAACGAGCCGAAGGTGCGCGCGGCTGCCGCGGGCGCGCTCGGGGGACTGCCGCCGCCCCATCCCGAGGACGTCGTCGACGCGCTGCTCGATCGAGCGGAGAAGGACACCGACCCGCTGGTTCGCGTCACCGCCGTCAACGCCATCTGGGGCATGCTCCCGGGTCGCGAGACGGTCCCGCGACTGCTGAAGCTCCTCGAGAGCAACGACACCGGCGTGCGCACGGCCGCCGCCGGCGCGCTGGGCGCCATCGGGGATCCGAGCTCGTTCGACGCGCTGCGCGAGCGCTTCCGCAACGACGACGACACCGGCGTTCGGGCGGGCGCCGCCATGGCGTTGGGACTCCTGGGCCCGGAAGCGGAGCCGATCGTCCCCGAGCTCGTCCGGGCGCTGAACGACACCGAGCCGTCGGTTCGGAGCGCCGCGGCGAACGCGCTGTCGTGGCTCCCGCTCTACGCGGCGCCGGCCGTGCCGATCCTCATCGAAGCGCTCGACAGCAGCGACGCGGGGCTGCGCACGATGGCGGCATCCACGCTGCGCCAGTTCGCGGTCAACGGCGGGTTGCGCCGACACGAGAAGGCGCCGTTCGTCAAGGCGCTCGGCAGCGACGACGCCGAGGTGCGAACGGCGGGGGGCGACGTCCTCCTGTCCGTCGGCGCGAACGATCCGGTCACGGTCGAGGCGTTCATCGCGGCCTACCGGAAGCACGACGACTACCGAACGAAGAACACGTGCCTGCGCGCGTTCATGCAGCTGCGCACGAACGCCGCCGCGGCGACCGCGCTGCTGAAGGGCGCGCTGCCGAACGAGCAACAGATGCCCGCGCACGTCGCGGCGGCGCTGGCCTGTGTCGCGACCGACGAGAAGGACGTCGAGATCGGGGTGCAAACGCTGATCGACCTGCTGGCGGACGAGAGCTACCGGCTCACGGCGCTGTGGTCCCTGGGACAGGTCGGGCCGCGTGCGAAACGCGCCGAGATGGTGCTGCAGGTCTGGATGAAGAACGATTCGCGCGCGTTCTCCATCAACGCCGCGGGATCGCTGTCGAAGATCCAGCAGCCGGCGTCCAAAGCGGTCCTCGACGCGTTGATCTCCGATACGAAGAACCCGGGGCCCGCGACGGCGCTCAACTACCTCGCCGACCTCGGCGACGGGGCGAAGCCCGCCGTTCCGCGGATGATCGAGCTGGCCGGCAGCGCGGATTCCGGAACGCGAGCCGCCGCCGTCGACGCCCTTCGCCGTCTGGGCGTGCGCTCGCCGGCGGCGATTGCCGCGATACGCAAGGCACGCAACGACGACAAGGCGTGGGTGCGCATGCGCGCCGCCCTCGCGCTCCGGGAGCTCGGCTTGAAGTAGCGTCCGCCCTACTTGTCCTTGCGCTTGCGAACGGCCCCGCTCTCGCTCCGAAGGTCTTCGAGCTCGACGACGTGCGCCGTGACCATCACCAATCGGTCGATCTTGCGGTCCTCGACGTCGCTTCGCGCCGTGCGGATGAGCACCGTGCCGCCGGTCGGCAGCGTGGATGTCGTCTTCGAACGAAGCACGGAGAGTTCGGGAACCTGGATCTTCACCTTGTGCCCTTCGATCTCCGTCTCGAGCTCCGGGATCGGACGTCGAAGCTCGGCCCAGGTGCAATTCGCGTCGAGGGTCACGTACCGCTCGTCCGCGCTCAGCGTCGGCTCGAGCTCCACGACGACGCCCTCTTGAATGGTGTCGATGACCGGGTCGAGGGCCGTCTTGCCGTCCCTGCCTTCGACGACCGTGTACTCCTTCACGTACGAGATCTGCGAGAGCACCTGCACGTTCGCCGTCTGCTTGTCGTAGGCCGTGAGGCGCGGCGCCGTCAGCAGCTTCAGCCGCTCACTCTTCTCGACGGCGCGCAAGAGGACCTCGCACTGCGTGTCGTCGAGAAACGTGGTGTTGCTCGGCTCGTCCTGCTCGTCGCGAATGCTGATGTCCTCGAGAAAGTTCTCGTACGCCTCGATCACGCGCACCTCGAAGTTGACGACGCGCTTCTTCTCGGACACGGCACGAGGCTCGGTGAACGACCGGCGATCGAGCTGCGTCACGGCCGCGGTGACCATCACCAGGTGCTCGGTCGAGCCGCCGGACCGGCCGAAGAGCTCCTCGGCGCGAACGAGCACGGTTCCGCCGTCGGGTACGTTCAGCTCGGCGTTCAACCGCCCGACCCGGATCGTCGGCAGCTGGATTTCGACCTCCTTGTCCCCGGCGACCTTCACGGGAATCGCCGGGATCGGGCGCTCGACCTGGGCCCACGTGCCGTCGATGTCGAGCGTCACGAAGCGCCGGTCGGCGCTGAGCGTCGGCGTGACGCCGAGCAGGGCGCCCTCCTTGACCGTCTCGACGATGGGATCGGCCACACGGCTGCCGCCCATCGTGACCTCGACCTCGTAGTCGCTGACGAACGACACGTCGTTCAGGGTGCTGATGTCCGCCCGCTGGCGGTCGTACGCGGTGACGCGCGGCGCCGTGATGAGCTTCCAGCGCTCGCCCTTCTCGCAGGCACGCAGCAGGATCTCGACCTGGGTCTCATCGAGCAGCATGCTCGCCGCCTTCAGGTCGTTCCCGAATCGACCCGGCAGCCCCAGATCGCGGAAGGCGACGTCGTCCGCCTCGATCAGGCGAACGGTCATCGTCACGACGCTGCCGGACGCGCCGGCTTTCGGCTCGCGCGCCAGCTTCTGCAGCGCCTTGCACACCTGCATCAGCGTCTTCGTGTCGGCGCTCTCGAGAAAGGTCGTGGCCGCGGCCTGTTCGGCGTCGCTGCCGTGCAGGATGTGCCGCGCGATCTGTTCCGGCGACGGCGGCTCGGTATCGACCGCCGGGTCGCCGGCGAGCGACGGGGTGCAGAGCAGGAGAACGGCGAGGAGCGCAAGGGGGATGTGTTTCATGCGCACAGGTTGAGCGCGCGCCGTCACTTCGCGCTCACTCGGCCGTCACATGCGAGTCACTTCGCCGGCGGCGGCGCGTTCCACTCGGGCGTCATGTCATCGGCGCGTGGCGGCACGGTCGCCTGTGCGTCTCCGACGAGCTCGGCGCCGGCATTCACTCCGTTGTCGCCGTTGGCGTATTTGGAGGAGATCTTGCGCATGAGCTTCCAGATCAACCAGAAGATGAACAACGCGAGCAGCAGTCCGAGCACGCGCTGCCACCACGGGATGTTCTCGGCATCCAGCGACGCCTTCAGCTTGTCCGCGAGGATCGCGTACGCGATCGAGACGACCAACCCGGCGATCGCGACCGCCCAGAACGCGGCGCGCTTGCTGATGCCGACGATGCGGCCGATGATCGCACCGCCCAGACATCCCGATCCCGGCAACGGCGTGATGACGAAGAAGCCGACGCCGATGGTGGCGAGCCGACGAATCCACGGCCGCTTGCGCACGGTCGCGACCGCTTCGCGGCGCGAGCGGCGTAGCGCCGGTCCGATCTTCGGCAGCTTGTGCAGCAGATCGAGGTTGTAGATGTACCAGAAGCCGCTGGCCGCATTGATCCAGATGACGACCATCGCCAGCTCCCAGGTCGTCAGGTCGACCTTGGCAGTGATGAACATGAAGTCGTCGAGGATCGCAGGCGCGAAGATGACCGTCGTTCCCAGGCCGAGCAGGCTGGCGACACCCGCAATGAGCGCGTCGTCCGCAAAGTGCTCGGACGCCGCGAATCCGAGCAGCAGCCACAGCAGCGCGGTGGCAGCGATGGGCCCGAAGAGGTAGCCGAGACGCCGGAAGAATCCGACGGGCTCGTCTCCACTGGGCTTTCGCTTCTTCGACTGGGCCATGGGCGTTCCTGGCGCGCTCGGCGCGGGGTCCAGGGAGGATATAGGCCCTCCCCCCGCTTCCGGCATGAAGCACACGGTCGTTGGCACCGCATTGTCCAGGGGGCGTGGGGTCGGGCGGCTGCGCCCTCCGGTCGGTCCGCGGCGGCCTTCGGCGAGTCCGCGCCCGTATGGTGTGGGGCCGCCCGATGCAGAACGTGCTCGTCACTTTCGGAACCCGTCCCGAGGCCATCAAGATGGCGCCGGTGATCGATGCGCTGCGCGCGCAGCCGGGCCGGTTCCGCACGCACGTCTGCACGACCGGCCAGCACCGGGAGATGGTCGACCAGGTCCTCTCCCTCTTCGGCCTGCAGCCCGACGCCGACCTCGACCTGATGCAGCGCGACCAGACGCCCGCGCAGGTGACGGCGCGCGTGCTCGAGACGATGACCGGGACCATCCGTGACGCGCAGGCGGACGTGGTCGTCGTCCAGGGGGACACGACGACGGCGATGGCGTCGGCCATGGCAGCGTTCTATCTGCAGGTCCCCGTGGCGCACGTCGAAGCCGGGCTGCGCTCGGGCCGGATGGACGCCCCCTTCCCGGAGGAGATGAACCGCGTCGTGATCGACAGCTTCGCGACGCATTGCTTTCCCCCCACCCCGGCGGCGGCGGCCAACCTCCGCGCCCAGGGCATCGTCGACCCGCTCGTGACGGGCAACACGACGATCGACGCGCTGCTTCGGTTGCGACTGCGGCTGCCCGAGCTGGACCTGCCCGTGCGCGATCGCATCGGAGAACCCGAGCGTCTGGTGCTCGTCACGGCCCACCGGCGCGAGTCGTTCGGGGAGCCGCTTCGCAACGTGTTCGTCGCGCTGCAGGCCCTGGCCGAGGCGCATCCGGACGTGACGTTCGTCTACCCCGTCCACCCGAATCCCAACGTCGAGGGTCCGGCGCACGAGATGTTGACTGCGCCGAACCTGACGCTCGTCGCGCCGGTGCACTTCGCCGAGCTGGTATGGCTGATGGACCGTTGCGAGCTCGTGCTCTCGGACAGCGGCGGACTGCAGGAGGAGGCGCCCACGCTCGGCAAGCCCATCCTGGTGCTTCGCGACGTGACCGAACGGCAGGAGCTGATCGACGCGGGCGGCGGCCTGCTCGTGGGCACGGACACCGACCGCATTCGCGAAGAGGCGACGCGGTTGCTCGAGGACGCCGACGCGCGCGCCGAGATGGGCCGGCACCGATTCCTGTTCGGCGACGGGTGCGCAGGCGAGAGGATCTCGCTCGCGCTCGCGGGCGAGACCGTCGATCCGTGGGTGCCGGGACTCGCGCCGCCGCCGACACTTCATCCGGCGAACGCGGGCGCCGCGACCTAGACGTGCGGCGCGACACCGACTCCCGCGGCTTGACGCTCTGGTTCATGCTCCCCGCCTACAACGAGGCGCAGAACCTGCCCGCGCTGCTGAACGACTTCCGCTCGACGCTTCAGCGCTGGCCCGGCGGCGCGCCGCCGACGAAGGTCGTGGTCGTCGACGACGGCAGCACGGACGACACCGCCGATGCGGCGCGTTCCGTCACGGGCCTGGATACGACCGTGCTGGTACACGATCCGAACCAGGGTCTGGGCGCGGCCATGCGCACGGGCATCGAGCACGTGCTCGACAACGCGCGGCCCGACGACCTGATGGTGAGCATGGACGCGGACCACACCCACCCGCCCGAGCTGATGCCGGGCATGGTCGAGCGCGCGCGCAACGGCGCCGATCTGGTCATCGCGTCGCGCTTCCAGCCCGGCGCGGAGGTGCACGGGCTCGACGCGCTGCGAACGTTCGTGAGCCTCGCCGCTTCGTGGCTCTTGCGCATCCTGTTTCCGTGCGCGCGCGACTACACGTGCGGCTACCGCTGCTACCGCGTCGCCCTGCTGGCGTGGGGCAAGCAGCGGTACGGCTCCGCGTTCCTCAATCAGTCGGGCTTCTCGGTGATGGTCGATCTCCTGCTGAAGCTGCGACGCAGAGCGCGGCGGATCGAGGAGGTGCCGTTGATCTTGCGGTACGACCGCAAGCAGGGCGCGTCGAAGATGAAGATCGTCCAGACGGCGGTGACGACGCTGCGGCTGTTGGGACGCCGGTTCGTGGGGAATCCGACGGGGCCGTAGGGCGATCCTGTCGAGTCGTAGAGGACGATCCGCGACTGGGGCGAATACGATGTGGGGCCATGCCCAATCCCTGGGACACCGCCGCCAAGTCGTTCCGTAGCGAGCTCACCGACGCCGTTCCCCAGGCGGTCCTGCGCCGACTGCACCAGACCCGGCCGTGGCGCCACGCCCTCGTCGTCCTGCGACAGCTGCTGTTCCTCGCCGCCGCCGTCTACGTCGTCCTGCGCTTCGGCGATCGCTGGTACGCGTGGATCCCCGCCAGCATCGTCATCGGCTTCGTCATCTTCTCGTTCACCGTGCTGCTGCACGAGGTCGTTCATCGCACGGTCTTCCGGGAGCGCCGCTCGGCCTGGAACCGCCTCCTCGGACACCTCTACGCGGCGCCGAGCGGACTCTCGAGCAGCCAGTTCGAGCGCTGGCACCTCGATCACCACGACAACCTGGGCACCGACGACGGCGATCCGAAGCGGCACTACCTCACGCCCAAGATCGTCACGCGCCTCTTCAAGGCGCTCTACTTCACGCCCGTGTTGTTCCCGATCTACTTTCGCGCCGCGAAGAAGGCCGCTGCGAGCTATCCGCCCGCGCTGCGCAAGCGCATCGCCGTCGAGCGCTGGGTCGCGATTCTGCTGCACCTGGCGATTCCGGCCGTCCTCTGGTGGCAGCTCGGCTGGGAGGCCGCCCTCAAGCTGCACGTCCTCCCGGTGTTCGTCGTGTTCCCGGTCGCGTTCACGATCAACCGCCTCGGACAGCACTACGACATCGATCCGGACGACCCCGCCGCGTGGGGCACGCTGATTCGCCCGAGCCCGTTCTTCTGGGACCGCGTCTTCCTGTGGTCGAACTACCACATCGAGCACCACTACTTCCCCAAGGTGCCGTTCTACAACCTGCCGGCGCTGCACCGTTCGCTGCAGTCGTTCTTCGAGAGGCACGGCATGCGCAAGCGCACCTACGGCGGCCTGCTGTGGGATTGGCTGGTCAGGAACAAGACGCCCCACACGCGCTGGCACGCTACTCCTTCTTGACCTCCACGCTCACCTTGGTGACGTCCACGCCGGCGAGCGCGTTCGTGATGCGGACGACATCGCTCCACGGTGCGTCGCGCCCGGCCAGGAGGTGAACGCGCTCACGGCCGGTCGCCTGCCGCTGTTCCTTGATCCAGCGTCCCAGCGCGTCCTCGACACGCGTGCCCTCGAACACCCGAGTCGCCTCGCCGGCGGACGCGTGCAGCTGCCAACCGCCGTCGTCGGCCCGTTCGAACGTGACGGTGATCGTGTCGTCCGCGTCCACCTCGACCGGCGCGGGCTGTTCGGGGATCGGCTCCGGTTCGGGCGTCGGCGCCTGAATCCGCCGGTGGAACCGCTCGATCGGCGTCGGCCCCTCCTCTTCGGGCCCGCAGCCCGCGAGCACCAGGAGAACGAGACTGAGCAGCACCGGTCTCATGCGGCCCGAGCATACGCCGCGTCTAGACTGCGCCGCGTGGAGATCACCGTTCGCTACTTCGCCGCCGCCCGGGAAGCCGCCGGCACCGATGCCGAGACCGTCACCGCCGACGACGACGCCACAGTCGAGCGCCTCTTCGACGCGCTCGTCGCCGCCCATCCCGCGCTGGACGGAGCGCGCAAGGGATTGCGCTTCGCGCTCGGCGACGAGTTCGTTCCGGCGGACACGCCCCTTCGCGACGGCGCTACCCTTGCGCTCATCCCACCGGTCGGCGGAGGGTAGGGCACGGATGGCGTTTCGCATCACCAAGGAACCGATCGACGCGGACACGGTCCGCGCTGCCGTCCTGGGGCCCGACAACGGCGCCATCGTGGTCTTCCACGGCGCCGTTCGAAACCGGACCGCCGACCGCCGTGTAGAGCACCTCGAATACGAGACGTACGAGCCCATGGCGCTCAAGCAGATGGAACGGATCGGCGCGGAGGTGATCGAGCGGCACGCGCTGTCGGCGCTCGCCTGCACCCACCGCGTCGGCCGGCTCGAGATCGGCGAGGACGCGATGGTGGTCGCCGTCTCGGCCCCCCACCGCAAGGCGGCGCTCGACGCCGTGGAGGACTTCATCGCCCGGCTCAAGCAAGACGTTCCGATCTGGAAGAAGGAGCACTTCGAGGGCGGCGCCGTCTGGGTCGGCACGCCCGACGATCCCCAGGCCACGCAGCGACCGATCAGCGACGCCCCCGTCGGGGAGAGCCGATGAGCCCGTCACCGCTGGTCTACTCCGTCAGTGACGCGACGGGCGAAACCGCGCTGCAGGCATGCAAGGCCGCGCTCGCGCAGTTCGGTCAATTCGACGAGGGCAGCATCCGCTCCGTCTCGCACGTCCTGTCCGAGGAGGACCTGCGCGCTGTCGTGCTGAAGGCGAAGGAAGCGAACGCGATCCTCGCGTACACGCTCGTCGGTCCGGAGCTTCGCTCACGCATCAAGGAGCTCGTGGAAGAGCACGAAGTCAAGGCCGTGGACCTGCTGGGGACGCTGATCGCGCGCTTCGCGCGGCATCTCGACCGCAAGCCGCTCGCCGTGCCGGGCCTGGGACACGAGCTCGACGAAGACTACTTCCGTCGCGTCGACGCCGTCGAGTTCGCGGTCGCCAACGACGACGGTCGCGAGCCGCGCAACCTGCGCAAGGCCGACATCGTCATCGTCGGGATCAGCCGCACCGGAAAGACGCCGCTGTCGAACTACATCGCGCACCGCGGCTACAAGGTCGCGAACATCCCCCTCGTGCTCGGTGTCGAGCCGCCCAAGGAGCTCGACGACGTCGACCCGCGGCGCGTCTTCGGCTTGAACATCGAACCGGCCACGTTGATGAAGATCCGACAGTCACGCATGGAGTCGCTGCGCATGGAGTCGTCCGACTACGGCGACATCCGGTACATCCGCCGCGAAGCCGCGTGGGCCCGCAAGGTCTTCGAAGCGCACCCCGAGTGGACGGTCCTGAACATGACGCGCAAGGCCATCGAGGAGACCGCGTCGAAGATCCTGGAGCACTACCGCGCCACGTTCGGGCCGTCTGAAGTCGAGAAGGACGACGCGTCGAAGGACCCGGACGCCTGATGGCGATCGTCTCGATCCGCGACTTGACCAAGTCCTACGGGCGCCGTCCGCCGGCGCTGCGCGACGTGACCTTCGACGTCGCCGACGGCATCACCGGGTTGCTCGGTCCGAACGGCGCCGGCAAGTCGACGCTCATCCAATGCGTGCTCGGCCTGCTGCCCGACTACACGGGCACGGTCGAGGTGCTCGGGCTCGACACGCGCAGGCGCGGCCGCGAGATCCGCCGGCGTGTGGGCTTCATGCCGGAGACCGACGCGTACCTGCACGCCATGACCGGGATCCGCGCGGTCCGTTACCTCGGTCAGCTCACCGGCATGCCCTACAACGACGCGCTTCGCCGCGCGCACGAGGTGCTGTTCCACGTCGGCTTGGGCGAGGCCGTCTATCGTGACATCCGCCAGTACTCGACCGGCATGCGCCAGCGCTTCAAGCTGGCCCAGGCGCTCGTGCACGACCCCGAGGTGCTCTTCCTCGACGAGCCGCTCGCCGGCCTCGACCCGAGCGGTCGTGACGAGCTGCTCGACCTGATCCGCGATCTCGCCACCGACCACGGCAAGCACGTCATCTGGTCGTCCCACATCCTCCCGGAGGTGCAGAAGGTCGCGCAGAACATCGTCGTGCTGCAGGACGGCCGCTGTCGCGGCACGTTTGCGCTCGAAGAGCTGCTGCCCCACGAGTCGATCTTCTCCGTCGAAGCCGAAGGCGAGACGCAGCAGTTCCGCTCGACGCTGGTCGCGCACGGCATCGACGTCGTCGAGGGCCGCGGTCCGCAGGAAGAGGAAGGCGTCGAGCTCGGGACGACCGCGAGGCGGTTCACCGTCACCTTGCCCGCGGACGACGGCGTGGCCGCGGTGTTCAAGCTCGCCCGCGAGAGCGGGGCGCGCGTGCGCAGCATCGCGCCGCTGACCGAAGGTCTCGAGGAGGTGTTCCTGCGCATCGTCGGACGCGAGGAGACCGACTGATGGCGGTCTATGCGCGCGGCTACCGGCGGTACGAGGGCGGCTTCGACAGTCCCGCCGCCGTCTACACGATCTTCCGCGAGCACCACCGCCTGGCGATGCGCAACTGGGGGTTGCGCATCATCGGTGTGCTGTTCCTGATCTGGTTCGCCATCTGCGGCATGCGGCTCTACTTCGAGATCAAGCTCGGCGAAGGCTTCGCGCGCTACGGACGCGACTTCGGCATGCACTTCGAGTTCGACTTCGCGACGGAGTCGCTGCGCCTCCTCAAGGAGATCTTGATCTTCTATCACGCGCCGATCACCGCCCTCGCCGCGCTCGTCTCGCTCTTCGTCGGCGCGGGGCTCATCTCCGACGACATGCGAACGCGCGCGTTGCCGCTCTACCTCGTGCGGCCCCTGCGACCGATCCGGTACGTGCTCGGCAAGACGATCGTGCTGCCGGTGCTGTTGCTCTGGTTCTGCCTGCTGCCCGGCGTGGCTATGTACGCGCTGGTGAGCGCGTGGCAGCCCGAAGGCACGAGCATGGAGTTCTTCACGGCCAACAGCGACATCCTCTGGACGATCGTCCGGCACTACGGCATCGCCGCGATGTCGTACACCGGGCTGCTGATGCTGCTCTCGGCGCGCATCGCCCGGCGCGGCACCGTGATGGGCGTCGCCGCCGGCGTGTACTTCGTCGGATCGATGCTGGCCCTGGTCGCCGCGAGGCTTCGCGGTTGGCTGGGCGACGTGCTCCGGCTGCTGGGGCTGCCGGAGAACACGCTGGCCGAGTTCATTCGACTGGTCGCCGTCAGACCGGACGACGTCGAGCGCATGCGCCGCATCGACCGTGTGCTGCCCGACCAGATCGCCGTCATGTGGGTGGCCGTCTGCTTGCTGCTGCTCGGCATGTACGCCGCCTACCGGCGCGCCAAGACGGTGGAGATCTCCGAATGAGCGCGCCTTCGACCACCACGTCGATCGTCGAGATCGAGAACGTCAGCAAGTGGTACGGCGAGGTGCTGGGCCTCAACGACGTGACGGCCACCCTGCGGCCCGGCGTGACCGGGCTGCTCGGCCCCAACGGCGCCGGCAAGAGCACGCTCATCAAGGTGATCTGCGGGATGTTGCGTCCGAACCTGGGGACGGTGCTCGTGAACGGCCGAACGCCGTTCAACCGGCCTTCGGTGATGCGCCGGGTCGGTCTGTGCCCCGAGCAAGACGCGGTGTACCCCGGCGCGTCCGTCTGGGACGTCCTGACGTACCTCACGCGGCTGCACGGCTTTCCGAAGACCATGGCGCGGGATCACGCGCGCCGTGCGCTCGAACGCGTCGGTCTGTCCGAGCACGTGCATCGCCCGGCGACCGGGTTCAGCAAGGGCATGCGCCAGCGCATGAAGCTCGCGCAGGCGCTCTCGCACGATCCGGACGTGGTGATTCTTGACGAGCCGCTCAACGGGCTCGACCCGCCCGGACGACTCGAGTTCTCGGCTTTGATCCGAGAGCTCGGCGAGGCGGGCTGCGTCGTGCTGGTCTCCAGTCACGTGCTGCACGAGGTCGAAGGACTGTCGGACCGCATCGTGGTGCTCAACCACGGCCGCATCCTCGCCGACGGCACCGCCCGCAGCATTCGCGAGGACATGAGCGAGTACCCGCTGACGGTGCGCATCGACACGACGGCGGGCACGGAGCTCGCCGCGAGGCTCGTCGGCCTCGACGGCGTGCGCCGCGTCGAGAACACGGACCGCGGACTGGAGGTGCTCACGCACCACGCGCCGCTGCTGTTCGACACGGTCGCGGAGTGCGCGGCCGACGGCACGTTTCCCGTCGACGCGATCGTACCGGTGGACGAAGACCTCGAAGCCATCTTCAGGTACCTGACCCAATGAGCAGCGACACCACCAGCGACCGGAGGCCGAAGACGGCGGGCGTGCGCGTGCTCGAGGGGTTCGGTCCGTCCTTCACGTGGGGCGTGCGCCAGGCGTGCCGCTGGAAGCGCCTGCTCGTCGTCGGCCTGCTGGCCGTCGCGGTCGGCGCCATCGTCGGCACGAGCATCGCGGAGTCGGCGGTGCCGCCCGACCAATACCGCCGTTGGTGGCACCGGGACGCGCCGCACCTGCTCGCCAAGCATCTGGACGAAGAGATCTTCCGCGTCGTACTCCCGTTGTGCGCGCTGTTGTTGATCGGCGGCGGCTTCTCGCGCGAGGTTCACCAGCGAACGCTCGTCTATCACCTCGTGCGACCGGTCTCTCGCACGACGGTGTTCCTCTCCCGTTATCTCGCCGGCATCATCCCCGCCGCCGCGGTGGCGATCTTGATGATCTCCACCGCGTGCCTGACATCGGGGGTCGAGCTGCCGGCGAGCTTCTGGTTCTCGGTCCCACTCACGGCGACGGCCGGCGTGATCGCCATCGGCGCGGTGTACTACACGTTGGGCGCGTTGTTCCGCCGCGGGATGGTGGCCGGTCTGATCTACACGTTCGTGCTCGAGAACCTCTTCGGGAGCGTGAGCGGTTCGATTCAGCGGCTGTCGGTGATGTTCCACGTTCGCAGCATCCACCACTCGTTGAACGAGGAGACGTTCCTCTCGATGTCGAATTCGTTGCGGAGGCAGCGGGAGTGGGAACTCGAGGTGAGCGCGCGCTCGATCGCGCAGGGCGCGGAGCGTTTGATCATGGAGTCCGAGAAGCTCTCGTTCGAGACGCCCGGCACGGCGTTGACGGTGCTGGGATGCCTGACCGTCGCGTTGATCGCGTTGGGCGCGTGGCGGGTGTCGCGGAAGGACTATCCCCTCAAAGACTGAGCCGCGGGACGCGGACGTAATGGTTGGGCAGCCACAAGGGCTGCCCCTACAGCGCGCTGGTTGGGCAGCCACAAGGGCTGCCCCTACAGGTCATCCGACAGGCGTGAACGTGAACGTGCACGACTTCGGGTTCGGGATCGGGAGCCAGGGTCGGGAGCAGGTGCGGGAGCGGGCCAGGTAGCGGGTGCGGGAGTGGGAGCGGGTGCGGGCCAGGCAGAATGGAGAAACGGGCGGCCACTCGGGCCGCCCGCAACACCGTTCCGCAAAGGAAGCTCGGATCGCTACTTGCCGGACTTCTTGCGCGCCTCCGCAATCTCCTGATAGCGCATGTTGCGCTCTTCGATCAGACGATTCGCGTTCTCACGCCAGAACTTGGACCACGGCTTCACGTCGTCGCCCAGGTCCGTACCCACGATGCCCTTCACCGCACCCTGGTACGCTGCTCGCTCGATCGTCGTGAACGTCTGGACCGTCGCCAGCACCTTCACCGACTGCACGACACCTTCCTGAATGACACCCACGATCGGATCCGCGATGAACGACGTCTGCGCGACCTCGACATCGAAGTCCTGGATGTACGAAAGCTGCGCGGCGCTCATGAAGTAGACCTGCGGGAAGTCGCCCGAGCGGCCTTCCCACTTCTTGATCACGTAGCCCAGACCCAGCTCGTCACCGAGCTTGCCGAGCGCCTCGGCTGCGTTCACACGCACCTCGACGTAGCGGCTGTCGAGCGCGCGGCCCAACGGGTGGACCGTGGACGGCTCGCCGATCTCCTTGAGCGCGCCGACGACGGCGTCCCGCACGTCGTCTTCCTTGTCGTAGATCGCGCGCTTGAGCAACGCGGGCACCGCCAGCGGATCGTCGAGACGACCGAGTTCCTGCGCACAGTAGATGCGCAGCGACGCCGGCTCGCAGCGCAGGCACTTGGCAAGCGGCTGCAACTTGAACCGGTCTTCCTCGAGCGCCATCTGACGACGGGCCTTGGCGACCGTCTCCTCGTCCTCGGAAGCGATCTTCGCGAGCAAGGTGAATACGCGCTTCTCGCCCGCCTTCTGCTCGGCGGCCTCGCGCTGCGGACGCGTCGCCTCGGCGAACTGCTCCGACGTGATCCAGTCTCCGCCGTGGTGGATGAAGCCCTTGGCGCGCATCAGGTCGTCGCCGGCGTGCCAGCGTTCGTTGATCTTCTCGTAGCCGAGCGCACGCCGCGCGGCGACGTGATCCGGCTCGATGCCGATCACGATCTCGTACGCCTTGGCCGCGAGATCGTCATGCCCCTTGGCTTCGAGCTGAAGCGCCAGCTTGAACGCCGCTGCGGCGTCCTTGGCGTCGAGGGAATCCAGGCGCTTCTCCCAGGCCGTGCGGTCTTCGTCGCCCGCGGCGGCGCCGCTGACGGGCAGCAGCAGGAACGCCGCCACGGCCAGCATCACGCCCCCGATAAGTAGCCCATGTCGCATCTGTTCGGTCTCCACGTGCGGGTGGGTTTCGTCCCTCATCCAAACGCCGGAATCGCCACAAGGTTACACCTCGTCAGCAATTGGCGGGCCCGCGCCCGGTTTCCGCGCGGGCGACCCGGGACCAGTGGCTTCATGGGGCGTCTTGCATCCGGAACGCGCGCGAGCTCGCGCGCTGACGGTTTTTGTCCCCCACCGCCCGCCCGGACGGTATGACCCACGCAAAGGGAGGCCCCATGACGAACGCCACGATTCAGACCTCGAAGGGCAGCATCGAGATCGAGCTGTACGACCAGGACGCGCCGGGCACGGTGGACAACTTCACGAAGCTGGCGGGCGAGGGGTTCTACAACGGCCTCACCTTCCACCGGGTCGTGCCGAACTTCGTCATCCAGGGCGGCTGCCCCAACACGCGCGAAGGCGCGTCGGGCGTGCCCGGCACCGGCGGCCCCGGCTACAAGATCAAGTGCGAGACGGCCGGCAACCCGAACAAGCACGACGCGGCGGGTGTGCTGTCGATGGCGCACGCCGGTCCGAACACGGGCGGCAGCCAATTCTTCATCACGCTGAGCGCGACGCCGCACCTGGACGGCGTGCACACGGTCTTCGGACGGGTGACGAACGGCATGGACGTCGTCAACTCGATCCAGCAGGACGACCGCATCGAGACGATCACCGCGCAGTAGCGCCGCCGACGTCTATCGGATCGGCGCGATGTCCTTCGGGCGGTTCACGTCGTCCGCCAGCGCTTCCTCGATCCAGCGCGGCATGTCGCGCTGCCAGTTCACCGCGCCCTGGTGGAACGGCCCGCGGTTCATCGCGTGGATCTCGACGCGACTCTGATTCGGGTTGCCGATCACCGGATGCACGATCGCGATCATCGCGGAACGAAACGCCGGCATGTAGGCGTCGCTCTGGGACTCCTCCGCCGTGCGCTCCTTCGCGACGACCTCGCGACGAAGCTCCGAGACGAAGATCGCGCGCACCGGCTCGTCCCCGAGGCCGCGCGCCTTGCGCGCGGCGCGCTCCAACACGTCCACCATCTCGTCCGGTGAACGATCGAACGTCGTGAACGGCCCCGTACCGCGTCGGTTGCGAAGCTCCGACATCGTGCCGCCCTGCAACGTCAGCACGTTGACGATGGTCTCCCGCGTCTCCTTGTCGAGACCGCTCCCGGACTCCTCGATGTCGCCGTGGTCCTGTCCGATGCAGCCCGTCAGCGCGGACGCGACGAGCAGTGCCACGAGGACCCGCATCAGGCCTCCACCAACGAGACCACGGCCATCGCGGCGATCCCCTCCGCGCGCCCGACGGCACCGAGCCCCTCGTTCGTGGTCGCCTTGACGCTCACGTGCGATTCGTCCAGTCCCGTCAGCGCAGCCAGCCGCTCGCGGATCGCCGCGCGGTGCGGCGCGATCTTCGGACGCTCCGCGACGACGGTCGCGTCGACGTGCGCGGGCTTGAGCCCCTTCGCTTCGATCTTCGTCAGCACCTCGGCCAACAGCGCCGCCGAGGGCACGTCCGCCCACTGCGGATCGGAGTCCGGGAAGTGGTCGCCCAGGTCGCCGAGCGCCGCGGCGCCGAGCAGGGCGTCGGCAACGGCGTGCAGCAGGACGTCGGCGTCGGAATGGCCGCGCAGTCCCCACGCGCCGGGCACCTTCACCCCGCCCAGCACGAGCACCCGGGTGGGGTCGAACGCGTGAATGTCGTAGCCGATGCCGACGCGCATGCGCGGCAGTCTAACGGAGCGGACGGCGAAGCGCCGTCGAGCGTCCGGCGAGCCGGATGCGCGCGCCGATCCGCAAACCGTCGCGCGGCCCGGGCTCTTGCGGGGCCCGTTGGTAGGCTGCGGCCGTGCACGGATTGGTTCTCACAGCGGCCGGCGCCTCGACTCGCTTCGGCGGGGTCGTCTCGAAGGTGCTCGTCGACCTCGCCGGCAGGCCGGTGCTCATGCACGCGCTCGACGCGTGCCGAGCTGCCGTTGCCGACCTCGCGGTGGTCGTCACGGCGAGCGCGCAGGACCTCGAGGCCGTGCGCGCGGTGGTGCCCTTCGCGTTCGACGTCGTCGAGGGCGGCGCCACCCGCCAACAGAGCGTGATGCGGGGAATCGACGCGCTGCCCGACGACGTGGACATGGTGCTGGTGCACGACGCTGCGCGGCCGCTCGTCACGAGCGCGCTCGTGCGGGCGGTGCTGGACGCCGCGCTATCCGACGGCGCAGCGGCCGCGGTGCTGCCCGTCGCCGACACGCTGCACCGCGTCGAGGACGCGGACGGCACGGCGCGGCTCGCCCCCGGCGTCGACCGCGCGGCGCTCGTGCGCGCGCAGACGCCCCAGGCGGCGCGCAGAGCGTTGCTGTTCGACGCGCTTCAACAGAGCGAGGGCACCGACGAGGTGAGCGCGTTGCTCGCCGCGGGCGTATCGGTCACGGCCGTCACGGGCGAGTCGACGAACCTCAAGGTGACGACCGAGGACGACCTGCGCATCGCCGAGGCGCTCGTCCGGGCCCGCGCCTCGTCATGAACGACCCGATGGACAGACGCCGTTTCTGGCGGGAGGCGATCGGCAGCGTTCTTCCGGGGAAACGGCGACCGCGCGACGCGGGCGCGGCGAAGCCGCAGCAACCGAGCGCGTTGATCCGTCCGCCGGGCGCGTTGCCCGAAGCGCGATTCAAGGACGCGTGCGCGGACGGATGCCGCATCTGCACCGACGCGTGCCCGAGCTTCGCGATCATCCCGTCATTGGACGCGTCCCAACCGGGCGGCGGCGACGGCACGCCGTACATGCTGCCGGATCGCCAGGCCTGCGACCTGTGCGGTCTGTGCATGCCCGCGTGCCCGACGGGCGCGCTGCGGGTGACGCCGCCGATGGCGGTGCGAATCGGACTCGCGGTTCTCGACCGGCAGGCGTGCGTGCGTTCGCGCGACGAGGCCTGCGACGTCTGTCTGCAACTGTGTCCCTACCCGAGCATCGCGATCACCGACGGCGAGCAGTTCCCGTTGATCCTCGAGAGCGGGTGCACCGGCTGCGGTTTGTGCGCGATGTCGTGTCCGCCCCATGCCATCGCCGTCGTCGCGCACTCGATCGATACGTGAGTCGTCGAGCCGACCTACACTCGTCGTGTGGTCGAGCCCAATCCCGTCCTGCGCGTCATCGGCATCGATCCGGGTACGCGCGTCGTCGGCTGGGGCGTGGTCGAGGCGCACGGCGGTCGCTATCGAGCCGTCGATCACGGCGCGCTCAAGTCGAACCCGCGGCATGACGTCCCGACCCGGCTGGCGGCGCTCGTCGCCGCGCTACGCGAGGTGCTCGTGGCGTACGCGCCGGGCGAGGCCGCCATCGAAGAGGCGTTCCACGGCCGGGACGCGACGGCCGCGTTGCGCATCGGCGAAGCGCGCGGCGCGCTGGTCGTGGCGTTGGCCGAGCACCGCCTGTCCGTCTGCGGCTACACCAACAACGTGATCAAGAAGGCGGTCACCGGGGCCGGGCGGGCGTCCAAGCAGCAGGTGCAAGCCATGGTGCGCCGCGTGCTCGCCATGGCGGAGCCGCCGACGCCGTTCGACGCCGCGGACGCTCTCGCGGTGGCCGTCTGCCACCTGCAGCGCCGCGGCACGGCGGCAGGCGGCGCGCCCGGCATCTCGCCCCGATTGCGCGAGAGTCTGCGCCGGGCGGGCGTCGATCCCCGGAAGCTGGACCCGCGGCGTTAGGACGAACAGATGTAGGACTGAAATCCGGTCGCGGCCGCCGAATGCGTACCGTATGGTCGAGCCAGGCGCGCGACACCCGCCAGTCGGGCCGACGCGCCGCGAGGCCTGCCTTCCTTGTCGAGTTGGAAACCACCAGGCGGACGAACCGCCGTCACCCCGATCGTTTTCGTTCCTCTGACCGGCGTGTGGATCGCGGGAATCCTGTCCGATCTTGCGCTCGTCGCGTACTTCGTCGCGGCGGAGGCGATCGCGGTGTTCGGCACGCTGACCGAGGTGGCCCTCGATCGATTCAGCCGCGCGACGTTGCACGAGCTCGCGGATCGCGAGGACACCCGTCCGCGGGTCGAGCGCTTCCTGAAACGCGAGGGCGGGCACCTGCTGACCGCCCGTCTGTTGCGGTTCCTCGGCAACTCGTTGTTGGTGGTCGGCATCGCATTCGTCGCGCTCGGCGGTGAGCTCGGCGGCACGGCCGCCTCGGACCTCACGACGTTGCCATGGGGCACGGTCTTCGCCGTGCTCGCGATCTCCTTCGGGTTGACCTTCCTGGTCAACGACGTCTTGGTGCGGCTCGTCGCCGCGCGCAAACCCGACGAGATGCTGCTGCGCCTGATCCCCTCGCTCGAAGTGGCGGGGGTGATCCTGATTCCGCTGCGTACGCCGCTGATCTGGTTCGTGCGCGTGATCTTCCAGCGGCGCATCGACGGCCCGGGGCGCAACACGCGCGAAGAGGTGCTGGAGACCGTCGAAGAAGGCGAACGCGAAGGCAGCCTCAGCAAGACGGAAGCCGACATGATCGAGTCGATCATGGACCTCGAGCAGAGCGCCGTGCGAGACGTGATGACGGCGCGCGCCGACATCATCATGATCCAGGCCGACGCCACGCTCGCCGACGCGGTCGCGATGATCAACGAAGAGGGCGTGAGCCGCCTGCCCGTGTACGGCGAGGACCGCGACGACGTGGTCGGCGTTCTCTATGCGCGCGACCTCATCGCGCACTGGAAGCCCGACGACCCCAACGGCCTGAACCCGGCGAAGCTGCCCGACCTGATGCGCAAGCCGTTCTTCGTCCCGGAGAACAAGCCGGTGAACGACCTGCTGGCCGAGATGCGCGCGCGCAAGGTGCACCTCGCCGTCGTGCTGGACGAGTTCAACGGTACGACCGGCCTGATCACGATCGAGGACGTGCTCGAGGAGATCGTCGGCGAGATCCACGACGAGTACGACGAGGACGACGTGCAGGCGCCGCCGCCGACCGCGGAAGAGCTCGCGTCCGGCACGATGGACGTCGACGGTCGCACGCCCATCGAGGACGTGAACAAGGCGCTCTCGGTCGAGCTGCCGGTCGAGGACGACTTCGAGACGATGGGCGGCCTGGTCTTCCACCGTCTCGGCACCGTTCCGCGGGTCGGCGACACCGTACACCTCGACGAGGTCGAGCTGACCGTCCTCGAAGCGGACGAACGCACGGTCAAGAAGCTCAAGGTGCAGGTGAGCGGCGGCGGGTAGCGGCCGGCGCGCACGAAACGAGTTTCGCGGCAGGTCGTGTCCACGACCTCGGCGACAATGCTCCGGTGCCTCGCCGCTACACCACCGGCGCGCTGGTCGTGCGCACCGTGCCCTTCGCCGAGTCGAGTGAGATCGTCCATCTCGCGACGGCCGACCACGGTCTCGTTCACGCGCTGGCCAAGGGCGCGTACCGACCGGGGCCGGAGTTCCAGGGCGGCATTCCCCTGGCGGTCCTCGGCGAAGCGAAGCTGCTGCAACGACGCGGGGCCGAGCTGGAGCTGTTGCGCGCGTTTCGCCTGACCGACGGCCTGCGCGGCCTGCGCCGCGATCTGCGCCGTTTCTACGCCGGCTCGTACGTCATCGACCTGGTGCGCACGTGGATGCGGCCCGCGCTGCCGTTGCCGGCGCTCTATCGTGCGACCGTGACCGCGTTGCGCGGTATGGCCGAGACCACGCCCGCGTCGATTCCGTCGTGGATCGTCTGGTTCGAGGCGCGCGCCGTCGCGGCGGTCGGCCTGCGCCCGCAGCTCGAGGTGTGCGCCCAATGCGGACGAGCGGTGTCCGAGCGCGCGGTCTTCTCCCCCAGCGCCGGCGGCATCGCCCACCGCGCCTGCGCGCCCCCGGGGGAGCTGCGACCCCTCTCCGGCGCGGACCACGCGGCGCTTGCGCGCCTCTACACCGCGCGACTCTCCGAGCTCTCCGGCGAGCCCCTCACGGAGCGGGAGGTGCGCTATGCGCGCGCCGCCCACGACCTGTGGATTCCGCACGTGCTGGAGCGGCGTCCGGCCAGCCTGCACGCCGCCGTGACAGGATCCTGACCGGGAACACCGCGAAGCGCGGCGTCCGCCCCTCCAAGCGGTAAGGTGGTCGCATGCGTTGGGCAGGGATACAGGCCGCGGCCGTGCTGACGGGCATGCTCGGACTCGCCGCGTGCGCGGGGACGACGGTGCCCGACGAGCTCGACTTCCTCACGGAAGGCGTCGGCGGCAACCGCGAACCGCGGCAGGTCGTGATTCCCAATCAGGTCGCCGGCGGTGATCGCAGCGGCCAGCGCATGCCCGGCGAACGCACGGAAGAGCAGCAAGCGCTGACCGACGCCGAGATCGCGGCGTTGCGGTCGGAACGCCAGCAGGCCGCCGAGTCCCTGTGGGCGCGCGCCGTCCAGTCGCAGAATCCCGAAACGGCAGGCGATCTCTTCGAAGAGCTCGCGGACGACTATCCCGACTCGTTGCGCGCGGCGGAAGCGCGCTTCCAGCTCGCGAAGCGGCGTTTCCAGCAGGGCGAGTACGGCCCGGCCATCCGCGCGCTCGCGACCTACATGGAGGTGGCGCCCGTCAACCCGCACCTGGCCGAGGTCGAGGAACTCTTGTTCTTGAGCGCGACGCGCTTGCTCGAAGAGGACCAGGGCATTCGCGAGCTCTTCCGCACCGACGAGGAGCCGCTGCAGGCCCTCGTGTTCCTTTCGACGAGCTTCCAGGCCGGCGAGTACGCAGACGACGCGTTGTGGCGCCTCGGCCAGTACTGGCAGGCCGAAGGCGGCGACGCACTCGCCGACGCGGTGCGCTACTACAAGGAGCTGCTGCTCGAGTACCCCGACAGCGAGTGGAGCTTCCTCGCGCGCATCGCGCTGGGCGACACGTACCTCATCCGCGACCAGGGCGGTCCGTATCACGCCGGCTTCGTCGACGTCGATCACCGCGAGACGTTCCCGAACGATCAGGCGCGCATGATGGGCGGCCCCGTCAAGAGCGGCCTGCTCCTGGCACTCGAACAATACGAGGCCTTCCTCGACCGCATCGAGCGCGATCCGGGCCGGCGCGCGGAGTACGCAGAGCAGGTGGCGTACGCGCAACGCAAGCGCGCCGAGGTGCGCGAGTCGTTGGCGAGCAAGGAGTTGGCGATCGCGGAGTGGTATGCGCGCCGCGGCGACCGCCAAGCGGCGCAGACCTACTACAAGTACGCCGCGCGGTTCGACGGCACGCCGTCGGGCAATCGCGCGGCCTCGATGGTGCGCGGCGGCCGCTCGCTTCGCGCGCAGCCGCGCACGACGCGACCCGCGACGGTCACGCCGGCGCCCAGGCGACCGGCGACGACGCCGGTTCCGCGCACGCGACCCGCGACGACGCAGCCGCCCCGCACACAACCGCGCACCCAGCCGCCCCGAACGAACGCGCCGACGTTCTATCCGGGGACGCTGCAGCGGCCGCCGCCCCCCCCGCCGCCGCCGAACGAGCAGCCCACACGCCGTTGATGGCGCGCCGGCTTCTTCTCGTCTGCTTGCTGCTGCTGTCGAGCTGCGGCTACACGACGAAGCGCATCCAGGACTTCCCCCGCGCGCGCACCATCGCGATCATGCCGTTCGACAACCTCGGCTACCGGCGCGACCTCGCGCTGCGGCTGACGCAGGCCGTCGCGAGGGAGGTGCGCGCGCGCACGTCGCTTGCGCTCGGGTCGCCCCAGTCCGCCGACCTGATCTTGAGCGGGCGCATGAACGCGCGGGAGCGCGTGGTGATCCAGGACGAGGACCGCACCGCGATCCAGAAACGGCTGGACGGCGTCGTGGACATCACCGTCACCGAGCGTGCGACCGGGAGGGTCGTGCGGCAGGCCGCCATCAGCGCCCACGAGGAGTTCCGGCCGGGTCAGTACGGCGAGAGCCTCGAAGGCTCGGCGACCGACGAGTGGGTCCGGCGGGTCGCTGAGCGAATCGTGCACGCCCTCGAGCGCGGGTTCTAGCCCGCGCCCGTGCCCGTCGAAGACGAGGTTCCGGACATCTCACGAAGAACGGCCCTCGTTCGTAGAACGAAACCCCGGCCCGGTTTCCGGCGTCTTCCAGGCGGCCTGATGTCCAGGTTTCCCCGTCACAACCCGATCTAGAAGGGGCATCCCGACCCCCGCGGGTACACTCGCTTTTTCCATGCCTGATTCCCACGACAACAACAACCAGAGCCCTGGAACGGGGGGCGGCGGTGCGCCCCGCACCGGCACGCGCCCGCGTCGCAACTTCCCCATCCTGCTGCTGGTCCTCGGCCTGATCACGAGCGTCATCCTGATTCTGAACAAGGACTCGGGCGACGTGCTCAAGCTGAACTCCGTACACGAGGTCGACGAGCTCGTGAACTCGGAGGAAGGGCTCATCGACGAGCTCATCGTCTGGGACGGCAACCGCGTCACGGGCAAGTTCCGCGACACCGAAGCGGTGCGCACGCGCTACAAGCAGAAGAAGTTCGAGCTGGCGCACACCGGCAAGGGCGAGAGCAACACGCTCACGCCCGAGATGCAGAACCAGTGGAGCATCGCGCTCAAGGCGCAGAACGCCAAGTTCAGCACGAAGGAGAGCGGCAACAGCTTCCTGACCGGCTTCCTCAGCTTCCTTCCGTGGCTGATCATCCTGCTCGTCTTCTGGTGGCTCTTGATGCGCCAGATGCGCAGCTCGATGGGCGGCGGCGGCGTGGCGCAGTTCGGACGTTCGCGTGCGAAGATGCACCAGCGCGAAGAGAGCAACGTGACGTTCGCGGACGTGGCCGGCGTCGAAGAGGCCAAGGACGAGGTCGAGGAGATCGTCGCGTTCCTCAAGTCGCCGCAGAAGTTCCGGCGCATCGGCGCGCGCATCCCGCGCGGCATCCTGCTCGTGGGCCCGCCCGGCTGCGGCAAGACGCTCATGGCCAAGGCGATCGCCGGCGAAGCCGGCGTGCCCTTCTTCTCGGTGTCGGGCTCCGACTTCGTCGAGATGTTCGTCGGCGTCGGCGCGAGCCGCGTGCGCGACCTCTTCAAGCAGGCGCGCGAGAGCTCGCCTTGCATCGTGTTCCTCGACGAGATCGACGCGGTCGGCCGCCGGCGCGGCACGGGCCTGGGCGGCGGTCACGACGAACGCGAGCAGACGCTCAACCAGATCCTCGTCGAGATGGACGGCTTCGAGACGGAGAAGGGCATCATCCTTCTCGCCGCGACCAACCGTCCCGACGTGCTCGACCCGGCGCTGCTGCGGCCGGGACGCTTCGACCGCAACATCGTCATCAACCTTCCGGACGTGCGCGGTCGCGAAGCGATCCTGCGCGTGCACAGCCGCAAGGTGAAGATGTCGCCTGACGTTGACCTGGCGCGCGTTGCACGCGCGACGCCCGGCTTCTCCGGCGCCGACCTCGAAGCGCTGATCAACGAAGCCGCCTTGATGGCGGTGACGCACGGTCGCAGCCAGGTCGTGCTGCACGATCTGGAAGAGGCGCGTGACAAGATCCGCTTCGGCACGTCGCGCAAGAGCATGGCGATGACCGAGGAGGAGAAGAAGGTCACGGCTTACCACGAGGCGGGCCACGCGATCCTCACCATCCTCAACAAGAAGGCCGACCCGCTCCACAAGGTGACGATCATTCCGCGCGGCATGGCGCTCGGCGCGACGATGTCGCTCCCGGAGCGCGATCGCCACGGCATGAGCAAGCAGGAGATCCTCGCGCGACTGCGCGTGCTCTTCGGCGGACGTCTCGCCGAGGCGCTGATCTTCGAGGACGTCACGAGCGGCGCGCAGAACGACATCGAGCAGGCGACCGAGCTCGCGCGTCTGATGGTCACGAAGTGGGGCATGAGCGAGAAGGTCGGCCCGGTCTCCTACGCCGAGGGCGAGGAACACCTCTTCCTGGGCCGCGAGGTCACGAAGACGGTCGACCACTCCGAAGAGACCGCCCAGCTCATCGACGCCGAGGTGAAGCGCTTCATCGAAGAGACCTACGCCGAGGCGAAGTCGATGCTCGAGGAGAACATCGACGGCCTTCATCGCGTCGCCGAGGCGCTGTTGAAGTACGAGACGTTGAGCGGCGAGGAGGTCGAGGCGGTGCTGAACGGCGCCGACATCGATTCGCTGCGTCCGCCCGAGCCCGAATCGCGTCCGGCCGCCACCGAGCGGCCCGCCGCCGCGGCGCGCGACGACAAGAAGCTCCCCGAAGGCGGCAAGCCCGCGGAAGGCTTCGCGTACTGACGGCGCCCCCGTCCATCTGGGGCATCGTCAACGTCACGCCGGACTCGTTCAGTGACGGCGGCCGGTTCGCGACCACGGACGCCGCCGTCGCGCACGCGATGGCGCTCGCTGCGCAGGGCGCCGACGTCCTCGACATCGGAGGGGAGAGCACGCGGCCCGGCGCGACGCCGGTGTCGGTCGACGACGAGATCGCGCGCGTCGTTCCGGTCATCGAGAGGCTCGTCGGCGGCGCCCGCATCAGCGTCGACACGCGACACGCCGCCGTCGCCGAGGCGGCGCTGCGCGCGGGCGCGACGATCGTCAACGACGTGAGCGCGGGCGCCGACCAGGCCATGTTCGCGCTCGTTGCGAGCGCCGGCGCCGGCCTGGTGCTCATGCACATGCAGGGCACACCCGAGACGATGCAGGCCGAGCCGACCTACGACGACGTCTGCGAAGACGTGGCGTCCTGGCTCGAGGAACGCGTCGCCGCGGCCGAGAGCGCGGGGATCGAACGGTCCCGGCTCTGGGTCGACCCCGGGATCGGGTTCGGCAAGACCCTCGATCACAACCTCGCCTTGATGCGCGGGCTGGAGGACTTCCGGCGGCGCTTCGAGAACGTGCGTGTACTCCTGGGCGCCTCGCGAAAGTCCTTCCTCGGGTCGTTGACCGGGCGCAGGGATCCGCAGGAGCGGGGTCCGGCGTCGCTCGCTTGCGCGGCCCGCGCGTTCGAAGCGGGGATCTCCGACATTCGCGTTCACGATGTCGCGGCAACACGCGACGTGTTTCGGGTCCTCTCGCGCATTCGCTAGGTTCTCGAATCAGCTACGCCGACCGGGCATGGCGCCCCGTGACACGGGAGGTAGGATGCGCCGACGCATGGACGCCCTACACCTCGCAGCCCTCTTCGACCTGCAGAACATGCAGGTCCTGGACTGGTTGCAGGTCGTCATCCTGTTCTTCCTGATCTACGCGTTCCTGCGGTTCCTGCGCAACACGATCGCGGGTGCCATGTTCAAAGGCCCCGCCTTGATCCTCTGGTTCCTGGTCCTGGGCGGCATCCTCGCGCTCGGTGAAGCCAACCTCGAGGTGCTCGAGACCGTGCTCGTCGCCTCGACGCCCATGATCGTCCTGGCGCTGGTCGTGACCTTCCAGACGGAGCTGCGGCACGGCATCGCCCGGCTCGGACAGATGAAGCTGCTGCGTGGACTGTTCTCGCGCGGCGGACGCAAGGCGCGTGAGATTCGCTCGGTCGACGAGATCGTGCGCGCCTGCACGGCGTTCGCGAAGGACAAGATCGGCGCCCTGATCGCCATCGAACGCGACATCGATCTCGGCCAGTACATGGACACCGGCGTGGCAATGGGCGCGATCATTCGCGCGGAGACGCTCGACACGATCTTCAGCACCCACACGGTGCTGCACGACGGCGCCGTGGTGATCCGCGGCAATCGGATCGCGGCAGCCGGCTGCCTGCTGCCGCTCACCGAGCGGCCCGAGCTGGCGCGCAAGTACGGGACGCGACACCGCGCCGCCATCGGCCTGAGCGAGCAGTCCGACGCGGTGATCATCGTCGTCTCCGAGGAGCGCGGGCACATCCACCTCGCCGAGCGCGGCGAGCTGACCAAGTACGACGACCCCGGATGGTTGACGGCGTATCTGAACGTCGTCTTCGCGGAGAAGCAGGGGCTGGCGCCCCGCGCGATCGAGGAAGCGTGACGGATCCCGAAGCACAGGACGGCAAGCCGGTCGACGACGCCGATCAGGGCGCCGCGAAGTCCGAGCCGAAGCACGCCTCGCGCGCGCCGCAGCTGCCGCGCCGCGGCTTCTCGCAATGGCTGCGCGGCGACGCCGTCCTCATCCTTCTGGCGGTGATCCTGACGTTCATCGTCTACACGCGCGTGAAGACCGGGCTCGAGAAGGACTACGTGCTCGCCGTGCGGGTGATTCCGGTCGTGGCCCCCGGCAACCCGGTTCGGCCCGTGCTCGCCGAAGAGGGCGAAACCGTCAAGATCCGCTTGCGATGTTCGCAGCGCGAGTTCGAGAGTGTCTCGGCGCAGCTGCGCGACGGGCTCGTGCTCGAGATCGGCCCGGTGCGACGAGACTGGCGTCCCATCGGCAACCCGAGCGATGCGGACGCCTATCGCGACGTGCCGGCACAGTTGGAGCGGCTGCTGCAGAGCACGGCGGCCGAGCTCCCGCTGCCCAAAGGGCAGGTGTTCAAGCTGACCCGCCAGGACGTGCGCTTCCTTCAGCCGTCGGTTCCCGAGCTCGACGGCGGACTTGCCGTCATGGTGGAGGGCATCGAGCCCGAGGTCTTCTCGACGCTCGAACCGGAGGGCGTGTTCGGCCCGTCGGCACGGATTCAACCGGACGCCCTCACCGCAAGCGACGTCCAGCCGGCGGTCGAGGCGCCGAACGTGCGCAAGCGCGTGCGCCTGAAGTTCGAGACGTGGCGCACGACCTCGAACGGCGGCGCGGACCGTGCGACGGTGAAGCTGCCCGACGAGGTCTGGGCGACGATCGTCGTACGCCGGAGCGGAGAGAGGGAGCTCACGAACACGCTTTACGTTCCGCCCGTGCTCGACGCGGAGTTCGAGTGGGACTTCGAAGGGGAGCTCAACTTGCTCCGTGTCAGCGCGACGGAGGATCAGCTGACCGGCAAGATCGTCGGAACGACGCAAGAGCTCGACGAGCTCGAGGCCAATCCCGGCCGATGGAAGTGGGTGCTGCACATCCTGGACGAGCTGCCGGGCCCGGAGGACAAGGAATCCAAGCGCATCAACGCCGTGTTCCAGCTGTGGCGGGACGCCGAGTTCGCAACGGGGGCCCGCTTCAAACCCAACGTGGACCAGAGCCGGCTGAAGATCGAGGTCACACGCAAGTAGCGCGCTAGCCGTCGCGCTCGGCCACCGCCTGGATGCTGCGAACCGCCGCCTCGACGAGCGCTTCGTCGCGGCCCTCGGCCATGATGCGCAAGAGCGGCTCGGTCCCGCTGTAGCGGATCACCAACCGGCCCGTCCCCGCGAGCGCTTCTTCCTGCCGCGCGATCTCCGCCGAGAGCTCCGGCCACTCGGCGATCGGCCGCCGCTCGCTCTTCGTGACGCCGACGAGCAGCTGCGGATACCGCGGGCGGGCTGCGCGAAGCTCGCCCAGCGACCGCCCCAGCCTCCGGGCGGCCTGAAGGACGGCGACGCCCGCCGCGAGCGCGTCACCCACCAGGAAGGGCGCCGGCACATCGGTTCGCATCATCAAGATGTGGCCGGACGGTTCCCCACCGAACGACGCGCCGACGGCGCGCATGTGCTCCGCGACGTTGCGGTCCCCCACCGGCGCGCGCTCCAACGACACGCCGAACGAACGCAGTCGTTCTTCGAGGCCGAGATTCGACATCACCGACGACACGACGACGTCGTTCGAGAGGACGCCGCGCGCGTAGGCGTCCTCCGCGAGGATCGCCAGCATGTCGTCGCCGTCGAGGCGAACGCCGTCCGGCGTGGCGAGAACGACGCGGTCGGCGTCGCCGTCGAACGCAAAGCCGGCATCGGGGCTCGCTGCCACGACGCGTTCGAGCCAGGCGTCGGGTTGCTCGCTTCCGCAGCCGTCGTTGATGTCCCGCGACAGTGCGGGGTGGAGCGTCGTTACCGTCGCACCGAGCGCTTCGAGAATCGCGGGCGCGGTATCCGTGGCGGCGCCTGCCGCGAGATCCACGACCAGCGAAACGCCCTCGAGGTCGCCCCCCTGACGCAGCCACGCAACGGAGCGATCGATGAAACGCCCGCGCGCCTTGAGGTCACGCACGGGCGGCAGCGGCTCGACGTCCGTGGCGACCTGCGCCGCTTCGGCCTCGATCTCCGCCTCCTCCGCGACGGTCAGCTTTCGGCCCTCGACGAACGGCTTGACCCCGTTGTAGTTCACGGCGTTGTGGGAGGCGCTCACCATGCAGCCGAGATCGAAGCCGCCGTCCACCACGCCCCACGCCAACGCCGGCGTCGGGACGATGCCCATGTCGATCACGCGCGCGCCTTCGGCGGCGAGCGCGCCGGAGAGCAACGCGACGAGCTCCGGGCCGCTCGGCCGCGGGTCGGCGGCAAGCAGTACGCGCGGTCCCTCGGCATCCTGCGCGCGCTTCGCGGCGAACCGGGCCAACGCGCGGCCCAGCCGCACGATGTTCTCGGACGTCAACGGCCCCTCGTGGAAGACGCTGCGTACGCCGTCCGTGCCGAAGAGCCGGGGCGCCCGTTCGTGGTCGCTCGTCTGCATGCGCGCGTCGTTATACCCGCGCCTGTCCGGGGTCCGGCGCGTTGCGCAGGACATGCCCCGCGCGGGCTAGGATGCCTGCATGGCGATGCTGGCCCTGGCCACAAGCGGACCTCGCGGCGAGGTCGGACTCCGCTCGGACGACGGTTCGGTGCGCACGCTCCCGATCGGCGCGCGTACGCGCGGACGCGAGCTCGCGCCCGCGATCCAATCCCTCCTCGAAGACGCCGGGCTCGCACCGTCGGCGGTCGAGGCGATCGCGGTCGACGTCGGTCCCGGTTCGTTCACCGGCGTGCGGGTGGGCGTGACGACGGCCAAGACCCTGTCGTTCGCGTTGCGCGTCCCGGTGATGCCGCTCACGAGTCTGGCCGTTCTCGCCCACGGCGCGGAGCACGACGGCCCGGTCGTGGCGCTTCGAGACGCGGGTCGAGGGCGCGCCTACCTCGCGACGTACGGACCGCGCGGCACGGACGGCGTGCGGCCGATCGTGCACGCCGCCGCGCGGGGCGCCGAGGAAGAGATCCGGGCGGCGTGTGCCGACGCGTGCGCGGTCGGCGAGTCCGTCCAGGCGCTCCTGACGACGCTCTCGATCACGTGCGAGGCGGTGGACCTGGACGCCGACGCACGGTTGCTGCTCTCGCTGGCGGACGTCGTCGGCGTGCCGCAGGAGGCGCACGACCTCGCGCCCGCGTACCTCCAGGCGTCCGCACCCGAGCGCCTGCGCGCCGGGGAGGCGCCCGGCCCGCAGACCTAGGCGGGGCCGCAGGCTCACCCCGCCGCGGTTGCCAACCGACCTCAGGGATGGGAGACGACCCCCTTACGCTGGGCTCTCGCCGTAGACCCGCCCCCACAAGGAACCGCCGCGCGTGATTCGTGACGACGCCCCCCCGAGCTCGCCCTCGACCTCGACGCCCTCACCGGCGTCCACCGGGCGCGGCGCGAGCCGAGGCCGGACATCGGGACGGATGGCGTCGTCGGTTTCCGCCACCCCCATGGCCCACGAACGCACCTGGGTCGAGGTCGACCTGGGACGTCTGCGCAAGAACCTCGCGTACGTGCGCGCGGAAGCGGGGACCGACAACGCGATCATGCTCGTCGTCAAGGCCGACGCCTACGGACACGGCGCCGTTCCCGTCTCGTGGCACCTGCTCGACCACGGTGTCACCTGCCTCGGTGTCGGCGACTCGACGGAGGCGCTCGAGCTTCGCAACGCCGGCATCACCGCTCCGATCCTCGTGCTCGGCGCCGTCGTCGCGGGCGAGATGGAAGGCATCATCCGCGGCGACATCCGCGTCACCGTGCACTCGGGCGATCGCGTGCGGGCGCTGCGTCGCGAGCTCAAGCGTCGGGGCGGACGGCTCGCCGTTCACTTGAAGGTCGACACCGGCATGGGCCGGCTCGGGTGCCACCCCGAACGCGTGCTCGGCATCGCGCGCGAGGTCAAGCGATCGAAACAGCTCGCGCTCGAAGGCATCGCCACGCATCTCGCCGGCACGAACGCCGGCGTGGGCGTGGACGCGCACAAACAGCTCCAACGATTCCGACGCGTGTGTCGCGCGCTCGACAAGGAAGGGCTGCTGCCGCAGTGGCGGCACGCCTACGCGAGCGGCGGTGTGCTGAGCAGCCTGCCGAGCGAATTCAACATGGTGCGTCCGGGTCTGGCGGTCTACGGCCTGCACCCGCACGGCTCGCGCAGCGGGGCGCTCGAGCCCGCGCTCTCCTGGCGCACGCAGGCCGTCTTCCTCAAGGACCACCGCAAGGGATCGCGCATCGGATACGGCGGAACCTGGCAGGCCCCCCGCAAGAGCCGCATTGCGACCCTGCCCGTCGGCTACAACGACGGCTACCGGTTCGCGTTCTCCAACCGCGCCGAGGTGCTGGTGCGGGGAACGCGCTGTCCGGTCGTAGGACGCGTATCCATGGACTACACCTGTGTCGATGTCACGCACGTGGACGGCGCCGCCGTCGGCGACGTCGTGACGCTGCTCGGATCGGACGGCGGCGAACACATCGCCGTCAGCGAGCTGGCCGGCCACGCCAGGACCATTCCGTACGAGATCCTCTGCGCGATCGGCACGCGCGTGAAACGGCGATACGTTCAACCGGACTGACCCATGCGTGTGCGTCGCCGCTACGTTCAGCCGATCCTCCTGATCGCCCTGGTGGCCGGCGGCACGTTCGCGTATCGCCGCGCCGCGCAGCCCGAGCCGCGCATGCTGACGGACCTCGCGCAGGAAGCGCTCGAGGAGATCTTCGGTCCGAACGTCCAGCACGGCGCCGTCTCGCTGGACCTGATCAACGGCGTCGTCATTCGCGACCTCAGCGTCCCCAGCGGTGTCCATCTCGCGCGCTCCGAAGACGGAGACGTCGAGTCCCTCGCGGGGTTGAGCGCCAAGACGGTCGAGATCCGGCACGACGTGCTGTTGCTCGCCGCCGGGCATTACCACCCGACTTCGATCCGCATCGACGGCGCGCAAGTGATCACCCACGAGACGGAGTCCGGCATCGAGCCGGCCTTCCCCTTCACCCTGCCGAGCGGTCACGACGGCGGCGAGTTTCCGGCGGTGCGCATCTCGGACGCGCTCGTCTACTACCGCTCGCTGCCGGGGTCGACGCGGCTTCGCGGCGGCGCCGTGCTCGTGTGCCGGCTCGAGGAGCTCGCCGTCGTTCCGAAACCGAACGGGAAGGTCGACATCCGCGGGGCCTTCTACACGCGCGAGCTCGGCCAGGACGACGCGCGCGTGGAGATCGCCGGCGAGGCCACGCCCGACACGGGCGCGTTCGAGTTCTCCGCGCAGTGGGACCCGCTGGAGCTGACGGACGCGCTGCTCGCGAAGCTGGACGAAGACCTCGCGGCGAAGCTCGAGCAGGACTCCATTCAGTCCGGCAAGCTCGTGCTGCGCGTCACCAAGGAGCCGCCGGGCGAGGCCAAGCTGGTCGCGGAGTGGGACGCGGACGTCACGGTGCGCATGGACGACCTGCCCGGACTCGAGGAGATCGAGGCGGAGACGCGCCAGCAGCTCCAGGAGCTGTTCGGCGTCGGCGCGGTCACGGTCGTCGTCGACGGCGACCGCGTCATCATCAAGAGCTTCGAGAGCAAGCTCGCCGACGGACGCGTGATCGCCACCGGCTGGATCCAACCCGAGGACGGGTCCCTCGAGCTGCACTTCGAGATCCGCGACCTGCGGCTCGAGAAGCACGACGCCGTGAAGGCCGCGTTGGGCGCGGAAGGCGCGGCGGTCTTCGAGGAGTTCGACGCGAGCGGCCTCGTGACCGCGTTCGGCAAGGTGACGCGAAGCACCGAAGGCCAGCTCAACTGGGAGGTCGACGTCGAGCTGGAGAAGGCGTCGTTTCGCTACCTCGGCGCGAAGAACGCCGCCGGCAAGCGCGAGGGCTTTCCCTACCGCGTTTCGGACGCGACCGGCTGGGTGCGCATTCGCGAGGACGGCGTCTACTTCGACGACATCACCGGCTTCAACCGCGGCGCCGAGATCACCGTGTTGGGATTCAAGCACAACAAGGCGTGGACCGGCGGCGAGACCGGTCGCATTCGGTTCTCCGACGTCGGCGAGGACATCCGCCTCACGGTCGTCGCCACCAACATGGCGGTCGACGAACGACTGCGGGAGGCCGTGGCGGGCAGCGAATTCGCCGGGCTGCTCGACGAGTTCCAGCTCGGCGGCGTGATCGACAAGGTCGAGGTCGACATCATCTCGATCCCCAATGTGGATACGACGGCGAAGACGGAGGTGCGGCTCACGCTGGAGGGCGAGCAGTTCCGATACGCGCCGTTCCCGCTTCCGCTCGAGGACGTGCGCGGCGAGATCATGCTGCGTCGCCCGGTGCTCGCGTCGGGGGAACGCGGGCGCATCTACTCGTTCGAGGTCAGCGGGTGGGCCGAGGGCTCTCCCATCGAGGTGCGCGCGAAGATCGTCGACCACGAAGACCGCGGTCGGCTCGAGGTGATCGCCGAGAGTCTGCCGCTCGCCGGCGAGGTCACGCAGACGATCCTGACGTCGGAGGTCACGGAGGGCGGCGTCGCCGAAGCCTGGCGCTGGCTCGATCCGCGCGGCCGGGCACACGTGCGGGCGTCGCTGCCGATCGGCCAGGACGGCCGGCCGATGGTCATTCACGCGGATCTGAACGAAGCGACGGTGTTCCTCGACGCGACGGCGTCCGACGCCCCGCTCGAGCTGACGAAGCTGACCGGCCGCATCAGCGTGCTGGGCGACGACATCCACCTCGTGAAGCTGCGCGGGACCATGGCCGGCGCGGGCGTGCGGCTCGAGGGGGCGCTCAACGGCGGCACGAGCGGCGCGTGGGACATTCGGATCGTGACCGAGCCGGTGCGGCTCACGCGCGACGTCGAGCGAGGGCTCGCGCATCTGGCCGAAGACGACGAGCTCCTGCCGGGCGGGTTCCGTTTCGAGCCGGGCGGGCAGCTGGGGCTGGACGTTCATCTGGTGCGCAAGGACGGGCCGGACGAGACGCTTCGCGCCGATCTCACGGCCACGAAGTTCGACGTCGGCTTGCGCGCGCCCGACGGCGTGGTGCTGCAGCTGCGCGGCAAGCGGCTGGACGTCAAAGACGACATGTTGCTCGTCGAGGATGTCGTCGCACAGCTCCCCGGCATGACCGCCGAGATCCCCCATGCGCGCATTCCGGTGCCGGACGAGAGCGCCGAAGGCGAAGCGCCCGCGTTGGAAGGACAATTCGGCCTGAAGATCGAGCGCCTCGAACCCAACGACGCGTTCCTCGAGCTGCTGCCGGACGACGTGCGCGACCTGCTCAGTGAATGGGCCGCAAGTCGCCTGATCTCGACGGAAGGTCTGCGGGTCGATGCGCCGAAGGGCGGACCCGTCACGCTGCGCGGTGACCTGAGCTTCATCGTGCCGCCCGGCGAGCCGGTCGGCGACGGCGTGCTCGGCCGGCTCTCGTTCGCGCCGCTCGTCATCGCCGACACGGCGGAAGGGCAGACACTCAAGGGCCTGGTGCGACTCGAAGGCTTCTCGATGACGGAGGCCGTCGATCTCAAGGACCTCGAAGGCGACATCCACGTCGAGCGTCTCGTGCTCGGTGACAATCCGAGCGGGAGCGGGCGGCTTGCGGGCATCTCCGGGCTGATCTCCGACATCCGGGTTCGCGACCTCGCCGCGCCGCTCTCGTGGCAGGACGGCATCTTCCGCGCCGACCCGATCACCGGATTCGTCGCGGACGGCGCGCTGCAGGGGAAGATCCTCGTCCACACACGCGCGCCGGTCGCCTACGAAGGGCAGGCGCGCGTCGATCAATTCGACGTCGCGCGGCTCGCCGAGGATCTGGCCCCCACCGGCGCGCCCTACAAGGGCATCGGGACCGCGCACGTCACCTTCCAGAACCGTGGCGGCACGCTGCGCGATCTGACGGCCGCGGGCGCCGTCCACGTCCGTCGCGGCGCGCTCGGCGATCTCCCGTTCGTGGCCAACATCTTCGCGCTCGCGGATCGCGTGTTCGATACCGACGATCCGCCGAAGTTCGAACGCGCCGACGTCGAGTTCGTGCTGAAGGACGAGGTGTTCGAGCTTCAACGCATCGACCTGGCGGGTCCGCTGTTCGAGATGCCGGGCTCCGGCACCCTCGATCTCGCCGGCGTCATCGACCTGCGCTTCACGCCCGACTTCATCAAGTCCATGGCGGTGCCTGGCATGATGCAGATGCCGGTCGTCGGCGACGTGGTCGGCGGCATCCTCCGTGAGGAGCTCCTGTACGCGGTGCGCGTGCGCGGGGACCTGTCATCCGCCGACCCGGAGATCGTGCTCTTTCCGCTGCTGGGCGTCGAGTTCGGGCCGAGCTTCGAGGGCACGGGCGCGCCGAAGCTCCCGAAGCGTCGTCTTCCGAAGTGGTTCCGCTGACCATCTCGGGTACGGTTCGGCCATGGCGAAGCGTCGAATGACGATTGCCGTCCTCGCGGGCGGTTCGGGCACCCGGTTCTGGCCTGCGGGCCGCGTAACGCGCCCGAAGCAGCTGCTCGCGCTGGACGGCGACGACGAGCGGCCGTTGCTGCTGGGCACCTACGAACGCGTGGCGTCGCTCGCCACGAACGCTCCCTGGATCATCGCGCCGAACGCGCTGGAGCGGCAGGTACGAGCGCTCATTCCCGCCCTGCGCGACGACGCGTTCATCGGCGAGCCCCGGCCGCGCAACACCGCGGCGGCCGTCGCGCTCGTCGCGTTGTTCGCGCGCGAGCGCGCGCCCGATCAGCCGGTCGTCGTGATTCCGGCCGACCATCACGTGCAGCCCGAGGGCGCCTATCGCCAGGCGTTGCGCGCGATGGCCGCCCGCGCCAAGCAGAGCACGTCGATCGTGACGTTGGGTCTCGAGCCGACGCGTCCGGCGACGGGCTACGGCTACCTGCAGCTTGGCGAGCAGACCGCGAGCCGCAAGATCGGCGCGTTCCACCGCGTCGAACGCTATGTCGAGAAACCGGACGGGCGCCAGGCCCGACAGCTCGTGCGCGACGGCAATCACCTCTGGAACGGCGGCACGTTCGCGTTTCGTCCCGAGACCTTCCTGCGCGAGTTCCACGTGCAGATGCCGGACGCCGCGAGAACGCTCGAAGACGCGTTTCGCAAGTACGGCGAGCGCGGGTTCGCCGCGGCGCTCGAGCGCGCGTACGACCAGCTCCCGAGCATCTCCGTGGACTTCGGCGTCATGGAGCAGGCGCGCGACGTCGAGGTGCTCGTGGCGTCGTTGGACTGGGACGACCTGGGCAGCTGGGACGCGGTCGCGCGCCATCGACGGCCCGACGAGCGCGGCAACCGCGCGCGGGGCGACGTGACGTTGGTCGGCGCCAACAACTGCGTCGTCGACGTCGAAGAGGGACACGTCGCGCTGCTCGGCGTCAGCGATCTGATCGTCGTGCGCACGGAAGACACGGTGCTCGTCGCGCGCCGCGGCCGCGGCGAAGACGTGCGACAGGTGGTCGACGAGCTGAAGCGCGCGGGTCGCGAGGACCTCGTGAAGTGAGCGGCGTCGCGGCGGTGGACTACGGCCGCAAGCGCATCGGGCTGGCCGTGACGGATCCGATGCGGATCACCGTGAACGGTCTCGAAACCGTGCGCGGCGGACCCGATCCGCGCACCGCGGCGAAGCGGGTGGCCAAGGCGCTGGCGCCCCACGAGGTCGCCCTGATCGTGGTCGGGCTGCCGCTCCACCAGAGCGGCGACGAGAGCGAGATGTCCGCCGAGGCCCGCGAATTCGGGGACGCGCTGGGGAACACGGCCGAGGTTCCCGTCGACTACTACGACGAAGGCCTCACGTCCTGGGCCGCCGAGAAGGCGCTGAAGGAGCGAGGAATCGATCTTCGGAAAGCCCGCAAGACGGGCGCGATCGACCGCGAGGCCGCCTGTGGCCTGCTGCGGGCCTGGCTCCGGGACCATCCCTGAGCCCCAGCCTCGAGGCCGAGGCCTGTTACGTGATTGGCGGGGACCCCCGCAAAACTTGCTTGACGGGCCCACAGCGGGGGTACGCTTCCGCATTAAGAGAAGAATCTCGAAACAAAGACAAATGTGATCCAACAGACCCCGGATGCGGGGGCGCCCGATGCGGCGCCTCTACGCCGGAGGTGACACGGAGGCCTGATGGCCGTCAAGAACCCCGACAAAGCGAAGATCATTGAAGAATTCCGTCTGGACGAGTCCGACACGGGCTCGACGCCGGTGCAGGTTGCGGTTCTCACGCACCGCATCAAGGCGTTGACGGAGCACCTCAAGAAGTTCAAGAAGGACCACTCCACGCGCCGCGGCTTGCTGCGCCTCGTGGGTCGTCGCTCCGCGATGCTTCGCTACTACGCTCGGACGAACCCCAATGGATACAAGGAGTTGATCCAGAGGTTGGGGCTGCGTCGGTAAGGCGCCGGAGGATCACGTAGCTAGGAGGACAGTTGTCCATTCATTCCGTGACGATCGATGTGGGCGGGAAGCCCCTTACGATCGAAACCGGCCGCATGGCGAATCTCGCGGCCGGGTCCGTCGTTACTTCATACGGCGAGACGATGGTGGTGACGGGCGCTTCGACGTCGAAGCCTCGCGCCGGCATCAGCTGGTTCCCTCTCACGATCGACTACCGTGAGAAGACGTATAGCGCCGGGAAGATCCCCGGTGGATTCCTGAAGCGCGAGTCCGCGCCGACGCCGAAGGAAATCCTCACGATGAGGATGACCGACCGGCCGATCCGTCCCCTGTGGCCCGACGGCTTCAAGGACGAGGTTCAGGTGCAGTCGTACGTGATCTCGTACGACCAGCTGAACGACCCCGACATCCTCTCGGTGAACGGCGCCAGCGCCGCGATCTCCGTCTCGTCGTTGCCCTTCCTGGGCCCGATGGGCGCGGTGCGCGTCGGCCTGGTCGACGGCGAGTTCGTCGCGTTCCCCGATGCCGAGACCCTCTCGCGATCCGAGATGGACATGGTCGTGGCCGGCACCGCGAACGCGGTGACGATGGTCGAAGCCGGCGCGAACGAGATCTCCGAAGAGACCGCGGTCGCCGCGCTCGAGTACGCCCATGGCGTGATCAAGGAGATCTGCGCGGCGATCGACGAGCTTCGCAAGAAGGTCAACTGGAAGCCCGACGAGTTCGTGGCGCCGGAGACCGACGACAGCGCGAAGATCGCGGTCAAGGAGCGGTTCGGCGAGGCCTTCAAGAAGGCCGTGCACGAGAAGACCAAGCTCGCCCGCAACGCGGCGAAGCGCGCGGTCGTGGCCGAGGCGCAGGACGCGATGGGCTCCGACGAGCCCGAAGAAGGCAAGTTCTCGAAGGGCGACATCGCGGAGGCGCTGTACAGCCTGGAAAAGGACATCGTTCGCGAGGCCGTGCTGAGCGGCACGCGCATCGACGGCCGCAAGCCCGACGAGGTGCGCGACATCAAGATCGAGGTGGGGCTCTTGCCCCGCGCCCACGGCTCGGCGCTGTTCACCCGCGGCGAGACGCAGGCGTTGGTGACCACGACGCTGGGTACGGGGCTGGACGAGAAGCTCGTCGACGGCCTGCACTCGCAGTCGTACACACGCAAGTACTACCTGCACTACAACTTCCCGCCGATGTGCGTGGGCGAGACGCGGCCGATCCGCGGTCCGTCGCGGCGCGAGATCGGACACGGGGCGTTGGCCGAGCGCGCGCTGTTGCCGGTGCTGCCGTCGATGGAGGACTTCCCCTACACGCTGCGTGTGGTCTCGGACATCCTGATGTCGAACGGCTCCTCGTCGATGGCGTCGGTGTGCGGCAACACCTTGTCGATGATGGACGCGGGCGTGCAGATCAAGCGCCCGGTGGCCGGCATCGCGATGGGCATGGTCGACGACGGTGACAACCAGGTCATCCTGTCGGACATCCTGGGCGACGAGGACCACGCAGGCGACATGGACTTCAAGGTGGCCGGCACGCAGAACGGGATCACCGCGCTGCAGATGGACATCAAGATGACCGGTGTCTCGTCGGAGCTGCTCGACCGCGCGCTCGCGCAAGCCAGAGACGGCCGCATCCACATCTTGAAGGAGATGTTGAAGGCGATCGAGCGTCCGCGCGAGGAGTACAACCAGTACGCGCCGCGCGTCGAGGTGGTCATGATCAAGCCGTCCAAGATCGGCGCGCTGATCGGCCCGGGCGGCAAGAACATCCGCCGGATCCAGGAGGAGACGGGTGCGACGATCGAGGTCGACGACGAAGGCCGCGTGAAGATCTTTGCGACCGACGGCGACAGCGCGAACGAAGCGCGCAAGCAGGTCGAGGAGGTCACGGCCGAGGCGACGCTGGACAAGATCTACGACGGCAAGGTGACGTCCATCAAGGACTTCGGCGCCTTCCTCGAGATCATTCCGGGCCTCGAAGGTCTGTGTCACATCAGCGAGCTGGCCGACGGCTACGTCGGCGCCGTCGAGGACGTCGTCAAGCTCGGCGACATCACGCCGGTCAAGGTGATTCTGATCGACGACTCCGGTCGCGTGAAGCTCTCCCGCAAGCAGGCGCTCATCGAGCTGGGCCAGGACGCGAGCGCGCCGCCGGCTCCCGAGGGCGCCGGCGCCCGTCGTGGCGGCGGTGACCGCGGCCCGCGTGGTGGCGGCGGCTATCGTGGCGGCGGACGCGGCGGTGATCGCGGCGGACGTGGCGGTCGCGGTGGTGACCGCGGCGGACGTGGCGGCGGAGGCCGTGGTGGTGACCGCGGCGGACGCGGCGGCGGGCGCGGCCCGCGACGCGATTAGTCGCAACGATCGGCAACGAACCACCGGGAAGGTGCGGGCTTCGGCTCGCACCTTCTCGCACTTCTAGCGCGGCAGCGCTCTCTCGAGCTCCTGGACGAACTCGAGATGGATGTCCAGGCGTCCGGTCGTCAGCCCCCATCCGCCGTCCACCATCACGAACCGCTTGCCGTCGCGCGTGACGTCGTAGTTCGCCCGGTCGTTGAAGCCGTCGACGAACTGACCCTCGAACAGTTTCTTGGGCTGTCCGGTGGGCTGCCCGTCTTCCGAGATCCGGACGACGAAGAGAGCCGGCCCATGGCGAAAGAAGAGCTCACGGCCGTCCTTGGACCAGACCGGCTCGTCGCCGCCTCCGTCCGACACCGCCTCCTTGGGCCCCAACGGATCGTACCGACGCACGTACACCTTCGGGCGTCCGGTCTCGTCTGACACGTACGCAATCCACTTTCGTTCAGGCGAAAGGACCGCTGCTTGATCGGAAGCGACGGTCTTGATGACTTCCCGGATCTCTTCGGTCTCCAGGTTGAGTTCCAGAACGTCGAAACCACGACCCGGCGCGACCTCGTGAAAGAGCACACGGTCTTCGGACCACTCGAGAGGCATTTGCATGCTGGGACGAGAAAGCAGCTCGCGCGGCTCCGACCCGATCGGCTGCATGATCCACAGGTTGCGCCGCGCGAACGATGTGAAGATCAATGCGTCGCCCGTCGAGGACCATACCGGCTGGACGAAGTTGCCTCCGCTCGTGATCTTCGTCGGACGGTTCAGCCCATCCTGAAACGTGATGGTCCAGATGTCGTGCCTCGCCATCTCGGTGTGATTCGCAAAGACGACTTTGGGCTCCGTCGGTGACAGGCGTGGGTACTCGTACCCCATGCCCTCGTGCAACGGTTCTTGATTGCCTTCGCGATCGAGCCAGACGAGGCTCTTGCCGGGAGACGGGGGGCGGGCCGGTTCGTACACCAACACTCCGGCCGCAGAGAACGCGATGTTGGGATTGCCCAAGTCCGAGACCTGGATCCCCGTCACGACGCGTTTCGGATCTCCAGTCGTCGTCGCGGACGCGATGTCGACCCTCACGGCCCACAGCTCGTTCCCGCGCAGGTACACCAGGAAGCCGGTGGTCTTGGCGTCGGTCGAGGGCAGATACGTCGCGTTGGACCCCTGCACGGGGAGCGGGGTCGCCTCCCCGGAGTCCAAATCGAGAATGCGCGGCTGGAACCGCCCCCGCATGAACGCCGTGAAGAGCACGGCCTTGCCGCCGGGCAGGACCTGAGGCCACCGATGGTCGCGCTCGTGCTCACTGAGATGTGTGAGTCGGGTGCGTTCCTCGCCGATCGAACGCGTGAAGAAGAGGCCCTCGTCCTGGAGCGCGAACACGATCATGTCGTTTTCGCCCCAGCTGACCCCTCTGACGGTCTGCGCCGTATGGGAGATCGGGCGAACGGACCCGTCGGCCAACGTGATCTGGAACAAATCGACGCCGCCGTGCCGCGTAAAGGCGACGCGCTTGCCGTCGGGAGCGAAGAAGGGACTTGCCGCGCCGTCGGTCCCTTCGAGCGGTCGAACTTCGCGGTCGGGGGCGGTACGCAAGTAGAGGCGTCGCTCCCCGTCCGGGTTGCGGGCGGCGAAAACGACGCTTTGACCGTTCGGCGAGATGGCCAGCGGCGGCGACAGGCCGCTGGGCGTACCGAGATAGAGGGTCCGCGGCGGAGACGGCAGTGCGATCGAATAGCGTCGGATGTGCGGCCGCGGGTCGTCGACGGGCGCCGCTCTCGGCGCCACGGCCCATCCGATGGCCGCGCCGACCACGGCCGTCAGGAGCAGCCCGACCAGCAGGTTCACCGGCGAGCGCTTCGTCTTCGGCGCGGTCTGCTGCTCGCCGGTGCGCCCCGCGAGTACGTCTTCGAGGACGACGCGGGCGTCGCCGATGTCCCGCAGGCGCTGCCGCGGATCCTTGCGCAGGCACCGTTCGATCAGTCGCCGAACCGGCGCCGGCGCCGCGCGAAGCCGCTCGACGTCCACGGATTCCGTCGCGATCGCGGCGAAGAGCGAACCGAGCGAGTCCGCATCGAAAGCGCGCTTTCCGGACAGGCACTCGTAGAGCACGCAGCCGAACGCCCAGATGTCGGCACGCCGGTCGATCGGCTTGCCCCCCACCTGTTCCGGGGCCATGTAGGTCGGCGTGCCGATCAACCGGCCGTCGTCCATGGTGAGCGCGCTCTCGGGATCCGAACCGAGCAAGCTCGCCTCCGTCGGCTTCGCCAGCCCGAAGTCGAGGAGCTTGGCCACGCCCTCGGCCGTGACCCGTACGTTCGCGGGCTTGAGATCGCGATGGACGACGCCGGCCTCGTGCGCCGCTTCGAGTCCCTCCGCGATGTCGCGGCCGATCCGTAGCGCGTCTTCAAGCGGCAGGGGCCCGCGCGCGAGTCGGTCCTCGAGTGACTCGCCCGGCACGAGCTCGAGTGACAGGAAGTGGGTGTCGTCGATGTGATCGACGGCGTAGATCTGCGCGATGTTGGAGTTGTTCAAAGCGGCGAGCGACTTCGCCTCGCGCTGGAAGCGCCCGAGCCGTTCCGGATTCGCGGCGAGGTCACGCGGCAGCACCTTGATCGCCACCTCGCGTTCGAGGGTCGAGTCACGCGCGCGGTAGACCTGTCCCATAGCGCCCGCGCCGAGCGGTTCGAGAATCTCGTAGATGCCGAGGCGGCTCCCCGAGGTGAGCTCGTCGTTCTCCTGGGTGATGACGTTCCCCCCCAAGCGCGAAGCGCAGAGCGTACGATCCCCGGCACGCGCGGGGCAAGGCGCCCTGGAAGGCCGAATCGTCCGCGATTCGTTTCAGCGCCGCTCGCGGCCGACCGCCGGCGGATGCCCCAAGTCCCCGCTCGACTTCGGATCGAGCTTCGGCGGGATGCGCCACGTGTCCTCGCCGTCACGCCAGGGGTCGTGCGGCCCGCGCGCTTCGCGCTCGACCTCCGACAGCGGTTCCGCACAACACGGCTGCAACGGCGGCCGCTGCTTCTCGAGCGGCTTGTCGTCCGAGAGCGTCGTCAGGCCGCGTGCCGGCCGCGGTGTCACGATCCGCGCCCGCACCAACACCAGGAGCTCGGTATCGATGCACTCCGAGTCCCGCGCCGACAGGAGCGCGTCGACCAGGGACAAGCCCTCGAGGCGCGGCAGGCCGCGACGGTTGCGTGTGTTGCGCCGCAGGTGCAGTCCGCCGATCAACAGCGGCTCCCGGTCTCTGACCGTCACACGCGTCGTCACCTGCCGGCTGCGCAGGTTGAGCTGCGAGACGGGCGCGTTCGGCTCCTCCGACGGCTCGGCGATGCGGAACCACAGGTCGAGATCCAGGACGGCATGGTCGTCGGCGACCCGAACGGGCGTGACCCGCAGGCGCACGCCGACCTCGCGGGTCGACGTCAGATCGATCGTCGGGTTCCCGTTGCTCACACGCACCTGGGGCTGCGGAAGCGACTCGGTGGCCGACATCTCGGCCGGCCGCCCCTCGACGCACATCAGGTTCGGCCAGCCGAGGAAGTGGGCTTCCCCGCGCTTCGAGAGCATGCGCAGCGTCCATTCCCACGATCCGCCGAGGGTGTTGTCGTCGCCGAAGGTCAGGGTGGTGCCCTCGAAGGGCCGCACGCCCGTCACCGTCGACGCGAGATACGCGTCCGGATCGAAGTCGAGCGCGGTGCCGCGATAGAGCGTGCTGCCCGGGTTCGCCACGCCGTCCTTGTCGTAGAGCAGGTTGGCACCGCTGCCCTTGCTCTTGTGGGCGCTCACCTCCGACAAGAGAACCGACACGGACACCCCGCGTGTCGGCGCATCGAAACGCGCGAGCACGTTGCGCGCCTCCGCCAGCTGCGGGCGCGGTCCGGCGAGAAGGATGCGGCTATGGACCGGCGCGCCCGGCTTCTGCCGCGGCCCCGTCGGCAGCGGAACGACGCGCGGCAGCACCAGCTGCGCGGTCAGCACGCCTTGTTCGTACCCCTTCCTCCCCTTCATCCAGTCGTCGAGCTCGGCGAGCAGCTCGGACGCGGGCCGAAACTCGGGCTGAAAGATGTGCCGCACACGGTTCTCGCCCTCGAAGGCGGTGCGCGTCGGTGGGTGCCACTTCGGCGGAGGCCGCTTGGGCTCGTCGGCGTCCGCGTTCGGCGCGAGCAGCGCGACGAGGAGAGCGGAACACCGGAAAACGCTATGCAAAGGATGGACTCCGACTCGAGACGCGGAGCTACTTGAGGTTCTGGATCACCTCGTCCGTTCGCTCGGGAACGTCCTTCGCTTCCTTTTTCGCCTTGCTCACGGCGCCGTCTTCGGCGATCAGGTCGTGATCGAGATCGCGCGCGGTCTGCTTGACGGCCTCCGTGAAGCGGGCCGAGGCCTTCTTCATCAGGAAGTGGTAGCGAGCGTCTTTGTCGTCGAGCCCCTTCTTGACGATCTCCTTGTACTCGGGGATGTGACGGTAGACCTCGTCACTGGAGATCATCGCGGGTCTCTGGAACAGGCGGGCGTTGCCGTAGTAGACCTTCGTCGGGTCGGTGCATCGGTAATCGCCCACGCCGGCCGACGCCGTGCCGGTCAGCAGGGCAAGCACAGCGAGGAATGCGACGGAGCCCCGCAGTGCGCGCAGCCCCCCCTTGATCGATTCGTGTCCGTCACTTGATTCCGCCCCCACGGAATGGCCACCGCCGCCGCCAGTGTATGCACGCTACCCCTCGTGTCAGGGGCTCACCTCATTGGACGAGCCACAAAGCGAAACGTTTCCCTACTTCCGCCACAAAGTTTGGATGAGGTTCACCCGCGAGCGCGCCCGGGCGGGCACGCCACACACAGGAGGATGACCTCGCGGCGGAAGCTGGTCCAAATCGCGTGCCCGTCGAGGCCCGCTCCCCTTGGAGTCGGATCGAATCGCGCTCGGTTGAGCGCTGGGCCCTGAATCTCGCGGTTTCGTTTCGTCGTTGCATGGCCAGGCGCGCAATTCCACGTGCGCTGCGGCTCGCATTCCGCCAGATTCCGCCCCATCGTCAGCTGCCTGCACGCGCCACGAATCAAAAGGAGGCCCCGACCCTCGCGAGGATCGGAGCCCCAGTGGAAAGCACCTGGCGGGGTTCAGGAAAAAAGGCCCGTCCGACCCGTTCCCGTTCGGCCTCGCGCCCTGTTCCCGCTTACCTCCGTCTTGGCCTGAGCCTAGTGGGTGGTGACCAGATCTTCCCGCGACCAGGACCACTCGAACCATTCGAGCGCCCGTGCCCCGGTAGCCCCCACTCTATCGAAACTAACTAGTTAGTCAAGTTCACATTCCTGGTAACTTTCCAGAAAGTCAATCGTCGGGATCGCGCGTAGGATCACGGCGTGCCCAAGTCGAAATTCGCCGCCGCCCTGAAGCGCGCCCGCAAGCGCGCCGGCCTTTCCCAGGTGGCGCTCGGCAAGAAGGCGGGGCTAACAGGCTCCTACATCTCCATGCTGGAGTCGGAGCGCAAGCCGCCGCCGCGGCCCAAGGTCATCACGCGGCTCTCCAAGGTACTCAACCTCTCCGAGAAGCACATGCAGGAGCTCGCTGCCGTCGAGCGCTCCCCCGCCCCCATTCGGCAGCGCCTGGAGGAAATCGACGAGGAGAAGGGCGCCGTCGCCCGGACGCGGGACCGCATCCTGACGACGACGTTGTTTCACATCGCGCAGCGCCACGGCCACGGCAACCCGTTCGGCGACTTCCTCGATCTCTCGCCCGGCCAGCGCACCCTCGTCGGCCGTCTGCTCGGACGGGCGCGCACGGTGCGCGACCTCGACGAAGCCGAGTCCAAGTCGTCGCAGTTGCTCGAGGACGCCTCGCCCGACGAACGGGAGATGCTCGCCAAGGTCCTGCCCGAGGTGCTGTCGAAGGGTGCGCCCGCAAGGGAAAAGGGCGAGGCGGCCCGCTCGCGGCGCAAGCCGAGCTCGGACAAGACGCCGCCGCTGCCGGTCTACGCCGACCTGGCCCGCGGCGAAGAACCGGTCGACTGGCTGGTCGTCGACCCGCAGCTGTGGCACGAGAAGGCGTTCCTCTGGCGTGTGTCCGGCGACGACTACTTCCCGCGCATCGAAACCGGTGACGACCTGCTGATCGATCCGCTGGCCGAGCCGAAGAGCGGCGACCTCGTCGCGTTCACCCACGGCGGCAGCGATCTGGTTCGAACGCTACAGCGATCGGGCACACAGGTGCGGCTCGACGCGCCCCGGCCCGACGTTCCGCCGATTCGCATGAAGGCCACGGTGTTTCGACCGGCCGGCGTGGTCGTCTGGATGTGTCGCGGTCTCAGATGACCCGCGGCGCGCGTGCGCTACTTCTGTTCGTCGAGCCACTGGAGCCACGACTCGGCTTGGGTGCGACCGTCTTCGTCGGACGCCGGCGCGATCTCGAGGAAGCGCTTCAGGTGACGGCGCGCCCCGGCGGCGTCGCGCAGCGCGGCGGGGGTGTCCGGGTCGGCCAGGAGGGCGCCGAGCGCCAGGTGCGCTTCGGCGAGAGAGTCGTCGAGCGCGAGCGCCTCTTCGTACGCACGCTTCTCCGCGGCGATGTTGCCGCCGCCCTCGCGGGCGAGCAGCCCGAGGTTGTATCGGACGGCTGCGTCCTTGGGCGCGAGGCGCGCCGCCTGACGAAACGCATGCCGCGCCTCCTGCATGCGGCCCTGCGAGGCGTAGATCACGCCGAGGTTGTAGTGCGCGCGGTGAAAGCGCGGGTCGGCCCGGATGATCTCTTCGAACACCGCGATCGCGCGTTCCATGTCGCCCCGGTGAACGTGCACGATTCCGATGTTGTTCTCGGCGACACGCAGGTCGGGATTGCTTCGCATCGCGGCGGCGAGGTGCATGAGCGCGTCGCGGTCCATGCCGAGCTGGTCTTCCACGACGGCGAGGTTGTTCAGGATGGCGGAGGCGTCCGGCCGCATCTTCAGCGCGCGCAGATACAGGGTGCGGGCGTCTTCCCAGCGCCGCGCCGCGGCCGCGCGCGTCGCCTTGGCCGACAGGGCGCGCACGCGAATGTCGATCGACGCGCCGGGCCGCTGGGCGAGCTCCTGAAGACGTTGATAGGTCTTCTCGTCGTTCAGATCGGGATCCGAGAGCAACGCGAGGTTGAGCACCGGCGCACCGAAGTTCGAGTCCAGCTCGGCCGCGCGCGCAAATGACGCCGCCGCGGCGTCGACCTCGCCGTTCTTGAGCTGCACGGCGCCGAGGTTGTTGTGCGCCGCCGCGTGGTTGCCGTCGATCTGCGTCGCGCGCTCGTAGGCCTGGCGCGCATCGCGCATGCGGTTCAGCCGCTCGAGGGCGACACCGCGGTTGTTCTGCGCGTCCGCGTACTTCGCGTTCAGTGTCGCGGCCAGCTCGAACGAACGCAGCGCCTCTTCGACGTCGCCGAGGTCGAGCAGCAGCGTTCCGAGGTTGTTGTGCGCGATGGCGTCGCCGGAGTCGAGCCGCAGTGCCTGCCGGTAGGCGGTGATCGCGGACGACTTGTCGCCGGACTGCGAAAGCACGTAGCCACGCACCCGCCACGCGACCGCGCTTTCGGCGTGCGCGTCGATCGCGCGACGGCTTTCTTCCAGCGCGCGCGGCATGTCCGAGCGGCGCAGCGCCTGATAGGCCTCGAGCGCCGGCGCCGGAACGTCCTCGGCGAAGGCGGGCGGGACCGCGATCAGCGCGATCGCGAGCACGAGAATGGCGGGGCCCTTCCCCATGGCGTCTAGAGTGCCGTCCGATCGGGGATTCGGAAGCTCAATTGTCGGAAGTCGCCGTGCGAAGCGCGTCGAGGACCTCGTCGATGCGGCGGCGGCCGATCTCGACGGCCAGGGGCGCCGGTTGCGCCGCGTCGAAGTGAGCGGCGTTCGGCTTCCAGTCCACCCAATAGAACACCCCGGCAGCCTCGCGCGTTCCGGCATGGTCTTTCAGGAAGGCCTTGGTCAGACGCCGAACTTCGTCGCGCTGAACGTCGAGCGGCAGCCGGCCGCGAATGTCGCGCAGGTCGGCCAGGTACGCCTCGAACGCGCGCGCGGCCTTGATGTCCCCGACACGAACGCGCCGGTCGCCGCCACATCCGACGCAGGCGCGGGCGCCGAAGCAGACCTGGCACTCCACCTCGTCCTTCGATCCGAGCGTCGCGAGCTCGATGCCAGTGCCGCCGCAATGCCCGCAGCGCCCGCGACCGATCGTCTCCAGGTACGCCGTCGCCGCCTCCACGCTGATCGACAACGCCGTCGCGACGTTGGCGGCCGCCGCCTCCTTGCCCATGGCGGAGACCAGACCACGCAGGTGCTCGTCTTCGAGCGCGGACAGGCTGTATTCGGAGATCGGACTCGCTTCGTCGGGCGCGACGCTCCAATCGAACTGGGCATTGCACCCGGCGCACTTGCTGCTGAAGTCGTTCACCTCGGCCATGCACT